>NZ_JACOPC010000001.1:0-1300509 GCF_014288035.1 Hungatella sp. L36 | reverse complement strand
TTCGTATACAATAATTGTATTCGTTCTGAATTTTCTCATTCAAAGCCATCAAACAATGGCTTGTTTTATTAGAATTTTCAGGGTTTTACATACTGTTCAATCTTCTGTTTTCAAAGTGCGTTTGCTGTCGATCTGTGTCAGCAGCAACTTTTATATCTTATCACAGTGATTTGTTTTTGTCAACCACTTTTTTCATTTTCTTCAAAACTTTCTCAGCGGTTCAGCTGGAAGATTTCTGGAAAAGTTTGCCGCCGTTTTCAGCGGCGAGGTATATCATATCAAAGCAGCCGACAAAAGTCAACATGTTTTTTGTTTTTTTTCATTTTTTTAAATTTTTGCGTTTTTTTATTCATATTCAACTATGCTGTTCCCATAAATAAAAGCGGTCCCGGGAGGACCCGAAACCGCAGATTTTTACTATCAATCAGGATAACTGAAGCAGCTCCCTGCAATACCAAATGATTACAAATCAAAATATCTCTGGAACTCCGCCGGATGTGGAATCTGAGACAGCTCCCGGCTCTCCGCTCTTTTCTTCTTAAGCCATATCTCAATCAGGCGCTCCGGGAACACTCCTCCCGCTGTCAGATATTCATGATCGGCCTCCAGAGCATGAAGTGCCTCCTCCAATGTCTTTGGCAGCGACTGGATCTTTGCTTTTTCTTCCTCCGGAAGATCATAGAGATTACAGTCAAATGGCCCCCAGCCATGTTTTTCCGGATCGATCTGATTCTGAATGCCATCGAGTCCCGCCATCAGGATCGCCGCATACGCATAGTAAGGATTCGCTGTTGCATCCGGATTTCTCAGTTCAAACCGTTTGGCCTTCGGAGTCTTGGCATAAGCCGGAATCCTGATCACGGCGCTTCGGTTGGATGTGGCATATCCGATGGTCACCGGTGCTTCGTATCCCGGCACAAGACGCTTAAAGGAGTTTGTGGACGGATTGGTAAATGCACATAAGGATGGGACGTGTTTTAACAGTCCTCCTATAAAATAGTGTGCAGTCTTACTGAGACCGGAATATCCATCCTCATCGTAAAAAACCGGCTCCCCGTCTTTCATCAGCAGCATATGGACATGCATTCCATTGCCGGCCTCTTTGTAAATGGGTTTCGGCATAAAGGTAGCAGTCCTTCCATCCTGAACCGCGGCGTTATGGATCACGTATTTGATAATCATGGTCTTGTCCGCCATGTCCACCATATCGCCCAGCTCCACCTCGATCTCCATCTGTCCTGAGCCGCCTACCTCATGGTGATGGTATTTCACATCCACTCCCCACTCCTGAAGCATCATGCACATTCTGCTTCTTAAAGTATAGGCTGTATCCTGAGGTGCCGCGATATGGTATCCGCCGCCTCCGGGTACTAAAAAGCCTTTGTTATCAGCAGACTCCCTGCCGCTGTTCCAGGCCGCCTGCCTGGTATCCACGGTAAAAGCCATACGCTGCGGCTCCACCATATAGCTGACATTGTCAAATAAATGGAACTCGAATTCCGGCCCGATCAGCATCTGATCCGCAATTCCCTGTTCCTTCATATATTGAATGGCCCGCAGGCTTACATTCCTGGGATACTGGTCAAATGGCTTGTTTTCCTTTCCTATCACACATACGTCTCCGCACATGGTCAGCGTCGGAATCTCTGTAAACGGATCCACCACAGCAGTTTCGGGGTCCGGTATAAATACCATATCACTCTTTTCCACCGGGGCGTATCCATAGTTCGAACCATCAAAACCAATCCCCTGCGTAAAAATCTCTTCATCAAACCGTTCAACCGGAATGGTAATGTGTCTCCAACGGCCGTTTAAATCCGTCATCTTGAAATCAATCATCCTGATTCCCTTTTCTTCGCAGATGCGCAGAACCTCTGTACTCTTTGACATAGTTTCCCCTCCAAATCAGATTGTCAGCAAAATTTGCCTGTTATGTTGATTCTACCATATTACGGAGAAATTATCGCCCCTTTAAACGGCTTTTCCTGCAATATTTTTCGCTTGCGGCGGTTCTGTCAGAATCCGGTATATTCGTCCATCTGCTTATCCCATCTATACATCTCTTTCAAACGCCTGATCTCCTCCGCATGTCCCGTCAAATCCGTAGGCGTCTCCAATATAAACGGCAACTCATGGAGCAGGGGATGGTTGATGATCCTATGGATTGTCTCTTCCCCTATATACCCGCTGCCAATGAGCGTATGCCGGTCCTTATGGCTTTCTCTGACATTCATGCTGTCATTGATATGAAATGCTTTCAGGTATTGCAAACCGATCAGATGATCGAAATGCTCAAGCACCTCATCCAGATGATTCACAATGTCATACCCGGAATCCCACATATGGCAGGCATCCATACAAAAACCTATCTTGTCTTTCAATTCCACCCTATCCAATATACTTTTCAGTTCCTCAAAGCATCTGCCGACCTCACTTCCCTTTCCGGCCATCGTTTCCAGCAATACCATTGTCCGCATTTCCGGGAACATGGTCTCATTGAGTCCTTCTGCGATCTGTTCCACTGCACGGTCTACGGGCTGATCCAGCCGGCTGCCCGGATGGAGATTATATAGATTCCCCGGCATGAATTCCATGCGCTTCAAATCTTCGCCCATCATTTGCGCAGACAGCTCTCTTAAATGCTGATTTGCGGAGCAGAGATTTAACGTATAAGGCGCGTGGGCGATGAAAGGCGTGAAATTGTGGTTTCTTAATATCGTTTGAAACGCCTCTATTTCCTCAGGCTTAATCTCTTTTGCCCTGGCTCCCCGCGGGTTGCGTATAAAAAGCTGGAATGTGTTCGCACCGATTTTTACGGCATCCCTTGCCAGCGCAGCATACCCTTTCGCAACAGACAGATGCGTTCCTATTTTTAATGTTGAATTAGTTTCCGGTCTTTCTCCGGTTATCCGATTTTTATTCATATATGTAGTATCCGTGCTTTGCCGTGAAACTATGTATGAAGCGCGAAACCGAAAAAGGATCGGGCAGTGATTCACCCGATCCAGACTTTTATTTTGTTTTCTAATCATCGATTAAATGCTTGAATTTCTCCATCGGCAAATCAAGCGCGTAAATCCAATGAAACAGCACATTGGCAGCCAATACGGAGCCCTTGTCCGAGAATTACGTTAGTTATTTACCACATTCTGCGGTTTTCCGGCTAAAAATGCCTTCACATTGTCCACGGCTATATCCATCAGTCTCTGCCTGCTTTCCTTTGATGCCCAGGAAATATGCGGAGTAATGATACAATTGGGGGCGTTTAACAGCGGATTATCGCCTCGGATCGGCTCGGTGGATACTACATCCAGGCCCGCGGCGTATACCTTTCCGCTTGTAAGGGCATCTGCTAAATCCTTCTCCACAATCAGTGGTCCTCGGGAATTGTTCAAAATAATGACGCCGTCTTTCATTTTAGCAATACTATCCCTGTTAATGATGCCTTCTGTCTCCGGAAACAGCGGACAATGGAGCGCAATCACATCGGAGCCAGAGAGAAGTTCATCCAAATCGACATAATGGCACGCCGCGCTTTCCAGCTCCGCATTTTTGTACGCGTCACAGGCCAGCACATTCATGCCGAGTGCCTGGGCGATTCTGCCTGTGCTCTGGCCAATTCTTCCATATCCGATAATTCCCATGGTCTTACCGGCTAACTCCATCAGCGGATAATCCCAGAAACACCAGTCCTGATTCTGTTCCCATCTTCCATCGTGTACCGCCTGATCATGATGGCCGATATGATGACAGATCTCCAGGAGCAGGGCAATGGCAAACTGGCCTACTGCATCCGTGCCATAGGAGGGGATATTGCATAGAGGAATGCCCTTTTCTTTTGCCGCTTTGTAATCCACTACATTATATCCGGTCGCCAGCATACCGATGTATTTTATATTGGTACAGGAGTCCATGGTTTCCCTGGTAATCGGCGTTTTATTCGTTATGACAATCTCCGCGTCTCCGATCCGTTGAATGATCTCTCCGGTATTCTCAAACGGAGTTCTGTCGTATACGGTCAGTTCTCCCAGCTTCTCAAGTTCTCCCCAGCTCAAATCACCTGGGTTTTCGGTATATCCATCTAAAATAACTATCTTCATTCTGTTCCCCTCGTCATTCTTCTTACAATAATTCCATCGCTTTGGATACTATATTATCGACTGATATTCCATTTTTGTCCAACAGCTTTTCGTATGGCGCAGATTCTCCGAAATGGTCCTGGATTCCGATGCGAATCACCTTTCCGGTTCCGGCCTCGGCCGCCACCTCACAGACCGCGCTTCCAAGCCCATTGATCACATTGTGGTCTTCTACAGTAATCACTCTTCCGGTTTTCTTCAGAGCATCGAGTACCGCTTCCGTGTCCAGCGGCTTAATCGTATGCATATCCAGAAGCCTCACGGAGATTCCCTTCTCTTCCAGGAGGTCTGCGGCCTCATATGCGCGGCTCATGACATCGCCGTTGGCAATGATCGTGATGTCACTGCCATCTTTTAAAACCTTTGCTTTCCCAATCTCAAATGCTTCCGTCTCATCATAGACAAATGGGACGGCGTCCCTCGTGAACCGCAGATATACGGGCCCCTGATAATATGCCGCGGCGCGAACCAGTTTTCTGGTGGAATAATAATCACATCCATTCACAATCGTCATGTTGGGAATGGTTCTTAAAATCCCCATATCTTCTATTCCCTGGTGACTTGCGCCGTCATTGGCCGGTGTGAGACCTCCATGGGAGCAGGCTATCTTCACGTTCAATTTTGGATAACAGATCTCCTGACGGATCTGTTCACTCATGCGCATGCTGCCAAATACCGCATACGTTGTGACAAACGGAATTTTTCCGCAGGCCGCCAGACCGGCCGCCACACCGCAGGCATTCTGCTCTGCAATCCCCACATTCACATGCTGTCTCGGAAACTGCTTCGAAAATTCAACCGTTTTGCAGGATTTTCCGATATCACAATCCACGATATAGAAATCAGGATTTTCTTTCCCCAATTCCAGAATCTCATCACCATACGCTTCTCTTGTGGGACGTCCTACGTTTTTTACGAACATTAAAATCCCTCCTCTATATCAGCAATTGCCCGTGCATACTCTTCATCATTCGGCGCCATTCCATGCCATGACGGAATATTTTCCATAAAGGACACGCCTTTTCCCTTTACTGTCTTTGCCACGATGCAGTGCGGCTTACGGCTGCCGCTGGCTCTGACAGCATCCAGCGTATCTAGGATTTCATCCATATTATGGCCATCCATCTTATACGTATTGCAGCCAAATGCCTTAAACTTTTCAGCCAGATCCCTGGTCGGCATGACTGCGTCGCAGGGTCCGTCATTCTGCAGTCCATTGTTGTCTACAATAATAATCAGGTTATCCAGTTCGTATTTGGATGCGGTTTCTGCCGCCTCCCATACCTGGCCTTCCTGGGCCTCACCGTCTCCCACCAGCACAAACACACGGTAGCTTAAGCCATCTCTCTTTGCTCTCAAAGCCATGCCTGCGGCTGTGGATATTCCCTGTCCCAGCGACCCTGTTGAAATATCGATTCCGGGGCAGCGCTTCATATCCGGATGCCCCTGCAGAATGGATCCCTCCCTGCGAAGCGTTCCTAAAATCTCTTTGTCAAAATATCCTCTGAGCGCCAGGCAGGTATACAAAACCGGGCAAACATGGCCTTTGGATAATACGAACCGGTCCCTGCCATCCCATTTCGGCTCCTCCGGACGGATATTTAGTTCATGAAAATACAGCGCTGTCATAATGTCTGCCGCTGACAGCGAACCGCCCGGATGTCCGGAGCCTGCTGTATGTATCATTGTCAGCACTTCTTTTCTCACTGTTTTCGCCTGTTGTTTCAGGCTGTCTACCATCGCTTGATCTCCCATGGCACGATCCTTTCTATTCGTTCATCATACTGTAAATTTTCTCAAATCCGGAGGGGCCGATTTTATAGACAGGCACATTTACCGGATCATGCGGAAGCAGGCTCATCGATATCTGTGCAAATGCAATGACATCGACTTTTTCAGCTAATTGATACAGAGCCTCGCACACCATACGGTCATGCTTTTCCCTGTCTCCGCTGCAGAGCACATCAAAGGCTCCGTCTACCACTTCATTTACCAGTTCAATTTCTTTTCCGGCTTCTGCAGCCTTTTCCATAATCACACGTCCGATGGCCGCAGGGCTGGTAGGAAGCGTAGCCAGGATTCCGATTCTCGTTCCGTTCGCTACTGCCATCTCCGCCACGGGTTCTTCTATATTCATCACCGGGATGTTTAAGAATTTCCTGATATACTTTGTCGCTTCATTGACAGACGTGCAGGTCGTCAGGATTCCATCCGCTCCCGACGCCTGGGCCGCCTGGGCATAGCTTAACATCCGGCTGCACACATTGGCTGTGACTCCGCCGCCCGCCAGCGTTTCCTTTAACAGACTGTCATCCATGATGTTATAGATCGTAAGACCCTCTGTCTGTGCCGCAAACGGTTCGCCGAAGGGCTTAAAGATGATGTCCATAAAGTTGTTGACCGTGTTGATGGTATACAATGTTTTTTTCATTTTTCTTTCCTCTGTTCCTGTTTGAATTATGATAAATGGTTATTGTTTCATTCCTGAAAAAGCAATACTTTGAACAATGTATTTCTGGCAAAAGATATAGATAACCGACAGCGGAATGATGCTGATCACCGATAAGGCCAGCGCAGTTCCCGCATGGGTGGCTCCCGCAGATCCCGAGTTATAAATCTGGAGCCCAATTTGAACCGTATAATTGCTCTGCTTCGTCATGACAATCATCGGCCAGAGCAGATCATTCCACACATTAATGGAATCCAGCACCACAATCGTAGCGATAATTGGCGTAAGAAGCGGCAGATAAACCTGGCTGTATATCCTCATCAAATTCGCACCGTCCACGCGGCCGGCTTCATATAAGTCGTCCGGCAGGCTGTCACAATACGTCTTAACAAAGAATATGTACATGGCATTCGTCATCACGCTCGGCAGAATAACGCCAAGAAAGGTATTATTTAAGCCGATGCCCCTGATAATGGAATAGATCGGAAGCAGCTTGGATTCAAACGGAACCATCATATTGGAAAGGATGATAAGCAGCGCAATCCCTTTCCCCGGAAAGCGGCCCTTCGATATCGCAAAACCGGCCACGGTGGACGTCAGCACATTGAAAACAACGCTTAATACCACGAGAATGATTGTATTTTTCAAATAGCTGAGCACCGGTACATTGGTGAGAGCCATGTTATAGTTAAATGTGCTGAATACTTTCGGAAGCATTCTTGGAGGAAATCTCAGTGAGTACGATTTCACATAATCAAAGCTGGTGGAGATAAACCAGAAGAACGGAACTACGATAATGAGTGCCAGCAGCGACAGAATCACATAGCTTACTATAATTGACGGTTTTACCTTCTTTTTATGACTGTTCATGCTTTCGTCCCCCTTCTTTTCGGATTGTCTGCACTGACTTCTTTTTCCTTTGTCAGGTGGCTGTTTACCAGTGTGGCCGCCAGAATAATCAGGAACAGCACCACAGATGCCGCGCCTGCCAGCCCCTCATCCTTATAGTTCAGCGTTGAGAAAGAATTCTTATAAATATACAGCAATAATGTCTCCAGTCTGCCTGCCGGATTGCCGGTCTCCATGCTCACCGCATAAACCTCGGTAAAACGCTTTAAGGCGGCAATTGTCGATGTAATCAATACGAAGGTAAACGTACTCTTGGAAGCCGGTATCGTAATATAGAGCCACTTCTTAAAGCTGTTCGCGCCGTCAATCTCCGCCGCCTCATACATATCAGCGGGAATTCCCTGAAGGCCTGCAAAGAAAAGAATGACATTATATCCAATTCCCTTCCACACAGCGATAAAGACAACAGACTCTCTCGCCGTCCCCGTTCCGTTCAGCCACAGGCTCGGTTCGAAACCCAATATTCCAATGATATAATTAAAAACACCCTCTTCGTTCGGCAGCATCAGATATTTAAACAGCGTCACAACGGTTACCATAGACATTACCATCGGCAAAAGAAAGATCACGCGGTAGATTCCTTTGCCCCTGCCGATATTATTTAACAGGCTGGCGATGATGAATGCGAGCGGAATATTAAATGCAACACCCAAAACAGCCATATAGAGTGTATTGATAACGGTCTGCTTAAACTCACTGCTGGCAAACATAATACGATAATTGGTAAAGCCGATAAATTTACCATTCATATTCTGCAGGCTGGTAACCATCGTCTGAATCAGCGGATAGAAATTAAATACCAGTGTTCCTACCATTGGAATCAGTAATAACAGATACCAGCTGATATATCTTTTGATCTTTACATTCTTCATAAGCTATCCCCCGACTGCCTCTTTATATTTTCAACCCATGTCTTCACTTCATTATAATAGGCGTCCACCGCCTGATCCGCGGTATACTGCTTGGACAAAAGCTGGTTGTCAATGGTCTGCATCGCAGTCCTCCAATACCAGTAATCGTCTGTCGTAAACATATTTTTCTGCTGGTAATCAAGTCTCTTCTGGTTGATTTCATAATCCATCATGGTCATTCCGGAAGAATCCTTTAAGCAGGTGATCTTATCTCTGGCGTAGTTGGTCAGATAGAAATCAATAATCTCCTTATTCGTTACCATATCTTTGATTACTTCCCATGCAGCATCCGGATTCTTTGCATTTTTTGCGATTGCCAGCCGGAAGAATTCCGGGAAGCTGGCGCCGTAGGTGCCCTCTGGAATCATAACCGCCTTATATCTGTCTGTCGTAGAGCTGTCCCCTGCGTAAACATACTGCATGTACGCCTTTGTCTGGTTATTGCAGTCAAAATTGATCGCCGTATCATTATCCTCTGTCAGCCAGTTATCCGCACCGTCTCCCGTTGCAACCGCCTCATTGCAGCAGTCCACCAGTCTGATGAAGTCAGTAAACCAGGCCTTTGCTTCCGGCGATGTCTTAATACTCTCCACATATTCATCCATATCCAGCTCGCTGATATTCATCGTATCACTGGTAAATGGCTTTGCCACATCGTAGCTTAACGCATACCACTCTGCCCACTCATGAAATATAAATGCTCCATAGTTTTTCTTTCCGGTAACCGGGTTTGTTCCAGTCATTTTCTCTGCCAGATCAACCAGCTGGGAAAAGGTCATCTCTTCATTGGGTTCTTCCACTCCCCACTCTTTAAACAGCTGGCTGTCATATGTAATCATGTTGCACGCAATCGTAAGCGGAAGTCCGTATATATTACCGCTCTCTTCCGGATGGTTAAAGGATTTATATCTGGTGTAATAGACGGCGGGGTCAATAAACAGATCCGAAAGATTGTTTAAATTAATCTCCTCATCCTTTTCAAGATACGGTGTCAGATCCATATACCAGCTGGGTACTGCTTCCTGATTTGTAAAAATGCCCATATCCGCTTCCCCCGCGGTCAGCATGGCTTCCATACTCTGGATCCAGCCATCCCAGGCAATCGTCAGAATCTCGATGTTATAATCAGGTATCTTTGCATTCAGAAAATCCTGAAATTCCCCCAGACTTTTCGTCTCCAGACCGGATACCGGATCGACAGTCGAATTCTCGCTTAACCCCGGAATGATCATTCTGACCGTCTCCTTGCCGCTCTTATCCGCAGTCACTGTTGTCTCTGCCGATTTTCCCCCCTGTCCTGCATTGTCCCCCGAACCGGAGCAGGCCGTCAGTGTCAGGGCCATAGCCGCTGCTGTCAATAATGCTGCCATTCTCTTTGCTCTTTTAAACATATTCTTCTCCTCCTATATATGAAATTCTATTATTTTTGAAAGGTATTTTTGTAGAACGTCCTACGTTTAATGATATAAAACAAACGTTTCGCTTGTTTTATCCCGGATTTAAACCCGTTCTCTCCAGGTAGCCAGTGATTCCGCAACCACCTCATGAACCGTGTTGTAATCTTTATTGACAATACAGTCCAGAATTCTCTGGTGGTATAACGGTGCCTTTGAATCGACGGTTTCCTTTCTGACATTCTCCACGATGGATTTTTCAAAAATACTGTAAACGCTTTTTAAAATCCGAATAAAGAAAATGTTCTTGCAGCTGTCAATCAAAAGCATATGAAACTCTAAGTCACACGTCTGCATCTGTTCTACATCCTGGTTCTTACAGGCATCCTTCATCTTATCAATACTGTGCTGCAGCTTCTCTACTTCTTCCGGCGTGATCTTCGACATCGCCAGCTGTACGGTCGATTCGTCCAGAATCTGCCGGAGTTCCAGAAGCTCGTCGCTGCTGCTCACGTCATAAATCATGCTGTAAACAAGACGGTCAAACAATGTGGGATTTACCTGGGAACAGATATAAGTTCCGTCACCCCTCTTAATTTCAACAATCCCCATTGTCGCCAGAATCTTCATCGCTTCCCGCAGAGAATTTCTGCTTACCTGCAGCTCCTCCATCAGTTCGAATTCACTGGGAAGCTTGGAACCCGATTTGTAGTCTCCTCTTATAATGGATTCCGTGAGGGTATTGATAATCTGATCCACGATAGTCTTCTGTCCGATTGTCTCTAATCTTTTTCTGTCATTCCCTGCCATGCCCTTCTACGACCTTTCACCATCATTTGTTACTAATATATCATAAATTACTCTGCAATGGTTCTTTTTTCTATTATTTTTCCGTCGCGGAGATGGACCACTGCCTTCCACTCTTCACCGCTCTCAATTCCCGTTACCGGTCCCTGCCACCAGTTCTCTATAAAGTTGATGACAAACGGATCGTCATATGCCTGCTCATACAGAATACCGTCTCGATAGAATTCCACATAATCGATCTGCTCCGGATATAAACTGGCCAGACGGATAAAACGCTTTCCTTCGTACGCCATGTCCTTTTCTAATCCCTGAAGATAAAACTGGTCTTCAAATGGAAGATCACTCTGCTTTCCAGTCAGATACTCCTGCATCCGCAGGGCAAAGTATGCGTCCTCTCCCTTTGTGATTCCCCATACTGTCGGCGGTTCCTGCTTCGTCATGTTATTGTAATATCCCCACGACACACCGTTCTGGAAAGTGACCTTCATCTGGCTCAGCGCCTGCGAATCTTCGTTCACCACTATCGGCCTCGCCGGCTGAATCGCCTTTGCTTTCTTAATCAGATTGTACAGCAGATTCCTTGACTGTGCATTTCCATGGATCAGAATTACGTCGGATGCTTTGGCTATCCGCTCTGAAAAGTATCCGCCTGTGCCGGAACAGCCGACTGGAAGTCCGCCGGATTCTTTTTTCGCAATCTCCATCAGCCTCAGAATCCCATTCTCCTGACTCAAAACCTTATGGCATTCAAAAGCGCTGATATTGTGCTCATTGGCAGCCTCGATGATAACATTCTTATCGTCCCGATCTTTCAGCCACCGGCATATATTTGTCACCGCCTGCTCCACCGCGTCATCATCGGTAAGATACATACTCTGTACTCCATAAAACAGGCTTACAATCACAACCATTCCCTGCCGGTCAGCCGCGTCGATGAGTCTTGCCAGCCTGCTTAAATACGCCTGATCCAGATTTTTCCCATCGCTTCCATACGGATTATTATCAATCGAATCCAGCGGAATCGTGAAGCAGGGACCGCCGCCCTGCAGCCCAACGGTGAATGCCCTCAAACCTGCCTGATACCATTCAGGAAGACTCTCGATCAGTTCGTCTGTGTTCTGATCCGGATCAAAGTTTTTTCCGAAACGGCTGTATCGTTCCCTCCCGGTCTTATCATCGTAAATCCCCTGAATGAATCTGGCATTCATGAGCAGCCCGCGATAAGGACAGCCATCGATCTCACTGTACGTCAGTTCCCCATTAATATAAAACTTATCGCCTTTTATGGTCATTTTTGTATGATTCATATAAGCCTCCTCTGTTATATGTAGAACGTCCTATGTTTGTATTATATTTGTGTATTGCATATTTGTCAATATCTTTCTTGATTTATCTCATTTATTGGTTATTATATACATTTTGGGGATTGAATTTTTATTTATATTTGCTGAAGGAATTGTTTTCGGTGGTAGAGAATGTATAAATAAAGTGTCCGGAAGGCTTTATCGTGTAATAGGGGCACTTTCCTATTACACAATAAAAACTGCACATTCAGGGCAAAGAGATCTCTGCTCTGAATGTGCAGTTTAAAATTCATATTATAAACCGCCTTCCAGTATAACATCCTCATATTTTAAAGCGTAATACAACGCCCAGTCCTGATCATTCGCCCATGGATCGTAAAAATTCCCTTTTTTCCCATTTACCGTCTGCGGAAACACCATGGCACAGGAGGCGCTTCCATCGGCAGAGAAGAGATTTAAGCAGCCTCGCAGGGAAGCTCTGGCCATCTCCCGGAAGGAATGATCTCCCGTGGCCTGTTCGTACTGAATAAAATCTACTCCGGTTAAAACACTCCAGTAATGAGGATACGTATCGCCAAACATCCGGTATTTTCCGAACCAGTAACCATCCCAGTGACGAATCGAATTCTCAAACTGGTGGTAATCCGGCTGTTGTCCGTTAAATTGATCGAGAAGCTTTAACTGCCGTTTTGCCTCTTCAAGATATCTTTCTTCCCCCGATATCTGATAGGCCTGCAGCAGGCAGCTTGTTCCGGGAGCCACGATACTCTGTTCAAAATTCACCTCATGAAGCGGATAGGATGTTCCTCTTTCCAGAATATAATCCGCATGTCTGAAAAAGCTGGTTTTTAAATCCTCGCACTGCATATCCATGTGGTTTTCTCTCAATAAGGCCGCTAATTCGCTTACAGGAAGGCCAATCGCATAGAACCGGTCTCCCCCTTCCAGGTAGTATCGCTTCATCGTGCGGAAGGCGTGCTCCAGATAACGTGTTTCCTTTGTCAGATGATACATCTCGATCTGCAGCACCGCTGTCCATGGATAATTATATTTGCGATGCCAGTCTAAATTATGCGAAATATCGTTATACACAGTTCCTGTTTCCTCATCGTATAATTCCCGATATACGTACGTTACGTATTGAGTCAGACTTTCTCTCAAACAGGGATCTTCCTCCTTTTGCAGCCAAAGTGCCAAAAGTGCTCCCATTCCGATTCTCTCACGGCCGCCATTGTGATCATCCAGATGGCTGTAATACCGTGTTTTTTCTTCGTTATCATAGATCAGATATGCTCCGTCCAGCATTGAGATCTCACCGTGGTACTGCTGTTTTTCTGCAATAAATCTGCAGCGGCTCCGCACCAGATTCCTTAAATCCGGGCTCACATAAAATACTGCGTTCAGTTCTTTCACGCCAACTCTGACACATACCCGGATCTCGCCCTCGTTATCTGCCTTCTGCCCGCAGTGTATGCGGGTAACTGCTCCATCCCAGTCACTCTGAAACGCCACACACCGTTCGTTAAAAGAAACTGAGATATCGGCTGATTCCACATGCGCCCCATAGAAAACGTCAAAAACAATATTCTCTCCGGGAAAGTAAGTGCACTGCTGTGTCTTCAGCACCGGTATTTTACCTCCGCCGATCAGCTGTCTCTCAAAATCCCCTTTGTCTTCAAACCAGAATAGTTCCCATACAATTTCCGCACTTCCCCCGGGTTTTAATGGTTCTATCACCGGATGCAGGATAAAATCTCCCCGGTCATTACTTAATGCGCCTTCATCCCGCTCTGTGCTGTAGCTGCTGATACTCCCCGCTGTCACCATAAGCCCAAGGTGCGGTGCCTGCCCTCCCATGCGGAGTGCCATGACGTAGGACGCCTCTCCGCCGCAGAAAATATGTGTATGGCACCGCCGTGTCATACATTCGTCCGCCTGCCTGTAATCATCGTGAAAGGTTGCATATATCCCCACATCTGTTTTCTTAAAAAACACTGGAAATTCAGATACATTTTCAAAACAAAAGCGTTCCTGCAGATGCCCGTTCGGTAAGATTTCACGTTTCACCGATGTCTTGATACCATCAGGGCAGATGATTGTCCCCCATGGTTTGCTGCCCTCAATCCAGTTCATTCCGAACTCATCTTCTGCCGCTCCCAAAAATATCAGCCTGCTTTCCTGATCCTCCTGTAAAATAAATGTGTATGATTTTCCATTTTTCATAATTCCGTCTCCCATCTTATTCTTTTATCCTTTTATTGACCCGCTCATAACGCCGCCGATAATATAGCGTTGCATAAATAAGTAGAACACCAGCAGCGGAAGCGCGCCTAATACCAGCATCTGAAAGAGACTGGTCCAATCCGTAGAGAACTGACCGACATTCCGGTAAATCTCCTGCAACAGAACATCTTTCTCTCTGACCTGTAAGAAATACAGCGGTCCCATAAAATCATTCCAGATTGTCAACGCATTCAGGATTGAAATTGTAGCCACAATTGGCTTCATAAGCGGAAATGTGATCGTCCAGAAGGTACGGAAGGTTCCCGCACCGTCAATTCTGGCCGCTTCCTCCAGTTCCACCGGGATTGTAGAAACAAAGCTGCGGAACATAAATGTCGCAAACGGGATGTTACAGGCAACGTCAATCAGGATTACTGCCGTTAAATGATTCATTAATCCCATCGTCTGTATCAGCCGGTAAAGTCCCAGGATTGACATCTGATAGGGAAACAGCATCCCTGATAACAGCAATGTAAATGTCATTTTTGATAACCGGTAATTGCCTTTCCGGTTCAGCGCATATCCGCACATGGCCGATACAATGATAATTCCGGCCACGGAACACACCGTGATGATTACGGTATTCATCAGCGCCCTTGGATACTGCATTTTTTGAAATGCCCTGGCATAGCCGCTTAAATCGAAGGAAGACGGCAAGGCCATCGGAGCCGCTGTCGCTTCCGCAGATGTCTTGAATGTTGTCACAATTAAATAGTAGATCGGCACCAGTACCATTACCGCTAAAATAGTCATACATACATATTTTAGCCCCTGCTGCACTCTTTTCTGTCTGATCACTGTCCCAGTCTCCTCTCCCATTTACCAAACAATCCCAGTAATACTGCTGATAACACCATACTGACAATCAAAAACATGATTCCAAAAGAAGATGCATATCCGTAATTGCCCTCTGAGAACTTGGCAAACATCAAAGACAGTATCGTATCGGTTTTATGAGCCGGCCCCCCATTCGTCATGGACAATACCACATCGAATACCTTCAGGCCTGAAATAATTCCTGTCACCAGATTAATTTTAATCGCAGGCGCCAGACCCGGTATTGTGATATGCCAGAACTTTCTTAAAGTCGACGCGCCGTCGATCGACGCGGCCTCATAGAGATCATCGCTGATACTCTGGAGGTTTCCGAGATAAATAACCATGGACCAGCCAAACCACTGCCATACCTGCGTAAATATGATGGAGACAAGCGCCAGTTTTCCATTGCCAAGGAAATTTACAGTTCCAACTCCCAGCTGATTTAAAATCTGATTGACAAAACCAAAATCACTGGCTGAAAGAATGTATTTCCATAGATAGCCTACCACCAGTGTGCTCAAAACCGCCGGACAGAAGAAGGTGGCCCGGAAAAAATTCTTTCCCTTAAACTTTGTATTGAGGACAACTGCAACCGGAAGTGATATCAGATTCTGCAGTAAGACTGTAAAAAACGCATACGTCAGAGAATTCTTAATTCCGCCAATGATCGTAATATCTGAGAACAGTTTTTTATAATTTTTTAATCCCACAAAAAAGACATCCGGTGAAAAATTGGTCCAGTTATAAAAGCTGTACCGAATCGTAAAAACCAGCGGTAAAATGAAGAATGTGATAAAAACTGCGACTGCCGGCAATGCCATCAACACATATGGAATTTCACTTCTTTTCTTTAAATTTGTGCTCATAATTCCCCTTTTTATTCGTACCGGATCGAATCAGCTTTGCTGTCCAGTGCTTTTAAGAAATCCTCTGCTGATAATTCACCTGACACCAGTCCCTGTACCTGAGCGTTGATTTCGTCAATCAAGGACTGTGACGGCATATTAATACTCCATCTGTCCCAGCAGCAGGCGATTTTTCCGGCATTTAAAACTGCCTCCACATCCGCATACTCTTCCGGCAAACCGGTGGTAACGCCTTCCCGATAACTGCTGCTTCCAGGATTTGCATCAATAAAGGCCTGCTGTACCTCTACGCTTGCAAGCGCTTCCATCACTTTTTCAGCACCCTCTTCATTTTTTGTATTGACATTAATTCCCCAGCTTGCCGCAGGTCCGCCAATCAAATAGGCATTATCTGCCTCCGGGCCTAAAAATGGCATCACGCCAAAGGACAGTCCTGCATTCTTAAAATTCTCATATTCCCATGGACCGCTGTAATACATGCCCGCTTTTCCAGCCATAAACTCATCTTTTGCCTGGTTGCCCGAGATACCAACCATTTCCGGTGTGATATAACCCTGATCGACCATCTGCATCCATTTTTCCATAGAATCATTCAGAGTTCCGGCCATTGTCTTTTCACCTTTTGCAAACCCGGTATCGAATTCCTTTCCCGCGTCGGAAGTCTCGTAGAAATTGCTCTCCAGGAATCCGCAGACAGAGTGTAAGCCGTTATCCCCATCCGCAAGCCCCAGTGCCAGAGGCTTTACCCCGTTGCTGCTCAGCTTTTTACACGCCTCCAGAAACTCGTCATACGTTTTCGGTGTTTCCGTAATGCCGCTCTGCCGAAAGAGCTCTGTATTATAAAAGACACCTGCAAACCAGCCATAACAGGGGATGCCATAGTTCTTACCGTCCATTGTACATAATGCGAGCCCTTCCTTACTGAAGCCGTCTGTCAGCCCGGTCCCCGTAATTTCCTTAATATTCCCTGCTTTAATTCTCGCCGGGAAATTTGCGCCATCCGCTATTACATCGGGGCCTTCGCCCGCGGCCAGCTGAGTGCTCAATACATTGTTGTAATCAGAATTCGTAATATATGTATATTCTACCTGATATTCGCCGCCGAGTTTTTCGTTAATCGCGTCAATTACCCGCTGCATATCATCCTCTGTATACCAGCACATCATGGTGACCGTCTTACTGCCCCCGGCACTCTTCTCTTCTCCAGCAGTGGATGACTCCTTGCCGGCGCTGCTGCCACACCCAGACATAAGTGCTGCAGCCATAGCGGTACTTAAGAGTACGCTCATCACTTTCTTCTTCATAATCCCTTCTCCTTTCGAAATAAAAAACTTGTTTTGATACTTATATTTTATAGTTTTTCTTCGGTCATTCCTATCCAAATAATCTTAACTCTATATCGATTTTATTAACTCGGCGTAATTTTCAGGAAATGAAAAGGGCTTACAGCGCTTCGTTTCATACGCTTTGTAAGCCCTTTAAGCCTGTCAGCTGATCTGTTTTCTCAAATCTTTCATATTCAGATTGATGCTAGAGGTCGTTCCTGTTGTATCCGCTGTAATCGTAAGGCCGCACTGCTGACCGTATAAGAGCCGGATTCGCTTATGTACATTCTGGGTTCCATATCCGTAGTCCTCCGGCCTCATTGCCTCAGACCCGATCTTCTCATACAGGGACCTGCCGTTATCATACACTTCCAAATACATACAGCCATCTTCCTGTCTCGCGCTAATTTTGATCCGCCCTCTGGTATTCTCCAGTTCTTCAACGCCGTGCTCAATGGCATTTTCGACCAGCGGCTGCAGAATAAAAATCGGCACGACACATTCCAGCAGGCCTTCATCGATATCGTATTCTACATCAAATTCGTTCTCGTGTGCAATCAATTGCAGGTTGATGTAAGATTTAATATTGGTTATTTCTACAGAAAGACGGTCGATGTTATTCCCCTTGTTTAGAGCGGTTCTGTAAAACGTCGCCATCTCCGTAGTGATCTCCGAGATCTTCTCTTCCCCGCAGTCTATGGCAAGCCAGTTAATCGCCGACAGATTATTATAAAGAAAGTGAGGGCTGATTTTCGCCTGCAGCAGATTCAGTTCCAGGTCCTGGCGCTCGATCTCTTTCGCATATACCTGCCGGATTAACTGTTTAATCTTCCCCAGCATCCCCTGAATGCTCTGTGCCAGCACATGAATTTCTTCTGTCGCAGATGACTGGATCTCCACATCAAAATTTCCGTTCTGCACTTCATTGACTTCCTCCACCAGGACCGACAAATCTCTCATTAAATATCTGGTTAAAATGCGAATGCAGAACCAGGCCAGGAAAAGCACCAGGCATATAATCAGCATCGGCATCCCAAAACTGACAAGCACATTCTGGCTGAAATACTTTTTGTCGATTTTGTAGGAGATTTCCCAGCCCGTATCGGCCAATGCCCGGCTTTGGTCAAATCCCCAGGAATCGCTGTCGTTCTCATTCCCATACTGGTAAACTGCCGTATCTCCAGCCTTTAACTCAATTTTAACAGGAATCTGCTGAAACATCTGGAAACTATTTTCAAATGTCTCCTTTTTCAATTGAACCACAACGACTCCAATTGTACCGACCGGATATGCCGTAACAATTTTACGTCCGATGTACATCTCCCCGCCGCTGCTCCACCAATAGATCCCTGTCGTATTCATGATTTCCTGATACCAGTCTTCATCCGTTACCGCGCTTGAATTCTTGATCAGGCTTGTATCAATATGGTACTTTTTATCGGTATACACTGCAATGTTTTTATAATACTGATTCGTCAGGATTACATTATACAGAAGGGGATTTACATTTTTAAGCGCCTTATTGACCTCTATATACTGATTTACGTCCATCTTGAGGAATTCCTGAAGTGTAAAGTTTCCCGCAAGATAGCGGAGCGAACTCTCACACTGTTCGGCCCAGTTGTTTAAATCCGTCTGGTTTTGAATCACCAGGTTGGAACTCTCCATCAAACGCTGCTCCTTTATATATCTGTGGGACGAATAAAAGATAAATCCGCCAAGGCAAAGTACCGGTATCATAATTACAATGACAAATGCGGCTCTCAGCTGTTCTAAAAAGGTTCTCTTTCTCTCAGCCTTCATCTTTGAACACCCTTTCCCTGTACTTCGCAGGACTGCATCCCATATTATTCCGGAACAAAGATATAAAATAAGAGGTGTTTAGGTAGCCCACTTTCTTCGCCACCTCTCCTACCTTGACATTTGTCGTGGTCAACAGATCCCTGGCCCGCTCAATCCGATACCAGGAGATGTATTTTACCAGCTGCTGGCCCGTCTCCGCCTTAAACTGCGTGCTCAAATATGCCGACGAGATTCCCAGCTCGTCCGCAATCGAGGAAACACTGAGTGTACAGTCCTGGTAATGCTCATGAATATATGCTTTCGCCATAATCACAACACGATTTTCCTCATTCTGGCTTCTTTCGTCCTCTGCCAGCACGTCAATCAGATGGGATACGGCCTGTTTCACCTGTGCGATCGAGCGGGAGCCATAGATATCTTCCACTACCTCCATAAGCCGCTCTCCGCTGTGCAGGATTTCACAGCACTGCTTGATCACTTCCGAAAAATTATATTTGATATAGATTGAACTGAATCCCACATTCTTTTCCACATATTCAAAGGCTTTTTCAAATTCACTTTTTATTCCCTGAAAATCCTTAAGCTTAGCGCAGGTCAGAATTTTTTTAAAGTAAATGGAAAGCATATCACTCTCTTTTTTCACAAATCCGCTTTCTTCTATCAGGAAATACGTACTTTCAGTAATAAAAAACTGGTAATCCAGCTGCTCCCGCATGATCTCATACTGTGCTTTCAATTCTTCCATGCTGCTGCACTTCGTACCCATGACGATAAAAATTTCCGACTGGAAGTTATCTCTTGACATCTGGATCAGTCTCTCACAGACCTCTTCTCTTTTCCTTTGCGAGGCAAGTCTGCCGCACCCGGCCAAAACCAGTGTTTGTGTATCGTCCTTATTGATGATCACCGGATTATTATCAAATATCTTATTGATATCCTCTTCATAATTCTCCCAATACCTGGAAAACAGATAGGAGTAGCTGGATAAAATAACCGGCACCAAAGCTTCCCGTGCAAACAGTTCCTCCGTGTCTTCTGATCGTTCATCCGCTTCAGACTCTAAGTATTTTAGCAGCTGGCGATACATCTTATCGTTTTCCACATTTCTCAATTTAATTTTTAACGCTTCACTCTCCGCCTGCTGATGATCTTTCTCTTCGCACAGGGAAACGACATGTTCAAACAGATTCTGAAATTCCTGCATTTTTATCGGTTTCAGAAGATACTGCATCACGCCAAGTGCTATGGCATTCTGTGCATACTCAAATTCCCCGTAAGCACTGTATATAATGCAGATAGGATCCCAGCCCCTTTTATGTACTTCCTTAATCAGTTCGATGCCTGACATCAGCGGCATCTTTATATCGGTTAGAAGAATATCAATTCCGTTCTGCTCAAATTTTTCCAATGCCTCCCGCCCGTTTGACGCCTGAACAACTTCTAAATGAAACTGATACCTTCTGATTAATTTTTCAATTCCGGTACGTTCGTTTCTTTCATCATCCACAATTAGTATTCTGTACACCTCGGCCACCTCTCACTTTCCAGTTCTTCTCCATCCACGCATCAAGCCAGGTATTTCTCATAATCCCCGAACAAAATCAGCAGCTTTTCATGCAATGATTATACCAAATCTTGTCACTGATGACAATTATCATGAAAATAAAACAACAGCCGTAAAAGTTTGCTTGACAGTCTCCATTTACAGGCATATAATTATACTGACCAGTCAGTACAACTTTGGAGGGATCACAATGGCAAGGGCAAGCAAAAAAGGCTTAATTATGAAGACTGCGAAACAACTATTTGCGGAAAAAGGGTACGACGCCACAGGCATGGAGGAAATCGCTTCCAATGCCGGGGTACCCAAGTCTCTCATCTACTACCACTTTAAAAGCAAGGAAGATCTGTTAAATGCTGTCATTACAGAATTTGTTGACGAATACAAGGAGATCCTGCATGACAGCCGGGCTGAGGGGATTGAAAAGATATCCGTGTACATGGAATTTCTCAAACAGAATCGGGACTGCGCCAGAATTCTCATGAGCGAGTCTTTAAAAAGCGGAAGCAGCCAGACGATGCTGTATCAGGTGCTGGCTCCGTTGATGGAGATCGACGGGGAACAATCATCAGACAATCCGAAAATGGACCATGCCCATTGGCTGACTGAATTCTTCACAAGTATTCTTCCCAGCATACTGTTTGTCTGTTATGAGGACAGCTGGTGCGATTACTTTGGCATATCGGCCGGTCAAATGGAAGAGGACTATTTTACCGCTTACAGGCTGACGCATGGGGCTTATCATGAGCATATCCACAAAGTGAGTAAATGAGAAATGATATAGGACGGGAAACAGATAAAATCAATTACACAATAAAATCCAGCGATAAACAGGGAGGACACACGAATGAATCAGGAACAAGCCCAAGTATCACAAGACCGATCCAGATCTATGCATAACATCTTTACAGGTGCATTCAGCCTGCTTCTTTTCATCGGGATTGCGGTATGCGCTATCTGTGATACTGCAATTTCACGATCGTTTACATGGTCGCTGTATCCGATCAGTGCGATTGTCTTTACATGGCTGGTATTCATCCCCATGATCAAATTCGGTAAAAAAGGAGTTTGCGGCTCCCTGCTCATGTGCAGTATTTTTATTGTACCGTTTTTGTATGTACTTCATAGACTGATCCGGGTCAGCGATTTATTTTTTCCTGTCAGCATCAATATGGCTTTCATTGGAGTTGTGTATCTGTGGTGTATTTTCTTCCTGTTCCGGGTATTCCGGACACGGAAATTACTGGCGTCAGGAATAGCTCTGCTGTTGGTAATTCCTGTCGATCTGTTCGTTGCATTTACGCTTTCCAGATTCATCGCCGAGCCGTTCAATGCATGGCATATAACCGGTTATTTTACAATTGCAGTAATAGCCATGGTACTTATTATATCTCAAGGTTATTCGCGTAATTAATTCTGCAAAAAAATGGCTGAAGTCTTATGACCTCAGCCATTTTTCTGTTTGGGGAGTTTTTTCAACCCCCTTTTCATCTATGCTTTTACACCAGCACTCTGTACCCTGCACTCCATGACCGCTATTCCATGATCAGCAATAACGCCGACCACCAACCGCATTTCTATTTACTGATAAATATTATTGATCTTCCATACACCATTAAAACGATACATCGATAATCCGGAATCCCCGCCCATCTGCACGCCGGCGTCACCGACATTGGTCAGCTTATCCACGTCCGTCCGGTCTATGGCATCTCTCAGCTTTTCCGTGAACAGCTTATCTTCGCCCATTGCGACTAATTCCTGCGGATTTCTTATTTCTTTTAAATTACCATTTTCCTGGACGATCGTCAAAGGATAGTTGCACAGCTTTGCCATGGTGTCCATATCCTTGTATGAAAATGTCTTCTGGATCGTGACTGCTGCCTCCTTTATGTCTTTTATCGCCAGTCCATCACCAGCCGCGGTATCCAGATAAATACTGTTTACTTTCCATTTCTTCTTGAATTTGTACAGGTTCAGGCCATTGTCTCCGCCCATCTGCACGCCTGCATTCCCCTCAGCCTGAAGCTTCGCTGCGTTGGTGGCGGCAATTGCATCCTGCATTTTACTGCTGAAAATGAGTCCGGAGTCCAGTTTCTTAAACGCCGCCTTATCTTTGATCTCCACCAGGGAACCGTCTCCGTAGACGATGGTCAATGGAAAATTACATAATCCGGCCAGCTTCTCCATATCCTTGTTTTGAAATGCAATCTGCACCGCCTGGGCCGTATCCTGAAGGCCGGACTGGGACTGCCTCGTTCTTGACTTCGCAGCCATCACCACATTTCCCGTAGCCGCAAAGGCCGGGACAGACGGCACTGCTCCTGCAATCGCCACCGCACACATACAAATCACTGCAAATCTTCTCATAATGAATACCTCGTCTTTCTATTTTCTTATTACAAACGATTAGACGTCTGGTATCGGTGAAAAAGTTTCAGCAATTTTTATTTTATGGATAGAAATGGAAAAATCAGATAGATCGGCTCATTTCTCCTGTCCCTCCAGTATTTCCTCCAGCGTTCGCCATCCCAGCACCGCGCATTTCACCCGGGCGGGCATATGGGCAATGTCCTGCAGGGCGGCAGCTTCCTCCAGTGCCTCTAAATCCGCCTCCCCTGCCGTGCCCCGAATCATCTGAAAGAAGTTTTCAGCCAGCTTCACGGCCTCTTCCTTTTTCTTTCCGATCACCAGGTCCAGCATCATATCCGCGGAAGCCTGGGAAATCGCGCATCCGTCGCCCACGAAGGATCCATCCTGGATTACTCCGTCCTCCACCTTCAGCTTTAGCCAGATATCATCTCCGCAGCTGGGGTTTACGCCCTCCAGCACCAGATTGGCATCCGGCAGATCGTGCTTGTGAGCCGGACGCAGATTGTGTTCTGTCAAAATCTCATTATAAAAACTTCTATTTTCCATATCCCATCTTCCTCCTGATTCCGGCTGTGCTCTTCAAAAATGCCTCAATCTCCTCACGGGTATTATAAAAATATATGCTGGCTCTGGCAGCAGAATTGACCTTTAAATATTCAAACAACGGCTGGGCACAGTGATGCCCGGCGCGGACGGCGATGCCATCTGCATCCAGAATCGCGCTCACATCGTGAGGGTGAACGCCATCTATGGTAAAGGTCAGGATTCCACAGTGTTCTTCCGGCCGCTCAGATCCCAGGACATGGACGTGCGGTATCTGCTTAAGTCCCTCCAGGGCCATCGTTGTCAATGCCAGTTCCCGGCGATGCACCTCATCAAATCCAACACGTTTCAGATAGCGGATCGCTTCCATAAGCCCCCAGGCTCCCGCCGCGTTGACGGTGCCCGCCTCAAACTTATGAGGCACCGGGGCGAATACGGCCCCTGTTCTGGTGACAGAGTCGATCATCTCCCCTCCGGTGAGGAAGGGCGGCATCTCCTCCAGCAGTTCCCGTCTCCCGTACAGCACACCGATGCCCATGGGCCCCATGAGCTTATGGCCTGAGAAAGCCAGAAAATCCACGCCTGATTCCTGTACATCGATCGGCATATGGGGCGCGCTCTGTGCTGCATCCACGACCACGACAGCCCCTCGCTCCCTGGCCATGGCCGCGATCTGGCGTATGGGGTTCTCACATCCCAGAACATTGGACACATGGGCCACAGCGACCAGCCTGGTACGGTCAGTAAATGCCGCCTCCAGACGTTCCTGCGTAATCCGGCCGTCCGCCTCGCACTCCAGAAATCGTAAAACCGCTCCCGTCTTTTCAGCAGCCATCTGCCAGGGCAGCAAGTTACTGTGGTGCTCCATGATACTTACCAAAACCTCATCCCCGGCCTTCAGCCGGGACAGTCCGTAGCTGTAGGCCACCAGGTTCAGGCTCTCCGTGGTGTTTCTGGTAAAAATGATCTCGTCGGAGGACGATGCGTTAATAAAGCGCCGCACTTCGTCTCTGGCTTCCTCCAGACGTTTTGTGGCCTCCATGCTCAGGGCGTAGAAGCCGCGCATGGGATTTGCATAGCTGTGCTCATAAAAATCCCGCTCCGCCTGGAGTACACAGGAGGGCTTCTGAGCCGTGGCCGCACTGTCTAAGTAAATCACCGGATTCTCCTTAAGCAATGGAAAATTTTCGCGGTATGGATTTCTATCTTCCATTTTTCTCCACCTCCTCCAGATAATCCTGCACCATCTGCTCCGCGGCTTCGTCGCCAATCTTCCGACAGACGGCATCCAGCCGGGCCCTTGTTATCATTTCAGCGGCAGCCTCAGGGCTCATGCCTCTGGAACAGAGATAGAACAGCAGTTCGTCGTCCAGTCTTCCGATGGTGGCTCCATGGTTTCCCTGGACATCCTCCTCTGCACAGAGAATCAGAGGAATGGTCTGATTGATCACGTCGTCTCCCAGAAGCAGCACATCCTCCTTCTCCTCTCCCTCTGCCCCGGCGGCTCCAAACTTAAAATCAATGGTTCCGCGAAAGAGCTTAAACGCCTGGTCCCTCAGCACACCTCCGGCCAGAATCCGGCTCCGGGATTTCTCTCCCCGGTGGTTCGCCACGTAATTCATGTCAAACCGCTGGCTGTCCCTTCCCAAGTAACCCACGTCGGCGTTCATCGTACTCTCTTTCCCTGCAAGGTCCGCCTGGCAGCCCGCGTAAGTCTCCGCACCGCCCAAAAACAGCTGGATTACCTCCACGGATGATCCCTCGCCGCAGCTTCCGCCGATATCGCTCAAAAATGTATAGCCGCTTCCCAGAAGCTGGAGCTGGATCAGCCTCAGTCTGGCGTTTTTCCTGACCCGGAACCGGGTCTGGACAGCGGTCAGCCCTGCGGCCTCCGGCGCAGAGGTGAAATCCATAACCACGTTTAGAGTTTCGTCCTCCTGTACCAGAAGCTCCACGGTCTGGAAGCTCTTTGCTCCGCTGCCGCAGACGAAATGCAGCGCGGCCCGCCGCTCTTCTTCCGATGGCCCGGACTGGATCCGGATCGCGTCCGTATTCGACTCGCGCGCCAGCCGGTCCATATCTTCTCCCATCCCGGTGGCAATGGCCGAGAAATCTTCTCTCCACGTAACCGCTTCCGCGAATCCTTCCGTGATGATCGTGGGGGATTCCCCTGCCTCTATCTCATTTAAGCCTGCCTCATTCATTTTCAGCCAGTTCCAGGTCCTGGCCGGCAGCCTGTTTATCTTCAAATCAAGTCCCTGTCCCATAGGAGACCTCCTTTCCTAAACTAACCAATACTGCCCTTCATCTCCAGCCGGATCAGATTATTCATCTCCACGGCATACTCTAATGGCAGCTCTTTGGATACATTATCCGCAAATCCGCTGACGATCATTGCCCTGGCATCCTCCTCGCTCAGTCCTCTGGACATGAGGTAAAAGACGGCCTCGTCGCTGATCCGCCCGATCTTGGCCTCATGGCCAATGTCCGCGTCCGGGGTCCGGATATCCATAGCAGGAATTGTGTCCGACCTTGATATCCGGTCCAGCATCAGGGACTGGCAGGAGACAGCCGATTTGCTGTTCTTCGCCCCCCTGGCCACCACCACGGAGCTGCGGAAGGTGCTTACGCCCCCGCTCTTGGATATGGATCTGGTGTTCATATAGGAGGTTGTCTCCGGAGCGGCGTGAACCACTTTCGCGCCTGTGTCCAGATTCTGCCCCTCACCCGCAAAGGTGATTCCGGTGAACTCCATTCTGGCCCCGCGGCCCTTCAGGATGCTCATGGGATATAAGTAGGAAACATGGGAGCCAAAGGAACCGGACACCCATTCGATGGTGCCTCCTTCCTCCACCTGGGCCCTCTTGGTATTCAGGTTATACATGTTTTTAGACCAGTTTTCAATCGTGGAATAACGGAGCTTCGCATTCCTACCCACAAACAGTTCTACACAGCCTGCGTGAAGATTGGCCACATTATATTTAGGTGCGGAACATCCCTCAATAAAGTGAAGGTCCGCCCCTTCATCCACGATGATCAGTGTATGTTCAAACTGCCCCGCTCCCGGCGCGTTCAGCCGGAAATAGGATTGCAGCGGTATTTCCACGGAAACTCCCGGAGGCACATAGACAAAGGAACCACCTGACCAGACGGCCCCGTGGAGCGCTGCAAACTTGTGATCCGAAGGCTTCACCAGCTTCATAAAATGCTTTTTCACCATGTCCGCGTATTCCCCCTTCATGGCGCTTTCCAGGTCCGTATAAACCACGCCCATCTCCGCCACCTCCTGGCGGACATTGTGATAGACCAGCTCCGAGTCATACTGGGCGCCTACGCCAGCCAGGGATTTCCTCTCCGCCTGGGGGATTCCCAGACGCTCGAAGGTATCCTTGATCTCCTCAGGCACATCGGACCACTTCGTCTTCATCTTTGTGTTGGGGCGCACATACGTGGCGATGTGGCTCATATCCAGGCCCTCCAGGGAGGGACCCCAATCGGGAACGCTCATATTATTGTATATCTGCAGGGACTTTAGGCGGAACAGCTCCATCCAAAGCGGGTCCTTCTTCTCTTTTGAGATTTGCTCCACGATCTCCGGCTTTAAGCCTTCCTCTATACGGTAAACATCCGTTTCTTCATTTCGGATGTCGTAAATACTTCTGTCGATATCATTTACATATGTTTTTTCTTCCATCTCTCTTTTCATCCTTTCCGGATGCGCGGACTGGAGTGTATCTGAAAATTACTTTTCGTCAAACGCTCTCTAACAGCCCGCCTGATCCAAATATTGTTCAAACCCATGTTTGTTAATCTGTTCCACCAGAGAACCGTCTCCTGTCTTCACGATTCTGCCGTCTACCATAATGTGGGTTTTGTCCACACGCAGGGACTCCAGAATCCGGGTGCTGTGGGTGATAATCAGAAGACCTCCGTCCCGGCCCTTCTGGTACTCCTCCACGCCCTGGGACACGGTTCGGACCGCATCCACGTCCAGACCGGAATCCGTCTCATCCAATATGGCCAGACTGGGCTTTAAGAGCAGAAGCTGAAGAATCTCCGCTTTCTTTTTCTCACCGCCGGAAAACCCTGCGTTTAAATCGCGGTCTCCATAGGCCCGGTCCATCTGCAGCAGTTCCATGGCCTTCTCCAGCTCCTTGCGGAAATCCCACAGCCGCACTCTGGCGCCCCTGCGCTGTTCCACAGCGCTGCGGATAAATGTGCCCAGCGGAAGGCCCGGAACCTCCAGCGGATTCTGGAAGGAAAGAAACAATCCTGCCTTAGCCCGCTTATCAGCCGGCTCTTCGTTTATCCGCTTTCCCTGAAACCAGATATCTCCTTTCGTCACTTCATAGCGCGGATTCCCCATCAGCGCATAACCCAGAGTGGACTTACCCGCTCCGTTCGGCCCCATCAGCACGTGAGTCTCCCCCTTTTTAATCTCCAGATTAATTCCATGCAAAATCTCTTTATCTTCCACATTGACTGATAATCCATTTACTTCCAGCAATCGTTTTGACATATAGTCCTCCATTCCGCCTGAAAAAGGCTTTTCTCTCAATAACCCACTTATTCACTTGGTTATATTCATCATAATATTATAAACCTACTTTGTCAATAGGTTTATAACTATATTTGCTATTGATAATCCTATTTACCTTGTTGTATAATAGGATTATATAACCAGTGCCGCCCGGTACTGGTATTGCGGAAGGGAGGGGTGTCAAATGATGATTTCAACGAGGGGACGTTACGCGCTGCGGGTTATGCTGGATTTGGCACAGCAGAACACCGACAGGTACGTTCCTCTGAAAGAAATTGCGAACCGTCAGGACATCTCCGAGAAGTATCTGGAGATTATCATAAAGGTCCTCGTTCAGAATCAGCTTCTGGCCGGCCTGCGCGGAAAAGGCGGCGGTTACCGCCTGACGAAGGAGCCCGGCGAATACACTCTGGGCGAGATTCTGCGTCTGACAGAGGGAAGTCTGGCACCGGTTGCCTGCGTGGAGGAATCCTATGCGGAATGCTCCCGGCTTGAATGCTGCCTGACGCGGCCTGTATGGCAGAAACTGGATACGATCATTAATGAGTATTTGGATGGGATTACGCTGGAGGATTTAATCAAATCGCCTCAGAAACTGGTGTGAAAGGGATGAATGGCTAACTGCCATGTACTATTTTGATCGCGTCCTTCCCTCTCACAGCAGGATATTTGATGGCTGCGCAGGAACCGGGAATTACGCCTTCGAACTGGCCAGACGGGGAAATGCCGTCATTGCGAGTGATATTGTACCGCGCAATGTGGATATCATGCGGCAAAAGTAAATGCAGAAGCCATTGCTGGACGACATTTTCGTCGGAGACATTTGTGAAATGAATCCATATGAAGATCATTCTTTTGATGTCGTACTCTGTATGGGGGCATTTTACCATCTGGAAGAAAAGGCCCGGAACATGGCTCTGGAGCAATGTCTGCGGTTATTGAAAAAGAACGGGGTTTTAGTTATTTCCTATATTAATTTCATGGCAGCATTACAATTAAACCTTAATGCGAAACTGGAGAATATGGGGGATGTGTCAAAATTTTATAGCACCAGAGGTGAGAACGATCCTTTTACCTATTTGCTGCCGGAAGAGATTGAAAAGACTGCACATGACCATCAGCTCAAAATTCTTCATCACCTGACATCAGACGGCACGGCTTATATGAGAGGGGAACAGCTAAATAATTTAACAAAGGAGAGCTTTGATCAGTACATGAAGCTGCATTTGGAGACTTGCGAATATAAGTATATCCTGGGGTATGGGCTGCATGGGCTTATTATTTTGACAGCATGATGTTCCAGTTATTCCATGTTAAATTTATAATTTACCGTTGACCGCATCCCTTAAATAAAAATTGAGGGATGCGGCCAACGGTCTTATACTGCGGCGACATCATTTTTTCTGCACACTCTATAAGTTTTCAGAGTTTAACACACCGCCTCTTTAGCCTTAATCCAAGATAATCAATGCCATAAAGATCAGATCGTCATCTCCTGTATTCACCAATCCATGTCCTCTGCCCGATGGAGTAAACGTCACATCACCGGCAGTTACCGGACGTATTGCGCCATTATCGTTATAATCTCCTTTTCCCGACAGAATATAGTATGTTTCGCTTTCTCCGTGATGTTCATGGTAACCGAGAGAACATCCTTTCCCGATTGTGACCTCTGCATATAAACCGCATTTCCCGTTTAACTCCTCTTTTCCTAAAATGTGCTTAATCACGACACAGCCCTCTCCGCCGCACATATTCTCGATTTTTTCTATTGTCATCTTCCGTTCCTCGCTTTCATCATTTTTATTCCAGAAGCCTGCCGAACTTCCGGTCCGCCTGATTCTGCTGACGCAGACAGCTTTTTTACTGCAATGTATAAGCCGCTTCAAATCCACTTCTTACGGCTCCTTCAATTCTTCCAACCTGTTTCGCATCTCCTGCGACGATTACCTTATCACAGATTTCTTTACACGCCTGTTCCAGGGGATTGACAGATCTTACGCCCATGGCAAGAACTACGTAATCGGAAGGATACTCTTCGAAAGTGCCGTCCTCCAAATGTTCCAGAACGGCCGCATCCTTCTTAATCTCTGCCAGTCTGGTCTTTGGTTTGTATGTAATATCATACTTAGAAAGTTTGTCCATAGCATCCAGATAGTGCTGGACATAGACGCCCTGTCCAATGGAATCCAGCATCTCCACAATAGTCACCTCATTGCCCCTGGCACACAGAAATTCCGCGGTTTCCAGTCCGGTTGCTCCGGAGCCGATCACGGTTACTTTCCGGCCTTCCAGCACCTTTTCGTCGCAAAGCACCTCTTTGAAGGTGACCGCTTCTTCCAGATCAGAGCCGGGGATGGAGGACGGCTTGATGGGTGTGCCTCCTGTAGCCAGTACAATAGCGTAAGGAGCATAGGAGGCAATCCGGCCGGCATCCGCCTCCGTATTTATGAGAATCTGTACGTCATATTTCTTAAGCTGCGACAGCTCATATTCCACGATCCAGTCCATCTTCTCTTTATGAGGCGGGCGGTCCGCAATGTTGATCTGGCCGCCTGCACGGCCTTCCTTTTCCAATACAACAACGTGAAAGCCTCTCTCTCCCAGCACGCGCGCCGCTTCCAGGCCGCCGACTCCGGCTCCCACAACCACAACCGTTCTTCCCGCGCCGTCTTTCTCATGAGCCGGATATTTACACTCTCTGCCCGCTCTGGGGTTCACCGCACATTTGACAGGCCCCTTCCCGGCAATTGTATCACTGACGAGAGTCTCAAAACAAAACGTACAGGAAATACAGCGGTTTATCTCATCTTCGCGCTCTTGCGCTGCCTTTAATGGCCATTCTGGATCTGCCACAACAGCACGGCCAAGTCCAACAAAATCGACCATCTCCTCTTCCAGCATCTTCTCCGCAAACCAGGGTTCCTTCACCATGTTCACGGCGATAACCGGAATGCTTACAGCCTTTTTCACAGCCAGGATTCTCTGCGTCCGGCAGCCCTGCGGGTAGGTGGTTGGCTCCGACAGGGAATTAAAGGATTCGTAGATTCCATTGGATACATTGACAAAATCCAGACCCATTTTTTCCAGCTCCCTGCAGACTTTGACACCTTCCTCCAGGGTCAGATACTCCTGTACGCCATTGGGCGCCAGCAATTCATCGACAGTCAGCCGGATTCCCAGCGTAAAGTCTGCGCCGCATTCCCGACGGATCCCCTCGATAATTTCTTTCACAAACTGCAGCCTGTTCTCAAAGGAACCGCCGAACCGGTCCGTTCTCTGGTTGGTGTAGGGACTCAGAAACTGGGAAATCAAATAGCCATGGGCACCGTGCAGCTCAATCCCATCCACTCCCGCTTTTTTCGCTCTCACCGCGCCAGCAACGAATTTTTGAATAACGCTTTCCGCTTCCTTTGTTGTCATCTCATGAGTTTCCTGCTGACAGACTCCGCAGGGCCTGTTGGAGGATGACCAGACAGGGACGTTTCCGTTTAAGTTGGAGAAGGTCTCTCTGCCTGGATGATGAAGCTGTGCAAAAACTTTAACGCCTTCCTCATGCAGCGCTTTCACCGCTGCTGCCATAGGTGCGATCTGTTCATCTCTGGCAACACTGGCCTGCCAGGGCGCCGCCACACCGTGCTCATCATCAACCCTGGTATTCTCCAGGACGATAAGGCCGACTCCGCCTCTCGCCCGTTCCATCAGATAGGCCAGAAAATCTTCACCAATACACTGCCTGTCGTCCGACACTCCCATCGCCAGGGCACACATTACAATCCGGTTCCTGATTTTAACGTTTCCAATACTTCCTTCTGAAAATAACCGTGGGTACTTCATCTTTGCTCTCCTTTCAATTTTCAAACTCAGTTATGTAATAAAAAAAGAGGCCATAAAGGACGTAAACGTCCCCCCAAGCCCCTTTGCTGCTTCAATTATATAATGGCATTTATAGATTGTCAACAAAATAACAAACAAATCCGGCAGCCGATTGCGGCACCGGCAGCAGGGAATCAAACCGTAAAATCAGTACTGTATTGCAGCGGCAGCGGTTTTCCTGTACTCCCCAGGCGTCATGTTCAAGGTCCTTTTAAACAGCGTACAGAAAAATTTTACATCCTCATACCCTACAGACCGCGCGGCCTCCTGAATGCACAGATCACTGCCAGCCAGCAGCTCACAGCACTTCTCAATCCGGATCTTCTGCAGGTATTCCAGCGCGGTCATCTCCGTCTCCTGACGAAATTTCCGGCTGATATACTGCTGGCTGTAATGGTATTCCCGGCAAAATTGCTTCAGTACGGCCCTTTCCCTGTAATTTTTATCCAGATACCGGATCGCTTCCAGCACCGCCGTGCTCCGCGGCTGTCTCTCCCTGTCATCCTTTTTGCTGTCACAGACGATTTTGCGTATGGTCAGAATCAGGATCTCGGTCAGCCGGCACCGGAATACCTCTGTGTATCCCACTTTTTTCTCCTGGTATTCCTCCTGAATTCCCAGGATCAAAGGCAGAATACTCCCCTCCTCATCATGGAACACCCGATTCGCGGAGGGCTGCCCGAAGCACCATTTATAGTAACGGATCAGGGACACCCGCAGCACTTCTTCAAAGGACCGGCAGTCCGCCAGTGTATCGTCAATCATCTCGGGCAGAAACAGGCAGTTAATCAGAGTAAAGTCCCTGCATTCCCTGTAGCTGTGCCTGCTGCCGTAATCGATGATAAAATAGTCTCCGGCCTTCACCTCCCCGGATCTCACCTCTCCGTCCGCATCACTGATCGTATGCAGCGCGCTGCCTCCTGTAATATAGGCCAGTTCAAAAAAATCGTGGTCATGCATCTCCACGTCCTGCTGGCAGAAAGGCATGACCACGATCTTGTCCTCCCGCTCCGCTGTCAGTCCTTTCAGTTCAATTGTATTCCGTTCTCTCATAAAAGGTTAAATTCACCCCCCTTTTTAGTCTGAAACAGTTCTTTTTATTCATATTACAATCTGGTATCCTAGAAGTCAAGACAAACACAAGCAGGAGGAATTAATTATGGATTGGAAAGCAAAATGGCTCAGGCCAGCAAGCGATTTCGGAAATGCGGCTCCCGTATTTTCCACAGATTTTGCGTTGTCACGGACTGTAAAACAGGCCCGTCTCTTTATCACCGCGCTGGGCGTATATGAAGCTGCACTTAACGGCCGCAGGATAGGTCAGTTTGTGCTGGCTCCCGGATGGACTACCTACTACAAAAGGCTTCAGTATCAGGAGTATGATGTGACGGATTTACTCAGGGCGGAGAACCGTCTGACTGTCACCGTCGGAGAGGGCTGGTATCACAGTCCCATGCCCGGATTTTCCGCATCGGACTTCCAGAAGGGCCTGGCCGCCCGCCCCATGGGGCTGCTGGCACAGTTGGAAATCACCTATGAGGACGGACAGCGCAGCTTCATCGTCTCTGATGAAAGCTGGTCCGTTTCCGAAAGTGCGGTCCGCTTCTCTGAAATCTATGACGGAGAGATTTACGACGCTTCCTTTATCCCTCCATGCTCCGGGACAGCCGAGACCTTTGACGGGCCATATGAAACGCTGATCGAACAGCAGGGCGAAGAAATCCGCGAGCAGGAACGGATTGCGGCGGCCCGCATCTTTACGACTCCCAAGGGCGAAGTTGTGGCAGACTTCGGACAGGAAATCACCGGTTACGTGGAAATCAGCGTAAATGCCAAAGCCGGGGAAGAGATCCGGCTTTCCCACGCAGAGGTTCTGGATAAGGATGGCTGTTTTTATACGGAAAATTACCGCAGCGCCAGGGCGGAATACTGCTGTATATGCCGTGATGGACAACAGAGCTGCCATCCGCTCCTGACCTTTTTTGGTTTTCGCTATATTCGGATCGATGCATTTCCCGGAGGTCCCGGTGCGGCGAAACCGGAAAATTTCACGGCGGTGGTCCTCCACTCCCAGATGAAGCGAACGGGACGCTTAAGCTGTTCCAATCCTCTCTTAAACCGTCTCTTTGACAACATCATCTGGGGGCAGAAGGGGAATTTTGTCGACGTCCCTACCGACTGCCCGCAGAGGGATGAACGCCTCGGCTGGACCGGAGATGCCCAGGTATTTGTGCGCACCGCATGCCTGAACTATGATACCGAAAAATTCTTCACAAAATGGCTGGCTGATCTGGCTTCCGACCAGGGGGAGGACGGCTATGTGGGCCACGTAATCCCGGATCTGCTAAAGACACAGCCTGCCAGCGCCGCCTGGGGCGACGCAGCCGTGATCTGTCCGTGGGCAGTATATCTGGCATATGGAAATACAGAGATTCTCTCCCGCCAGTTTGAGTCTATGAGAAAATGGGTAGATTATATCACGGCGCATACCACGACGGAATATCTGTGGACCGGCGGTGTCCATTACGGGGACTGGCTGGGACTCGATGCCCCCACCGGCAGTTATAAGGGTTCCTCCAGAGAAGACTTTATTGCCTCCGCATTTTACGCGCATTCGGCTTCCCTGGTGATTAAGGCCGGATTCGTTCTGGGAAAAGACATGGCAGCGTATGAAGCGCTCCTTCAAAACATTGTATCCGCTTTCCGCAGGGCCTATCCGACTTACACGACACAGACGGAATGTGTCCTTGCCGCCCATTTTCATCTGGCTGAAGACTGCCAGGCCGCGGCGGATCAGCTTGCGCTGATGATAAGAGAATGCGGAACGAAGCTCCAGACAGGCTTCGTCGGAACGCCCTACCTGCTGCACGTGCTAAGCGATTACGGCCATACGGATCTGGCTTACTCCCTGCTGCTGCGTGAACAGTATCCGTCCTGGCTGTATCCAGTAACAAAAGGGGCCACCACCGTCTGGGAACACTGGGATGGAATTATGGAAAACGGGGATTTCTGGAGCAGGAACATGAATTCCTTCAATCACTATGCCTACGGTGCTGTGGCGGACTGGGTATACTGCTGTGCGGCGGGAATTACCCCGGCAGAGGGATATCCGGGATACAGTAAAGTCCGGATCGCCCCCGCCCCCGATGCACGTCTCGACTGGCTTGAGGCCTCTCTCGACACGAGGCATGGCCGGATTATCTCCCGGTGGAAGAAGCAGGATTCACTCTGGCGCTATGAGATCACAACACCGGTGGACGCCGAAGTTGTGATAGACGGAAAAACCTTCCTCGTGGGTGCCGGAAGTTATATTTATCACAGCAGCATACAGTAAGCCTGGCGGATGCTTTAGCGGCGGCGGATTTCTCCGCCGCCGCTTCCGTATCACCGCTCTGTGCTGTCCGCCATTGCTTCCGTATCACAGGTCTGTACTGTCCGCTACTTTCTCTCCTGTAAGCTCCATGATGGTAAATCCGTTTTTCCCATTCTTCTTCGTCTGATACAGTGCGGCATCTGCACTTTGATAAAGCTGATCAAACCGGCTCCCCGCCTGTGAAGATATCGAAATCCCGATGCTGGCCGACACCTGGCAGCTTGACTGCTCTTTCGTACAAACCATCTCCAGCGCTTTCGATAATTCAGCTGCTTTCTCTTCCAGCCAGCTTACACTCGAGTATGGAATGAAGACAACAAATTCATCGCCGCCGATTCTGCCGAGAATATCATCCTTTCGAAAATGTTCCCGTATGGCTTTGGTAAAACTGCAGATGCAGTAATCCCCGAAGGCATGGCCGAACTGGTCGTTCACCTGCTTGAAATTATCGATATCACAGATAAAAAATGCGTATTTCTCCTCCTTCTTTTCTATCAGCTGTTTCTCGATCAGACGCTCCGTGGCCGTCTTGGTAAGAAATCCAGTCATTTCGTCTGTCTGTGCCATCAGCTCTTTTTTCTTTTCCTGGTCGATATTTTTCCGGTAGGAAAACATATGCACACTGCGGTCTTCCTCGGAATAAAACAGATAGGTCTCCACACGCATCCAATGGTAATCGGATCCATCCAGTGTAAACAGAAAATCATAGCTTAAATGATTGTTCCCGGCCTCGTATTCCCTGATCGCATTTTTCGGGGAAAACATCTCTATGTAACCTTTTCGGTATTCCTCTTTAATCTGCTTTTCAGCGATGATTCGCAGGCCCTGGTCAAACGGGACACCGCCTGCGCCAAGATTCGAAAAGTAATCTTCTGTTGTTTTTCCCACATAGCAGTTTTTGGTAAGATTCAGTTCGTAGATGCTTTCATAAAGCTGTTCTGTCGCCTCCTTAAACATTGCCTGCCGTTCCTCCACCAGCTTTGTAATCTGCAGGTTGAATTTGCGGATAACAGACGTGATAATGACCAGGATGGCAATGACAACCAGCGCAAGAACGAAACACGTCTTATAGAGCTGCATATACATCTCATGTATAATCCTTCCGGTATCCTGTTCCACAATCAGCATCCACGACAGTTCCGGTATATACCGGCTTACCACAAAGCTCTTTTCTTTTTCCTCTGTACCGGTGTCTGTCCAGAGTTCCAGGTTTTTTGTATCCTCATACCAGCTAAGAACCTGATCCCGGATGCCCTCCTGACCGTAAATCTCAAACCAGTCGGCCGCCTCGTACCCGGTATAGGAGGTGGAAATCTCTATCTCGCCGTTTTCATTGATCAGATTGGCTTTGACGTTGTAAGTATCTTCGTAATTCTGAAGCAGTTCCTTAATATAGTCCATCCGGATTCCAACGCCGACGATGCCGATTACCGCGCCGTTTGTGTCCTGTATCCTGCAGTTTACAAATGTCGTGATCTTATTGTCCGCACCGCTCACTTCGTCATTGTCCACATTCAGCGAATACTCCTTATTGCTGTCCAGCATATCAAAATACCAGGTATTTTCCGGATTATCCCGTTCCATTACACGGTCAACCCCATTAAAGTTATAATACCTTCCGGAAACAGTCGAAACCAGAAAGACTGAATCAAAACCGTATTTTTCCCGATAGGTCTTTAAGTACTCTTTTGTTGTCTCCTCATAGGCCTTGTCATCCAGATGAGACGGCTCTTTCATTAAATGCTCGACCAGCAAGCTGTCGTGAGCCATCGTCAGTGATATATTAACCGGCTTGGAAAACAGGGAGGATAACTGATAGTAGATCCCCTCCGTGGATAGTGAAGAGACCTGTTCGATGTTGTTCAAAGACACCTGATAGTTTGCCCGGTAGCTGAAAACAGCCGTAGTAACAAATCCGGCAATCAGGATTATGCTGATCAGCAGGTTTGTCCTGAGAAGTTTATTCTTATTCGTTTGAATGGATTTCATCCGTTTATCTCCTTTGCGTCAAACAGTTCAATAGAATGCCTGTAAGTCTGATTATAGGAAGCAGTCCTTACACAGTTCTTACAAATCGCATCTTTGATGGCAATAAAAAAAATTCCGGCAGGACTGCTTCTGCCAGTCTGCCGGAATTCACTCCATACCTGTCATTTTCTATTTGTATTCTGCTCTACCAGATTACCAAGCGTAAACTCTGCCCAGCTGTAATTGGTCATATATTCACCTGCAAATGCGTTTAACTGTGTCAGATCACCGCTGATTGCTGCATAATAGTCACAGTCGATCTCAGAAATATTGACGCCGATCGTTCTTCGGCTCTTGCTGATAATATTTTGGATTCCTGCCTCCTTCAGCGCCTTCATCAGCGTAAAAATGACTTGATGCACGTTGTTCTGAGCCGTGCCGTCACACGGCCGGTCCTCCCATAAGACAGAAGCCAGCTCTGATACCGTAATTCGGGCGCCTCTCCGATCGATCAGATAGGCCAGACATTCCTTGCTTTTGGCCCTGGGAAAGTCAAGCGGTTTTCCATCCACAAAGACCTCAAAATTGCCGAATGTCTGTATGCGGACCCGGTGTTCCGGGATATGCGGAAGAGGGAAACGCAGATTGTCAAGCTCCTCCCTTAAATCTTTTTCTCTCACCGGCTTCATTAAATACCCGCTTACATGAAGCTGAAATGCAGTCTGCATATACTGGGAATAGCCCGTGACAAAGATAATGTTGATCGTGGAGCACAGCTCCTTGCATTTTACCGCCAGGGCAATCCCATTTAACTCTCCCATCTCAATATCCAGAAACACGATATCCGCCTGATTTTCAGCCAGATAGGAAAGGGCCTCCTGAGAATCGGAAAAACTGACGATTTCCGCTGCCGCTTCGACCCGCTTAAGCATGGTGACAAGATTTTGCAGAGCCAGCTGTTCATCATCAACCGCTATAATTTTCATTCACACGATTCCTCCTTTGCGGCAGGATAAGTTTTATTTCAGTACCGGTGCCTATCTCACTTTTTACTTCCAGTCTTCCGCCGCACATCGCATCCAGCCTGTCTCTCACATTTTCCAGCCCAATATGAGTTCTTCCGTCTTCCTTTTTTTCACTTATATCAAATCCCACGCCGTCATCCACCACAGTGATGACCACCGAACCGTCTGCCTGCCCGCTCCGGATTGTCAGACTGCCTCCAGCCTTCTTTTGAGTGATGCCGTATCTCACCGCATTTTCCACAATCGGCTGCAGAGTCAGCGGCGGCAGCATAAAGTCCTGGTATCCGATCTCCCATCGGATGCGGAGGCGCTCTCCATAACGCATTTTCTCCAGATACAGATAATCTTCAATATGGTCCAGTTCTTTTTCAAATGGAATCAGCCCCGTATTGGAAAGGGAATCCAGATTTCCACGCAGATAGTAAGAAAAATGTTCCAGCGCGTCCGATGCTCTCTGTGGATCCGTATCGCAGAGCTGCTTGATGCCAACCAGCGAATTATAAAGGAAATGCGGCTGAATCTGAGAAAGCATGATGGATATGCGGCTCTGTGACAATTCTTTTTCCAGCTCTAATGCTCGTTTTTCATTTTCCATACTCCGGCGGATACGGAGAAGAATAAATAAGCCTTCCAGCACGGCAAAGAAAATAAGTCCCATTCCGAAAAAAATGCCAGCCTCCAGCCACTGGGCAAAACCATTGAGTATTTCCAGTATTCCCAACACTCCGAGCGGCAGAAGCGCCTGCAAAGAAGTGATGAGGGACCGTTTTTTCAGGACCCGGACTTCGTAGCTCAGGCAGAAGATCAGGACCAGCGCGACGGCAATATCCAGCATGGAAAAGGAATCAATATTCCCGAACCAATCCTGAATTCCTTTCATCTGGAACACGGCCCCAACCAGCATGGCCGCCAACAGAACTCCCAGCGCGCCATACATCGTCTTTTTTCGCCATCCGGTAAGATTTCCATTCACAAACAGGATAAGAAATACTACAATCCCCTGAATTGAGCAGGAGTACAGGGTGTTAAGGAGCACAGGATATGGCAGGAACAAAGACAGCGCCGGCGCCAGCGTCGCGAACCAGACGGCGGAAGACAGCGTACAAAGTCCCAGCCAGACAAACTGAAGGCTGCCGTGAATGTGCAGCAAAACCAGGAGAATGCCGGCTATAAACAGAAACAGCGTGAGGACCAAAAATATCGTTCCAACAGCCAGCAGCCCTATATCTTTATGTACAGCCTCAAAAACAAGGGCCCGCTCACTGCCGGTATACATATGCCAGAGCAGATTGTCAAACTGGATAAAGTAGGCATTACGGTAGAGATTGCCGAAATGGAGTTCCACCTTATCTTCCGCCGTAATACCGGGTGATACGAAGGTATACCACAGGTTTCCAATAGACTGTGCGGGGTTTCCATCCCCCTCCTGTGGGCCAAAGGAAAAGGCTTCCTCACCGTTTATCCGCATGGTGACCCATAGCTGACAGATATTAAAGAAGATCTTTTCTCCCTCCGGAATATCTCTTGTAAAATGTCCGCGCACCGCAATGTCCCGCAGTTCGCGGTAATCGAATTCTGTTTCTTTCGAAAGCGGCTTCCATTCGCCGCCCTCCTCGCTGTACTCGCCCTCGACCGCTACGGGATACACTCCGCCGCCGCTCCAATCACAGCTGAGGTCATAGTGAAGCGCCTGCTGCAGCATAGCGGCAAAAACTCCGAACAGAATGATAAGCAATAGAAAAAGGGGCAGGAAAAGCCATGTAGATTTCGTATACTTTTTTATTCTATGCATGAAAAGGCCCCCTTTGATCTGTGTTTGTGTCTTGCATTGTCTTGCATTGTCTTATCTTGATTTGTCTTGTCTTGCTTTGTCTTTAAGTATATCTTAATATTGCTCAAGTATTATAACATGTTTTGGCAGAAATAATAGCGTATAATCGCAAAAACGCCATTCTTACATTTTTAAATAAGAATGGCGTTTCTGCTATGAATTATAATTATGGATTATGTATTCAGGAAAATACCGTCTGGCCCCACACTTCTTCCGAAATCTCTTTAATCAGCCTCAGTTTATTCCACTCTTCCTCTTCCGTCAGCTTATTTCCCTCCTCCGTTGAAGCAAAGCCGCACTGAGGGCTGAGACAAAGGCGCTCTAACGGTACATACTGAGAAGCTTCACGAATTCGTCTGACCACAGCATCTTTCGCCTCTAACTCCGGTTTTTTCGTGGTGACCAGCCCCAGCACCACCTGCTTATTGCTGCTTACATACTTTAATGGCTCAAAATCTCCGGAACGCTCATCATCAAATTCCAGATAATATGCAGACACGTTCTCCTGATCGAACAGATAAGGAGCAATGGGGGCATACCCGCCTGCGGAGGCCCATGTAGAATGGTAATTCCCTCTGCATACATGGGTGGTGATCGTCAGATCTTCCGGATGCCCCTCTATAGCAAGGTTATTAACCCTGACATATCTGGCTGCCAGATCTTCAATCGACGTTTCCCCTTTCTGGCGTGCTTCCCAGTATTTTGTATCGCAAAACATGCCCCACGTACAGTCATCAAACTGTACGTTCCTGCATCCGGCGTCATAAAGATCCTTTATTACCTGGCGGTATGCGGCTGCAATATCCTGAAGCAGTGCCTCCTCGTCCGGATACCAGGCTCTGGTTTTCTCCAGATTGTCGCCTCTCTCCAGCTCAGCCAGGAACTGGGCAGGTGCGGGAATCGTCTGTCGGGCCAGGACCGATGAATCCTCAAATAGCTTCACATACTTAAAATGTTCTATAAATGGATGATTCTCTCCTGAGATTTTCCCGCATAAACCTGCGGATTCCCCCCTCGTCACCTCATCATGAAACGTATAGCCCTGAGTGACTTCCAGTTTCTCCACGCCCTGGAGGCCCCACATAAAATCAAGATGCCACCAGCTTCTGCGAAATTCTCCATCTGTAATAACCGGAAGGCCAGCTTTTTTCTGTTTATCAATCAGCTCCTGAATTGCCTGATCTTCCACCTTTCTCAGCTGCTCTTCCGTTATATCTCCTTTTTTCAGCTGTTCTCTCGCTTCTTTCAGATAATCCGGGCGGAGAAAACTTCCTACAATATCAAATTTAAATGGTGCATGATTATTTTTATACATACGGCTCTCCTTTATCAGTTAAATTCAAAACTGATATTATCGTACCGTAAAGATGGTTATATGTAAAATCGTTAAAAAATATAGAATGGCATAGTTTTTACCTATAGCTTCATTGCAAATTCCAGCTCTGTTAAGTCATCCTTCCAGGTATGATTTTCTTTTTCTGAAATCTTAACAAACCCCATTCTCTGATACATGCTAATTGCCTTCTCCAGATCGCTTGTAGTGTCCAGATATGCGGTTTTGTAGCCAACATCGCGGCAAAAATCCAGCGCATCTTTCAGCATTTTTTTTCCGAGTCCAAGGCCGCGATAATTCGGATGCAGCAAAAACCAGCGGATCTGCACGTTTTCACCACGTCCTACAACACCGATACACCCAATAATATTTCCATAATGTTCTGCAATCCATAATCGGTCATGACCGGAATCATACTTTAACAAAAATTCATAAAATGAATTTGCTACATACGCTTCAAAAGCGGTCGTATATCCGTATTCCTCTTTGTAAATCCAACCATGCATCCCGATAATGAATCCCGCATCTCCTGGCTTAATTGAATGCCTTATCTTAATATCTTCCAATCTAATATTTTTTCCCCCTGTCAAAATACATTCAACAGATGTCATATCCTTTACCAACTGAGTACGCTCACGATCAGAAAGGTGTTTAAGCATAACATTGATTTGCTCATCTGACCGTGCATTCAGAATTGTCATAACCTTTCTTCCTTCACTTGTCAAAGACAACTCATAAGCTCTTCCATCTTCATCGGATTTCTTTTTCTGCAACAAACCTGATTTCTGAAAACTCGTAAGCATATGACTTAAATAACCGGAATCCATGCTAAGAGTATCCACGAGATATTTAGATGTACACTTCTCCATTTTATTAATTTCGTGGAGCACTCTAACCTCTGACAGCGAATATTCACTGTCAAGAAAGTTCTGATTAAGCAGGCCTAAAACATTCGTATAATACCGGTTAAATCCTCTGATTGCACTTACTTCACTTTCTCTCTTACTTTGCATCATACAGTCCTCCTCAAATATTACTATCATTAATATAACTCTTTTACTTGTTTATTACAACTATTTTATTTGTTTTAAGCAAGCATTTGAGTATTTTACTGGATATCAGTCTTTTTATAGAACCTTATATGTGTATTCTTGAGAACATAAGGATTGCTGCACAACAAAAAAAGGTCTCTATCAAAGAAAGATAGAGACCCGACAGCCTGTGTTCCTGATTTAAATCTTATTTCCGGCATTTTTATTCACTAATTAAGCAATTATATTTTCTCGTATGCAACCAGCGTATCCAACGGAATCCGTGTCTTCCCATGTCTGTCCGGATCCGCCGGTTCTTCATCAGCATATCCAATCACAAGGATATTGACCGGTTCCAGGTTCTCAGGAAGGTTGAATTCCTGTGAAAGAATATCCGGCTTAAAATAGCATACCCAGACAGTTCCCAGTCCTAATTCTGAAGCCTGCAGCATCATGTGATCGGTGAGAATAGAGGCATCGATATCTCCAGTCTGCTTCTTATCAAACGGACGGGTCCACGCTGTGCTGTGATCGGCGCACACGATAACAGCCAGAGGTGCATTGTATATGTTGGCGGCCTTTTCGATTTTCGCCAGGCCCTCCTTTTCCTGTACGACAATCAGCCGCACCGGCTGCAGGTTCGCCGCTGTCGGTGCAACGCGGGCCGCCTCCAGAATCAAATCCAGTTTTTCCTGTTCCACCTTCTGAGACTTATAGCTCCGTACCGAATACCGTTTCTTCGCGTTGTCTAAAAAATTCATATGTAACACGCTCCTTTCCTTTCATCTTCTATATGGCCTGTTTGATATAGCTGCATGCAGTGGGTTGATGTTTCCATCAACTTCAGCTATAATTATAACACTGATTTTCCTTTAAACAAGTATGCACTTTTAGGGTATGTAGTACCCAAAAAGATACTGTCTATCCGTATAAAAGGAATCGATAGAAAGGAGCTTTCTCATGAGATGTCCCAGCACTTACCATTGTCCAGTTGAGGCCACGCTTGTGTTGATCGGAGGAAAATATAAGGCCCTGATACTCTTTCATCTGGTGGAAGGCGCCCTCCGCTTCAGCGAGCTTCACCGCCTGATTCCACAGGCGACACCGAAAATGCTGACCCAGCAGCTGCGCGAGCTGGAAACGGACGGTTTGTTAAGCCGCACCGTCTATCCTGTTATTCCCCCAAAGGTGGAGTATCAGCTCACTCCTTTTGGGGAAACGATCTTACCGGTTCTGGAGGCTATGTGCAGCTGGGGATCCGATTATTTGAACAAATCCGGCAGCAAGGCCCCCCTTTTCCGCGGCTATGAATACAGAAATGCAGACTGAATGACAATCAGCCTGCATTTCTTATTTCAAAGAATCGTTCGTCCCATGAAACAACAGCTCCAGAGGACAGCGGGTCCCGCTTGGCGGACTCTTTATTCTATTGTTATTTTGTCCCGTCATTTGAATAAGGGCCGAGGATGTTATAAAGCAGATCCACCGTTTAGACAAAGCAAAGCTTGGATATAACTTTTTCTATCTCACTTGCATCTCCGGAGCCGGACGTGCCGTGGAGGGCGCAGTTGAAAGTGCAAAAATAAGGCGAGGGACGAGCTGGAAAAGCTGCAGGAACTCAAGCCCCTGAAAATCACATATTTTTTACTGTAATCTTAAAATCACAGCAGGTCCCTCCGTCTCCCATCGTCTGGGTTCTTCCCCATTCAATCCTGGGATGCATGCTGCCATAGCATACATCATCCGCATGGCAGTATGCCCTTACAATCTCCTCACAGCCATAGGCTTTACAGATATCGAAATATGGACACTTTATCATGTCGAATCTCAGTACCTTATTTGTTGTCTCATAGTAAACCGCCTGAAAGCCTGCCTTCGGACCGAAATTCGAGCGGGTCATGGATTTGAAAAACTTTGGAACGAGCCTGCAGCATCCGGGTATCTTCATCAGCTTATGAAGCATATCCGCCATGCGCCGGCTTCTCCATGCATAATAATCCTCGATGAAATCCGCAGCCTGCTCTCTCGCTTCTCCGTTGGCAGTCAGTGCATCAAAGGCCGCTATCCCCGGATAAATACGTTCTCTCGTATGCATATACATGGCCTTTGGCTCCTGTGCGTTTTCTTCACAGATCTCCCGGTACCGCTTCCACGCCATTGCCATAATCGATGCCGCTTTTTCACCTTCATAGCGTTTAGAGAGGAACGGTGCCATCTCTGCCAGAAATACATTCTCTTTCTTCTTTGCCATATTGATCCCGCCTTTCTTTCTGTCGCACAGCACATCCGGATATAAAAAACAGGTTACAGGCTTCATGCGCCTTTATGCATCTCGTCTTTTATATCGATAAACAGCCAGTCTGTCGTTGCAATCCTTCAGTTTAGGCAGGGAGCCAAACAGCCATCCGCGAAATGTATAAGTCTTCATCACATCATTAAAGCTGTTTTCCCGCAGCAAGGTCAGTCCGGGACACAGCGCCTCCAGCTCTTTTCCCGACTTGGTGCCCCAACGGAAAGTAGCATTGGTACTCTTTAAGGTATCATGATGTTTGGCCTGCTTTACGGCCATCGGCGGCATTAATTCCGCCAGCAGCACAAATTCAGAAAATGCACCGGCGAGTATGGAAAGCAGTGTCTTCACCTGTTCCCGGCTAAAATACATCAGCACTCCTTCAATAATAAAAATCAAAGGTCTCCCCGTTTCAACAGCCTGGGTCCAATCCGCCTTCAGGATAGAGCCTGCAATCTGATGAACCCTGTCACTTTCCGTAAAAAACTGCTTTCTCACCGTCATCGCATCCGGCAGGTCAATGTCATACCACAGGATTCTTCCGTTATCAACACGGTAAAATCTCGCGTCCAGGCCGCAGCCCAGATTCACGCAAACCGCCTCCGGATATTTTTCCAAAAATTGCTTTAGCGCCTGATCAAACATGATGGTTCTGGCCACGACGCCCTCATGACTCATAAACTTATCGTATTTTTCTGTGTCCATTTGCAGCTGTTTCATGATTTCCACTGCTTTTTCATCTCTGATCCTGGCTTTCTGTCGAAGGGTCTCATTGGCCTTAATTACCAGGGGGATCAACATAGTTTCCTGTACAACTCCAAGATTTGCTGTCATTTCTTTATTTGTCCTTTCCAGTTTTTGCTGCGGAACGCAAGTTAGTATATACTAACCATATATTACCATAAGACCGCACGGATGTCTATTGTCTGTACATGAGAACCTTTCGCAATCACAAACCAGACTGTTGATAAAAAAGTATTTTTCGTGTAACCTTTCTTTATCACAAACGTTTATAGGATGATAAGGAAAATAAAGAAAGGGGGGCCGCGGTGAAGAACGAGACGCTGGAAAATATTTATCTTACTTATTACCATGAGGTTTACTTATATACGCTTTCCCTGTGCGGCAATGTCCATATGGCCGAGGATCTGACCAGCGAGACATTTTATAAAGCGCTGCTCTCCCTGGAAGGCCAGCGGCAGAATGTAAAGTTCTGGCTGTTTAAAGTGAGCAGAAACCTGTTTTATGACCGGCTGCGCAAAGATGCACGGCTTCTGCCTGAACTGGCGGATGAGCCGCCTTTGAGCGGATCTTCCGACATCGTGTGGGAGCAGATGCTGAAAGGTGAAGAGGCCAGAGAACTCTACCGCGCTGTATTAGGCCTTCCGCCCAGATACAGGGAAGCCATCTTTATGTTTTACTTTTTAAACTACAACATTAAAGAAATAGCAGCTCTGACCGGTCAAAAGCCAGGTGCGGTAAAGACAGCGCTTTGCCGGGCACGCAAGCAGTTAAAAATAAGTCTGAAGGAGGAAATGTATGACATTTAAGGAAGTGTTTCAGCGATACAAAGAAGGAACCGCCTCTTTGGAAGAGATAAAATTCGTAGAGGAGGAGCTTGAGAAATTCGAGCTTCTGGAAGAATACACCCTGGCGCAGGTCGATGACAGCTGCCCGGGACTTCAGGAACTCATGACTGAAAGTGATGAAAATGAGATCAGGGGAATTAAAAAGACGGTGAACCGGAAATTGCTGAAAAGCATTTTGATTTCTTTTCTGGCAGCGGCTGTCCTGGTTCTGCTCTCCGGTCCCATATGCAGCCGTATTTTCTATAATCCGAACCGCGGTTATCAGGAAACGTATGGCGGAGACGGTCAGTTTTTTATTGATGCGGCGGTATTTACCGAGCTGCACTCTCCTGGCTATACGACGAATTGGGCCAAGGCGGTCCCCGGCTTTCCGGGCAGCTATCATGTGGAGATACGCCAGAGCAATCTCTTCCACGGTCGCGAAGAAACATTTTCCGGCAGAATCGTGCGAGGGAAAATGGCGGGCAGCGAAGCTTCCCTGACCGGTTACTATTCTAATATTTTAAACCGGACAGGATCTGTACTGGAGACGTACTGGCATTTTCCTCCTATAAATGCATTTGGCCGAAAATTAGAAACCTTCTGCACTACGGATGAGGCTGGAAACGATGTGTATCGGCAGCCGCAGGAGGAAATCGACAGCCAGCTAGAGCAGCTGGAAGAGCTTCCTTCCTCCTCCTGGGCCGCCGCCTATATCACATTTGACGCCCCTATGTCCCTGGAGGCCTTCAGCAGTCTGTACCGTCAGTGGGTGGCCGATCAGGGCAATCTGGATATCACCTATGCAGCCGTAACGTGCAGCGAACCAGGGTATAACATGAACGTCGCCGGATTTGATCCCGCTGGAACGGGTGTATTCTCAGAAGCAGGCGTCTATCCGGAAGAAACGTATCCATATCTGAGGCCAACGACGGCCAGAGAACTGAACGACGGAGAAGCACTGGAAGAAATCTGGGAACAGCATTTCACTTCCATGCTGCAGTATATGTCTGACAGGCCGCAGTTTTTAACAGCCATGGCCGATGTAAACGGGATCAGCCAGGAATATTACGAAGAACTGGCTTCCTATGTGAAGGATCATGGCATTCAGATTTTCGGCGTTATGATTCAGGGAAATGTAAGCCAAGTGATCTCCTTTGCAGAGCAGGAAAAGGTGGATGGTGTGTATGTGGAAGACGCGAAATTGTCCGCGCTTTCACGGTAACATATCACAATCAATTTCTAAGTAAAAATTGTCAGAGTAATAATAAAATGCAGGCGTAAGATTAAGAGGACAGACTCGTCCGCTCTTACGTCTGCATCTATTTTCTTTCATGAATGTAACATTTACCTTCCCTGGTTCCAGCACCTGCACTGTTCAATCCGCCTGCCGCCGTCTCCCTGCGCTTCATCATATGCAAACTGCTTCAGCAGCTCACAGGGAAAGTCCCCGCACTGGCCGCAATGCTCATGCTCCCGGGTCTCGCAGCAGGTTTTTACCGGACATCCGTCACCCCAAAATGGCTTATCAATATGTACACAGCCTTTACACCCCATTTCCTCCTTATAACCGCACGAACTGCACAGGATACCGCATCTGGATTCAATCATTATAAAATCTCCTTTTTGATTTCCATTATAGCAGAGGGAACATGACAGCTATGGGTCATGTCTCCCGGTATCTCTGCAAAATATTTTCAGACTGCCGTCGGATATCCGTCCTCAGTTCTTCCGGTTCCAACACGCGCACCTGATCGCCAAAGCTGAGAATCCACTGCCGCATGTTCTGATAGCCCGCAAAATCCCATTCGAACAGCAGTCCCCCGCTCTCGCAAGGCACGTAGCTGTCCCTACCGTATTCGTCAATCAGACGGTGTCTTTCCGTTTCTGTAAATATCGCCTTCAAGCGAATCGTATGGGAGGAAAAGTAAGCATCAAAATCCAGCCGTTTCTCCGGAATCTCGCGCGGAACAAAGTGTTCCTCCAGGACGGACAAGTCCCATAGGCGGTTCAGCTTAAATAGACGGTAATCGTTTCTGCTGTGACAGAATCCAAAAACGTACCATGAGGACCATTTAAAAATCAGCCGGTATGCCTCAATTCTGCGCTGGCTTTCCCCATTTTCACTGTAGTACTGGAAAGAGATCATGTGCCTGCACCGGACTGCTTTTTTAATCAGGCCGATTTTGTGTGTCAAAGCGTCGTGGTAATGGGACGCAAGGTCAATCACCATGGTATCGTCAACGACAATCTGCCGTTCCCTGCTCGACAGCTTTTCCATAATTCCACTCAGGTATGCGCCTGGGGATACGCTGTCAATGCCTTTTAAACCGGTTAAAATGGTCTGCAGTTCATCCTGCGTAAAGAGCGTCTTGTCTATCTTATAGCTGTCTGAGATGGAGATGCCTCCATCGAATCCCTGAATCGTGACCAGGGGAATCCCGGCTTTACAGATCGCTTCAATATCCCTGTTGATGGTTCTTCTCGAAACCTCAAAACGCGCCGCCAGCTCCGGAGCGGTCACTTTGTCCTGCTGCAGCAGGATTGTAATAATTCCAATTAAGCGTTCGATCTTCATATTTTTATCACCCTATGACATTGTATCACAGGAAACATGACATTACATAGTCATGAATTTAATTATATTTCTCTGCCCAGTCCTTCAGTTCCTTTGCTCCTGCCTCAGCGTTAAATCGCCTGCCTTCCATCAAAACAGCACCCTTACAGGACCCCTTCAGCTCTGCATTTGTATTTCCCATACCACTCATACCCGATGTTGCAAACGGAATAATCTTTTTTCCTTCCAGATCATACTGTTCTAAAAATGTATTTATAATAGTAGGAGCTACGTACCACCAAATTGGAAATCCCACATAGATAACTTCATACCGCCCCATATGCTCAACTTTATTCGCGATCTCCGGCCGGAAAGACTTGTCGCTCATTTCCACACTGCTGCGGCTCTTCTTATTAGTCCAGTCCAGATCTGCGGCAGTATACTTCACAGCAGGTTCAATCTCATGTAAATCTGCCCCTATAGCGGAGGCCAGCGCCTTTGCCAGCCTTGCAGTTACACCGCTGGCCGAAAAATATGCAACTAATACTCTGCTCATTTTTAAATCCTCCGTTTTCTAAATATATGTAACTGTTTCTGATATTTTCCTGCGCTGTGTATGCGCAGCAAGCGGTTTTGATCCCTTTTCCGCATATCCAATATCAAGAATCATAAGGATCTCCTCATTCTCAGGCAGTCCCAGTTCTTTTGCTGTTACTTCCGGATCAAAGAAATTAATCCAGCAGCTGTCGACGCCTGCCGCCTTTGCAGCCAGCATCATATGAGTCGCCACAATAGCTGCATCTTCTACGCCGGAATTACGTGTTTCACCGGGGTAGGTAAAAACATGATTCTTGTCAAATGCCACCACCATGACAGTAGCTGCGCCATATCTGCAGGGAGTCACCTTGTCAATTTTGGAGAGTCCTGCTTCTGACTGAACAACATAGATACGCTGTTCCTGCAGGTTTTTCGCCGTTGGTGCCAGTCTGCCGGCCTCCAGGATCATATTCAGCTGCTCCCTTTCGACTGGACGGCCATCAAAATTCTTACATGCGTAGCGATTCTTAATTACATCAAAAAATTCCATTCTCTATTACCTCCTTCTGAAAATAGATGCCGCAAAGATTTTTCATTATTCTCTATGCTGCACCTATATATTAATTCCATTTTTCTATTATGTCTAATGCTTATAATTCATTATTAGGAATGCTTATTTCGTATGACTAATAAGACTGTTATCGATACGTTTCTTTCACGTACCGGATAAAAGCGTTTGTTGCTTTTGAACAGGGCTGTTGATCTTTCCATGCAAGTACGGAACTGAGTTCCAGCTTTGGATCAAACGGTAAAAACTTCATATCTTCATAATAGCAGTCCAATTTTACACAGATTGCTGCCCCCTTCCGTTCCCTGGCTGTGATCACTGCATTATAAAGCAGATTATAATTTACGCAGGATTCCATCTGTTTTGCAAAATCTCCGGACCATCCCGCAAGTTCGTGATGTACCGGAGTGTTCAGATGAACGGTTACAACCTGTGTTCCCACGAGGTCCCCCGGCTGTATGACATTCCGTGAGGCAAGCGGGTTATCCTTATGAATCAGAACTCCCCACTGTTCTTTCATTTTCATACGGATAAAATCGTATTTCACAATACTTACCGGCTCTAAAAGAAGCCCCATATCCAGAGCACCCTGTTCCATCCGTTCTTTGATGTCTTCATTATCTCCGCTGTATAATTCAAATTTTACGAGTGGACAGCACTCCTGAAAACCGGTTATCAGCTTTGCCACTTCCTGCACGCTGCGTATTTCACCACAGCCAATCGCGATGACACCAGACAGAGTTTCTTCTTTCTGAGTCAGTTCCTCCTGTGCTTTCTCTGCAAGATTCACCAGTTCCTGTGCCCTGCGGCGGAAAATCATACCTTCATCAGTCAGATAAACACTATGGTTGCTTCTCTGAAACAGCTTTACTCCCAGTTCTTCCTCCAGCTGCATGAGCTGGCGGGATAAGGTTGGCTGCGTAATATGCAAAAGCTGGGCAGCCTTCGTTATATTTTCTTCTCTTGCAGCCATGAGAAAATACGACAATATACGAATATCCATCTCCATCTCCTTTTACTGGCTTCCCATTTTTCCCAGAATCGTAATATTCGCGGAAATCTGCACCTCTATTTCATAATCTTTTTCAGATACTTCCCTGTAAGGCTCTCCTCACTCCGCGATATTTCCTCCGGCGTACCGGCCGCCACGATCCGGCCTCCTGCATCACCTCCGCCCGGCCCCATATCCACCACATAGTCGGCATTGGCGATCATATCCAGATCGTGTTCGATGACAATAATTGTGGCTCCGGCATCGATGAACTTCTGGAATACGCCGATCAGCACCCGCACGTCGAGGGGATGCAGGCCGATGGTAGGCTCATCGAACACAAACACGGCATCATCCTGGGCCTTGCCGATCTCCGATGCCAGCTTCAAACGCTGGGCCTCGCCTCCGGACAGGGCAGGCGTCGCCTCCCCCAAGGTCAGATAACCCAGGCCTAAATCAGCCAGGACCTGGAGCCGTTCTCTGACCTTTCTCACATCACAGAACCGCTCCAGCGCCTGTTCCACCGTCATGCCCATCAGCTCCGGCAGGGATATGCCGTGGGAGCGGAACGCAGCCGCTTCCTTTCCATATCGGGAACCGCCGCAGTCCGGGCAGACAATCTCCACATCCGGCAGGAACTGCACATCCATGGTGATCTGCCCGGTGCCCTCGCATCCTGCACAGCGCAGGGAACCGGTATTGTAGGAAAAATCACTGACCCTGCATCCCTGTTCTTTTGCCTCAGGAGTGGCCGCGTAAAGTTTTCGCAGCTCGTCCAGAACGCCGCTGTAGGTCGCCACCGTTGACCGGACATTGATTCCAACCGGCGTTGAGTCAATGAGGCTGACCCGCCTGATTCCGGGCGCGTCAGCGGCTTTCACATGATCTGGCAGCCGTGTGCCGCCGCAGGACGCCTGCAAAGCAGGGATCAGGCTTTCCAAAATCAGGGTCGTCTTACCGGAACCGGATACGCCGGTAACCGCCACCAGCCGGCCTTTCGGAATATCCAGATTAAGGGCGTGAACCGTATGGAGCGGAGCGGTTGATATTCTGATATGTCCCTGTTCAAACATTCTCTCCGAAGGAGTCCGTTTACGGATTAGAACCGGTTCCTCTCCGGTCAGAAATCCGGCAATCAGCGAGTCCGGCGTTTCTGCCACGTCTTCCAGACTTCCCTGCGCCAGCACGTTTCCCCCATGCTGCCCCGCTCCGGGTCCCATCTCAATGAGCCAGTCGGAGGCCTTCAATACCCGTGTGTCATGGTCCACCAGTACAACGGAATTGCCGTGAGCGATCAGATCGTCCATCATACCGAGCAGTCCATCCACGTTAGCCGGATGCAGTCCAATCGAGGGCTCATCCAGCACATAGAGAACTCCCGTCGTCCGGCTTCGCACTGCCCTGGCAAGCTGAACCCGCTGACGTTCCCCGGTAGAAAGCGTATCTCCCGCCCGGTCGAGGCTTAAATACCCCAGCCCCAGGTCGGTCAGCCGCCTGGCCGTATGCAGGAACTGGCCGCAGATGCTCTCAGCCATGTCCCGCAGTTCTTCCGGCATGGATGCAGGAACGGCCTTCACCCAGGGAATCAGGGCATCCAATGTCATAGCGGCGCCTTCCCCCAGTGTTATCCCGCAGAGCAGGGAAGAGCGCGCCCTTTCATTCAGCCTGGTTCCTCCGCAGACCGGACAAAGCTCCTGCTTCAGAAATTTCTCCACCCGTTTCATGCCCTTGTCATCCTTTACCTTCGCCAGCGCATTCTCCACGGTGTAAACCGCGTTAAAATAGGTAAAATCCAGTTCCCCTGCCTGATTGCTTTTCTTCGCTTTGTATAGAATGTGCTTCTTTTCAGCCGGGCCATGGAAGACGATCTCTCGTTCCCATTTTGTAAGCTCTGAAAAAGGGACATCTGTGCGGACACCCATCGCCCTGCATACATCCGTCATCAAAGACCACATTAAAGAATTCCAGGGCGCGACGGCCCCATCGTCTATGGAAATGGATTCATCCGGAACCAGCACGGCCTCATTCACAGTTCTCACGATGCCTGTCCCACCGCAGTTTTTGCAGGCTCCCTGGCTGTTGAAAGAAAAGCTCTCAGCGCTGGGACCGTCAAATGCCGCCCCGCATTCCGGACAGCGAAGCGGTTTTCCTATGGCAGTGTTCACCGTCGGCTGAAGCAAATGACCATTGGGACACCGATGGCTTCCCAGCCTGGAAAACATGAGCCGGAGAGAATTCAAAAGCTCCGTAGAGGTACCGAAGGTGCTTCGTACCCCCGGTACGGCGGGACGCTGATGGAGCGCCAGAGCAGCCGGAACATACTCGATGCTGTCGATCCTGGCCTCCGCCGCCTGTGTCATCCGCCTCCGGGTATACGTGGACAGCGCCTCCAGATAACGGCGGGACCCCTCCGCGTACAACACGCCCAAAGCCAGCGACGACTTGCCGGATCCAGACACACCGGCGATCCCCACCAGCTTCCCCAGCGGAATATCCAGGTCTATATTTTTTAGATTGTGAACACGGGCACCCCGTATCTCAATGTGATCAGGCATAGAATTCACTCCTTGATAGATTTTCAATTATTATAGCACAGGAAAGCGGGCGATTCTATACCCTGGTTGTATCAATAGAAAGGATACCACCAGCGTAGCAGACTTCATTTTTCAGCCCTTCTCTGCTATAATGAAATAAATTTATATTTGAAAGGGCGGAATCATGTGAAGCTATTAGAAAAATACTGTTTAAAAATCGGTTATATCGATGGTTTATATACATACATCATCTCTCCTCAATTTTATGACCATATTCTCGAGGATCACGAATTATTAAGTTATTTAAAGAAGTCTCCGACAGAGCTGAGAACATTCATCAAACAGGCAAGGGAAGCTGCCCCGGAACAATTATATCTGGCATTGACCCACCATCCAAACAGGATTGAAAATTATCAATGGTCAACGCTGCACTGCTTTAAAAACGGGGAACATTTTTACCATGTGTTCTTTCGAAGCTCCTGGCTGTGCAGAGAATGCGGTTATCTGTATCAGGCTCCGATCATTATGCCCATGGCCGAGGCCGATGCGATATACTACAGCGGCACGAAAGACAACGATCCGGCGATTCCGTCCATTTTCAGGAAAATAAACTGCCCGAACTGCGGAAAACCGCTGCAAAACCATCTTCTTGATCTTCATCAATTATAAGAGCATAATAAAAATACCCTAATCACAGGATTCAGAAGAAAGTCTGTATCTTACGATTAGGGTATCATTTACTTTTTATTTCTGCCTGCCGCTTTTCCTGTTCTGCCAGCTGCTTTTATTCATGCGGCATACGCTCGTCAATATCCGTTATTTTTCCAATAATGGAATCTATGGCGCTGCTCTTATACAGATTCTGATACTGCACCAGACACCAGAAGTATTCTTCGGTATCCGGGCGCATCACGCGCACTCGGATTTCGCCGTATTCCCCGCCAGTCTGACCGCTCAGTACACGCTGAACCTCCTCCTGATCTCCCGCGTAAATAAACGCCCGGTCCAGCCCATTCAGAAAATGATTCTGTGTCAGCTCCCGGATCTTTAAAAGCTTCGATGCATTGGAGGTGAATCGGATGGTATCGTGCCTGCAGTCATAGTCAAACAGTACCGTATCTGAAAAGTGTTCCAGCAGAAGATAGCGCTGCTGTTCTAAGGAAATCCTGTTCTGAACTCTCACCCAGAAAAGAATCATTGCCGCCGAAACCAGGGCAACCGCCGCAATCAGCCCGGCGATACTCCACATCATATTGTTCACAATGTAGCGCAAATGCATGGTTGCGGCATCGGCCTTCAAACAGACGACCAGATACCAGTCGTTATATCTCAGCCCGGTCATGGATAAGTAATACGGACTCCCGTCAAATCTGCCTGCCCGGACGCTTCTTGCCTGGGAATCCCCTGCATCATAGGCGTCATGAAGCTCCTCTATCACCTCTTTTTTTACTCCATAGATATCTAAAAGTTCCAGGAGACTCTCACCAACGCCTCTTCCATTCGGTTCCCGGATCGGAAGAATCCTGCTGTCCCCGTCAGTAAGAAATACATTGCATATCTCTCCCAGCCCCGGGTCAAACAGCTCTGTAGATATCAGCGCCTCTGCGTTGATAATCCCCTGCACCGTGCCAATGAACACCCCATCCTTCATCACAGGAACTCCGACTCCGACGCAGTAGATGTCTCCCAGCCGCTCAGAATAAATGATATCTGTCACCACTGTCTCGCCCAGTTTCAGGCGTTCTAAAATTTCACTGTCCTCCGGTCTTGCCTCCCCGCTCGTAATCAGCTCCTGATACATCCCGTAAGTATAATAGGTATACTGAATCTTCGGACTCACCTTATTCAGCGCACTCAAAAATGTATTGATAAATTCCGGCTCGTCATTTTCCATAATCAACACGGCAAATGACTGCAGTGTATTCACAACACCATCGATTTCCGTCAGGGTATTTTCGCGCTGTCCCGCAGTGTAAGCATTCAGCGTTTCGATTATCATGCTGGTAAATTCCTTCTGCGTCCGGTTTCGGTTCACGGTCATGACACCGGTGATGCAGACTCCCAGGAAAAGTGCACAGCAAAGAATGACGATAACATAACTTTTAATCTTACTCTGCGCCCCGCCTCCGTCATCCGCCTCCTTCGTCTGTTCGGACTGGTGTTCTGACTTATCGGAGCACAGCAGCGCGGGAAGCGGATATTTTCCGCCCTGGCGTTCACAGACCTGGCACAGTTCCTCCGGCGGCAGCGGTTTTGAAAAGTAGAATCCCTGCACGACGGTGCAGCCCAGCCGGAGCAGATAGAGACACTGTTCCTCCGTTTCCGCTCCCTCACACAGCACCTGGACATGGAGACGGTGGGCGATGTTGATAATATTGGGAACGAGCGCCTGATTGCGTTTTTTTAACAGCTCATCATCGGACAAAAACTTGCGGTCTAGCTTCAGGCAGTCGAAGTTCAGTTCCTGCCATACATTAATTCCCGCGTATCCGGAACCGAAATCATCGATGGAGACGTGATGGCCGTAAGCCCTCAGCTGATCGATCAAATGCTTGGCTCCGGCGAATTCCTCCAGCAGAATGGTCTCCGTCAGTTCAAATTCCAGAAGCTCAGGCGGAATCCCATATTCGGCTGCAATCTGGTGGAACACATCTGCCGATTCGGGATTTCGTATATGGAGACGCGACAAATTGACCGAAATGCAAACAACCGACAATCCCCGGTCCATCCGGTCTTTCAGGAACTCACAGACCTGTCGGCAGATGATCTGATCCAACTCAATCACAGATCCCTTCGCTTCCATCAGATCCATAAATTTATCGGGCGGAATTACAGTCCCGTCATCACCGATACGCCTTGCCAGCGCCTCCGCCCCTATGATCATCCCGTTCGTCAGATCCACCTTCGGCTGCAAATAGAAACAGAAACGGTTTTCATGGAGCGCATTGTAGATTTCCAGTTCATTTTCATGCACGGCTGTGATCTGATCCTTCATGAAATGATCGTAAACCACGGTTTTGAAGGAATACTGATTTTTTGATATTTTGCGCGCCAGATTTGCATTGTCGATGGCCTGCGCGATATTATCATGCTCAATGAGGCAGAGGCCGCAGGCTGCTTTTAAACGGCATGCAGGATATCTCGACTGCAAATCCGTGAGGAATTCCTGCAGTTCTCTGTCCAATCCGCTGATTATTTCACTGATCTCCTGTCCATTTTCCAGGAAATAGAGTCCTACAAAAAAGTCGGCAAACAAGCGGCGGCACAACAGAATATTGGGCCGGCTGTCCAGGAAATGATTCATTTCCTGCAGAAGGGAATCCCCGATTTCATTTCCGTAAATGTAATTAACCAGATGAAAATCCGTGATGTCGGTATAAAGTATATAAAACTGTCCATCTGCCGTTCTCTCTTGTATTACACGCTCCGATTCTTCTATAAAATAGTCATTCTGCTTCATATTCCGTCTTTCCTTTATCAGTTGGATGACAGCGTGTATCTTATAATGCAAATTATATTTACCAATCACATCGGATAATGAAAGAAAAATCATTTTCCTGGCAGAAAAAGAGATTAAAAAAACAGACCTGATGACCAGATCTGCAAAACGTCTTATGTAATACAGTAATCTTACCATTGCAATTCGTATAATTTGCATTATAAGAACTGATAAAATCTTCCATATATTACCATAATTGTACTATATCTTCTGACTTATTACAAGACACCTTCTATAAGACTTTTCGTAATCCGATATGCAAATTTAATTCGTCCCCTGTGTTTTTATCTGTATGATTGTACCATACTAATAAAAATGAAATCATATATGTGGGGGTACCATTTCATGGAACGGAACGTTTTGAAGGAAATGCATCGGGGGAAAACATTGGAAGAAAAACTATTTTACTTAAAAAAGTATCTGACCTTCTGGGATATGCTAACCGTACAACAGCGGGAACTGCTGATTCGTAATACGGCCGCTGCTTCCTACTCCAAAGGAGAAACCATATACAGTGCGGAACATGAGTGCGTGGGAATCTTAATATTGCAGCACGGAGAAATCCGAACCTATATCCTGTCTGAGGAAGGCAGGGAGGTCACACTTTTTCGTCTGGGGGCAGGCGAGATTTGTGTTCTTTCGGCCTCCTGCATACTCAAGAGCATAACCTTTGATGTTCACATTGAAGCCGAGCAGGACAGTGAAATTCTGGTCCTGAACTCGGCGGTATTCTCCAGACTTATGGAAGATAACATCCATGCCGAACTATTTGCGCTGCGCCTTGCCGCTGAGAAGTTTTCAGAAGTAATGTGGGCGATGGAACAGATCCTTTTCTTGAACTTCGATGCGCGGCTGTCTATCTTTCTCCTTGATGAAACTGCCAAAACCGGAGAAAACACGCTGCAGCTGACCCATGAACAGATTGCCCGGTATATCGGCTCGGCCCGTGAAGTGGTCACCCGAATGCTGCACTACTTTGTTGACGAGGGCGCAGTAGCCTTAACACGAGGCCGCGTAACTGTGCTCGATAAAAAGTATCTCCAGGCAATCGCAGCACAGCCGGCAAAGCAATAAAAGCCGGAATACGGAGACTATTGCTTTTCTTTTCTAAGCTGGTTCGGCAATCCTGCTGCAAGGGCCATAAAGAGTAATCCGGTAATCAGCAGCCCGCTGAAACCAATCTCGAAAAGCGAAGGATATTTCTCTGAGAGACCAAATAATGTCATTTTGCCAAGATCCATGACGCCAAAAAGCCCGATTGATTTCCAGAAGCCATAGGTCGCGCTGAAGGCAAAGGCGCCCGCCAGGCCGCCCAGCACAGTGATCAGGGCCTTTTTGATGCCGTCGCTGCCGGAAGCCGCCACGCAGGTGCCCGGGCAAGAGCCGATCCAGCCAAAGCCAACTCCAAAAATAAGTCCGCCGATAAGCACACCAAGATTTGTCGATTTGATGCTCAGATGAGATAGATCAAGAATGCCAAGTGCATTTGCAATGGACAGCAGAACGCTGGACAGTCCAATGGCAAAGAGAATAATTTTCATCAGGGAAATGTCATGCAGCTTTAACATTGATACAAGTTTTTTTGGATGCGATGCTCCCGTAAAATAGAGTGCAAACCCAAACAGGCCGCCAAGAATAACTGCAAGTAATATATTCATTTTTTGTCCTCCTATGAACGTTTTCTATGAACCAGAACAGCTGTCGGAATCGCTACGGAAAACACAGCTGCTGCAAACAGGTAACCACTGATACTGCCCTGCATTATGCCGCTCATCATGTGTCCGCTGGTGCATCCATCCGCCATTCTCGCGCCATACAGAAGAATAAAACCGCCGATGAAGGGAGCGAAATACTGTCTCCAGCGGCTCTTCCCTGTAAGGGGACAGGACTCCGACTCTGCACTTTCCATGGACTGTGTCCCATACTTCTTTTTACGTAACAAATGGGCAGCGTATGCGCCAAACGGAATTGCCAAAACAAATATAAAATCATAGTTCATTGGATGTTTAATGTTTGCCGCCAGCCTGCCCTCGCTTTTGTCATAGTAAGCATTCGTACTTCCATAGCCAGAATCCCGTTCGTCATCCCCGGTTATAACCGCAGAGTCAACGGTACTGTGAACGATGCCGCTCAATACTGAAAACTGTGTAGATACGCCAATCGGCTTTACTAACAGCACAGCCAGGAAAAATACGATACCCAATAATGCCGCTGCGCCCATCCATTTCTGTTTTTTCATCCATTTCATAAAACCAACCTCGTTTCTTTTTTTTAATTTTTGCATCTTGCAGCCGCTCACTCAATATATCCTATAAATAAAATCAATTCCGTGACGAGATCACAAAAAAGACCAGGCGCACGCTTCCACCTGATCTTTTCCATTTCGTCCTCTTTAATTCACTCCAATCCCCTCAAATTCTTCCTTCCACCGAATCGTCAGACTCCCATCCCGAATCGTAACCGGCAAAATCGAATAGCCGGAATTTTGGAGATTATCGGGAATCCAGTGATCGAACATAATATAGATCTGCTCTTTCACCCGAAACATGTAGGTGCACTGTCCGCCATAGGTTTCACGATACCTCTCGCCTTCACAGGGATTGTCGATTAATTTCCATTTACCCAGCAGAAACTCCGATCTTGCATAGAGTGCGCTGTTATAAGCCCAGCCTGTGCAGCCCGATGTAACCATATAGTACATGCCGTCTTCATAGATAAGCGCGGGTGCTTCGCGTTCCTGATCGATAAGCACCGACTGATAAAATCCGGTTACATCCGTGTAATCCCCGGTCAGCTCAGCAATATTAAGCGTCTTATTCCAGTTGGAACTGTGCACTAAATATGCAGAAGCATCTTCATCAACAAAAAGCGTCATATCTCTGCTGTCCTGTCTGTTTGGCTGCTTTTCATGAATAATTTTAAAGGGTCCAACCGGCGTATCGGAAACAGCGACTCCGACTCCGGCATATACATAATCCGGCGTGTCCAGGTGGAACCACATGACAAATGTGCTGGTCTTTGCATTATATAATACTTTGGGCCTTTCGCAGACATTCTCCGGCTTCACCAGGCTGCCCGGCAGCTGATCCGCCGCGGATAATGCCAGTCCCTCATCGTGCCAATTCACTAAATCTTTGGAGGAATATACGCTGATTCCGATTACATCCACTCTTGTCAGCCCTGGTGTATTGCTTTGACCCTTATTCTCACCATACCAGTACCATGTCCCCTCATGTTCCAGAATCATTCCTCCATGCGCCTGAATCGGCTTACCTGAATCATCATACCAAATCTGTCCATTTTTCTGCATAGTTTCTCCTTTTCTGATGTGTCTCGTGAAATGATACACGAATCATATGTTTCTCTATTGATTATGTTTCATATCCTGAAGCTCTCTCGTAATAACCGCTCCGGAACAGTAACGCCCCGGCTGACCTGCTAAGATTATACCATAGTTAATCGTCTTGTGAAAACCACATAGCGAAAGATTATGTCGATATTTCATCTTTTGCCAATGCTCTGTTACGTTATAAAGCGAGGCTTTCTATTGTCTAATCACGTAATAAATGTTAAAATGAAATATCAAGGCTCTATTTCGATTATATAAAATACTGAGGTACTGGAACGATGGAAGCGATTCATGATGAACAATGGATAAAAGAGAAATATGAAGAGATCTGCAGGCAAAATCCGGCCGATTACGTTCTAATCAGCCTCAAAATCAAACGTTTTCGCATATTTAACCGGCTGTTTGGACGGGAGGCCGGGGATCGGCTGCTCGAGAGGGTCTATGAAGCCATTCAGGGCTGGATCGGGGAAGAGGAATACGCGGCCCATCTCTATCTCGATTATTACAATATGCTGGTGAAGGTGCCTCACGATTACAGCACGATCGTCCAGTACGTCACCGATTTCAGCCATATGATACGGGATATGAAGGACGATGAGGGATTTGGACATGTGTTTATCGGGTTAGGCATCTACCCGCTGGAAGACGATTCGACCGACTTCTATACGGCCCAGTACAATGCCGATGTGTGCCGAGCTGAGTGCCCGGAGAGAGCTTACCGCAACTCTCATTTTGAAATATACTCCATGACATACCATGATCTGAATCTGCACTATTTCGATCTGGAACAGGAGATCAAACCGGCTCTGGAGCACGGCGATTTTAAGCTGTACCTTCAGCCGAAAGTGGATTTAAAAACCGGGGAGGTAACAAAGGCTGAGGCGCTGGTCCGCTGGATCGATCCCGTAAAGGGGATGATACCGGTCAGCGAGTTTCTTCCGGCTCTTGTGGAAAATGGTTTGATTCAGAACGTGGATCTCTATTTGTTTGGCATTGTCTGCCGCACGGTGGAACGCTGGAAGCAGCAGTATGGAAAAGAGATTCATATCAGCGTCAATTTGAATGAAAGTGCTTTTAATTATGAGTTCTTTTTTAACGATTACAAGGAAGTTTACGAGCGGAATCCATGCCAGAAGGACTGTATCGAATTCGAACTTCTGGAAAGTATTATTCTCAATCAGGTAGATCAGGTAAACCGGGTTGTCAATGCTATTACTCAGTTTGGCTTTTCGTGCTCCGTGGACGATTTCGGAAGCGGCTACTCTTCTTTCAGCGTACTGATCAACCCGCGTATCACCACGCTGAAGATCGACCGTTCTCTGTTCCAAAACGAAAATGACCTTCGTGAGAAAACGCTGATCCGCTATATCATCCAAACCGCTAAGGAACTGAACATGACGACCGTAGCAGAGGGAATTGAGACGAAGGGATACGTGGACTTTTTAAAAGAGCTGGGCTGTGACTACGTGCAGGGATTTTATTACTATAAACCCATGTCAGTTGAGGATTTCGAAGAGCTTTTTGTGAAAAATCCTATCACCTCTGCGTGACACACGGAGAATTCGCAGAATACACTAAAAATAGTAGCTGCGTACGGATTAAGTAAGGACAGCGGGCGGCTTTGAAAAATCAAAGACGCCCGCTGTTCTCATTTATTCCGTCTCTCTCGCCGCCAGATGATCGGCGGCAATGCAGAGGTAATAGTTCAAACCGGTCTGCTGCCCTTCCAGCATACTGCGGTGAAAATCGTCTGTAAGAAAAAAACGGGACTGAGCGGCGAACCCTGCTGCATCAATCTCCATAGTTCTTCTCAAACAGGCAATATGCTTCTGTATTGCAGACAGCACCGTTTCATCCTGGGCACTTAGCCCGTCTTTCAGCGATCTGGCCATAAAAGCCATAAATTGTGCTGCTTCCTCCGCGTTTTCATTCATAACAGCAGCGTCAACCGCCTCCGCGTCGATAGAGTATCCATACTCTTTCTGTAAATACTCGTTCTGGTCCTTAAGGGCCTCTCCCCACTCTTCTTTATTCAGACCGGCAAACATTTTTTCTGTCTTCATAGGAACTCCTTAGTCTAAAGTCTTACCTTAGGTTGGAGTCAAGTATATTTTTAAAATTTTACAAAAAAATGTCAGGAAACCGGTTATCCGTAAATCGATTTCCTGACATTCACTGTTGGGACCATTAATCTCTGACTTTTGTAATAAATCCTGTCAGATTCATGCATTTACTGTTATACGCCTCCATGACCAGCTTCTTGGCCCTCTCTTCACTCAGGTTCTCAATATAATAGGTATGGCGGCTGTCAATAATGGTAAGCTCTCCTTCCTGCCCAATCAATTCCTGGGCTTCCGTAACGATCAACTTGTCATCAAGATCAAATACTACCTTCATTTTGCTCACCTCCGTATAGTCCTATTATAACTCTTTTTTTATTGGATTGCAATTTTATGTACGGTATGTTCTGTACAATCCATCCGCGTCCTTATGCTTAGACACTGACAAAATAGTAAAACTCTATCGCCTCCGCGGATACCCCCATATATGGGTTATCCAGTTTTTTCCTGACTCTCCGGACCACCTCTAATAATGCGCTGTAAAATTGCTCCTCTGTCTCAGCCCCCAGAGGATCCTTGAGTGATACAAAGCTGGCACTTAATCCGCCTAAATCACAGTTTCGTATTTTACCGCATATGAAATACGATATGTCCAGCCTCGCGCTTATGTATATTCCGCTTTCCAGATAAACAGCATCTGCTTCCTTTTCCCAAATCTCTGACAATCTGTTTTCGGAAAACAATTCCTGATCCAAGCCTGCAAAAATGATGTTGTACCGTTTCGTCTTCATACAGTTCCACACTTTTTAAACATTATATTAGTGTCTATGTCCTTTCATTCCCGGATCAATTCCATAATTATGGAAAGCTACGGCCCCGGGCATCACAAAACCCGCCCTAACGCGGCCCGCAGCATATTCATATCAATCGGCTTTGCCACATGTGCGTTCATCCCGGCCTCCAATGCCGCCTGGACATCTTCTGCAAATGCATTGGCCGTCATGGCTATGATCGGAATTTCCTTCGCATCTGCGCGGTCCAGGCTGCGGATAACGCGGGCTGCTTCATATCCATTCATACCAGGCATCTGGATATCCATGAGTATGACATCATAAGTCCCCGGTTCCGCGGACGTAAATGCCTCCACCATCCTGGCCCCATCTTCCCGCAGATCGGAGGACGCCCCTTCCATATGGAGGAGCTCACAGAGGATTTCCGCGTTGATTTCATTATCCTCGGCAACTAAAAAATGGCGTCCATGAAAGATACCTGCCATTTTCGGATCGGCCTCTTCCCCGCTGTCCTTATGCGCAGCCAAGGTTTGTTCTGCCTCTTCAAACTCCAGTTCTACAATAAACCTGGTTCCCTGATTGATTCCGCTTTCTACGGAGATGGTCCCTCCCATCAAATCAACCAGCCTTTTGGCAATGCTCAATCCCAAACCGGTTCCTTCGATACGTTCTGCCGCCTGTTCTCTGGTGAAAGGTTCAAATATATGCTTCAGAAACTCTTCACTCATTCCAATTCCCGTATCCTGCACGGTAAAACGGTACCGGACAGTTGACGGTGTATGTTCCGTTACAATCTCTTCCACCCGAAAATCCACTCTGCCGCCTGCAGGTGTAAACTTAACTGCATTTCCCAGCAGATTAATCAGAATCTGGTTGATTCTCAGGAAATCACCGTAAAAAGCAGTACGGGTAACCTGTTCTGCGCATATGGACAGCTGCACGCCCTGCTCCCTGGCCTGGGGAACCAGGATGGCTGTCAGCTGGTCCACGAGGTCGGGAAGCTGGAGCCTTATGTGATTGAACGATATTTTCGACTGCTCAATCCGGCTCATATCCAGCACATCATTCACCAGACTCAATAAATGCCTGCTGGATACGGTAATCTTCTGCAGACAGTCTTCCAGCCGGACCCGGTCATCGATATGGGCGAAAGCCAGGGTTGTCATGCCCACAATTGCGTTCATCGGAGTGCGGATATCATGGCTCATGGCGGATAAGAAATTACTCTTTGCCTCGTTGGCCGCCTCCGCATCCGCCAGCGCATGCTCCAGTTCCTTCTTTACCTCGCGCTCTGCCGCTATCATGTCCGTGACATCAGCCCGGACCACACAGACGGTATCGTGGTTCCGGTTTCCCCAAAGCATGCTGAACTGCTTATACCGAATCCCCTCCGTCCCCACACAGGCAGCAACAAAATCATAGCCTGAAGGTTCTTGCTCCAGCCGCTGAAGAATCGTTTCCAGCCTGAATTGATTTTGCACATTCTCAGCGGATTCAGACGCAATATCGTGATCGGTAAACGTTCTGACAGCCTCCGCATAATCTTCTGTGGTATCCGGCGGCAGATTTTCCAGTACCATATTCCGGGTATACACGGTGACGCTCCCGCTGCCGACATCTAAAAGCCCCATAAGTTCAAACGTATATGCCATCATATGCAGCAGCCCCTGCTGCTCCCGCACCGAATCCGTGATATCCGTACACACCATACAGTAGCGTTCTAAAAGAGGTTCAATGGAGGCAATCGTCATATTTTTTATGCGGATATCTCCATGATTTTCCGTGGAAAAGGTAAACGTATAGGGGCCCTTTTTTAAGCTTCTGCGTATCTCATCCGCTTCCAGCGCATGGCGGAACTGTCTGCTGTCCTTTGGCAGTACGATGGAATCAGCCATCTCTGCCGTCTGTCTCGAATGACAGCCATGGAGAGCAGGGATGTAGGACGCATTCTCATTGCAGGCCAGTATCGCATAGGAATCATGAAGAAGGTCCACATCGACCACAAAGTCATGGCTCGTGACCGACAGCTGATGGAAAATCCGTTCAGAGATCGTTTCCTCCGTAATGTCAGTAACCGTAAGGATTCCAATGATCTCACCTGCTTCCGGACCTGTCAGGAGATTGACCTTGAACTGGACAAAGCGGCCGTATTTTTCCTCGGGAAGACGGATAAAGCAGCTCATCGCCTGTTCCGTTTTATTCTGGGCATATGCGTCCAGCATGGATTCATTCATAAATATTTTCAAAAATGCCTTTTGATCTTCCCTGTCTGTAATCAGCCCCGCGAGACCCTGAAAAAATGCGTCCCTGCGCCTCCCAAACCGTTCCACAAGTGCGGAATCTGTGGAGTCCCGCATTTCCACCACCCGGTCCCGGGAAATGCTGCTGTGCCCGAGAATCAGTTCATTGGCCCCGTTCTTATGATAATGCTCCAGAAGCTGCTCCTCGTACCGGCGCCGCAGCTGTTCCTGCTCCTCGATCGTCTTGGTAATATCGGTATACACAATATATATCCGGCGGATCTCATCCGGGGAAGGCAGCATGGACAGCGTACTGCACGTCCAGAGATAGCTCCCGTCCTTTCGCTGCATACGCCCCGTCAGCTCACAGGTTCCTGTTCCGCGCTTCAAAAATTCCTGAAACTTCTGCCGATTCTTTTCAGCGTCCTCCGGATGCATCCCCGCAAAGATATCCGCATCATACAAGTGTCCGGCCTCCTCCACGGTCCGCTGTGTCATCGCAGCAAGGCCCGGTGAGATGAACTCCGTCCTCATCGTTCCATCCGGATGATACGTCATCATGGAAATACCGCCGGGGAATTGTTCTACGATGCTCCGGAAGTAGAGATCGAGACGCTCTTTTTCCCTCCGGATCTGAACCGCTTCCGTGACATCCCTTACGTATTTTACGTAAGCAGGAATGCCGTTCCAGTCCGTCTCACGGGAACGTGTATACGTAATCCGCTCGGTTCCGTCCTCTTTTATCTCATACTCTTCGCCGTCCAGCCTGCCCGCCATAATGCCGCAGAATTCGCAGGCTGCTTTTTTGTTATGCAGCGCAGCGTAACATTTTTCCCCAAGACAGTCAGGTCCGGGGGAAAAGATGCCGCCGGTTTCATTGACATAGAGCAGCTCAAAGGTATCCCTGGCGATGACATAGATGCTGTCCGCCGTCTCGTTGGTAATATTCTGATATAAGCGGCTTTCCGACGACATTCCCGTGAAGACTGCGTAGAACATGGCTGCTTCGGAGGAGGTTTTGATCTGCCGTCCATTTAAGTGAATCCAGATGAGACGGCCGTTTTTATGGCGCATCCGGTAAGATACGTCCAGAACCTCCCCGCCTTCCAGTGCTTTTGCAGCCGCCGACAGGACCCGTTCCCGGTCCGCTTCATAGATGGCGCCCAATGCATCGTTTTTCACCATCTCATTGTACTCTTCCCTGGTGTGGCCGGAGATTTCCATCACGCCGTCGGAATAGTAGACAGGGATAAAACGGCCCTCTCTTATCTCATAGCTTGCAATCCCTCCGGGAATGGAGTTTACAAGGTGTTCTAATTCCTGTTCCAGCAGTTTTTGTTTGCTGATATCGGAAATATATTCAATATGTGCCGGGCGGCCGGACCAGTCAATATCCTTTCCGACATACCGGTAGGTATGGCCGTTCCCCGGATTAAAGAGCTCGCGGAGTGCGCTGTCCTCCTGCCCGAGCGTCCCGGCCGGACAGGTCGGACAGGGGCTGTCATGGCCGAACGCCTGATAACAGGTCAGCTTCCGTCCCAGGCATTCCGGAGCAATTCCGGAACGCGCGGCCTTATTGGCATAAAGAAGCTCCCGGTTATCCAGAGCACTGATGATCACTGTCGTTGGTGAATTGTCCAGGATCGCCTCTAGCTGGTCCATGGAGATCGATGTATCTTTTGTCATTGCTGGAATCCTCCTCTCACGCCGTTCCGGCTGAATCCCTGCAGGCTTGAGTTTTTGCTGTGTTCACATTCATAATAATACGTTCAGTATAGCAAATTCCGCATCGAATAGCAATGTTTTACGAGGATTCACAATCCATTTCCCCCTCTGTCCTGCCTGTTTCTTATGGCAAAGCGGCCGCAGTCATGTTATACTGGTTACAATATCCTAAATAGTAAAAATGAGGTGAATACGTGAAAAATGATATGGAAAGGTGTCATGTCGTCTATGATGTTCTGAAGACCCATATTCAATTTGGCGCCTATCGTTTTGGCGATGTGCTCCCTACGATGGAAAACAACACTGAAAACTTCCTTGTATCACTCGATACTATACGCAGTGCTTATCTCCAGCTGGAACGGGAGGGATATATAACCCTTTCTCAAAATGTAGGGTCTACGGTAATAAAAAATTACAGCGAACAGGAAATAGAACAGAATGTCCAGCTTTTCTTTTCCCTTAGAAAGAGCGCGCTCATCGATTTAAGCAGATCTCTGCGCCCGCTCTTCACCAATGCCCAGTGGATTGGCTTAAAGAATGCCCCTTCGGAAATCTACAACAACATGCTGGAACTCAGGAAGGATCATGGCCTGCAGCCTTTTATCGCATTTAATCATATGATGCAGGCATACGATTCTCTGGGCAACGACCTCCTTACCCGGCTGCTCTGGCAGGTCTATATGTTTTTTGAAGCCCCTTATTTATGTGTACCCGACAATCCATGGTGTGATTTCGCTGTCCAGGAATTTGCTCCGCAGTCCTTGGACCTTTGTCTTAAGCAGGACTGGGATTCTCTTCAGAAATTAATATGCCAGGCACAGGATTTCCTTTCCGTGTCCTTATGCCGGTTTTATAAGGAACGGATCACGCTGCAGTCACAGGAGGAGATCCCTTTTACATGGAATTCCTATAAAAAAGCATCACAGATATGCTACTCTCTTGCCATGGACTTACTGATTGACATCAGCCTCGGCCGCTATCCGGTCGATACACTGCTGCCGTCCTTGAACAAGCTGTCCAGAGAGAGAAAAGTTTCCGTGAGCACAGCGCGCCGTACTCTCTCTTTGTTAAACGGTGTTGGCGCGGTAAAGTCAATCAAGCGGATTGGAACCAGGGTTCTTCCGTTTCACGAGACGGCCGGTAACTGTGATTTTACCAACCCGGTAGTCCGCAAACGCCTCCTGGATATGGCGCAGAGTCTGCAAATCCTGACACTGTCCTGCAAAGCGGTTTCCGAGATTACGATATCGTCACTGGATGCCGCCGGAATACAGGCAGGCACCGAGTTCCTGACCACCATGGAGACGCGTCAGATGTATCAGCTGGTCTCTTATGACTGCCTGGATCTGCTGCGGAAGTTTGCTCCCTATGAAGCGATCCGCACGATCTACGGGGAACTCCTGAAGCAGCTGTTCTGGGGGTATGGTCTTCGCAGTATGTGGAAAGAAGACGACGCTCCAACGGATTCTTATATTTCGTATTATAAAGCCTTACTGCAATCGCTGAAAGAAACGGATTCCATCCGCTTTTCCAGGAAACTGGAGGAACTCATGGTTCATGAGTTTCATCTTACAATTACCAAACTGGTTCAGCTGGGGATTGTCGAGGCAGAAGGACTTCTTATTCCAGACCTGTAACAGAAACCACCGGACCTTAGAAAAAAGAAGAGCGTGTCAGGGGCGGCAAAGCCGTTTCAATATCCCTGACATGCTCTCCTTTTTTTCATATCATACCTTGCCTCTTCTGTCTTCATTTACGGTTGATCTTTACAATTTCCTTTGTTATACTTATCCTGAGCACAATTATTCTGTATATGAGCAAAGAAGTCTTTTCAGACGTTTGGAAAGGAAAACATGATTAAAATAACAAACCAGGCCAATTTAAAGTTTCAAATGATGTCAGATAACCTCCAGGTAGGGATACTGAAATGCAGAGTTGACGAATATCTTTCCATCGAAGAGATGAACGACGGTTTTGTTCAGTTGTCAGGGTACACGGCAGAGGATATGGAACATTGTTTTAAGAACCGTCTGTCGTCGTGTATTTACGAAGAGGATCTATCGGTATTTCAATCCCTGCAGGCGGGGATCGCGCAGGGAAAAATATATGCTACGGCAGAATTTCGTATTCCTGGAAAAGACGGGGCAGCCCGCTGGTACCGTCTGCTTGTCCTCACACAATTTGATGATACGGGAAAGTCTTCCAGCGCCATCGGGATTATCTTCAACATAGATGATGAAATGCAGGCGATGGACAGGCTGCGTTCTCAGGCACAGCAGGATTCTCTGACCGGGTTATACAACCGCAAAGAAACCGAAAAGCGGATAAAACAGTTTCTGGACAGTAAGCCGGAGCTTCCCAGCGCCCTGTTTATGGTTGACATGGATAACTTCAAACTGATAAACGATACAAAGGGGCATATGGTAGGGGATGTGGTCCTGACAGAAGCGGCCTGCGCCATGAAATCTCTGATGCGCGCAACCGATATCGTGGGCCGGATTGGCGGCGACGAATTTATTGTTTTTATGAAAAACATCCCCTCCGGAGAGGCCGCCGAAAAGAAGGCAGAACGCCTGGCAGACCTGTTCCGCCACATGTTTGAACATGAAAAATACTCGGTTCAGATATCCTGCAGCATCGGTGTGGCTGTCTATCCGGAAGGCGGACGTGATTTTAAAACACTGTACAGGCATGCCGATCAGGCCCTGTACCACGCTAAGACCAACGGAAAAAATAAATATGTCATATATAACGATAAGCAGAACTATCAGCAGGGAAAGCCAGGAGACTCTTCCATCGGCGCACGCATTGATTCCGAAACGAGAACGGCTCAGGGACTCGGGGACTTTCTGACTGATATTTTTAAGATTCTTTACCGCATGGAAAATCCAGACCAGGCGATTAATCTGATACTGGAAATCGTCGGCAAAAAATTTGATGTGAGCAGGGCTTACATATTTGAATCCACCGAAGACGGCAAATACACCTCCAATACTTACGAATGGTGCCATGACGGCATTTCTCCGCAGATCGATCTTCTGCAGAATTTAAGTTACAGCCAGTTTGGGGATTACCACACCTTATTCGAGGATCAGTCGATCTTCTACTGCCGTGATATCACGGCGCTGCACCCGGCACAGAGAGAGTTATTGGAAGAACAGGGGATCTGTTCCACACTGCAGTGCGCCTTCTGGAAAGGGGAAGCGCTTGCAGGCTTCATTGGTTTTGACGAATGTACAGGCCTGCGCCTCTGGACGGAGGAGGAAGTGGATATTCTGTCGCTGATCGCTCAGATGATGACTGTTTTTCTGCAGAAACGAAGGGCGATGGACTGGTACAGCGATATGGAGCATCAGCTGCATACGATTCTCGATTCGGACGATTCCTGCATTTACGTCATCGATCAGGATTCCTTTGAGTTACTGTACTTAAGTCAAAAAGCCAAGAAATTAAAGCCCAACGTACAGCTGGGAGAATCCTGCTATCAGGCAATCTTTGGGAAAGACAACATCTGTGATTTCTGCCCGCTTCTAAATGGAGGATCGGGATTACTGAAGCTCCCTGAATGCGGCACGCAGGCAGTCTTACACGCGTCTGCCATGAAATGGCTTGGTAATGACGCGTACCTCTTATCCCTGCGCACAGATTCCGACGCAATAACTGCTCCGGAAGGGAACACCTCCGCCATTTTGACTGAAAAAAACCTGGCAGACTGCCTCCAATGGCTGACCTCCTCCGTATATCAGGAGGATGCCATAGAATACGTTCTGCGTATCGTTCAGAATTATTACCAGTCTGACCGTGTGTACTTAATTGAGGTAGATGTAAAACACAATACCGCAAACAATACCTATGAAATCTGCGCGGAAGGCGTAGCCCCGCAGAAAGACATCCTTCAGGATCTTCCGCTTGAAACGATGTCCTTCTGGATGGAACAGTTTGCAGTCAGAGGCTATATCAAAATCGATAATGTTGAAGAACTGGGAAAAGACCGCCATTTGGAATACGACATTCTGAAAAAGCAGGGGATCAACAGCCTTATGGCGATCCCGCTGTCCGGACAGGGAGGCTTCTGCGGATTCCTGGGTGTGGATGACCCCAAACAGAATAAAAAGAATTTCCATTATCTGAGAGGGCTATCCTATTTTCTCGAGAGCGAACTCGCTAAAAATGCGCTGAAGAAAAGCATGGAGTTCATGATTTATCAGGATTCCATGACGGGGCTCGAAAACCGTAACAGTTTCATGGAATACTGCGGTGACTTCTCAAAACGTATGCCGGCTCCCACAGGAGTCCTATACATGGATATCAATGGCCTCAAGCGGCTCAATGATACAAAAGGCCATCTGTATGGAGACATGCTGATCACCCGGGTATCCGATCAGATGAAACAGAATTTTCCCAATGCCCGGAAATTCCGGCTCAGCGGGGATGAATTTCTGATTGTATCCGAGGGACTGACCTATGAAGCATTTATGATGCAGATGAACCGGCTGGAAGAATCCTTATCAGATAATGGCTTCTGTATCATCTCAATCGGCACCACCTGGAATGATATCTATACCGACTTATACGAATCGTTACATAAGGCAGACCGGCTGATGTATCTGCGAAAACAGGAGTATTACAGGAAATTCCTGACGATTGCGCCCGAAAAAATGCCTATGCTGCTGGATTTGACAAACGCAATTCTGAATAAAGAGTACCTGATTTATATTCAGCCTAAGATTAACTTAAAGTCAGGACGGATCGACAGCGCCGAAGTATTGGTGCGTTACAGAGAAACGGATGGTTCCATCATGCCACCCTATCAGTTTATCCCCATGCTTGAGAGCGAGGGGCTGATATCAAATATTGATTTCTTTGTCCTGGAAGAGGTATGCAGGCTTCTGACCAGCTGGAAAGGAACGGCGTTCTCAGACATCAGGCTGGCGATCAATTTCTCAAGGATTACCCTGTTTGACAATCACTTTTTCGATAAATTCCGGGATATCTTTCAGCGTTACGAGATCAAACCGGAACAGCTGGAGATCGAAATTACAGAGACGCAGGAGACGCTCAACAAAAAGCAGATGGCCCTGCTCCTCGATCAGCTGAAGAGCCACGGATTCGGCATCGTTCTTGATGATTTCGGTGTCGAATACTCCTCCTATGAATTTTTAATGATGACGGACTTTGATCTCCTGAAAATAGACAAAAGTATCGTACAGCGGTACGGAACAGCCGGCAAATGTGAGATTTTAGTCAAACATATCGTGGAAATGTGCCATGAGCTGGGCATCGAATGCTGTGCGGAGGGAGTCGAGACGGAAGAACAATACCGTTTCTTTAAGGATATTGGCTGTGATTATATCCAGGGATATCTCATCGGAAAACCTGTTCCGCCGGAACAATTTAAGCGGTAACAAAAAATGTACTTCTATATTATTATGTATGTGAGCAAAGAATAATGAAATTTTAGGACAGGTGTAAACAGTATGGATTTCAACGAAAGAAAGAAACAAAGCAATTCCTGTTTGCCGCAGACGGCAGGCGGAACATGTCCAGAAAGGAAATATCCAGCAGGGAAATGTCCAGAAGGAATGGATTTCATGAAAGTCAGCGTTATTTGCTGTTTGATGGATGACCCTCTCACATTCTTATGGGGAAACTCCAGCTTTTTCCGCCTTACAGGTTATACAATGGAAGAATTTTTGAGTCTCTTCCCGAGCCTGCAGGAATACTATATTCAGTTTCCTGATGATTTTGCAGCGATCCGTCGTGAGGCGGAGCAGGCAGTGAAAGCCGGAAGATCTGATATCGATATGACCATCCGGCTGCCCCGGCAGACAGATGGTTATTCCTGGGTGCGCCTTCTGGGGTCAGTAATCGCTGATCCGGCGGCAGAGGGACCGGTACTCCAAATGGAATTAGCCGATATCAGTGCTCTGGCTGCCGAAAAAGAAGAACAGGCCCGGTTGTGTGAACAGAAGCAGCACTGCTTTCGATCGGTGCTGGATACCTACGAAGGCAATGCTTATGTCAGTGATATCGACACCTATGAGCTTCTTTATCTGAACCAGACCTCCTGCGAGGTGCTTGGCATGCCGGCCTCAAAAGTGTTGGGCCAAAAGTGCTATGAGATCATTCAGGGCCGGACCTCCCCCTGTCCCTTCTGTACCAACGACAAACTATGCAGGGAAGAATTCTATCAATGGGAATTCTATAATCCCACTTTAGGCCGGACATTTATGATCAGAAATCTGGAAATTAACTGGGAGGGACGCCGGGCACGCCTCGAGCTCTCCCATGACACCTTCAGCGCGGAATACAAGCTGGCAAAGAAGGATCAGGAGCGGGACGCGCTGATTAACAGTGTTCACGGCGGATTTGCGCGGGTAGACGCCAGAGACAGGAGGACAATCCTCTGGTATGGCGGCGGGTTCCTCGACCTGATCGGCTATACGAAGACAGAATTTGAACAGGAGCTGCATTCCCAATGTACCTATGTACATCCGGAGGATATTGAACAGATCTCCGATATCATGGAGCAGTCACGGTTCACCGGCAGGCCCACGGCGGCAGAAGGACGTATCGTCACCTTTCATGGGGTTCTTAAGATATTGGCGCTGTCCTTCAGCTTTGTCAGTGCCGAGGACAGCTGGGATGGCATCCCGTCCTACTACAGTGTGGGACTCGATGTGACCAGGGAACGCATGGAGCAGGCGCGGCAGAGACAGGTGCTGGAGGATGCCTGCAAGACAGCCCAGATTGCCAACGAGGCCAAGACTAACTTCCTCTCCTCCATGTCTCATGATATCCGTACGCCGATGAATGCCATCATAGGCATGTCCGTCATCGCCCAGGCAAACTTATACTCTCCGGAAAAGACACAGGATTGCCTTACAAAAATCAACACAGCCAGCCGCCATCTTCTGAATCTGATCAATGAGGTGCTGGATATGTCTAAAATTGAAAGCGGGAAGATCGATCTGTCATCGGAGGAAGTCTCGCTGCCAAAATTGATTGAAGATGTGATGGATGTATTCCGTCCCCTGGTCGGGGAAAAACATCAGACGCTTCAGGTAAATGCCAATCGTGTCCGCCATGAAAAGGTGGTGACAGACGGCGGCCGCCTGCAGCAGGTGCTTGTCAATCTTCTGTCCAATGCCATCAAATATACGCCGGAAGGCGGAACCATCGGACTGCGAATCCAGGAAACGCCCTCTTTTGCAAAGGGAAAGGGACAGTATTCCTTCGTCGTAACCGACTCGGGAATCGGTATGAATGAAGACTTTATCCCGCATCTCTTTGAGCCCTTCACCCGGGCGGACGACGCCAGCATTCACAATATCCAGGGCACCGGCCTCGGCATGGCAATTACCCAGAACATCGTCCGCATGATGAATGGCACCATTGAGGTAAAAAGTACTCCGGGGAAAGGCAGCCAGTTTATCGTTGCCGTTACCTTTGATTTATGCGGAGAGCCAGAGACAGATGATGCAGAACTGGCCGGGCTGCCGGTTTTGGTCGTGGATGATGATCAGATCCTGTGCGAAAGTGTTTCCGAAATTCTGAACGATCTGGGTATGCAGTGCAGCTGGGTGCTGTCCGGAAGGGAAGCCGTCGACCGTGTCGCCGCGGCTCATGAAGCGGCGGCGGATTTCTTTGCTGTAATCCTGGACTGGATCATGCCCGATATCGACGGTCTGGAGACCTTAAAACGAATACGAAAAAAGGTTGGCATCGACATGCCGATTATCATCGTATCCGCCTATGACTTCTCTGAAATCGAGGATAAATTCCGTCTGGCGGGCGCAGATGCCTTCATCACAAAGCCGCTGTTTAAATCAAAAATGGTACATACCTTCCATAAATTTTGCAGAATTGACCGTTCCGACGCCCGGAGCGCCCTGCGTGAGAGGTCAGATGCCGCCTTGGACGGTAAGAAGCTCCTGCTGGCAGAGGATAATGAACTCAATCGTGAAATCGCAGTCGAACTGCTGGAAACACACGGCCTCCTGATCGATACGGCGGAAAATGGTTCCATCGCAGTCAACAAATTTGAAGCCTCCGCTCCCGGAGAGTATGCCGGTATTCTGATGGATATACAAATGCCAGTGATGGATGGATACAAGGCAACGAAAATGATCCGGTCACTGGAACGGGAGGATGCCCGCACCATTCCAATTCTTGCCCTGACGGCCAATGCATTCGCCTCCGACATCGGAAAGGCTCACAGCGCGGGAATGAACGACCATATTGCCAAGCCCATCGATATCGAAATTCTTATGGAAATTCTGCGGCGGTGGATTGGTTAGACGGAATAGTGGACCATTTAACAGACCGCATAACCCGGCCACATAATAGGACACATAACAACTGGTGGACAGATATGGCGAAAATCGCCAGTTCTGCCCACCACATCTTTCACCAGAATTCTTTACAAAACAGATATCTATGCCTCTGTACCAGAAAGACTTTTACTTCATCTAAGAGTAATACGATCCTGCCAATACGAACATCCCGGTTTTCATTCTGCCGCAAGAGGAATCATCATCAGAAATAATATTTTTCCGAACCGCCAATACCTCTCTACAAGTACTCTTCCGTCAAAAGCCCGGCTATAACGGAATTGCCTGCTGCAATATCGCTTACCATATCATTGCCCGCCTGGGCCCCGTTAAAAGCTAAAACACTTCCGCCGGCTTCCCGCACCAGAAGCATCCCTGCCGCAACGTCCCATATTTTTAAGTTCCGTTCAAAATAACCGTCTAATCGTCCGCACGCAACATACGCAAGGTCCATGGCCGCGGATCCGCTTCTTCGGATATCCTGACAATCCATAAACAGGCGCTTGAATATATCAAAGTTCTTATCCGCGGTCTCTTTGTAATACGGGGAAGTCCCTATGGCGATCAGACTATCCTCCATACGCGCCGCGCGGCTTACCGCTGTACTCTTTCCATTGAGCCGGCAGCCCCGGCCCTTCTGTGCCATAAACAGCTCCTCACTGTATGGATTGTATACAAAGCCAAGCACTACCTCACTGCGCTCCATCAGTGCCAGTGAAATGCAGCTGGCATGGCAGTCATGAATCAAATTGGTGGTTCCATCCACAGGATCGAGGATCCACACAAGGCCGGATTTGTCTATCTCCTGATTCGTCTTTTCCTCACTCAAAAATTGAACCTGGGGATAATCCGCTTCCAAACGCCCGCGTATAAACTGCTGCACCCTGTAATCTACCTCGGTTACGTAATCCGCCTCTCCTTTTATCTTCACACAGCCAGCGGCTTCCCTATCCTGAAACAGTTCCCCCGCCTGCCGAAGAAGTGCTTCCAGTTCCTCAATATTAACTTTTGCCAGTTCCATCCGTAATACACCTTTCCTGATTATATGCTGCATACAGCCTTCCAGCCCGCATTACCCGAAATACTGCTGCTGTGTGCGGTTCTATTTTATCCGCAAATGGGGCCACCGTCGGACAATCGCTGTAATAAACCGGTATGCCGGATTTGTAAAGCTGCTCTAAAACTGGCGGAGCCGCACTCTCATAGCGCCTGTCACTGGAAGCGCAGATCACGGCATACTGGGGCGATACCGCATGCAGTATTTCCGGAGTCAGGCTATTGGCCTGACCATGATGCCCCACCTTAAATACGTCTGCCTTTATATCCCCCCTGCATGCTTCGTAGTCAGAGGCCTCCGCATCGCCAGCCAGCAAAAATGTTTTTTCGCCGCAGGCAATATGCAGAATCATACTGGAGCTGTTCATGCATCTGTCAAGAGCCGGCAGCAGATCCCGTCTTCCTTCCTGGTATAAGGCTTTTAGCCGCGCCGTCTGCCGGTCCAGAGCCTCTTCTGCCGGCCCAAGAATATGAATCCGGATTCCATTTGCCGGGAACATGGTGCTGCTGTCCGGATAACCTGGTTTCGCCTGAATAACACGGCCTCCCTGCGCTTTCACATAACGGCATAAAGCGGCGTAGCCGTTCAGAGCAGCAATTAGCTTACGGCCGGATTCCTCTCCAGTCCCGTCATTGAGAAGCTTCATGATTTCTGATAACTCAGCGGGAAAAGGCTGCCACAGAAATTCAGGACACCATTTTAAAGCAATCGGAAGCAGACCGCATGTATGGTCTTCATGAATATGCGTACATACCATTACGTCGATATGCTTAATGCCTCTTTTCTCCATATAATCGACTGCTCTTAACCTGCCTGTTGACCGATCCGCATACTCTGCCTGCTCTCCGCTTCCACCGTCAATGACCATTACAAACAGGCCGTCGCGGCGCTCCGGATCCGGCGCTTCGATCAGAATTGCATCCCCATTTCCCACATTCATAAAAGTGACTTGCGCTGTCCATTCTTCCATTTTATTTCATCGCCTTTTTCATATAAATACTGCTCATAATCAACACAAATACGGTCATAACTATGGCACAGGCACTGGCTAAACCGAATTTCAGGCTTTTTATACCGTATGTATACATGAACTGTGTAATAGTAGTGGTCGTGTTAGCCGGGCCTCCGCCCGTCAGAATATTTACCTTTTCAAACAGCCGGAACGTATCAATCGTACGAAGCATGGCACACAGCGCAATCCCACCGCCAATGTTGGGAAGCGTAATATGGCGAAAGCGCTGCAATGCTCCCGCTCCATCGATACTGGCCGCCTGATACTGGCTTTCCGGCACGCCCTGTAAATGGGCATAGATCAGCAGAAAGGCAAATGGAACATTCTGCCAGACATCAATCACCAACAGCGTACCAAAAGCAGTCTTTCCATCATAAAACCAGTTATATACCGGAAGTCCAAGTGCGGTAAATACATCGGTTATAATTCCATAATTCGGCGACAGCATCATACGCCAGATCAGCGCGACGGTGACGGCCGGAAGCAGGTAGGGAAGCAGAAGAAGGGTTCTGACCACCTTCTGCCCCCGCTTTAGACTTTTGACAAAGAGAGCCGTCAGAAGTCCCAGCACCACCTCCAGTACCACCGCAATCACTGTAAATTTCACCGTATTTGACACTGCCTGCCGGAAATACATGTTCTGAAACAGTGCGGTATAATTGGCAAGGCCGGAAAACGGGTGCGTCCCCTTTAAATAGTTATAATCTGTAAAGCTGTAATATATTGTAAATAGTACCGGATATACCGTCATAACCAGCAGGAAAACAATCGTTGGCGCCGTCATCTGACTGACGAAGATTCCTTTTTCCCTCTTTCCAAATTCCCGTCTGACCATATATGTATTACCATGCCTTTCCATAATTCTAATTTTGTACGGTTTACTGCATTAACAGCTCCAGCTGTGCCTGTGCATCCGCCAGCCCCTGTTCCGTCGTCTTGACGCCTGCCATAATGCTTCCTATTTCAGCGCCCAGAATGTTCGTAAATTCTGTCCACTCAGCGATGGCCGGGCGATAGACTCCACTCTCCAGCGCTTTGCATACGGTTTCCAGGTGTGGGTATTCATTCAGTATCTCTTCATTGGTGAGGCAGCTGTATCTGCATGGTACCCCTCCGTTTGCAATACTCTCCAGCTGTACCTGAGGATCCATGATGTACTGAAGCAGTTCATATGCAAGATCCGGATGGGGGCTGTTTGCCGGAATCCCGATTGTCCATGTGCCATACTCCGAGGTATTGTATACCTGGCCATCCTTCGATGCCTTTGCAGGGCTGACCATGTAATTGGCCGCACTGTCCGCGCTTGGCACGTACCAGCCAGGCCAGCCGATCGCAAGTGCTGCGGAACCATTATCTACGGCTGCTGTCACATCATCCTTGGACATTGCGGCGCCGGTTTTAATCAGTTCTGTATAGTAATTCACAGCTTCTGAAAATTCTGCTGTATTTACCGATGGCTTATTGTTATCATCGACTACCCAGCCGCCGTATGCCAGCAGGATCGGCAGAAAATCAGATACAATATTATCTCCGGTATCTCCTCTGTAGGCAAAACCATTAATACCGGATTCCTTCGACGCTTTCGCTACAGCAAGCATGTCCTCTAAAGTAGTAATTTCCTCCGGCTTGTAGCCTGCCGCCTCCACATTTGCCTTATTGTAAAGCATAACCGTCACATTGCCAAAATACGGCGCCAGGTAGATATCATCTCCTACCATACAGATTCTGGTAGTGTTGGGAATAATATCATCATCAAACTGGTATCCCATCTCTGATAAATTAGCCAGTACATTGTTTTCCGTAAATTCTGCCATCCAGCTTCCATCTACCATACATAAATCGTAAGTTCCCGTTTCATTGACCGCATCCAGTGCGATTCCCGTATGTAAGTCGTCAAATGACATTTCCAGGACCTCAATCTTACAGTTATGATCCGCCTCGAAATCCGGGAGAGCCTTTTTAATGACCTCTGCATAGGAACCGCCTCTTAATATAAGCGTCATCTCTGCTGTTTCTCCCGGAGCCGCCTCCTGCGCCTGGCTGTTCTCAGTCTGCATGGCGCTGTTCGTCTGTGTCTCCGTGCTGCTGTCTGCTGACTGCACAGTCTCCCGGGCGCTGCTTCCACACGCGGTCAGCGAGGCCGTCATCGCGAGGCCCGCAGCCAGAAGTTTCAAATTTTTCATTTTCATCTTTTTCATTTTCATCTTCATCTTTTTCATCTCCATTTTCTTCATTTCCTTTCATGCTCACTTTTCTTTACTCTATTCTTTCACAGCCCCACTTGATAATCCGCTTATGAGGTAATTCTGTGCAAAGATCACAAAGACTGCCACCGGTATAAACGAGCTTACGCCCCCTGCTGCCACCAATCCAAAGTTTGTAACATTATCTTCTGTATTCAGCACCGCCAGGGCCAAAGGAATCGTATAATTGGATGGGGAGCGTGTCAGAATCACGCTGTATGTATATTCATTCCATGCATACAGAAAGGAAAGCATGGCAATCGCCGCAATCCCCGGCAAAACCAGAGGCAGTACAAGTCTGGTGAAAAGCTGCCACTCTGTTGCACCGTCGATCTTACCGCTCTCTTCCACTTCCTCCGGCAATTCCTCGAAGAAGGACACCATAAACCAGATAACCAGAGGGATATTAACCAGCATGCACGCCAAGATTATCGGAAGTCTCGTACCCATCACCCCCATCCTGGTAAACAGGGTATACAGCGGAATGACAAATGCTACCGGCGGCAGCACTCTGATCAGCAGCACCCACCCGGTTACAGGCAGCCTCAGACGAAACCGGAAGCGTTTACGCGACAATACGTAGGCTGTGGTAAGCCCCAGCGCCAGAGACAGCACAAGCGCAGTGCCCGCATTGATCAGGCTGTTTTGAAGGGCAGTACCAAATGACTTCTGAGTAAACAGTTCTGTAAAATGGGAAATGGTAAGCTGTTGAGGAAATAGTCCCGCTCCCGCACTGGTTTCCGCCGTCGGACGGATTGCCATGATTATCAGCCAATAGATCGGAAACAGTGTGACAAACAGTAAGACGGTCAAACCGATTCCCTTCCATAAAAATATGCATTTTTTTCTCATAAGCCCTCTGTTCACCCGGCTTATATCCCGTTCAGCTGCTGCTTTTGTTCTTACCGGCAGCGTACGCTCTGTCATTTCCATGTTGAATACCTCTCTTTCTACATCTTTCTTCTGAGATGAAGATTCATGATATCTGTTCTGATATAATCATAGGAAAACAGGACAGGGATTCCTTCATCATTTACATGCAGCTGTTCAAGAAGCACTACCGGCTCTTTTAGATACACAAGCGCCAGCTCGTCCCATGTGTTATTGGGATTAACTCCTTTAATGAAGGTATCCGCACCGGCAATTGTGACACCGCATTTATCTCTCAACAACTGAAAGATACTGCCCTTTAACCCCTCATCGAAGATATCACCCACCAGCTTCTCCGGAAATATATTATAGGAAAATACAACCGGCACCCCATTGGCCGTTCTCTCTCGGTTCATCACAACGATCCGATCCTGCTGTGTCAGCCCCAGCCGATCCGAAACCACCAGATCCGGCGTTTCATGGGTGACGCTGTAGAATATACTTCCCGCTTCATATCCCGCATTTTCAATCATCTGCCCGATGGAGCTTAAAAACATTATTGGATTCTCCATCTTCTGCTTGTTCTCTTTTACATAAGTTCCTGAACCGTGACGCTTGTCCACCATTCCCTTTTGCTGCAGAATATTCAAGGTTTCCCTTATGGTGGATCGCCCCACATGGAACTCTCCTGCAAGCGCTAACTCCCCTGGTATCTTCTGGCCGATCTGCCATTCTCCGTTTCTTATCTTGTTTTCCAGAATTCCTGCTATCTGTTCATAACGGTACTGCATCCTGTACTCTCCTGTTTTCGTTTTATGTCTCGCAATAGTTGTCAGACATCTTTTATGTTTTTAATTATAGAGAGAGGAAGTAAAATCTGTAATCATCTTTACGTAAACTGTTAGTAAAACCGGGCATGTACTGCCAAAGTAAGCAAAATCGAGTATAATCAGGCGAGAGGAACTAATCAAAGACAGCCAGTGATATTCTGATCTTTATCATCAGCTTATCACTGGCCGGAAGTATTTTATATGGAATTGTATCAAGGATAAACTTACTTTTTAAAGACCAGGAGCATCGCCAGGGAACTGCAGAATATTACGCAGTTCATCCGCCGCTGCGAATCCACTCCACCCATACCGAGTAATATTTCCCCAGAATATGTGCGCCATCAGTGGAGTAAGCCACAGACAAATTTCCGTTCTCATCGTCAAAGAGGCTGTTGACATCGATATAACGACAGCCGGTATCTTCCGCTATATTTTTAATAGCTTTATTTAGGGCATCAATTCTCTGGTTATTAAAAATATTGCTTTTGGCGGCTTTTTCCCCTGTTACGTGTAAATTGGCCTCAAGCACCAGGGCTGCCGCAGGCTGTTCTTCGCGGATTCTCTCCACGACAGAGCGGTATTGATTGACAATCGCCTTATCTTCATATCCAAGCTCGTTGATACCCAGCATGAGATAAATCGTCCGATAGTTTTCCGACGCGAACACTTCCTCCAGCGTCTTTTTCTCGCCGCCTTTCACGGATACCCGAGCCTCAAAGAGATCAAATACCGACATACCGGAATTCGCAAATACATCCGCCTGCCCTAAATCACCATACTCGGAAAGCCCCACAGTCCGTGAATCTCCTATAAACAACACACTGGAAAAATCTTCATTAATATCACTCTCACTTACAGCCCTTTCTTCTGTCTCCGGAGATGATGGTGTACTCTCCTCTGCGTTCATTGCTTCCATCTTTTCCGTCTCTTCCGCTTCCACCGTCATAGCCCCCGTCATTTCTGTGCTCTGTGCCTCCACCATACGGTTGTCCGCAAGTATTGCCGCCGTCTCCCGGTCTATCGGTTCGTTTTTCGGTATATCCATTGACAGTTTCGTGGCTGCCATGACAATCATACTGCCTGTCAAAAGAATACTGTACCAATATCTTCTCATCCCACACCTCCGCCTTCAATCATAATTCTAAAATCTGAAATATAAAAACGGATCGTCCATTCCAATACGTATACAATACACACAAGCCCAGAATACGGCCAGAAGCACAACTGCCGTAACCAGGGAGTATTTATGCCGATTATAAATTCGACAGGGGATATCCGTCATAAACACAAGCCCAGCCGCAATGGAGACCGCGTAAAGTTTTCCATACTTCAGATAATCCCCGCTGAAATAGAAAAGGCTCTGTTTCATTAAAAAGGGGAACAGTCTCTGAAAATACAGCAGGATCTGTCTGATGTCCGTAACGGCAAATACAAGCCAGGTCAAAGGAATCGTAAGCATCATATAGAGATGTCCGATTACCCGCCGCCGTTCCAGCACCCGATGCAGTCCAATTCGCTCGATGGACATGATCAGGAACAGCAGAAGCCCCCATATTATAAAGTTCCAGCTGGCTCCGTGCCAGAATCCGGTTAAAAGCCAGACTGCCAGCAGATTTCGAAAGGTCAAAAGGGCCCCTCTCCGGTTCCCTCCCAGGGGAATGTATACGTACTCCCGAAACCAGCTGCCAAGAGTTATATGCCACCTTCGCCAGAATTCCGTCATGGACAGAGACATGTATGGATGATTGAAGTTATTCGGAAGCTTAAACCCCATCATAGTACCCAGTCCCTTTGCCATGAGTGAATACCCGCAAAAATCGAAATAAATCTGCAGGCTGAAGGCTGCAAGACCGAGCCAGGCCAACGGGGTGGAAATGCTCTCATAACCAATCGTCTGCACTTCAGTCCATAAGCCGCCGACCCGATTTGCCAGGAGCACCTTAAAGCCCAAACCAATGGTGAACTCCCTCAGCCCCTCCTCAATGGCGCGGAAGGTAACCTTCCTTCTGCCAATCTGTGCCCGCATAGAGGAATACGTCACAATCGGACCTGCGATCAGCTGTGGGAACATGCTGATATACATGCCGAAGCCAACCATAGACCGCTCATAGGGAACCGTTTTTCGATATATATCCGCCAGATATGAAACTGCCTGAAAAGTATAGAAACTGATTCCCACCGGGAGTACCGGCGCAAAAACCGGCAAATGCAATGGAATCCCCGCTCTTCCCAGAAGCAGATTTACGTTTTGGGCGATGAATGCGGAATATTTGAAAAGGATCAGCCAGGAAAGGTTATAGATTATACCGCAGACCAGCCACCTCTTTCGCATCCTCCCCAGCCTCCGCCGTCCTATCAAAATCCCGATTCTGTAGTTGACCAGAATAGAAAGGACCAGGAGAACAAAATAAAAAGGGGTATCCCTGACCCCATAAAAATAAAAACCAAGGCTTCCCGCAAAAAGCCAAAAATTCTTCCAGCTGCATGGGATTATGTAATAGATCATCAAAAATAGCGGAAGAAACCGAAATATAAATTCTAAACTGCTGAATACCATGTTTTCCCTCTCATTTGTAAATTCCTGCTTCTTTTTTAGACAAATAATGAGGGCAAAAAGTTGCAAATATCGAGTCTTTTTTAAAGAAAATGCAGAAAGCCAATTTAAGTGTTGTTATGACATCTGCGAATATTATTTTGGTTTTTATTTACATTTATTAATAAGTCTTGACATATTTCTTATTATTACCTATAATCACCTTATAATGATTATTAAGAAATAATGAGGAGTAATTAGGAATGGACAAATATTATACGGTTGAGCAAGTAGCTGAGCTGCTTACGATGCACCCGAAAACAATTCAAAGATACATACGCGAAGGGAAACTGCGGGCCAGTAAGGTCGGGAAGAGCTGGCGTGTGTCAGGACATGATTTAAGTGTATTTACGGAAAATATTGGTTTGACAGGGCAGGCTACACTTGAAAGTGCGCAAGATAGAATCAATATTTCCTGTGTGGTTGACATTTTGACAGATAGGACCGACGAGGGAATAGGGATCGTAAACCTGCTGACAGCGGCCATGAACTGCAAGCCCGAAAAATATGGGAAGTCTACTATGCATACGCAGTATTTGGAACACGAAAGCAAAGTTCGCGTTGCTCTGTGGGGACAACTTCCATTTATGCAGGAAATGTTGGATCTCATTGCCGTCGTAACGGGAAGTTCTGATGAAAAAACAGGGGGAGAAATATTATGAAAAAAGCATTTATAACGGAAGAAGGAAAGACTGCTGTTACAGCATACTACGAAAGGATCCTGGAAAGTCTATCTGTGTCTTATGAGCAGCTCCTTTTACCTACGCAATATGGCGATACATTTGCCTTGATTTCTGGAAAAGCACACGGACAGACCGTCATACTGCTGCATGGAAGCAGTATGAACTCGGCCATGTGGATAGATGATATTCAGACGCTTTCACATTATTATCGTGTAATTGCGCTTGATATCCCAGGAGAACCGGGGAAAAGTGATGAACGCCAGCTTTCGTTCGAAAGCGATGATTATGCTTATTGGCTTTCTGAAGTATTTTCCCTTTTGAAAATCGGCAAGGCTTTTCTGGTCGGAAATTCTTTAGGTGGCTGGATCGCTCTGAAATTTTCCATTCTTTATCCGGAGTGTGTAGAAAAAGCTGTGCTTTTGGCACCCGCAGGGATTGGCTCACAGAATCCGGAATTTGCAGTTAGAGCGATGCAGCTGCTCCCCAAAGGTGATACCGGTGTCACAGAATTATTTACTGAAATCAATGGCGGTACTGCTATACCGAAAGACCAATTGGAATACCAAAAGTTAATTACGTCCGTATTCAATGCCAGACAGGAAATCATTCCCCTGTTTACTGACGAAGACCTAAAAAAGTTATCAATGCCATGTATGATCCTGCTCGGTGAAAAAGATATCATGATTCAGTCACAGGAAACAAAAGAACGCGCCGTTCGTTTCATAAGCCACTGCACGGTCAGACAATATCCGGAAAAGGGGCACTCTTTAGTCGGCATGGAACAGGAGATTCTACATTTTTTGCAAGACACGTGAGCAGCGATAAACAGATAAGAGATATTACGAAATTAAAATATTAGAAGGATAACAAAGACAAGCACCCCGGCAAGATGGCTGCTGCTGTGCCAGCGGAATCGTGCACTGTCGGCCAACGAAGTCTCCCTCACAGCCAGCTGGATTTCCAGAGGCTTCGGGAGACTTCCGGCCGGTCCATTTTCAGAATGTTCGCTCAAACTGCACCATCCAAATCCTTTGCAGCATTTACCACCGTCACCTGAAGATTTTCATTAAACAGGTTTCTCCAGTCACACTTCCCCCATATGCAGCTTTCTATCCTCCAATTTACAATACATCGACATCCCGCTCGCCAGTATCAGCAGGCTGATGGCCACTGTACGAATCGGACTGAAAAATGAGAGCGCCCGATTGATAATGGAGAAGCTTGCCAGTCCGATACTCCCCAGATATGCCCCGACCAGACGTGAGACCAGTCCGTTTCCAATTATGGAGAACCAGCCGAGGGCACCTCCAAACAGAATAACTACAAGCACCTCACTCGCAATGGAATTCCCGCCTTTCTTCAACTGCCCTGCCAAAATGACCGTCAAAATTCCATGGATCACCAGATACACGGCGCTGCCAGCCAAAAGATACGGCACAGGGAACACGGTCCCCTCAAAATCCGGCGCCATGGACAACGCCATAATCTGCCTCTGGCCCATAGCCACGATCCCCTCTAACAGAAAATGTCCCACATGAATTCCCAAAGAGATCCACATCAGCTTAATAATACTCTCACGTTTCATCTATCTTCCTCCAATCGCCAAATACTCTCAGTTCCCCGTAACCCTGTCAGACATTTCTCATTTTTTTCCGTTCGTTTCAATGATCTCCCCCATTTTCAAATACTCTTGTAAACCCGTTATTTTTAAACTCATATACCAGATAGCTGTGATAACCGATTCCCATAGTCGAAATCAGCAGTTCCTTCATCCCATCGCCGTTTAAGTCGAAAAAGCCTTCGATTTTCAAATGATCCGCGGCAGCCGTTGGCTCGGTAATCGGAATTATAAATGATCTAACTTCCCCCTCCATCACCTTCCGCATATAAAGGATACCTTCCGAATTCCCGATCATATCTGCATCATGGTATGCTTGGACAAATACTTCGTCCTGTCCGTCCCCATCCAAATCAATTTTAGTAACATCCGTTAATCGGAATTCTTCTTTCACACCGATCCCCGCCAGATACTCCTTCAGTACCTGACGATATCTTTCATTTTCAGGAGTAATTTTACTGCCGCTCAAAATCTCCATATCTTCTTCTCCTGAAAATGACACGATACTGTGATACTCATCGCTCGTATACTCGAAATCTGGAAAATGCACCTCCGCGCCGGAATATAATTCCGCACTGTGTTCCATCTCCTTCTGCCCTGATGCGGTCCCCTGATAAAGGCCGTCTATGTACATTTTATAATCATTCGTTTCCGCCATCATGGGATAAAGTTCCGGCCATTCGATCCATCTTCCATCGCAATATCCGCCAAGAAGAAGGTTGTTGACTGCCAGGATACGATATTCGGAGAATTGGGGATCTTTGTATTCAGGAACTGCTTCCGCATTTCCCATGAACCAATCGGAGGTCCGAATCGGTACTGCACAGGAAAATATCGACAGCAGGGTAAGAAACAGCACTATTTTTCCCATATATGATCACCTCCGGAAAAAGAACTCAGCGGCATCCGGTAAATCCAACGGATTTTTTTCTGAATACGGCGAAGGGTAAATGTCTGCCTGCTCATAGAAAGCTTTCGGGTCAGTGGTTACCAGATAAACGGGCTTATGCAGTTCAAGTTCCGACAGCACATACAGCGGAACTGTGAGTCCCTCCAGGATCTTCCCCTCCTCTGTCATCAAATCCACACAGGCGCTGATTCTGAAATCTTCTTTTCCAACGCAGGCTGTTCTCCTGCAATACAGGGATCTTTTCTGAAATTCCTGATGGCTCTGAACCAGGGAACAAAGATAGTAACCGTACCCGCCCAGGAAAAGTACACTCCAGATGACCGTCCCGGCGATATAACTGCCTGGATCGACCGATCCCTGTGTCTCCTGAACCTCCGTGTCTCCGTTCATATTTTTCTGATTTAACAATGCGGTCATAAATATATTTTCGTATCTTCGGTTCCTATACTGCTCTTCCGCCGTCAGATAGAGGGACAGAATAAGGCATGCCCCGAAGCCATACAAAAATAGTCCCAATACGATCCTGTACGCCAGTTTTTTGTGAAAATACCGTTTTTCGTATTTTCTGAAAACCACGGTTTCCTTAGCAGCTGCTGCATCCCATCTTTTTCTCCGCTCCATCCATTCCTCCATCCATCTCCAACAGGCAGACGCTTCTTTAAAGTGCTATTCTTCATATAGGAGCCGCTGTTCCCGGTACACCGCACCTGAATAAATGTAAGTTCCCTTCTTATTCCTTACTGCAATTATATGCTATTTCCAGTTATTTTTAAATACAGAGTTCCATATTTGTGGTATATGGCATAAGAATTTATTGTCGGCACTCCAACGCCTCTGTCCTTCATTCATGAGGCAATTTAAGGGGAAGTATTTCCTCTATCTTCAACTGCAAAAACAAAGAGTCCGGCAAACCGGACTTGCGCGCCGGAGCGCGGTCGCTTCAGCGGCCATATTTCCATAGCGCGTAGTATGCATCCCCCGGGGATATTTCATAAGATGAACTTTCCTGTGAAATTGTGAAATAAAAAAGACCAGGAGAAAACGCTCACCCAATCTTTTTCAAACACCTTCCTTTTTCCGGTTACCGATGCAAAAACCTAAATCCCATTCGACCGAATTACCTTCTGATACCAGTAAAAGCTGTCTTTTTTTATTCTTCTCATATCTTTCAAATCACTTTCATCCCTGTCTACATACACAAACCCATACCGCTTTCCATATCCCTGATGTGTACTGACTAAGTCCAGAAAAGACCACGGGCAGTAACCAATCAAGTCCACGCCATCAGTTATAGCCATCTGTGCCTGTTCAAAATGGCGCTTCAAATAATCGATCCGATATGGATCATGTACGCTGCCATCCTCGCTCAGCAAATCCCGGGCTCCCAGCCCATTCTCGGTGATTAAGAGCGGCAGATGGTATCTGTCATAGATGCGCCGGAGTGTGACACGCAGGCCGATGGAATCTACAATCCAGCCATATTCCGTTTTCTCCAGATACCGGTTCTGGCCCGCACGGTAGACGCCTTCCTCACCGATCATGACCTGCTGGTCGCCGCCACGCGGCTGGCAGTCCGTTCCATCATTCCGGCTTGCGCTCACGGTGGCTGTGGCATAGTAATTGACGCCGAGATAATCCGGCTTTGCCTTTTCAAGGAGCTCCATATCCCCCGGTTCCATCACTGGTGCATATCCCTTTTCCTCCAGATAAGACCACGCCAGGGAGTTGTATCTTCCATAAACCGCCATATCCAGATAAAGCCAGCAGCGGATACTTTCCCAGTCATCGGCAGCAATCACATCCGCCGGGGCACACGTCTCCGGATATATGGCCGTGATATTTGGCGCCGGGCCAATTTTGCCATCTTTACACAACTGGTGACAGAGTATGACTGCCTTTGCCCCGGCTAAGAACATGTGATGGCACTGTTGATACAGTTCCTTTTTCGAGGGAATCGTTCCGGGGTTCATGGCGTTTGGATGGTTGATCATCACATTCTGCTCATTTATGGTCAGCCAGTATTTCACCCGGTCACCGAAGTTCTCAAACAATACTCTCGCATACCGTTCAAACGCATCGACCGTGTTCCGGCTGCTCCAACCGCCTTTCTCATGCAGTTTAAGCGGCAGATCAAAATGATACATCGTTACAATCGGGACAATCCTGTTGGAAATCAATTCATCAATCAGATCATTATAGAATGCAATGCCTGCCGTATTGACCTCACCGTCTCCATCCGGAATAATCCTTGTCCATGCGATGGAGAACCGGTATGCCTTCAGCCCCATCTCCGCCATCAGCTTAACATCTTCCGTCCGGTGGTGGTAATGGTCACTTGCCACTTTGAAATCGGTGATCCCTTCCGGGGTCTCATAGATATCCTGTACGGACAGGCCTTTACCATCTTCATCATAAGCCCCTTCGACCTGATATGCGGACGTAGAAGCTCCCCACAAAAAGTCATCCGGAAATTTTTTCAAGGTTTTATAAAACATCATTCAGCCCCCCTTCTTATTTCATCAAAGTCATCAAATGACCGCTGCCGTCTGTGGATTTATGACTCTCTGCTTCTATCTTTTTATAGTTAAAACTGTTGGTCACGATTACCATGGTCTGCGTCTTATATCCCGCGGCTTTTATGGCATCGAGATCGAACTTAATCAGCACATCGCCTGCCTTCACATGGCTTTCCTGCGCCGTAAATGCCTCAAAGTATCTGCCTTCCAGCTGAACGGTGTCAATTCCTATATGTACCATAATCTCCGCACCACTGTCGGAAACGAGGCCGATTGCATGATTTGTTGGAAAAAGGGCTGCTACTGTTGCGTCAAACGGTGCTCTCACCACCCCCTCCTCCGGTTCAATTACTACGCCCTGCCCCAATGCGCCGGAGGCAAATGCTTCGTCCTCAGCTTCTTCTAACGGCATTACCCAGCCTTTTACCGGAGATCCAAACTGAAATACCCGCGTATCTGTTGCTGTATCTTCTGCTGTTGTATTTGCTTCTATATTTTCCGCTGCATTTTCTTCTGTTTTTCCTATCACATCTCTGTCTGAACATTCTTCCTTCTCGAACTTGAAGCTCAACAGTAAGGTTATCACAGCGGTACTTACGACTGAGATGAGAATGGCAATGATGATATTTACGAAAAACTTGGTCGTATCGTCCCCCAGATACAGCAGGACCGCCGGTAATCCGGAGGAGCCGGTGGCAAATCGGTGGGTGTGGGTCAGCCCTGCATAAAGTCCGCCCAGACCTCCGCCGATCATGGCTGCCGCCAATGGATATTTTTTCGGCAGGGAGACACCGTAAAGAGCCGGTTCTGTAATTCCCATATAAGCGGTAATTGCACCGGATACCGCAATCTGCTTTGTCTTTTTATTCTTTGTCCTCAGGGCGACAACGGTTGTCGCAGTGGCCTGCGCCATATTGGAGCACACACAGCCCGGCCCGAAAATGCTGTCGTATCCGAGGTTAGCCATCTGCATAACGCCCAGCGGCGCTACACCGTTATGAAGACCGAACATTACCATCACCGGGAGTGCAGAGCCTACTAAAACTGCCGGCGCCCATGCAGCCGATTCGCTCAAAAAGGTAAAAAACTGTCCCAGATAATTGCCAAAAACTGCACCAATAGGGCCTAATACAGAGAATGCCAGAGTCCCCATAATGAGGAAGGTAAGCATTGGTACGAAGACCAGCTCCACGGCCTTTGGAATCCACTTCTTCAGCCTTTTTTCTACAAAAGACTGTACAAAGATAATGAGAATGATCGGAATAACTGAGGAACCGTAATTTGCCAGAGTAAATGGGATTACGTTAAAAAAATTCACCGCTTCCTTTGCCGCCACCAGCGCTGTCCAGTTCGGGTGAAGCATCATAGCTGCAACGCCGGCCGCCAGGATCGGATTGCATTTGAGCTTTTGAGCACAGGTAAAAGCCAGGATCATGGGCAGAAAATAAAAGACGCCGTCTGCAAATAAATTCAACAGGTAATACGTCTGGGAACTGCTGGATATCACCTTCATAACTACGAGCAGCGCCAACAGGGCTTTTACCATACCGGCGCCGGATAATGCCGGTATCACCGGCTGAAAGACTCCGGCCACAAAATCTATGATCTTTGTAAAAGCATTCTGTTTCTCCCCGGCTGCTTCTGCCTCCTCTTTATCCTTGCGGACGTCCGCCAGTTTTTCGATCTCCTCAAACACATCCGCAACATGGGTTCCAATGACTACCTGATATACCCCTGCGTTTCGGATCACCTTTGCGACTCCATCGGTTTCCTCCAACCTCCTGTCATCCGCCTTCTCTTCATCTGCCAGTTTAAACCGCAGACGCGTCTGACAGTGGTAGACGTCATTGATATTTTCTTTTCCGCCTACGTTCTTTACGATTTCCGCTGCTAACTTCTCATACTTTCTGCTCATATGAAATACTCCCCTCTCATTGTGAATGGACCTTTTACCTGTGCTGCACGCATCCGGAAAAGCGCTTCCGCTCTTCTTAAGCACAGTAAACCACAAATCATTTTGCCAATCAAGCAAACAGCAAATACCAAAACTAAGTTTTATATATTGCGGCTTTTGTTATGTTTTCATGAAACTTTCTGAAACAGGAAACATTTTTTGTGCAGAAATAAAAGAAGCCGTGACGAACGAAGTCAAATATAATCGTATCGCACAGCCCCTTTCACAGGCCTTACCTGTCCTGCATTTCTTTCATCATCGTAACTCGTTCCTGTTCCAATAACCGGGAATTTTTTATCTTAAACTCAAGATTTTGCTTGTACTGAGAGGCAAAGCAGCAGGAAAACAGGACGTTTAAAATATAATTTAAAGATTCCTCCGTCGCGTAATTTGCGATTTTACTATAAAGGCGCTCCCTGGATGACATGGTAATAATGCAGTCCAGATTTTTCCGCATATAATTATCGCCCCCGCTTGTAATTCCGATGATTGGCACATGATTTTTCTTGAGAAGCCCGATTCGGTTTACCGGATTCTGCGTGACACTGTTTCCGGAATAAGAGATAATGAGCGCCAGATCCTGCGGGCCCAGCGTTGCCGCCTCGATTCCCGCCTCTCCGCTCTTCGCAACAGCTGCACGCTTTCCGATTGTGAGAAGCTTCCGCTTAAACAGTTCTCCGAGGTATGTATTGGGACTGCTGCTGAAGATCACGATATTTTCTGCTCCGGCCAGATAATCCGCGGCCTTTTTCAGCACCTCTTTATCCAGCAGATCTGCCGTCTCACGAATACTCTCCATCTGCAATTTTTTGATATTTTCAGCGATCGTATCGATACCATCCTCTTTCTGAAACGGTATATTAAAATCAACTGTATTTTTATACTTTTTCTGGTAATTCACCTCGGCAATGTAATCCTTCATAAATTCTTTCCAGCCATCATACCCCATTGCCTTTGCAAACCGGACAACCGTCGCTTTCGATGTAAATGTCTTTTCTGCAATCTCAGTCACAGTATACTGATACAGCTTATCCTGCTCCTGCAGAATAAACTCCCCCACCGCATGACGGGCATCGGTGTATCTCATCATGGTTTCTTCTATTTTTTGAAATAAGAACATAGGCGCTTCCCCCGTATTTTGCTTATATAACTTTAAAACATTTCCATTTACCAGCCTTAAAACGCACATAGAAGATGATCGCCCGCAGGAGCCAGTCCAGGCACATGGCACAGGCAATACCTATGACTCCCATCTGGAATACAATTCCGAACAGCAGGGAAAAAATAAGCCTTCCTCCAATTGTAGAGGCAATCGAAACCACCATGGTAAACTTCACATCACCGGCCGCGCGGAGGCCGTTGCCCAGCGGCCCCGAAAACGGAAATACAATCGAGTTAAAAACATTATGGATCAATACCAGCAGAATCACCAGCCGTTTCGTTTCATCTGCCAGAATATAGGCTTTCATAAGCAATGGCGTCACGGCAAAAATCATGGCATTCCATATCAGGGAAAGCAGAAGCGTGATTTTCAGCAGCTTTTTAAAATAGTACTCCGCCTGGCTGCTGTCGCCTGCCCCCATACACTGGCCGATTACGGTTATAAACACAGGGCCCATTGTCACTCCGGCGAGGGCAGCCATGGACCAGATACTCTGCGCAATTCCATTCGCCGCTATCTGATACGTTCCAAACAGCGCGGCAACACTGCTGAGGGCGACCTTCACAAACTGAAAAATGCCGTTTTCTATCCCGTTTGGAACGGCGATGCCTAAGATCCGCCTCATTAAGTCCCGGTTCCACTGTAGGATCCATCCCAACCGATACTGCACACGTTCCCTTTTACGGAAACAGAGACCAGTGATTACCACCGCAGAAAACATTCGTGCGGCCAGGGAAGGATAAGCCACACCTGCCACGCCTGCATTTAATACAAATACACCGATAACATTGCCGATGACATTGATGATATTGGATAGCACCGAAATATACATGGTGGTACTGGTTTTTCCAACGCTCCTGTAAACCGCCGCTCCAGCATTGTAAACCGCAATGGCCGGATAAGAATAAGCGGAGATCCGTAAATAGGTCACGCAGGCCTCCATCACCTCCGGCTCCACTTTTCCAAACATCAGCCTCAGGATCTGCCTGTGCAGCATTAATATGACTACAGCCGCAGCAGCGGAGAACAGCAGGGATACGGTAAAAAGCTGGCTGGCCGATTCCCCCGCCGGTTCCGTATCGTGTCTGCCGATGTACTGGCTGATAATCACAGCGCCTCCGGAAGCCAGCGCCGTGAAAAGGTAAATGAAGATGGTATTAAAAGAATTTACCAGTGAAACGCCGGATACCGCCGCCTCCTCCGCATAACTGACTACAAAGGTATCTGCAATTCCCACCAGCATGACGAGAAGCTGCTCCATGAACAGGGGCAGGATCAATTTTTTCAATTCTTTATTTGAAAATAAGTGTCCTGCCATCAAATTTTCTGGTCTCCTGCAAAATCTACTGGTTCACACCACTCATTGCCCACATTTTCCCCCGGGACTTCCACGGCCAGATGTGAGAACCAGCTGTCCGGCGCCGCACCATGCCAGTGTTTTACGCCTGTTGGAATGTTGACCACATCGCCCGGTAACAGTTCCCGTACCTCCCCGCCCCATTCCTGGTAATATCCACGCCCCGCGACACAGATAAGTATCTGCCCGCCGCCCTTATCGGCACGGTGGATATGCCAGTTATTGCGGCAGCCCGGCTCGAAGGTTACGTTGAAAATACCCACCTGGTCTGCGGAAACAGGTGCTAAGTAGCTCTGGCCGGTGAAATATTCTGCAAAGCTGTCATTCGGCTCCCCAATTGGAAATATCATGCTGTCCGCGTACTCTTCTTTGGCGCTGGCGGTCACCTCACCAGCCGTCCAGACCTCCTTCGCCATGCGGAATGCCGCCCACGCCTTGGGCCAGCCTGCATAAAACGCCGCATGTGTCAAAATCTCGGCGATCTCTGTTTTCGTGATTCCATTTTTCTTCGCGGTCTCTAAATGATATTTAAATGAGGAATCGGTAAGTCCCTGTGCCATTAACGCTGTCACGGTAACCAGTGAACGGTCTCTAAGGGAAAGTTTATCCTCCCTGGACCAGACCTCCCCAAAAAGAACATCGTCATTTAATTCTGCAAATTTCGGTGCAAACGTACCAAGTGCCTCCCTGCCTGCTGTCTGTTTTACTGCCATTTTTTTGTTCCCTCCTTGAATTATTCGTGGTCATTTACTGCCATTTTAGCCGCCTTCTGCCATTTCAGCTACCTTCTGTCATTTCAGCTGCCTTCTGTCATTTCAGCTACCTTCTGTCATTTCAGCTGCCTTCTGTCATTTCAGCCACCTGCGTATCTCCGGTTCCGCAGATCCGGCGCTTCCGCCTCGGATCGCCAGACCTTTTTTCAGCTTTGCGCCGGGACAAAGGCGGCGGATATCCGCCTCACTGCTGCCCATACCGCTGCCTTCGTGGGTGCAAAACGGACAAATCGTTTTACCGGTGAAGTCAAAATGCTCCAGAAATGTGAATACTGCCATCGGCATCGTGCTCCAGTAATTTGGAAAGCCCAGATAAATTGTATCGTACTTCTCAAATTCTTCCGGATAATGCTTTAACTCTGGCCTGGCGTCCCGCCTCTGGTCCACCTGCGCCTCCGCGATGCATTCGTTGTAATCCCTGGAATATTCCTGTACTGGCTCCAGTTTAAAGAGATCTGCTCCTGTCAACCTTTGAATAATGCCTGCAGCAATCTCCGTATTGCCAACTTCCAGGTTTTTGAGCATCCCGTTCACATAGTTTTGATGCTTTCTTGAAAAATAAGCAATGAGTTCTGCCATATTACCTGCCTCCTTTTTAATTTCTGACTTAATTATAAAACAGTATTTCTTGACACGGAATCTCCAATATGTTACTTTGGTCTTAACTTATAGTTTATACTCTGTTTAATCCAGGAGGCTGACCATGTTTAATCCCCAGCTGACCGTCTTTGTATGTGTTGCCGACTGCGGCAGCTTTACAAAAGCGGCAGAAGCTCTATTCCTCTCACCGACCGCTGTAATGAAACAGATCAATGCACTGGAAAAGCATCTGAATCTGAAGCTTCTACTGCGCAGTGCGCACGGCGTTCATCTGACTCCCGCCGGAGAAGTCATCTACAGAGATGCGCGTTTTCTGTTCGATTATTCCAGGCGTTCCATCGAGCAGGCAAGGCAGGCCATGGATGATGCCGACCGCATGTTCTGTGTGGGAACTTCCCTTTTAAATCCGGCTAAACCGTTTATGGATCTTTGGTACAGGGTCAATCGGGCCTTCCCCAATTACAAACTTCACCTGGTTCCTTTTGAAGACAATCACGAAGGCATCCTCTCCGAGATTGCACAGCTTGGTAAAAAATTCGATTTTCTGGTTGGAGTCTGCGACTCGAGACTCTGGATGGAAAAATGCAGTTTTCTCCAGCTTGGCCGCTACAAAAAGATGTGTGCCGTGTCCAGAGAGCATCCCCTGGCCTGCAAACAGAATCTGGATATCTCTGACCTTTACGGAGAGACGCTTATGATGGTTGCCGAGGGCGATTCCGGCACCAATGACTTTATCCGGAATGACTTAAATCGGAATCACCCGGAAATTCAAATCGAAGATACTCCGCATTTTTACGATATCTCGGTCTTTAACCGCTGCGCCGAAACGGAAAATGTGCTGCTCTCACTGGAATGCTGGCAGGACGTGCATCCGGGACTTGTCACCATACCGGTAAACTGGGAATACAGCATTCCTTATGGGCTTCTGTATCCCTTGAATCCGGAGGACGATATCAGGCGGTTTGTCGATGCGGTGAAAGAATTGATTTGACAAATCGCGTATTCTGTTTAAGAAATAAAGAGTCCGGCAAGCTGGACTCTCGCGTAAGAGCACTTTCTTAATACACAATAAAATAGCTCCAGCCGCGTAACGATGGCTGGAGCTGTTAATTATTTAAATTGTTTGCCTTACTTTTTCCGGTGTTATTTCCAAAACACGCGTAAGGAAAGAATACTTTTCTTTCATCATATCATAATCAGCGCCTTCCGTGAGGAATTTGGCTGTACCGTCTACGACAAATCCTGTTCCCAACCCCATTTTCCCCTGGACCTCGTGGCTGCCTAAGGTGACGATCACTTTGTTCTGCACATCAACATTTTTTTGTGTTTTGTTAAACCAGGCAGCTGGGATCAGTATTCTATTGTCTGCGGTAAGAAATAGATAACTGTTCCAGGTATTGGCAACATGAGCCTTCTCATTTGCCCAGGATGTTACTGAAACAACGCCCTCATGATTCAGCACTTCTATAAATGATTCATTAAACATATAGTCCTCCAATTAAGTATATTATAGATAATTGTTATCTGTAATAGAGACTATATCACACTGTTTTTAAAAAGTCAATTGATGCCCGCAAAATAATATGCTATAATAGATAAACATTATCTGTAAAGGAGTGATTCTATGCAATTAAGTCAAGGGGTCGAGTACGCTTTCCACTCGCTTTTTTATATGGTTGATATGCCGGTTGGTTCTACGATCGGAATCAAAGAGCTTGCTGAACTCAACAAATTATCCGAAACATATCTCTCGAAAATCTTTACAAAATTACGAAAAGCGGGAATTGTCCGTTCCATCCAGGGGGCAAAGGGCGGGTATGAGCTTGCCAAACGAGCACAGAATATTTCATTTTGGGATATCGTCGAAGCGATAGAAGGGCCGTCTTATATGTTCCAGTGCGCGGAAATCAGACAAAATAATATTTTGGCAGATGAAAATGATGCCTGTAACTGCAGCAAACCATGCCTGATTAAAGTTGTTATGCAGGAAGCAGAGGATCAGATGCGGAATTACCTTTCCAGTAAAAACCTGGCCTGGCTAAAGGAGGAAGTTTATAAAGATTTTACGGATACAAAGAAACAGTCCATAGAGGAGTGGCTGAGCAAATCCATTAAATAGATTTGCTCAGCCATCTTTTCAATGGCCATTATAAGAGCCTGATGCTTTGAATTGTCTCAAATCTGTTATGTCAGTGACCGGTCAGTTTTAATAACAGCCACAGGAAGGTTGGAAAGATAAATGCCCCCCTGTAACCAACAACGAAATCTTCCCGTGCAATGTGAATTCCTAACTGCCTGAACTTTTAAACGGCTCTCCCCCTCCGGGGATTGAACCAGGATACTTCATAATCACAGCAGATAATTATTTTCCCGATTCGCAACCTGCAATTCAACCAATTTATATGTTGCATATCCACCGGTAACCAATGGCTCCCTGCTGCAAATATCTTCTGCCTCCTCACGACTGTCTGTTTTCAGAATATACATACCTGCCATCCCCGGATAACCTTTAAACACGCCGCAAATTTCCAGCTTTCCCTCATCGTCCAGCCTTCTTATGTTCTCAACATGCTCTGTGACTGCTTTCTTTGTCAGCTTATTATAAGTCCTGCTCTTCTCGATCATCATCACGTACATTAATTTTTCCATTCTACACGCTCCTTCATCTATTCCAATTTTCCAATTTGGTATAAGAACCAAAAACTCATAAAACTACGTTTCACTTGTACTGCCGATTTCAAGCAGGTTTCCCTCCGGGTCGGCAACATAAAAGTTGCGGATTCCGAAGGAAAAAGTCATGGGGCCTCCCGTTGGGAATCTTAAATCCATCTTCGATAACCGCTCATATTCCGCATCTACATCGGCAAAACAGGGGAGCCAGAGGGCAATTTCAAAGGTCTGATTTATTCCCCTGGGCGGAACGTAGCTTTCACCAATTGCCTGCACGAATGCCTTCCTGCTATACATAAATAAGGACAGTTCACCGCCTGCCGTCTTAAACTCTGCAAAATCCCCACCATCCCATTCCGTATGAAAGCCCAAAGTATCTCTGTAGAATCGAACCATACACTCCATATCGCCAGCTAATAGGCACGCGCCTATTCTTACTTCTTTTCCGACCATATTATATTCTCCTTTGTTGTCATATCATTCATTTAGCCAATTCCGATGCTCCCAGGCAATTGTATTTTCCAGTTCAACCAATCCAAATCTATCAAAATAATATGGATTCTGTTCTGTCTGTATCCGTTTCCAGGTTTGAATATTTTTCACGCAATTTTTCAACGAATTCCTGCGCCTTGGAAATATCACTCTTCAGCATTTCATATTCTGGCTGTGTGATACCGACAAGCTGAATAAAGTCTGTTCTTCCATAAACAGTATCTATACCATGTGCTTCCGTATCTGATACAGTAAGAAGTGCCGTGATTGCAGTATCGGAGCCCCCCTTAATCGGTTCTCCTTTATTTCCAATAAGCTGATAGGGTTCGAAATAGCGTTCAGATGTATAGGTATAGCGTGCAAGATTCGACAGCACATCTATGGCCCACATGCAGTCGTCCGTATTTACAGCTGAAAGCTTCATCGTCATCTCGTAGCCCCATTTACTCCAGTCGCCGCCAAAGCTATCCTTTTCAGCATAAAGCTGCGTCATACCGTAAGTAACAATATGCTTGTACCCATTTGGCGATGAATAAACAGAATAGCCATCAATATATTGGTCTCCGCCGAATATTGCACGTTTTAACATGTTTGTTCCGAAATGTTCAGGAGTCTGATTCGGATACAGCTCATCAAACACCTCATCTATGGCCTCCCAGCCAGGCGCCCAATCTTCCTCTTCCTCCAGCTTTTTAATAAATTCTTCGTAGGACATCATATCATTATTTTCCTCCGCAGCTTCCGTTTTTCCTTTGAAGCCTTTTTTCTTTTCTTTCCTTTTTTGCTGTTTTATCGCAGACGGTCAGTGATTTTCTGGTTCATGCTCTGTACTCCTTTTCAACTATTGTTTAACCATTTTTCTTTCAGCGTTTGTCTCAGATGATCGTTTCTCCTGCGCATAAAGTCTGTGTATTTCATTATATCATTTCTTCTGCTTATATTCTATTTTTATCTTTCTTAAAATGAGTTTCTCCGACAGGAAACAGCAGCAGCCCTATAAAAAAGTTGATACCTGAAGCAAAAAAGACCAAGCGTCATGGTTCCGCCTGATCTTATTCTAACATTTTTACATTCATATACTTTTTACATTCAAACACGTTCACATTAAGAAGGCACATAATTCAGAATCCAAATGCATTTCCCGTACTCACTCATTACGAATCCGTTCACCGCTGCCTAATCTCAAATTCCGCCGCGAGGTAATATGTAGTATAATCCCCTGTTCCCCGGAAATCGTTCACGGTCTTTATGATCCGGTAATTCCCCGGCTCCATGGAGCCATGAAATATCTCCCAATTGACCGTTATCTCCGCCGGACTCCCCTTTCGGGCCTCATATCCAACCGCGTTAAATGTCCAGTTGTCAATTATATAGGGAACGCTTTGCCACTGTCCATTCACGAAATGCTGTAATTCATAATTTTCGCCAAACATGATATCCAAATCCGTCTCATTCAAAATACAGAGCTTAACCGATCCAGAATCGGCACTGCCTTCCACCGCTTTCATTGTCACTCCATCCAGCGTATTGAGTCCATCCTCAGCCTTTTCAAAAAGACCAAAGCCACTGTTATATTTAACATAAATACGATCTGGCTCATCCCTGTTCCCATAGACTTCCTGGCCTGGATCCAGCCTGGAGGCATGAAAATCCTCTGATGGATATTCTGTATTGTCTACGGCAGCAATGGTGCCGGCCTTTTCAAATCCGTCTCCCAGCGGCAGATCAAATCCATCTGCTGTATAGAGATAAAGCGTTCCATTGTAACAGACACTTGCACGCTGTATTTCGCCGGACGGGTAGCCCGTCGGCGCTGTCTGTTCCGCTTCCGCTTTCTGGTTCGTCTGTGAAACGACTCCCCCCTTGCTGCTATAGACCATAAGCAGGACAGCTGCCCCAGCAGTCCAGATCCAGATCCATCTCCATCTCCATCTCCTGCTTCCCATACCATTGCACTCCTCGTTCTTGAAATATTTGGTATATTAAGTATACTATATTCGGACAGAATGAGGTATTACGTTTCTCTTGCGAATGTTTAAAATTTCGATGATGTATCCTCTTAAACGGTAATTGACTGCGTTTTGCGGGTAAACTTCATTGGCATTCGGGAAATCACCGAATCATCTCACGAGGCAGAATCCCAAATTTTTTATGAAATGACTCCGAAAAATGACTTACATTTGTATACCCCACGGCAAAGGCCGACTCACTCACATTATGACCCCCCTGCTCTAATAGTGCAAATGCTTTTTCCAGCCGCTGTTCCCGGACAAATTCATAGACGGTGTTCCCGAAGTACTGTTTAAAAGAGCGTTTCAGCTTGCAGTCGTTCATGCAAATCATACGGGACAATTCCAGCAGAGAAGGCGGGGATTCCAGACGGCTTAACAGAATCTCGCGTGCATAGGTTAAACTCTCAATATCGGTTCTGGTGAGCTGGCTTATGGAATCCCCTCCGTTGTCCCTGCAGAGCAGTCTGTCAATATTGATGGACAACAGTTCCAGGATATAACTTTCCATCAAGAGCTTATTGATCTTATTTGTTTCATTAATAAAACACAGATCCAGTTTGTTCATGATACTCTCTTCCCTCGCATCGCATTTAAAGCCATAAGAGGAGTAAGAATCCTTCTGAAAGGAACGAAACCCTATACTGCTTTTACCGCAGACAGCTTCACAAAAGCCATCAAACGAGCATGGGCTAACCCAAATAGAATACAGATGTACCTCTTGGCCGCTGTGATATTCTGAATATGCACTCGTTTCACCCAGAAACCCCAGCGTTGCATATCCAGGCCTCAGTTCCACAGCTTTGCGCCCTACTTCTCCGCAAATAGGGGCTATGCGGGTATAACTCAGCTCAAACGCAGGAGATGTGGTACCGGATTTCCTCTTTACCAGATCGGAAAATGTACCGGAAGAAACCACGATATGTACATCTGGCCGTATCGCAATGATTTCTTTCGGAAATATATTGGATGCCTCAAACTTTAATGGTAAATATGACATTTTCACCCATCCTTTATCATGTCCCGCCCGGGACAAGGAAAATACGCTAAAAAACAGAAAACAGATTATGAACCGACTATTATTATAGTTAGTTTTCCCTAACCAGTCAATAGGAACAACCCATCTATGATGGTTAATTTTAATCAGTAATGCAAAAAGCCGCTGACACAGGCAATTCCGTCAAGGGGCAGGAAACCTCCGTTTCAGGGCAGAAAGAAAGTCTGCTTTTTCGTATACTTGCCGAAGTTAGTCTTTTCTAACCATTCAAAGTATAATTCATTTCAGGAGGTTCCAAGTGAAAAAGAAAATTACAATTCCAATTATTATCATGATGGCTGCAGCACTGACCGCGTGCTCGTACTCAGCAAATCCATCACAGACATCCGGGCAGGCGGCAGCTTCCATTGCGGATACAAAACCAGAAGCGCAGCATGGTGATACCGTTACGGTTGAAGATATGAAAGGCACGGTTGAAATCCCGGCTCATCCACAACGTATAGCAGACGTTTCGGGTCTGGCTGATGAACTGATTATTTTGGATATGCCATTTATTGCTTCGGCTAATACCAGTATGTTTGACGGCATAACAGTGCCCGATTATCTTCAGGAATATTTCACTCAAAACAATGTTGAAACCGTAGGCAACTATTCCGGAGCATCCGCTTCCGGTGATTTAAATCTGGAAAAAATCGCCGAGCTGAAGCCAGATCTTATTATTATGAATATTCGCCATGACAAGGTATATGAACAGCTCAAAGCGATCGCCCCTACGGTCATGATCACCGACGACATCAGCTACGTCAACTGGAGGGGACGTTTTCAGCAGCTTGGCCAGTGGTTTGGCAAAGAGGATGTTGTAACGCAGTGGCTTTCTGACTATGATGCAAAGGCAGCGGAGCTTTCAGCGAAGGTAAAGGAGGTGGTTGGAAACGAGACTTTTGCTGTTCTGGAAGCGAATTCGGTACATTTTGGTTCCTATTACGTTTACAGGACCGGAGGCCCGGGTGAGCTGATCTACGATGAGCTGAAGCTGGCTCCCTCATCCGGTGTTCCGGAGGATGTGTGGGGAGAGGTCGTTGATGCGGAATACTTCTCGAAAATCGATGCAGATCATATTTTCTTTTTCAGTGATGACGGAGAGGTTGGAGATACCGGCAAAAGCCCTGTCTGGCAGAACTTGAAGGCGGTAAAAAACGGAAACGTATATTACGGTAAGAATGAGGCGCAGTATAATATGGCGTACACCGCGAATGGCAAGCTGCTGTATATAGAGAAACTGGCAAATGCCATTATAAACCAAAGCAATGTCGAGTAAGCCACAAGCTACGGCCTCTTCTCCCCGCATGCCCCTGCAATGGCTTCGCACACAAGCGGGCTTTGCACTTTCCATGGTTCTGATGGTGTGTATCCTGCTGTTTTCTCTCCTGTTCTCGGTCAGCATCGGAGTGGCAGGCGGAAATATACATGTATTGGCGGATGCGATTTTTCGCCCGGCACACTTAACTGATCTCGGAAGAATTATGCTCGTGATGCGTATGCCCAGAGCACTGGCCGCATGCTTTACCGGGGCGGCCTTCGCCCTTTCCGGCGGTGTCATGCAGGGCGTAACGAGAAATCCTTTAGCGGATTCCGGACTTTTAGGGATCAATGCGGGGGCTGGATTTTTCGTTGCTCTGACCGCGGTCCTTTTTCCCTCTTTACCAAGCATCGGTATGATGCTTTCGGCTTTTATGGGGGCGGCTCTGGCCGTGCTGCTGGTCTACGGGCTGGGAACCGGCAAACACAAAACAGGGGCTGTCCAGCTTATACTGGCCGGTTCTGCGGTTTCCGCCCTGCTAACGGCATTGAGCCAAGGGGTCTCTCTCACCTTCGGACTTTCCAAATCGCTGTCTTTTTGGACAGCCGGAAGCCTGTCCGGGATTACATGGCAGAGCCTTGTCCTGACCATTCCATGGATTTTGGGCGCAGGTTTTGTCAGTCTGCTCCTCTCAGGGCGATTATCGATCCTGGCTCTGGGGGAGGAAAGCGCGGCGGGGCTTGGCATAAACATACGGGCGGTTCGACTCCTCAGCACGATCGTGGTACTTATTCTGGCTGGTGCGAGCGTATCCCTGGTTGGCGGAATTTCATTTCTGGGACTAATCGTCCCTCACATTGTACGCTTCCTCACCGGTGAGGATTATCGAAGGCTTTTGCCAGGCTCTGCACTTTTGGGGGCGATTCTGCTTGTCCTTGCGGATGCTGCAGCCCGTACTGTCCACGCTCCTTTTGATACGCCGGTCGGCGCCCTGGTATCCGCCATCGGCGTTCCGGTCTTTCTGGCGCTGACATATCGGAAGAAAGGAGCGATTCTATGAAAAAGGAACACAGGCAGAAGGCTGTACCATGGGTTCTCCTGATCGCAATGATCGCGGCTGTTTTACTATCCGTCAACTGCGGATATTCGAGGATTCCCTATTCTGATGTCATAGCAAGCCTGCTGAATCCGGGAGATCCCAATGCATCTGTAATTCTCTTGCAGATTCGTCTTCCACGCATTGTTCTGGCCGTCCTGTGCGGAATGGGACTGGCCCTGTCCGGCTGTGTCCTGCAGGCGGTGACAGAAAACCCGCTGGCTGATCCAGGAATATTGGGGATCAACGCTGGAGCAGGCTTTACCGTTATGCTGTTTTTGACACTATTTCCAGCTTTGCACACCAGCACAATGATCTTTCAGCCCCTCTTCGCCATGGCGGGAGGTCTGCTGGCGGCGGTGCTGCTGTACGTCTTTTCAAAAAGGAACGGTAAGGTCAGGCCGGCTTACCTCTTGCTCGGCGGTATTGGCCTTTCAGCCGGATTCTCATCTGTTATGCTGATTATGGCGGCTGACATGGAAAACAGCAGCTATCAGCTGGTGGCCAGATGGCTGGCTGGTAATATCTGGGGAACCAGCTGGTATCAGGTAAAAGCGCTGCTTCCTTATCTGCTGCTTCTGATTCCTCTGCTTTTCACAAAAACGGGGGTTTTAGACTTATTGCTTTTGGGAGAAGATGTCTCCCTTGCGCTGGGGGTTCAGGTGGAAAGGGAACGAAAAATCTTGCTGGCTGTGGCTGTGGCGCTGGCCGCCAGCTGTATTTCCGTCAGCGGCGGTATTGGCTTTATCGGACTGGTCGCCCCACATATAGCCAGAAAATTTGTAGGCGGACGGCATCCTTTGCTTCTTCCCGCATCCATGCTGTTTGGCGGGCTGCTGCTTCTGCTTGCGGATACCATAGGGCGTTCCCTTTTTGGCCCCATAGAAATACCGGTCGGAATCGTAATTTCCGTCCTGGCTGCGCCCTATTTTCTCATTCTGCTTCGCAGGCAGATATAAGGAGGTGAATCAATCATGAAATCCTGTATTACAACAGACAAATTGTCCGCCGGTTACAGCGGTGTCACAGTGTTCCGGGATATCGATCTGGAGATACCCGCCGGCAAAATAACGACGCTGATCGGCTCCAATGGCTCCGGCAAATCGACGATTTTAAAAACCATGTCCCGTCTGATTACGCCGTTGTCTGGTACGGCCTGTTTGGATGGGCAGTCCATTCACAGCATGCCGACTAAGCTGGTGGCCCAGAAACTGGCGCTCCTTCCGCAGGGTGCGCAGACACCTTCGGGGATCACAGTAAACGACTTAGCTGAATATGGACGTTTCCCTTACAGAAATAAATTATCGGGACTTACGCAGAAGGATCGGGAAATCGTCCGATGGGCTTTATCCAGTACAGGCATGACAGAGCTTGCTGACCGGGAAATGGATCAGCTGTCCGGCGGGCAGCGTCAGCGCGGATGGATCGCGATGGCACTGGCGCAAAAAACAGACATATTATTTTTAGACGAACCAACTACATATCTGGATATTTCACATCAATTAGAGATACTGCAGCTCCTGCAAAGATTGAATTCGGAACAGAACGTTACTGTGGTTATGGTCCTGCATGACTTGAATCATGCCATCATGTTTTCCGATTACCTGGTGGCCGTCAAGGATGGAAAAAAGCACTGCGCAGGTCCGCCAGAGAGTGTAATCACACCGGAGACGCTTCGCGAAGTCTTTCAGGTGGAGGCGGCAGTCGTTCGCCATCCCGTTCTGGATGTTCCTGTATGCCTGCCTTACAGCGTTCGGGGGCAAAGCTTTCAAAAGCAGAACCAGCGGCAAAATGGAAATTGATGAATTAATCGGGTAATACAGACAGATTTCCCTGTCAGTCCTATTGTTTCCTATAAAATTACGAACGGAGGATGCAGAATAAAAACTGCATCCTCCGTTTCGCCTGATTATCTACAAATCAACAGCAGATCTGGAAAGCCACAGAGAACTCCTGTGTCTCCGCTTAGTCAGGAACAGAAGTGTGACTACGGCCAATATACCGGTCTGAAGTAGGAAGGCCGCGCCAAGACTGCCTGTAAAGCCCATTACCAGGAAGCCCGCAGCGGCTACGGCTGCTGAAAAAATGGCATAGGGCAGTTGGGATACCACATGGTCAATATGAACACATTGAGCACCCGTACTGGACAGTATGGTCGTATCTGATATAGGAGAACAATGATCTCCGAAAACAGCTCCCGAAAGCACAGCCCCCAGGCAGCAGTAAAGCATTGTATCCCCCACCCCGAGGCTGGAAGCCATCTGCACACTGATGGGAAGCATGATTCCGAACACTCCCCAGGAAAAACCGGTCGCCAGCGCCATCACCGCTGAAAAAAGGAACAGTAAACACGGCAGCAGCTGGGAAGAAATCTGATACTCAATCAGAAGGCCAGATAAGTATGCTCCCGGCTCTAACATACCTATGATATCAATCAGCACCCAGGCAAACAGGAGGGCGGTGGTAGCTCCGGCAACCTTTTTTATACCGGAAAATGCAGTGGAAAACAGTTCCTTTCCATGAAAATGCCAGTATCTGTAAACTGCCCATCCAAGACCTGCGGCACATCCCGCACACAATGACAGATAAGTGGAGGCATGCTGAAGTATCTCAAAAATATTCCGGGAACCGGAGAAAATGCGCCCCGTTATATACATGGTCCCCACACTTACAACCACGAGTATACTGATAGGCATAACCAGATCGGAAGCATGCTTTTCGTGGGTGTCATCTAACGGCTTAACGTCTGACTGAATGGATGAAGCATCATTCATTCTGCCAAGATTGATATTCCATATGGCGCTGATCAATACGACAGCCAGCGAAAAAATCGCATAAAAATTATAAGGAATCGTCCCTATAAACTGGTTTAACGGTGCCGCTGTCCCCGGCAATATAACAGCAAACAATGCAATAATATAGGCTCCCCAGCTGGACAGCGGACAGATCGAACACACCGGCGCGCTGGTAGAGTCAATAATATACGCCAGTTTTTCCCTGGAGACCTTATAGCGGTCAGTCAGACTTCTGGAGACCTCCCCCACAGTCAGTGCATTAAAATAATCATCTATGAATATGATAATTCCCAGCACAACCGCTAAAAGTTGGGCCATAGCTGCATTTTTCACTCGCTTTTGAGCCCACCTCGCGAAACCGATGGTCCCGCCATTTTTGTCAATGTATGCCGTAAGCATACCAAGTCCCAGAATAAAGAGCACCAACAGTATATTATCTGTATTCCAGTTTCCAGCCGTATAGAAAATGCGTGATGCCGAACCCACCACAGCCTCAACCGTTTCCCCCGGCTGAAAGTTACACAGAATAAACGCGCCGGCAATAATACCGGCAGATATGGAAATGACCACCCTTCTGGTCGCAATAACCAGCAATATAACAATCAGGGGAGGAATCAGAGAAATCGCAGTTGCCTCCATAATGATCCGCCTTTCCTTTCAATGAATGTAATCCATCTTTCTATTCCGCCGCACTTAACGGCAGCTTTCCTTCAGAATCATCTTCCCGCCGTCGATCACTCTTGAGCCCTCCAGCACCCGGTCCTCTCTTTCCCATACAAGCGGTTTTATGAATAATGATACCTTTTCACTAATAAACTCGGAAGCACTCCTGTAAAACAGGCTTGGGGAATGGTCCAGGCAGTAATGCGCAACGCCCTCCTCCCTATAGATGGGATTATCCGTTGTCGTCGGGCGGGAAGTCTCAATGGCGCCATGTTCATCGCAGCTTACATCAATCAAAAGTGCATCTTTTTTTAGTTTTTTTAAGTCTTCCCTGAACAGGATATGATCCCTGCGTTCCGGGTCCCACAACACAGCATTTACGATGATATCAAACTGTTCCATTTCTTTCCTGAACTGTTGTTCCTGTCTGCGTCCGTACACAGTAGTCAATGCAGCATTTGAGACAAGCATCTTATACGCTCCCATGGCTGTATTGCCCCGTCCCAGTATAGCGGCCCTTTTTCCTTCCATCAGGATTCCATAGCTTAAACAGCCATGGAGGACCGATGCCTCGCCTGCAAGAATACTATTTCTGTAAAAAATCTGGGTACTGTTCTCCAGCATCTCTTCCCAGGCATATACCCTTAGCTTCCTGTCCAGCAGAAGTTTCTTCATATCGGGATCCACATGAGGGTGAACCCACCCGAAAATTGTGGTTCCTTCCCTAAGTTCACCCAGATATTCCGCATCACCGGCCTTAAGATCACAGATAATATCACATTTTTGCAGAATTTCCTCTCTGGTAGAAATTGAGGCTCCCATTTTCTCATACTCCTGATCGGGTATTCCCAACTTACTTGCATAGCCCCGCTCAAAGAACATGTATGCGGCTTCCTTTCCCAGCTCATTCATATGGCAGGGAAGAAGTGCAATCCTGTTTTCATTTTCCTTATGGCTGTTTATAAAACCCATTGTCTTCATGATTGGAACCTCCTTACAGTACCTCTTCGTTTTTGTAAAATAGCCGAATTACGCTGCTGCTGAGCAGTGCAATGCGATGCGATGAAGCTTACTATTGTTTTCCCCTTTCTGGCTGCCTACATTCTACATCATGACAGAATAAAGATTCCATGTAGGAGAATCTCCGGGATGTAATCATTCTATAAATATTCGTGTGTTTACTGTACTTTTCATACCACGGCAGTCAATGCCTGAATCAATATCAAAATTATCCGTGCGAATATTCCAGCCCCTTGTTCCACTCCTCTCCTATTCATTACATTTCCACACCCTTTCACGGCATATTCTTTACATACAGCTCTTCCTTATGTTAAAACTATGACAGGACTGTATGATAAATATAAGGAAAGGGCAGTTTTCCATGAAGCAAGTATTACTTGTCGATCCTGGACGTGAATCTTCCAGACAGCACCGGCTGGGAGATCTGTCAGGAAATACAGAAAAAATCCGATTCTGCGATTATCTTTATTACAGCAAACGACCTGGAGCAGGACATATTAAAGGGAAACTATGTGGTATATCACCTGGCGGCTGTGAGCTGGGGAATCGGCAGATAAATATAAAAAAACGAAATGGATTATGGAGGAAATCAAATGTATGAAAACTGGAAAAGAAATAACAAAAAAATGATTATGCTGATGATCTTAACCTTGGCCATTGGAGCCGCTTTGTTTATCATTTTCTGCTTAGATTTATTTAGCTTCGCCCAATTATTGGTGAAAGGAAGCAGCATAACCTCCGAAGACATGAAATTGTATGGGGAAATCTTCAGCGCTATTATTTTAATCCTTTCATCTGCTGCACTGTGCTGCAAGATTAAGGAGGACCCTGAAAAAATATTTGTAAAAAGCCTTAGAAGATATGCCAACACCACACAGCAGCCGGATGCTACGGTGGAGCGGCTCAAAAAAACCTGGGAAAGCGGTGAACAGCTGCGAGACTGGTGCCGTATGGATGAGAAATATATCATCGAATGTATCAATGGCCCCTGTTATGCAAATGTGATACCGATTCAAGAGGTGATTTGGGCACATAAAACAGTAACACAGGTAAATGCCGTCATAAAAACAAATACCTCCTTGATTTTGCACTATGCAAACCATAAAGGAGGTACCATCTCCATAAGCGAAACGGCAGTAGATTATATTTTGCAGCAGTTTATGGAGAAGCACCGCGAAATTGTCGTGGGATACAATCGGGAAGTGGAAAAACTCTACTTAAAAGGGGATATGGCGGGTCTCAAAGAATATGCCCGTCAGCAGCGTACTGGCACACCCGCAGACTGAATTGGTTTGCCAGTAGTAAGGTTAAGGAGTTGTATCTAAACAGAAAAAAATCACCTCATTAATTGCCTGACTCATACCAGAAATAATTTGATTAATTTTTTCTGGAATTGCATTCGAATCATTATGTGCAAGTATGTTTCTAAGATAGGTAATATCATCTTCGCTAAATGTTTTCCCAGGGCGTCGAGTCTGATGAAAGCCAATTGTATGAGTAGGATCGGATGGATTAAATATATGATTAATATAGTCCGTTACGTCCTTCTGCCTGTGCTTGGCCGATACCAAGGACATAAGAAACTCGTATTGTATCAGGTAACGAATTGCTATATTCTCGATCTTCATTATGCTGCTGAATACCAGGAGTCTGTCTCTCTTTTCAGAATCGGAGGGGATGCCAGAGAATATTTTGGAAAATTGCTCAATTGAATATATGGGAATTGCCAAAGTACTGCATTCAATACCAATAGTTGTTCTTGCAGTGAAAATCCCATCTTTATTCACTTCGTTTGGATTATAGATTTGATTTTCCTGAATTGTAAATTTGTCAACCACTGCATTCAGTTTTCCGATGATATTTATTAAAAACAACTCCACCAACTGATAAGCGTTCTCTTTCATCACCTGATCAATGAATGTATCTTCGGAAAACCATACTTTTATTCCCTCTAAACAATATTTTTTCATCAAAACATCGATTGAAACAATAGAACCCTGGTTTTCAACAGGAAATGAATGATTCTCACCGCTAATGGCAATGTTTTTTATGCCTGTAATATAAAACAAAATATATGGATTCAAGATAAACACCTCCTCATAGCTGGTTACCCTCTTCCGTATTATATTAATTCATATTGTACAAAAATACAATGATGTTTATTTATGCTCTGCCATCTGATTATTCTGAACATCATCCATAATATTATTTTCTCCATAAATTATACCCAGGTTCAAAAAGTTTCGAACCTGGGTATGCCTATCCATAAAGAACTCAAACCTTGCACCATGTCTGTCCTCAAAATAAAGGACAGAACGACAAAAAAAACAGATTCTCATGACTATGGAGAATTGTACCTCAAAGCCAGAAGCTTTAATGTAATAATGATTCTTCTTTCCCGATCAGCTCTCCTGTATTTTTCTATTCGGTGCATCTGTCAACGGCACGGTCATCCAGTTACGGATTATACAAAATCATATGCAAAATCACCTGTTCATCTCCAATATTCTTATAGGAATGGACGGTATCGGCCTTAAACCGGATGCTTTCGCCTTTCTCAACTTCAAACTTGTGACCATCGGCACAAATTTCAATTTTCCCCGCAAAGATCGTGATAAATTCGGTTGTTCCCTTTAGATGAGGTTCCGACTCCCAATAGCTCTCCCTGTCCAGCTCCAGATAATACACGGCAAATCTCCGGTTCTCATCGTCTGGAAAAAGAGAGTAGTTTTTCACCTTTCCGCCGTCTTCCAGCAGCGGCTGAATCTCTGAGGTTTTCACAATTTCATAAAGACTCTTGGGACGGACTGTCAGGGCGTCAAAAGGCACCTTCATTCCATTTGAAATTTTCCATAATGTAGATATCGTCGGATTTCCATCTCCGCGCTCAATCTGAGCAAGCATACTCTTGCTGACGCCGCTAAGCTTTGCAAGCTCATCCATACTTAATTTGTTTTCTTCCCGCAGCCGTTTCATATTTTTAGCAACGATTGTATTCATCGAATCCAAAAATATCGCTCCTTTCTATTGACAATATATCGCACAAGATGTACTATTATATCACACTAGTGCAATATATTAATCATTTTGTATCATTATACTATTTTACTATCAGTTTGTAAATAGGAAAGGAATCATTCTAATTATGAAACGAGAACATTTCTCATCGCGTCTGGGATTTATTTTAATCACAGCGGCCTGCTCTATCGGTCTTGGAAATATCTGGCGTTTTCCTTATATTACAGGAAAGTATGGAGGGGCATCCTTTGTTATCATTTATTTGATTTTCCTGGTCATACTGGGCCTGCCGGTTGTCGTAATGGAATTTGCGGTAGGCAGAGCCAGTCAGCGCAGTACCGCGCAGTCCTTCAATATTCTGGAACCCAAGGGCACAAAATGGCACTTATTTAAGTATGCAACCATCATTGGGAACTATCTGCTCATGATGTTTTATACGGTAATCAGCGGCTGGCTGCTCTACTACTTTTTCAAGATGGTGAAGGGGGATTTTCAGGGACTCACCTCAGATGAGATTGGCCATGTATTCTCAAATTTACTAAGCAGCCCCCTATCCATGATTCTCTGTTCCTTTTTTGTAATTGTTCTCTCGTTCGGTATTTGCGCTGTCGGTCTGCAAAAGGGAGTGGAGCGTGTCACAAAAATCATGATGTCGCTTCTTTTTTGCCTTCTGCTCATTCTGGCCGTCAAGTCCGTCATGCTTCCCAATGCGGAAACAGGGCTGCGTTATTACCTGTATCCTGACTTTGGAACCATACAGAAAATTGGAGTACAGGAATGTATCTTTGCAGCTATGGGGCAGGCGTTTTTTACACTCAGCATCGGAATCGGCACACTGTCCGTATTTGGAAGCCGCATCGACAAGAGCCATTCCCTAACCAGCGATGCCCTTTACATGGGGATCCTGGACACCGCGGTCGCACTTCTGGCGGGGTTGATTATCTTTCCGGCCTGCTTCAGCTTTGGGGTAGCGCCGGACAGCGGACCAAATCTCCTGTTCATTACCCTGCCGAATATTTTTAATGTCATGAGCGGCGGTCGTCTCTGGGGCAGCCTCTTTTTCCTCTTCATGGTGTTTGCTGCCATTTCCACCGTTATCGCGGTGATCGAAAATATTGTTACTTACGGGATGGATCTGACCGGATGCAGCCGAAAAAAATCAGTTTCCGTCAACCTTATACTGCTTCTGCTGCTGTCCCTGCCATGCATTTTCGGTTTCAATATCTGGAAAGGCTTTCAGCCGCTGGGGGAGGGAACCAGTATTCTTGATTTGGAGGATTTCATTTTAAGCAATAACCTGCTTCCACTGGGAAGTCTGGTATTCCTTTTGTTCTGCACCCGGCGTTATGGCTGGGGCTGGAATCAATTTTTCAAAGAAGCCTCCATTGGAAAAGGCCTGCCATATCCTGGCTTTGCCAGGAAATACATAAGCTGCGTCCTGCCGGTTATTGTGCTTGTGATTTTCATAAGCGGGTATTTATCACTATTCAAATAGGCTCTAAAAGAAAGAAGGGATGAGATGTTCCATTTATATGATTTTCTAATCTACTGTTTTATAACCGCCTATACACCAGGTGCCAACAATCTGCTTTCCATGAGCAACGCCATACGGCTGGGATTTCGCCGGAGCATTCGGTTTAATCTCGGTATACTGGCCGGATTCAGCGTAGTCATGGCTGTCTGTACTGCATTCAGTGCAACGCTCTATTCGTATCTCCCCAGAGTAAAAACAGGCATGCAGATTCTGGGCGCCGCTTATATGCTGTATCTCGCATGGAAGGTCTGGAAAAGTTCTGCGGATTTACATACAGACGGCGGAAAGGAGGCCAGTTTTATTTCCGGCATGATACTGCAATTTGCCAATCCTAAAATCTATATCTATGCAATCACGGCTATGTCGCTCTATATCCTGCCAGTCTGTCATTCGATCCAGGGATTGACCGGATTTACGATTCTGCTTTCCCTCATCGGCGCCTCCGGATCTTTTGTCTGGGCACTGTTTGGAGCCGCATTCTGTAAGTTCTTCTCGAAACACACAAGGCTGGTAAATACAGTTATGGCAATTTTACTCGTCTACTGTGCAGCTTCCCTTTTTCATAACGGTTGAAAAAGAAGCGAAAGACCTCAGGTTTTTCGCTTCTTCCTTTTTTCAATATTTTCTATTATCAGTGGAATACAGGCATGATTGCGGTATTCTCAAAGAAGTTCTAATCTTCCCAAAATCTTATTCGTGCAGTTTACTGTTCTTCCATCCTGTCTCAATCGCCGCATTACAATCCGCATCAAGCGCCTCGGCTGCCTCCTCGGGCGTTATGGTCCCGGCAAGCAGCTTGTGGATATGCGTGTAGAATACGTCGCGCACACCGCGCCAGTTTGGGTTGTTGGCGGTGAAATCCACCGTGTTGGCTGTGTTCGCAGTATAGGCCTCCTGCATAAAAATGTGCTTGCTCACACGTTCTGCAGTGGCGTTGCTGGCAGGGATTCCAATCTGTGCGTAATTCATGAGTTCCTCATCAGACATGAAATAACGCAGGAAATCCTTGGCGGCCTGGACCTTGTCCGTGTCGCCATTGTCAAAAATCTCGAAGCCGGTGACAAACGATGTATTATATCCTTTCCCATCCGGACTGGGGAAATTGGCCGTTCCTGTCAAGCTCATGTCCATACTGGGCAGCGTGGCGCTGTTTGCCATGTATATGGCAAGCTGGTTATTGGTAAACAGATCGCTGCAGTCAACAATCTCCAGATTCTCACAGCCGGCTGGAAAATAGCCCTTTTTATAGGAATCCGCAATCCACTGCAGAGCGGCAATTCCCTCTTCCGTATTGAGATTAAAACGGCCATTTTCGTCAAAGAAGTGACTACCCTTGCTGCGCAGTAAAGTCATGATATGCGTGTCTCCCTGGTCGTTCTTGGCGTACATCAGCATGGGATAGGTCATATCAGACAGATGAGCAGCCAATGTGGACAGGATGTGCTCCCATTCCTCCGGCGTCCAGCTCTGTATCGCGCCATCCACTCCAATATACTCCGCCAGTCCGCATTGACGGAACAGATCCTTGTTATAAATCAGCGTATTTTGAAGGCTGTAATAGGGCAGCATATACGTCTTACCGTCTGCCTGGCTCATCTTCCAGAGCGCATCATCAACATCTGCCCGCATTTCCTCCGTGATAATGTCGTCCAGCGGCACCACGCGGCCCGTATGAATATATCCTGCCATGTTAAAATAGCCTTCAAGCAGAATGTCCACCGCATCATCCGTATCAAAGCAGCCGGTAATATATTCATCCTCCTCCGTGTAGCCGAACTTTACAACCTCCACTTTGACATCGTAATCTGTGTACTGGGCGGCGAATGCCTCGCCTGCCCTGTTTAATACTTCATAGGAATCAGTAATGCCCGTGTCGGCATTGGCTACCGTTAGTGGCGGAAGCTTTACTTTCAGTGTAATCTGCCTCTTTTCTGCCTCCTGTGTTTTGCACCCGGTAAGTATCCCCATAAGCATAACAAAGAGTATTCCCCCCGCGGCAATCCGTCTCCAATGTTTCATCTCTTCTCCCCTCTTTTTCCTAATCCAAGCTTCTGCATCAGCTTGTTTACGTCGATTGGTTTTGCAATGAAGCCGTCCATTCCAATTTCCCTCGCCTTGACCTGATCTTCTCTAAATGTATTGGCTGTACAGGCATAAATAATAACTGTCTTTGCGTCTGGACGATTTAGCCTGCGGATGAGCTTTGTCGCCTCATAGCCGTTTCGCACAGGCATTTGCACATCCATCAGGATAATATCAAACTCATATGGCTGAGATTTTTCAAACAGTTCAACTGCCTCGCCCCCATCCGAAGCCCGGACTGCGGTAAATCCAAACGTATCCAGGATTTCCATAAGGATTTCCGCATTTAAATCATTATCCTCAGCTACCAGAATATGTGGTTTTTTCTCTCTTTCCTGGTCTTGATGTGCGTGATCCGCCACAGCAGCACCAGCAAAATCTTCAGGGGCAGTCTCTGACATCAAAGTAAAGGTAAAGCAGCTTCCTTCGCCAGGCCGGCTTGTCACGGCCAGTGTTCCTCCCATTTGCTTCGCCAGCAGCGAACTGATGGACATGCCAAGACCAGTCCCCTGTCTGCCCTGGGAAATACCACTGCGTTCCTGGCTAAACGGATCAAATATCTTTTGCCGGAACTCTTCGCTCATGCCGCAGCCGGTGTCTTCTACCTGATAGGTCGTCAATATTCCTCCGGCTTCCGCTGACTGGAATACCCGCATAGTGACACGGCCGCCCTCCGGTGTAAATTTAACCGCATTTCCCAGAATATTGACGAGGATCTGTTCAATCCTTATATCGTCTCCAACAAGGCCGGAACAGATAATGTCGGTTTCTACCCGGAAGTCAATCCCCTTATCTTCCATAGGACTGCGCATCAGGGATTCCGTCGTAGAAACCAGCTCATTAACAGAAAACGGCTTTGGCACCAATACCATTTTGTCAGATTGAAGTTTTGACATATCCAGAATGTCGTTGACAAGTGAGAGCAGGTATTTCGCAGTTGAATCAATTTTTCTAAGATATCCTGTCATCCGTTCAGTATCCCCAATGTTCTGCTGCATCAGATGGATCAGACCGATGATTCCGTTGAGCGGCGTGCGGATCTCGTGGCTCATATTTGAAAGAAACTCCCCACGGGATTTTGCTTCCGCTCTTGCCGTCGCGGAAATCAGGGAAATACGGACAATAACAAACATCATTAAGCACAGTACCATCACAACGACCACAAGCATCACAACTGTCATGAGTATAAACTGCTGAGTCTGTTCACGGAACACTTCCCGAGGAACCGTCAGTACGATACTCCATGTCGTACCGGGCATTGGGATAAAGGATACCACCTGCGCTCCCTGATCAATATAATCGAAGTGCAGCAGGAACTCCTCTCCCTGCCCTATTCGGGTGATAATATCTGAAACTTCCTTTTTCGATAGACCAGCACGATTCTGCAGCTGTTCAAAATAGTTGTCTATTTTCCCTATTCCTGCGCTGCGGTCCCGGTTGACAACGTAATTTCCGTCTATGTCAATGATTCCGGTATATCCCCGCCCATCAAAGCTGTCTATTTTTAGGCGATCCTCCATCAGGCTGATCTTTGAAAAGCCGATGATCCCGATAAACTGTGTCCCATCCACCTCAAAGGGTTCTCCCCGAACTCCATAGACGAGACTTTCTGTGAGCGTTTCCAAAATGTCCAAATTGTCATAGCGCATGACAATTTTATCTTGATCGAAAAGCAGAGGCGACACGAACTCTTTTTCCTTTTCATTTTTTATCACATTCGAGCTGGAGTAGGTGTTTCCATCAGAATCTACCAAATAAATTGTATTAAATATATTTGAAATCTGCTCTAAATTTAAACGTCTGCAAACATCCTGTATACTCGCGCATTGGCTAGTCATCGTTCTGGTGTAAACTGCAGACAGGGAGTCCCAAGAGTTTTCCAATTCGCTTTGAATATTCTGCATATCGTGCCTGGATAATTCCTGCATCGAAGCGACAACCGAAGCATCCGTTGTTTTGGTAAGTTGTTTCATGTAGACACAGACCGCAAGCGATAAAACGACCAATGTCGCTATAATAAAAGCTATCGCCCGGTACTTGTTACCTCTTTTCATAACCTCCTCCATTCCCCTGAAATGCTCCGTCAGTCCAGATACACTTCATCGTATTTCTTCAGCCCGCCATATGGGGAAAGAAACGGTTTATCCATACAGTTCAAACTGGCTTACCAACTCTTCCAGTACCTGCGCCTGTGAGGAAAGTTCTTCACTGGCAGCAGCCAATTCAACTGAAGTTGCGGTGTTGCTCTGCACTACATCCGATATCTGTCCCACTTCTGTTGTAATATGTGAAATAGCTTCCCTTTGATAATTTGCTGCGGCTGCTATCTTGTCCACTGTCATTACCACCTGCTTTGTACTTTCCACGACCTGCATCAGTGAACCAGCTGCTTCGCAGGCTGTTTTTTCTCCTTCTTCAACCGCAGCTGCTGATTCCTTAATTAATACCGTTGTATTTTTAGATGCTTTCGATGTCCGGTCCGCCAGATCGCGAATTTCTCTTGCAACAACTGCAAATCCCGCCCCAGCCTCACCTGCCCTTGCAGCTTCCACCGAAGCATTTAAAGCCAGAATATTTGTTTGAAATGCAATGTCCTCAATTGTCTTTATAATATGATGAATCTGACTGGACTTTTCGCTGATTACATTCATGGCTTCAATCATTTCCTGCATCTTTTTACTGCTCATGGAAACCTGTACACCTGCCTGTTCCGTCTGGACACGCGCACCGCTTGCATTTTCCGCTGTTTCGCTTACACGATCAGATACATTATGTACGACTGCTGCAAGTTCTTCCACCGAACCGGCCTGCTCTGCCGCCCCCTGGGCAAGTGCCTGAGCTCCCGCAGATACCTGTTTGCTTCCATCTGCTACCTGTTTTGCCGAATGGCCCATCTGCAAAAGGATACGGTTAAGGTTATCGCGAAGCCCCCTCATGGAAACTAAGATACGGTTATACTGCCCTCTGTAGTATTCTTTCACTTTTGATTGGACATTAAAATCCCCTTCCGCCATGGAGCCAAGTATACCACTGATATCCTCAATGATCGTCTTCTGATAGCTGATCAGATCGCGTATGCTGTCCGACATCTTCCCCAGTTCGTCTTCTGAAGTATAGGCAACAAATGCTCCATCCAACTCTCCCACGGCCAGCTTTTGGGCAGCAAGCTCGATTTCATTTACAGGCCTGCGTATACCATTGGAAATATAAAGTCCAAACAATAATGCTGACACGATACTTAAAACCATGATTATAATCACTATGACAATTGCAGCGGTCTGCGCGTGCTCCCCCTCCGCCACCATAAGCTTTGCATTCTGGCCAGCTGCATCTGCTATCATCTGAAGAGTATCCGACATCTGGTTCAGAAGCGGAATATAATTTAATTTCATGACCTGATAGGCTTCCGCACGTTTCTCTGAATCAATCAGTTCAAATACCCGGTCACGATATACGACAGCCTGCTCTAACAGCGAATCAACCTGATCCACGAGTGCAATATCTCCCTTGAATGACTTTCGGATTACAGGGAAGGCCGCACGCATATTTCCAAGATGGCTGTTTGCTTTTGCTACATTTTCGTTCGTATCGTCCATGTCCAAATCTAATATGGCATTCAGAATATCTGACCGCGCAGCCTGCATCTCCCGCTTCGCGATCCACACGTTAACCGTAGCGGTATAATTATTGTTGTAGAAGGAAGACAGGTTATTACCGATTTTATTCAGCATAAACAGCGCCGCGATACTTGCCGCCAGGCATATAACGATAATCACTGCATACGATAATAACAGCCTGGCCCTTAATTTCATATTCCGTATATGTTCCAGCATAATTCCCTCCTGGTGATCATTTTGTTTCACTCCAAAGTATCCCGCGCTGCAGCCACGGCGTCCCGTGAGGCATTCCACAAAGGGAACTTTTTATAGAAGTAATTCAGCCTCTCCTCTATAAACGACTGCCACAGGTCTGCAAATAATCCTGAATTGTCAGCTTGCAAAGCATTTTCTAACTGGCAGATGAAATCATGCAAATGAACTTCTGGCTGTCCGGTTCCCATCAGGACAGCAGAAAAAATGTACCCCCATGCCACAAGTTCCCTCAATTTTTCATAGATTTCCCGTATCGATGCTGAGGGGCATTCACTGGAGATGAAATTCATAAGAACATCAATGCAAAGTATGCTGTTATTTTTATCACGCAGCATACTTATGGTTTGCAGCAGTTTCTCCTTCCTCTCTCCCTTAGCCGATTCCAATGTATAGTGAGTCACGCTGCGAACCGTCAAAGCCAGTATTTGCATAGCCTCGCCATGAAGGCGCAGGTTTTCCCGGATTTCAGACCTGCCCATAATATCCATATCAACGGATTCCAGACAGACCTTTGTTCCAACTCCCATATAAGTCTTAGTTATCCCAAGTGAATTCAGTACCTCCAGAGTTCGGCGTACTGTAATCAAAGAAACGTCATACCGCTCCGCCATCCTGGGCAGTGAGGGCAGATAGCTGCCAACCGGGTAAACCTCCCATAGAATCTCACGGATTATGGTGGAGGCCAGCGTATAACGCATCTGCGGCCGCTGCCGGTAAATTGCCCATGTAAACGGAATCTGAGCCTCATGCTCCAGATGATACGTTTCACGATTCGTCTCAATAAAATCCAGAATACCCAAATAGATGTTTAAATAATAGGCATCTGTTTCCTGTTTCAGGCGTTTTGCCTTCTCCACGGATAACAAATCTTCCACTGCATAATTCGCCTTCCTGTCATTTCTCGGGGGATAGAAATAGCTGATATAACGCATGCTTTGCCAAAAAAGGCCAAGCATTAATTCATTATGAAATGTATTCAGAACGTCAATATACAGCCCGATTGGCTCTGATGCGGCTTTCCCCACCGGATCCGCCTCCCCGGTTGGATTTTGCATACCCAGTTTTATATTCTGAATACCCTTTTCCCATATTGATGAAAACATGAGATTACCACTAAATTGAACGTCCAGTATTCCCTCCCTGCGCAGAGCAAAATACCTTACAACATTTTCTCTGAACAGTTCCTCCGATCCCTGATAAGCAACCCTGGCCACTTTCCGTTTTTCTGTTTTTATATAGCCATCCTTTTCCAGCCTGTTAAACGCAATTTGTACGGTATTCCTGGCCAGCCGGAATGAAGCACAAATTTGGGGGACTGACTTCAATTGTTCACCGTACCTGTATATACCAAAGAGGATACGCGATTTGTAGTATTCGTAAATCAGTTCATTCAGCTCATTGTTTTTTTCCATCCCTGTCCTCCAGTATAAAATAACTTCTTAAAAGGCCGAAATTTGCTCCAAAGCTTTACCCTGCTCATGTTGGGTATAGTTTTATTGTATCACTCTTTGCGTATGCATGCAATGTAAATACGAATATCATTTGATTATCTATGCGAATCTGGTATATTTTCCTTGTTCATGGCAGCAAAAGAGCTGCCTGTCTTATAGGTTCCTATAAAACAGACAGCTTTATGCTCATTGCTGTAGAATATATTAGGAGGCTCTCCTGTTCATCGTCCCACGCCTGAAGCTCCAACTGTTCTTCAGCCTTTTCCACCGCTCCAAAAGGGGCTCTGCGGCCCCTTTTAATTTTTTTCAAACAGACCAGTCATGTCTTCCGCCCAGCTGTAATCACAGAGATAATCGTGGTGTTAACTGTTGACAGCGCGGGGATCACCATCCAGAAATTGATAGCTGTCACAGTCAAACCGGGTAATATCAACGGCAAGGCTGTTGCGGCTGTGCACTATGATATCCTCAATCCCTGCTCTGCTTAAGGTCGTGCGTAAATCCAGGAGTACCACCTGATAGTAATTTTTCTGCTTCCTGTTATATGGGTTATCTTCCCACAGCAAGGCGCATGCCTGCGGAGTCGTAACCGCATTGCCATGCCGCTTTACCAGATAAGCCAAAAGTTCTTTTGATTTTGCCCGGGAAAAGACAAGAGGGATTCCGTCTACAAAAACCTGAAATCCGCCAAAGGTCTGTACCTGAATTCTCTTTTGTACAGCTCTGCTGCCGTAGAGGAAAGTCAACTCCCGCAATATATCGGCTGTGAGAGCGGGTTTCATCAGATATCCCGTGGCATGAAGCTGTATGGCCTCATATGCGTACTGCTGGAAACTGGTCACAAAAATAATATGGATATCTGGTTGTATATCTTTAAGATCCTTTGCCAAAACAAGACCTGTCGAATGCCCCAGTTCGATATCCAAAAAAGCCGCATCAACAGCCGCATACCGCACATATTCCAATGTTTCACTCACTTTGGGAAAAGCCGCCACTTCACATCCGGGCACTGCCTCCCGAAGCGCATCAACTATATCCTTAAGCGCCATAGGCTCATCATCCACCGCTTAAAAGCGCATGATACTTCTCCTCCCTTTAAATGGTAAAAGTCACCGTAGTTCCTGTTCCAGGAATACTTTCTATCTTTAATGTCCCTCCGCACATCGTCTGCAGCCTGTTTTGTACATTGGCAATCCCCATATGTGACCTGTCACCAGACAAGGGAGCTTCGGTGTCGAAACCGATTCCATCATCATGTATCGTCACAATATAGGAAAACTCTGTTTTACTAGTACAGATGGCCACTGTACCGCCCTCTTCACGCATCATAATTCCATGCCGCACCGCATTTTCCACAATGGGCTGCAGCGTCAGCGGGGGAATTACAAAATTTTCCGTCCGAATGTCATAGACAACATTCAACCGTTCCTGAAACCGCTGCTTTTCCAGATTGAGATAATGCTTCACGTGAGTCAGTTCCTGGGCAAAGGGAATCGGCGATTTATTGGTCAGAGAACTCATATTGGCGCGCAAAAAATGTGAGAAATCCCTTATAGCTTCCTTGGCAGCCATTGGGTCCACTTCACAGAGCTGTCGTATTGTCGTCAAAGTATTATATAGAAAATGAGGCTGGATCTGACTTAGCATGATATCTATTCGGGATGCTGCCAGCTCTGCTTCCTGTCGGCTGATGACCAGTTCCCTCTCCAGCTGTATATTGATAAAAACAAGCAAAAGCACCAGTGTAGTGCCCGTATTCATCAGTGCAATACCGTAATTCATCATCTGCACTGCTTCGGAAATCAAAAGTACGGCCACATAGGACTGCAGAAATGATACGTCCTTTTTCTGCATAAAACGTCTGTACCGCAAGATCATCGCTACATTAATGGTATAGATGAAAAATGGAATCAGCTGGGACAGCCAGAACCCGTTTCCCCTCATATAGTAATTGTCCTGGGTAAATGTAAAGTAAGTTCCGGCTTTATTTATAGCGCCAAGTGATTTACTATATCATGCAGTAAACTTAAAGCAATATGACACGGTGTATATTTCCAGGAAATAGAGCTAACACATCGAATGCAAGTATCTCTCTTTTTTTTGTTCCCGTCTGTAGAGTATTACAATAAACAACACCCCTATTACATCCGTGATTGCCTGTGCTCCATAGATTGCCAGCAAACGGTAAACCGGTTTTACCAATATCGGAAGAATCAAAAGAAATGGTATATACAAGCATTTACTGAACGCTGATACAAGCAGGGATTGTTTTTTCATTCCTCTGGCAATAAAGGACTGAATCAGAGTAGACTGAACACCGGAAAACAACATGCCAAAAACATAAATACGAATCAGATTTCTGAAGACGGCGATCACCTCCCCGCTCTCTGTAAACATCCGGGAAAAGCTTCCGGGTACAGCCATCAGAAATAACCAAAGAACCGCAGCATAAGCGGTCGTAATAAAAATAGAACACTTAATGGCCTGCCGGACCCGCTCTTGCTTCCCTGCACCGTAATTATAGCTTATGACCGGCTGCAGGCCCTGGCAAAAGCCATTGACCGGCTGCCTTATAAAGGACGAGGTCGCAGTGACAATCGTTCCAACCGAGATCGCAAGCGTCGCACCATCAATGGCATACCCGGTAAGCGCAGCCGCACCATATTTTCTCAGAGAATGATTTAAAATAATATTGACAAGACTTTCTGCTCCGGTTGTAATAAAATTAGAAATCCCTAATGTCACAATACTGCCAAGCGTCTGCTTATCAGGAATCAGGCTGCATTTTCTCAGGCGAATCATCGAATGTGAGGATATCAGATAGCCGATCACCCAGGCTGCGGATACCGCCTGACCTGCCACGGTAGCCCACGCAGCTCCAGCGACTCCCATATCCAGGATCAGAATAAACACGGCATCTAATACAATATTAATCACCGCACCGATTATAACGGAAATCATACCAACAAGTGTTTTCCCCTGGGTATTGATAAAAATATTCATACCCGTTATCACCATGGAAAAGGGAATCCCAAGGCAGATAATCTTGACATATTGGACCGCATAGGGAAGGTTTGCCCCGGTCGCGCCAAACCAGGGTAAAATCTGTTTTCCAAACAAAAACAGACACAAGCCAAAGGCCAGGCCCGACATAATCAGAGGAAGAAAACAGCAGCCAAGATATTTTTCTGCCTTTTTCCTGTCTCCGGCCCCCAGGGCAATGGCAGCCTGGGGTGCTCCCCCTCCTCCAAACAGCAGGCTGACTGCCATAAATATAATATTAATCGGCAGATAGATCCCGATGCCGCCCAGGGCGACTGCTCCAATTTCCGGTATCCTTCCCACGAAAATCCGGTCAACAATATTGTAGAGCATGCTGACAAACTGTGCGACAACCATGGGGATTGCAGTCTGTACCACCAGTTTTCTGATATTGCCTTGTGATAAATCCATATTCTTCATATCCATACCCTTTTATATTCTTTGATTTATTATACGTTCGCCTTTTACTTCATCAGTTCATCCGTAAGCTCCATAATCTTAGGCGCCAGCTTCTCCCGCTGCTTTTTCGTAATTCTCCGGTACAGAGGAAATGTCAACCCAATTCCTGCCATACCCAGGATTCCGATACCGATGCCAGGTATAAACAAGGTATCTGCCCAGACCATTGTGCAGCACATGCCGATGCCAAGAACAAGTGCGCTGATCGTTCCTATAACCAGCGATACTGCCATCCCCTTCTTTGAAACGCTTTCGTCCAGCTTTCTCAGCTGCTCCATCTTATTTTCTTCCGGCCGAAGATATTTCTGGCGTATTTTTTTAATTTCCTCCTGTTCTCCAGCGGAGTAAGTATACGTAAATTTTTTTTCGTTCTCTTCCATAAAAATCAACCTCCAGTCCTGTATAGTAATCATTTTCCGGGAACCAGATGCTGTCTCGGTTCCTCAGCCAGAACTCTTTTCAGCCGCACGGTGAATGTGCTGCCCTCTCCCAGCCGGCTCTCTATAGATATATCGCCTCCAACAATATCCACCACTCTTTTTACCAGTGCAAGCCCCAGGCCATTTCCCTGTGTAGTATGGGAACTGTCCCCCTGGTAGAACTTTTCAAAAATGCGTTTTCCCACCTCGCTGCTGATTCCGCAGCCTGTATCTGATATTTTTATCACCGCCATTGTCTCATCTGTTTTCAAGCTGACCGTGATTTTTCCGCCCTGCGGTGTAAATTTAATCGCATTCGACAAAAGATTATTCCAGACCAGCTCAAGCAGCTCCCTGTCGGATTTTACCTTTACCCGTTCCTCTAAATCAATCTCCGCCTCCAGATCTTTTCGTTCCAGCACATCATCGAGACGTATGATACACTCCGACAGCTGCGTATCAATATCGAACTCTTTTGACTCCGGAAAAATCTGCTGATTTTCCAGCTTATTAAGCTTTAAAATGTTGGTGATGAGCCCGGTCAGTCTACGGCATGCATCCACAATGGCCTCTGTATACTCTTCCTTTTTATCTTCTGAAAGCTCTGCATTTTGCAGTAATGAGGCGTAATTTTGAATGACTGACAGCGGAGTCTTTATTTCATGGGATACATTGGAGACGAAATCCGTACGAAGCGTTTCCACTCCGGACAGTTCTTCAGCAATACGATTAAAATTTTCAATTAAAACATCCAGTTCATTGGTATTGTCAAAGTCGTGGGCAAGGGGAACCCGGACGGAGAAGTCACCTGCTATCAGCTTCTGAGAAGCTTTTAAGATACGTTTCATCGGATACTCAAGCGTTATTTTACGATAAATCCCATCTAAAACCGTCATAATCAGGCTAATCAGCAGTATGTTCATGGCTGTCAATTTGGCGCTTTCCCGGACACTTCCATAGTCCAGTTCAAGATGGTTCAAAAATAGCAGCAGACAGCAGGTGATGGCAGACGTGATAATCAGGAAATAGAAAATATATGACTTTATGGAAAACAAGCTTCTTTTATAGCTTAACTCGGCAGGCCGTTCTCTCATTGCAGCACCGCCTTATATCCAAGTCCACGGACCGTTTTCAGCGTAATGCCGTCACATGCGGAAAACTTTTTTCGAATTCCCGTAATATATACATCAACCGCCCGCAGCCCAATGTCGCTCTCCAATCCCCAGAACTCATCCATCAGCTGTCCTCTGGAAAATGTCTTATTGGGATAAGACAGCAGTTTGTACAGAATGTTGAACTCCCTTGTCGTAACCGGAAGCTCCGTTCCGTCTACAACTGCTGTCATTGCATCCGCATCCATGGTCAGGTTGCCAATGGTTATCTTTCTTTCCACCTCTATATTGGCCCGGCGGAGCAGGGCGCGCACACGCAGCAGCAGTTCCTCGACCTCAATGGGCTTTACCATATAATCATCAATCCCAAACTGAAACCCTTTTTGCTTGGAGCTTAAGTCGTCCTTAGCAGACATAAACAGGATCGGAATCGTCTTATTTACCTGACGGACAGTCCGGGCAAATTCAAAACCGTCAATCTCCGGCATCATAATATCCGATATAATCAAATCATACAGAGTATTATACATTTCATTGTAAGCATCCTGGGCGTTTAAACATCCCTTAGCCATAAAACCACTGTTATTTAAATAGGAGCATACAAAGCGATTCAGTTCAGAATCATCCTCCACGATTAAGATATGGACCATAGCGGCATCTCCTTCCATCTTGTATAGACATCATTTCTACCTAGAGTATACCATACCTTTTGTTTGAGAATTGTTAAAATTAATCCCCCAAAACTCCTCTGTAAGCGCCTCGATATAGGTATGCTGGTATTTCTTCCCCGCCTGCTTTATAAATGTCCCGTTTTCCGGTTGATAAAGCACATAATTCTTCCCTTCCAGTAAAAACAGATATTCCTGATCCGATTTAAAATATGCCGGTTCTATCCTGGACCCTCACTGTAACCGGGCTGCTGGTTTTCCCTCCATTCTTATTTTCTGAGATTTCTCACTTGATGGCTGAATTGTATCGCATGATTGTTCTTGAAATGATAGAGAATTGTTCGAGAATTATAACACGTAATTTTTAATTAACGCGGCCGTACAAAACGACGGTCCAGGAAAAAAAGATTGTCGATTTATGCGGCCGATTTTACTTTCTAAAAATAAGGAAACGAATTATAGTGTTTACAGGAATAAAGTATTAAGGAGGTTTTTCCATATGAATGAAGCTGAAAAACTACGATTTATGGAAATGGAGTATTTAAAGATTTTAGCTGAAAATGAAAAACTACATAAGATAATTGCGCAGTTAAACCAAACGTTGAATCGTTTGATCAGATATTATATAAGCCGGGACAAGGCAGCGTAGACAGAGAAAGAGGCTATCCTGGGGCTGTAAAAATGTTTTTTTACAGCCCTGATCCTTTCCTGCCTCTCATTAAACTATTCTTCCGGAAGTGCCCCCACAACTTTATGTCTCATATACAATTCTTCCAGATAAGATACATCCTCATCTGTAATGGTAAAGTCAACAGCTTTTACCGCGTCATCAAAATGCGGAACACTGGTAGCTCCTACGATTGGCGCCGTCACACCTTTTTTATATTGCCATGCAAGGGCAATCTGCGTCATAGAAACGCCATATTTCTGAGCAAGCTGATCCACTCTTTCGATAATCAGGAGATCCTGATCCATGGCCTGGTCATATTTTTTGCGCAGTGTCCGGTCCGTCTGGCTGCGTTTTGATCCAGTGGTCCAGCCAGTATGCGCCAGGTGCCCGCCCGCAAGCGGGCTATATGGAATTCTTGCCACATGGTATTGGTCACAGATCGGAATTAACTCTCTTTCATCCTCCCGGTATAAAAGGTTATAGTGATTCTGCATCGTTGAAAAAAGTGTCCACCCATTTTTCTCAGCTGTCACCTGCATATTATGGAACTGGTAGCCATACATGGCAGACGCCCCGATTGCGCGGACTTTTCCCGCCTTTATTAACGCGTCCAGGGCCTCCATAGTCTCTTCAACAGGTGTATCATAATCAAATCGATGAATCTGATAAAGATCCAGATAATCGGTATCAAGCCGCTTTAAGGTTCCATCAATCTCTCTGGTAATCGCTTCTTTTGACAGCTTTCCTTCATTAAAATAAACTTTGGAAGCCAGAACTACATGCTCTCTTTTTACACCCAGTTCCTTCAGCGCACAGCCAATATATTCCTCGCTGGTACCATGGGAATAAGTATTGGCCGTATCAATAAAATTGACGCCAAGCTCCAGGGCATGGCCAATCATCGCTGTTGTATGCTCCTGATCTAATGTCCATAGATGAAAATCTTCGCTTGCTCTGCCAAAGGACATTCCACCCACACAGATTCTTGAAACCTGTATTCCTGTATTTCCTAATTCTGCATATTTCATTTTTAATATATACCTCCTGATTACAGTGACTCCCTGATGATTTTTTCAATATCTTCTTCCGTCAGCGGAACGTAGGCCTGATCCAGCCCCTCATTAACCGCTATATGATGCGCCATTTCGGATACTCTGCTTTCATCAATACCGACTTCCCTTAAGTGCATCGGAATACCGATGGACTCGAAGAAACTGTAAGTCTCTTCAATCGCCTTTTCTGCAATCTCCCATTTGTCCAGAGACGCATCAATGCCAAATACATTGATTCCATATTTCACAAATCTGTCTAACGTTCTGTCACTAAGAATATGCTTCATCCATCTCGGAGTAATAATTGCAAGCCCTTCTCCATGGGTAATATCATAGAATGCGCTTAACGCATGTTCGATCGCATGGCATGGCCAGCCTGACGCACTGTTCCCCAATGCAAGAATCCCATTGCAGCCATAGGTGCAGTCCAGCATCAGCTCGGCTCTTGCTCTGTAATCTTCCGGATTTTCCAACGCAATCCTTGTGTTATACATAAGGCTCTTCAGCTCAGCTTCACAGAAGCCGTCATTTAATAATGTTGTGTCTTCTGTAAAATACTGCTCCATGACATGGTTCATGGCATCGGCACAGCCAGCCGCAGTCTGCTTTTTTGATACGGTAAAGGTGTAGCATGGATCCAGAATGGAGCATACAGGGAATAGATGTGGATCCATGTACCCTATTTTGTCATTAGTCTCTGTTCTGGAGATTACGCCGCCGCAGTCGTACTCACTACCGGTGGCGGCCAGTGTCAGAATATCCACGATAGGCAACGCTTCCTTTGCAAATGCCTGATAAGAAATCAGGTCCCATGTTTCTCCCTCATATTTTGCACCGGCTGCGATCGCTTTGGAGCAGTCAAGCACACTGCCGCCGCCCACTGCAAGGATGACGTCAATGTCATTTTCCTTACAAAGCCTTACTCCGTCCAATACACTGGTAGAATATTTGGGATTGGGTTCAATACCGGAAAGCTCGAATACCTCAAACTCTTTTAACAGCTCCTTTACCCTGTCGTATAACCCAATCTTTTTAATACTTCCGCCGCCATAGGTAAGCAGAATCTTCCTTCCAAGCGGCTTCATCACCTCCGGAAGTTTTTCTACAACACCTTCTCCAAATATAAGCCTCGTTGGTGTCTGATAATCAAAATTCCTCATTATTCTTCCTCCATTCTTTTCTTCGCAGCTGCCCGGAGCAGCTATACTATGTTTCCGGTCACAGCAGCCTCAAGATATCTGAAAATCTTGTATTTCAGATATTCTGTCAGCTCCGCTCTTTCTGTTACAGAATCATTATAAGACCTGGAGTGAACTCCAAGTCAAGAAGTTTTTTCAAGAGACCTTGTAAAATGTAATATTAAATTCTTGTTTCACCAACTAACTTCGTGATTAGCGATTTTAGTGTTACACTTATCATGCTATGATTATCTTGGTAAGTGGATTCCTCCAGTCAAGGAGGATTATTTATGCCTAAGAAAAAAGAATATGATCACAAACACCTTTCAACCAGCCAGCGCATCCACATCGAAAAAGGATTAAATGACGGCTTGCCCTTTGCTGCTAACGCAAGAAAACTAGATAAGCATCCCAGCACCATTGCAAAGGAAGTAAAGAAATACCGTACGCTTCAGCCTCGCGAGAAAGATCCGATGAAGCCGGCTAGATGTGCTCTCTTCAAAGAATGCACCCTGCGTTTCCTTTGCGATAAAAAAGACTGTGTAAAGATGTGTAAGAGCTGCTATGATGTAAAGCTGCTGGTTTCAAAATGCAGCTATCTGTGTTCTGAATACCGGGAGCCTCAATGTGCCTCTATATCTAAAGCACCTTTTGTGTGCAATCACTGCGCAAGGCAGCGGACCTGCAATAAGGAAAAAGCCTACTACATTGCCCAGAATGCAGATCAATCCTCTCAGGAGCTGCTTGTATCATGCAGGCAGGGGATTAACCAGGCTCCTGCCGATATCGCAATGCTTGATACGCTTATCTCACCATTGCTTGCCCAGGGACAGTCACTGGCGCACATTTATGCCTTTCACGGACACGAGATTCCTTGTTCCAGAAAGACGCTCTACAATTATATCGATCAGGGTGTTTTTACTGCTAAAAACATCGATTTACACCGCAAGGTACGTTACAAATGCAAGCCAAGAAAAACTGGTACAAGGGTCAGCCTGGCTGCAAAAGAATTCCGTATAGGACGAACCTACGAGGATTTTCAAAAATTCATTCAGGAAAATCCAGATATTCCAGTTGTCGAACTTGATACCGTAGAAGGCGGCCGGGATAACAGCACTCAGGCTTTCCTTACCATCTTTTTCCGGAACTGTTCCCTTATGCTTATTTTTGTGCTGCAAGAGAAATCACAGGACCAGGTCATAAAAGTTTTCGACTATTTGACAGAAAAACTCGGTATTAAGGTATTTCAGGAACTGTTCCCTGTAATCTTGACTGATAATGGTGTGGAATTTCAATTTCCAGAACGATTGGAGTGTGATAAAAATGGTGAAATTCGCACCAAAATCTTTTACTGCAATCCGAACTCTTCCTGGCAAAAAGGACGTATCGAGAAAAATCATGAATACATCCGGTATGTGATTCCCAAAGGTCAGAGTCTGGATCACTATAAGCAGAGAGATGCCTGCGTACTTATGAATCATATCAACAGTGAAGCCAGAGACAGCCTGAATGGCTGCTCTCCATTCAGGCTGTCTAAGATGCTTTTAAATAACAGGTTACACCGACTTTTATGTCTCCAGGAAATACCTGGCGACCAAGTCCACTTAAAACCATCGTTACTTAAAAAATAGAATTAGAATCAAGACGGAATCCACTGCCGAATTTAATCCTACAAAAATTTGGCATGTGGAATTTAGTCTTGCACACTTACCCAGATGCCTGTCTGCCATGCTTGCACACATGAAAACAGGCTCCTGTAAGATCATTGTAACTCTATTTTTGTCACTCGTAAACCGAAATGAAGTGAATTAAGTACTGCAAAATCAATGTTTTGTAGAAATCACGAATTCATTTTGAAATTTTACCATGGCTGTCACTCCCTGTTGCAGAATTATTAGGTATGCTTGTTACAGTTCATTATTTCAGAAAGTATAGAAACAAGTATAACTATGCTTAACAGTTAAGCAAATTATCAAATTAAATAGTATAACTACTATCTGCCGGACGACGGCAAAGAAAAAGCCGTCGTTGCGCAGATCATGGACCGATTAAGCTCCATCATAATGTATTTTTGACAGGCTTTAACAGTTATGCCCATTTTTATAAGATGCATAAGAAGCATTATAGAAAACTGCCAAAAGAAGGTAAAACGGTTTAAAGACCCGAAATATTGATTACTTCTTATACTCTCGGTTGTACCACTCCGCAGACAGCTGCATTTTTAAATCACCGCCCGCCTTGCGTCAGGATGACACATAATTCTCCTTCATTACCAGCAGCGCAATTCCTTCCTTTGCAGGCAGTCCAATCTTCACCTTTCCATTGATCCCTTCCACAGACAGTCTTCTTGTCATTTCCCAAATATCTATGATCTCCACTTTGTAACTTCCGTTTTCTGGGAGATGAAGTTCTTTTTTTCCTGGACAGTAACGTCCAAAATACTCTAATTCATACGTTTTCCCTTCCAGCTTCATGGGACTGTTGGCTATAGTATAATTATCCTGTGCTTCCGGCGACGCTTTTTTTAACAGCCTGTGGAAAGGAGACTCCGTCGCGTCTTCCGTTTTTTCATCCTGATTTGGATTTACAAGTACAGTTTCGCTGGCTTTCCACTGTCCCGGAAGACTGTACAGGAGTTCCTTTAAAAAGGCGATTCGCTTAACGCTCTCTCCATATAACTGGCCGCCTTTTGCCCACCACAACACCTCGTCACTCCTGTCATAAGTCTCTCCATGTGTACAAAATCCGCCTCTGCATACTGTCCACCAGAATCGGTGCACCATTTCAAAGGCTGATAAATTCCCCCAATTGTACGGAAGATCACCTTCATAACCACATTCATCAATAATGATCGGTATTCCGTATTCCCGCTTCCAGAAAATAATCCGGTGAAGTTCTCCTGACTGAATAGAACAGTGTGTCATCCAGGTTCTCTTAGGATAAGGCGCAATGATATCATGTATGGAAATAAGATGGACGTAAATATCCTTCTCCATCAGTATCTTCCCATATTCATCCCAGTCATCCAGAGACTTTTCGTACAAAACTTCATACTCGTTTGCAAGACTCCACCAGAGGTTTCTATATGCAGACAGACGAGCAATACAGTACTCCAGATAAACGCGCGATTCCATCTGTGTGAGTTTTGAAAATCCCCATCTGTCATACGGATGGAACAAAATTAAATCCGCTTCTATTCCCAGTTCCATCAACTGTTTAATTCTTTTATCCAGCTTTTCCCAGAATACCGGATCCGGATCATTTACCTCCCAGGAACCGTCTTCTTTCTTTAAAAATGGATAACAATCTGGTTCATTGTTATTATAAGGCATTGATTTTGGAAAGACACACATGCGTATTTTATTAAAAGGTGATTCTGCCAGTGTATCAAGAGTTTCCTCCTGAAGTTCTTCCGTTTGATGAATCCAGGCATAACACGTAGTTCCAACCGGTATATAGGTACTTCCATCCTGATATTGAAAGTGGTCACCCTCTGCATGGACGACACCATGATTCTCTCCTCGCGCTGCCGTACATTCAAATTTTCCGGAACGTTCCTCGGTTCCAATCATAATCTGGTAACTCCATATTCCTTCCATCTGCGGCATAAAACGAACCATATATTCTCCAGAATGGTTTTTAAATAACCTTACCCGCTTTTCTGCCGTCCCTCTCTTAAATACTGCCTCTCCAGCAATTAAGTCCGTGACATCTTCACAATTCAATACAGCCTCAAATACTCCATATTTCTCTATCTTCTTCATAAAACTCAGCCTTCCTCAATCAAATCATTCCTCCTGGAATACAACACCACATCTCCCGTAATTCCCAAAGGTTCCATTACAATGAACTGCGACAAATAATCCTTCCTGTAACGTCCCAAATTGTTGACTACACGAATCTCCAGAACATTTTTGCCACCGATACTATAACCGGTTAAGTCAAAGGCATAGGGATAGGAAATTCTTCTTCCAACAGAAATTCCATTCAGATGTACTTCTGCAATTTCATTCACCTCCTCGATCACCAAGCTCATCTGCTCCAGGCATGATGAAAATTCCGTGCGGTAAATCAATTCTCCGGAAAAATCCTCCAGTTCTGATATTCGGTCCAGATCCGGGAGCGAATCAAACTCCCAGATCTGCTGTTTTGGTCCACCCAACCCTTTTCCTACTTCTACAGTCCAGTGCTGATTTTTAAGACTGAATGCATTTACCGCCTCAAATACGGCTGCCTGTGATAATACATTTCCAACTTTCGTTTCCTTTTCTTCCGCTGTATTTGTATAAAGAACCATCAATTCCCCTTTAGCCAAAGTAATGGAATACCCCTCGCCCTCCCGAGGAAGGTCCACCCTCCTGTTTTCCATGGGAGCGTATCCATGCAGAGGCTGGTCCGTGGGAAATGTGACATGAACGTTCAGATTCTCATACAGGTCTTCATTAAACAACAGGAAGATTTCCCCATCTTCATGGAAATAATGGTAATACCTTAAATATGGAACCTCTCTATCCGTAATCAACCGGTCCGTTTCTCCCTCTAATTTCTCCGGCAGTTCCTGCAATGTACAGACCCTTGAGATTGAATGCAGCTTATTAAGCAAGCCGATGTCTCCTCCTTTTTCGCTGAGAGCCTCCGGGAGTTCGTCTATAAACAGAATGTTCAATCCGTTTTCTCCCAGTCGGACGAGACTTTTTATAAGCTTTTCAGGAAGCCGCTGCGCGTATGGGACGATCAGCGAGCAAAATTTCTGCCCATTTACGACAATCTGCCCCCCGCCGACTGTCCTGCTTTGGGTCAGCATATCCGCGGATAGAATGTCAAACTCAATCTGATTTTCACTCATAACTCTCGCCGGTTTCTGGAACAACATGTAATTACCGGACCACTCCGCCTCCGCATGGTAGAGGAGACCCGTATTGCCTCCATGTTTTCCTCCCGACAGCAGAAATCCCAGCCTGTTAGTGTATTCCGATAAGATATTCAGATAAGTGAACTCCGGATTATTACCATGTGCATAGAGATGCGGCGGACAGTCCAGATCCGGAAAATCCTTCATGGAAAATGCATGAGGGACAAAATAGTTCACACCATTGGCCACCATGTGATCTGTAATCCATTTCATCAGTTTAAGTCCCTCCGCCCAGCCGTATGCACCAAATACTTCACACATTGTTCTGCCCTTTTTTCTTGGATCCAAATGGCCCAGAGAAGCTCCAAGCCTGGCCAGGCCAAATGTAAAGAATTCCCCATCCCAGCCTGTACTCGTAAAGGATTTAAACATATGGCGGTTCTGACGGGGCATCAGTTGATGCAGCACTACATCAATTCCTGACATATCCTGACCTGACATGGACTTAAAAAAATGGCCTGCTCCATACCCCAGACGGGCATGAGCATTATTATCTTCTATCACATGACCAATATACTCAATTCCCCGCTCTGTACACCAGTTTCCAATCACATTAGAAAAGTTTTCCGAATACATTCTACTGATGAAATCCATATACTGATACCGGATTTCATGTGCTCCTGCTGAGTCGCCAAGAAACAGCAGCAGCAGCCTTTTCATGAGCTCCTGCTCCGAAAGATCCAGCTCTGCAGCCAGCTCTCTCTCCATTCCAGGTTTCCATGGCAGCGGCATTTCGTATCTTCCAATCGACGCATCCGGGCCTTTCGCATTGCCCAGACGGGGTTCGTCAGAAAAAAATCCTTTGATGACGGTTCCAAACTTCTCCTTCAGCCGTTCATAATGAGGGACGTACACCGTTTCAAGCAATACTTCAGCAGCTTCTCTCTGCAATGGATTCAAGTATCCTTCCGTAGCAGCTTCTCCTCCCTGATACGTTGCCGACAGAAGAAATACAGACCATTCTCCTTCCGGTATATCCCATTTTAGAATGCCTTTTTCCTCCTCATATGGCAAAAAAAGAATGGATTCTTCGTCAATCTCCCGATCTCCCGACTTTCGCGCCGCCAGTACACCCAAAACCTGTGTTTCACCGCAGTCACTGTCACACAATTCTGGTTTTTCTGCTCCCACATTCATGATATTGGGCCGGTCCGTCTTCAGCCATTTCAGAAGAATTCGCCCATTCTTTTTCGGACCCACAAAATCGAGAGATCGGACAGTTAAATACATTTTTCTCAGTTGAGGATATCTTTCCTCTATCATCCCTGCCGCATAACCGGTAGGAAAATGCTTATCGTCTAAAATCCAAACATCCATTCCCAACCGTTCACATTCTCCTGTAATAAATTCTAAATCCTTCCACCAGGGTTCTTCTAAAAAAGCTTCATACGGCCTCGATTCCAGGCACACCGCTCCCATCCCACAGCCTGCTATCTTTTCAAGATAGTCTTTTATTACATTTCTCTCTTCTCCGTGCATCCAAAGAAACGGCATCATATGGTTATCATATTCTCCATTTATCACTTTTTCGATTCTGTCCACAATTTCACATCCTCACGCTATATTTTTTCTGTAAAGCTCCCTTTTCTTATAACTTTTCAAGAGATTCCTTTCCATTTTTGCTTTCCTATGATAATATGAGAATTAAAGAAAGACAATGGCAGTTCACATGTACTTTTATATCATATTTTACGAAAGGAGTCCTACATGCAAAGACTCGAATATCTGGATACATTTCTGCGGCAGCGAAAACCAAGCGAACTAAAATATCTGGAAACTGGAGAACTGTCAAAATCCTATTCCGAAATGAAGTATACGGTGCAGAATGGTCAAAAGCTATATATCTTCGATGGGTATATCCCACAAAATGAGGATTTTACCATTAGAAGGCACAATCGTTTCTCCCCTGTCCCGGAGCATATCCATAACTTCATAGAAATCAGTTACGTCTATAATGGTGAATTTACTCAAATCATTGATGGAAGAGAGGTTACACTGAAAAAAGGGGAACTTTGCCTGATTGATACAAACGTCCCTCACTCAATCGCTCCTACCGGAGAAGACGATATCATCATCAATATTTTAATTACGAAAGAATACTTTCGCAATGAACTGCTGATGAACTCATTCAGCAAAGGCATCATCACCGACTTTATCCTGGAAGTTATTTCAGAAACAGCCAATCACAGACAATACATTATATTTAAAAATAAAGAATTCACACAGATTCACTCTCTAATCTGCGAAATGCTGATGGAAACTTTCTTTCCTGCCATCGGTTCCAGTGAAGCTGTCGGCCACTATTTGAATATTTTCTTCATAAAGCTGGTTCGCGATTTCGATTACGAGACAAACGGGCAAACCAGCAGACAGGATACTGAAATTCTGGAAATCCTTAAATATTTGGAAACCAATATCGACGACATCAGCCTTTCTGCACTGGCCAGAAAGTTCAACTACTCACCCAATTACCTAAGTACGCTCCTCAAGAAAAAAACCGGGAAATCGTACTCGGAGATTATTCTTGAAAAGAGACTGAATAAAGCAAGAGTGCTTCTAACCACTACGGATATGAATATTAACGAAATCGCCGCGCAATCGGGCTTTAACAATCCAACCTTTTTCTACAAAAAATACAAAGAAAAATTTAAGCGTTTTCCCTCCCAGAGAAAGTGAGAGTCATTTTCTTTAAATCATTTTCCCAATGTATACCTAGAAAACAGCAGGACAATCACATGTCATGCCCTGCTGTTCCTTTCTCGCTTTTTTAACCATTCTGCCGCTTTTGCTGCATTCTATCCTAAATCACTCGGGCGTCCGCATAGAATCCTCTTTCTCTGCCTTCTATCCACGCATCTTCTGTAATACAGAACATATCACATAATTGGATCTCTTCCGAAGAGCTTCCAATCTGAATCTCAAACTCTCCCTTTTCAATCTTCCACCGCATCGTTCTATCAAGAAAGGCTGTCTGACTGGCCTTCATCACGAAGAAAACTCTTTTTTCCTCTCCAGCCTTCAGTGTGATTCGTTTAAAGCCAGCCAGTTCCTTAACCGGTCTCGTTGTGCTGGCATACAGATCACGGAAGTAGAGCTGAATAATTTCATCTCCTTTTCTGCTTCCTGTATTTTTTATTGTTAACTCAATTCCAATCTGCTCTTTTGGACCAATTGACTTTTGATCAATTTTTAAACCGGAGTATTCGAATGTCGTATAGGAAAGCCCATGGCCAAAATAATACCTTGGAGTATGTGGCATATCCACATAATTTTTAAATCCAATACTTTCTCCCTGGTGATAGGCAGAGCCGTTCGGATGGTTATAGTAAATTGGAATCTGACCTGCACATCTGGCCACGGACACGGGAAGACGGCCGCCTGGATTATATTCTCCGATAAGCACCTTAACAACTGCTTCCGCCCCCTTCTCTGCAGGATTCCATGCCTCCAGAATCGCATCCAGGTATTGGTCTGCCGCATCACTGGATATAGGTCTTCCATCAAAATGAATTCCCACCATCGGTTTGCCAAGCTCTGCTGCCCGCCGGATGAATGTCTCCTGGCAAAATGGCAGATTGATATTGGTTCCATCCACACCTTCTCCCATAGAGGCAACAGAACAGGAACCATTCTTTCCGCCCAGCGTCATGATTACCAGATCGGCCTCCGCCACTGCCTCAAGCGCTTCATCAATATGGGACAGGTCATCGCCCGCAATCGGATAACCGTACGCGTACCGGATTTTTGCCTCCGGTATTCTTCTGCTTAATTCCTCCAGGAGATTCGGGCAGTCCGGCTTGAGTTGTCTTAGCACACCGTCGAACGCCTCCGTCTCGTCACTCTGAATCTGTGTTCCCGGAACGGTTATCATCTCCCGTCCCTCCACACTGCCTGCTTTCATACCAGCAATGGAATTAGCCACAGCATGTACCGCTTCCATCATACTGATATGCGTATATCCGCCGAAGAAACATCTGGCATTTTGTGCATGGCAGCCCACCACTGCTATTTTCCGGCCGTTTGGATTGAATGGCAATACGCCATTGTTTTTCAGAAGAATCAGAGATTCTAACGCCGCCCGCAGCAGTATGCCCTCATCTTCCTTCCTGTAAAATGCCTCCTGAAGCGCTTCGTTTTCCAGCGCATATGGATGCTCGAAAATTCCCATGCGGAACTTTGCTTCCAGAATACGTCTAACTGCACGGTCCAGAATCTCCATATTTGCTCTTCCTGATCGGAACCACTCTTTCAATTCTTCGTTAAACCCAACGCAGTTCTGCATTTCTACATCCATTCCAGCTTCCATACACATAAGGCCGGCTTCCGTGACGCTTTCTCCTACTTTCTGTACATGAAAGACATTTCCCACGGCTCCATAATCGGCTGCACAGACTCCATCAAACCCCATCTCTTCCCTTAACAGCCCGGTCAACATTTTATGAGAGGATGACAATGGTTCTCCGTTAATAGATGAATAGCAGGGCATAATTCCTCTCAAGTTTGCTTCGCTGATGGACGCTTGGAATGGTTTTCCGTAAACTTCATTTAAGAGTCTTTCCGGAATGTCACAGTTAGCCCCATGGATTCCTCCCTGGGAATTATGAAATCCAAGAAAATGCTTTGCAACAGATTCCGCCTTTCTACCAGCCGTTTCTCCCTCCTGAACGCCATTCGTATAAGCAGTTCCAAGCGCTGCCGCCAGTGTCGGGTCTTCCCCATATGTTTCGCTCTGCCTGCCCATTCGGGAGTCCCTGCTAATATCTAAAACCGGAGCCAGAACCTGGGTAATACCGCAGGAAAGTTCTTGTCTGCTCACAATTTTCCCCAACGATTCTTCCAGCTCAGGGTCCCAGGAAGACCCCCTGGCGATTCCGGACGGAAGGCTGACAGAATTCTGTATAAACGGGCCGCATAGTCCTTCCATATGAAAAACTGCCGGAACGTGGTGCGGACTGTTCTCCATGACCATCTTCTGAATCTTTCGCTGCCATGCGGCCGCTTCATCCAGGCTTTTTAATTTCCTGATATTTAGAGTACTGACCTGGCCAATTCCATATTTCGCCTGCTGCGCAAGTTCCTCCCAGTTATCCCTTCGGGGAAACAGGCAGTTCACCTGGCCCATTTTCTCTTCCAGACTCAGCCTGGATAAAAGGTCAGCCGCACGCTCTTGTGGTGTTAAATTCACATTTAAATATTTTTCCATGCTGCACTCCTTTCCTTGGTCTGTTACACATCTTTATCCGTGGTTAAGTACGTGAGAATGGTACTGATTCCAAAGCTGACAGCAAATGTCACAAAATAGCCAATGATTGACCTGGGGTTTCCGCTCGGATCCATATGAGCACCAAACGTCAGGATTCCTCCCACCGTAGCTGCCGCAAACTGATTTACACCTAATACAGAGCATAACGGACCCGCAATACCACCTGCAATCATTGCACAGATAAACGGTTTTCTATAAGGCAGCGCCACACCGAAAATCGCTGGCTCCGTAATTCCGAAAAGTGCCGATGTCATCGCAGTAAAACCTATGGATTTTCGATCTTTCTTCTTCGCCTTCAGTGCAAATCCTAATGCAGCTCCGGCCAATGCCCAGACACCCATGCCCAGAATCGGGTTGAAGCTGTTGGAACCCTGTCTGATTGTAATATCTGTCAAAATCGGGATGAATGCGTAATGAAGCCCAAACATAACACAAACCTGCCAGAACGCACCAAATATCACACCTGCAAGCAGAGGACTTAAATTATAGATTCCCATCGTACCGTTTGCAAGTACTTCACCAACCATTGTAAACACCGGTCCGATCACTAAAAATGTAAATGGAACCATAACCAGAACAAGAATGATTAGCTTAACAAATTCCAGAAATGCCGGTATGTATTTATCAAGAAATTTTTCGAATTTTCCAGCAAGCAGTACGCTGATCATAACCGGGAATATGGAATTGCCATAAGTCACTGAGGCGACTGGAATTCCCAAAAATGTCAGGCTTCCTTCCCCCATGACTGTAACGATTGCCGGAAGAACAAGACTTGCACCGATAACGGAACCGACATAAGGATTGGAACCTGCGTACTTAGCCACCGAGAACGCAATAATAATCGGTAAAAAGTATAAAAATCCATCATTGGCAGCAGACAGAATCACATAGGTACCGTCTGTCGTATTCAGAATCCCTGCTGTCACAAAGATTGCCAGACAGCCTTTCAGCACACCGACCGCAGCCATGGTCGGCACCAGTGGATAGATCATATTCATAAGCGCCCTTGATAATCGGTTAATCAGCTTCTCCTTATTTTTCGATTTGATGCTGTCCAGCTTTTCTTTCACCTCATCCATATCCGTCTCTTTGGAACCGTTACCTAAAGCATTCTGTACATCTTTATAAACATCTTTCACCGCGTTACCAATAATTACCTGGTACTGTCCACCAGCTCTCATCACGCCCATAACCTTTGGTGTCCCCTTAATCATCTCGTCATCAGCCAGCGCCTCATCGGCCAGCTCAAATCTCAGCCGTGTGGCACAATGGGTCACACTGACCACATTGTTTTTTCCTCCTACCCCTTTTATAATTTCCTCTGCCAACTCTCTACCATTCATTTTCCGCTCTCCTTTTCCTTATATCTCCGGATTCCATTGAGACTTCCATTCAATTTTGGGAACATCCTCTTCAAATGTAACCGGCAGCCACACGTATTGCGCTATACTCGTATTAATGTTCCAGGAACTTTTTTGATGCTCCCGATTTAAATCTGGCACCCATCTGTCGCCAACCGCAAGATAAAAATCTTTCTGAGGAACCGAAAAGACACTGCTGATTTGGGAATTAAATGTATTGCCAGCCTTATCACCAATGCATGGGTCTCCGGTAATGTACCATGGCCCATGCATTTGCTCCGCTCTGGCCGCCAATGCACGGTTCGGATAATACCCAGTTGTACCGGAAGTAATCATATAGTACCACCGTCCCCTCTTGAATACAGCCGGCGCTTCCCGTGCAATCGGCGGCCCGATGAAATGCAGATGGGTCGAATAATGACCGGTTACGTTCTTATAATCATCCGCCAGATCGGCAATCACAATCTCCGTGTGCACCTTTCCAAAAATGAGAAATGCTTTTTTGTCCTCATCGACAAACAAATCAAAATCGCCGCTGCTCATATCGAGGGGAACAATTCTGTCTATCAGCTTAAATTCCCCGGTAATCATCTTCGATGTGGCAATTCCCATATACTGATGCTTCCAGTTTCTTGGTTCCTCATCCGAGCCCACCAGCTTCATCCACATGACATATTCTTTATTTTTTTCATTGTAAATGATATGTGGCCTGTCCATGATTCTGGACGGATGCAGGGGATGTCTCTCATCATCGGCTGCCTTTAATATCGTATTTTCAAATGTCCAGTTTATCAAATCCTTCGATGAATAGCAGTTCACACCATTATGCCAGACTCCGGACCCTGGGACTGTGTTCTCTTTATTTTCCCCATAGAAGTAATATCTGCCATCCACTTCAATTATGCTTCCCCCATGAGCCTGTATTCTGTCTCCCCTGCTGTCAAACCACGGTCTTCCCGGGATTATTCCATATTCCACGCTTTCTCCTCCTTTATTTTGAGCACTTAACTCATACTCGCTTCGTTAACCAAAGTATACCCTTTTGCTCCGGTTCCCACAATATCAGAACAACCTTATTTTTATATCATTTTATACGATATCAGGCCAAAGAAATTCCCCGGCTCTGAATAACCGAACCGGGGGATTTCTTTGGCCTGTCAGCCTCTCCTCTCTTTTTCGTTTTTTAACCTGTCGTTTTCCGCTTCCACATTCAGGAATGACAGTGTGATGATTGCCACCAGGGTCAGGAAGACAAGAGATAATAAATAGCCATGATTGATGAATTTAAGCGCGGCACAACGTTTGAACTGTCGGACTTGCAGGTGCCAAACTGATACAGCGTGATTATAAAAGAAATTACACACGGGAAACACTATAATAAGCCTAAAAAATAAAGAAGGAGGACATTTCAATGCATGAGCCTGCTGAACCTCCTTTTCTTTCATATTACGACTGCGGTTCCCTACCGCATTCCCAGTGAGGATGAACTGAATAAAGCGTATATGAAGACAAAGACGATGCGTAGTATCCTTTCCTATATAGAAGCAAATTATCAGGAAAAACTGCCGCTGTCAGATGTGGCACGTCACGAGCATCTGTCAGTGACCTACTTATCACATTTTTCACTGAAAATTTCGGTCTCAATTTTCAGGAATATCTCAGTAACTTACGCTATTTAAACAATGTGTTTAAGAAAAACTATGGTTGCCCCCAGACAATATCGTCATAATTTTGAAAAAGCAAGCCTGCCCAGACAGCAGAAGTCCATGCTGAGTACACAGAACTTTCTGTCCAGGCAGTCCTGCCTTGTTTTGTTGAAGGATTTTGGAATTTAGTGTTATGGTTACCGAATAACACTGATTATATACTTTTAATGCGATAGCAAATACGTACTGATTCAGTTCCTTTTGGAACCCTTAGGGAGTCCAGGATTTTGTCCGCCCCCATTCAAATCACTATTAGTACATTTCAGACTCTCTCGCAGTACTTATAGATTGTGTATTTGCATATGTTTACAATGGTTTTTGTGTCAAATTATCTTAGAAGTCTGATAAAATCCCGTCTCATATTACAGGTACTGGATTCTTGATTAGAGTTATTTTAGGGTGTATTGATGTTTTTTGCTATCCAATCAATCATCTCTTCTTCAGTCATATTTAGATCATAATACATATAGTTATTTGAAAACCATTCACTAATAGTTCCTGGCGTACTATTGAAATAATATTCTTCTAAGATTTCTTCACATCCTTCGATGGGGCCAAGTTCAATTGTTTTTATAACAGGGTTACCATCTAAAACTCGATCAAAAATTAGTTTGGTTTTGGTATATGCTATAGGGAAACGTTCATCAGTTTGAGGATCTTTGCCACTCCATTTAACTGTAACAATAATACTATTATCATCATTTATTGGAGCATTGTCAAAAGTACCACGTGACCCTAAAAAAGCTACATAACAGGAAATGTGCCCGGAAGCTTTCCCAGCTTCTATTTTATCAATTACGATTTCTTCCATCACAGAACCAGAGGCGGCTGTCGGAGGATGGTAAGAAGGATCAAATACTTTTCCAACAAAATATGATAAATATTCATCAGTTTCCTTTGAAGTGCTTTTATTCACTTCTTCATTTTCAGACGCAACTTGCTCATCTGTTTTGTTTAGCTCCAAATTTTTATCCTGAATTCCTTTCGTTTCGGGATTCCACATATTTTCTTGCATATCTCCCGAATCCTTGTTTTCAACGATAGTTGCTTCAGAATATTTATTATGATCGTTTCCCAAATTCGCTGATGCTAATATAAATGTTAATATAATGATATAAATATAGTTATTCATCTTTTTCCCTGTTTTAGTATAAGTGTTTGATAAAAGTCGTAACTCATTAAATAACCTGCTTCTTATTAACTTTTTTTAATTTTAGTAAATATAATATAAATCTAAATTTTTGTCAATAACGCAATTCGAATATACGTTCAATTTTAATCAACAAATTGTAAGCACACTATAATAATATTAGTGCACACACTTGATAACTAATAACTGTAATTCCGGTTTACAGTTATTAAAACAAAAAATCTAAATAAAAGGAGTTTTATTATGGCAGATTATTTTAAACGATGGGTTTTTGTCGTCATGAAACCCGGTATTAAGTTCGACAGTTTAACAATTAGATCCCATGAAGACTTTATTGGGCATGCTGATTTTCTGGCTATTTCATCTGATAATGAAAATTACTTAGATTTAATTAGTGGTAAAAAATATTCACTATCAGAAATTTACAGTAATGGTTACCGACCTGCCGGACAAAAATTAGTTTTAAGTATTTTAGAGCCTTCACGAGGTGTCGAAGTTATTAGTGAGACCTAAAGGCTATCCGCTACAGAATTTGAAGTTTATAAGCGTGGGAATTTAAAAGGGAAATTCAAGGGATATTTGGATACGACTTTGAGAGGTTCAGATAATCTTATGATTTTAAATCCCGTAGAAGTATTTACTGCTCTTGATTTTGTTTGTACAATTAGTGCATCTGGAGAGGACTATCTTCTTAAACATCAAAGCAGTCAAGGTGAGGACGACTATTACATAGCACCTAAAGCCGTGTATGGGGAAGTATGCCTTGATAATATGTCAATGGCGGGTTTAATGACTGCATTAAAACAAAGATACTATTGTACAACATCAAAACATGTAGTTGATAATACCGAAGTCGAACGAATCCATGTGGCGGCTCCAGCTAAGCGGTTATCAGGCAAAGATAATCCAGACAATTTACCACTATATGATCGCTCTCCCATTGATATTGTAGATATAGAAGCAGCGGCAAGAGATATGGGGCTGGGAAAAAAAGTTAAGAGTTGGAAAATAGATTATAAAAAGTTTTGGAAAGACAGTACTTATAAGCCTAATCCGTTGCTGCATGGTTTGGGAGATTTTACAGATACGAGTGTACGCAATGCGATAAGTGCAATGGGATCTTCACCATATATATCGTCAAGTTCACCATATTATGGGAAAAGAAAAGATCCATCCGATAAAACTGAACCAAGAATTTGTGATGATAGAGTTATTATGGCGATTCCTTGGCGAAACTTAGTCGATCCCGATAAGTTGACAGATGATGTATTAAGCCAATTAAATACCACTGGAGGACTTACAATAAATTCACCATGGAATAGTGGACCTCTCGGATATAATAAATATGAAAATATGGTAATGGGAAGGATACCTGGTATTTTCGATGAGAAAGTTTGTGCTGGTATATACTTCGATGTAGTTTTTGAGGATGGAACAACTTTGGCTTGTATTTCAGGGGATGGTAAAGGAACGCATTTGGGTCAACTGGGTACGGCGAATGGGCCGGTATCTATTTGGGCTTATGATCCTTTTTGTGAAGGATATGCACACCTAAGGTTAAAATCAGCAAATATAGATGATCGTTCTTATATAAGTGTTTTAGAGCTGTGTGGTTATTCTGAACACGCAGAACTACATTTTGACTATAGGTCCAAGCGAATAAAGGAAATAATTACTTATGGTATACAGCATTTACCTGATGAAAAAAACCAGTATATTTCGTGGACGCAGAAATGTAATATGACCTAAGTATTTAGGGAGACAGCAAAGGCTTTAATAAAAGGAGTATCGCATATTGACCGAAATCATTTTGATTTCTTGTCAGGAGCGATGCTCCTGTTTTTTGGGTGGGGCAGATAAAATCCTGGACTCCCTAAGGGTTCCGAAAGGAGCTGAGTCAATACGTATTCACAAATAAATTTGCTATTGCATTGAAAGTATAATTCACTGCCAATTTTATTAGAAAGTATTGCATTTTCAAAAACCAAGAATGCAGCTATACAAAAGCGGATAAATATGAGGAACTTATATGCTGGTAAGCCAAATGAAAAGTGGCTGACTGATATTACTGAGTTTGCACTTCCCGTTGGTAAAGTTTACCTTTCTGCACTAGCGGATTGTTTTGATGGCATGCTCCCTGGCCGGAGAATCAGCAAAACACCGGATTTCGTTCTAGTTAATACCATGTTGGAGCAGTCAATATCTCGGCTTCCGACAGGAGAACCGCCGATCATCCACAATGACAGAGGCTGTAATTATCGCTGGCTAGCTGGATTGAGATGGCAGGTTTGAGTCGTTCTATGTTCCCAAAGGGGAGTACCCCAGATAATGCTGCCTGTAAAGGTCCACTTGGATGCTTAAAAATGAACTCTCTGTAAAAGCAGTTTTCTTTACCCTCCTCCAAATATGAGCCCAAGAGAGTACCGTCATAATCTCGGTCTAGTCGCATGGCTAATCCGGGATTTTGTCAGTATCCCATACTTATTTAAATTTTCAACCTCATCTGCCCATTACATTCTATTTGCGCTTTATTTATCCGTATATGCTCCAGTGTTCTGCAGATAAATTCCAGATCATCTACCAGATAGCCACATTCCCCTATTATACTCAAAAGTTCCTCTTCTGCCTCAGACTCCATTTTCTGTATTTCTCCTGCTAACCTGTTCAGTAAGGATAAATTCATTGTATCGAGTTGATATTCTTTAAAAATGACATAATCAGGTGCCTTTAATTTGATTAAGCATTGTTCCACTTGATCAGCACCAATGCAGCGTTGTGCTCTTACAATATTCTCCTCCACAGTCGGAAGAGGGATACGAACTGTTCTGCGATTATTGGTGAGTTCCATCCAAACAGAACTCGTTCTTTTAAACTCCCAGTCTTCTCTAAAATCAGGTGTGAATCCGGTATTATTCCATACTCGTTCTTGATAATACGGTGCTTGAAGCTGAAACATCTACGGAGGAATGTACAGGGCATCAGATAAAATAAAGGAAAAGGATAGCAGGCTGCAGACAAATAATTTTTAATTTGTACACTTACTTAGTCAAGAAAACACAGTCATAATGCAAAAAATCTAATGTCCTCTTCCGATGGACATAAATATGCTATATATATTTGTTCACCTTTCCCGATTCCCATCTGTATAAGAATATGCTTGCCAATAATTAGTTCCCCATTTTCATTTGTCTTCAGGAATATTTCTTTTAATATCATCTGATCCTCCTAATAAATATTTATTTTTACTGGTTATCGGGGTGATTACCAGTAATTTTCATAAAAGCATTTTTATTCTGCCCTTTCTCTTAATATCAGCCCCTCTCCTCTAATAAAATATGTTTTATTGGTTATCACACTGATAACCAACAAAACATAAAAAACTATATGCTTTTCCAATTCCACTCTTCTACCCACTAAAAAAGCAGAGAATTTTATAAAATTCGCCTGCTCCATAGTAGATAAACCTTATTTTCATCACTTACCACTATCTTTCATTTTTTTGGTTATCGCGATCCTCCCTCTCCCTTACACAGCAAAACCCCGGTTCAAAATCCTCGAACCGGGGTATGTCATCCACACTTTGCCATTTTCAGCCCCATAAAACACAGCCGAAAAATCCATGATTTCAGCCCATTTTCAGGGCCATAACCGCCACATATTGTGGTTATACGCACTTTTTTATCCAAATACCACAAGTGTCATCCATATCACTGATTACACCTCATCAATTGCCTTACCAATCACACTTCCATGATCTCCAGATACTTGTAATTCTCCACTCCTCATCAAAAAAAGACCAAGCAAAATACTTCCACCTGATCTTCTTTAAAAGTTTTTACTATCTTAAATGGTGTAATTTAATGACATTATAGTTGTTGATACACCTATAATTGAAATACCATGATACAACACATTCATAACCTAATGCTTACGTTTGATAAAATACCATATGATTACAATGATTACTATGACAAGTAATACTAATATTGCTAAATTAGCAACTTGAACTATAAAGTCTAAAATATAATATTTATCCTTCATATTATCTGATTACCGCAACAGTCCCTTCCAGATTTACTTCGCGCTCATAAAGTTCTGTTGCTCCACTTTCCAAGTTAATATATGCACTAATAACACCGTCAGCATAACAAAATACATCTTTTCCATCACGCATAATCTCAGCTCCCAATGAATTTTCTGTCCACGTAAAACCCATATTGAAACCAGATGTAACCGTGTATGGATCTGTATAGGTAATGGTACCAGTATTTCCATTTCCTGAAGTACCATAACGTAACTTAAGTGTTACAGTTCCACCCAAAACTCCTATTCTTTCTGAATCCACAGTTGCATTACCATTCGTTGATCTTGCCAACGCATTAGCCGGCTCTTTCACTGTATTTGAAATCGAAAATACCTCATTTAAATAAGCTAATGCATCAGATTCAGTCTTAAACTACATCGGAATTACACCATCTGGAATCTCTGACGCAGATATCTGCCTTAAATCTTCACTCGTAATCTTTTCTGATGCAAATGCTATTCCCATCATTAAATTAGAAATTAACGCTATACTTAATAATAATCCAAATATCTTTTTCATATGCTACCTCCATTTTATTTGAATATCTGTAATAATTTTCGCGTACAATCATTTTACATTTGCATTGGTATCACCTCCTATATTATATTTACATATTATCACGATTAAGTAAATATGTCAATTTTTTATTTAATATTGTTAAGCTTGTATTTTTACATATTTATAGTATAATATAAATATGATAATTTATAAGTGAGGTGAAACTATGAATTACGAACCATTATCCCCCAAAGAATATGAATTTATGGAAATTATCTGGGCGCATCCGGAAGGTATCTCAAGTCATGACATATGTGAAAATTTTCCTCAAGCTCAAGGCACAAAAGCAACTATATTATTTCGTATTCGCAAAAAAGGCTATGCAACTATGCGTCAGGTGGTAAAACAAACCATTTATACTCCTTTAATGTCCAAAGAAGAATATAGACGAATAATTTCTGAGCAAAATTTAAAAAGGAAATTAGGTATTTCTTCATTAGAAGGTCTAGTCGCGTCCTTATGCGGAAAGAAAGAACTCTCAGCAAAACAGGCAGACAAATTAAACAATTTTATTGAAGAGTTGATGAAAGATGATGAATAACCTTATTCTATTAATTTTTACCACTACTATATCTGGCAGTATTCTCTTTATGCTTTTACTATTAATTGATTATTTTTTCAATCAGCATATAAGAACCATTTATTTTATCTCGAAATTATTACTACTTTTCTATATGATCCCAGGCATTGGCTTATCGCTTTTTATTATTGGCTTAAATACAAAACAGATAGCACTTTCAATTCAAACTGAGGATTTTAATTATGCTGTTGTATCCAGTGGAAACAACATTAGTTCCCTTAAAAATGGCAATGCTTTTTTGATTACTACATTGATAATTTGGATGATTGGTATTTTACTATTATATGTTTTGAGATTAATTAGGGATATATGCACACTCCACAGGCTCCGCTGTAATTCTACCAGAATAGAATGCGGAAATATACTTCTGGCATGTAATAAAATTAAGAAACAGTTAAAGGTTAACAAGGAGGTCAAATTATACCAGTCTAACCTTATCAGTACCCCATTTATTACTGGGATTTTCCGACCGATTATTTTTGTTCCTGAATATGATTTTTCAGCAAAAGAATGGGATCTAATTTTAACTCATGAGCTTATTCATTTAAAAAATAACGATATTCTTTTCAAAATGTTGCTTACGTTTATACAAAAGCTACATTGGTTTAATCCGATCATCTATTTTTACACAAAAAAGTTTTATGAGTTTTGCGAATGTACCTGCGATCGAAACGTGTCCGCTGTAATTAATAAAGAACAACGCGCTGTATATGCGCATCTGATTGTTAAATTGGCTCGCGATATTCCAGCCAGTACAATATCTGTTAATGCTTTCTCAGATAAAAATTACAAATTAATAAAAAGGAGGATATGTTGTATTATGAAAAAATCAAAAAAAATCAACGCTGCGTTTATTATTACTCTTGCACTATTTACTATTCTATCACCAGCCGTTACCTATGGGGCTGTCAATGAAATAGTTAGTGCACAAAATCATCTTGTTGCTCAATTTGCATCTGCTGCTCTAAATGAAATAAACAATAACGCTTCTAGCCTTCTAAAAGTACAAGGTGAAAGTAATAATACCTCTACAAACATAGGAACGTTAAGTGTAAGAGGCAGTAATCAAGTTGACTTTATGGTACCCGGACAGGGATCCGTAAAGTTTAATTCAGTATCTTTGCAAAGCGGTTCCTCAATACGCGTACTAATTGGTGCCGATAATACCTCGGATAAGTTTGAGGTAAGAGTTTTAGACAGTAATGGAAATGGTAGCAAGTTAATCTCTGATTCAGGATCAGTCAACGGCACAATTGACATAGACACTGCCGGAAACTATACAATTAGTATTGTTGGTAAAAACAGCAGTAGTACTAAATTTCATGTAACAGGAACTATAATTATAAATTACTAAAAGACTCTATATCACCAATTTCCAAAACTTTTTGGTTATCACATTTCTCCTTTAAACGTAGCAAAACCCCGGTTCAAAATCCTCGAACCGGGGTATGTCATCCACACTTTGCCATTTTCAGCCTCATAAAACACAGCCGAAAATTCCATGATTTAAGCCCATTTTCAAGCTCCGAACTACCATATCTTGTAGTTTTGCTCACATTTTTTTCAAATACCACAAGTGTCATCCAAATGACTGACTACACCTCATCAATCGCCTTCCCAATATCACCTCTATATTTATATTTATCTGGTTACCACCCTGATAACCAATAGGTTACCACTCACTAACCCATTCCATTTCATTACCTTTATATCCACTCTCTTCAACATACAGCTATTAATATTTTTCATATTCACCAATAAAAAAGACCAAGCGAAATATTTCCACCTGATCTTCTTCAAAAACTTTTAATTTTCTGGTTATCACCCCGATAAACAACTACTTAAAATCTATCCTGTTTCCATAAATTACTTTCTATTTTCTCCGCTCCCCAACCACACTCAGTTAAAAATCCCTTCCAAACACCCTAAAAACAGTCCCTCATCCGCCTGATATCTATTAAAGGCCCTATTTCTGCCCTAAAAACACAGCTTAATTTTGCCCGAATTTCGGCCATTTTCTGCTCCACGGCCACTATATCTTGTGGTTTTTCCTCTATTTTTCCTCTTCATCCACAAGTGACATCCGACAACACACTTCGACATTCCCCGTCCCCGGAAACATATCCACCGCACACACCTTCTCCACCTGATACCCTCTCTCCTGAAACACGACCAGATCCCTCACCAGGCTCGTAGGCTTACAAGAAATATACACAATCCTCTTCACTCCATAGTCGATGATCTTCCCCAGCGCCTTCGGATGGATTCCGTCTCTCGGCGGGTCAAGAATAATCAAATCCGGTTTTTCACCGATATCATCGATTACCTTCAAAACGTCTCCTGCGATAAACTCGCAGTTATCCAGCCCGTTCATCCTCGCATTCTCCTTCGCGGCCTCCACGGCTTCTTCCACGATCTCCACTCCGACCACCTTTTTGGCGACCGGCGCGATCATCTGAGCGATGGTGCCCGTCCCGCTGTATAAGTCGAACACGACCATATCCTTCGTATCGCCGACATAGCTTCTTGCTTTATCGTACAGCACCTCGGCCCCCAGCGAATTCGTCTGGAAGAAGGAAAACGGAGATATCTTAAACTTTAACCCCAGAAGCTCCTCATAGAAATAGTCCTGTCCATACAGAATATCGGTCCTGTCATTCTTCACCGCATCGGACAGACTGTCATTCCACGTATGAAGAATACCAACGATCCGGCCGCTTAACGGAAGGGAAAGCAGCAGCTTTGCAAATGGCTTCAAATCCGGATCCTCCTGGCTCGTCGTCACTAAATCCACCAGAATCTCGCCTGTCTTAACCGCGCGGCGCACCAGAAGATGGCGTAAATAACCCGTATGCTGCATCTTTTTATAAAATCCAAGCCCCAGCTTCTCAAAATACTCTTTGGAGGCCTTTAAAATCTCACAAAAATCCGGATTCACGATCTGACACTCTGTGGTAGTCACCACATCATAAAAGCTTCCGCGCCGGTGCATCCCCAGTGCCATCGGACCGTCCTTAAACTCATCGCCGAATGAGAACTCCATCTTATTGCGGTATCCGCCGGACTGCGGACTTCCCAGAATCCCCTCAAACTCATAGGAATCACAGACGCTGTCCAGCAGGCTCTTGACCTGCTTTTCCTTTATCTCCAGCTGCTTCTCGTAAGGGATCGTCTGGTAAATACATCCGCCGCAGGCGCCGAAATGGACACACGGCTTTTCCGCGGTCTCCAGAGGTGACTTTTCCACCACCTCCACGATCTTTCCTTCCAGCCGTCCGCCCCGCTTCTTCGTAATCATCACGGACACCTTCTGTCCCGGAAGTGCGTGCTTCACTGTAATCTTTCCGGATTCCGTTACCAGTGTCCCTTTATCCGGAAAATCGAATTTCTCTATAGTACCTTCATATATCTCGCCTTTTTTCACGTCATCTGCTCCTGTTCTCGTATATTCCCGCAAGCAACGAGCCAATCATCCAACATCGTTCCTCACTGCCCTCATTCCCCACCACTCTCACTCGTCTCCACTCTTCACTCCCCACCACTCTTCACTCCCCACCGCTCTTCATTCCCCACCACTCTTCGTCCCTCACCACTCTCACTCCCCACCACTCTTCATTCCCCACCGCTCTTCATTCCCCACCACTCTTCGTCCCTCACCGCTCCCGCCCCGACAGCGTCAAAAAGCGTGTCTCAATCGCTGAGGCACGCTTCTTTTTTCTAAATGTCCTTCTTACTGTTCAGAACCCTCGCCCGGTGTATCGTCTTCGAAGAAATCATCATCGAAATCATCGTCGAAATCATCTTCAAAATCCTCTAAATAATCCGGTGTGAAGAAACGGTAAACCGCATACGCAATGCCGGCGACTGCCGCTACAGCACCAATGATGGCAAGTATCCATAGAATACAGTTTTTCTTCTTTTCGTCTTCTTCTCTCTTGTGCAGCAACTCGTTCAGTCTGCTTGAATTCACGAGTTCCTCTACTCTGTTCATAGCTTCTTTGCTCATCGTATCGAATCTGTTCATATCATCCACGTCCTTTCTGAGAGCCTATTCCATAAAAAATATGCGGCAGAAACGAAATCTTTCTGTCTGTCGTTCTTATTATACCATCATCTTTATGCTTTTACTATCTTTTTTGCTTTTTTTTATTTATTTCAGTTTTTATCCGTAACGGTTCAGATGGCTCACCTACTTGACCGGAAAAGCTGATCAGATCGGTTTCAGCTTCGCAAAGGACGCGAACATCTTCTTGATCCCCGCCTTGTCAAAACAGACGGTTACCTCGTAGTCTTTTCCGCCATCCTTGATCTCCACCACGTTTCCCTCGCCGAACTTTACATGGCGGACACGGTCGCCTTCCTTATAATCCAGAGCGCCTGATTTCTCTACGGTAAATGCCTTGCCAAATGCCGGTTTCTGAACCGGTGACGCAGTCTTTGACGCATAGGCATTGCTGCCCGGCCCGAAGCTGCTGACACCCGCGGCCTTATTTCCCCAGGTCGTCGGTCTCTGGCCGCCGGAAGCACCGCCTCCGTTACCCGTACCACCGCTTCCGGAACTGCCCCAGGAGCTGCCGCCTCTGGCATTTCCGCCGCCCTGGCCCCAGGGCAGGTCGCTGTCGTCAAAGTCCGAAGATTTCCGGAACGGGGACAGCCTCGGTTCCAGCTTATCGCATTCCAGCAAATCGGCCGGAATCTCTTCGACGAACCGGCTGGTCTTGGAGTAACGGGTCTCCCCGTTGATCATTCGCTGTTTAGCCCCCGTCAGCATCAGGAAATCCTGCGCCCTGGTAATTCCAACGTAGCAGAGACGCCGCTCTTCCTCGATCTCCTCCTTGTCATCCGAGGAGATCGACATCATACTCGGGAACAGTCCATCCTCCATACCACTTAAATACACCCGCGGAAACTCCAGTCCTTTTGCACTATGTAAGGTCATCAGCGTCACCCTGTTTTCCGAATCATCCATCCGGTCCACATCCGCGACCAATGCAACCTCCTCCAGGAACTCGGAGAGTGTTCCCTCGTCGTGCTCCCGCTCAAAACTGACCGCTTTATTGATCAACTCCTCAATATTCTCTAAACGTGTCTGATACTCGATCTCGCCTTCCGCTTCCAGCTCTTTCTGGTATCCCGACTCATCCAGTACATCCTCAATCAGCTCCCGGATCGAGTAGTCCTCATAACGGATCCTCTCCCTGAAATCCTCGATCAGCGCCGTAAATTTGAGAATCTTATCCGCAGCCTTTCCAAGCCCCGGAACCGCCTGGGCACGGCAAAATGCGTCATAGATACTGAAATCGTGCTCCGATGCAAATGCCTGGACCTTTCCCACGCTGGTGCCGCCGATCCCCCTCTTCGGAACATTGATAATACGAAGGGCCGACAGATCGTCCCTTCCGTTGTCAATCGTCTTCAAATAGGCCAGAATGTCCTTGATTTCCTTACGCTGATAGAAGTTTACACCTCCCACCATGCGGTACGGCACATTGCGCTGAAGACATTTTTCCTCAATCAGACGGGACTGGGCATTGGTCCGGTAAAGAACCGCACAGTCCTGATAGCCGCATTCGCTGTTCTGAATATCGCGCACGATAGCGTCTGCTTCCTCCGCTGCTGTCTCAAACTGCTTATACTGCACCAGAGGCCCTTCCTCGTTAGCCGTCCACAGCGTCTTGGACTTTCTCCCCCGGTTGTGGCGGATCACCTCGTTGGCCGCATTTAGGATATTCTGGCTGGACCGGTAATTCTGTTCCAGCTTAATCACCGAAGCCCCCGGATACGACTTCTCAAAGTTCAAAATATTACCGATATTGGCTCCCCGGAACTTGTAGATGGACTGGTCATCATCACCTACCACACAAAGATTTCTGTACTTACCGGCCAGCAGACTCACCAGCTTAAACTGTGCAGTATTCGTATCCTGATACTCGTCCACCATGATATATTTAAAACGCTCCTGGTAATAATCCAGGACCTCCGGATTATTCTGAAACAGCTCCACCGTCTTCATGATCAGATCATCGAAATCCAGCGCATTATTCTTCTTAAGCTGGCTCTGATACTCCTTATAAATCTGAGCCACCTTCTTCTGACGGAAATCGCCTCCCGCATTCAGTTCAAACTCCGCAGCCGTCACCAGTTCATTCTTAGCTGTCGATATAAAGCCCAGCATAGCCCTGTCTTTATAAAGCTTCGGATCGATCTCCAGCGTCTTTAACACCTGCCGCATCAGAGTCCTCTGGTCATCTGAATCATAAATAGTAAAATTCGTCGTATATCCAAGGCTCTCAATATGGCGTCTTAAGATTCTTACGCAGGAGGAGTGGAACGTACTCACCCAGATGCTCTCTGCTCCGAATCCCACGATCTTATCCACACGCTCTCTCATCTCTCCGGCCGCTTTATTGGTAAAGGTAATCGCCAGGATATTCCACGGATTTACCCCCTTCTCCTCGATCAAATAGGCGATTCGATGGGTCAGCACCCTGGTTTTTCCCGAGCCGGCTCCAGCCAGCACAAGAAGCGGTCCTTCCGTATGGAATACCGCTTCTCTCTGTACTTCATTCAATGTATCGTAAATGCTCATAAACGTGTACCGTCATTTCCTTTCGTCAACCTGTTATTTCGATTCCCAGATATTTTTTGATATCCTCAAGCTGTTCCGTCGCAAGACGGCGCCCGTCTTCGTAGAGTGCTTCCAGCTTCTTTCTGTCCTGTTCCGTTCTCGACACGGTCACCGGTTTGTCGGGACGGATCACGTAGATTCTGCCCGCCTTTTCCAGTTCATCGATCTCTTCCTGCATCCGGTTGTACCGTTCCGGTGCCTCCTCCAGAGCCTTCAAAAGCCGGGGCAGCGGTTTAAAATACCGTTCATACGCCCGTCTCGTCCATTTATCCACAGGCTTTTTCCTGTAGCCCCGATTCCTGGTCAGTATGACAATCACCTTTTCATATCCCTCATCGATAGCTCTCTGATAGGCGATCGGCATAGAACAGCCGCCGTCCAGATATTTCTTCCCTCCCACGTCGATCATACGCGACATAATAGGAAGGCTGCTGGATGCCTTCACCGCCTCTATGAAATTCTCACACTCCCCTTTTCCGAAATATTCCGGTTTTCCTGTCTTACAGCGGGTAGCAACCACCTCAAACCGCTGCTTCGATGCCTCAAAAGCCTCAAAATCAAATGGAATCAGCGTCTCGCTCAATTCCCCAAACAGAAAATCAAAGTTAAAGATCGAACGGTTTTTCACCATACTGCGAAAGCTCATAAACCGTTTATCATTTACATAGTCTAAATCCACCCGGATCGTTCTTCCGATCTGTTTGCTGATATAGCTCATTCCGCACATGGATCCCGCAGAAACGCCATTCACATAGGACATCTCGATCCCCTGTTCCATAAATACATCCAGCACGCCTGCCGAAAATACTCCTCGCAGAGAACCTCCTTCCAGTACTAATGCTCCTTCTGTCATGTCATTCACCTCGCATCCTATTTTATTGCATTTCCCCCCGCGGGTCAATCCCTTTATGAAAAAGCAAGCCAATATCTCCATTTCCAGACCTTCCGCACTTTACAAAACCAGCCTACAGAAACTGGCTCTGATACAGCTGATAATAAGCCCCTCTCTTCTCCATCAGCTCCTCATGGCTTCCTGCCTCCATGATATTGCCCTGGTCGATGACGAAAATCCGGTCGGCCTTTCTTATAGTAGAAAGGCGATGGGCAATGACGAAGGACGTACGCCCTTTTAAGAGCGCCTCAATGCCCTTCTGCACCAGCAGCTCCGTGTGAGTGTCGATGCTGGAGGTGGCCTCATCAAGAATCAGGATGCCCGGCTTCGACAGCATGGTTCTGGCAAATGCCAGCAGCTGCCGCTGGCCGATGGAGAGCCGCGCTCCCCTCTCACTGATCTCGGTGTCATAGCCGTGCTCCAGCTTCATGATGAAGTCATGGGCGTTCACCGCCTTGGCGGCTTCGATCATTTCCTCGTCCGTGGCATCCAGGCGGCCGTATTTAATGTTATATTTAATGGTTCCGGAAAACAGGAAATTGTCCTGTGTCATGATCCCCATCTGGCTTCTCAGACTCTTCAGCGTCACCTTCCTGATATCGTAGCCGTCAATCAGTACCCGCCCGTCTGTCGCCTCGTAAAAACGGCTAAGCAGGTTCACAATCGTCGTCTTGCCCGCTCCCGTGGGGCCTACCAGCGCGATGGTCTCCCCCTGGCGTATATGGAAGTTTACATCCTTAAGGATCATGCGTTCCGGCTCATCATCATACGCGAAGGAAACGTGTTCAAAATCCACTGTCCCCTCAATATCCGGCAGTTCCTCCGCTCCCTCACAGTCACGGATTCCCGCTTCCGTATCGATGATGTCGAAAATACGCTCCGCCGCCGATATGTTGGTTGTCAGCTTATTATAAAAATTGGCAAGGTTCCGGATCGGACTCCAGAACATGGCAATATAGGTAGAAAACGCGAGAAATGTACCGATGCCGACCTCGCCCACACCGATGATGCGGATGCCGATAAAATACAGCAGAAATCCGCCGAGCCCCCAGGTGATCTCCACCACCGGGCCGAATCCGTCCGCCACAACAACGGCGTCGATAAATGCCTGGTAATGCTGCTTAACCAGATCGTAAAACACGGCTCTCGTCTCCCGCTCCGCCGCAAAGCTCTGAATCACCCGGATACCGGAAAGATCCTCATGCACGTAGGCATTTAAATTGGAAGTCTTTTTTCTGTAGATCTGCCACCGCTTATGGGCCGTCGTCTCAATGACCAGCATTCCCACCACCAGAATCGGGAGGGTCAGCAAGGCCGCCATGGCCAGCCGGTAGTTCTTAATCAGCATGATGACCGCGACGCAGACCACGGTAATTAAGTCCGGAATCAGCTGAGTCACGCTGTCTGACAGCACATCCTTTAAGGAATTCACATCGCCGATAATTCTGGCCAGTATTTTTCCGGTGGGACGGCTGTCGAAAAATCCGAAGCTCAGCGTCTGAATATGGCGGTACAGCTCATCTCTGATATTTAGAAGGACCTGGTTTGACACGTCCGACATGATATACATACGAATCTTGGTCCCCGCCAGGAAAAAGAGAAACATGACCACGGCCAGAGCCCCCAGCTTCAGAAGTCCCTTCACATCTCCGGACGCCACACAGACGTTGATGGCATACTCCATCATAATGGGCGTCGCCATGCTGATGGCAATGGTTCCGGCCATTATGAGAAGCACTACCGATATTTGCTTTTTATAGACCAGAAGGTACTTAAACAACCGGATGAGCGTATCCTTTTTCAGTACTTCCTTCTGTTCTTCGTCGATTCTGCTTGTATTTACTGACATGACTGCTCCTCCTCTCCATACTGTACCTGATAAGTCCTGTAATACTGCCCCTTTTTCGCCATCAGCTCCTCGTGGGTGCCGCGTTCTATGATTCTTCCGCCTTCCAGAATCAGAATTTCATCCGCATGGCGGACGGCAGAAATCCGGTGGGCGATGATGATCTTGGAACTGTCCTTCTGCATCTTTAAGCGGCGCTCAATCTCCTTCTCTGTCTCCATATCGAGTGCCGACGTGGAGTCATCGAGAATCAGAAGCGGCGTTCTCTTTGCGATCGCCCTGGCAATACTGATTCTCTGCTTCTGGCCGCCGGAAAGTCCGACGCCCCGCTCTCCAATCACGGTATCGTACTTTTCTCCCAGATTCATAATGAAATCATGGGCCTCCGCGCAGATGGACGCTTCCTCCACGCTCTCCCACTCGGTTGCGTCCCGGTTTCCAGTCTTAATATTGTCCGTGATCGTGTCGGAGAACAGGAATACATCCTGCATAACCACCGTGGTCTGGCTCCTTAAAAGGGTCAGCGGCAGCTTCCGGATATCGATGCCATCCAGCAGAACTTCCCCGTTTGTCACGTCGTAGAATCTCTGGGTTAAATTGACGATGGAGGTCTTTCCGGAACCGGTCACCCCCATGATTCCAAGCGTCTTTCCCTTCGGCAGGGTAAAATCGATGTCTGTCAGAATCCTCGAACCGTATAAATCAAAATCCACATGCTTGAACTGAAGCTCTCCCTCGATCTTTTCAGGAACCACAGGCGCCTCCGGTTCCTTGATGTCCGGCTTCTGGGCCATGATCCGTTTGATCTTCTTATTGGAAGCCATGGCCGCAGCAAAATCATTGCTGAGCCATCCAACCATCTCCATCGGCCAGATAATATTGTTGGCGTACTCCGAAAATGCGCCCAGTTCTCCGATGGTGATCCGTTTCTGAATTACCATGATGCCGCCGGCTACGATGATCGCCATCAGCATCACCTTTGAAAGAAAGGAGACGTTAGGCTGATACTTTACGATCAGCTTTGCCTGCTCCATATTTAAATCGTAATACCGCTTGTTGTGGCGTTTGAACCGGTCAATCTCGTAATCTTCTCTTGCAAACGCCTTCACGGTCCGCACGCCCGCTAAATTTTCCTGGGCCACGGTATTGAGCTCCGCCGTCTGCTCACTGATCTTGTCGTAGACCTGGCCGAGACCATTCTCCATCTTTAAGCCGTACCAGGCGATTACCGGCATAACGAGCAGCGGAATCACCGTCAGCACCGGGCTTAAGCGAAACATGCAGGTCATGATAATCACCGTGTGAATGGTACATTCGATGATCAGCATTCCGACAAATCCCATGGCATTCCAGATTCGGTCCACATCGTCCTTGACACGCGCCATCAGCTCACCGGTGTTATGGCTGTCGAAATATCCCATGGACAGCGTCTGGATATGGTCGAAAAGATCCTTTCTCAAGCTGCTCCCGATCCCCGACGCCGAATAATCAAAGATGAATTCCTTCATGTACTGGAAAATGGCTCTTCCAAGGCCGATTCCCAGAAGCCCCAGCAGCAGGCGCATAAGCATCTCCATCTTGCCGCCGACGATGACATCGTCAATGATGTGTCTCGTAATCTGTGGCGACGCCGCATCCAGCAGAATGCTCACTACCATGGCCGCTATGGCCACCACATACAGGATCCCGTACTTCTTTACATACTTCCCTAAATTCCTCATGTTGCTCCCCCTTTGTCTATACTGTGCCATATCAAGTCAATCGCAGCCCTGAAACGTGTTAAAAACTGTCCGGTCTGCGAATTACCGCGAAAAACAGGAAAAAGCCGTCAAAAACAGCAAATTGCGGCTTTTGACGGCTTTCCACCATAAAAATAACCGCAGTCCAGTTCAGACTGCGGCATAGTTAATCAAATTCAGATAGCAAACTGACTTCCATACGAAATAATGGCTGATCAGAGACCGAATTCTTTCCTGAGGCAGACTGACTGATTGTTATTGTTTATAATTCCACTGCTAATTGTACGAGATTTCATATTTCTGCCTCCTTTTCCTTTATTCGGTAATCTAGATACTAGAATACTGCCACTTTTCTGTTCTGTCAAGCACTTTCTGTTTTTCATGATCAGCTCTCAATATTCCAGTACAACTTCGATCCTGTCTTTCCCGCGGTTGTAATAGTAAACCTTCCCAGACAAAAAGTCGTCATCCGACGGCATCTCCCTGTTGAGATCCTTTAAACTCTCCCGTATCGTCTCCGGATACACCTTTTCACAGTTATGGATCGCTGCCTCGTGCATGCTGGTAAACGCGATGTACAAATCGTTCCCCATCATTTCTCCCAGCCGCTTCGCCACGCCAGGCAGAAAGATGGCCACCGCTCCGTTGATCTGGCTCTTAGTCGTGACGAATGTAGCGCAGGCGCCGCCATCCATCCGGACGCCGCTATCCCGTTCCATAAAAATACCGTAGTCCTCATCCTCAAACCGTTCGACGTCCAGCCAGTTGAAGAGACGCGGCGGAAACAGCCTGTATGTATTCTCCATGGCGTCCTTCATCACCTGTTCCCGGCTCCTGTTCCATCCGTCAAATACCACCTTCGGCACCATGGAGCTCGTGTAAAGTCCGCTGAAATTCCCGATGCTCACATAGAGGGTCAGCGCAATATCGCCCGTCATCTCGCAAACGCCTTCTTTCAGCTTCTCCGCATTCTTCTCATAGTTCAGAGGGCGGATGACCAGATACTCCCGGATGGACTCATAGTCCTCCATATGCCCCAGCGGACTGCTCTTCTCAATCTCCCTGCAACGTTCCAGACAGTCGGAAGCCTCTGACAGCAGCTCCTCCATGGTTTTCCCCAGCCGGAAATCCTGGTAGATCTCCGCCATATGGAACCGCTGGATATGGATCCCGGGACCGTCCCCTCTCAACTCCACCACCAGCAAATCCTCCGGTTCTTCTTCCTCACCGTCTTTTTGCAGCGTAACCTTCGCGCCCCACTCCTCTGTCATCAGAATCAGAAACGCCTGAAACTGCTCCACAAACTCCAAATACTCTTTTCTTTCTCTCTCTTTTTTCATCGTGCATTGCCTTCTCTTTCTTAAATTTCCTGTAATCATGAGAATTTCATGGATTAAAGGATTTGTAAGGGAATTTAAAAATGCCCGGCATTTCGTGGAAATACGCGCAGCCCTCCACCATCAGGAATGCGGGAAAACGCGCAACCGTATGATTCTATCTTTTATTATACGTTTTAAGCGTGAAAATTACAATACTGGAAACAGATTGCCGAACCGGCAGAACAGAATCAGAACTTCAGAATGATATTATTATAAACCGGAACTCCGGCTCTGTCAATGGCAACCGGCTCCTGCGCCCCTATATTTTTCTTGCAGTTCACAGCCCTGTCAGCCCCTGAACTGCAGCCCGTTTTCGACAGGCTTCGTCATATCAGACGGCCGGCGCGTTCCCCGCGGCCGGCCGTCTGTCACTGCTATCTAATCTCTCTCAATTCTAATCTCTCCCAATTACAAAGCTGAAAGTAATGTCGTGTTCACCGCTTACGCAGTATTCCGGATAAACCGGCGCGCCCCAGCTGTCATCTCCGCCGACGCCCCGCATGGCCGCCAGGATCGTTACGACCGTATACCGCGGCTGCGGCAGTTCCTCCACGTGAGCGGCATGCTCCAGCTCCTCCGCCGTATAAGGAAGAACCGATCCTTCAAAAGGACGTCCCTGCGCGGTAAACCGAATGCTGTGTCCCGCTCCATCCGTCACCTTCATCCATCGGATTCCGGTGCGGTTTCCGCATTCCTGCGGAACGAGATAGCGCGATACGCTGTCCGCCGCCGTATCCTTAAAGATTCCGAGGCGTGCGCCTGCGTTTCTGTCACGGTAATTCTCCTCCGGTCCCCGGCCGTACCACTCGAAATCACCGCCCGTTCCGCTGATGCGGAATCTCATGCCGAACAGCGGCAGCTCCGGCAGTCCTTCGCGTCCGAAGTAGTGAGCCGTGGTTTTAATCCGGCCTTCTCTGTCCACCTCGTAAACGACCTCCGTCTCAGTCTCAGGAACCGTTGGCAGGCGGTAGGTATAGGCGACACGAACGCTGTCTTCCCCTTCTTCCACCACGCAGGTTTTGCTGTCGTAAAGCGGAAAGCTTCCGGCGCCGTACCAGGCGGCGCTGGATACGGAGAATTTATTGCCTCTGTCGTTATCCGTAGTCGCTCTCCAGTACACAGGCATGGGAATCTTCCCAATCCACTCCCGGCCATCATAGACGAGGGATACAATGCCGCCCTCCTGCTTCGAGAATATTATGTGGAAGCCATTTCCCTTCACGCCAATATTTACATCACCGTGAATAACAGTGAACGGAAGGCGGTCGTTATCAGTGTGATACTCTTCAACGAAGTTCTTGCCAACACAAGTCTCACCAACACGGTCCGCACCAGCTCCGCCCGCACTAGCACCGCCAGTACCAGCACCAGCAGCGCCAGCATCAGCACCGACAGTTCCAATCACCCGGCAGCTTTCCCCGAAAGCCGTCTCATACCCGGCATCAGCCCACAGCTCCGTTTTCTTTTTCACCGCGGACACCTGATACACATACTCTCCCGGCTCTGTAAATGCAGGAGCCGGCACGCTCACATACTCCCGCTCTCCCGGATTTACCCGGGCACAGAATCTCTCCGTATGGACGGGTTCGCCATTCCTTAAAGCAAGCCAGATGAATTCTAAGTCGGAAGTGTCGGTAAACAGTCTCCTGTTTTCGATCTCCACACCGCAGGCATCCGGAATCAGCCTCAGATCCTGATAGAGGTACTTCACTTCCTGCGCCTTCGGCGAAATGGTTCTGTCCGCGTAGACGATTCCATTGCCGCAGAAATTATAATCAGTCGGCCGGTCGTCAAAGTCCCCGCCGTAGGCCATATGCAGGACGCCGTCCTCGTCGGCCTTCATCAGAGCCTGATCCACATAATCCCAGATGAAACCGCCCTGATACATGGGATACCGGTCCTCCAGCGAGGTGTATTTCTCCATGCCGCCCAGAGAATTGCCCATGGCGTGCATATACTCACACAGGATAAACGGCTTCTCCGGTTCCTGGTTTAAATACTCCTCCACCTCCGCGGGCTTTGCGTACATGCGGCTCTCCATATCGCTGGTCTCATTGAATTCCCGGTTCCAGAAGACGCCCTCATAGTGAACCAGTCTGGACGGATCCCTCTCCTTGAAATACTTCGACATGGCGAGGATATCTTCGCCCGCGTACGATTCATTTCCACAGGACCAGATCAGTACGGACGCGTGATTCTTATCCCGCTCCAGCATGGACTTTGCGCGGTCCACCACGCATTCCTTCCACTCCGGAAGGCTTCCCGGCACGTTCCAGGAAGGTTCGCAGGCCCCCATCTTCTGCCAGGAGCCATGGCTCTCCAGATTCGCCTCGTCGATCAGATAGATCCCATACTCATCGCAGAGCTCATACCATCTCGACTGGTTGGGATAGTGGCAGGTACGGACCGCATTGATGTTGTGGCGCTTCATGAAACGGATATCCCAGATCATGTCTTCTTCCGTGACGGCGCGTCCTCTTTGCACATCGAACTCATGACGGTTGATTCCGCGGAACACGATTCGTTTCCCGTTTAAGCACATGAGGCGGTCTTTCATCTCAAAGCGGCGGAAACCGAGTTTCTGGGGAACGATCTCCACGATCCCTCCGTTTTCGTCGTACAGAATGACGGTCAGCGTATAGAGATAAGCATCTTCCCCACTCCACAGATGAACCGCCGGCACCCTGCCCGCAAAAAATGTGTTCTCCCCGGCAGGCATGCGTTCCCAGACAGCGGCGGTATTCCCTTCCCGGTCGGTCAGCATGGCCGATACACTGCCCTTCGTGTTTCCTTCCAGCGTTAAATCCACCGTGAGTTCTCCGGTCTTTAAGTCTTCCTGGACGCCTGGGCGGACAAAGATGTCCCGCACATGGCATTCCGGCACCGCGTAAAGATACACATCCCGGAAAATACCGGAGAACCGGAAGAAATCCTGATCCTCGATCCAGCTGGCGCTGCTTCTCTTATAGACCTCCACCGCCAGACGGTTGACCCCATCCTTTACGAAATCCGTGATTTCAAATTCGGAGGGCGTAAAGGAATCCTCGGAATAGCCGGCGAAGCGGCCGTTTACCCATACGTAAAAGGCACTCTCCACCCCCTGAAAGGACAGAAACAGCCTCTTATTCTTCAGGGCCGCGTCCGTCTCAAACTCCTTCACATAGCTTCCAACTGGATTATCATCCCAGTCCACGTGGGGAGGCCGCAGCTCCGAGTGACCCTCCCACGGATACATCGTGTTAATATACTGACATTTTCCATATCCCTGCAGCTCTATATGGCCGGGGACCGTAATTTCTCCAAAATCACCGAGACTTCTCTCAGGCAGATAAAAATCCTTTTTCCGCTGCTCCGGCTTCGGGGCATAGGAAAATTTCCACGTTCCGTTTAGGGACTGACGCAGCTTCATGATGCCGCCGTCCGCCTCCTCCCTGCTCTCATAGAACCGGTGGTCGGAATGCGCCTCCAGACGGTTTACCGCAAACACCTCCGGATTTTCAAGCCAGGCTAAATCGGCATGATACTGATCCATAAGTACATCCTCCTTTTTCACGTCTATTATAGGGCCGTCCGGCAAAAGAATCCATCTCTTTTTTTACGATTTTCTGCACTTTCTTACTCTTTGACAGCACCGGCCGCAATTCCTGCCAGGATGTATTTCTGGAAGAACAGATAGATCACGATCGTCGGCAGCATAATGATGATGATTCCTGCCGCCAGATTCTGCCAGGACCCCTGCTGCGCGTTGGCATAATTCATCAGGAACGTGGTCAGCGTCCGCAGCTTGTTCTTCGGCATATAGAGGTAAGGAATGTACATGTCGTTGATGATGGTGATTGCCTTGATGATCACGACCGTAGCTGTGGCCGGAGCCAGCAGCGGGAAAATAATCCTCGTAAACAGGCCGAAATACGAACAGCCATCCAGCAGGGCGCTCTCATCTAAGGATACGGGAAGCGTGGAGATGAACTGGCGGTAAATGTAAAGCTGCATCAGGTCTGAAGCCACATAGATGACGATCGGCGCTCCCAGCGTGTTATACAGCCCCAGGCCGTTGATGATCTTGAAACGGGCGATCTCCGTGACAAAGCTTGGAATCAGCATCCCCAGGAAAAACAGGCTCATGATCAGATTTTTAAACCGGAATTGAAACCGTTCCAGAATAAATGCCGTAATCGTACCGAACAATACGTTGAAAAAAATACTGAAAACGAGTATGATTCCCGTATTTTTAAAGCCAATCAACAGGTATTTGTCCCCCAAAACCTTCTGGAAATTATCCGTGGTCACACGGCTGAACGGAGGCAGTAGCAAGGGAGATGTATTGACCATATCCGCCTTCGTCTTAAACGCGGCAAACAGGGTTAAAAGGATCGGCGCCAGCACGATGGATACCATGCAGAGGCAGATCACCTGTTTTACAATTTGCTGCAGTGTACGCTGTTTCATCCTTTCTTCCCTCCTTTCAAAACGACTCCGTGGATAATCTTATTCTGAACCACGTAAATGACGACGATCATGATCATAATAGCCACCGCCATGGTGGATGCCAGACCGAAGTTGCTGTATTTGAACGCCGTATCGATAGTATAGAGTGTGAAGGTCGAAGATGCATATCCCGGGCCGCCGCTGGTCATAACGTAAGGAATATCGAATACCTGAAGCGCGCCGCGGATATTGTCAAACAGGACGAAATCCACCATCAGCATAATGGCAGGTATCTGAATGTATTTGAACATCTGCCATGCGCTCGCTCCGTCGACTCTGGCCGCCTCCTGGACATCCTGGGGAAGGGACTGGAGAGCCGCCATGAACAGGATCACATGATAGCCGGAGAATCGCCATAAGGACACGCCCGCCAGGACGAAGTTCACGATCTTCGGATCGGAGAGCCAGTTTCTGATGAGCGGTTCTAAGTGAAACAGGGTGAGGATCTCATCGAAGGCTCCGTTGATCGGTGAAAAGAAGTAGGAAAATGCGTAGGAAATCGCCACGCCGTTGATAATATAAGGCATAAAGACCATGGTCTTATAGAATTTTGAGGCGCGGAGCTTTGAGGTCAGCAGGACGGCAAACATCAGCTCAACAGGGATAAAGAGCAGATGGCCAAAGAAATAGACCGCGTTGTTTCTAAGTGACTGCCAGAGATCCTTGTTTTTCAGCATGTCAAAATAGTTGCCGATGCCGATGTAATCGTATGTCTTCGAATAGCCGTCCCAGTTGGTGAAGCTCATTCGGATCAGATCGAAGGCCGGAACCACCACGAAGCCGATAAGCAGGGCCATGGGGATTACCAGGGAACTGATGATAAATATCTTTTTCTGTCTTTCCAGTGAATTCATAACTACCTCCCGGATTGTATTGATTTTACGGAATTTTGGGTATAAAAAGGATGGGGCGTCTGTACGGAAACCCCATCCCCTGTTACAGAGTCTTATTTAATTCCAAGTTTTGTTCTTGCTTCCGCCCATTTTGTATTCAAAGTATCGAGTTCTGTCTTTAAATCAAAACCTTCCGTAAACATCTGAGCTCCCAGCTTCTTGTAATCGAAGGCGATCTCATTCTGAATTGCCTGGAAATCATCTCCGCCGCCGTCGTACATAACCAGTTCCATATCTGGCTGCAGCGCGTCTGCTTCTGCCAGGATCGGATCTTTTTCCTTCGGGAAATTCGTCATGGAGGAGGCGCTGGTTACGTAGCCTATGTATCCCGGATACCAGTCTTCACTGTAGAACCACTCCACAAATGCCTTTGCCAGCTCCGGATTCTTGCTGTGAGTCGTCACGCCCATGAAGGAGTCGCCCTGTACAATCACGCGGAACGGATCATCGGTGGTATTTCTGACCGGAAGATAGAAGGTTCCCAGTTCGGAGTAGTCGTCCGTACCGGTCTGAATGTTCTGTAAGCCCCAGTCTCCAAGAGCCAGGATCGCCGCTTTCTTCTGTGCGAACAGCGCCGTCACCTGATCGTTGCCCATACCAAGAGGATCTTTTCCAAATACATTCATATCAAACAGTTCATTGACCTTTGTGTAAGCCTTGTTGATATCCGAGCCCTCTGAAAACGGTGCGTCGGTCTTTGCCATGTCGTTCCAGTTCTGGCCGTTGCCGCCCTCTAATGCAGGCATAAATTCCATATAAGGGTAATCCGGCCATTCATCCTTCGCTCCCAGGGCAATCGCCATGAAATCCGGGTTTTCTTTTCCGTAGTAATCCTGAAGTGTCTGAGCCGTCTGCTCGAATTCACTCCATGTCGTCGGCACCGTCACACCGGCTTCCTTAAACATGTCTTTCCAATAAAATACGTATTCGTAACCGGCTGTCATAGGAACGCCCAGGATCTTGCCGTCCATGGCATAGCCTGCCGCCAGTTCATTGTTCTTCGCCGCGTCCAGATCCGATAAATCAACCAGATAATCTTTGAATCTCGATAAGGTAAATGGTTTGTTGAACATTACGTCCGGAAGCTGGTTGGCGGAAGTACGCATCTTCATGGCATTCCAGTACTCGGAATCGTCCTTGATCTTCTCTACTTCGATTTCCGCATCCGGATACTTCTCCTGGAACTTGCCGACCATGTCGTTCTGATCAATGTAGTCCATCAGGTTGTTGTCCCAGATAGCAAATACAAGGCTTCCCTTTAAATCTGCCTTGGCCGCCTCCGTCTCAGGAGCCGCCGTTGTATCCGCCTGTCCGCCTGCTGCCGTTGTCGTGTCGGCTGCCGGTGCCTTTTCTGTCTCTTTCGAGGACGCCGTGGAGCAGCCTGTCGCTGATCCCACTACCATAGCCGCGCAAAGTCCTAATGCCGCAATCTGTTTCTTCATGTTTCTTACCTCCCTAGTTATGAGCACTTGGCTGTCGTCTTTTGACCGCTTACGTGCGATACATGTCATCTCCACTCAGCGTGCCCCGTTTTATCGGGTATAGCGAGGTTCTTTCGAGCTTAGTGGAGTGGCTTAGTTGATGGTTCCAGTTTACCATTTTCTTCCACGCATCTCCATGAACTAAGGTTTGAAAACTTGATATATCGTTAGGTCTTTATTTTCGGTAAGCGCCCGGGCTGACCTGGCAGATCTTTTTAAATACCCTTGTAAAATGTTCCACACTGTTGTACCCCACGCTCTGGCTGATCTCATAAATTTTCAAATCGGTCTGCTCCATCAGCTCCCTGGCCTTCCGGATCCGCACCTCCGTTAAGTAGTTGCTGAAGGTCATCCCCTCCTCCTTCGTAAATCTGGAACTGAAGTATTTCTCATTTAAGCCCACATACCCGGCCACGCTTCCCAGCGTCAGCTCCGGGTTGGCGTAGTTATCCATAATAAAACGCTTCGCCCGGCTCATCATATCCGCCTGGCGGCGGTCGTTCTGATGGGCCGCGTAATCCATCACCCACCGGAAATAATTGTTGAGCCACAGCTCCAGACTCCCCATCTCCTCGAGGCGTCCGATCTTCTCGTAATAGTTCACCTTTTCCGCAAACAGCGCGCCGATATCGTCATGGCTCTCGTTCAGGATCCAGGCCAGATTACAGATGAGATAGAGAAGCTCCTGCTTTGCCGAGGAAAGCCCGTTCCGGTAGAACGCCGCAATGAGCTTCTGCTTCTCCTCCGAAACCGCCATCTCATCCGCAGTCAACAGCCCCACCGCCAGACGTTTATACCGTACGAAGGCGTCCTTTGCCGCCAGATAATCCACGCTTCCCCTCTCCCACGGGCTGCACACCGCCGCCTTTCCCTTCAGCCAGTGAAGGGAGAGCCATCCGCCTGCTTCCTCGAACCTGGCCAGGAAATCTCCCGCCCCGTTTCCCTTCGTACTGATGCCCGCGGAGACTGGAAGGTTTAAGAAATTATTCCAGACACTGCACAGCTGCCTGCATGTGGAGACCACATTGTCCTGGTACTGGGCGCCATCGGAGATCCGGTAGAGCATCACATAGCGGGAGGGCGAGATCGTCCCCAGCACGCACCGGGAAGCGACACGCGGAATCTGAGCCGCAAACTCCAGCAGGGGCCTGATCAGTTCTCCCTCAAAGTCGCCGGCAAATCTCCCTGCATGCTTCTGAAATTCATCGATCTCAAACTGCACCACCAGGTAGTCTCCATCAAAAAATGATTCATCCAGCTCACATTTTCCCATGGCCATGGCGCTCAGGCGCTCGGAGTCGGATATCGTTTCCCTGCTTTCTTCCGTTCCGGGCTGTCTTCCGGCCTCGTCTTCACTCTCCCATTCCTCGCTCAGCCCTTTCAGCATATTTTTCAGCAGTTCCCCGTTTAAGTCGGCCTTGAGCAGATAATCGCAGGCGCCAAGCCGGAAGGCATCCCGAACCAGCTTGAAGTCATCGTATCCGCTGAGCACCAGAACCTTCGGCATAACCTCAAAACGGCTGACCGCCTCCAATAGCCCGATCCCGTCGAGAACCGGCATCTTCATATCGCTGATGATTAAATCCACGGTGTGATCCTTTAAATATGCCAGTGCCGCCTCACCATGGATGGCGTCCGCCACAATCTGAAAGCCCATCTCCTCCCAGTTAATGAGAGAACGAAGGGTGATTCGGATGATGGTGTCGTCGTCTACTATCAGTACCTTCCTCATATATGCCCCTCCTTCGTCTCCGCCGGCATACGCAGCACCGTCTCCGTATACTTCCCGACCTCACTCCGGATCTTCAGCGCGCATTCATCTCCGTAGTTTAAAACGAGGCGCGTGTTGACATTGGTCACTCCGATGCTCACATAATCTTCATTTCCCGCAGTTTCATTCGACAGCAGCCGGCGGATCTCCTCCTCCGTCATTCCCTTTCCGTTGTCACGTACCGTTACGTACAGATATGTGTCCTCGAGACGGGCCTTCACCGTAATCAGCCCCAGCTCCTCTTCCAGTCCGGAGAAGCCGTGAACGATGGAATTCTCCACAATCGGCTGGAGAATCAGCCTCGGAACCATGCACGCACCGCAATTCTCCCCGATCTCGTATTCGATCTCGAAGCCGTCGGAGTACCGGATCTTCATGAGGTAGATAAAGCCGTCCAGCACCTCCAGTTCCTCGTTTAAGGTATAGAAACCGACATTGCTCCGGAACGAGCAGGACAGAATCTTAATTAATGCCTCCGCCATCCTGGCGATCGCCTCATATCTGGAGACCTGCGCGATAAAGCGGATAGAATTTAACGAATTTACCAGAAAATGAGGGTTGATCTGCGACTGCAGCGCCCGGATCTCCGCCTCGTGCTTCTTCTGCTGTTCCTCCTCATTCTCCTGAATCAGCTGCTTCAGCCGCCTCGTCATGCGGTTGAAGGAATGGATCATGACACGCAGCTCAGCCTGTCCTACAGGCACCACATGGACATCCAGCCTGCCCTCTTCCACCAGCCTCATTCCTTCCACCGTGTTGTGGATGGGGTCGATGATATTCTTTAAAAAGTAGCTGGAAAATATATAGAACAGTCCAAACAGAACGACCGTTACCGCCACGATCGCCGCGGCAGTCCGGTTGAAATCCCGTGTCAGCAGTTCGGAATCGACCACACTGACAGCGAGGAGTCCCGTCACCGGCTCCTCAGAAATGACGTAAACGTAATTTTTTCCATCCAGCTTATGGTGCAGTTCCGTCTCTCCTCCTGAAACAATCTCCGGAATAAAGAAGCGCATGCCGTCGGCCACATCAAAGACCGGCGTTCCGTCGGGATTTAAGAGCATGGTAATTCCCAGCAGCTTCTCTTTGTTGTACTCCTTAATTAAGTTCCCTGTCTGGGAGGAGACGAACAGGGCAGTCATCTCCACCACATTATCGCGGTCCACATCGATCCCGGGGGAAAGCCCGGCCACAATGGTCAGCGTATGGGCCTTTCTGGAGGTCGCCACGTTCCTGTCGTAGAAGCCAACCTTTACCATGTTCTTATCGTTCAAGGCCTGCTGATACCAGTCCGACGCTTTGATCTCCTCATCTGGAAGAATGATATCGTCCTTCATATAGGTAGATCCCCCATCCTTCATATAAAAGATGGCGGACAGAATATCCTGCACCGGAACCATGGCAAAGTTAAAGGATTCCGACAGCATAAGCATCGCACTGTACCGCTTCGCAAAGTCCTGCGTATCGGTCATCGCCGCTATTTTCATGATTTCGTTGTCATTGACATAGACAAAATGGGACAGCCGCAGGGAGACATCCTTCACCTCGCCGCCCAGTGTGGCAATGATATTGTCCTGGGCGCGCTTAATGCCGCGGGTCGCGGAATCGACCATCATCGTGCGGATGATGGCGCTGGAAATGATGATGATAAGCAGAATGGGGATGACAATGAGGGCAAGAAACGTGTGATAATAAGAAGCCTTTAAATTCTTCTTTTTATTCAGCCACATCATGTCCCGCCCTCCGGTTCTGCCATTTTTTGTAAATAGTATTTCATATTATACAATACTGAAATTATAAAATCAATAAAATGGTTCGTATTTATACGCCTTCTTCCGTATCATGTTATACTCGATTACCTCCGTGTCAACGTAGGTATGAGAATAGACAAACGGCGTATCCGTCTTATCGTAATTAATGCCCTTCAGAAGAAGAAACGGGTGACACTCCTCTCCGCTTAAACCGGCCGGCCCGTTGATCTCCGGAAACTGCCGGTTGGTCACCGTCTGGATTCTCATGGTATCCCACATCGCCTTCCTTCCCTTGTACCGGTAAAGATAATCGAATATGGACAGCTCCGGGTTAAAGAAGCTCTGCATCTGCTCCCTGGTAAGCTGCTCCTTCGGGAAATGATCGATACAGTACATGGAAAACCTGTCCCCCGCAAAAAATGTCTTCTTTACGGCGACCATAGTCTCCCCCAATGACACGCCAAGTGATGAGACGGCTTCTTCCCCGGCCGCCTCCGTGATGACGCCTTCCACCCGCACATCGGGCGTCCTTCCGCCCTTGCGTATGATGTTCTCATACAGCTCGGGAACGGCCAGGTTAAAGGCGATCCTTCTTGCCATGGGATTGACATACGTTCCGCTCCCATGCCTGGAAAATATACGCCCTTCCATCTCCAGCTCCTTAAGCGCCGACCGGATGGTGACCCGGCTCACCCCGAACATAGTGCTTAACTTTTCTTCAGAAGGAAGCCTGTTTCCCTTTTCCAGGTCCATAGACTGGATGTACTCCATCAACTTCTTTTTTACCTGCTGCTTTAAACTGCTCTCCTGCCCCACTGTGCGCCTCCGCTCTTCTCCTGCCGCTATTCGGAGTATAGTATACCATAAACTGAAAATTCAGGAAAGACTTCCTAACATGTTTCACCATTTCCGCCTGTATTTTTATGCATTCCGAAAAGTGGTAATACCATTTTTTCCGAAGTGGTAATACCACTTTTCTCTTTCTACAGTTTTTGCCTCCTTCCCCTTCTATTTTTTGTTATATTGTACAGAAAATAATGTTATTCTCTTTGTTTTATTGACTTTTTTGTGCATTCGTTCTATCCTGAAAGTAAATCAACAGAAATTTCGCGAATTTTCTGATTTTTCACACGTTACTTCACTCTTTTACAGTATCAGAAAGGATAAAATCATGAATCAACTAAACGAAGCTTTAGATTCCTTTTTTCATTTAAAAGAACGTGGAACCACGGTCCGGACGGAACTGGTGGCCGGAGCGACCTCCTTCATGACACTCGCTTTCTTAATTGCAGTCCATCCCTCCATCATGGCCAGCTGCGGAATGGACAAAGGGGCCATGGCCACGGTCACCATCGTCAGCGCCATGATATTCACCCTGATCTGCGGCTTATACTGCAACATCCCCTTCGTCCTCGCCACAGCCATGGGCAGCAACGCGCTGATCGCCTACTCCATCGTCGGAGCCGGCATCACGACCTGGCAGGTCGCGCTGGGAATGAATTTTATCTCCGGTGTCATCTTCGTCATCATCAGCGTATGCAATATCCGTGAAATGGTGGTAAAGGTCATACCGAAGGGACTTAAGATCACCATGGGCGCGGCGGTCGGTATGTTTATCACGGCGACCGGCATGTCCAACGTCAAGCTGATCCGCATCAATGATTCCGGCTTTTTAAAGCTGGGAGATTTACACAGCCCGGAAATCATTCTGACCGGAATCACCCTGCTGCTCATCCTGGCCTTCACCTCCAGAAAGATGAAATCCGGTCTCCTGCTGGCCATGGTCATCGGAACCGTAATCGGCATCCCCATGGGGCTTACCACCGTTCCCAGCCATTTGATCAGTATGCCGCCTTCCATGGCTCCGGTTGCATTTAAGCTGGATATCCCTGGAGCGTTAAAACTCGTCTATGTGCCGTTTATTCTCGCCTTCTTCATGGGAGACTTTTTCTCCACTGTAGGCAATCTGTTCGGCATCGGCTCCAAGGCCAACCTACTGGATGAGGAGGGCAACTTCCCGGATATCAAGAAGCCCTTTATCGTTGACGCCGTAGGCACCTGTGTCGGCACCGTCATGGGAACCAACACGGTCACCATATACGCCCAGTCCGCCGCCGGGGTAGAAGCCGGAGGAAGAACCGGACTCACCGCCGTGGGCTGCGCCATCTGTCTGGGACTGGCCCTGTTCTTTACCCCGGTCGCCCTGATGGTTCCCAACAGCGTATCCTCGGCCGCTCTGATCACCATCGGCTTAGGCATGCTCACCTGTATGGAGAAGCTGGACTACTCTGATTTCACGGAGTATATGCCGGCCTTCGCCTCCGTGATGGGAACCGCCTATACCTACAATATTGCCACGGGACTGACCCTGGGCATCATTACCTGTGTCATCACCAAACTCGCTGCCGGTAAGGCAAAGGAGCTGCATCCTGCCATCTATATCATTGCGGTTCCCCTGCTCTACTATCTGATAGCGCTCGCATAAGGAGGCGTTCCATGGGAGTCACTCTGTTTAAAAACTGCAAATTTCTCTTTGGCGGAGCCGATCCGGAGTCTGTCTCCACCGGCCTTTCCGTCGCGGTAGAGGATGACAGGATTCTGTTTCTGGGAACTGAAAAAGAGTATTACGAACAGCATCCGGAGAAAAGCTTGCCCACCGTCATTGACTGTACGGATAAGCTTGTCATGCCGGGGCTGGTGGATGGCCACAATCATCTGTGCAACACACTCATGAATATTTCCAGGGCGTTTCCCTTCGATTACAGCCATATCTCGGATCACATGCTCACCACCATACACGATCCCTATGGGTGGCTGACGCCGGAAAGCCTGTACGACATCACCATGACTTCGGCCATCAACGCATTAAAACACGGAACTACGACCGTGGAGAACAGCACTATCCTGCCGGACACCGCCTATGAGGCCATGGATACCAGCGGCATACGCGGCATTCTGGCTCCTCAGATGGCTTCCTCCTTCCGTCTGGATTCAGATCCTCTGAACTGGAAGCAGGCACTGGAAAAGACGAAGTCCTGCATTGAACATTACCACAATCCAAAACGCCGCATGTCGGTGGCCGTACATATTCATGACCTGTGGGACTGTATGGAAAAGCTGATGGACGGCGCGCTGGAGCTGGCGGAGCAGTATGACACCCGGTTCGTCACCCATTTCTGGGAATTTCAGAACGCCGTGGAACGGGCTGACGAGATGTGGAGGGACGACGGCGGCGCCTTCTCCCACTACATGAAAAAGGGACTGATCACCTCCCGCAGCGTGCTCTTCCACGGCTCCATGCTCCGGGAACCGGAGATCGAGGCCATCGCCGGGACCGGCGCTTCCATCATACATAATCCCGATATCAACGGCACCAACTGCGGAAACTGCGCCTACGTTCCCTACATGCTGAAAAACGGTATCAATGTCGGACTCGGAAGCGATTACGGCTCCCTGGACGCCATGTCGGCCATGAAGCTGATGCTCATCGTGCACAACATCATGCCGCGGGCTGAACGGGTTCTCCCCTATCAGGCTCCATTTTACGCAGCCACCATGGGAAGTGCCCGCGCATACGGCCTCGATCAGGAGATCGGTTCCATCGAGCCGGGCAAGAAGGCAGATATCATTACCATTGATTTAAAGAAAGCGCCTCATCTGCTGCCCCTGTGCACCAGCCTTCTGGAGGTCAGTCCGGAACTTCTCTACTTCCTCTTCACCCGGAACTGCGCCGGGACGACCACCAGCGAGACCATGGTGGACGGGAAGCTCCTTCGCCGGGATGGGAAATTCCTAAACCTGGATGAGGAAAAATTCGTCAAGAAGACCTTTGACTGGACGGAACGGTGCATGACCGATCTAATGGAAAAGCACCGGTTCGGAGAACATTACGCCCGAATCATCCACCCGGATTTTATGAAGGATGGGGATATCACCTGGGACGTGCTGAATTAAATTCTGACTTATCCACAAAAATATGGCCGCAGCATCAGCGGATTCCTATCGCTGATACTGCGGCCGCTATTATTCTTCTTTCACAAAAGTTTCCACCCTCGTCTCCAGCCGCACCTTCTCCCCCTTGCGGATCTTATAGGCTACCGCAGGGATAGACGTGTTGGCGTAAAGCACATTCGTATTGGGATCGGCTCCGATCACGACGCCGGCCGCCTCCGGGCCTTCGCCGGATACGGTACAGCCCTGTTTCCTCCAGGCTGCGGCGGCTGTCTTTCCTTCTGCCGACTCTCCGTACCCTTCTGTAAATTTCTCCACGGCAAAACCGCAGTCATAGGCCGTGCAGTCATAGTCGCTCTCCACCTCATGGATCCGCATGTGGCCATACTCCGTCGGCACCACGACCGAAGTCACCCGGATTCCCGGGAACGGCTGCCAGTCGCTGACTACCCGGTCCGCAAAGATATGGTACGATTCACTTACCTTCCTGACAAACACGTAATCATCGCCGTCAATCACGAAGGCCAGAGCAGAATCCGGCGCATTCTCATGGAGCACGATCTGGCTGCGCGCCACGGAAAAACCGAATTTCGTGGAATACGCGAACTTGGAGTATTTCTCCGGCACATGGCCGTGTCCGTATTTCTCACAGACTCCGGCCGGGTAGGCGATTACATCTCTTCCGCGCCGGTGTACGATCATATTGGCCTGGAGCATCATTTTCACCTCTGGCAGAGCCGGAAGCGGTGCGGCCTCCGTGCTCCAGAATGGGTGGTCATCCGGAAGCGCCAGACACAGAAGCGTCTTCATTCCCCAGTACGGCGACCCCGGCGCATTGTAGCGCTCCGCCATGATTAAATTCGGATACGCGTAACCGATGGTCAGCACGCCGTCCCGGTCAAAGATCTTCTGTTCGCACCACCAGTTCAAATGGCGGGCGAGAATTCCCTTTACTACAGCCACGGGAATGTCATCGAGGCCGGCAAACACATAGGCCGCCCAGAACGCCGCCTCGCCAAACCGGTAGGATAAGCTCCTTCCATAGGGAAGCGCCGCCCCATCCCCATCGAACCAGCAGATGAAATCCCCGGCGAAGATTCTGGCCCGTTCCCGGAAGCGGGCGCACCGTTCCGGGTCCTCATCCGCCATGGCCACGGAATACAAAAGCCCGTAGTAATGCATGGCAAATGAGATATAGTAATCCTTCTGCCCCGACGCACCGTCCCGGTACCAGCCGTCTTCCAGATAGTAGCTTTCGATCTTATCCAGGCCGGACTTCAGATTATCCGCGTCGTAGCGGCAGCCGTTTTTCTTAAGAGCCACATTGACCAGAATCATAAAAAACTGCCAGTTGCAGTCCGGTATGATGTGCTCGTTAATCGCGTAAAGCCAGTCCGCCAGATGCTTCTGCCCTTTTGCCCCGAGGGGCTCCCAGACCTTCTCCGGAGTAAAGATCATCCCGCTTGCAATTGCCGCCATCTCCACGAACCTCTGGTCATAATCCGTAAAGCCGCCCCAGTATTCCGGATGCGCCGGGTCTGTTCCGTTCCTAAGCCCCTTCTGATAGATTTCCTCAAAGGAGCCGTTTACTCCGCCGCCCTTCCAGAAGGGAACCAGGGCCCACAGCGGCCGGGAAAATGCCTCCATCTCGATGCTGACCTCCGGATAGGTCACGCCGCTGTCTCCCAGATGCAGACGGGCGCCGCCCGCGCTGTATAATGGTTTTAGGGGATTCAGGACGGAGAACATCCAATCCCTGAAATCCTGTTTCGTCTCTAATCTCATGTTCTTTTTTCCTCCTCTACCAGTATGGGTTCCAGTCTTTCGAGAGTCTCGTCAGCGCTTCCATATAGAAGTAATCGCCCCAGATGTTGCACTCGTCAACGCCCTCCGGCGTACACGTGTTATACGGAGATTTCTTGGAGTAGGTGCTGTGAAGAACCAGGCCGTTCGACTCCGCCCCGCTCTTTACCGCGTAATTTTCCACCACGGACTTCATGATTTTCTTTGCTATGGAGGTGTAGTATTTTGCATCCTCTCCATTTAAATATTTCGCCATTTCCAGCATTCCGCAGGCGGCGATGGAGGCAGAGGAGGAATCCCGCGGCTCCCCGGAACCGTCTCCGAATTCCAGATCCCAGTACGGTACGAGATCTTCCGGCAGATGGTCCAGAAAATATCCTGTCACATGCTTAAAATCGCTGATATACGCTTCCCGCTTCGTATACCGGTAAGCCATCGCCGTGCCGTAGACGCCCCACGCCTGGCCTCTGGCCCATGCGGAGCCATCCCGGTATCCCTGGCAGGTCGCCCCGTGATCCGGCTCTCCCGTCTCCATATTCATGAAAAAGGTGTGCCACGTGGAGTAATCCTCCCGAATGACATTGGCGATCGCCGTATGGATATGCTTCTCCGCAATATCCCGGTATTTAGCGTCCCCGGTCTCCTCCGACGCCCAATAGAGCAGGGGCAGATTCAGAAGACAGTCGATGATAAACCGATAGTTCTCCGGCTGATCCATCGGCCCCCACGCCTGGATAAATTCCCCGGTCGGATGGTATCTGGTGATCAGCTGGTCCGCCGCCATGACAGCCGCCCGTTTTCCCTGCCCGCTTCCGGTCAGCTTGTATCCGGCGACGCAGGAAGGGCTGTAGAGAAAGCCCATGTCGTGATGGTCCACGTCCGCCTTCGTCTCGATTCTCTTATAAAAGCTGTCGATCTGAATCGCTCCTGCTTCCTTCAGAGCCTCGTCCCTGCTCCATTCATATGCCAGCCATATCTGGCCGGTCCAGAAGCCCGTCGTCCAGTTGACATTGGGTGTCGGCCGGTAGAAGCCCTCCTCGCTGTACGCCTTCTTGAAGGAATGCGTAAATTCCTTTAAATTCTCCTTCACCTGTCCGGCGGCAAAATCCATAGCCTGACGGCACGCCTCCCCGGACAGCTCATTCTTTTCATTCAGACGTCTGATCGTATCCGCATTCATGTTTTAAAACCTCCTCGTAGTAGTTCTGCATCAGATAAAACGCCGGTTTCTTCCGGCTCCTGTCCTCTGTGATCAGTCCCTTGATGTTATATCCCTTCTGGTACTTTCCCAGCCGCTTCGGCGTGCGGAAATCAAACAGGATCCAGGGCGTTGTCCCCTGAATATACGGAATCCTCCGGAACACGGCGATCTGGTTTTCGTAGATCTCCTCCTGTTCCTTCACAGATCCTCTGACAGGGCTTTTAACTTCCCTCTCCTCTGCCTCAAACGACCCATCCGCGCCGAATTCGCTGATGATGACCGGCTTTTCCGGCGCCGACTGTTCCAGTATGGTGCTCAGTTTGGTGTAGTCCGGATCGTACCAGCCGTAATATTCATTGAGTCCGATCACATCCAGATGCGCCTCCAGCCGGTCCGCAATCCGCAGATTCACGGTATCCACCAGACAGGCCGCAGAGATCAGCCTGGACGGATCGGAACGCCTGGCATACTCCGCTAAGTCCGCCATGAAGCGGTACCGCTCATCCGTATCCGGATTCTCATTACCAACGGACCAGATGATGACGCTGGCCCTGTTTGCATCCCGTTTCATCATCTCACTCAGCTGGCTTTTCGCCTGTCCAAAGGTATCCGGATTCCCAAAGTCGATCCACCAGTACACGGGGATCTCCTCCCACAGAAGAAGGCCTTCCTCGTCGGCCAGCCGCGCCGCCCAATCCGTATGGGGATAATGGGCCAGACGGACGAAATTGCAGTTCATCTCCCTGGCCAGGCGGAAGGCTTCCCGTATCTCCTCCTTCGTTACCGCCTTTCCATGGTCCCTGGAGTCCTCATGGAGGCAGACACCTCGCAGGAACAGGGGCCTGCCGTTCAAGCGTATGGAACGGCCCGCCGTCTCAATGGTACGGAAACCGACACGGTCCGAGATCCGGTCGGAAGCCCGGTTCTCCCCGTCATATAAAGTCAGCCGGACGTTGTAGAGCCGGGGATTTTCGGGGCTCCACAGCTCCAGCTCCGGAACCTTGAGTTTCAGCCGGCCCGTTCCGTCGGGGCCGAAATCCATGATTTCACAGACTCCGATCTCCGGTATCTCAAAAAATGCATTGTAATCCGGCGATATACTGCCGGCTGCCACCGCTTCCACTGTAATTTCCCGCTCTCTTCTTCCACTCAGTCTCACCTTCATATCCTGAATAAAGACCTCCGGAAGACGAACGAGTGTTACGCTCCTGTAGATTCCTCCATACGGAAACCAGTCCGTGTTAAGCGAAGGCACATCCGCCTGATGCCTGGTCCCATCCGCCACGACGATCAGCCGGTTATCCGCTCCCTCCTTCAGACTCTCTGTCGCCTCCACGCAGAAAGGCGTGGAACCGCCTCTGTGAACGCCGAGAAAACAGCCGTTTAGGAACACCCTCGCCTCACCGGCCACCGCTCCGAACCGGATGAACACCCGCTCATTTCCCCGGCTTCCATAAGAAAACCGGCGGCTGTAAACCGCCGGTCCCTCATAGTAGAAATACTCCGGTTTTGCGAGATTAAAGACACCGGGAACCGGTACGGTCTCCCAGTCGTCGAAAGCATAGTCAAGGGGTACCGCGCACCCTTCTGCATTCGTCCCCTCCTCCAGAAACCATTTGGCCCGGAGGCAGTTATCGTATAGGTCCACGGAGAAATTCCAGAGCCCATCCAGACTCTCTTCCTCTCTCCCTCCCTGCATAATCAGGCTTTCCGCCCCGATTAAGGGAGCGGAATAAGCGTTTTTGTATGCCTCGTTGTGAATATTGTCCACGAAATTTTTAATCTCTTCCATTGAAACCAGTCCTTTCCCGATCAGCCCTTTACGCCAGTCGCCGCGATGCCTTCCACAAAATACTGCTGCAGTGTCAGGAACACGATCAGAACTGGAATTAAAGACAGTACGGAGGCCGCCATGATCAGGCCGTATTCAGAGCTGTACTGGCTTAAGAACATTTTTAATCCCAGCTGAAGGGTCTTCTTGGCTTCCGTTTTTAAGTAGATGAGCGGCCCTAAGAAGTCATTCCAGGTGTTGACGAAGGTGAAGATCGTCAGTGTGGAGAGCGCGGGCTTGGAGAGCGGGAGCATGATCTTCGCCCAGATCTGATATTCGTTCATACCGTCGATCCTGGCCGCCTCACAGAGCTCATCCGGAATTCCCTGGTAGAACTGTCTCATCATGAACACACCGAAGGCAGAGAATGCCTGGAGGCAGATGATCGCCAGATGCGTATCGTTGAGTCCGAAGCTTCTCATCATCATGAACTGCGGAACCATGTATACCTGCCACGGAACGGCGATGGTTGCGATATAAGCCAGGAACAGCCCGTTCTTATGCTTGAAATTCAGTTTTGCAAATGCATACGCTGCGAAGCTGCTGGTGAGCAGCTGTAAACATGTGACGATTAAAGTGATCTTGACCGTATTTACGACGAATTTCATAAGAGGAATCTTCGTCCAGATATCTATGTAGTTTTTCCATCTCGGATTCTCCGGTATCCACTGAATCGGGAAAATAAATACATCCTTATCCAGCTTTAAGGAGGCTGACACCATCCATGCAAACGGTACCAGCATAAGGAATGCAAAGACGATCAGGACTGCATAGAGGATAACCCGGCTGATCTTATAATTTGTGCTTTGTACTTTCATTTTTCTTCCTGCCCTCCTTAATTCGCATACTTCTTCTCACCACGGAACTGGATCAGCGTGATGACAAGGACCATCAGGAACAATACCATGGCGACCGCGCTGGCATATCCCAGATTCCAGTTACGGAACGCTTCCTCGTAAATATGGTAGACGAGAACCATGGCTGAGGAGCTGACAACGCCGTTGGAACCGCCGGCCAGCATGTATACGATATCGTAAACCTTGAAACAGTTAATCGTTAAAATAATCGTGACAAAGAACGTCGTCGGCTGCAGCTGCGGCCATGTGATGTAGCGGAAACGCTGAAGGGAATTGGCCCCGTCTAAGCTGGCCGCTTCATAAAGCTCGGCGTTGATTCCCTGTAAACCAGCTAAATAGATGACCATGTAATAGCCCATGTTCTTCCATACGGAAAACAGTACGATGGTGAACATGACCCAGTGGGGGTCGGCCGCCCATTTCGGCAGGCTCTTCGCAGATACGCCCAACTGATATAAAATCATGTTGATGGGACCGCTCTTCTGGGGACTGAAAAGCATGTTCCATACGGCGGCTACGGCCACCAGCGACGCTACATAGGGGAAGAAGCTGACAGTACGGAAGAAATTCCGTCCCTTGACCTTCTGATTTAACAGGACCGCCAGCCCCAGCGCGCAGGCCAGGGTAAACGGCACCGTCGCGAGACAGTAGACGATCGTATTGATAAAGGACGACCGGAATCTGGCGTTTCCTGCCATCTGTATAAAATTCTTTAGTCCTGCGAACTCCATGGGGCTGTTGCCATCCCATTTCATAAATGCCAGCACGAAGGCAAAGATAATCGGTCCCAAAGTAAATACCGCGAATCCGATGAAGTTGGGAGCAATAAAGGAATATGCCACCATGTCTCTCTTTTCCTGTCTGGTAAAACGCTCTCCCGTGCGCACCTTCTTAATCTTCTCTTCTGTCGTCTCGATCTGGGAGATCAGTTTGTTTCTCTTATGTGACTGTTCTGTATTTTTAAGCTCGCGCTCCAGAGCCTCACGCCTTGTGAGCAGCGCAGCAATTTTTTCGTTTTTCTGTGCTTCTGTCATTGTCTTAGCCACCGGCTTTTCCTCCTTTTTACCATTTACCATTCCACAATTCGTTTCAAATTCAGAGGGGATTCTTTAAATGAGGCGGGCTTTTATTCTGCCCGCCTCTTGATGTTGCCTGATTGTCGTCTGCGCTTTTTATTCAGCCAGGATAGCGCTTACCTGCTCATCCATCTGTGCGATTCCGTCATCGACAGACATGCTTCCTGTCATGATGGCATCATGTGCTTCGTTCAGTGCGGTCTCAATCTCAGAGCTCTTCGGATGTACCGGCATTTCCAGATACAGATTTGCAGTATTTAACGCGTCTACACTGGTTTCGTCGTCCTTCGGGAAGCCTTCCGTTGCAGATACCAGGTTCGCCACTTCGTCTGTCATAACAGCCGGGATTGTTCCTGTTGCTGCGAGAACCTCTGCGCCTTCTGCTCCGCTTACGAAGTTTACGAACTCCCAGGCCAGATCTTTATGAGGTGCGTTGGTCGGGATTGCGAGGGAGGTGATGGTTGCCAGTGTGGAACCAGCCTCTACGCCGTCAGCATGAGGATACTTTGCAATTCCCCAGTTTGTGCAGTCTGTGTACTCGCCTGTTTTGATCTTCTCGATCAGTGTGGAGATGAACCAGGTTCCCATGTTCATCATCGCTACGTTGCCCTGGGCAAATGCGCCGGAGTAATGAAGGCCGCTGGTCTTTAAGGTTGCATAATCCTGGCATACGCCGTCTTCCTGCTCTGCAAGAACCATGTCGTAGTATGGCTTTAAGAACTCATACTTTCCGTCCAGAATCGTATTCTTTCCATCCAGGATACCGAACAGCTGAACTGCGGATCTCCATGTGTGGTAGTGAGCGCCGTATACTTCCTGGCCTGGGGTATCGACGGTTACGGATCTGGCCAGCTTATCATACTCATCGAATGTCATGTCGTTGGTCGGATAGGCAACTCCTGCCTTGTCAAATACGTCCTTGTTGTAGAACAGCACCCAGAAGTCATTTCTGAATGGAAGCTCGTATAACTTGCCGTCTACCGTGATCTGATCGGTAAGTCCCTTGTACTGAGCCAAATCCACACCGGAATCTGATATGTAGCTGTCGAGAGGCTCCAGCACGCCCTTGTTCACCAGAGTCATGTAGCCTGGAACGTCCTTTACGGTTACTACGTCGAAGTCGGAACCATTGCCTGTAAGCTCTGTGGCAAGTACAGTCTGGTAATCGGTGGATCCCAAATCTACCATTTCAATGGTGACATCCGGGTGAGCCTTCTCGAACTCATCGATAAGCGGCTGGTAGTAGGTCGTGGAGCTGATATCCCAGACAGACCACTTAAGAGTTGTCTTATCTCCAGAGGCCGCTGCCGTCGTGTCCGCCGGTGCCTCTGCCTTCGTTGTCGTCTCCGTGGTTGTTCCTTCCGGTGCAGCCGTTGTTTCCTTGCTGCTGCTTCCGCAACCAGCCAGTGTGGTAACTGCCATCACTCCTGCAAGTGCGAGACTTAATGCTCTTTTTTTCATTGTATTCCCTCCTGATTTGAATTTGGTAAATCTCATCTGTCTGTGATTTACTATGCCTAAATTATAACCGGACCGCCGGCTGAAAAGAATGGATTTTATCTCATAAAATATTCATTATTTATTCACAATTATTTCATAAACCCCTTGGCAATGTAATTTTTTACGATTAATAATACAATTTCTCTATTGTATACATATTGCATTGTTTTTCGTAAAGTACCATTCTATTTTTTATTCAATTCGCCTTATGGGCGAATTGGTGCGAGCGCCCGCCATGTCCGCATGGCATGGTGCCTTTGGGCGCTCTGCACATCCGCCGGAGGCTTCAACAGCCGTTATTCGGGTGTTGACAATTTACAATAAATAGTCTAATTTTGTATATAGAAATCTGTAGAGAGAGGAATTCATCCTTATGATAAAGAAATTTCTTCCCAGTTCCATCCGCGGAAAAATCATGGCCGTAACGGCGGCGATCACGGTTCTGATCGCAGTCATCACCATGGCAGTCTGCTACTCCGTATTCCAGTCTTTTCTTATGAAAAACCAGATTCAGTCCACGGAATTCAACCTTTCCGTCGTCAGCAGCAACATGGCAGAGGATATGAAGGAGATCGTCACCTTCACCAAATGGTGCTGCTCCAACAGCGAGGTCGGCCACTATCTGGAACGGCTGAAGGACCAGCCGAAGCTCCCAACGGCTTCCAAGGACACCGAGGGCCTGCGCCCGCTGGCGCTGACCGCTTACAAACGTCTGAATGAGGAATACATAACCTCCGGGAGTGCCGGCGGCAAGAAGTATATGGCCCGTGTCATCATCTCCACTCCCAATACCGGGAATTTCCTGCAGTCCATGACCAGCGCCAATTACTCCAGCTCCTTCGACGCCGCGCGGGTCAGCAAAAGCAGCTTCTTCGCTCCTCTGTTTGAAAGCCCCGACTTTCGATGGATCGGGGTGGTGGACGATCCGATCTCCAATGCCAATCACGAGAAGATCATCCCCATCGTGCGCCCCGTGTATGACGAATACAGCCTGGAGATCATCGGCTGGACCTATGTGGAGGTCTCCTCCCGCCTGTTCACGGACTACCTGGCTTCCTATCCTCAGGCCAGCGACAGCCAGCTGTTTTTGACCATCGGGGACAAGACCTACGGTTCCTCCAGCAGCACCTGGTCCGATCCCGCCATGCCCTATACCGATTTTAAGCCTGTGACCGGCACTGCCACACTGGATTCCGGCACGCAGGTATTTTCCGTGGTCTCCCCCAATGGGGAAAAACGGATGCTGGTCCGGCGTCCTGTCGAGGTGGAGGGAGCCGACGGCTGGTATCTCTCCCAGGTTTTATCCCGGCAGCAGTTTAACCAGCAGCGCGTGGTCTACCTCCTGCTGATTGTCGGAATCAGCGCAGCCATCATCTCCCTCGGCTGTCTGCTGACCATTCTCTTAAACAAGATCATCAGCCAGCCCATCAGACGGCTCAGCTTAAAGATTGACGCCATCGCAGACGGAGATTTCTCCAGGGACAGTGAGATCGAATGGAACCACGAGCTGGGCTCCATCGGCCGCGGCATCAACAATATGTCGGAAAATATCGTAACCCTGATGGACAAGCGGGTGGCGGACGAAAAGCAGAAAAAAGATCTGGAATACCAGATTCTGCAAAGCCAGATCAATCCGCATTTCCTCTACAATACGCTGAATTCCATCAAATGGATGGCCACGATCCAGAATGCCACCGGCATCGCCGACATGACGACGGCTCTCGCCAGGCTGTTAAAAAGCGTCTCCAAGGGAACCTCATCCATGGTCACACTGCGGGAAGAGCTGGATCTCGTCAAGGATTATTTTCTTATTCAGCAGTATCGGTATGGCGGAAGCATTACCATGGACTACCACATCGAATCGGAGGAGCTTTACGGCTGCGAGATCCACCGTTTCACCCTGCAGCCAATCATCGAGAATGCGCTGTTCCACGGGATCGAGCCGAAGGGAACCGCCGGTGCCATCACGGTATCCGCAGAATCCGGCACCATGAACGGAAAGAAAGTGCTGAAGATCAGCGTGACCGACAACGGAATCGGCATGACCCGGGAGACCATCGATTCCGTGCTTCACGAGGAAGACAACCCCGGCAAAAACAAGACCGATTTCTTCCGTCACGTGGGAATCAGCAACGTAAACCGGAGAATCCAGTACGATTTCGGACCGGAATACGGAATCACCATTGTCAGCGAACCGGGCGTCTATACGACCATGACGATCGTACGCCCTTATATCAACCAATCTGAAAGGAAGAAAGATGAGGATCTGCTATGATAAAATTACTGATTGTAGATGATGAGCCGCTGGTTCAGATCGGAATCAAGTCCATGATAAACTGGGAGGAATACGGAATCGAGGTCTGCGGCACCGCCATGAACGGCGCCAATGCGCTGGATTTAATTGAGGAATATTCTCCGGAGATCGTCATCACCGACATCCGTATGCCCATCATGAACGGGCTGGAGCTTGCAAAGACCTGCCGTGAAAAATACGGAAGAATTCCTCTCTTCATCTTTCTGACCAGCTACGAGGAATTTCAGCTGATCAAGGAGGCCATGACCTACGAGGCCGTCGATTACTTAATCAAGCTGGAACTGAGCGCTGACTCCCTGGCAGAGGCCGTGAAGAAGGCGAAAAACCGTCTGGAAAACCTTCAGGCCGTCGTAAAGGCCAAAGACCCCGGCCGCCCCCTGCTCCAGAGCTACTATGATAAATTCATCCTGCGCCTGCTGCACAATCTCTTCGACACGGAAGAACAGTTCCATCTCCAGGCGAAGGATTTGAAGCTGACCTTCACGGACGCCTGCTACTGCGCCGCCCTGTTTGAGATACGCGAGGAATCCCACGGCTCCATGGACCATGCCAAGCTGATGAATCTCTGCAGCAGCACCTATTCCATGGCCCGGGATATTTTGAACAAGCACGTTCCCTGCTATGCCATCTCTCTCGACATGAAGCACTTTGCAGTGATTTTCCACGTTCAGAAGCCGGAGAACCTAAGCGGCGCCCAGCTTCAGAGCGCAGTCAAAAATGCGGTGGAAATGGTTCACAACTACTTTAACGTCACCGTGCTGGCCGGGATCGGCAGTCCGGTGGAACAGCCCTTAAAGATCTGCGAATCCTACCAGGACGCCAGACAGGCCTTCGGCCGGACCAAAAGCACAGCCCCGATCATCCAGTTTTCCCAGGATGACACCCAGTCCGTCAAGAACGCGTTCAACATCGCCGTATTTAAAAATGACATCACCAAGGCTTTCGACGAATTCGACACCGACGTCCTCTACCGGACGCTTTCCGAGATCATCGAGCTGTTCAGGGCGCATCCCCTCCGCTTCCTGCAGGCGGTGGACGGGGCCTGCAATATCCTCTACTTAGCGCTCTCCCTTCTCCCCGACGGAGAGGAAAACATGATGGAGATCTTTTCCTCCTACAGCGACGGCTACCGTTCCATCTACCGTTTTACCAGTGTGGATCAGATCATCGAATGGATGATCATCCTGCGGGACGGCTTATGCGAGGTGCTAAAATCCAAGAGAAAGACGTATAAGGCCCACGTCATCACCAACGTGCAGAAGTACATAGGCAGCCACGTGAGCGAGCGCCTCTCCTTAAATGAGGTAGCCGGCGTCTTCGGTCTCAGCCCCAACTATTTGAGCATTTTATTTAAGAAAAACTGTCAGGTCGGCTTCTCCGAGTATATCTCCCAGGCCAAGATCGCAAAGGCCAAAAGCATGCTCTTAGAGCAGGACATGAAGATCTACGAGGTGGCGGACAGGCTGGGCTTTGAAAGCGCCTTTTATTTCAGCAAGGTATTTAAAAAAGTGGAGGGCATCTCTCCGCGTGAATATATACAGCAAAACACCATCGGACCCGATGGAGAACAAGGAGACACATTATGATTACAGAAGCAGCAAAAACTCTCACTGATTCACTCAGGCTTTTCACGCCCTGCCCGCCGGCGGCCGACAGGGAATGCTGGGAGAAGCTCCCGGAAGACTTGAAAGCCCGCCTGATAAGAAATGGAGAAGCCTATCTCCACTACGAATATCCCGCCTTAACCGCCGTGGATTTCATGGAATTTACACGCAGCGGAAACAGAAGCCGCTACCAGGACAGGCTCTTCGCCAGACGGACCGCTTTAGACAGCCTGGTTCTCGCGGAATGTGCAGAACACCGCGGCCGTTTCCTCGACGACATTATCAACGGACTTTACCTGATCTGTGAGGAAAATGCATGGCAGCTTCCTGCTCACAACTCCTATATCCGTGATACGCCCCAGTTTCCCCTTCCTGACGTCACAAGGCCCGTCATCGACTTATTCGCCGCCGAGACCGCTTCCGTCCTTGCCGTGGCGGAATACCTGCTGCGCAGCGAATTAAAAGAGGTAAGCCCCTTCCTCTCCGTCATGATCGACCACGAACTGGAGACACGGATCTTCACGCCCTATCTGAGCGAACATTTCTGGTGGATGGGGGATGGAAAGAGCCATATGAACAACTGGACGGTCTGGTGCACCCAGAACGTGCTGCTCTCCGCCTTTACCCGGCCTCTTCCGAAAGAGACACAGACCGAGATTCTTACCAAAGCGGCCGGAAGCATCGACTATTTCCTGGCTGAGTACGGCGAGGACGGCTGCTGCGATGAGGGCGCCCAGTATTACCGCCACGCAGGGCTCTGCCTCTTCGGCTGCCTTGAAATCCTGAACGGAATCACGGATCATGCCTTCTCCTTCGCCTGGGAGCAGGAAAAGATCAGAAATATTGCCTCCTACATCTTAAATGTGCACGTGGATACGGTCTATTACGTCAATTTCGCAGACTGCTCCCCCGTGGCCGGCCGCTGCAATGCCAGGGAATACCTGTTTGGAAAGCGCACCGGAAACCAGGCACTCATGGAGTTCGCGGCCTCCGATTACCAGAACAGCGAAGACCCGCTCACCCTGGACGAGCACAATCTTTTTTACCGGCTTCAGACCGTATTTTCCCATGAGGAGATGATGCAGTACGACAGGAATCCCGTGATCGTCCACCGGGACCTCTATTATGAAAGCGTCGGCCTCTTCATGGCCCGCGACAGCCGCCTCTATCTCGCCGTGAAGGGCGGAGACAACGACGACAGCCATAACCACAACGACGTCGGCAGCTTCACCATTTACAAGGACGGAAAGCCGCTCTTCATCGACGCCGGTGTGGAAACGTACACGAAGAAGACCTTCTCTCCCGACCGTTACGATATCTGGACCATGCAGTCCCGGTATCACAACCTGCCCACCTTCGTGGACCACGGCAGAGAGACGGTCCAGCAGGCCGGCGAGCAGTACTGCGCCGCGGATGTACGGTATGAACTGGGAGAGACAGCCTGCCGGATCTCCATGGATATCCGGCAGGCGTATCCCGACGACCGGATCCGTTCCTACACACGGGAGGCCGTGCTGGAAAAGGAAAAGTCCATCACTATCAGAGACCACTACGAGGGTGACGGCGGTACGGCCGTCCTGTCGCTCATGTTCTGCGAGAAGCCTGTCATTGATCAGAATACCATCCGAATCGGTGATCTGGCCGTCTGTGCAGTGGAAGGCGCTTCCTCCATCACCGTGGAAGAGATTCCAGTCACTGACGAGCGCCTGAAAACGGCCTGGAAGCACAATCTGTACCGCTGCCTCGTCACCATGGAGGCCCACGATCTGACTCTGACGATTGTTTAGAGCCTTGCACCGATAACGCAGTCACAGCACTGCACTGCATAAGGAGGCTAACTCTTGAACCTTACACGAAAGGCCATCGGCGGCCGTATTCTGGCCGCCGCAAAAAAAGATACAATTCTGACGGTTTCCCTGGTCTGTGCCGTTTTTTCCATGTTTCTCGTCCCGCCCTCTGCCGCCTACATCGGATACGTGGACTTCCGGGTCCTGGCCCTTTTATTCTGTCTGATGGTGGTGGTGGCCGGATTTCAGGAATGCGGCCTCTTCGTCCTGATGGCGAGGAAACTGCTTTCCGGCGAGAATAATTTCCGGCAGCTCTCCTGGATGCTGGTTATGCTGCCCTTCTTCTGTTCCATGCTGATCACCAATGACGTGGCTCTCCTGACCTTCGTCCCCTTTACGATCCTCATTCTGGATATGATCGGCGAAAAGAAGTATATGGCCTGGATCGTGGTGCTCCAGACTGTGGCGGCAAACTTGGGGAGCATGGCCACCCCGGTGGGAAACCCGCAGAACCTCTTCCTGTACGGTCGTTTTTCCATACCGGCAGGCAGCTTCTTCGCGGTCCTGCTGCCCTTAACCGTTCTGAGCTTCCTGCTCCTCACCGCGGCAGTGTTTTGCATTCCCCGGATCCCCATGCAGATCCGGTTTGACGCTCCGGCGGCAGCCCCGGAAAAAAACGCTCATCCGGCGCTCTTTTTGTTTTTGTTCCTTCTCTGCCTCCTGTCCGTATTCCGGGTTCTGGATTACCGGATCGTGCTGGCCGTCACCGTCGTCTGTCTCCTGCTCTTCGACAGAAAGCTGTTTCGCACCGCGGATTACCTTCTGCTCCTCACCTTCGTCTGCTTCTTCCTGTTCGCAGGCAACATGGGGCGGCTCGACTGGTTAAAGCGCTTTATGGCAGAGATTCTGAACCGTAATCCGGTGCTTTTCTCCGCTCTGACGAGCCAGTTTATCAGCAATGTTCCGGCGGCGGTGCTCCTATCCGGTTTTACTAACGACTGGAAACCGCTCCTGCTCGGGACGAACCTGGGAGGTCTGGGAACGCCCATTGCCTCGCTGGCCAGCCTGATTTCTCTGAAATTCTACATAAAAGAACTGCCAGATAAGGTTTCCCATTATCTGGCAGTGTTCACCGCAGTCAATATAGCGTTTTTTCTCATTCTGTACGCGGCGGCCAGCTTCCTTTAGAAGCGGCCGCCCGCAGTTCTACATAAGCGGTGCAAACAGCCGCAGCACGCGCCCCGCAAACTTCTTATACCACGGATAGTGCCGGCACTCCTCCAGAGTGATTACCTGGCTCTTGGCCAGCGTCTCCTTAAAGTCCCTCTCCACATCCTTAATCACCTCGTTGCGGTAAATATAGGCCGCACACTCAAAGTGCAGATACAGGCTTCTGTAATCCATATTGATCGTGCCGACCACCGCCTTCTCGTCATCGCTGGTAAAGACCTTGGCATGGACAAAGCCCGGCGTGTACTCGTAAATCTGCACACCCGCACGGATCAGCTCCTCATAATGCGCCTTGGCCAGCAGGAAAGCGTACTCCTTGTCCGGAATATGGGGCATAATGATGATCGTCTCGACGCCGCGCTTGGCCGCAAACTGCAGGGCCTGTACCAGTTCGTAGTTGAGAATCAGATACGGCGTCATAATATGTACGTAGTTTCTGGCTGTGTTGATGATATCGAGGTACACCAGCTCTCCCACGGTCTCCTGATCCAGGGGACTGTCGCCGTACGGGATCACGAAGCCCTCCATGGACAGCTCCGGCGGATAGAAAAATTCCGGATCCCTCAGATACCGGCCGTAATCCTCCGGCTCCTTCTCCGTAATATTCCACATCTGGAGAAACATCATCGTAAAGCTGGTGACCGCGTCGCCCTTCACCATGATGCCGGTATCCTTCCAGTGGCCGAAACGCACCTTCCTGTTGATATACTCATCCGCCAGGTTAATGCCGCCCGTAAATGCCGTGTGTCCGTCGATCACCAGAATCTTTCTGTGGTCCCGGTTATTCTGGTAGGTGGACAGGGCCGGTCTGATCGGCGCGAACATCTTGGCCTTTAAGCCCTTGGCCCTCAATTCCCTGGGGTAGCTGTACGGGAGGAGGACGAGGCAGCACATGCCGTCATACATAAACCGGACTTCCACGCCTTCCTGCACCTTGCGCTCCAGAATCTCTAAGAGGCTGTCCCACATCTCCCCGCGTTCCACGATAAAATATTCCATGAAAATGAAGCGTTTCGCCTTCTCCAGCTCCTTCTTCATGTCCTCGAACATCTCTTCGCCCACCGGATAATACTTCACATTGGTGTTGCCGTAGACCGGATAGCTGCCGGAGTTCTCGATATAGGCGGCCAGATTCGCGTTGCTCCTGCTTGTTTTTGCCAGCTGCTCCATATAACGGGGATTCTGTTTCAGATACGGCTGCGTATCTGAGATATTCTCCCGCAGCTTCCTGTTGATGATCTTCCCTTCCCACTGCAGCTCCAGAAAGAGATAGAGCAGCGTGCCGAACACGGGAATCACCGTAATCGGAATGATCCACGCCAGCTTAAAGCTTGGATTCTCATCCTTATTTACGACATAGAGGATCACAAATGCACTGAGCAGCGTAAATCCTCCGTAAATATAGACCATGTAATGACTCAGGAAGCGGAAACCTGCAAGCAGTATCGATATCTGCAGCAGCAGTGACATCACCACAAACGCAGTTCGCCCGAATATGATCCTCAAAAGTTTTCTAGCCTTCTTCATCCTTTGTCTCCTCTCCTGTATAAATCATTACACATTATACACCATGTGACTCTAATGTGCAACAATCCCAGAGAGAAGACCGCCTGCCAGCCCCCTTGAAATCTACACGCATAGATTGCTCAGCATTCCGTCATAATCCGGATAATCTCCCGATCCGTCTCTTTCATACCGTCTTTGCCCAGACGGCCGATATTCCGGATCGTGTTTTCTACCCCCTTTGAGACAATTCCATCCCCGCCGTAAAACTGCTGGCCGTTTAAATACATGGAATATCCCAGGATACCGGCATCCACAGAGGCCGCGATCTTCGCCGCGCAGGATGGCTTCGCCCCGTCACAGACAATTCCTGAAACAATAGCCAGGCTGTTGACCAGCGTATGTGCGATCGCCTTAAAATCCGCGCCTTTCAGCCATGCGATGCCGCATCCTGCCCCGCTGCCGGCACTGACGGCACCACAGTATGCGGACAGGCGGCCCAATCCCGTCTTCAGATGGATGGCAATCAGATTGGAAAGTACCAGTGCCCGGTAGAGCCGCTCTTTGCTGCACTTCAGCTCCTTCGCGTATTCGATTACAGGCAGCGAGGCAGCCAGCCCCTGATTCCCACTTCCCGAGTTAATGACGACCGGCAGCTCACAGCCGCTCATCCTGGCATCAGAAGCCGCAGCAGCAGCAGCCCTGGCTCTCACCTCAACTCTATCGCCGTATGCTTTTAAGATGGTCCTTCCAATGTTGGCTCCGTAGCTGTTCCTGAGCCCTTCCTTTGAGATTGCCGTATTATATTCAATCTGGCAATCCAGGATTTCACTGATTTCCTCCGTATCCACCGAATTGGAAAACTCACAGATGGACTCCACATTCAAAAGGGTCCGGTCAGAGTCCGGTCTTCTTGCGGCTTTCTGTTCAGCCATTTCCAACAGGACTTCTCCATTCCGTTCCATCAGCACAATCTTTGTATGGCAGCCGGTAATTCTTACCCTGGCCTGATTAGATCCGCAGTATACGGTCACCGCCATATCCAGCACCTCCTCTGTCTCCAGAGGCCGCACCTCGATATGGTTCTCTTCCAAATAGGCTTTGATCTCCAGTTTCTGCCGCGCAGTCACATCAGAGAGTACCTCCAGTTCCCGCTCTTCATTCCCCGCCACGATCCCTGCCGCTGCCGCTGCCTCAATCCCTTTCAAGCCGCCCGTATTGGGAACTACGACGCTTTTTACATTTTTAATGATATTTCCGCTGGCCTCTACCACACATCGGTCCGGAACGGCTCCAAGAACTGCTCTCGCCTTCGCGCAGCAGTATGCCAGAGCAATCGGCTCCGTACAGCCCATAGCCGGCACCAGCTCCTCCCGCAAAATCTTCATATATGCCTGATATCTGATATCGTCTTTTGTCATCTCCAGGTTCCTCGCATTTCATCTCTTTATTATTTTTGAATCTCCCCATGTACTGTTTCCCATCTGTCATTCAGACCGTACTTTACCTATCCGGCCGCATATCCGATTTCCTGCTTTACAAGAAGAAAACGACAGAGTATGATAATTATATTGTTACTTAAAACAGGAGATGGTTCCAATGTTCCAGTATCACGGTTATTTAGTCGAATTAGAATACAGGGAATACAAACTTCCCGAAAGCTTTCCCTGCATAGCTCTTCTGCAAGGCGAATTCTCCTTCTCCCCCGGAAGCAGCGGTCCCCTGACCTACCTCCATTTCCACAACTGCGTGGAAATCGGAATCTGTCACGCCGGCGGAAAGGACCTTTATGTAGAAGACAGTCATGAGCGCTTCTGCACCGGTGATATCAGTGTAATCCCGCCTTATACCATCCATATCTCTCAAAACCGGGCGGGACAGGAAGGGGAAGACTGCGAATATCTCTATTTCAGTCCCGAGGAACTTTTAAAGCCGTTCTATCCAAATGGTCTCCCGGAGCATCTTCTCTGGTATAACAGAAATCAGGGCTGCTCCTGTGTATTTCCCATGGAGCGTTTTCGTGTTCTGTATCAGTTGATCATATCTGTCTTCGATGAACTGCGCCGAAAGCGTCCCTACTATCATAATACTGTCCGCGGACTGATTCTGGCCATGATGGTAGAGCTATCCCGGATCAACGGACTGGAAAATACCGTTCATTCCTTCGAGAGACTGCGGGATATGACGCCGATTCTTCCGGCGCTGGAGCTCATTGGCAGCAATAACGCCTCTTTTATGACTACCGGTGAGCTCGCCGGCGCCTGCCATTTAAGCGTCGCCCAGTTTGGCAGGATCTTTAAACAGATAATGACACAGAGCCCTGCGGATTACATTCGAATGGTAAAGCTCCAGAAGGCGTGCGAGCTGCTCTACAGCACGGAAATGAGCATCCTGGATATCGCATTGGAATCCGGTTTTCAGTCTCTCTCCGCCTTTAACCGCGCGTTCCTCAAGTCTTACCAGAAAAGTCCCAGCAAATGGCGCCAGGAAAAGTGCAGCGTCCGGAAGAAAAATGTCAGGTATTCCCCCTATCTTCCCAGCGTACGCTCTAACCTTTGATGCCGCCCGCATTAGCCATTCCTTTAATAATCTGCTTCTGTGCCATCACGTACACGATCAGGACCGGAATAAGCGCCATTAAGGTGCCCGCCATTAAAAGTGCAAACGAAGTACTGTGTTCCGCCTGGAAGTATTTCAGTCCCAGCTGAAGCGTTCTTTTGCTGTTGGAGGTAAGGAAAATCAGTGGGGCCAGGTAGTCGTTCCAGCAGCCCATAAATGTAAATATGGTCAGTGCCGAAAGCCCCGGTTTTACCATAGGCAGGATGATCCTGAAACAGATTCCCAGATGGGTACAGCCGTCAATCTTTGCCGCCTGGGAGTACTCCTCTGAAATCCCCATAAATGCCTGTCTGAGCAGGAATACTCCAAATGGAGTGAAGCTCTGGGTCAGGATTAATGACAGATGGGTATCCGCCAGCTTCAGCTTCGAGATTACCATAAACTGAGGGATCATGATGACCTGCCATGGCACCATAAGTGTGGCCAGATATAAAAGGAACAGCTGGTCCCGTCCGCGATAGCGGAGTTTTGCAAAGGAATAGGCTGCCAGCGAGCTGGTCAGCAGTGTCAGCACTGTAATAATGACCGACAGCCTGATTGAATTCCAATAGTAATTCAAATACGGAATTTTCGTAAATACATCCTGAAAATTTTTCCAGCGAATCGAGGAAGGAATCCACTCGATGGGAAACCGGAAAACGTCCTGCTCGAATTTAAACGCGGTGGAGGTCATCCACAGAAATGGCAGGATTGTCACTGCCGCAAAACAAAAGAATACGAGGTAAGATAATACCTTACCGGTAATACGTTCTGCTGTACTCTTGTTCATAGGAATCTCCTCTCTAATAATTTACCCATTTTTTCTGTCCCTGGAACTGGATCATAGTCACAATAAATACGAGTACGAATAACACTACGGCATAGGCCGAGGCATAACCAAACTTGTAGTTCTGAAAAGCTTCCTGATAAATCCTGTATACCAGAACATTGGAGGAACGTCCCGGACCGCCGTCTGTCATAATATTTACCAGGTCGAATACCTTGAAGGAATTGATGATGCACATGACAGTACAGAGAAACGTGGTTGGTGATAAAAGAGGCAGCGTAATGCTTTTAAACTTTTTCCATGGACCTGCCCCGTCAAGGGAAGCCGCCTCATAAAGTTCTTCTGAGACAGACTGTAAGCCCGACAGAAACAAAACCATATAATACCCCATATTTTTGATGATTGAGACAATGGTAATCGTCGTCATGGACCATGCTGTCGAAGTCAGCCATTTCGGCGGGTTTGCCATTCCCAGTATGGTGAGAACGCTGTTCACCGGGCCTTCCCCGCGAAACAGCGCCATAAAGATCACGCCAAAGGCCACGCTGGACGTCAGCTGCGGGAAGAAAAAGATTGTCTTAAATACTTCGCTTCCCTTTAGCTTCTGCTGAAGCAGCACGGCCAGCAGCAGCCCAAATAATAGTGTGAGTGTCACACTGACTATGGAATAATAAATATTATTTCGCAGCGATGTATAAAAATAGTCGTCGTGAAACAGCTTCTTAAAATTAGCAAGGCCTACAAATGCCGCCTCACTGAATCCGTCGTAATTTGTCAGCGACAGCAGCAGTCCCCAGACGACCGGTACCAGTGTAAATATGAAAAAACCGATCATATTCGGCAGCAGAAACAAGTAACCGGCTACTTCCTCTCTCCTTGCCATTTTCGTCATTTTGATTTTTGTTTTCTTCTGATTCTTCAATCGTACCACTCCTTCCTGCATAAACCCGTGCAGACGGATATCCGGCTTATCAGCCGGACATCACGTCTCCCACACGTTTAATTGATCACATCAGCTCTTCTCGATTCAAAATTTTTCATCGTGGTATCGATATCCTGCTCACCGACCATATACAGCTCCATCTCTTCCTTCAGGATCGTCTCTACCTCAGCGTACTTGGGATGGTATTTTGTATCGATGGCATTGTTTTCCGAGAATACAATTTTTGCAAGCGTGTCATCAGACTGTCCTGCTGACTTTAAGTAAATATCCTTGATCTCATCGTCATTGTACGCGGTCAGCGTACTGTTTTCTGCAATGATCTTAGCTCCGTCATGGGTACACATCCACTGAATAAAATCATAAGCCTCGGCCGGATGCTTGCTGGTTTTTGATACGGATAGAAAATTCATGGCACATGGCGCCGTATAGTCCCTGGAGCCTTCTGGAATTGGCATTGGCATAACTTTATACTTGAATGGCATTTCACCGCTCTCATACTTTAAGTTGTAAGAAGCGACACCCCATGTACCATTCTGGAACGTGGCGACAGTCTCAGCAGGAGCTGTGGTGAAAAGTGACCCTACATTCTGCCCCATCTCCAGCTTTTCCTCAAACGGTACGTGACTTCCATCCTCGTGGAGCGCTTTCCAGAGTTCCAGATTTTCCCGGATAATTGTGGTGTCCTCATCCATAACACTTCCGCCCATCTGCTGCATATAGACAAAGTTATCCATGCCAACCAGGCCGCCGTACGTTTTGTCCGTCGTCAGTTTTTTTGCCAGCTCCCGGTATTCGTTCCAGGTAAGCTGCTCTGTAGGAACGTCTAATCCGGCTTTCTTAAACAGCTCCTCGTTGATAAAAAGCAGCCATACCGCCTGGCGGTAAGGAAGGCCGAAGATCCCCTCCTGGTTGCACTCCTCGAATACCTGTCCGTATACAGAGGTATCCAGACCGGACTGCTCTACGTAAGAAGTGATATCCTGAATTGTCTTCTTATTCTGATAATCTCCGTAGGGAGCGATTCCATTGACACCCAAAACATCGAACTCCACCCCGCTGGAGAAGGACGCCAGGATCTTATCTGCGTACTCGGTCGGCGGGAAATAAACCACCTCCACCTCGGCCACGTCGCTCTGGGCATTATACGCCGCCACGGCAGGATCAAGGTATGACTGCTCATCACTCCAATCATAGAATGTCAGCTTTACTTTTTCACCGCCGCCCCCGGCGGTCCCATTCTCAGCCCCCGCCTCTGCCTCGGTTTTGCTCTCTGTCTTCGCTCCCCCCTCTGTTCCTGCGCTGCCGTTTCCCGATCCGCATCCTGCCAGTGAGAATGCCATCACGCCTGCCATGCCAAGTGCCAGTAATCTTTTTTTCATCATCATATACCTCTCCTTTTTTTATTTGAGGATCTCTTCGATCCGTCTTTTCTCTTCCGATGTAAATTCCCTGTTCTTCAGTGCAGCCACATTTTCCTCCAGCTGTGCCAGTCTGCTGGCCCCCAGGATCACGCTGCTCAGCCTGCCCGCTTCCAGAGCCCATACCAGAGCCATCTGAGCCAGAGACTGCCCACGCTCCGCAGCTACTTCATTTAATGACGAGGTCATCTCCAAAGTCTCAGGCGTAATCTGCTTCTCTGACAGAAACACACTGTGTCCGGCCGCTCTGGAATCCCCTGGAATCCCATTTAAATATTTACCGGTCAGAATGCCTTGTTCCAGAGGACAGAATGCGATCGCCCCCATCCCCGACGCCTCAATGACAGGCAGCAGTTTTTCATTTTCTCTGTACACCATGGAATAGTGATGCTGATGAATGGTGCACGGAACCTTCAGTTCCTTCAAAATTTCCACTGCTTCCATAAGCTCTTCCCGGTTGTAGTTCGACAATCCTATGTAAAGTGCTTTCCCCTGGTGCACCAGCCCCGCCAGCGCATCCATTGTCTCCCACAACGGCGTCTCTTTGTCGGGCCTGTGATGGTAGTAGATATCCACATAATCCAGTCCCATGCGTTTTAAGCTCTGGTCTAAGGAAGCCGTCAGATATTTTTTGGAACCGCCGTCTCCGTAAGGACCAGGCCACATGTAGTACCCTGCCTTTGTGGAAATAATCAGTTCATCCCGGTATTTTCCCAGATCGCTCTGCAAAATCTTTCCAAAGGTCTCCTCTGCGGATCCCTCCGGCGGCCCATAATTGTTGGCCAGATCAAAATGTGTAATTCCCATATCGAATGCGCCCAGCACCATTTCCCTGGCATTGCTGTATGTGCTGCCATATCCGAAATTATGCCAGAGGCCAAATGACATGGCCGGAAGCTTTAATCCGCCCGCTCCGCACCGATTGTAAACCATAGTGTCATAGCGGGTATCCTTTGCCGCATAATTCATAACCTATTCTCCTCTCCCATATTTCCCGACTGCTTCGACTACCCAGGAAATCCTGTTTAAATCAATATTTCTCGGAAGTGTACAGTCGGCGCCGATAACCACTCCTCTGGTTCCGTGTTTTTCAAGAAGTGCTGCAGTATACGCCTCCACTTCCTCCTTCGTCCCGGAGCAAAGCACGCCCTGAGGCCTGTTATCAAATCCGCCCAGCACACATCTGCCGCCGAAGAATGCCTTTCCCTCTGTCAAGTCCATGTCTTCGATGAAGGTGGCCCAGTTGATCACCTTTGCCGGATAATCCTGCCACACCTCCACCCGGTTTTTATCCCCGGCCCATCCACAGCAGTGCAGAATATTACTATCACTGAACCGGTTAGCGTGCTCTAAGACCTTTAAATCCCCCGGTCTCACGTACTTACGGTACTCCTCCGCCGTAAAACGGTACTCCTCCGCATTCTGTACACAGTAATAAATTCCCGTACAGCCAGCTTCCCGGATCAGCAGTTCGGACAGAAGCGCCGCATCCTGAGCGATGACGTCCATGGCATAAAGTACTGCCTCCGGATTCTGCCGCAGATGATTCATCAGCAGTTCATCGGATGTCGCGAACCGCAAATATGACATGGGGCAGAATACGTTATAGAAAGCGCACGCCTCTCCGTCCAATCTCTTCACAATCTCCTTCGCCCGTTTCACCTGACCGGTAATAAATGGATGATCCTGACCCATAGGGATCATTTTAAACCAGTCCTCCGGCTCTTTTATCTGGGAAATTATGGAATTTGGATAGTCAAAATACCCATCGCACATAATTTTCACCATATCTACATTACATCGATGGAAATAATCAATATGTGCATCCACACACTCCTGATCCAACTCCATATCTTCCGGCAGATGGAACCAGAATCCCACTGGTACCCGGTCTACTTTCTCATTCTCAAATGCCTTCATCAGGCGCTCTGTCTTTGTCATACTTTCCTCCAATTTTCTGTCTTAATTATTTATATAACCACATACACAGCTGCAGGCAGTCATATATGTCTGTCTAAGTCAATCAGGCACATGGTATAAATGGCCATGGCTTCCAAAAGCTGGCTGATACAGATCGACTCGTCCGCCTGATGAAAGTCACCGACCGGCCGTGCCGGATCCGGACGGTATACCTTCTTTCCCGGCAGCGCCATGCCAAACCCCAGACCTCCCGGCAGCTTTCTTGCATAGGTACCGCCGCTCATCGTGTATGCCGGATTATCATAGCCAGAATATTTATGGTAGCTGTCTGTCAGACACTGCACCACCGGATTATCAGCAGGGCAGTACATGGCTCCCGAATTCTTCCTGACACACAGCCTCAGACCGTAACGGCGGGCCGCTTCCCGCATTTTTTCCAGAGTCTCCGAACCGTCGGAGCAGGCGCCCCGGCTGTCCAGAACAGGATACCGGTAGTCTGCTGTGATTTTAAGCCTTCTCTCACTGCCGGAAGTGACTGCCAGGCCGGTAATTCCCCCCACCAGACAGCCGGATACCGTGTCCGATACCGCAGCGCCGATTCCTGTCCCATAGCCGTCGCGTCCGCAGTCACGCAAAAACTCTATCCATTGATTTTCTCCGGCACTCCTCTCATTCAGGCCGCAGGCCATCAATTCTTTCGCGAGAATTGTCACCGCACTTTTTCCCTGCTCCGGACTGATGATGTGGGCCGCTCTTCCGGAAGCTTCCACTACAGTTCCATGTTCCCCATCCATAACCGTTATTTCGGGAGATAACCGGAGACGCTCCTTCTGCTCTTTTGTCACTACGCCGGAGCGATATACGATACGAGCCTGATCGGGAATCGAGTTGGCACTGCTGCCCCCTTCCACGGAAATAACTGTTTCGGGCAGAAGCTCCCGTGTCTCAAACACCAGACTTAAATTCCCCTTTTCCCCATGGCAGACCGGAAATCCGCAGTCGGCAACCAGAGACACCTCCGGCATTGGCACATGAGCAATCATATAGGCGGCATCATCCATCGTATTTTCCTCACTGCATCCCACATAGAGACTGTAATTGCAGTTAAGGGAAACGAATTCTTTCAGATAGAGCAGCACATAGAGGATTCCCACTGCCGATGATTTATTGTCCTGAACGCCTCTCCCTATGAGGAAATCATCCACAACAGTCATTTCATAGGGCGGATAGGTCCAGCCGTTTCCCTCCGGCACCACATCCAAATGAGACCAGATTCCAATTTCCTTTCCACTGCCGGAAGCAAACGATATTTTCCCGCCGTAATAATTGAAGCAATCCGTTTTAAAGCCTTTCCCGGCCGCCAGTTCCAGCATGGTATCCAGTACCTTCCGGCATCCCTTTCCAAACGGAAGCACATCGGAGTCCGGTTCTGAAACACTGCGGATATTTACAATTCTTCTCATATCTTCTATAATGTCATTGCGATGACTCTCCATCCATCGCCTTACAGCATCGATTCCAGTTTCCGTCATATAACCTCCTTTCCTTCTTTTACAGGTATCATTCCTTTCATTTTTGCAGGAAGGATTGTCTGTACTGATATGAGAAGTATAGCGGATGTAATATAAAAATTCTTTGCATGAAGGAGCGAAAACTATGCAAAATCGATCACCGTCATCGACCGATCTTCAATATCGCCATTATAATCTTCCATTGGACTTCCCTTCCTTTGCTTTCCTGGGAGACCGGTGGATTCTTCCCGATCATGCCGATTCCATGCATTTTCACAACTGCATGGAGATCGGATACTGTTTAAGCGGTCATGGCACATTCTACGTCGAGCAGAAGGCTCTTGCATTTTCTGAAGGTGATATCTGCATCATTCCAGAAAATACAATTCATATTTCCTGCAGTGACAGCCGCGTGGTCAGCCACTGGGAGTATATCCTTTTCGATCCCAAGCTTATGTTTCCTACCGGAGATTTTCACTTAATCGCAAAAGACAGCCGCCTTCTCTTTGACGATCCGCAGTTCTCCAATTTATTTTCGAAACAGGAGCATCCCGCTCTGATTTTCTTTGTATGCAGGATGTTCGAGGAATTCTATCACCATGAAACTGGGTACCGGGACGCCTTAAGAGGCCTTTTCATGGCCTTTATTACAGAGTATCTCCGCATCTGTCCCGATCGGAAAATCAGCGGCGAGGCCAGGCAGAATCTGCGTATCTATCCAGCTATTCTGCACATCCGAAGCTTCTACAGCCAGAAAATAACCGTGCCCGGTCTGGCGGCACTCTGCGGACTGAGCGAGCCTCATTTTCGCAGGATCTTTGAGGAAATCATCCATTTGCCGCCGCTCGACTATATCCATCATCTGAGGATCCGGCAGGCGTGCTACTTTCTGGTACATACAAATACACCCGTCAGTGAGATATCCAAAATGGTGGGATTTTCCACACTCTCCAGCTTTAACCGCCAGTTTCAGATGGTAACGGGCACTTCACCGCGGAAATGGAAGGCAAAAAACAGGGACAGCATGGAATCCCACCGGATAACGTCACTTGATTCCGGAGAAGATATGGGCTTTTTTGCAAGATAACAAGAGCTCCCGGCGCACAAAAAGAACCCGGCAGGCATAAAAATCATGCCTGCCGGGTTCCTCTGTACCGACCAGATACCTTATTCTTTTCGTTTCTGCCGCCTGTCTCTATTCCAGTGCCTGGCGGATATCTTCAATAATATCATCCACGTTCTCGATCCCAACGCTGAAGCGGATCATAGAAGGATCCACGCCCGCTTCCACCAGCTGCTCATCGGTCAGCTGTCTGTGGGTATGGCTTGCCGGATGAAGCACGGAAGTACGCGCATCCGCAACATGAGTCACGATGGCGGCCAGCTTCAGGCGGTCCATAAATGTAACGGCCGCGTCGCGTCCCCCCTTCAGTCCAAAGGAAATTACGCCGCAGGTTCCGTCCGGCATGTACTTCTGAGCCAGTTCATAGTACTTGTCTCCCTTTAATCCCGGATAGTTCACCCACTCCACATCATCGCGGGATTTTAAGTATTCCGCCACGCGCAGCGCGTTCTCACAGTGGCGCGGCACACGTAAATGCAGCGTCTCCAAGCCAAGATTTAAAAGGAATGCGTTCATCGGTGACTGGATAGAGCCAAGATCACGCATAAGCTGAGCCGTCGCTTTCATAATATAGGCCATCTTTCCGAATTTCTGTGTATAAACGATGCCGTGATAAGATTCATCCGGAGTGGTCAGTCCGGGGAACTTCTCCGCATTCGCTTCCCAGTCAAAATTGCCGCTGTCCACGATGCAGCCGCCCACGCAGGTTGCATGGCCGTCCATGTACTTTGTGGTAGAATGGGTCACGATATCGGCGCCCCACTCAAACGGACGGCAGTTGATCGGAGTTGCAAACGTATTGTCAATAATCAGCGGCACGCCGTGTCTGTGTGCTGCCCTCGCAAACTTTTCAATATCCAGAACCACCAGGGCCGGATTGGCGATAGTCTCACCAAATACCGCCTTCGTATTCGGCTTAAATGCCTTCTCCAGCTCTTCCTCTGTCGCATCCGGATCCACCAGAGTCGAATCAATTCCCAGTTTCTTAAGTGTCACGGTAAAGAGATTGGTCGTTCCGCCATAGATTGCCGCAGAACTGATCACGTGATCTCCTTCCCCGCAGATATTTAAAATAGAGAAAAATGACGCTGCCTGTCCTGAGGATGTCAGCATCGCGGCCACGCCGCCCTCCAGTTCACATATTTTCGATGCCACCGCGTCGTTCGTCGGATTGGCTAAGCGGGTATAGAAATATCCCTCGTCCTCCAGATCGAACAGTCTGCCCATCTTATCGCTGTCATCATATTTAAATGTAGTACTCTGATAGATCGGAAGTACTCTGGGTTCTCCGCTCTTCGGCTGCCATCCGCCCTGAATACAAACTGTCTCTCTGGAACGCTTATTCTGGCTCATGATTCTTCCTCCTGTGTTGTTAAGTCATATTTTCTCCCTAGTTTATCACAAAATTTTCCATAATTCAATATCCAGACCGGGGGAGTTGCGGAAACGTAACAAATGCTTATGCCCGAAACCGGAACCGGAAAGGTCCAGGAAACGAAAGCGCCGGGCCGGGCAGCAGCTGGAAGCGAAGGCTGAACTGTTACGCGGAAACAATGAAAACGTCTTGAACTCCTCCCTCATTTACAGTATAATATCTAGATGGAAAATTTTATCAATCACGCACAGGAGGTGCACATGGATAAATCAAAGGTTTACTATACAAATTTTCACACCACATTTTCAGAAAATCTGCCGCAGAAGCTAAAGAGGCTTATTAAAACTGCCGGCATGGAGCAGATTGATTTTCAGAACAAATACGCGGCAATCAAGATTCATTTTGGAGAACTGGGCAACTTATCTTTTCTCCGTCCCAACTACGCAAAGGTCGTCGCAGACCTGGTTCGTGAAAACGGCGGAAAACCGTTTCTGACCGACTGCAACACACTGTACGTCGGAAGCCGCAAGAATGCCCTGGATCACCTTGACACCGCTTACGAGAACGGTTTTTCCCCCTTCTCTACCGGCTGCCACGTTCTGATCGCCGACGGTTTAAAGGGCACCGATGAGGCTCTGGTCCCCATCGATGGTGACTACATAAAGGAAGCAAAGATCGGACGCGCCGTCATGGATGCCGATATCTTCATTTCCCTGACCCATTTCAAGGGCCATGAGAGCACCGGTTTCGGGGGCACCTTAAAGAACATCGGCATGGGCTGCGGTTCCCGCGCCGGCAAGATGGAGATGCATAACGCCGGGAAGCCCCACGTCGCGCAGGATACCTGTGTCGGCTGTCACGCCTGCGAGAAAATCTGTGCGCACGGAGCCATCTCCTTCCAGGAGAAAAAGGCCTCTATCGATCACAATCGCTGTGTCGGCTGCGGACGCTGTGTCGGAGTCTGTCCGGTAGATGCCGTGGAGACAGACTGTGATGAGTCCAACGACATCTTAAACTGCAAGATCGCGGAATACACGTATGCAGTCGTGAAGGACCGCCCCTGCTTCCATATCAGCCTCGTTACAGACGTCTCACCAAACTGTGACTGCCACTCCGAGAACGATATCCCGATTATTCCCAATGTCGGCATGTTCGCCTCCTTCGATCCGGTGGCCCTCGATATGGCCTGTGTGGACGCCGTCAACAGCCAGCCGGTTATTGCAGGAAGCATTCTGGAAAAGCACGGCAGCGGGCACCACGACCACTTTACAGACGTTCACCCGGATACCAACTGGAAAACCGCAGTAGAACACGGCGTAAAAATCGGTCTTGGAAATAAGGAATACGAATTGATTAAAATATAAATACGGATCGCAATAAAAAGAATGCCTGAAGCAGACAGGATCAACGTATGATCCCTGGGTTTGCTTCAGGCATTCTTTCCATGAAACGTTGAAAGTATGTTTTCGAGGGCAGTGGTACAGGGGATTGGGGAGGGGACCTCCAACAAGTGCCATAATAGGAAATTAAGGTTTTTTTGTTAAATACAATGTTATCGTATCACAAAAATTTATTTTGTCATGATGTTTTAATATAGCCGCTCTTATACCATTGTAGAAATTAGTTCTGTATGGTTCTTGCAAAACAATATGGTCACAGTGTGTGCCAAGATATTCAATATAGCTTTCAGCATTGTAGGTGCGTTCGCTTTGAAACTTATATTCTTGAAAATCTACAAAACCATAATTAAGTGCATTGCGATAAATAAGTCTTTGTGTGTATTGTGTTTCTGGCTTAAAATATGTAGAATACACTTCTTGTAATTCAGTATAGAGTGTTTCGTTTGGCGTCTTGTAATCTCCGTGTAACGTCATCATAGCAAGATAGCCACCGCTTTTTAGCAGTTCAAAACTTTTAGAAAAAGCAATTGGTTCTGGTATCCATTGTATTGTTGCCGCTGAATAAACTAAGTCAAACTTTTTATCTCCATAATCATAAAGTCCAAAATCACCGTTTACAATATGAAAATTATTATAGTCTTTAAACTTGTTTCTTTTAAAATTCAATGATTATCTCGGAAAACCCTTGATTTATGGGCGTTTTCAAAGGATTGTAGACTGAAATTACTACCAATTTACTACTTACGGAGTTAGCTTTGATATGCCGCCAAAATCCTTTTGAAGATAACCCCATACCACCGTCAGAAATGACGTGGCACATCAGCAATGAAATAGAAAAGTATAATACACCACCAGACAGGCGGCGTTTCTTACTTCCACATGGAAGAACTGGAACGCCGCTTTTTTTATGCCCTCATGTCACGCAGTAGGGGCAAAGAAAGCCTTGTATCATGGGGCTTTACGGGTGCGGTTTTGACCGGGCAAGGGAAATATACCGAAACCCTCAAAAACGCCGTCCTATTGCGTGACAAATCCACAGCAAAAGAGTGATGGAGCTATGGCAGTTTTCCGCATGGAACGAAACAAGAGCTATACCGTCATGAGCAACCACCACCTACGCAACAAGGAACTGACCTTAAAGGCAAAGGGCTTGTTGTCGCAAATGCTGTCCTTGCCGGAGGATTGGGATTACATCCTTGCTGGGCTATCCCTTATCAATCGGGAAAAAATAGACGCTATCCGGGAAGCGATACGGGAGCTTGAACGCGCCGGGTATACCGACAGCAAGCACGCAGAACGTCAAAGACTTATTGAGCAACCGCGAGGTGGAGAACATCTTTGAAAACTCTGACTTTGTGCTTATGCTCAATCAAGCAGCCGGCGACCGGGCTATCCTTGCGAAGCAGCTTTCCATATCGCCGCAGCAGATGAAATATGTTACCCACACCGAAGCAGGCGAGGGGCTTATCTTCTACGGAAATGTGGTGCTGCCCTTTGTAGACCGTATCCCGAAAGACACCGAGCTATACAAGGTTATGACGACGAAGCCGAAGGAAGTGACAAATTCATAGAAAGTGCTATATTTTGGTGAAAGGAGATGGTACAATAATAAAAAATAAGGAGGTGTCATTGTGGCAAAAAATACATTAGATGAAACTAAGGAATTGAAAATTTTACTTGCACAAATAAAAGGCTTTAACGACACTGTTCAAGGTATACTACACGACACAAATACGCCAGAGATAGGAAGATATTCTTGTTTTGGAGATATGGCTCATACATATAATGACCTTGCCGAATGTACTAAAAAGTTACTAAAGGTACCTTCTCTTATTTATACATTTGAGATAGAAAAAATACCCAGCTGGGGAGATTCAGTGTGGCCAGTGCAGAAGAAAATTCTCGAACAAGTTTTGGTGAGTGGAAAAATGCTCTATTCAAGTTTAGAGGCAAATATGGATTTTGCTGACGATGAATTTGATAATCTTGAGAATTTCATACATTCCCGTTTACGCACAGTAATATTTGGAAAACCGCAAAAAGAGATAGAAGTTCAAAATGCTATTGAGTCTTTATTGCTAGGACGCGGTTTAAACAAAGGAACTGATTATGACAGGGAAACAGGAAAGTTTGAGTTTTCTGGAAAAGAGTACATACCAGATTTCATCATTCCCAAATTGCGTTTGTGCATTGAAGTAAAACTTTTGCGAGAAGGTAGAAAATCAAAAATTATTGAAGAAATAAGTGCTGATATTACAGCTTATGGCAAACAGTATGAACGACAATTATTTGTCGTATATGATTTGGGGTTCATTCAAAACGAAGAGGAATTTAGACGAGATATCGAAAATGCAGGAAATGTTAAAGTAATTATAATAAAGCATTAAATAGTTGATTTATTTAGCCCGCCCAATGTGGCGGGTTTTCTTATATCCAAAAGGAGGTGCTTTTATAGCAGCCAACAGGAGCTTGTCGGCAACATCAACGCCGCGCTGCCGTTCATGGAGCCGGATTTGCGGGAACTTGCCGCCCGCACCCTTTCCAAAATCGACGCGCTGACCGAATCGGAGTACGCGGAGCGTGCCGTTTACGCCGCTGACGAGGTATGGCCGGGATAAGGCGGCTTGCACCGCCCCAGAGCCGCAGGGTGAACGCCCTTGTGCGCCGGGAGTGCTGCAACTATGATTGCGGCAACTGTATTCTTCTGGACGACGGGGACGAGTGCGTTTGCCCGCAGACCATTTCCTTTTCCCTGCTCTACAAGTGGTTCCGCGCTGCTGTCCTGCCCCTTGACAAAGAACTGTATGCAGATCTCTACGCCCCGGAGGACAGGCGGTATTGTGAAGTGTGCGGCGCGTCCTTTGCTTCAAGCTCAAACAGCGTCAAATACTGCCCGGACTGCCGAAAGCGAATACAGCCGTAGACAAGCCGCAGAATGCAAGCGGAAACAGCGGCTATTGTCACGCAGTAGGGGCGATAAAGCCCTTATGTAATGGGGTTTTCTGGGCATGAAAATCAAGCGGCAAGGGATTGATACCTTTCCCCTCAAAATAGGCGTTCTATCGCGTGACAGGACGAAGAAAACAGCCCCACAACAAAACCGGGAGCGGTGGCCAGTGATTGGCTACCGCGCCCGGTTCTTTTAAATTTTTGAATAATATGGTATAATCAATTTCAAGGAGGAGGAAAGTTATGTTTAATCCTAAAGTTGAATGTATTTCAACTGAACAAAAGTATAATATTCAATTTTTAATACCATTTATTATTTGTGTTTGTATTATGTTGTTTGAAAAAATATATTTGATGTTTAACAATGTTCCAGAATTATTTGATGGTGCTGATATTATATATCATTCTATTGCTAATATTCTTTCCGTTATCACACAATTAGCAGCTTCTGTTGCTGCTGCAATTATTTTTTACTATTGTGCGGAATTTTTTAACAAGAAAAAAGATATGGAAAAATATAGCGTTATTCGTAGAACTTTGCTAATTCAAATGTATTTTTTTATGGAAATATTTGAACATTTCAATGATTTTGAAGTTATAAAGTGTGCCAACAACAATAAACGTATGCACGATTTCTATGACGTAGAACCTTTTTACTATATTCTCAGAAAAACAGAGGACTATTCTTTTCGTCAATCATTGATAAATGAGATAAAAGAGTACATTCAAAAAAATATGAGTGATTTTCATGGTGTAATACGAACACTTCGTTCAACTGTTAATGAGTTAAGCGACAGTGTTTTGTCATATAGATATTTTCGCAATAGTTCTAATAAAGTTGATGACATTAAAAATATCTTTGAAGAATTAGATAACACTTTTATTATATTTAAAGATGAAATAGGTAGTGGGCAGATAGACGAGGAAGAAGTATTAAACCAAATAGCGGAATATTTTATCGATTTTGTGTGCGAGTTTGTTGACTTTGAAGTCGTTTTAGGGACATTTGTAGCAGCACTTAATAAAAAGAAAATGTTTACATTTATGCGTTTGTTAGACTAAATTAGAGCATAGCAATTTTTAAAAGTTGCTATGCTCTGATTTTTATTCCCGCTCTGCCTGCCGTTCTTTTTCTGGCTCTCTGTTCTGTCTCAAAATACCGTCAATGTTACTCTTGATAACGGCGTATTCTCCGACTTGCTTTTTTAGCTTGCCATAATCAGTATATAGGGCTTCTCGCTGCTCTTGGAGCTTTTCATATTCGGCTTGCAGGGCGGCGACGTTGGGGAGCTTGCCGGATATGCCCGCCGCTTTTAATGCCTTTGCTGCCGCTTCATGCATAATGATATTTCCCTCATGGGCGGCGCGGTATTGCTTTTTGTTCTTTGCTTTGCGGTATGCGTCATAGGCGGGCTTTGTCTTTTGGTATGTCGTGATGTTCTTAATCAGCAACGCCATATCAGCAAGCCGCTTTTCCATGCTCTTTAGCACGTCGGCGGTCTGTTCGCTTGCCGCCGTGACTTCCTCAATCCTACTGACTAAATCCGCATACTGTTCAATCTGATGTTCCGTAAGGAAGTTGAGCGTCTTTGCCGCCTGTTTCAGATTGTGGATTTTCGCCCATTGCTCATAACCACGGCTTTCTTGCGCCTTAATACTGTTTTCAATATCTATCAGCAGGGACACACCCTTTTTCTCTGCCCGTGTAGCTTTGGCGGCGCGTATGCGCTTGCCGCTTATCCGTTCGGTGATGGCTTCCTCTGTATAGTCCGCGCCGAGGGTTTTCAAACGGGTAAAGCGTTCCTGTCCGGGAGCGCGGCAGGATATGTATTTACCCCGTTTGATTTCATAGCCCACCGCTTCCAACCGTCGCAATAATTCCTCAAAGTCTGCCACTTGGGGAATGAGCGCGTCAACGGCAATCTTTAACTTTCCTTTCCAACTCGTCCCCGTCTTTTCCGCTTGGTATTCTGCATAGCTTTTTCCCTTGCTGCCTTTACCCGGAACCACTACGGACAAGCCATGTTCACGGCACAGCCTGTCACTCATGTTCCGTATGCCGTAATATGTCCGTCTGTTGGAAACGTACTTGTGGTGATCTACGAAGTTAGCAGCACAAAATATGATGTGATTATGGATATGCCCCTTGTCTATGTGTGTCGTCAAAACATATTCATGCTGTCCTTTGGTTACAGCGTCGGCAAGCTGCCGTCCGATTTCATGGGCGGTCTGGTAATCGACTTCCCCCGGCTCAAAGGACTGTATGAGGTGATGGGCTAAGTTGCTTCCCTTATCCAACGCTTGCGATAAGGTATATTCAAACTCAATGTCTGCCGTTTCATAAGAGCAGCCGAACGAGGACACAAGCATTTTACCGTCCGTCTTTTCCGGGTTTTGGATATAGTCAAGGGCTTTGCTTAGAGTGCTTTTAATAGGCTTAATCTTTGTAACCGCCATATCTCATTCAGCACCCTCTTAATCTCGTCTATGTCCTCTTGGTATACGCTGCCCGTGGCGTTCGCCCGTCGCGCTATCTGGTTGACGTTGACCCCGATTTTCTGTATCTCTGCCGTCATAGCTTTAATGTCGCTATGGTCTATCTGAATGATATACCCGTCAATCAGCATTTTCCGGGCGTATGCCGCAAAGTTTTTCGTGGGTATCAGCTTCATTTTCTGCTCTATCAATTCCCGTTCCTGTTCGTTGACCGGGACACGCAGGATAAGCGGTCTTGTCCTGTTTGCCATTGTATCGCTCCTTTCCGTTTTCAGAGGGTTTGGGACACTTCCCAACAAGCATTTTGCCGACAAGCCGCAGGCGGGCAAAATACGGAAGTGTGGCTACACTTCCTATGCTTGCTATGAAACTTTCTTCTCATTACCTACAACACCGGGAACCTTTGATTTGACGGACTTTTGCAAAAGAAAAACGCCGCAATTTGCGACGTTCCCAATAGCTGCAAATAGAGTAGAGAAATAACAGCGAGTGTTATTTCCCTCTCATTGAACCGTACGTACGGGTCTCGTATACGGCTCTACAACCTATATTCCAACATTTCTTAGATAATAGTTTAAAGGATTGAGCAGTCCTGCTCCGTCCTTTATTCTTGTTTCCAGTACTTCCGGACTGATTATATAATTAACAACATTCATTCCGCTTCGTCTATACCAACCGAGCCTTGAGTTTGCTACCTTATATATGGCTTCATGGTCAAATCCACACTTGTATTTATGGTTTAAACAGCACAGATTTTTGTATATTCTCTTAGACACTTTCCATTGTTTTAGAACTATCACCCTCGTCTTGTGCCTTAGCCATGCTCCAAACTCTTCCATAAATTGTTTCATCATTCCGATTCTGAAATAATTAATCCACCCTCTCGCTATTTCATTCACTCGTTTAATTGTTTCAGCCAGCGGTCGTGCAATAGCTTTATTTCTTTTAAGGTATTCACTTAGCTTCTGTTTCAGTTTCTTTTTCTTTTCTGTTGTGGGTTTTACTTTCCATTCCCCTCCATGTTTGAGAAAAGTGAAGCCAAGATACTTACTGCTTGTTGGTCTGACTACTTTCGTTTTTGTAACATTAACCTTTAGGAACAGCTTTCTTTCTATCCATTCTGTTATGGATTTCATTACTCTGTTGGCTGCTTTTTCACTTTTAGTGAATACCATTGTGTCATCTGCGTACCTCGTAAACCGAAGTCCCCTTTGTTCCAGTTCCTTATCTAATTTATCAAGATATACGTTTGACAGCACTACAGACAGGGGACCACCTTGTGGCACTCCGCTTATTGTTGCTTTTTCCAGCCCTTTTTCCATTGCTCCTGCTTTCAGATATTTCCGAATCAGGTGCAATGTGGTACTGTCATTCACTTGCTCTCTAAGAATTTGAATTAATTTGTCATGATTTACTTTATCAAAGAATTGCTCTATATCTATGTCTATCACCCATTCATATCCCTCGTTCAGATACTCCAGTGCTTGTTTTATGGCATCATGACAACTTCTTCCAGGTCTGAAACCATAGCTAAACTCACTGAATATTTCTTCATAAATTTCTATAATTGGCTGAGCAATCGCTTGTTGTATTACTCTATCTAAAACCGTTGGAATCCCCAATGGCCTCATTTTTCCATTATCTTTCGGAATATAAACTCTTCGTACTGGTTTGGGCATATAGGTTCGGTTTCTGATTGATTGAACAATTTCGTCTTTGTTTCCTTTGATGTATGCACCAAGTTCCCCGACTTTCATTCCGTCAACTCCACCTGCCCCTTTATTCGCTGCTACTTTCTTATAAGCTCTGTTTAGATTTCCCTTTGATGTAATCACATCTATTAATTCCATTGTTGTTACTCCTCTTATTATCACAAAATTTATGCACATCACCCCTCTCGATCCAGACAGTATTCCTCGGTTACGTTCCTACTTTTCCAGTCCATCTGATTTCTGGCTAATGCATAATTCTCTTAATAACGATTCGTACTATAAATCGTTTCAGTCCTTCGGCTTTTACCCCTACTATGACTTCATCTGACTCCCTCCCCAAACCTTTTTCGACCATATCTTACGATATGTGGGTAGGATCTCCCAAGGTAAGACACTAATCTTTCATTCCACAACCTCTTGATTTACAACTTCGGTTTACGTTTACCATTTGGGCTTCGGCTTGGTTTGCAGCCTTCCCCACCTAATCGCCTTATCAAGTTTCTGTTCGTAGGCTCAAGAACTTTGCTACACCACTTCCTCCATCTATATCATTACTGATACCGACTTGTGATTCGCTACACTTGGCGGTAAAAACCCGTGGCTGGACTTTCACCAGCAAGATTAGTGCCATGCTTGGCACACAAACAAAAAAACGGAGGATTTTATTCCCCCGTTTCTTTGCTGTTCGCTTCCTGTATTCCCTTTGCTGTTGCCGTCATAATCATTAAATCCCGGCTGCTCATATCGGCAAGCAGACTGTCGAGCTGCCGCCGTTGCGTAGAGTTGTCCGTTTCCACGTTCGGGAAAAAGAACTGGTCTACCGACACATCTAAAAAGGTGACAAGCTCATAAAAGATTTATAGGCTTGGGTGCTGTCCGCTGTTCTCAATGGACGCGATATAGCGCGGCGCAATGTTCAGCCTGTCCGCTAACTGGTTGCGTGAGATACCCTTTGCCTTTCTTGCTTCTTTTATGGCTTGCCCGAAAGCCTTAAAATCAAATTTTTCTTTTGCTTTCTTCATAATATTTCACCCTATTACATTTTACCGTTCACCTATGCGCTTTGGATATGATTACACATAGCATAGTATTGACAGTAATAGAGCATATTATTTAAGTGGCTGTAATTTGCCAATAAAAAACCAATCAAGCAGTTTTGTACCACTTGACTGGCTTTTGTTCCTATTGATATTTTTGATGTGCGCCTATAAGAACCGTATCAACAGCATTACATAAAAATGATATTGACTTTGAGAACAGGCTAATCAACATAGACCACCAACTTTTAAAAGTATCGGGAATTGGTTATCACATTGAAACGCCGAAAACAAAAAGCGGTATCAGGCAGCTTCGCATGAGTACAAAGGTATATGAAGCGTTCGAGCGAGTGCTGAAAAACAGAGGACGGGCAAAGCCTATCATTATCGACGGTTACGGTAAATTCCTTTTCCTTAACCGTAACGGCTTGCCAAAAGTGGCGGCAACCTATGAAAGTATGTTCCGGGGGCTTGTGAAGAAATACAACAAGTGCCATGAGGAAGCATTACCGAACGTGACAACGCCGCACACCTTACGTCATACGTTCTGTACCAATTTAGCAAACGCCGGAATGAACCCGAAAGCATTACAGTATATCATGGGACATTCCAACATCAACATGACGTTAAACTATTATGCTCATGCCACTTCTGACAGTGCATTAGCGGAAATGGAACGGCTGATTGCATAAGTAGTAAATAGAGGTTTTACTACTCTTTCTACTACCTTTGAACGCTGAAACATGAGGGGATATGAGAAGATTTAAGAATATCTTCCGATACGAAAAACGCCGGGAAGCCTGTAAATACAGGCTATACCGGCATATAAGAACTTATAAAGAGATAGTCAAAAATTATAGTTTGATTTATCATAAACCTATAAAGTTTTTCACCAAGTTCTATTGCCAAATAATCACAATTTGTTTTAAGAATTGGTTCGGTCGCTTGCCCTGTTCCTGGGCCAATTTCAAGAACAGATTTAGAAGAATCAATCGCTGCTTGGTTGATTATACAGTCAAATGCCTCTTTACAGTATTGAGGTCTCCATTTGTCAAACTTTTCTGGAATTGTGTCAAACACTTTCCTAAACTCCATTTCGCATACCTCCTATTTTTATTATATCATTCCATTTAAAAATACGGTAGATGGTTTTGCAATCATCTACCGCATTCTATTTTCGAATGTTTTGTAATAAACTGCTTCTAACACTATCTGGAGAATGAATTCTCCCAGTCTACATCCCCCGCTTATACCGCCCGCACAGCTCCCCTTTTTGCAGCACATGCCCTTCCATCGCCTTCAGAAGCTCCTTTTTCCCCGCAGTTCCATCCAGCGGAAGCAGGCAGTCAAGAGCATAAAACCGAAAAACATATCTGTGTGTATTCCTCACAAAAACAGGCTGCTTCGGTCCCCGGTATCTGTTTTTTCCATACCCGCGCCCCTGCACGGCATTTCCCAGTTCTTTTACAACCGCTCCACAGGGGATATTTTCCGGAATCACGGCCATTGCCGGAAGGTTCCAGATCAGCCAGTGATTATAAGCCGGGATAAACGGGATATCCAGATCATCCATAATCACGGCAACCGAAACCGCATTCTCACAGAGATTCTTTAACTCAAACCCCGGTGATATATCTCTGCCAAAGCCGGTATACTCCCTGGGTATATTTCCGTTATTCTCAAATGCCCGGCACACTGCCTTCAATTCCCTGTCGTCGCTCATGATCCTTTCCCCTTTTCTCTGACTCCCTCTCCCAGCGGAATCTTGTCCCTTCCGATCTGCCACACCGTAATATCGGCATCCGTGACCTTTTTCTCCGGAATATTCCTGGCAATGATCAGTTCCGGCCACACAAATGTGGTCTCCACCGCCTTTCCGTCCAGGCAGATTTTGGAATATGGTGTAAAATTCTCACCATACACCAGAATATTAGAATCGTTATACACAATATCATCAATGGTGATGGGATCGATTCCCATCTGTAAATCCGTGGTCTGGTAGGGATTTTCCCCGCCGTAGACCTCCCTGTCTCCGTACAGGATATCGTATTCCAGCGCCTTCATATCGGCCAGATACGTCTCCTCATCCTCCATGCCGCCATCCAGATAGTTCTGATGGAACCGCATCATGGTTCCCTCATGAATCCCCAGCATATCCAGCACGTGGGCGGCCAGCTGATACGCCTCCACATCCACCTTCTTCTTCGGAAGATTCATATTGTTCCAGACCACATACTCCGTCTGGTACAGGGATTTGTTGATCATCTCATCCTCCGTCCATTCAAAGCTGGGAAGGTGGTCTCCATACATCACAAGTACGATGGGCTCCTCCCTCGTGCGAAGGGTATTGACAAGCGAACGGATGAAATCATCCATCTCACCGATCTGTTCACAGTAATACTTAAAATCCGGATACTTTCCATGGCCCTGTACCGATATGGTATAGATAAAATCAGGCCCCTCTGTGGAATCCAGCGTCCCTATAATCTCCTTCACCAGGATCTTGTCCTTGCACCATCCGGCCGGATTTCTCTCAATATTGTTCATATATTCAATGGGCGTAAACGTATCGAACCCGATCTGCGCGAATACATTGTTCCTGTCATAGAAGGTCGCCTCGTTGTTGTGGATGGCGTGGGCCGAGTAGCCCAGATTCTTTAAATCAAAGGCCACACTCTCGCAGGAGGTCTTTTTCAGCACGGTTTTATAAGGATACTCGCCCGGTCCGAAGAAATCCAGATTCATGCCCGTGATGGCTTCAAATTCCGTATTGGCCGTCCCCGCGCCCACGGAAGGCACATTCAAATATCCATGGGGATAATTTTTCTGCAGCTGGTGGAAAAATGGGATGGGATCATAGTTTTCCGTCCCACCGGATTCCGGATTGCCCGTCACCGGATTCTTCTTCCACAGGAGCGGGTCGAAAAAGGACTCCAGCTGGATCATAATGACATTCGGCTTCGTACTGGCCGAGACCGCATATGTATTTTCCGGAACCAGCTCCTCCGCCTTAATCACCTCGATCGTCTCCGTACCATAGTCCTCCGGCTTGGAGATTCCCGTGTTGAACATGGAATTGGCAAAGCAGTAGGGGAACCCGTACGCTAAAAATGCCGCTCCGATATTGCCGAAACGCACCGCCACCAGCCCGGTGTTCATGGCAGCTGTCGTCAGTCCCAGGACCACCGCCGCGCTGATCCCCACAACCGCCGTGCCCTTGACGTAATTGACCTTTTCCCGGCTCACCGGCGCAATCCGCCACACAAACACGCAGAAGACCGCCACCACCACCAGAGCCGCTGCTATCATAACCAGCTGCATCCAGGTGAAATACGTGGTCGCAATATTGGCCGCGTACTTAATCAGCCTGAAATCCGCCGCCGTAAACGGAGTCGTCCGGAAAATCAGGAGTATCCCATTCACGACTCCCATTCCCAGCCAGACAATCGACAGCACGATTGCCCCAAACACCCTGCGCCTCGTAAGAAACAGCACCGTAAACGGCAGGGCGATAATACATGTATTCAAAAGGAAGACCAGCGGACTTTCCAACACGTAGGCCAAAAGCACTGCAAGCGACTTCCTGCTGATAAACTCGATCAAAAAATTTAAAACAGCTGCCAGAATCACAATCTTCCCCAGCCGTTTCCCATATGCCTTCATGGCGGATCTCCTTTGTACCTCATCGTACTTCATTTCTTTGGAATCGGATTTAGTCTACCACACTTTACTTGAAATTTACATACCTCTTTGCAAAATTTAGGAAAAATGTAAAAAACGGGCAGCGGACCGTGATCCTAACAAAAAACAGAGTGCCATACGGTCTCCCGCACAGCACTCCTGATACCTTCACTCTTTTTGATTATGTTTAATACTCTTCCGTCGGAACAAATGCGTCCTCTTCCGCCGCAGGAACGCCGGCTGGGCGCTCTGCTTCTTCCTCAGAAGCCGCCTGTTCTTCCGCAGCAGCATCCACATCTTCGCTTTCCGCCGCTTCTTCCTTAATCGAAGCACCGCATTTGCCGCAGTATAAGGAATCCTTCGGAACCTTTGCGCCGCAGACTGCACAGATCCGGCTGCCTTCGCTCTGGGTCAGTTCAATCTCCAGGGCTGCGATCCGTTCCCTGCATGCCTTGACAGCATCGTATACCTTGGCATAGGCCTCTTCCGGCTCACGGTTGGATTCGTAATAGATCCGTCCGATGGCGGCATAGGCTTCCTCCAGCTTCGTCTTCTCCGTGCTGATCTGCGTCTTTAACTGTATCGTCTCCGTAAGTGCCTTTGCCTTCGTGGCCACTTCTTTGCCGGTATCCGTAAGGGTCTTTCCCAATTCTTCCAAAAATGCCATACGTAGTTCCTCCTTTGACTTGTCACTCTTACCATTTTATCGTCATTGGAGGAAAAAGTCAATCAGAGACTGTTTCCACTTCTCTGTTAAAACGCTCCGACTCCTTCTTTAAGAATTCCGGCATATCTGCTTTGCGGATGCTGTAATCGTGGCTGATCTGCCCGCTGCTGCCCTTCACCACCGCTTCAAAGGTGATCCGGTCATCCCATTCACTGAACGGGTTCATATTCGAGTAATCCTCCAGCCTGGCCGTCTCCATCAGAGCCGCCACTTCTTCTTTGTCCGTAACCGTAAGCTGAGAAGTAATATCCTTATCGTAATATCTCGAGTCATCTTTCTTCGTCAGCTGATAGAGATCAATATCGGCTCTTATCACCTCGCCCGCATCGGTTACAGTAGTCAGCCTGATGCCGCAGTCCTCCAGCAGTCCAATGGTCTTCTGAAAGGACGGGTATACCGGGTAGTAGCCCCTGTCCATCACATTGTTGTATCTCCAGGAATAACCGTTCTTTTCCTTTGATTTTTCCGCCTGCACCTGTATGTCAGTCATAAACTGAATCTGGGCGATCGGATTCTGCTGCTCCATCACGTCTGAAGTCAGGCCTGTCATCTCCTCCTGATAGGTGCGGAGTATCAGGTCGACGTAATCCGCCCCCTCTTTACTGCTGCCCCGGGTCACCTCTCTGGTCCAGCTGTTCTGTGCTACCTTGATCTTTCCGGTATTCTCCGGAGTCTGTTCCAGCACCGGATAAGCCGCCATGCGGTAATCCTGGCTGTCATAGATCTTCCTGATGAGATCGTATTCCTCTTCACCATATACAGCATAGGAACGGTACACTTCTCTGCCATTCTTCAGTTTAAACTTCGCAGAGAAGCTGACGTAATGATCTCCATCCTCAGAATCCCACTGATACTGACGCTCCTTCTCTTTTTCCACCTGGCTGACCGCCTCTGAGACGAGAGCCAGCGCCGTGTCCATATCGGAGAGCTGCATACGGGAGAAGATGTATGTGTCGGAAGACTCGTAATCCCAGTAATACTCATCTTCATCGTCCATTTTCGCACTTCCGTAGTCCACCCAGTATTCCATATTCGTCAGGGAGACTGCCACGGATTCCAGATCCGACTGCTTCGGAATGTACTTGTCGTAGCCAAATAAGTCAAAGCGGAACCCACAGAATATCAGTGCCGCGGCAAGTGCACACACCGCCATGGAAATCCTGCTGGAGAACAGCTTCCGGAAATCAAAGTGGTAAATGATTTCGATTATACAGTGCGACAGCAGCAGGCCGCAGATCAGTCCAAACACCGCCCATCCGATACTGTCATGCAGATACCAGAAGAACAGTCCACCACAGAGTGCGGAGAGGATTACAATCGGAATGCGGATAATTGGCTGGCTTACCTTAAACGCCATAGCCTTTCCGGCTGCCTCCGAACCTCTCACACGGTAAAGCAGAACCGCTGCCGCCGTTACCGCCGCGATGACGAGAATCACCGCGCAGATCCTTAATACAAGGCTTCCGCTCTTCGCCCCATCCATAAATGCCGAATAGTTGCTGATATACAGCGTCAGCGCAGAGCATTTATCGAGCAGCTTGTATGTGATACTGCTTCCGCCGTTATAGCTGGTCTTAAAAAATTCCTGATACAGCGCATCCAGAAGCAGGAGGAGCGCCGGAAAATACAGATGGAACACGCCGGTTCCCAGGATTCCCACCAGGATATTGCCGGTCATCACCATGGCCAGCACGGTCACGGAATACAGCATGATAAAGTGAAGCAGGAGGAAGCCAAACGCCCCCAAAGCCTCCGGAACGATATCCCCGGGGACGATTCCGTTCACCAGGGCAACCAGTAAGCCCAGCAGTAAATTGACCGCATATGTAGAAAACAGGATCAGCACTCCGTCCAGATAATTCACAAAAAACAGCTTTTCACGCTTTACCGGAAGCGAGTGGTAGAAATCCACTTTTTTTCTGGAATGCAGCCAGGAAAAACTGGTCACGCCCAGAATCAGTGACAGCAGCACGATAATCACTGCTATGAATCCATTTTGAAAGCCGAGAATCGACCGGGCGCCATACATCAGGCCGTAGTACGTTTCCTCCATGTTTCTGCTGCCGCTGAGACTCAAAGCCGTAGCCACAGGCAGCGCAAAGAAGAAGGTTAAGAAGGTGAGAGCCACCGCCCAGAGGCGCCGCTTCAAGTCCTCTTTCATCAGATTAAAGAATAAGTTTTTTGATGTCATATCCTGCCACCTCCGTCTCACTGATAAATATCTCTTCCAGGGACAATGGAATAATCTCATAAAATACCGGACGATAGGACTCCATCAAAGATTCCGCCTCTTCCCGGCTTCCCCTCACGGTGATGGTTATAAGCTTTCCTCGCCGCTCCGTCTTAAGCCGGTCGAATGCCACCAGATCATCCGCGTCCATTCCCTCTCTCAATACGCACTGAATCTTATGAATATTGAGTTTCATATCATCCAAATCCTTGGACAGCAGGATTCCTCCCTTGTGAAGGAGTCCCACATGGTCACAGATATCCTCCAGCTCCCGCAGATTATGGGAAGCAATAATAGGAGTCAGATTCCGCTCCGATATGTCGCCTGCAAATATGCTCTTCACCGCCTGCCTCATCACAGGATCCAGGCCGTCAAACGTCTCGTCACAGAACAGATAATCCGTATTCGCACAGATTCCGCAGATCACGGACAGCTGCTTCTTCATACCCTTGGAAAATGTATTGACCTTTCTCCTGCCGTTTAATTCGAAACCAGACAGCAGCTTGTGAAATCTGGTCTTATCAAACTTCGGATAGACACGGCTGTAGAACTCCATCATCTCCAGCGGAGTCGCATTGCTGAAAAAATACTGTTCATCCGATATGTAGAAGAACCGCTGCTTGACGTCCTCCCTCTCGAATACATTCTTTCCATCGATCGTGACGCTTCCCTCATCGGGTTTTAAAACGCCGCTCATCATCCTTAAAAATGTGCTCTTCCCCGCCCCGTTCGTCCCGATTAAACCGAACACGGAGGCGTCCTTAATCTCTGCATTAATATGATCCACGGCAATCATATCATCAAACCGTTTCGTCAGATTCTCCGCTTTTATCACGCTGCTCTTCCTCCCTTACCATAGATTTTTGTCCCTTCCAGTCCTCGGTGACCCAGCAGTGAACCTTATCCTCCGTCACCCCTGCGTTCCTCGCCTCACCGAGCCAGCCGCCCAGCTCTTTCCGCAGCTCACTCACCTTTAAAGCCCTGATGGAACTCGTATCCGATACGAAGCTTCCCCGCCCCTTTACGGAGTAAATAAAGCCGCGTCGTTCCAGTTCCGCGTAAGCCCGCTGTATCGTGTTGGGATTAATGGACAAATCCGTGGCCAGACTCCTGACCGACGGAAGCTGGCTGTCCTGTTCCAGAACACCGCATATCATCAGGTCCTGCAGCTTTTCCACGACCTGCTCGTAAATCGGTCTGCGGTCTTTGTAATCCAGCAGAATCATATGGCACCTCCTATACTGTATTAATACATCTAATACACCCAGTATACACGAACACCCCCGGTTTGTCAACCGGAGGTGCTAAAAAAACAGTAACAGGAGTCATCCATTAATTTCGTCTGTCTTCCACAATCAGAATCCTGATTGCATCCTGAGAATTGTTCCAGTTAAACACATAGAGTGTATAGGAGACATTTCCCCTGATATAGATATTGGAGGTCAGAAGCGGGCTTCCCGCAAACGCCGAGCTGTTGGAGACGGAAACCGTATAGTATCCGGCCGGCAGATATCGGAAGCTGGTCACTTCGCGGTAATTCACGTTGCGGAAGGTAACCGCGCCGCCGTTCAGCGTGACGTTGACGCTGCGGTTCGTATTAGATAAGTTGCATACGCGGAAGCATCCTGTATTCGCTCCGCCGTTGCAGTTCATATCCGTGATCTCCATTAAGTCCAGACCGGTATTCGTATTGATGATGGCTACGGTGATTGCGCCGTTTAACGGTACGTTGATCTGCTTCTGGATGTAGACGTAGCCGTTCTGTCCCGATACGGTGACGGTCTGCATACCGGCGGATACGCGGCCGTACTGGCTGACCTCCGCGTTGTCCAGACCGTTTACCACCATCTGGTTGTTGATGTAAATTATGAATGGATTATATCCGGCGGCGGCATTTAAGAACCGTACGACGCCGTACTGAGTGGTATTGCAGAAGTAACAGGGAATGATCGGTCTCGGGAAAACGGTGATGATCGAACCCCAGATCCCATTGTTCGGTCTCTCGGGAAACGTTGGAATCGGTCCGCCCTCTCCGGGGTTTGGCAGCGGAATCACCGGAGTCTGGCTCTCGTCAAAATCAGGAATCGGCCCGCCTTCGCCTGGATTCGGCAGCGGAGCTACCGGGAAATTACTCTCGTCTTCTCCATCCGGCACCGGTCCGCCCTCGCCTGGGTTCGGCAGCGGAATCACGGGTGTATCTGCATCATTCTGCATATAAGATAAAGTGTCCATATTGCCCCTCTTTTATGTTTATTATACTTTAAGTTTATTCCACCTTATCTTCCCAGTGCCTGTACCGGAGCAAATTTATCTTAAATTTTACAAAATATTTTTTAAGAGGCCGTAACCGCGTCCTCATTCTGATTATTTCTGCCCAAAAGCCTGCGCAGACGCCCCATCACATGGCGGTAGGCCGGAAGCAGAAACAGATCCGCCGCCACCCAGGCGATGGGATTGGCAAAGCATACAGCTGCGTATCCAAAGACCGGAACGAGACAGAATCCGACAAAGGACCGCGCCGCCATCTCACAGACTCCCGCGATGATGGCAAATTTCGAATACCCCAGCCCCTGAATCATGAATCTCACGATGTTGACGAGGGCCAATGGGAAATAGAACAGGCTGTTGGCAACCAGGAACTGCTTCGTATTCGCTAAAATCTCCACTTCCCCCGCATCCACGAACAGCAGGGCCACCACATCGCTGAAGAGATAGAGCCCGGCCAGCGCAATCACCGAATAGACAGCCCCGATGATAATACAGGACTTGATCCCCTTGTCGATACGGTCCAGCTTTCTGGCTCCGATATTCTGGCCTCCGTAGGTAGCCATGGTAGCCCCCATGGCGTCAAAGGGGCAGCAGAAAAACATACTGATCTTTCCTCCTGCCGTGACAGATGCGACCGCCACTGACCCCAGGGAATTGACCGCGGTCTGTAAGATAACGCTTCCGATGGCCGTAATGGAATACTGAAGTCCCATGGGAATTCCCATGCCGCACAGCGTCATCATGGCATTCTTATCCGGCTTCCACTCGTCCCCCTGCATCTTTAAAATCGCAAACTTCTTTCTCATGTAGAGCAGACAGAGAACGCCGGAGACGCCCTGGGAGATCACCGTCGCCCATGCGGCTCCCGCCACGCCCATATGGAGGACGAGAATCGTAAAGAAATCCAGGAAAATATTCATAATCGAGGACACCAGCAGGAAGAAAAGCGGCGTGGTGCTGTCCCCCAGAGACCGGATAATTCCGGACAGAATATTATAAAGGTATGTAGCCGGTATTCCCAAAAATATAATAAAAATGTAGGAGTACGCCCCGTCGATAATGTCCGCCGGCGTATTCATCCAGATAAGGATATTCCGGCACAGCACACAGACCACGGCCGTCATCACGACCGCAAAGATCAGAGCCAGCCAGCCTCCGTTGGCGACAAACCGCCGGAGCGCGACCTCATTCTTCTCTCCGAACTTCTGTGCCACCGGAATCGCAAAGCCGCTGCACACACCGACACAGAACCCGATAATCATAAAATTGATCGAGCCGGTGGATCCCACCGCGGCCAGCGCATTCACGCCCAGATACTTACCAACGATAATGGTATCAACCATATTATACAGCTGCTGAAACAGCAGACCGAACAGCATGGGAATCAAAAAGCTCAATATAAGCTTCATCGGCGAGCCGGTTGTCATATCCTTTGTCTGCTTCTTTGCCATCGTTTTCTGTCCTCACTTGTTTATTCAGATTTTCTGTTCAACGCACCACAAAAGTATGATGCTACATCAACATAATTTACACGCAGTGCGAAGAATTTGCAAGCGAAATTTTTCCATTTTACCCTGTATTTTTCCATTTTCGTGAAATTTATCACATTACACAAAATATCCGCCGAATCCGCCCAAAATATAGGACTTCTTTCGTGTCACTTCACGATCCCCAGCCGCCTCATATCCAGCTCTAAGTATTCCAGGGGAGTGAGGCGTTCCCTGACTCCGGCTGCTGACAGGCCGCCGCCGTTTCCGAAACCGGCAGCCCGGAGAACGCCGCTGTTTGCAAACCGGCAGTGGGCCTTCTGATACTGCGCTTCCCGATCGGTCTCCACAGGCGCTGCCCAGAGAAAATCCATGATCCTGTTTAACGCGGCCACCGGCCGTCTCCCATGCGTCTTTGTCACGGTAACTGCCCCGGCCTTCCGGAAATACGCGTCCGTTTCCTGTTCCGTATACCCCTCCGCCAGGAATCCCGTTCTGATCCCCTGCGCCGCTGCTTCCGTATAGTTGTCCCATTCCCAGGCACTCAGATTACAGAGCACCACCGTATAGCAGTTGGAGGCATTGACTGCCGTCAGCGCCCGGCCTCCCTGAAGCACAATCCCGTGTAACTCCCAGCAGTAGCACAGCTCCCTCTCACTCCCGTAAAATGGGGCAGGTATCTTCAGCTGTCTCTGCAAAGGGATCGTAATCCCAAATTCCATCATCACTCCTCCAATCTTAATAAAAGTCCGGCATGACACATTTTCCTACAAAAAAGAGTCCGGCTCGCCAGGCTCTCGCGCCGGAGCGCGGTCGCTTCAGCGGCCATACTTCCTTAGCGCGGAGTGCGCATCCTCCCGGAGGTTTTTTATTTCATAGGACGAACTTTCCTGTGAAATGAAAAAAACGCCCGGGCATACCACCCGGGCGCAGTCCTTCAAATCTTATTTATCACCATACAGTGTAACAAGCTTTGTCAGATAATCATATCTTTCCTTCGCATCTGCCTCGTTCTTAGCGAACAGATCAGCTGCTCTCTCAGGATTCTTCATAGCTAAGGAAGCGTAACGAACCTCGCCCTTTAAGAATTCCTGATAATCTCCTGTCGGAGCCTTGCTGTCCAGAGAGAATTTCTTCTCAGCAGCCGGGTTGAAACGGAAGTTATTCCAGTATCCACACTCAACAGCCAGTTTCTCTTCTGTCTGAGCCTTGCTCATGCCCTTCTTGATACCATGGTTGATACATGGAGCGTAAGCAATGATTAAGGACGGTCCCGGATAAGCCTCTGCCTCTGCAATAGCCTTAACGGTCTGTGCATAGTCAGCACCCATGGAGATCTGTGCTACGTATACATAGCCATAGCTCATTGCGATGCTTGCAAGGTCTTTCTTCTTAACTTCCTTACCGCCGGCAGCGAACTGTGCAACAGCGCCTGTCTTGGTAGCCTTGGAAGCCTGTCCGCCTGTGTTGGAGTAAACCTCTGTATCGTATACCATGATGTTGATATCCTTGCCGCTTGCAAGAACGTGGTCAACACCGCCGAATCCGATATCGTAAGCCCAGCCGTCACCACCGAATACCCACTGGGATTTCTTTCCTAAGAAATCTTTGTCTTTCACGATGGCTTTGCAGGTCTCACAGTCACAGCCTTCTAATGCAGCAACTAACTTATCGGTTGCAGCACCGTTGGTTGCGCCGCATGTAAAGGTATCTAAGTATTCCTTGCATGCTGCTTTCACTTCCTCAGAAGCTGCTTCAGAGTTCATAACGGACTCAACTTTTGCCTTTAAGCCGTCTCTGATTGCGTTCTGAGCTAATAACATACCGTAACCGAACTCAGCGTTATCCTCGAATAAGGAGTTGGACCATGCAGGACCCTGTCCCTTTTCGTTTACTGTGTAAGGTGTGGACGGTGAAGAGTTGCCCCAGATAGAAGAACATCCGGTTGCGTTGGCGATGTACATTCTGTCACCGAATAACTGGGTAATTAATTTTGCGTAAGGAGTCTCGCCACAGCCCGCACATGCGCCTGAGAATTCAAGTAATGGCTGTTTGAACTGGCTTCCCTTAACGGTGGTAGGTTTGAATTTGTCGATAACTTCCTGCTTGATCGGAAGAGTCTGACCGAAGTCATATACCTTCTGAGATTCTGCGTAGTTTGCTTCCATGTTGACCATGGTAAGAGCCTTCTCGCCCTTCTTGCCAGGACATACGTTCGCACAGGAGCCGCATCCGGTACAGTCAAGAGCGGATACTGTCATGGAGAACTTGTAGCCAGGCATGCCTGTCATATCAAGCATCTTTGTTCCTTCTGGAGCCTGTGCAGCCTCTTCAGCTGTCATGGCAACCGGACGGATTACTGCATGAGGACAAACGTATGCACAGAAGTTACACTGGATACAGTTGTCTGGATTCCAGTTAGGAATATTAACAGCGATACCACGTTTCTCATACGCGGAAGAACCGGATGGTGTGGAACCGTCTACATACTCTGTAAATGCGGATACTGGTAAGGAATCGCCCTCCTGAGCGCTGACCTTAGCCTGGATGTTGTTCACGAAGTCTACAACGTCCTTGCGGCCGCTGGCTGCGTGAGTCATGTCAAGACCTTCGTCTCCGCAGGACTTCCAGCTCTCCGGAACCTCTACCTTAACAACGCCCTTAGCGCCTGCATCGATCGCTGCCCAGTTCTTCATAACAACGTCTTCGCCCTTACGTCCGTAGGTAGCCTTTGCAGCTGCCTTCATCAGTTCATTTGCCTTCTCAGCAGGAATGATTCCTGTCAGCTCGAAGAATGCGGACTGTAAGATTGTGTTGATACGTGTCGGGCCCATGCCGGTTTCGATACCGATCTTGACACCGTCGATGGTATAGAGGTTGATGTTGTGATCAGCGATGAACTTCTTAACCTGTCCAGGTAAATGCTTCTCAAGGCCTTCTGCATCCCATGGGCAGTTCAGTAAGAATGTACCGCCGTCCACTAATTCCTGAACCATGTTGTACTTACGTACATAGGACGGATTGTGGCATGCTACGAAGTTTGCCTTATGAATTAAATAGGTAGACTTAATCGGCTTATGTCCGAAACGTAAGTGGGACATGGTAACACCGCCGGACTTCTTGGAGTCATAATCGAAGTAAGCCTGTGCGTACATATCTGTGTTGTCACCGATGATCTTGATGGAGTTCTTGTTAGCACCTACCGTACCGTCGGCGCCAAGACCCCAGAACTTACAGTTGGTTGTTCCTTCCGGAGTAGTAACCAGAGGTGCACCTGTCTCAAGAGATAAATGAGTAACATCATCGTTGATGCCAATGGTGAAAGGTGTCTTTGTCTCGTTATCGAATACAGCAACGATCTGAGCCGGTGTTGTATCCTTGGAGCCTAAGCCGTAACGTCCGGTTAAGATCTTAACCTGATCGAACTTGGTTCCTCTTAAAGCTGCCACTACATCTAAGTATAACGGCTCGCCAAGGGATCCTGGCTCTTTTGTTCTGTCTAATACGGAGATCGTCTTAACGGTATCCGGGATTGCTTCAACAAGAGCGTCTGCGCAGAATGGTCTGTAAAGACGAACCTTCACAACGCCAACCTTCTGTCCCCGTGCTACCATGTAGTCGATGGTCTCTTCGATTGTATCGTTTACGGAACCCATGGATACGATTACGTGCTCTGCATCCGGAGCGCCGTAGTAGTTGAACAGCTTATAATCGGTACCGATCTTAGCATTGACCTTGTCCATGTATTTCTGAACGATAGCCGGTAATGCTTCGTAATATGGATTACATGCTTCTCTTGCCTGGAAGAAGATATCCGGGTTCTGAGCAGAACCTCTCTGGCAGGGATGGTTTGGATTTAATGCATGACGACGGAACTCGTCCACGGAGTCCATGTCAACCATCTCTTTTAAATCTTCGTAATCCCAGGTCTCCACCTTCTGGATCTCATGAGATGTACGGAAACCGTCAAAGAAGTTGATGAACGGAACTTTTCCTTCAAGAGCTGCCATATGTGCAACAGGAGTTAAATCCATAACTTCCTGAACGCTGGATTCGCATAACATTGCGCAGCCGGTCTGACGGCATGCGTATACGTCGGAGTGGTCACCAAAGATTGATAAAGCATGGCTTGCAACTGCACGTGCGGAAACGTTGAATACACCCGGTAACTGCTCGCCTGCGATTTTATAAAGGTTCGGGATCATTAATAACAGACCCTGGGATGCGGTGTAGGTGGTGGTCAGCGCACCTGCAGATAAGGATCCGTGAACAGCACCTGCTGCACCTGCCTCAGACTGCATCTCTGTAATCTGTACTGTATGACCGAAGATATTGGTTCTTCCGTCGGTTGCCCATTCATCTGAAGCTTCCGCCATAGGTGAGGATGGGGTAATCGGATAGATAGCCGCTACATCAGTAAATGCATAAGATGCATGTGCTGCTGCGTGGTTTCCATCCATGGTTTTCATTTTTCTTGCCATTTTGATTTCCTCCTACAAATGTGAATATTGTATAGTTTGGTTCCCCGAAGGGATAGTGACCTGTTTACTATTATAACAATTATTTAACAAATTGCAAATAAGAAAAATGGAAAATTACGTACTATTTTAGGAACAATTCCGCGAAACACCGGGAACTGCCCGCTGCAGGCGGCCGCCTGTCGTTTTTAGGGCAGAAAAAGGACCGGATAAAAATTTTATCCGGTCCATAAATCGTCCTTTAGCTCAGCGGGCTCGGCGGAACTACGTTCTGCCCCGAGCTGTTTCCGCCCGGCCCCTCCGGCTGTACCGCCTGGGTCGTGGTTGGCTGGGCTGCCGATGTCGGCTGCTCTCCCGGTCCCTGTCCGGGTACCGTATCGGGCTGTGCCGTAGTCGGCTGGGTCGGCGCTGTCGTCGCCGGAGTATCCGTCCCGCCGGAAGGTGATGTCTCTCCCTCCGAGGTGGCGATGGTGCTGGCTCCTGAAGACGACTCATCCGTGGCAGGAACTACCACGCCTGATGTGTTGCGCTTGATTGTCGCGGGCTTGCCGCGGTATGTGCTGTTGTGGAAGAACTCGTCGCTTACCACGACGCCGTCCTTTTTCGTCACCATGTTCGTCACCCAGCGGCTTCCCTTTGTCTCCGCCTTGACGATCTTCTCTTCTCCCGGCTGAAGGGTCTGGTCCTCTTCGTAAACCGGCGCCGGAGCATCCAGTTCCGCCGTCTTCTTGGAGGTCATGGAAAGTGTAACTCCCTTTTCCAGAATCGGGATTCCCACAACGGAAATCTTCAGCTGCCGGTCTGCAAAGCTGGCTCTGAGGGCAATTGCCGTCGAAGAGGTGTTGATAAATTTCATATCGGGTCCGCCGAAGCTTACCATGGCGTCCTCACCCGGCGTTACGTAAGAGGGCTCATAGCTGTGCGCATGGCGCTCTGTCGTCGTAAGACCGGAGAAAATGACTGCGTTGTAGAGTGTGGAGGAAACCTGGCATACGCCGCCGCCCGGCTCTTCCACCAGTTCGCCGTTTACATAGGCACCGGCCGGCCGGTACCCCTTGGCCTCGGAACGCTCTCCCGTGGCCTTATTGAAAGAAAATTCCTCGCCCGGCTGTAAGATCAGGCCGTTAAGCGCTTCGGCAGCCAGTTCGATGTTCTTGTTTCTGTCCTTGTTGGCCGTGGTCGTTGTGCTATAGGTTCCAATCACCTGATACAGCTCCTTGGCCTGTGCCTCCGTGATCTCCGGAGCCGTCTCCTTGCCGGTGGCTTCAATCACAGCGCTGAAATTTTTATCCTTTAACTGAGCCAGAATATCGGAAACCAGCTTCTCCTGGTCGATCACCAGACCGTTCTGCTCTCCCGAGTAGATAAACTTCCCTGCTTCCTTGTCGAAACCGGATACGGAACCGTTCTTGGCCTTCACGTCCCACTTGGCGGCGGCCTTTTTGGCCTCTTCCGCGGCCGCTTCGTCCAGTCCGTTCATATCCAGGGTATAGCTTTCCTTCGGTTCGCCCGTATAGATATCTCCTAAAAGGGAATCCACCTTCGTCTCCAGTAAATCGGTGACCTCATACGTATCATCCTTATACGTAATCTTCATGCCCCACTCATACTTGTCCAGAATCGCCTTTTTTGCCTGTTCTCTGGACATTCCGGTGATGGAGATCCCATCTACGGAAACCTCCTTCTGAAGCTCCGGCTCCGGCTGGCTCGTCGTCTCGCCCGTCTCCACCTCGGCAGGCCTGCTTCCTACGAACTTCACTGCCGCCATAATCACGATCACGGCAACCACCGCGATAATGATCCCCAGCAGAATCTTCGTGATATCATACTGCGGACGCTTCTTCCGCTTTGAACCCCTTCCCGAACCGCCCCGCGGCTGGTAGGAACTCTTATATCTTGAGGACTGGCCCCTGCTTCCCTGGCTTGTCTTTCTGGAAGCTCCCGTTCCTGTCTTCCGTGTTCCCTGAGAGGAATAAGATCTTGATGTTCCACTCTGTCTGTTGCCTGTCTGACTCATCTATTTCACCTTTTCACATGATAGTGTATATTACATTGAGTAGTATACCATACTTTGTGGGAAATGCTATTACAAATTTATGAATTTTCTTAATTATTTTTCGTCGTTTTTCTACATTTTACAGAACGTAAAAAACATGTTACTATAGTATTACTAAAGTATTTCAAATTGGAGGTAATTATGGAACTCATCGATCTGCACGTTCATTCTAACGCCTCGGATGGCACGCTCACCCCGGCCGCCGTCGTCGCTCTCGCAGTGGAAAAAGAACTGACCGCCATCGCTCTGACCGACCACGACACCATCGCCGGCATCCCGCAGGCCATAGAGGCCGCCCGCGGCCTTCCCATCGAAATCATTCCCGGCATCGAGCTCTCCTGCCACTACGAGGGGGAAGAGATCCACGTTCTGGGACTGTATGTAAATCCGGACGATCCCGCATTTCTCCGGGAAACCGACCGTCTCCTCATACTCCGCGAGAAACGCAACGACGAGATGATCCGCCGTTTTTCGGAGGACGGCATGGTACTGACCAGGGAAGAGCTCACCGCCGGCAATCCCGATACGGTCATCACGAGGGCCCATTTCGCCCGCGTCCTGATGGAAAAAGGATATGTCTCCTCCATGGACCAGGCATTTAAAAAGTATTTAAAATACGGCGGCCGCTGGTGTCCAAAGAAAGAGACCATCGAGCCCTCCTACGCGCTCCGGATCCTGACCGACTGCGGAGCGTCTCCGGTCCTTGCCCATCCGTACCAGTACCATCTCGGCGATGCAAGGCTGGAAGCACTGGTCGCTTCCTTAAAAGAAGATGGACTGGCCGGCCTGGAAGTCTACCACTCGTCCAACAATCAGTACGAAAGCGGGAAGCTCAAGAAACTGGCCGTCAAATACGGTCTGTTCCCCACCGGCGGCTCCGACTTTCACGGGGCCAACAAGCCGGATATCGACATCGGATGCGGCCGCGGCAATCTGCGCATCTCCGCACTGCTTCTGGACGACATCAAGCAGGCGCGGGCCAAGAACATAAATTCAAGAGCATAAATTCAAGAACATAAATTCAAGAATATAAATATAGAAAGGATTTTTATTATGGAAGAATTATACAGAACCATCGAAGAAACGATCAAAACCTCCGGCTGCCCGTTCCCTGCCGACGGAGAAGAGATTTACAATGAAATCTGCGACGAGATCGAAAACAGGGAACCGGGTGCCTACGTCTTTTTCTCTAAGAAGACGGATGATACATTTTTTGAATACAGACTTCAGATTTTTGAGGACAACTTTAACTTAAGCAGCATCGATATCCATATCGCGGACAAGAACTACCACGTTGATTTCGATTAATTTGTCGAATCTGCCGCCTGATCTGCCGCTGCCTGATCTACTGCCGCCTGATCCGCGGTGCTGAGCCCTGACAGCCATAAGTCCGTCAGGGAGTATCGTATCTCCCCCTGATAGCCGACTGTTGTCGACGCCATGGCCAGCGAATTTAATACTGCTTCTTCCACAGCTTCCGCCGCGGCCGTAAAGGCCGTGTCCAGGAGGCTTTCTTTTAAGATCCGGATGGTCAGGATCTCCGGATCCCTCTCTTCCGAAATCCGGTTTGCCGTCGTAAAACCGATCATTATGTCGCCGCTCCCGTGTCCCATGAAGGATCCGGTCCGGCTGAGCCCTACTCCGGCTCTCTTAATCACCCGCTTTAGCTGCCGGTCGGAAAGCGGCAAATCTGTCGCAATCACAGTCATGATGGATCCCCGGTCCAGCAAAGCCGGCTTCGTCTTCTTCTCCAGTTCTCTTCCCACCATCTCCCCGCAGATCATTAAATTCTTCGTGCTTCCAAAATTCGACTGCACCAGCGCGCCGACCGTATACATCTTTCCTCCAAGCGGAAACTGCCTGGACGCGGAACCGATACCGCCCTTTAAGCCGAAGCAGACGGTTCCCGTTCCGGCGCCGACAGCGCCCTCTTCAAAATCCCGTTTCGCCTCCCGGACCGCCGTCCGAACCTCCTCTAAACCGATGATCCGCTCTTTTATCAGATTTAAGCCGGAATCGTTGCACTCTCCCACCACCGGATTGATGGTGGTGACCTGGATTCCCTCCCTCTCACACTGCTCCGACATCATGTCGACCACCGCGTCATGCACCTTGCCCACATTGAGTGTATTGGTCAACGCGATAAATGTCTCTAACGTCCCCAGCTCTTCAATCTGAACCAGCCCCTGGCTCTTTCCGAAGCCGTTGTGGATGTAGGCGGCTGCTGTCAGCTTGTTTTTATAGGGGTTGTCTTCACACGGCAGAATCACCGTGACTCCCGTCTTGTGCTCCGCCGTATTCACGGTGGCATGGCCCACCGTCACGCCTGCAACATCGGTAATCTTATTGAGGGGTCCCGGCTCCATTTCGCCCGGAATAATCCCGTATGCGCGGATTCTTTTCATCACGCTTTCCTTTCCAATGCGTATTTTCTGTTCTTATTATACATAAAAGTGACCGGCTGACCGGCATTTTCGGAATTTTTTCACCTTGTATCCCGGAAAAAACGTTGTTATAATCTAGACGTAGGAAATGGTAAAGCTACATAGAATTCCCAAAGGAGGAATCATCATGAAAATTCAGAACATCTCTGACGTAGAAAAATTTTTCCAGGTTATCGACCAGTGCAAGGGGACCATCGAACTCGTATCCGCAGAAGGTGACCGTATTAATTTAAAGTCCAAATTAAGCCAGTACCTCTCCATGGCATCCATCTTTTCCAACGGCTATATCAATGAGCTGGAACTGGTAGCCCATGAGCCGGAAGACGTAGAGCGCCTGATCAAGTACATGTATCAGGGTGAATAAAAACCTGGCCGGCATATGAAAATCCCGCCGGATAAAGCAGCCGGAAGCAGACCGATTTTATCGTTCTGCTTCCGGCTTTTTATCATTTTGCGCGTCCGGGCTCCGGCTCCGGCTGCGCCTTCGCCTTTCCACGGTTCTTTTTCTGCTCCTGGTTTTTCGTTTCCAGTCTCGCGTAAACCGTTCCGCGGAGCAGAGAATACAGGACGGAACAGAGCGGAATAAAGATCAGCATGCCGGCGATTCCCATGGCGCTGCCGCCGATGGTAACCGCAACGAGTACCCAGATGGACGGAAGTCCCACCGAGTTGCCCACCACATGGGGATAGATTAAGTTTCCTTCGATCTGCTGAAGGATGAAGAACACCGCCACAAACAGAAGTGCATCGAGCGGCTTCACCATCAGCATCAGGAACGCTCCGATCACGCAGCCGATAAACGCTCCAAATATGGGAATCAGCGCGGTAAACGCGATCAGCACTCCGACTAACAGCGCATAGGGCAGCCGCAGAACGGACAGTGTGATGAAGAACATGGTTCCCAGAATCACTGCCTCGAAGCACTGACCGGTCAGGAAATGGGAAAATGTATTGTATGCCAGATCTGCAACTGACAAAATATTTTCCGTGATCCGGTCCGGCAGAAACGCCCGCATCAGCTTCTTCATCTGAGCCGAAAGCGTCTCCTTCTGAAGCAGAATATAGATCGCGAATACCAGGGCGATTCCAAAGGTAGTCACGCCGCTGACGATGGAGACCGCCGCCGTGATCGTTGAATTCAGCACGGTGCTGGCTCCTGAGGAGAGGAATCCGATCACATCCTCGGAGAAGGATTTCCAGTCAATCTGGATACCATTGATATAATCCAGGATTTCCGGATTCTGGGCGAATAAGTCTTCCGCCCCCTTCTTCACCCCTGCCAGGAAAACCGGTATACTGTTCTGCAGACTCATAAATGTCTCGAACAGCTGTGGCATGACGACGAAAATGACTAAAAGCAGCAGGCCTACCACAAACAGCAGGGTAAGAACCAGGCCGATCGGACGGCGCAGTCTGTTGTTTTCCTTCATGGGAAGCAATTTCTCAATCCTGCGCATGGGGACGTTTAAGATAAACGCCATGACTCCGCCCAGTAAAAACGGTGAGATGAACCCGAAAATCATCATAAACACCGCAAAAACACGCCGGTAGTTCACGCCGATCACCACGACCGCCACGGTAAATACGATAAGCCATCGCAGCTTCTTTATGTTGCTGTCATTTAATTCCATAAATTTACTCCTTTACCTGTTCTGTAAATGTTTCCAGAATCTCCTGTTTCGCTGCCTGAAAGGTGCCCTGGGCCATCAGGGAGCTTCCGCCGCCTTTTCCGTTTAATTCTTTGTTTAAGTATTTGCTCAGTTCCCGCATGTCAAAACTGCTGCTTCCTGCCGCATACTGGTAGCTGCCTTCCGTACCGGAGCAGACCAGGACCACGCTTCCTCTGCCGCCCTCATAGAGCATGGTGCAGTACTGGCGAAGCTGAATCGGCGCCAGCCCCTCCTCGAATACCGCCAGAGGCTTTTGGCTGGGCTCAAGCTGTTCCATTCTGGCCGCAAACAGTTCCTGATACAGCTGGTTGATCTTCCCATCCTTCATACCGCTTTCACTCTTTAACTTCTCCACGGTTTCCGTGACTTTCTCCGGCTTGGCTGAAAGCAGCACGGACAGCTCCGTCACCGTCTTCTGTTTCTTCTGGTAATCCTTAAGGGCGTCCATACCGCAGAGCATGGAAACCCGGATACCGCCTTTGTAGTGAATCATGCCGGTGATCTTAAAGATGCCGATCTCTCCGGTGGTCATGACATGGGTGCCGCAGCATGCGCAGACATCGCCGTCCGGAATCTCGATGATCCGCACCTGTCCGGTCAGCTCCTTCTTGCTTCTGTACTCCATGGCGTCCAGCTCCCCGGCGGTTGGATACAGCTCCAGAACCGGCAGATTCTCTGCGATTTTCCGGTTGACCTCATTTTCTACCGCCTCCAGCTCTTCTGCCGTGAGCACTCCGTTAAAGTCAACGGTCACCTCTTCGCTTCCCATATGAAATCCCACATTATCGAACCCATACTTTTTATGTACCAGTCCCGAAAATATATGTTCTCCCGAATGGTTCTGCATGTATCCGAACCGTCTCTCCCAATCGATGGTACCTGTAACGGCTGTCCCTGCCTCTAAGGGTCCGTCGGTCTCGTGAATAATCTCCCCCGCCTTTTCATGGACATCCAGTACCTTCACGGATCCCAGGCTTCCGGTATCTCCGGGCTGACCGCCGCCCTCCGGATAGAAGCCTGTCCGGTCCAGAGTCACCTGGAATCTGCCGTTCTTCCCCGGCCGGCAGTCTGTCACCACCGCCTCGAACGATTTTACATAGGGCCGTCTATAATATAATTTCTCCATATAATCTACCTCTTTTCCCGTTTGTAACTAATTATACACAAGTATTGGATAAGTTCAATCATATGAATTCTAAAATTTTACGAAAAATGTGGAAACAGTGGCAAGCAGGGTCACATACATTTAAGTGTAAACAATTTATTTGGAGGAACAAATATGAGTGATCTGGCAGCAACAAATTGTGGATGTGGATGTGGCTGTGAATGCAACAATGGAGGAAGTGGATGCAACTTTATCTGGTTGATCCTGATTCTGTGCTGCTGCGGCGGCGGTGGTTTCGGAGGCGGCTGCGGTTGCGGCGGCGGAAGTAACTGCGGCTGTGGCTGTGGCGGAAGCAACGGATGTGATTTCATCTGGATCATCCTTCTTCTGTGCTGCTGTGGCGGCGGCGGTGGTGGATTCTGCTGCTAATACATGCAGAGAAAACATTTCCACGAAACATAAAGACTGCGGTCCGGATATTCCGGGCCGCAGTTTTTTGGTGTAACAGGGCAATTTCCTGTTACACCAAAATCCCTCCTGGCAGGCTGTGCGCTCCAGGCAGGCGGCGGTATATCACCGCCTCTGATTCTTCTCCTGCCCCGGCGCGGCCAGCGGATTTTCTCCATTTCCCCCGCGGCCGGGATTTCTGCCCTGTTTTCTCTTTACGCACTCGTCGTCAATTTCATATACTGCATTGCCATCTATAATTAAACGATTTCTCATGTTTATCACTCTCCTGTAATACTAATATATGCGGCCGCATATATTGTCAACAAGAAAAGTAAGGATATCATGTTATGAACAACGAAAAAAATTCCCAGCCAGTCGACCTGGATTCCTTAATCGGTGATAACCATTTACAGATGATGAAGGCCGCCCTTCCCTATATGAGCGTGACCGAGCAGCGTTTTATCTCTCTCTTTGTCAAATTCAATGAGCTTCGCCGCACCGTAAAGCTGTTTGAGGACGAGGAGGTGGCTGCCATGGGCATCTGCTCCACAGGAGAAGACACCGAGAAGCCGGCTTCCCCCATCGATATGCTAGGTGCCATCAAACCGTTTGCTACACCGACAGAACAGGATCTAATCGATCTGATCATGAACTTTTTCCAGGGCTTTAAGCTGGCAGGAGCAGTATCCGACGCGGTTCCCGGGTCCATGGTACCGGATCCCGAGCCCACTGAAAATACGGCCAGGCAGGCACAGTCACAGACACCGCCTCCTCACCGCTCCGGCGGACCGTTCGGACGCATGTCCTTCGATCAGATCAAGAACTTTATTCCTCAGGAGCAGCAGTCCCGTCTGGAGACCATGCAGCTCATGATGTCTGCCATGCAGCAGATGAACTAATTCACCGCTACATACAAAGAAAGGAAGTTTACCGCCCTATGAATACCAACTGGAAACAGGATCCCCGCTTAAAAGGCATGAACCAACAGAAACTTGAGCTGCTGACTACATTCGCCCAGGAGGTAGAATCCGCGCCGAAGGAACAGCTGATGTCCACGATCCTCACTCTCAATTTAAAGGCCAATGAAAAAGGCATCCATTTTTCCGATCAGGAGACGGAGCTGCTCGTCTCGATCTTAAGCGGGGGAATGAGCCCCGCCGAACGGAAACGCATGGATACCTTACGCATGATTTCTAAAAATTTGTCAAAACGGAAATAAGACTCACGCCATTACTCCTGCTCCAACTGGCTGATATCGGAAACAATGACAATCCTGGTCTCTTCATCGACGCTCGTCACCAGCTTTTTCATGTACTCCTCGGACACCTTGACACAGCCCGAGGTTCCGATGTCAGCCGCTCCATTCATGCAGTGCAGAAAGATGGCGGAACCCTTCCCAGGCACGCGGTCACTGTTGTAGTCGAGCGCCAGTCCATAGTTGTAGAACGGAACCATGGCGGCCATATGCTCCGCCGACTTCCAGTCTTTTTTTGTGCTGCTGGAATCCACCAGCTGGTTATAATGGCTGCTGCCAGGATCATCCACCCAGTAATCGGTATCCGTCAGCTGGTGATACGGCAGAATACTGCCCGGATTTTCCTTCACGCCAAAGGCCATGGTAAAACGGTACGTTCCGAGGGGAGTCTTCTTATCCCCTTCCTTCTTATCGCCCGTCGCTCCGTTCTTTCCATATCTCCCCGCAGTCACAAATTCTTCCGTCCAGATGCCCTTCTCATCCTTCGTATGATAGGAAAGCCTGATATCCGCCTCCCCCTGTCCCACCACCAGGATCAGACTGTCCGTTTCCGAGGCGGCCGGTATATTTCCCATAAGTTCCTGCTCCTTAGCAGACTCCTCTGTGTTGATATCCTTCAGGCCGATTCCAGGACCTGTCTCCTCTTTTCCGTTTATCCCATCCACGGCCTGTCCAGCCAAACGTCCATCTGTCTGACCGTATACAGCCGTTCCGGCGGCGCCGGCGTACGCAAAAAGGACCGCCCCTGTTATGACCAGCAAATATTTCTGATATCGTCTCATTCGTAAATTCCTCCGATTATCATATCTTATGCTGTCATTATACACGGTACGGTCCCTTTTGTCATGCCTGAACGGCTATTTTAATCTTACAACATGCTGACAATATATGTACACATTCTTAATTTTTTTAGCCTGCTCTCCTTCTTCCCCCAAAATGATCGGCTGTGTGCCGGATGGTGTAATGTACAGCTTAAATGCAATTCCATCCTGACCTACCTTCATCTGCCTGACCGGACGGTACTCGAACGTCCTGCGCTCGATTCCCAGATATTCGTAAATGGCATTCTCCAAATCCTTGTCTTCAAAGCATTTGGCAATATCCTCTTCCGCATTCATATCCAGAATAGCTTTCGCTTCATCAAACTTCAGATTTGTAAACCGGAAATCCCCGTCTCCCAGTATATAGGCCAGAGTCTCATTATCAAGAAGCAACAATGGGTAACCTACGCTCGACTGCTCCATAAAATACCTCCTTATCTCCGTTTATTATAACAAATTTCTCAATTATCTGCTATTACTATTATCATATCTATTTTTCTTTCATTTGTCAATATTTTCTGATTCTTTTGTATTTGTTCGTTAATTATCAAACTATTATGTTTGATTTATTCTCACAGCAGGAATCAAAGCAAAAATCACAGCAAAAGACACCCTTCGGCTGCCGCCTCCGGGTGTCTGTAACTGCTATTTGCAAACAATATTGATAATTCTTCCAGGAACATAGATTTCCTTGACAATCGTCCCAGTCAATTTGTCCATAACCAGCGCCTTGCCGGCCTCGATCGCATCCTCTTTGGCTGTACCGGCCGGAAGCGTTACGACCGCTTTCGTCTTTCCATTCACCTGCACGGCCACGGAAATCTCATCTTCCTTCATGGCTTCCTCATCGCATACCGGCCACTGGGCATGGAATACCGTATCGCTTCCTCCCAGCTGCTGCCACAATTCCTCCCCGATATGAGGTGCGAACGGTGCAAGCAGAATCACAAAGGTGCGGAGCGTCTCCCTGTCGATTCCTCCGGTCTTCTTCGCCAGCTCGATGAATTTGTTGTTATACTCCATAAATCCGGAGATTACCGTGTTTAAGTTGAACTGGTTAAACCGCTGTTCGATATCAAAGATCAGCTTATTGCGGAGACGCACCATCTCTCTCGTCGGTTCGGTCTCCTTATCCTTGCTGTCCATGACGAGATTCCAGAAACGGTTTAAGAAACGGCTGACGCCTTCGATTCCTCTGTCGTCCCATTCCGCGTCCAACTCCGGCGGACCGACGAAGAGTTCGTACATTCTCAGGGAATCACAGCCGTAATCACGGACCAGTTCATCCGGAGATACTACATTTCCCTTGGATTTGCTCATCTTGATACCGTTCTTGCCGGTGATCATGCCCTGGTTAAACAGCTTTGTAAACGGTTCGTCGAAATCGATGACGCCGATATCACAGAGGAATTTCGTGTAGAACCTGGAGTAGAGCAGATGAAGCACCGCGTGCTCCACGCCTCCGATATACATATCGACAGGAAGATATTTATCCGCCTTTTCGCGAGAAACAAGCTCCTTCTCGTTATGGCTGTCCACATAGCGCAGGAAGTACCAGGAGGAACCGGCCCACTGCGGCATGGTGTTCGTTTCCCGCCTGGCCGGAGCGCCGCAGACCGGACAGGTGGTGTTCACCCACTCGTCGATGGCAGCCAGCGGAGATTCTCCCGTTCCCGTCGGCTGATAGCTTTCCACCTCCGGCAGAGTTAAGGGAAGCTGATCCTCCGGAACCGGGACATTGCCGCAGTGCGGACAGTGGATAATCGGAATCGGTTCGCCCCAGTAGCGCTGTCTCGAAAATACCCAGTCGCGCAGCTTGTAATTGACCGTTTTCTTACCGATTCCACGCTCTTCAATCATCACGGGGGCTTCCTTCTTTAAGACGGAAGACTCCATTCCGTTCCACTCGCCGGAATTGATCATAATTCCGCTCGCCTCAGTATAGGCCTGTGTCATATGCCCGATCTCCACTCCGTCTTTCGCAATAACCTGAATAATCGGAAGATCGAATTTCTTTGCAAATTCAAAGTCTCTGTCGTCGTGAGCCGGCACGCACATGATGGCTCCCGTGCCGTAATCGGCCAGCACATAGTCGGAGAGCCAGATCGGCACCTTTGCACCATTTATCGGGTTGACGGCGTAGCTGCCCGTAAATACACCCGTTTTTTCCTTATCCTGAAGACGGTCCACATTCGACTTCATGGAGGCTTCATAGATATACTTCTCTACCGCCTCCTTCGTCTCCGGCACGGCGAGACCGGCCGCCAGCTCATGCTCCGGGGCCAGTACCATGAAGGTCGCGCCGTACAGCGTATCCGGCCTGGTCGTATAGACTTTAATCGCTTCTTCCCGTCCGTCCACTTTGAAATCCACTTCTGCGCCGTAGGACTTGCCGATCCACTCTGTCTGCATCTTCTTGACCTTCTCCGGCCAGTCCAGCTTATCCAGGTCATCCAGCAGCCGGTCCGCGTAGGCGGTAATCTTTAACATCCACTGCCTTAAGTTTTTCTTCGTAACCGGTGTCTGGCAGCGTTCACAGCAGCCGTTCACCACCTCTTCGTTGGCAAGGCCTGTCTTACAGGAGGGGCACCAGTTAATCGGGAATTCCTTCTCATAGGCCAGCCCCTTCTTAAACATCTGTACGAAGATCCACTGCGTCCATTTATAGAATCCGGGGTCGGTCGTGTTGACCTCCATATCCCAGTCATATACCGCGGCGATCTCATTGATCTGACGCTTGATGTTGGCTACATTCTCAGCCGTGGATTTGGCCGGATGAACGCCCATCTTGATCGCATAGTTTTCCGCCGGAAGGCCAAAGGCATCCCAGCCCATCGGATGGATGACGTAGTGTCCCTTTAAAATCTGATACCTGCTCCAGACGTCGGAGATCACATATCCCCTCCAGTGTCCCACATGAAGTCCGCTCCCCGACGGATACGGAAACATATCGAGACAGTAATACTTCGGTTTCTTCCCGTCATTGATATTTACGGGATTCTTTTTCCAGTTTTCGCGCCACTTCTTTTCAATTGCGCTGTGATTGTATGATGATGCCATAACAAACCATTCTCCTTCCTGATAAAAAACTAAATCCGGCTCCCTGGAATTCCGCAAAATACAGAGTCCGGCGAGCAGGACTCTCGCGCCGGAGCGCGGCCGCTTCAGCGGCCATACTTCCTTAGCGCGGAGTGCCCAGCCTCCCGGAGGTTTTTTTATTTCATAGGACAAACTTTCCAATGAAATAAAAAACGCGTCTCCACCGTCCAGGCCGTTCAGGCCATAACGATAGAGACGCGGATTCCTTCCACGCGGTACCACTCTATTTCATACAGAAGCTGTATGCACTTATCGGATACGCATTCATATCCTTCCCCCGATAACGGCTGGGATGCCGGCCGCACCTACACAAAAGCAGCGCTTCCTTCAGTGAGCAACTCCAAGGCGAGTTCAGCCATCCTTCCCAACCGGCTCGCACCATACGCCGGCTCTCTGCATGTTCCAGACCGCTTACTGTTCCTCTTCACAGTATTTATGCTAACTATGAATGTATCACACTTGTCGGAACGTGTCAACCGCTATTTATCATTTCCCTGCAACTCCCACTCCCGCTTAGGAAAACAGAAACAGTCCCACGGAGACAAAGAAAAAGAGGATCATGCCCAGATTTAAAAACAGGGTCTCGAACCGCCTTCCTCTCGGGATCGCCAGCATCGCGGGTTTTAAGCGGATCTCACGGCGGTAAAGGATCAGGAATACGACTCCCAGTACAACGGCCGCGATCATGAAGATGCCATAGGCCATGGCAAACCAGATATTATCCGCTGCATGAAGCGCTACGATCGACCCCATAAAATTAATCACCGCATGGAATATTATGGTATAACGAAGCTTTCCTGTGTTGATGTAGACGTATGCAAACACGACGCCCAGCCCAAAGGCATAGAAAAACTGATAGAAATTCCCATGGCTGAGCCCGAATAAGACTCCCGACAGAATGATAGCCACCCGGTCGCCGTAATGAGCCACCCGGTCGATCAGCAGCTTCCGGTACAGAAGCTCCTCAAATATGGGAGCGGCCACCACCGTCAACAGGAAAATTACCCACGTATCCAGATTCTCGATCAGCTCGTTTACCGGATTTAAGAGAGGCTTGCCCTGGATTCCATTCACGATGCTCATGAGGACGGTTCCTATAATATTTCCGATGTACATAATGCTGATGCAGGCAAAAAAAGCGACCACCAGCCGCCCAGCGCCGAACGGCTGCCTCTGAGGCCTGCACGGCGTTCTCATGTCTTTCACAATGAGCCAGCATATCAGCGTTCCGAACAAATACATGGGAATCGAGCCCAGGAGCACGATCCACGTATTCCAGTCCCCCTTCCACCCCATTTTTTCAAGAACTCCGAGTATCAGCCCCGCCTCCGCCTGTACCATAAGTCCCACCAGCAGAAAGGCCGCGTATCCCACTCCGAGCCTTGAACACGTTTTCTTTATTTCTCTTAAGTAATCCATCCGGTCACTACCTCCTGACTCTTCTTACCATCACGTTTCCAAGTTTATCACATCTGTCTCATGTTGACAAGAAATCTCAGGGGAAAGGAGAAAACCTGCGCAGGCCGGGAACGAAAATGAGGCGGAACGAGTTTCCGTTCCGCCTCTCATTATCTTTATTCTTTTTCTTATGCCTCGGTTCTGTCAACCTTGGAAGCACGCTCTTCCACTTCACGCTTCTGAACATCGCCAGGAGCCTGCTCGTAGCGGCTGAACTCATATTCATACGTTCCCATACCGCCTGTCATGGAGCGGAGGTCTGTATTGTATCCAAACAGCTCAGACATCGGAACATCGGCTTCGATGATCTGCTTGCCGTTATGGTTGGAATTCATCCCCAGTACACGGCCGCGTCTGCGGTTTAAGTCACCCATAACATCACCGGTGAACTTATCCGGAACAGTAACCTTTAAGGAGGCAATCGGCTCTAACAGAACCGGGTTCGCTTCCATAAAGCCCTTCTTAAACGCCAGGGTGGCCGCCATCTTAAACGCCATCTCGGAGGAGTCTACCGGGTGGTAGGAGCCGTCTGTCAGCGTCGCCTTCAGTCCGACAACCGGATAGGCTGCGAGAGGTCCTCTTAAGATACACTCTGCAACACCCTTTTCAACAGCCGGGAAGTAGTTCTTCGGAACAGCGCCGCCGAATACAGTCTCCTCGAATACGTAAGGTGTCTCTAAATCGCCGGATGGCTCAAAGGTCATCTTAACGTCGCCAAACTGTCCATGTCCGCCTGACTGCTTCTTATACCTTCCCTGAACCTCAACTTTCTTTCTGATGGTCTCACGGAACGCAAATTTCGGTTTGCTTAACTCGATCTCTACTTTATAGCGGTTTAACAGCTTGCTGACTACAACGTCCAGCTGCTGATCACCGATTCCGTATAACAGGGACTGATGGTTCTCTGTATCGGTAACTGCCTTTAAGGTCCAGTCTTCTTCTGTCAGCTTCGACAATGCGCTGGATACCTTGTCATCATCGCCCTTTGTCTTCGGTTTGTAACGCATATACGTATACGGCGTGGAAATCTCCGGCTTATGGTATACGATCGGCGCGGAACGGAGCGCAATGGTATCTCCCGTCTGGGTTACGGATAACTTGGATACGGCGCCGATATCGCCGGCCTTTAATTCCGGAACCTCGATCACGTCTTTTCCTCTGAGCAGATAGATCTTTCCGATCTTCTCCTCTGTATCCTTGTTTACGTTATAGATATTGGAATCCGGTTTTAAGGTACCGGTACAAATCTTCATCAGAGAGTATTTGCCGATAAACGGGTCCACAATCGTCTTAAATACACGGGCGGAAAGTGATACGTTATCGTTATATTTGGCCGTAAAGCGCTCTCCTGTGGATACGTCCACACCGATACACTCGTAACGGTCTGGAGTCGGGAAGTACTTGTCGATTCCCTGAAGCACCATCTTCGCACCCTGTGCGTTAATGCCGGAGCCCAGCATAACCGGTACGATATTACCTTCTATTACATGTTCCCGAAGTGCAGAAGAAATCTCTTCCTGAGTGAACTCATCGCCTGAGAAGTAGCGTTCCATATACTCTTCGCTCGTCTCCGCAACAGCCTCCATCAGCGCTTCACGCGCAATCCCCAGGTTCTTCTGTGAATATTCAGGAATCTCACATTCTTCATAGTCACTGTTCACCGTGAATCTGCGGCCCGCCATCTTTACGACGTTGACAAATCCCACGAACTTTTCATTCTCACGAATCGGAAGATGGAACGGTGCAATCTTTCTGCCGAACTCTTTTTCCAGTCTCAGCAGCAGTTCACGGTAGCTTGCATGATCGTCATCCATATTCGTTACAAAAATAATACGCGGCAGCTTATACTTTTCACAAAGTTCCCATGCCTTATATGTACCAACCTCTATGCCTGCCTTGCAGTTCACTACGATAACCGCGGCGTCTGCAACGCTGATTGCTTCTTCTACTTCACCAACAAAATCGAAATAACCCGGCGTATCCAGCAAGTTAATCTTGATCGGACCGTCTTCACCCTGATACTCCAGCGGAATCAGAGTTGTGGAAATGGAGAACTGTCTCTTAATCTCTTCCTTATCATAATCGCTGATGGTGTTTCCATCGGTGATCTTTCCCATTCTGCTGACAGCTCCTGTAATCAGTGCCATCGCCTCTGCGAGTGTCGTCTTACCCGCGCCTCCGTGGCCGAGTAATACAACGTTACGGATTTGTTTGGTTCCATACACGTTCATAAACATTCCTCCTGTTCAGTATTTAAGTCTATGAGGATATTTTACTAAAAGTGTCGGAAAATTGCAAGTAGAATGTGCATTTTGCACAAATAATTTTACTTGTCAAAATATGGGTTTCCTACAGGGCCGGACACCAGGCGGCCTGGGGTCTGCTTTCTCCTTTAAAATCAAGGAAAGACGCGTGATACGGGGCTTCATTCTGCTCCGCTTCGTTGGCTCTGTTCCATATCTTTAAGGCGGCCTGCAGAGTGATCTCCACATCATGATAGTAATAGATACCGGCCTGAGTATGAGAAACCACGTCCTCAATCAATAGCCTGGCATCCTGGTTTTCAAACAGAACTTCATTTAAATTATTCCTCGTCAGCTTCATAGTATTGATCTTCTCCTTCCTGTCAGGTTCTCACATTTCGAACATACGTTCTTTTACTATATTCATTATATCAGAACATACGTTCTTTGTCAAATCTTTTCGCATCGTCTTTGCTGATCTGCGTTAAAGCGTCGAAGTTTAACGTATAAAAGCGTTGACAACTTACATTCTTTCGATTACAATGGTGCTTAAGCTATTTTTGAATACTTGTTAAAGAGAGGAAACCGATATGATTATTATTATGAAACCGAACGCTTCCGAAGAAGCGGTTGGGAAAATTAAAAACCTGATAGAATCCAAAGGCCTCCAGGCTCATCTTTCCAAAGGAACGGAGGTCACCATCGTAGGCGTTGTCGGCGACAAGACGAAGCTCCAGGGCGCCAACATCGAGATGGCGGAGGGCGTGGATAAGATCGTTCCGGTCACCGAGACGTATAAGCTGGTAAACAAAAAGTTTCACCCGGAGGACTCCGTGATCGAGGTCGGAAATACCAGAATCGGACCTGGTAGGCTGACCATGATGGCCGGCCCCTGCGCCATCGAAAATCACGACATGGTCATCGAGACAGCGATCGCCGTAAAGAAAGCCGGTGCAAAATTTTTAAGAGGCGGCGCCTACAAGCCGAGAACTTCCCCCTACGCCTTCCAGGGACTGGAGGAAGAAGGCTTACAGTATATGAAGGAAGCCCGGGATGAGACCGGCCTTAATATTGTCTGCGAGGTCACCAGCTTACGGGCTCTGGAGACCGCGGTGAAGTACGTGGACATGATCCAGATCGGCGCCCGCAACATGCAGAATTTTGAGCTGTTAAAGGAGGCCGGACGCGCCGGTATCCCGGTACTGTTAAAGAGGGGCTTATCCGCAACCATAGACGAATGGCTGAACGCGGCGGAATACATCGCCTCCGAAGGCAATCCCCGCATCGTACTCTGTGAGCGCGGCATCCGCACCTACGAAACCGCCACCAGGAACACGCTGGACATCAGCGCCGTACCGGTTATCCGCGCCAAGAGCCATCTGCCTATTCTCATCGATCCGAGCCACGCAACCGGTGTCCGCGCCTACATTGAGCCGATCTCCAAAGCCGCAGTCGCAGTAGGCGCCGACGGTCTGATCGTGGAGGTTCACCCGTGCCCGTCCTGCGCGCTGTCCGACGGCCCGCAGTCGCTCACCTTTGAACAGTTTGAGCAGCTTACCGAAAACCTGAAACCTTACGCAGCGCTTGCAGGGAGGATATTTTAATGACTGATTCCACCATTGCCTTTATTGGGCTTGGTCTCATCGGCGGTTCCATAGCCAGAGGGATCAAGCGTGAAAAACCGGATACGAAGATTATGGCATACATGCGGACCCGTTCCAGGCTCTTAAGCGCCCTGGATGAGGGCGTGATCGACGTGATACTCGACGGAGTCAATGAACAGTTATCCGAGTGTGATCTCATCTTTCTGTGCACCCCCGTGGAATATAACGCCCGCTACCTTGCCGAAATCAAACCATTTTTAAAGCCGGGCGCCATCATCACCGACGTGGGGAGTACCAAGACCGACATCCACGAGGCGGTCACCCGGCTCGGGATGGAGGACTGCTTTATCGGAGGCCATCCCATGGCCGGATCCGAAAAGACAGGCTTCGAGAATTCCACGGATCATCTGCTGGAAAACGCCTACTACATCATTACCCCCACCCGCAGCTCTTCCCCTGAGGCGGTGGATCGGCTGATATCCGTCGCTTCGCTGATTGGGTCCATCCCCATCGTCCTGGACTATCACGAGCACGATTCCGTCACGGCAGCGATCAGCCATCTGCCACACGTCATCGCCTCCAGCCTGGTGAATCTGGTCAGGGATGCCGATAATCCGGATGGTCTGATGAAACGACTGGCCGCCGGCGGCTTTAAGGATATTACCCGAATCGCCTCCTCGTCTCCCGAGATGTGGGAGCAGATCTGCATGACAAACCGGGCGCCTCTGGCCGCCGTTCTGGAGCAGTATATCGCCTCCTTAAACGGAACTCTGGAAAAGCTCAAAGCGGGTGACAACCAGTATCTCTCCCGGCTGTTCGAGACCTCCAGGGACTACCGGAACTCCATTTCCGAGCGGAACCAGGGCTCTGTCACACCGGAATATTCGTTTACCGTAGACATGGCGGACGAGGTCGGCGCGATCTCCACACTGTCCGTTATCCTAGCAGCCAAGGGCATCAGCATTAAGAACATCGGCATTAACCACAACAGAGAGCACGGGGAGGGCACGCTCAAGATTATCTTCTACGACAAGGAAACCATGGACATGGCGTGGAAGCAGTTAGAGCGCTACCATTACGACCTGGTGCGTGTCTGAAAATTGACATACGGAGGAACACCATGAAATTTAAAAAGGCAAGCCCGCTTAAGGGTGAAGTACATATTCCCGGCGATAAATCCATTTCACACAGAAGCGTCATGTTCGGATCGATTGCAAAGGGAACGACGCAGATCAGCCATTTTCTTCAGGGGGCAGACTGTCTTTCCACCATCTCCTGTTTTCAGAAGATGGGCGTGGCCATCGAAAATAACGGCGATTCCGTCATCGTCCGCGGCAATGGGCTGCGAGGCTTAAAAAGGCCGGATACCGTTCTGGACTGCGGCAACAGCGGCACCACCACCCGCCTGATATCCGGAATCCTGTCGGCACAGAATTTTGACGTGACAGTGACCGGCGACGAATCCATACAGAAACGCCCCATGAAACGAATCATAGAGCCTCTTTCCCTGATGGGCGCCCAGATTGAGAGCCTCCGTCAAAATGGCTGCGCGCCCCTGCATATTACAGGCAGGCCCCTTCAGGCCATCCATTACCATTCCAGGATACCGTCCGCCCAGGTAAAATCGGCCATCCTTCTGGCCGGACTCTATGCGGACGGTGAGACAAGGGTGACGGAAGACTATGTGTCCCGCAACCATTCGGAGCTCATGCTCCGCTCCTTCGGCGCCGATGTGAGATGCGAGGGCACGACAGCCATCATCCGGCCGGCCGGGGAACTCTACGGAAAACAGATTACGGTTCCCGGCGATATTTCGTCTGCCGCCCCATTTCTTGCTGCAGGCCTTTTGGTGCCGGGTTCTGAACTGCTGATCCGCCAGGTGGGGATCAATCCCACCAGAGACGGCATTCTCCATGTCTGCCGGGCCATGGGCGCCGGCATAACGCTGATGAATGAACAGGATGCCTCCGGGGAACCCACCGCTGATATTCTGGTTAAATGCAGCAGCCTCCACGGCACGGTCATCGAAGGAGCCATCATCCCCACTCTGATCGATGAGCTTCCCATGATCGCGGTGATGGCCTGCTTCGCGGAAGGCACCACCATCATCAAAGATGCGGCGGAATTAAAGGTTAAGGAATCCAACCGTCTCGAAGTCATGGTGAAGAACTTATCCGCCATGGGGGCCGATGTGACCGAAACTGAGGATGGAATGATCATTAACGGCGGCAGACCGCTGCACGGCGCCGTGATCGACAGCCTGCTGGATCACCGCATCGCCATGACCTTTGCCGTCGCAGGGCTCTGCGCGGAAGGCGAGACGGAGATTCTTGGGGCAGAATGTGTGAACATCTCCTATCCTGGTTTTTATGAGGATCTCATGAAGTTAATGAGATAATACTAGTGCCGCCGGCACTAGCTGCGGCAGTATTTTCAGTTAAAACAGTCAAACAAAAATGAGCAGAGAAGACGCCATGCTTTCCGTCTTCTCTGCTCACGTTTCTATTCTCTTACAGGACTCTGTTCAGAAGTTGTACTCCGGTTCAAGAAGCCTGTCCCTGGTACTCTTTCAAAAGCGTTTTCACCGCCTCTTCCGCCTCCATAAACCAGACGTCTCCGGGTGTTACGGACAGGACAAATCCGATTTTCCCTAACAGGGACATCAGATACTTCACCTCTCCGGCCTCTCCCAGATCCAGATATTTCTTCTCTGACCTGCTCCTTATATGCTCCCGCACGCCAAATTTCCGGCAGTAATAAATATCCTGCCTCAGCTCTCTCCGGTAGGCGGCTGGAACCGACACCCTGTCGTTGACCACAATGCCTGTCACCGTCTGTCTGGTATGGCGGGTAAGGACCTTTGTCTTTGACCGGTTGAGTTCAAAACCCATGGCGTCCAGAAATCCTTTCACCTTCCCGATCACCTCCGCCGCAGCAAAATCCCCGGAAAATGTCATGTCGTCACAGTAGCGGCTGTATACAATATCCCGTTCCCGGCACCACGCCTCCATGTATTCGTCAAACGGCTTCATCACCAGATTCGATATGGCGGCCGAGGCCGGCGATCCCTGGGGAAGCGTGTCCCTTAAGCAGCACAGTGAGGTTAGAAGCGTCCCTACCGGGACAGGAAAATACCTGCTGTTAAATGCCCTCTGCTGCACCATGGAAAACGTAATAGTTCCGAAAAAATCTTTGATATCCAGCTTCAGCACCACATTTTTGCCCGTATGGCGGGCTGCATTATCCCGGATGGACGCGCCTCTGTGGTAGGCCGCCGCGCAGGGCGACAGCTCCAGCCCCTCCAGAATATGGTGAAGGATATTCCGCTGTATCGTCTTAAGCAGCGGGTCCGGCGCCTGAATCTGCCTTACTCCTCCGCCCTTCTTCGGAATCCGCAGCCGGTTATAATGTTTTTCTGTATGATTGCTCACGGCATACAGGCAGGATATGACCTTATCATCGGTCCACTCCTCCCCCTCCAGAAGCCGGAAGGAAAGAAGCATCTCCCTGCAGTGCTCCGCCGTGCAGTATTTCCACAAATCCGGTTCGTGCATAGGTAGTCCCTCACTCTAAATGACATGGCAGCTTTCCTGTCTTTCAGCCGGCTGCCCGGATTCAAAAGATAAAACGACAGGAAATCATACGAAAAAGGATGCCGTAAGATGCGAAGATGTACAAGCCGCAGGCGTAAGCACATGAAATGTGCGGATGTACTTCGGAGCAGATTACGGTCTTTTAACCTTAAAATATTAACAATCCTGACAGCGGCTCGCTGCCCGGCCGGATCTCCTTTATGGTTCCGGAAAAGCTATGATTCCCTGCCGTCTTATATTTCTTTATTCTAACACACAATGAGACCGCTTGCAACCGTCCGCCTCCCGGCCCTGCTGTAACGCGTTACGATTCTGCGACTGCCTTCTTCAGCATCACGAAATAGAGGATAATCCCGACACCCGTCATAATATGGCCGAGGCCGGCGATTCCCGATATGGATGCATCCATGGCACGGCTCAGCTCTAAGGCGCGCACCTGTGCAATGCCCCTGACGATCAGCATCACCACCGTTACGGCGATGCCTGCATTATAGATTCCAAAGAACAGCCCAAACCGCTTCTGCTCCGTCACCGCCGCATGAAACTCAAACAGCGCGGCCACAAGGAAAACGATCATTCCCAGCAGGAATAAGTGAGTGTGCACGAAGGCCAGCGTCGTTCTTCCGGAAAAGCCGTTAAACTTCGTGAATTCACGGTAGAATACGCCTCCCGCCATGGCCAGCAGCGCATAGACCAACGCGGTGTTTACCAGCTTTAATACTGCTTTCTTTTTTCTGTCATTTGTCATATTACTTCTCCTTTCTCTGTCCCGGCTGTTTCATCTCCCGGTATCCCATGACCACGATCCACACGTAAGCGCAGGTCTTGGGGATCATAAGCGCGCCCACCGCCGGGATGGTATCCGCCCACAGCACAACTGGAATATAGAATCCAAAGCTGAGCGTAATCGCCAGCCACATAAAGCCAAAGCCCGAATCCGCCGTCTCCTTTGCCTTCCGGTAAAAGAGGACAATCATCAGAAGTCCCAGAACCGCAAACGGAATATTGCGGTAAATCCCCCAGGAGAGCGGTGCGCTGGCGCTTAACCAGTCATTGCCCGGCATGAAGCACAGGAATACCCTCACAAGGGCCAGCCCCCATACGACGGCAGTCAGACCGTTCTTTCCCTCCACGCGGTACCGCATCTTCCATATGTAGTACAGAATCACATAAAATACGGTCATCGTCACAGAGGTTACCAGCTTTCCAAATCCAAGGGCCGCGGCGTGATTCGCCAGCCCATCCGTACAGAGGGCGTAAGCGCGGGGCACTAAGTGAAATGCGTCGCCGCATCCCAGAACCACTGCCATGATTCCAAACAGCTTAATCTGCTTTCTCTCTCCCGCTCCGGTGATCATACGCACTCCCAGCGCAATCACCGTACATAAATATACAATGTCAAAGATTGTTTCCATTACTGCCTGCATCGTCATACTTCCTTTCCTGTGTCTGCATCTGTCTTATAGATCAGACGCCTCATAATCTCTTCAAAATAAGCCGGATCCTCCTGATTCTTCAGAAGAAGAACCATGTTGGAGAAGGCAAAGGATACGAACCTTTCGGGTGTAAATGTCTCGTTCCAGACCTCCGGTGCCACCCTGTTGTCACGCTCCAGAATACGGAGCATCCCTTCCTTCATATGTCCTAAGTAAAATGCCTCCAGCTCTCTCCCTCTCTTCTGATCGGTCTGGCTGAGCACCTCCATCTCCTTTAAAAACTCCTCGCGGAAGCTTCCCAGGTTTTCGCGCAGGCGGAAATGGATATCATGGACACTTCCGATAAAATCACCGCTCTCTGTGTCAAAATGACTGCCATGAAACACATTACGCCAGAAATCCTCCATAACCGCCCCGATTAAATCCCCTTTGGAAGGGTAATAATTGTAGACCGTACCGATCGCGATACCGCTCTCTGAGGCCAGACGGCGTATATTCAGATTTCCAATTCCCTCTCTGCCCGCGATCTCTTTCGCAATCGCAAGCAGCTCTTCTTTTGAAGTTGCTGATTTCTTCATATGGACCTCCTTCAATATGAACATTGTTCATTATACTCTGTAACAGCCATTTTGTCAAACAGTTCTGTCGTATTTTTTCTTGACATCCCGTCTCCTTTCGGATAGAATGTAATGAAAGTAAGTACTTGCATGGAGGTGGAATACATGGATGATACCAGCCAGAGAATCGTGGACGCAGCCATGGAGCTGATCCGCGACAAAGGGTATGTCGCCACTACCACAAAAGACATTGCAAAGCAGGCAGGCGTCAACGAGTGCACGCTCTTCCGCAAATTTGCAGGAAAGAAGGACATCGTGCTGGCCGGCATTGACCAGGAAAAGTGGAGGGCGGACGTCACCCCCCTGGCCTTTGAAAACGTCACGTGGGACTTGAGAAGCGATTTAGAGATGTTCATGAACGCGTACATGGACCGGATAACCCCGGATTTCGTCAACCTCTCCATCGGCCTGCGCGCGCCCCAGATCTACGAGGAAACGGCCCCGTTCATCATGATGATTCCAAGGGCCTTCGTCTCCTCTCTCATCCGGTATTTTAAACAGATGGAGGAGAAGGGGAAGCTGAATCACGGAAGCTATGAATCATGGGCCATGACGATTTTCTCCGCGACCTTCGGTTACACGTTTCTGAAAGCGTCTTTCGACGACAGCCTGTCCAAAATCTCACGTCACGATTACGTCAGAGACAGCGTCAGGGTCTTTCTGGAAGGAATCGGCAGGTGGGAAAATCACGAACAGTGAAGACTCATGCACGGTACCGCCGTAAAACCGCGGTACCAATTTTATCCCACACATGACAGCAAGCACTTGCATTCACATAATATTTAAGAAGGAGGCAGTGATTATGCAAATCACAGGCGCACAGCTTTTTGTAAAAGCACTGAAGGAAGAAGGTGTCGAAGTCCTGTTCGGCTATCCCGGCGGGCAGGCCATTGACTTATTTGACGCTCTTCACGGGGAGACCGGCATCCGTTTCATTCTCCCCCGCCACGAACAGGGACTGGTTCACGCCGCCGACGGCTACGCCCGCTCCACCGGCAGACCCGGAGTCTGTCTCGTAACCAGCGGCCCTGGCGCGGCCAACTTAGTGACAGGCATCGCAACGGCCAATTACGACAGCGTTCCTCTCGTCTGTTTTACCGGCCAGGTTCCCACCAGCCTGATCGGCAACGATGCCTTCCAGGAGGTCGACATCACGGGCATCACCAGAAGCATCTGTAAATACGCGGTAACCGTCCGGACGAGGGAGAGTCTGGGGGAAATCATCAAAAAGGCGTTCCATATCGCCACGACCGGAAGGCCCGGCCCTGTACTGGTGGATTTGCCCAAGGATATACAGAGGGAATACGGCAGCAGCTGCTATCCCGACCAGGTAAAAATCCGGGGATACCGGCCAGGTTTCGCCGTACACGGAGGCCAGATAAAAAAAGCCTTAGAACGTTTAAATCAGGCGAAGCGGCCGGTCTTTCTGGTGGGAGGCGGCGTCAATATCGCCCGCGCGGAAGAAGCCATGACACGGCTTGCCGAGCGTACCGGCGTGCCCGTTGTGACCACCATCATGGGAAAGGGCGCCATCCCGTCCACGCATCCGCTGTATGCGGGCAATATCGGGATTCACGGAAGCTTTGCCGCCAATTCGGCGGTCAGCGGCTGCGACGTCCTCTTCTCCATCGGCACCCGCTTCAATGACCGCATCACCGGTAAGAACGGGGAGTTTGCCAGGCATGCATCCATCATCCACGTGGACATCGATCCCGCTTCCATTTCCAGAAACATCGCCGTCGATATTCCCATAGTCGCCGACGCCGGAGCCGCCATCCGGGCCCTCCTGGAAAAAGCTGTTTTGCTGGACACCGGCGCCTGGAGGAAGCAGATCGATGGCTGGAAAGAAGCCCGTCCCATCACCATGAAGCGGGAGGGACTGACAGCGGAATCCGTCATCCGGTCCATCAACCGCCTGGAAGGCCCGCTCTTCGTCGCCACGGATGTCGGTCAGAACCAGCTGTGGGCAACCCAGTTTCTGGAGCTGAGCGAGGACCGGCGCCTTCTGACCTCCGGCGGGCTGGGTACCATGGGATACGGCCTCCCCGCCGCTCTCGGCGCGAAAATCGGGAACCCGGATAAGACGGTGGTGCTCATCACAGGGGACGGCGGGTTACAGATGAATATGCAGGAACTGGCCACAGCCGTGGTCTGCGGACTTCCCGTGATCATCTGCGTGCTTAACAACGGCTGGCTGGGCAATGTGCGCCAGTGGCAGGAGATGTTTTTCGATCACCGCTATTCCGCTACCTGTCTGCGCCGGAGAAGCAGCTGCCCCGCGGTCTGTCAGGAGCCCGGACCGGGCTGTCCGCCGTACACGCCGGATTTCATCAAGCTGGCTGAAAGCTTTGGAATTACGGGGATCAGGGTAACGAAGGAGGAGGAGATCCAACCGGCCCTTCAGACCGCAGAAGCCAGCAAGGACGCGCCGGTTCTGATCGAATTTCTGATTGCCTGGGATGACAATGTGCTGCCCATCGTACCGCCGGGCAGTCCGATCGACCACATGATTCTGGAAAATGAGAGGGGGAGATAACGATGAAAAAGCGTTGGATCAATCTTTACGTAGAAAATGAACCCGGCGTCCTGGCCTTAATTGCCGGCCTCTTTTCCGGAAAGTCCTATAATCTGGAGAGTCTGACCGTGGGACCGGCTGAGGATGAGACGGTTTCCCGCATGACCATCGGGCTGACCAGCGACGACCAGACCTTTGAGCAGATAAAAAAACAGCTCGCCCGGCGTGTGGAGGTCATCAAGGTCGTGGACCTTACGGAGACCGCCATGCACTGCGAGGAGCTGATGTTCTTAAGAATTCATGACTGTTCGGAGGACGATATCCGGGAGCTGTTTCGCATGGCGTCAGTCTTTCACGCCAGTGTCATCGACTACTCCCCGTCTTCCGTTCTGTTGAAAAGTGTGCGGCCGGAGGAGGAAAACAGCCTTCTCATCAGCCGGATGCAGAAACGTTTTCCGAACCGGATCTTTTGCCTCCGCGGAGGCAGCGTCGCCATACCGGCTCTGAGCCCCTCGGATTAGTGCAGCTCTTCACTAACGCTGAACTGCTTATACACAGGGCCATGCGCCCGGCTGCGGACTTCTTTTTCCTTTTTCGGCGTCCCCTTCTTCCTGATATGGAGGGAGGCGACCGCCAGGCCGCTGACCACGAGGAAGCCATAGAAGCTGATGCCCCGGCTTAACACCATGACGGGGAGCAGCTGGGATGAGCTTAAGAAGCCGCTGAACATCACCAGGAAGCCGCTCTCTGACGCCCCCACCGCACCGGGCAGGGGGACGGCCGACACTGCAAGGCTCACGATAGACTGAAGCATAATGAAGTTGACCAGACCCACGCTGCCCAGGCCGAGGGCCAGACAGGCACAGTAGGAGGCCATATACAGGAAGGTGAGCTGGCAGAAGGTAAGCACCGCCGTCTTCACCGCAGCCATCGGATATTTCCGCAGATATGCGCCGCCCTGGCTGTACTCTTCGATCATGGAACCGGCTTTCTGTGCGGCCTTTTCCCCATCAAAGGAAGGAAAATGGTTCAACAGGCGGAGAACTCTGTATACCAGCCGCTCCACAAGCGGCCTGCAAAACAGAATCAGCAGGATAAATGCCACGGAAATCCCGTTTGCCAGAATCCCGAAACAGATCAGGAGCTTAAGCGCCAGCGGCAGTCCCATGAGATACGAAAACTTAAGCAGCCCCATACCCACGCCGTAAGCCAGCGCCATCAGCTGATACATGGCCGTAATCGTCAGCAGCGCGAACGAGCTTCTCGCCGCGCTCATCCCGTCGCGGACCATGTAGTACAGCTGCATGGGCTGGCCGCCTGTGGATGAGGGCGTGATCGAGCTGAAATAAAAGCCTGCGAAGGAGTACTGCATGGCTCTCTTCCACGGCACACTTCCTCCCCACGTCCCCGCCAGGAGCCTGATCACGGCTGCCTCACAGCCGACAAACAGAACCATGAGAAAAAGCCCCAGCAGCACAAAGCGTAAGTCCGCGTTCTTTAAAACCGCCCACAGGGTTCCCATGGAATGGTCCTTCAACAGTATGTAACACGTCACTCCCGCCAGCACCACCATGGCCGCCGTGCAGAGGAGTGAATTTTTCCATTTCATGGTTTTCTGCTCCAAATCGATTCTTCCTTTCTTTATCTGAAATCACTTATATGGCAATCATCTATCTGAATACAGCTTCCGAAGGAAGTATAAACCGGCAGCCCGCCTCTTTTAACGCGGGGATCACATAAGTGAGCGCTTCCAGCGTCTTCTCCGGAGCTCCGGGCGCGCCTCCCGTACGTCTTCCTCCGTCGTGAAGGCAGAGGATGGATCCGTCCTTTACACGGCTAAGACACTTCTTCCGGATCGAGCCTGCCGTAGCTCCCCTCTCCCAGTCTTCGGCCATCACATCCCACAGAACCATCTTCATCCCGTATTTTCTCGCTAAATGCCAGGAAAACAGGTTCGTCAGCCCCCAGGGCGGACGATACCAGATGTCGGAGATGCCTTTTCTCTTCATAAATTCGCTTCCGGTGCGAAAATCTTTTCTCGTGTGCAGATATCCTCTCACCATGGCGTTCTGGTGGTCCATGGAATGAAAGCCCACCACATGGCCTTCGGACAGCATGCGGTCGATCAGCGCTTCCTCTTTTACCGCCTCTCTGGTCACCACAAAGAAAGCCGCCTTCACCTCCTCCTTCTTTAAAAGGTCGAGGAGCCGCCCGGTATAATCCGGATCGGGACCGTCGTCAAAGGTGAGCATCACCGTCCCGGGAACTCCGGTTCTTCGCAGCACCGCCGGATTTCTGTGTTTATGATACAAGGACGGAATCACGGAATGCACTGCAAATCCGCCGGCCAGCAGTCCGAGAGCCGCGGCCAGTCTGCTCCATTTCCATTTTCTGCTCCATTTCATCCTGTACATAACGCTCCTTCCGGTCCTTCGATCAGGGCGAGTACCTGGCCAATCACGGTCTGGTCGTACTCTCTCTTCAAACGGTCTACATTTGCCTTCATGGCGTCCAGAAGCGTATCATCCTGAACGATCTTGCTGATCTCCCGGACACAGTCCATGGGGTTTTTCTCCAGTATCATTCCGATACCGCGGCCCACGATAAAGCCTGTGTTGTTGATCTCCTGCTGGAGAAACGGTTCAAATACCAGAAGCGGCGTTCCTGCATGAATCGTCTCAAACAGGGTGATTCCGCCCGGCTTCGAGATCACCACGTCGGCCTCCTGCATATAGCGGTACACCTCGTTGGTATATCCGATCACATCGATATTCTCGTATTTTCCATGAAGCTTCTTGTAGATTTCCTGATTCTTTCCCGTGATCACCGTAACCCGGATGTGACCGGAATCGTTCAGTTCCTCATAGAATTCATTGCTCTCAGGCAGGATTCCGAGACCGCCGCCCATGATCAGGATGTGCTTCTTCCCATCTGTCTCTTCCGGCCGCTCTTCCCCGTAATCGAATTCCGGTCTGACCGGGATTCCGTAGACGTAAATCTTCGTTTCCTCTACGCCCTTTTCCGTCAGCTTCGTCCGCACCATGCGGTCGGGAACGAGGTAGCAGTCTGTGGCGCCGTTGATCCACTCGGAATGGCTGCTGATGTCCGTAATGCACGTTATTAACGGCATCCGGCTGCCTGTTACCGCCTTATACCAGGACATGATCTGGGAACAGAGGGGCAGGGTTGAGATGACCGCATCCGGCTGTTCCTCCTCCAGCAGATTTTTTATTTTCTTTAAAAACCATGGAAGAAAAACCGGTTTCAAATCCGGTCCCTTGCGTTCCATATGATTATAATACTTATTATACGTTCCGCTGCAGTGAGTGACCATAACGCCAAAGGCGTGATAAACCTTGTCGGAATAATAAGGCATTGCATACTCAAAAATATCGCGGATCACGATGTCAGCCTCGGAATTCACCCTCGAAACACGCTCTGCCAGCGAAAAAGCGGCAGAATAATGGCCCATACCAAATTTTCCAGTCAAAAAAAGAAGCTTCATATCCGCACCTCATTTCATTCTTCTTTATCCTGGTTTTAGTATGAGCCATAAATCTTTAGAAACGGCTGTAAAATTTCTGAAATTTTCTTCAGAAATTCTTATCATGACTGCTGTTTTTTCTTTTTGAAACAGAAAACTGCTCCTCGTTCCATTCTTTTTCCGGAAGCTTCATCGATGTGTGATAACGATAGTCATGGCTTTCGTAAGAAAAGCTGCCTCCCATCTTTTCAATCATCTGTTCCGACGCCTTGACGCCGATTCCGTAGCTTTCCACCTCGATCTCCTCGTCCCGTATGGGATTCTCGATGTTCAGGCAGACGAAGCCGTCTGAAAGCCTGACCTCCACGGACACGATGCCGTCTCTGCGCGCGTACTTTTCGATATTCGTTCCAATATTATTCAGGACGCGTTTTAACTGGACCACATCGGTCTCCACCGCAAACGGCGTCTCAATCTCGTAGCGCACCTCCGTCCGGAAGCCATGTTCCTCCAGGGATTCCGTCAGATCACCGATCAGCTGCCCGAACAGCTCATTTCCGTCGTACTCCTCGTTTTTCAGGGAAAAACGGTCTCCTGTGGCATAGGAATAGCTGAATAAATCGTCCATCAGGTTCTTCATATGGTATGCCTGGCGCTTCGCCTTCTCCATATAAAGGACGGACTCATCCGCCGTGCATTTGCCAGCCGTAATCAAATCCAGGTAGAACAGAACCGAGGTGAGCGGTGTCCTGATATCGTGGGACAGGGCTGTCACGATCTCGCTCCGCTCCTTTTCAATCCGGTCCTTTTCCTCGATCTCCTTGTGCAGGCTTTCACTCATCTGGTTGATGCTGTCTGCCAGGGAATAGAGTTCATCCCGGCCTTTTAAGGGAATTTCGTACCCTCTGGAGCCGGTCTCCAGGATGTGGATCCCCTTCTCGATCTGACGGATATACGCCAGCTTTTTCTGAAGCAGCACGAGGAATACCACGACGAAGCAGACCGCGCTCATACCCGCTCCCAGGACGAGAATCAGTGTCCGGAACCTGGCCTCAAAGTAGGCCCGGATCAGGATCTCCCCATCCCCGTCGGCAAACTTCACCGGATAGGTAACTGCTGTCCCGTGGCGGTATAAATACCCATACTGAAACCCCGGGTGCTCGTCCTTAAGCTCGGTCTTCAGCTTCTCATTATCCCGGTCCATGGTATTATAGTAGATGCGGTCCCGCTGATATACCGTCAGGAACACATACCAGTTCTCGGAATTCCAGTCACCGATGGTCTCCCCGTCTCCGATCTCCACATGATTTTCCGTGACGAAATCCTGAAATTCCTCTGCCAGAAGCTTCGTATGCCGCTCATAATAGTTCTTCTGGTCCGTCATCATGCCGGCCAGAAGCCCCATGGCGTTCGTCACCGCCACATAGCAGAGAAAGGCGGCCGCCGCCGCGATCACCACATCATACAGCGTGGCAAGGCTTAAACGCGTGGGATTCGCCATTTTCTTAAGGAAATTATTCAATATAATACCCCCGCCCCCACATGGTCTTTATGTATTCCGGATTCTGCGGGTCCTTCTCAATTTTCCTCCGCAGATTCCTGATGTGGACCATCACATTGTTGTTGGCGGAGTAAAAATACGGTTCATTCCAAACACTCTCGTAGATATTCTCCGAGGAAAAGATCTTTCTCCGGTTCTTTAACAGGAGGACGAGAATGCAGTATTCCCTGGAGGTCAGATTCACATCACGGCCTTCCACGGTCACGGTCCGCGTGTCCTGGTCCACGGAAAGGTCCCCCAGCACCAGACGGTTGTCCGGCGCGGCGAAGTTCTTTCCCTGGTAGACGAGATACCGACGCAGAAGCGATTTGCACCTGGAAAGAAGCTCCGAATAGGAAAAGGGCTTCGCCAGATAATCGTCTCCTCCCGCCGAGAAGCCCATGGATTTATCGGAATCCTGGGTGCGGGCCGTTAAAAACAGGATGGGCGCCATGGACTTTTTCCGGATCTCGGAGCATGCCACGTAGCCGGACTTAACCGGCATCATCACGTCGAGAATAATTAAGTCGATGGTGTTGTCCGCCAGCATGACCGCTTCCTCCCCGTCTCCCGCCGTCACCACCTCGTACCCTTCTCCGGTCAGAAGTATCTGCAGAATCTCGATGATCTCCTCGCTGTCATCCGCAATCAATATTCGCTGTGCCATCGCGCAGACCTCCTTCCCCGATCCGCCGCTTACTGCACGGCAATGTGGCACATCTTCATGGCGTTTAAGGCATTTTCATGGCTCTCCGGCGAGACTCCCGCACAGCATGAGGAATCCACGAGAACCGGCACCTCCGGGATCGCGGCCTTCACCAGCAGCGCATTGGAGATGACGCAGATATCCGTACAGACTCCGATCAGCATGACAGACTCATACGGCCGTTCCTGAACGTATTCCATAAGGGCGGTGCTTCCAAAGGTATTCTTCTCAAACCGCTTCCCCTGAAATTCCTTTAAGGCGGAATCCAGCTCCCAGCCATCGGTGCCCCTGATACAGTGGGGAACCGGCAGATTCTTTCCTTCCTGGGTCTCCATATACTTTTCATCGTGGGTATCCAGCGTGAAAATCACATCCTCTCCCGCCGCCTGATACTCCTCGATCATCTTTTTTACATTGGGCACAATCGCCTGCGCCTCGGGACTTCCCAGCGCGCCGTCTATAAAATCCTTCTGCATGTCCACAACAATTAAGAGCTTCATTTGTTAAACCTCCATTTTTACAGATATTTGCTTTAGTTTACCACAATTTGATATCCTTAGGAAGATATTTCCTCGATTTTTCCCGCAGGCCGTAGTATACTGAAATCAGAAACGGCTGCTGTGCCGTAACGAACCAGAAAGAAGGATATTTGTATGGAAGAGAAAAAAAATCCCTTTGCATCCCTGTCGGACAAAGAACTGGAGGCCATGTTAAAAAGGCTGGAGGACTCCAACGAACGCCAGGCCTCCTACGCGAAAAAGCAGTACCGGATGTCCCAGATTACCGCGCTGGCCAGCATTCTGATCCTTGCCATCGTCATCTATACCTCTGCAACCATCATCCCCCGTGTCAACCGGCTTTTCGACGATGTGGAGACGGTGATGGACAGCGTGAACGTAGTGGCAAAAGAGCTGGAGGAGGCGAATTTGGGCCAGATGGTAACGGATATCGACAACCTGGTAACCTCCAGTGACCAGAGCGTGAAGGAAGCCCTCCAGCAGATTAATTCCGTGGATATCAAGACGCTCAACCAGGCGATTCAGGACTTATCCAACTTAATCAGCCCGCTGGCGCGATTTTTCGGAAAATAGGTAACAGTTCAGACGGCGGGAAAATAGAGGAAATACGAAGGAATTTAAAAATAGTAGTTGACAAATCCACTTTGACGCATTAATATAATAAGCAATAAAATAAACCGTTGAAAAAGAGGAGTAAGCTATCCCGCAATATTTCAGAGAGTCGCCGCCGGTGTGAGTGCGATATAGAGCAGACAGCTGAATGGACTTTTGAGGGCGGTCCTGAACCATCAGGTAAGTAGGGACCGACGGAGACCACAACCGTTATCTTCGTGGCATATATGTTAGTATATGAAAAGCGGACTTCTATGGAAGTCAATTTGAGTGGCACCGCGGATTTGTTAATTCGTCTCAAGTATGTTTTTAGAACATACTTGGGACTTTTTTATGTTTAAACTAAAATATATGATTCATGAGGAGGAAACAATTATGAAAAAATCAGTGAAAGCACTCTTACTCGTAGCGATGACGGTAACCGCACTCGCGGGCTGTTCTTCCAAACCGGCGGATCCGACGACCGCCGCCACCGAGGCTGTAACGACCACTGCCGCCGATTCCGCGGCCGACACCACCGCCGATACGACAGCCGCAGAAGGCGCCGCTACCGAAGACGGCAAGTCCTACACCATCGGCATCGGCCAGTTCGCGGAGCACGGCTCCCTGGACAACTGCCGTGAAGGCTTCTTACAGGGACTGGCAGACGAGGGAATCGTCGAAGGCCAGAACTTAACCATTCTCTATGAAAACGCACAGGCGGACGGCGGAACGGCCAGCCAGATTATCAATAACTTCATCTCCAAAAAAGCCGATTTAATCTGCGCCATTGCGACTCCGATTGCACAGGCTGCCTACGGCGGAGCGAAGAAAGACAACGTACCTGTCATCTACACGGCTGTAACCGATCCGGCTGCCGCGGCGCTTGCAAACGAAGACGGAACACCTGTCGGCGAAGTAACCGGCACCAGCGACAAGCTTCCGGTAGAGAAGCAGTTAGAGATGATCCGGAAGATTCTTCCGGACGCGAAGAAGATCGGCATTCTCTACAGCACCAGCGAAGTAAACTCCGAAACCGCCATCGCAGAATACAAGGCCGCAGCTCCGGATTACGGATTTGAGATTGTGGAAGGCGCCGTAACCTCCACCGCCGATATCCCGCTGGCTGCCGACAGCATCCTGGAAAAGGTGGACTGCTTAAACAACTTAACCGACAACACGGTCGTAAGCTCTCTCCCGATGATCTTAGACAAAGCCTCCAAGAAAAACATTCCGGTATTCGGAAGCGAGGTGGAGCAGGTCAAGATCGGCTGCCTGGCTTCCATGGGTCTCGATTACGTGGATTTAGGAATTCAGACAGGTAAAATGGCCGCCAAAGTGTTAAAGGGCGAAAAGAAGGCCAGCGAGATGAACTTCGAGGTGATCGAGGAAGCTGCATTCTACGGCAACAGCAAGGTGGCTGAGAACCTGGGCATCACACTTCCGCAGGAATTAACGGATTCCGCGGCTGCTATCTTTGACGAAATTACACAGTAATATACTACTTCTCCTGGAGGAAAGCTATCATGTCAATCATACTTGGCGTTTTTGAAGAAGGCCTGGTCTATGCCATCATGGCACTGGGCGTCTATATCACATATAAGATTCTGGACTTTCCGGACTTATCCGTGGACGGAACATTTCCGCTTGGCGGAGCCGTAACGGTCACACTGATACTGGCCGGTGTTAATCCGGTGCTCACGCTGTTCGCCGCATTTGCGGCCGGCGTCCTGGCCGGATGCGTGACGGGATTCATTCACGTAAAATTAAAGGTCCGGGACCTGCTGTCAGGTATCATTGTCATGACCGCCCTCTACTCCGTCAACTTAAGAGTTGCGGGTAAATCTAACGTACCGATCTTCAACAGCGATTCGATCTTTGAAAATGAATTTGTAAGCCGTATTTTTCCGGCCGGCATCAGTAATTTCACCGTCGTTATCATTCTCGCCGTGATCGTGATCCTGGTAAAGCTTTTGCTGGACCTCTATTTAAAGACACGGTCCGGCTGCCTGCTCCGGGCAGTTGGTGACAACGACACGCTGGTTACCTCTCTTGCAAAAGACAAGGGCATGGTAAAAATCGTGGGGCTGGCGATTGCCAACGGCCTGGCCGCACTGGCCGGCTCGGTCTACTGCCAGCAGAAGGGCTTCTTTGAGATCAGCATGGGTACCGGCACCATCGTCATCGGCCTGGCAAATGTTATCATCGGTACGAAGCTGTTCAAACGTGTGGGCTTTGTCAAATCCACAACGGCTGTCGTCATCGGCTCCATCATTTACAAGGGCTGCGTCTCTCTCGCTATCTATATGGGCATGGAGGCCTCCGATTTGAAACTGATTACGGCCGCGCTGTTCCTCGTCATACTCGTACTCAGCAACGGCAGGGAAAAGAAGGTGAAGAGTCATGCTTGAATTAAAACAGATCAATAAATACTACAATCAGGGAACCGTCAACGAGATGTGCCTCTTCGAGGACTTCAGCCTGACCATCAGGGACCGCCAGTTCGTCTCCGTGGTCGGAAGCAACGGCTCCGGCAAGACTTCCATGTTAAATATCATCTGCGGAAGCATTCCGTTGGACAGCGGACGCATCATCATCGGCGGGAAAGACATCACCAGCATGCCGGAATACAAGCGTCAGCGCCGCATCGGCCGCGTATACCAGAATCCGGCCATGGGAACGTGTCCGCACATGACAATCCTGGAGAATATGGCCCTGGCCGACAACAAGGGCAAGCCCTTCAATCTCCTTCCGGGTACGAACCGCCAGCGAATCAATTATTATAAGGAACAGCTTCATTCTCTCGGACTGGGTCTGGAAGATAAGCTGCATGTAAAGGTCGGCGTACTCTCCGGCGGCCAGCGCCAGGCCATGGCGCTCTTAATGTCCACCATGACTCCCATCGAGTTTCTGATTCTCGATGAGCACACGGCCGCGCTGGACCCTAAGACAGCCGAGGTCATCATGGAGCTGACGGACCAGATCGTAAGGGAAAAGAACTTAACCACGATCATGGTAACCCACAATCTGCGCTATGCCGTGGAGTACGGCGACCGCCTGATCATGATGCATCAGGGCAGGGCCATCATCGACTCTGCCGATGAAGACAAGGCTTCTCTGAAGGTGGACGATATTCTGGACAGATTTAATGAGATCAGCATCGAATGCGGAAACTGATCGCTATTGCAGAAATGGCTTTTTTCTTATAAAAGCTTTTCATCACAAAGAAATACCGCTGCCGGAGGAATCTTCTCTTTGAAGAATTCTTCCGACAGCGGTATTTTCTGTATTATCTTTAATCCGGCCTTTCCAGGATCATCATCTCTTCCTCTTCCCCATAGAACGCGATCTGGTTTTTGCCCCGCCCCTTGGCCATATAGAGCGCCTCATCCGCGTGTTTATAGAGTAATTCAAACGTATCCCCGTCACGAGGGCCGAAGGCGATTCCAATGCTGATGGACACGATACGTTCCTCTCCGTTCAGCGTCAGGGCGTATACCTGGCGGCGTACCTCCTCCGCCCGGAAGCTGGCGCACTCACAGTTCGGTATGTGATCCAGGAATACGATAAACTCATCGCCTCCGAACCGGGCAATGAAATCGTCCGACCGGAACGCACCCGAGAGAATCCGCGCCATCTTCTTTAAGACCGCGTCCCCCTCCTGATGGCCGTATTTGTCATTGATCTCCTTGAAGCAGTCTAAATCCAGCATGATCAGACAGGACAGGCTGTCCTCATTTTTCAGGGCCTGCTCCACCTTCTCTTCAATATTCCTTCTGTTGTAGAGACCCGTCAGCGGATCCCGCTCTGAGGAATACATCAGTTCCATCTTCCGCTTCGTCTCCTCATCCACATCCCGCACATAGGCGAACGCCACCGGATTTCCCGAGACCGGCTCCGTCAGCAGGGAAATCGTACACGTCATCCATTTATAGTCCTCCGAGCCCGGATACGTCGCGCGAAACAGCTCCTTTTGCTCCCGCTCTCCGGTATAATAAGCGGCCAGCATCCGGTTGGCCTGCATCTGCCCGGCGATCCTGTCGTGATCCGCCGGATGGACGTAGCGGCACATCTTCTCGATAAATCTTCCGCTGTACAGAAAGCCCTTGCCGCCTTCCAGCCAGTCTTTTCCATGGATAGTGCAGGCCATCACCTGCTGTCTCACGAGGTCCACGGACCACATGGCGACCGCCTCCGAGAGAAGCGCCGCACGGTACTGCTCCTCCTGGGCGAAACGCCTTCGGATCCGCCGTTCCTCCGTGATGTCCTCCAGCGTTCCGATGGCCTTGGCCACCTCGCCCTTACCGCCTCTCACCGGAGTCACGGACAGCCGGAAATACGTGTCCTCCGAAAAGGAGGTTCCGCCCGCAAATTCCAGCGGCCCCGGTTCCTTCCCCTCGGCAATCCTCTTTAAGATCATCTTCCATTTTTCCAGATCCACGGCGGCCACCAGTCCCACAGCGGCCCCCTTCGTGGATATCTGGTTTAAAACAGTCGGGAATTCCACCTCCTTCACGACCGGAGGCGAGATAAAGCTGAGGCTGTCATCCTTCGGCACATACTCGAACGTGGTGCCGGTGGAATGAAGAAGCGCCAGTTCCAGCTTTTTCTTCTCCAGCTCCAGGGCCTCCTTCGAGTCCAGGATGATATTTCTCGCCTTTCTGGACCAGAGAATGATGACAGCCAGCTGCGCCAGGAAAAGCACGAGCATCTTCACCGTAAGGTATAAGGCTGTCTTTCCGATGTGCTCGCGGTACCAGTTGGAAACCGTATAGGGAACCACGGTAAGCACGTACCAGTCGTTGATCTCGGCCGGCGCATAGTATACGATCCGCTTCTCATTCGCGGCCGTAAACAGGAAGACGCCCTTCTCCTTTCGCTCCAGCTTCTTCTGCAGTTCGCTGACGGCTTCCGCCCCCATATCCGTATCGCTGCGCAGAAAGCTGAAATATTCCCGGCCGCTGTACAGGCTGTCCGCATGGTTCGTCTGCATGATCACCGTTCCGTCCGACTTCAACACGTAGCTGTAGCTTCCGGAATTAAACCCGTTGGTGGTTACCATGTCCACCATCTGATCCACGATCATGATTCCGGCGATTCCGCCTTCCACAGTCTTTTCCCGCTTCACGGGCGCATAAAAGGCGAAGACCTCCTGTCCGGTCACGCTGGAGAGAAAGACATCCGTCATCCCGCTTTCCCCTCTGCAGATCCCCTCCACATAGCCTCCTACCGACTGGGGAAGAGCCTCGTGCCCGACGGTGTAAAGGCCTCCATCTGCCGAAACCAGCCGGATATTGGCGAATCCGCACTTCTCCTTCAGCTGCTCATAGACTCTCTGACGGGCTTCCTCCGTCAGTTCCGGCGTCTCCGACAGGAAATCCGCCGTATACCGCACTTCCTCAAACACTCTGGTCAGTTCCGTCTTTACCGCAGTCTGGGACTGGTCGTTGACATCCGCAAGGTGTTCTGTCGTCATGTTGGTCATCAGATGATCGACACGTATTGAAAAATCATACAGGAACAGATAGATAAACACCAGAACGAGTATGACAAGCAGGATTACCGTTCTCACATGATTCCGGCTGACGCTGTTTTCCTTTTTCATATTTTTCCTCCTTGTTTCCTACAGGTCGCCATTTACGAATCAAGCAGCAGAAATATGTCAGGGATGGCCCCTTAAAAAACGATCTATGAGAGAACTCATTTGATGCCGGCAGCGTTTCTTTTATACACGAAAAAAGGCTTCAGTCAGATTAATCTGGCTGAAGCCCCAAACATATCGTAAGGTTTTAGCAGCTGGCTGCCCATACGGCCCTTTAGCTTTGCGTCGCTGCCTTTCGACAGTTTTGCCATTACTAATATAATAGATTCAGAACCCCGTCTTGTCAACCATAATTTTCCAGTTTTACCGGCTCATTTCGCTCTGCGGGCCTTTCTGGTTGTGCTCACGGATAATCATGTTCATTTCCTCTAAATCCGAGGTCGGCAGGTCGCCGGGGATGGTATTTTTTAAGGCACTGGCCGCGTTGCCGTAACGCACCGCCTCCATGCAGTCGCCGCCGCTGCTCAACAGTCCGTATAAGGCGCCCGCGATATAGGCGTCCCCGCTTCCGATCCGGTCCACCACGTCTATATTGCGGTAGGGCTCTTCCTCGTAATACTCATCTCTGGCCGCGTCGTAAATCACGGAGCCGAAGGTATGGCTCTTCGGGCTGTGCACCACTCTCTGGGTGGACGCCACAATGGAGATCGGGTACTCCTCTGTAAAGCTCTTCATCATCTCCCTGGCTGTTCCCGTCTTCTGAAAGGTCAGCCGGGCGGTGTCTTCCGAGCAGAAGAAAATATCCACATAGGGAAGAATCTGCTCGATGCACTCTCTCGCTTCCTCTCCCGTCCATAGATTCCCGCGGAAATTCACATCGAAGGAAATGATGGTGCCGGTGGATTTGAACCTGCGGATCATGTCAACGGCGGTCTTTCTCGTGTTTTCACACAGAGCCAGGGTGATTCCCGTCGTGTGGAAACAGGTTGCCGCACGGTACATGTCCTCCGGGAACGAGTCCACGCTGATGCTGTAAAAGGAGCTGTTCTTTCTGTCGTAAATAACCTTCGGTTTTCTGGGATGGGCGCCGTATTCATAGTAATAGAGGCCCAGTCTCGCATCGGAGCTGTGGTCATAGACAAAGAAATCATCGCTGATTCCGTAGGAACGCACTTTATTTTTTACGAAATTGCCCATGTCATGGGATGGAAGCTGGGTCACCACGCCGGTGTGAAGTCCTAAAAGGGCCGCGCCGACTGCGACGTTTAACTCTGCTCCGCCCACCTGCTTCTGAAATGAATCACCGCGCACCAGGCGCTCCACTCCGGCCGGAGATAAACGCAGCAGCAGTTCGCCTAAACTTAACAAATCAAATGGTCTGTCACTCATGATCGATCTTCCTCGCTTCTAAAAAGGGGCCATTCTGCAAAAGCTTATAAAAGCTGATTAGAATGACCCCGCTGTCTTAATTATCTCTGTACACGTCCTGAGCCGTCTCCGCCTGCAAGGCTTTCAACGTCTTCTCTTGTAACCAGGTTGAAGTCGCCAGGGATGGTGTGCTTTAATGCTGAAGCAGCTACCGCATACTCCAGTGCACTCTTATAATCCTTGCCGTCAACCATGCCGCAGATCACGCCGGCTGCAAAGGAGTCGCCGCCGCCTACACGGTCTACGATTGGTGTGATGTGGTACTTTCTGGAGTGATAGAACTCACGTGTTGCGCCGTCCATGATGCAGGCTGACCAGCCGTTATCGGAAGCGGAATGGCTCTCACGTAAGGAGCTGATAACATACTTGAAGCCGAACTTGTCGATCATCTGATTGAAGATGTCAACATAGCCCTGTAACTCCAGCTCGCCGGAGGTTACGTCGGTGTTGCCCGGCTTGAAGCCGAGAACCTTTTCTGCATCCTCTTCGTTGCCGATGCATACGTCAACGTACTGCATTAAATTTGTCATGACCTTCTGAGCCTTCTCGGAAGACCATAATTTCTTACGGAAGTTCAAGTCTACGGAAACAGTAACTCCGTGAGCCTTGGCAGCCTTGCAGGCCGCTTCTGTCAGTTCAGCCGCAGAATCGCTGACTGCCGGTGTAATTCCTGTGAAATGGAACCAGTCAGCGCCCTCGAAGATCTCATCAAAATTGAAATCAGCTTCAGTTGCTGTGGAAATAGAAGAATGAGCTCTGTCATAAACAACCGTAGACGCTCTCATGGCGGAACCGGTCTCTAAGAAGTAGATCCCCAGTCTCTCGCCGCATCTTGCGATGTGCTTTGTGCATACGTTATACTTTCTCAGTGCCGCTACTGCGCATTCACCGATCGGGTTCTTCGGAACTGCTGTCACAAACTCTGCGTCATGGCCGTAATTAGCCAGGGAAACTGCTACGTTTGCCTCGCCGCCGCCGTAATTTACGTCAAATTCATCTGCCTGGATAAACTTCTCATTGTTCGGGGTAGATAATCTTAACATGATTTCGCCCATTGTTACTACTTTTGCCATTATTTAATCTCCTTTTTCAATCCATTTTCTGATTTGATGCCAGTGCTGGTGCATGGCGTATTTACGCCGGGAGGCACCAGGTATTGTCTTAAGCGCGTGCTGCCGCAACTGCCTTTACAAATTCCTGAGCCTTTGCTGTAACTGCCGCGAAGTCGCCTGTCTTGGCGCCCTTTGTCAGGCTGCTGCCGGTTCCTACTGCGTAAGCGCCTGCCTTGATCCACTTGTCCACGTTGTCCACGTCAACACCGCCGGACGGCATGAATTCGCCCTGAGGAAGCGGGCCCTTGAAGGAGCTGATGGCTGCCGGTCCCATGATGTTGCCCGGGAAGATCTTGATAACGTCACAGCCGCACTCTAATGCGGTGATCGCCTCGGTTGGTGTCATAACGCCTGGAAGCATCGGGACTCTGTAGCGGTTGCACATTCTGATGGTATCTGCGTTTAAGCCAGGGCTTACAACGTAGTTGGCGCCTGCCAGAATAACGGCTCTTGCTGTCTCCGGATCGAGTACAGTACCTGCGCCGATAACAACGTCTTTGTTATCTCTATATTTTTCAGCCATCTTCGCGATGAATTCAACCGGGTTGCCTTCATCCATGGTCATGGTAATCTCAATAAAGTTAATGCCGCCTGCGATGATGGCGTCAACCACTTTCTCGCCCTGCTCCAGATCCTTTGCACGAACAACGGCTACCAGGCAGTCTTCTTTCATCTTTGCTAAAACCTGTTCTTTTTTCATGATTGCTCTCTCCTTCTTATTCGCATATACGAATGTCTTTCATAATTGCGATTCTTATACTTGAATATTAATCGTTTCTCTTCATTTTGTCAACAGGTAATCTTTATATTTTTCCAAGAAACCCTAACAGTCTTGAAACCTCCTGTCCTTTTGCCGCGACAAGGGCTCCCAGCGCCTCGTAATCCTCGGTCGGCTTGTATAAGCTGGACACGCTGATCGCTCCCAGACAGGAACCATCCCGGTCGAACACGGGGGCACCCACACACTGCATGTGCTCTTCCATCTCCCGCGCATCGAACGCGTACCCGCGCTCCCGGACCTTCTCCAGCTCCTTCAAAAGCGATTCTCTTCCCAGTATCGTCCGATCCGTATGCCTGACAAATTTAATCCTGTTTATCACCTGCTCTCTCGTCTCCTCGTCACTGTATGCAAGAATGACCTTTCCCAGCGAGGTGCAGTACATGGGATTCTTCGAGCCGACCGTCGCCGTGGTAATGATCGGGTTTTCCGGCTCAAACTTGCATATGTAGACAACGTGGTGGTCGGAAGGGATTCCGAAAAACACGGTCTTGCCCACTTCCTTTGAAAATGCCTTGAGCACCGGTTCAATCGTGCTGATAAAATCCAGATTATTCGTATAGTTAATTCCAATGCGGTAGGCCATCAGCCCGATGGTATAGCTCTGCTTCTGCCCCCTGGCCACATTGACCATCCCCATCTCGGCCAGCGTCGTCACAATATCGTAGGCGCTCGTCTTCGGGAGCTTCAGCTTCTCGCAGAGATCATCGAGCGTCGCTCCCTCCGGTGTTCTGGAAATCATCTTTAAAATTTCCACGGTTCTCTGTGTCGTTCTGTTCAGTTTCATGTTATGCCTCCGTTCTTACTCCTCTAGTATACCTCCCCGGGCCTTTAAAAGGCAATATGAAATGCTCTCCTACGAAGTATTTGTAAGTATTTACAAAAATATAACACGTTTCTATGCAAAATGTCAAAATGATTATGCTACGCCCAAATTCTTGTGGGGAGGGGGAGGCGGGGAAGAGGACAGACTTCTTGTTTCCTCGGCGGCAGGAACTAAAGCCGGAAGGCAGGAAAAAAGGGCGGATCGCGCAAATTACGGAGAACTCCTGAAGGACTTCTCCTCCATGTGCACTTGAAATCTGGCTTGGAGGCCAGATTTCACCACCCTTTTTTCCTGCCTTCCGGCTTAAGTTCCTGCGAGCCTCGGAAAAGGAAGCCTGCCCTCTTCCCCGCCTCCCCCTCCCCACAAGAATTTGGGCTGTGTACTGGCTGCTCCGGAAAAAAAGCAAAAACAGAAGCAAAAACAATACTATTTCATAAATATAAAACACTAAAACCTCCAACACACCAGCGGGTCTGCCATCCTGGCTCCCGAGGTACACAGCCCCGCGCCATTGCGTCAGGCCCAGGCTGCGGGCGGATTGGGGTGGGAGCGCTATGGTTATTCCAGTGTGCCGGCATCTGGATACGAATCATAAGAAAGTCCGAGCCTGGCGAACGCGCCCGTATTTGGCGTGTACGACAGGTTCGGACTTTCTTATGGTGAGTAGGAAGCAAGACGGACACGGAATAACCATAGCGGTCCCGCCCCGATCCGCCCGCAGCCTGGGCCTGACGCAATGGCGCGGGGCGTTACTCCCCATCACTTAACGGAGCCCAGCATTCCTTCTACGAAGCTTTTCTGCATGATGAAGAAAATCGCTGCGGTCGGGAAGGTCGCCGTTACGATGGCTACCATGATCATTCCAAAGTCCGGTGTGTAAGCGGAGTTCATGGCGGATATGATCAGGGGCAGGGTCATCTTGTCGTCGGTCTGAAGGGCAACCAGCGGCCATAAGTAGCTGTTCCAGATGTTCATAAAGGTGATAATGGTGGCCGCCGCAAAGGTCGAACGCATGACCGGGCAGTAAATGAGGAAAAAGGACTTCATTTCTCCCAGTCCGTCTACCCTGGCAGCCTGAAGGATTTCCTTCGAGAAGGACTTCGTGTTCTGACGGAAGAAAAAGATCAGGAACGCGGTCGCCATGGACGGCAGAATGACAGATAAAAATGTGTTAAGCAGTCCCCATTTTGCAAACATACGGTAGCGGGGTATTAGAAGCGTTGCCATAGGTACCATCATGGACATCAGAAGGAGCGCCATGACCTTATCCTTGATCCGGCTCTTATAAATCTCAAATCCATATCCGGCCATGGCGGCTACCAGGACCGTTAGGACCGTGGCGATTACCGTAATGATCATGGAATTCTTGATGCCAGTCACAATATTCGTCGTGGTAAACAGCGTGTGAATGTTTGTAAACAACTGGTTACCCAGCATCATCCTGCCGCTTGTGATATCGACGGAGGCATTGGTCGCACTGATGATCATCCACAGAAACGGGAAGATGGACAGAAAAGACGCAATGCATAAGAATACGTATTTTGCTGTTTTTTTAATCATTTTTCTTCCCTCCCGTCACTTTAAACTGGATTGCTGTGAGAACGACAATCATCAGGAGAATCGCATAGGAAACCGCGGATGCGTATCCGAAGTCGGGCGTGTATTTAAAGCAGAGATTGTAGATGTACTGTGACATCGTAATCGTCGCGTTGCCCGGTCCTCCCTGGGTTAAGTTTACTACCTCGTCAAACAGCTGGAGTGTTCCGCTGATCGACGTGATGCTGGTAAACAGAATAATCGGCTTTAACAGCGGCGCCGTAATGGAAAAGAACTTCTGGACCACATTGGCTCCGTCGATCTCCGCAGCCTCGTAAATCTCGGGATCGATATTCTGAAGCGCGGATAAAAAGAAGATCATGTTGTATCCGGTCCAGCGCCAGGTGATTGCGATAATGATCGTAATCTTCCCCCAGAAGGCGTCCGTCAGCCAGTGGATCGGCGACTGGATCACATGAAGTGTCATCAGCATCTGATTGATAAAACCGCTGTCGGAGAAAAGGCTCTTAAAGAGGACCGCATAGGCTACCAGAGAGGTAACGCACGGAAGAAAGATCGCAATGCGGAAGAAGCTGCGGCATTTCAGTTTCTTATCGTTTAAGAGCACTGCGTACAGCATGGCCAGAAAAAGCATGACCGGCACCTGGACAATCAGGTAGAGAAATGTATTTTTTACTGAGGACAGAAATATGGGATCGACCAGAAGCCGTTTATAGTTAGCCAGCCCACAGAAATGGAGATTCATCCCCATTCCTGTCTGAAATGAATTGGCTAACGCTCCTATCATGGGATAAAAGCAGAATATCACTATAATCAGCGTGCCGAAACCAATGAATAACCATCCCTTTATAACGCTGGATATTTTCTTACTATTCATTGTTTTCCTCCCAAAGGTCTTACCGGGCCTGTGCTTCCGCCTGAACCTGCATGCTCTTCATGGCGGCGTCGATGTCCTCGCCCTGCAGGATTTTCTGGATTTCCGCCATCACGATATCCTGGAACGCATAGGTATAGGTACCATAGTTTACATTCGGAATTTCTTTTGTAATGGAGGCAATCTCCTGGTAAATCTTCTGGTTGCCGAAGAACGGAATTTCTTTATTATAGACATCGCTCTCCTGAGACGGTAAATACGTTCCTACGATTCCCTTCTCATCCAGCAGCTGGTTGTAAAGCTCTTTGTTCTCGCCGAAGGTGGTTTTTAAGAAATCCAGGGCGATATCGGAATTTTCAACGCCGTTTAGGATGTACCAGCTGCCGCCGCCTAAGTTGGAAGCATTGGTTGCATTGGGAACGCTGTCCAGTCTCGGGATCTTTGCAACTCTCCACAAGCCATCCTGACCTTCCCCTTTCATAATAGAAGGAGTAAACCAGCAGCCCTTCAGCTGAAATGCCACTTCGCCTTTATTCACGCCTTCCAAAAGGCCCGCCCAGCCGCTGTACGTTCTGACCAGATCGTCATCGGTGATGGTCTTGATGATTTGCAGGCATTCCTTGAGCGCGGCGTTGTTCTCCATGTTCGGAGTCGTTCCGTCCTCTTTCGTGAACCAGGTTCCGGCAGACTGCATGGTCAGCTTCATTAACTCAATGTCGCTCGGGTCCAGGGAAATCATCTTCTTTCCTGTGGCCTCTTTGATCTTTCTGCCCATCTCGATAAATTGCGACCAGGTTAAATCCTGCATATCTTCTTCGGTATATCCCGCCTGCTCGATCATGTCCTTGCGGTAGTAGATGACAGCGGCTCCGTTGTCCCACGGAATGCCGTAGGATTTCCCCTCCAGCGTCATCGGTCCCTTTTTATATGCGGCAAAATTGTCGTAATTAATCTCGGAAGTCAGATCCATAAATGCTCCCGGATACGATTTTAAGAAGGACTGAATCCGGTAATCCTCGATGGGAACCGCGTTCGGAAGGCCCTTTAAGGAGCCTGATCCCAGGCCGGTGTTCAGCTTCTGTACCACATCATTCTGGCCGACCTCCACGATGTTGATCTCCACATCCGGATGATCCGTCTCGTAGATTTCCTTCGCCATCTCCAGCGCGGCAATATTGAATTCTTTATCCCATGCCCAGAAGGTCACCGTCTTTTTGTCCCCCGAGGAGGTGCCGGCAGCTTCCTGTTTCGTCGTCCCCTCCCCGGTCTGCGTTCCCGCGTTGTCAACCGGCGCCTTGCTCCCACAAGCAGTCAGGCTGGCAGCCAGCGCTACTGCTGCCGCAAACAAATACATTTTTTTCATCTCTGTCTTCTCCTTTTCTATATGATGCCTTTATTTTATCGTTATAACTCACAAAAATATCGTATTTTATTTGGAATAATACAGCATCATGTGATCAAATCCAGACGAAGGCAAAAGAAAAAAAGTACTTTTTTATAATTTTGGTAATTTTTTCAGGTGATAAGGAAGTCTCAGGCTGACCGAAGTGCCGGTTCCGATCACACTGTGTATGGTCACGCCGTACTCCTCCCCGTAGATCAGCCGGAGCCTTTCATGGACATTGGGAATGCCGATTCCGGTCAGATGGCGTCTCCTGTCGCTGCTCAGCAGGTCCGCCGTCTCCTCCTGTGACATGCCGTCTCCCTCGTCGATAATTTCACAGATCAGGTCATCCCGCTGCTTCTTTGCAAAGATCCGAATCTTCCCCTCCTTCTTATTCTGGAATGCATGGAAAAAGGCGTTCTCGATAAATGGCTGCAGAATCAGCTTGGGCACCATGCATTCCATGCCCTCCTCTGCCAGGAAATACTCCACCTCGATGCGGTCGCCGTACCGCACCTGGTTGATAAACACATACTGCCGGACCAGATCGATCTCCTCCCGCAGCGTGATCTCCTCCTCCATGTTTCCGATCGTCTTCTTTAAAATGGCGATCAGCGCATTGATGGTATCCGAGGCCTTCTCCGTGTTGTTCTCCCAGGTAAGATACTTGATGGAGGCCAGCGTATTATACATAAAATGCGGGTTGATCTGCATCTGCAGCGCCTCAATCTCCAGACGCCGCCCCCGCTCCTGCTCCTCCATCAGCTGTTTGACGTAGCTGTCAATCTCATCCACCATCCGGTTGTAGACATCAGCCATCTGCCTCACCTCCGAGTTGCCTTTCACAGGGCTCACCTTTTCGAATCTGCGGTTTTTAAACGTTTCCAATTGCTGGATGAAGAAGTTAAGGGGCGATACGATGCGGCGCATGATGAGGAATACCACGGCGATGGCCGTCCCCGTGATCAGAAAGCCGGTTACAAGGATGTTGCGGCGGACTCCCGCGTAGGATTTTAAGAGGGCCGCTTCCTCCACCGTGTTGACCATGTACATATCCAGCTCCGGTATGTAACCCGATATCACAATCTCCGGTTTATGGTTCTCCTTTACGGTCCGGTATGTGTCTCCGTTCTCCCTCATCGAACGGACCAGCGAGAGCAGCTTCGTCTCCTCGCTTCCCAGACTGTCTTTTACATTGCCCGACACAATCTGGCCGTCGGAAGACAGGATTACCATGCGGCTGCCCTCCGGAACGGCCTCGCTGAACATCTGATAGAACTCCTCCTCGGGAATCGTAATGTAGGCTGTGGCAAAGCTTTCGCTGGATGACGGAAGAAACAGCCGCCGTGCTGCTATCACGCATTTCCTGTCCTTAAAATCATCGGTAATGCCGTGGTCCTGATACGTATACTGGAGCCTTCTGCTGGTCTCGCTGATCTTCAGGGAGCAGGGCATGGTCTCTATCTCTTCCACCGGAACCGAGATCCTCTCCCCTGTGAAGGAAAACGCGCTGCCCTGATTGCTGACCGCGACCAGGTTCTGAGCCGTACCGGAAGGCACGGAATCGTGGTAGACCTTCAGAATGTCGTACGTCTTAATAAATTTCTCCGTGCCGCAGGAGTCGGCGGCGAGAAAGTAATTCTTCAAAGCCGGTTTCGTCTCCAGGAGCCTTAAGAGCATTAAATAGGAGTTGTTGTTTTCTTCCACCTTTTTCTTGATGTTGTCCATCAGCTTGGCATTTAAAAAGGTGGACGACTGGATGAAGAGATTCTTCGTGATCCAGTCCGAGCTGGCGATGGTGCAGAAATTAGTCAGGACAATGCTGCTCACCACTACCAGAGAAAGCTTGAAAAAGGTACCCCACCGAATCTGACTCTTCATAGTTTTTCCCCCTGCCGCTTCGCCCGGTTCCGATATGTATGCGGAGAGTAGCCGGTCTGCTTCTTAAAGACCTTTCCAAAATAGCTCTGGTCCGTATATCCGATTTCCTGCGCAATCTCCGACAGGGAAAGCTCTGAGGCGGCAAGCAGCTCTTTCGCCTTTTCCACCCGGACCGAGTTTAAGAATTCATTGATTCCCTGCCCCATGTGAGAGGAAAAGTACGAGGAGAGGTACGAATAATTCATGTTAAAATCCGCAGCCAGAGTCTTCAGCGTCACCGGTTCGCTGTAATGCCGGTACAGATACTCCGTGATCCTCAAATAAAGGCCGCTCCCCCTCGCCTCCTCCGTAATCTGCCCGATCTCCTGATAGATGGCGGCAATGGCCCCGATGAGCCCCTCCAGGCTGTCGGTGGTGCCGATGGCCGTCAGGAAGGACAGCTTGCGCTCCTCCAGCTGGGGCGGGCAGAATTCATTTTCATTCAATTCAAAAATCGTGTTATAGAGCGTACTCTCCATCAGCTTCTTCACAGCCATCTCGCTGACCGCCATGCCCCGCAGAGAGCTTAAGTACTCCACCAGCACGGCTCCCGCGGTTCCCGCCTTCTGCTGGCGCACCAGATCGCACACGGTTTTCTGATCCAGAGCCGGAAGCTGCAAAATCCCGGTCTCTCTCAGATCGAGATAATCTTTCCGGCTGTCGAAAAACCGGTAGGAGAACAGCTCCGAGAGCTTCTGTGCCTCCGCCTCCAGCGAGACGCCCTTTTCATAGGGCGGGCTGATAATCATCTCGATGTTGCGCAGATAGGCGGTGCCCTGCCCGGTCATCGTGCGCAGCTTCCCGTCAAACATTTCCGGGTAAAAGCAGCCGATCGTGTAGATGTACACCTGGCTTTTTTTCAGTATAAAGCTGTCAAGATAGAACCGCCCAAACGCTTCCTTTATCATCTCCTCCATGTGGCCGATGGTAAGCTCCTGCTTGTTGGTCGCCCCCTGGAGGATTTTCCCGGGCTGTATGGCGATCAGATAATAGGTGGTGCAGGCGTCCCCCTGCTCCGGACACGCTTCCTCTCCGCCGCTGCCCCCGTGATCCTTGGCATGGATGACCCCCTTCTTTCTGCCTAAGAGGCGGAGCGCCCTAAGCAGATAGTCGGATTCCAGCTCCGGTTTCAGGATGTAATCAAACACGCCATATTTAAATGCACTTTTGACGTATTCAAAATCCTGGTATCCGCTCAGAATGATCGTGGACACCTCCGGATACTTTAGATTTACGGCGCGCAGAAGCTCCAGCCCGTTCATCCGCGGCATCATGATGTCGCAGATCATCATGTGGGGCAGACTCTGTTCCAGAAACTCCAGCGCCTCCTCCCCGTTCGTCACTTCCCCGATGATCTCGAATTCATCGCTCTCCTGTTCGATGATGTAGCGCAGCGCCTTTCTGACCAGCAGCTCGTCCTCCACGATCAGAATTTTACATTTATCACACTCGTATCCCATTTCCCGTATTCCTCCCTGTACTTTCCCATAATGGTTACCCGCACGTACTGCGCAGGAGTCACCGCGGCATTCAAACACCCGCATTTTGCGGAAATATCCCTGCTTTCTAGTATAACTCCTGTAAGTATTTACAAACAACCACGGTTCTTGTACAGAATTTGTTAAAATTATATTCTGGGGATTGTAATATTTATCAGATGATTGTATAATAAAAACAATATGTAAATACTTACATTTTCCAAGGAGGTGATGTTTTGAATATCTACGATGTTTCAGAACGGGCTAACGTTTCCATCGCAACCGTTTCCCGTGTCATCAATGGAAATCCCAATGTCAGTGAGAAGACGCGGAACCGGGTTCTGGCGGTGATGGATGAACTTGGCTACACGCCTAATGTCTTTGCCAGAAGCTTAGGGCTTAACACCATGCGCACCATCGGCATCATGTGCGCGGATTCCTCTGATCCCTGGCTGGCCGGCGCCATCTACTATCTGGAGCAGGAGCTGCGCCGCAACGGATACGATTCCCTCCTCTGCTGCAGCGGCTACTTGCCTGAGACGAAAAAGAAGTATTTGGAGCTGCTGCTCTCCAAGCGGGTGGATGCCGTCATTCTGGCCGGTTCCCACTACGTGGAGGCCAGGCAGAAGGATAATGCCTATCTCATAGAGGCCTCAAAGGAGCTTCCCATCATGCTGGTCAACGGCTGTCTCGACGGCAAACAGATCTACAGCACGGTATGCGACGACCGGACCGCGGTCTATGAATCGGTCACCAGGCTGATCCGGTCCGGCCGTACTTCCGTCCTCTATCTGTACGCCGGCAGTTCCTACAGCAATCTGCAGAAGCTGGCCGGCTATCACGATGCCTGCGCGGCAGCCGGCTTGAATATCCGCGACGATCTGGTACGCATCTGTCCCAAGGATTTAGACGGCACGGAAGAACTCCTGCGTTCTCTCGCCTCCGCCGGTTTGAAATTCGACGCAGTCTTCGCCGCCGAGGATATCATGGCGGTGGGCGCTGTCAAATATGCAAATAAGACCGGAATCAAAATTCCGGAAGAAATGAATATTATCGGGTATAATAACTCTATTCTGTCCCGCTGCACCGATCCGGAGCTGACGACCGTCGACAACAAGGTGGAATCGCTCTGCACCACCACGGTCACTACGCTGATGAAGGTCCTGGGCGGCGGAAACGTTCCGGTGAAAACCACCATCTCGGCAGAGCTGATCAAACGAGGCACTACTGATTTTTGAGGTACTACTGATTTTTAATGAATGCAACAAGATTTCCCCGCCTCTGCAGGTGATGGGATTCATTGTATAAAGAAGCAAAAAGGAGGATTTTATCATGAAACAGTTTATGGACAAAGAATTTTTACTGTCTACGGATGCGGCCAGGGACCTCTTCCACAACTATGCAGAAAAAATGCCTGTCGTGGATTACCACTGCCACATCAATCCGCAGGAAATTTACGAAGACCGTAAGTTTGACAACATCACTCAGGTATGGCTGGGAGGTGACCATTATAAGTGGCGTCAGATGCGTTCTAACGGCGTAGAAGAACAATACATCACCGGAGATGCTAACGACCGTGAGAAATTCCAGAAATGGGCGGAGACTCTGCCGAAGCTGATCGGCAACCCGCTGTACCACTGGAGCCATCTGGAGCTTCAGAGATATTTCGGCTTCACAGGATATTTAAACGGCGACACCGCAGAGGAAGTGTGGAACTTATGCAATGAAAAGCTCAGCCAGGATTCCATGAGCGTCCGCAATCTGATCCGTCAGTCCAACGTGACCCTGATCTGTACCACCGATGATCCGGCCGATACGCTGGAGTGGCATCAGAAACTGGCCGCGGATGATTCCTTTGAAGTGAAGGTGCTTCCGGCCTGGAGACCGGACAAGGCCATGAACATTGAGAAAGTGGATTTTGCCGCTTACATGGCGAAGCTTTCAAAGGCCGCAGGCATCGAAATCACCGATTTTGCCTCCTTAAAGCTGGCGCTTAAGAACCGTATGGAATTCTTCGCCTCCAGAGGATGCAGCGTATCCGACCACGCGCTGGAATACGTGATGTACGTTCCGGCCGATCCGGTTGAACTGGATACCATTTTCGCAAAGGGACTGGCCGGCGGACCGGTTACCCGCGAGGATGAATTAAAGTATAAGACTGCATTCATGCTCTTCGTGGCAAAAGAATACAATCGCATGGGTTGGGTCATGCAGCTTCACTATGGCTGCAAGCGCGACAACAACGCGATGATGTATGCAAACCTCGGACCGGACACCGGCTTCGACTGCATCAACAACTACGCTCCATCCGCTCAGATGGCCGATTTCTTAAATGCGCTCAGTGCAACAGACGAGATCCCGAAGACGATCATCTACTCCTTAAACCCGAATGACAACGCCTCCATCGGCACCATCATCGGCTGCTTCCAGAGCCAGTTCCCGGGCAAGATCCAGCAGGGTTCCGCCTGGTGGTTCAACGACCACAAGACAGGCATGACCGAGCAGATGACTTCTTTGGCAAACTTAGGCTGCCTCGGCAACTTCATCGGCATGCTGACAGACTCCAGAAGCTTCTTATCCTACACAAGACATGAGTATTTCAGAAGAATTCTCTGCGAACTTGTGGGCGGCTGGGTAGAAAACGGAGAGTATCCGGACGATCAGAAGGCTTTGAAGGAGATTATCGAAGGTATTTCTTATAATAATACGGTGAAGTATTTCGGATTTGATTTATAAATTCAGAGCATGAAGCTTAGAGCATGTTTGAAAAAGGAAGCTTACGCGTTGGCAGACAGTGTCTGCGGTGCGTAAGCTTCCTTTTTTATGTTTTACGTTTTATGTATGGATTCATTACGAAATTGCCTGAAGCTCCCTCACACGACTCATCTGCCTCTGCAGCAATCCGGTTCCGCGTTCATACATCTCCATGGTCTCATAGCGTCTGTATTCACATTCCAGAGTCTGGAGAACCGCCATATAGATATCATACCACAGCGCCCGGCGTTCCTCGGTTTCTGTAAGCGTCTCTTTCCCATATCCAGCCATAAATTCTCTGTTGCTGCCGAATGTCCGGAATCCCACTTCCAGCAGCGGATCGCCCCACAGGCTTCTCTCCCAGTCGATGATTCCAGTCACGTGTTCTCCGTCTGTGAAGATGTTTCCGGCCCAGATATCCCAGTGCACCAGGCGGGGTTCTGTCACCTCTTCGAAAAACCGGCGGTCTTTTTCCAGACGCTCCCGGATCTCGCTGACGGGCAGCTTCAAATCAACCGCTCTCGTCTCCGCGTCACAGAGGCCCATATCCATCATCCTTTTAAAAACGGGATACCACGCATCCCCCTGGCATTCCGTCTGTCCCGGAAGGCCGAAACGGGAGCAGGTAATCTCATTGATTCTGCGGTTTATCGCACCGGTCTCCCTCATGAGCGCATGTACGGTTTCCTCCGACAGCTCCTGACTCTGTGAATAGAGACTGTTTCCCCTCCGTTTCTCCATAAAGAAGTAGAAGGACGAACAGATACTCCTGCTGTCATCATAACCATATATCTCGGGAACCGGAATGAGCGGGTCTGCCGCCGCCCTCTTCATGGCTTCCACCTCGGCAAACATGATATTTTTTTCGTAGGCCATCACGGGGATGCCTTCTGGGGGCGCCACTTTTAAGATTACACGTCTTCCGCTCTCAAATATCACTTCGTATGCCACATTGAAGTAGCCTTCCGTCAACTCCTCATATTCCTTCAGAGGATCATCTGGGAAATACTTCTCTGCCATCTTCCGAATCGTCTCTCTGCTCTGTTTATTCTTTGTCAGGCTCTCCAAATCCCATTTTCCTCCCTGAAATCTCCCATGAAACAAGGAACTCTGCAATCAGATCGATGCAGCCTTCCACATCCTTTTCATCAGCCATCTCGGCCGGATGGTGCATGTAGCGGAGCGGAATCGACACCAGCACAGTGGGAATTCCTTCTCCGGCAAAATGAATCTTGTCCGCGTCGGTATAGCTCAGTCTGCTGGCTGCCTCCGTCTGCACTTTCACTCCAATTCTGGAAGCGCATTCCCTCATCTTACGGTTCAGCCGTTTGGAGACGATGGGGCTGTTGCAGAGTACCGGACCCCCGCCTAAGGTTACCTCGCCGGAATCTGCGGCGTTCATGCCGATACAGTCGCTGGTATACGTCACGTCCACCACCACAGCCAGATCCGGTTTAACGCGGCAGGCCGTCCAGTACGCGCCGTTCTTCGTGGTCTCTTCCCCCACGGTAGCCGCGCTGTACACGCCGCAGTCGCATCCGCGCTTCCGGGCCTTTTTGAAGGCCTCCATAATAATAAATACGCCGAGCCTGTCATCCAGCGCCCGGCTTAAGAAACGGCCTCCCGCCGCCTTGCAGAATCCGGTGTCCAGCACAACGGGCGCGCCGGGTTCCACCAGTTCATACGCTTCTTCCTTCGAATCCACGCCGATATCGATCAGAAAATCCGATGTCTTCAGGCCGCCTTCCTTTTTAAAGAAATCACGGTACGATTCCACAACACCGTATACCGGTCCCCGCTCTGTCATCACCTTGACACGGTGGCCCGGATAGGTGGCCGGAACGATCCCGCCGCGGTCGATCACCTGGAGACGTCCCTGCTCGTTTACCGTCGTCACCATGAGGCCGATCTCGTCCAAATGGGCCGTCATCAGGATCCTGAAATCCCGGTCCGGACCCAGCACGCATACGGTATCCCCAATATCGTCGGTCCTCACCTCGTCGGCCAGTGGTTCCATATATTTTCTGATGACGGCCTGTCCCTCTTCCTCATAGCCGGATACCGTCACCGCATCTAAAAGCTCTTCCAAAAATACTTCGTCTGTCATCTCTATTCTGTCCTTCCCAGTCTTTTTACACTTTCTCTGATCACCAGCTTCGCGGGGATAAGTGTCTGAATGGAGATCTCTCTGCCGGTCAGAATTCGCTCCGCCAGGACTAAAACCGCCTGTTCGCCCATAAAATCCATGTACAGGTGGACGGTAGTCAGCGGAGGCACCAGATACTTTGCTGCGGGGATATCGTTGTATCCCACCACGCTGATATCCTCGGGAATTGCAAGTCCATCTTCGTGAACCGCCTTGTAACAGCCGATGGCAAGGGAATCGTTGGCCACAAACACCGCCGTCGGCCGGTCCGGAAGCTCCAGCAGCTCCTTCATCATCTGATATCCATACTTGGGCGTGTAGCCGCCGATCTTTACATACTCCTCGTGAAACAGGCCCTCCTGCTTCATGAAGCGCTGATAGGCGTAAGTCCGGTTGTCCACCACCTCCGCGCCATCCGAGTCCGTCTCGTATCCGCCGATAAAGGCAATCTTTTCATGGCCCTGATCCATCAGGTATTTCATCACCTTCAGAACAGACCGCTCGATATCGTGGATAACGGAATCGAATTTCTCCGTATCGGGTACCGCGTCCGCGAAGACCGTAGGCTTCTGATACGACTCGATCCGTTCCATCATGGACTGACTGAACGTCCCCAGGCAGATGATTCCGTCCAGGACCGATAAGTCCTCTTTCGTATCGCTGCTGTTAATCCGGTACTTCTTGTATCCCTCTTCCGCCAGCTTCTTCTCAATAGCCACACGGACAGAGAGATAATACGTATCCTCCAGCTCCTCTTCCAGAGAATAGGAATAAAGGACGCCGATTTTCAGCTTCCTCTTTCTCTTTTTCTTATCCTTTACCTGGTAATCCAGCTGTTCCGCAACCTCGAAAATCCGTTTTCTCGTCTCATCCTGCACATTCAGTGTCTCATCGTAATTCAGGACTCTGGAAACCGTGGCGATGGAAACTCCCGCTTTCTCCGCAATATCCTTGATCGTAGCCATAACGTTATTCCCCTCTTATCCCCCATAAAAGTCAAAGATCACGGCAGGCCAATGTCTTACAACGTGTTCCTGCCGTGATACTAGTGCCGCCGGACCTAGTGCCGTTTCTGAAGACCTCACTAAGTGTTTTTAGTATACCTCGAAGATTTACGAATTGCAAGCCTCCAAAAGCTCTTCAAAGGATTTCAAATGGTACGCCGCAAGCTCGCAGTCCGATGCGTCGCCGATCCCGGCGCCATCCATGCCTCCGGCCTTGGCGGCCATGAGACCGGCTCTGGCGTCCTCCACCACGAGGCAGTCTTCCGGCTTCTCATGGATCAGCTTCGCGGCCAGCAGAAAGACTTCCGGGTCCGGTTTGGAATGGGTGATCTGATTGCCGTCCGAAACGGCGTCGAAGTAACCGTCAAGTCCCAGCTGTCCCAGGATGAAGCAGGCATTTCTGCTGGAAGAACCGATAGCCAGCTTTAGGCCTCTCTTTCTCAGTTCATCCATGGTCGCCTTCACCTCCGGCGCCAGATCCGCCGGTGACATGTTCTTAAGCAGTTCTTTGTAGATTTCGTTCTTTTCCGCCGTATAGCGTTCCTTCTCTTCTTCGCTCATGGCGCCGTCATATCTCTCGAGAATGATCTCAAAGCTTTCCATACGGCTCACTCCGCGCAGACGGTTGTTGATGGTCTCGTCAAAGTAGATTCCCAGCTGATCGGCTACCTGTTTCCACGCCTGATAGTGGTATTTGTCTGTATGGCAGATCACGCCGTCCAGATCGAAGATAATTCCGCGGTATTTCATAATTACACCCCCACATTTTCTTTCTTTGGTTCTGTTTTTTCCAGCTCTTCCTTCTTCTCTCCGGAGTAGTTGGATAAGATCACGGCCGCCAGAATCAGTACACAGCCGCCAATCATCCGCATCGTCACATTTTCATGGAGCAGGATTACGGAAAACAGGGTGCCGAATACGGATTCCATGGAGAGAATGATGGCCGCCTTCGTCTCATCCACATACTTCTGACAGTTTGTCTGAAGAAGGTACGTAAGCGCGGTACTCACTGCCCCCAAGTATAACACACTGAGCCAGCCTGTGGAAGTAGCATGTACAGAAAATTCTCCCTGCGCCGCCAGAAATACGGCAGACAGAAGAAATGCCGTTGCCATCTGTACTGTATTTAAAACCTTAACCCGGTATTTCGGTGCAAACTCGCCCGTCAAAAAGATCTGGAACGCAAAGCCCACGGCGCCCACCAGAGTCAGCGCGTCGCCGGCTCCCAGGGAGAGATTCCCGTTCAAAGACAGAATTCCCACTCCCACAATGGCCATGACGGCTCCCACGATTCCATTCATCCCTACCGTCTTCTTATAGACCAGGAAGGCGATAAACGGCACCATCACTACATTTGTGGCCGTTAAAAACGCGTTTTTCGACGGTGTCGTGTACTGGAGACCCACGATCTGCAGGGCAAATCCGGCAAACAGAGCGCATCCCATGAAGAATCCGGCCCGAATCTCTTCTTTTTTAATGTCTTTCATGCCGGGCAGAGAGATTCCGCCCAGGATTACGGTTCCCAGGAAGAACCGGAAGGTCATAATCTGGAACGGGGTCAGGCTCTCCAGCGCCATATCGCTGGCTACGAAGCCGCCGCCCCAGATCACGGTCACGAGGATCAGTCCGAATATTGCCAGATATTTCTTCATGACCGTCCTCCTGCTGCCGGGCCGGAGCCTTCCAGAACCATCGCCTCACCATTTATGCGAACCGACACCGGACCGCCCTCCAGTACTGTCACCGTCACGCTGTTGTCCGGCAGGACAGTAATCTCCATCTTGGATCCTCTGTGGTGCAGCTTAAAGGACAGGCCTTCCCACTCCTTCGGCATATGCGGACGGATATCCACGACGCCGTCTTCCGAAAATGACACGCCTGCAAAACCGAACACCACGGTCTGCCACACACCGCCTGCGTTGGCCGCGTGGATGCCTTCCCTCGTGTTCTTCTGTAAATCGGTCAGATCGATGAACGCCGCCCTCCTCAAATAGCGGTAGGCCTTCGTCTCATCGCCCACATGGAGTCCCATGACAGAATAGATGCTGGGGCTTAAGGAGGAGCCGTGAAGCGTCCGTTTTTCATAATACGTATAGTTCTTTCGCTTCGTCTCCTCGTCGAATTCTTCCCCGAGAAGATGGAGAAGCATTACCACATCCGCCTGTTTGATGATCTGGGTCTGCGTCTTTGGGACAGTCCTCAGAATCTCCGGGCGAATAGGCCAGTCGTTCTCATCGTAGGCCTCTATCGTCACTTCCTTCAGATCGAAGTATCCCTCGAACTGCTCCAGCAGGCCATTTTCCATACCCTTTGGAAGGTACATTTTCTCCCTGACGTGAGACCAGCTCTCCAGTTCCTCGTCCCGGATATTCAGGCGGGCCTTCAGCTCCTCATAGAGCCCCGTCCCGTCTTCCTTCCATTCCGTTAAAAGCTCCAGGACATAGCCTAAATTCCACCTTGCCAGGTAGTTGGTGTATAGATTGTTATCCACGGGTTCATGCCATTCGTCCGGCCCCGTGACGCGGCGGATCTCGTAGCGGTCCATCTTCCGGTTGTATTCGCACCGGCTGGCCCAGAATCGGGCTGTCTCGATCAGGATCTCCGCGCCTTTTTCACGCAGGAAACACCGGTCTCCGGTTATCTTCACGTAGTTGTAGATTCCATAGGCCACAGCGGCGGTCACATGGTGCTCGTAAACCGCCACGTAGCACCGGTAGCAGGTGCCGTCCGGTTCGATGGTCCAGTCCGGGCACTGCTCCGTGCCGTCGTCCGCCGATTCCCAGGGATACTGGGCCCCGCGGTAGCCATTCTTTGCCGCATTGGCTCTTGCCGCATCCAGAAGGCGGTACCGGTAATTTTCCAGATTCCTGGCCGTGTCCGGGAACACGCAGGCAAAGAACGGCAGCATGAACAGCTCCGTATCCCAGAACGCATGGCCTCCGTATTCCTCGCCGCTCAAAAGCTTGGCTCCCACGTTGACCCTGTCGTCGTGCTCGCTGCCCGTGCTCATCAGATGGAAGAGGGTAAAACGAACGGCGCGGTCCAGATCAAAATCGCCCCGGATCTCGATGTTGGCCTCATCCCACATGCGGGCGTACACCTCGATGTGGCGTCTCATCTCCGTCTCGAAGCCGTCGGCGGCAAAGCCTTTAATCTCGTCTCTTACACGGCAGTGAAGCTCATAATCCGGGACTTCGCGTTCCGTATAGACGGAGGCGTATTTTACCACCTCCACAGCCTTTCCCTCTTCCGCGTCAAAATCCTGAAATTCTACGGCGGTTTCGCCAAACGCCCCGAAGCTCCGGTTCTTCATCACGGGTCTGCCCCCGGCGTAGGCCTCCATAAGGCTTCCGGTTCCCACGCAGAGCTTCCGGTCTCTCGTCGTCACCTCCACATAGGCGCCTTTGTCGGTAAGCGGGCAGTTTGTGAGCAGCCTGGTATGCTTCACCTTAAAGCGAGGCGCATCGCAGAAGTTTATGACGGAGCCATCGATGATATTTTCCACCTCGATGATCCCGCTGTAGTTTAACGGTGTCACGAAGAGGCGGATTCCCATTCGGTGGACGTTAGCCCGGCTTACCATCCGGATTCCCTCCACCTCGGTCCTCCTCCCCTTCTTATCTTCCAGGACAAACCGTTTGGCCAGCAGCGCGTGCTTCATATCCAGAGCCCTGGAAAATTCCAGGACTCTGCACGTCTCAATGCCGATCAGCTCCTTCTCCACATAGAGCTTTATCCCCAGCCAGTCCGGTAAATTGGCCAGTTCTCTCATGAAGGTCTCCGATTTATCAAAAACGCCGTTAATATAGGTACAGGGAATACTCTTTGCCGCCCGTTCCTCGTAGGCGCCTCTCGTTCCCAGATATCCATTGGAAAGGCAGAAAAGGCTTTCGTATTTTAAATTCTCCTCCGGATCGTAATGATCCTCGAGGATCATCCACGAGTCATCGCTTAAGTAATTCCTTATGTGTTCTGAAAATCGCTCTCTTATCACGTCTTTTCCACGCTTCCTTCCTTTAATCCAGATATTTTATTTTCGACTGTGCTACATCTTCCGCCGCATCGACTGCCCGCATGGTAAAGCTCAGGGCAAAATCCTGGCGTTTCACCTTATACGCCTCTTCCTGTTCCTGGCCGCAGCTGTTGCTTCCCAGACCGGAATGGAGGTAGTCCATATGGATGATCACATCCTCCGCCTTCTTGATCTGCCACGGATACTTTGCTTCTTCCAGGCTCTCCTCCGTGTAATTGTGGATATTCAGCCCCAGAGGCTGATCCGCCGTCACCAGAAGACTGCGTTCCCCGTCGCCAAGCGAGTACCAGGAGACCTCTTCCCGATGGCCGTTTTCCTGCGGATATACGTAATTGGTGGACATGCCGTCCACATCGGAACGGTAGACTCCCATAAATGCCGCTTCCCTGCTGTCCGCATAATTCTCCTGGAAGCCAAGGCCGTACCACGCGGCCTTCTGAAGGTCCTTTGACGCCTTCATCCGGATACCGATGCGGGGCAGAAATCCCGGCTCCGCTTTCCCGCGCTGAATCTGCTTTCCTTCCAGGCGGCAGGTCACAGCGCCGTCTCCGTACACCGTATAGTGATAGTCGCACAAAAATCCCCACGACTGGTTTAAGCAGCCAAAATACGTACCGATCGTCACATCGACACGGTTCTCATGCTCTTCTGTCCTGAAATACTCCATCTGCTCATCCGGAAGCTGTATGAAGTATTTGTTCATCCAGTCATCCTTCTTATACATATCGTTGTCTATGGTAGCCCGGTAAACCGTCACCTCAGGCCCCGCCGTCACGTATGGCTTTCCAGCCACCGTCCAGCGCTCCAGTCGGCCGTAGATCTTATGGAACACCACCTCCGACGATTCGCCCTTTACTTTAAAGAAGATCCCGTCATCCTCCGTCACAAGGCGGCCGCCCGCCTCATGGAGCACGGCTGTCTCCAGATGCTCCTTAAGCAGAAACTGCCCGCGGGATACTTCGTGGCCCTTTCCGGCGTAGGGGGCGTCTTCCTTCAGACAGACCGACACATTTAAGTAGTAATCCGTATTGCTCTCCGGCATAAACGGCCGGTATGGAATTTCCAGACGGCAGACCTCTCCCGGCCCGGCATTCAGATCTTCGATCACGCCCTCTTCCTGTACGGTCTCATCACAGGAAATCCACCATTTCGCGCAGAGATGGGACAGGCTGCTAAAATCATACCAGTTTTTTAAAAGAATCTCGCGCCCGCTGCCCGTCTTCTTCCGGATTTCCACCGGGGCAATCACCTGCCGGTACTCGGCAAGCGCCGGCGACGGCGTGCGGTCCGGCATCAGAAGGCCGTCGATACAGAAATTCCCGTTGTTGGGGAAATCTCCGTAGCTGCCGCCGTACCGGTAATATTCGTGGCCTTCCTCATCCTTTGTGAGGAATCCGTGGTCGTACCATTCCCAGATAAAACCGCCCTGCAGCCGTTTGTATTTGCGGAACAGGTCCTGGTAGGCCTTTAGACAGCCGGCTCCGTTTCCCATGGAATGGCCGTATTCGCACATGACATGGGGTTTTTGATTCCCCTTTTCGCCGCGGCCGATCTCTTCCAGCTTATCCAGCCAGGTGTACATGGTGGAGTAGACGTCCGCCGCCTCCGCCTCGAAATCACCCTCGTAGTGGACCAGTCTGGACGGATCCATCGTCCGCACCGCTTCCGCGCTCTTCACGAAATTACAGCCGAAGGCGGATTCATTGCCGAGGGACCACATGATGATGGAGGGATGGTTGAAATCCCGTCTTACCATGCGGACGGCACGGTCCACGTAGGCAGTCTCCCACGCAGGATCATCGGAGATCCAGGTATAGTTTTCCACCCATTCGAAACCGTGGCACTCCAGATCCGCCTCGTCGATCACATAGAGGCCGTATTCATCACACAGATCGTACAGGCAGTCGGCAGCCGGATAATGGGAACACCGGAGCGCGTTGATATTGTGCTGTTTCATCAGAATCACATCGTTTTTCATCTGCTCATACGTGACGGCGCGCCCCTCGGTCGGACTGTAGTCGTGGTGGTTGACACCATTTAACAGAATGGCGGTTCCATTGACGGTAAAATTACCGTCTTTGATCTCTATGGTGCGGAAGCCGGTCCGGACCGTGATCTCATGGTCCTCAAACCGGATTCTGATCCGGTACAGGTAAGGGGTCTCCGCAGTCCACGGATGCACCGTTCCGGCTTCGGCTGTGATTCTTATCTCCTTCTGGTCTCCGGAGGAGGTAAAATTCCCCTCTGCCACCAGAAGTTCCCCGTCAAGCAGGCTCCAGGTTCCGCTTCCGGCTCCCTTTACCGTCAGGTCGATGGCGGCCCGGCCGCATTCGCAGGCCGTGTCCAGAACCGCCGTCACGCGGCAGTCCAGGACCGCCTTCCTGGGCTCATTAATCAGTTCCACATCCCTGTAAATTCCGGAAAACCACCACATATCCTGGTCCTCCAGATACGTTCCGTCCGACCACTTGTATACACGGACTGTGACGTCATTTTCTCCCGGTTTCACCAGAGAGGTGACATCAAACTCTGCGGGCAGACGGCTCACCTTGCTGTAACCGGCGTGGACGCCATTAACCCATATGTCACAGGCGCTGTCCACCCCGTGGAATTTGAGAATCGTATCTCCCGCAAGCCAGGCGTCGTCCAGAACAAAGCTTCTCTTATAGATGCCTGTAGGATTCTTCGACGGTATGTATGGGGGATTGACCGGGAATAAGTACAGGACATCCGTATAGTGCATATGATCGTATCCCCGCATCTGCCATACAGAGGGGACATCGATGGTATCCCAGCCCGCCCCGCTTCCCGGCTCTTCAAATCCAGCCGGAGAGAATTCCGGCGCTTCCAGATACAGAAATCTCCAGTCGCCGTTTAAGCTCACATGTCTGGCAGAATCCTCATAAAATGAGGTTCTGGCTCCGCGTCTTCCGATTCCTGTGATTGTCTCATCTTCCCATCGTTTCTTTTTACGTCTTTCCATAGTTGTCTCCTATTATTTAATCGCTCCGCTCGTTCCCTCCACGATGTGTTTCTGTGCAAAGAGGAACACAATGATCGGGGGCAGAATCATGATGACTGTGATACAGAGCATCGGTATGATCTTTGTGCTGTGAACTCCCTTAAAGGATGCCAGCCCGAGAGCCAGGGTGAATTTACTCCTGTCCTGTAAGAAAATGAGTGGCCCAAGGTAGTCGTTCCACACGGTGATCATGTTCAAAACGCCGACTAAGATTAACTGCGGCTTCATGATCGGCATAAAAATCCGCCAGTAAATCTGGAATGCATTGGCGCCGTCAATTCTGGCCGCCTCCTCAAAGTCCTTCGGCACGCCCATCAGGAACTGCCTCATCAGGAAAATATAGTAGGCAGAACCGAACCAGGCCGGTACGATCAGCGGTTTTAAGGTATTGATCCATCCAAATATCTTGAATTCCATATACTGCGGGATCATCGTCACATCCCAGGGGATCATCATGGTGGACAGCAGAATCATGAACAGGACATTTTTGCCTTTGAAATTATATCTTGCAAAGCCATAGGCCACCAGCGAACAGGAGATAATCTGTCCCGCCGTGGTTCCGACCGTTACCACAATGGAATTCCAAAGGTAACGTCCGAAGGGCTGTGCGTTCCATGCGTTTAAGTAGTTTTCCACCAGCCATTTCTTCGGGAACATCTTAGGCGGATAGGCGATGGCTTCCGCTTCCGTCTTAAATGTGGTAAACAGCATATAGACGAACGGTGACAGGAAATAGAGGGCCATAATGGTCAAAAGCACGTAGATGATGATCTTTGATTTTTTCGACATACTCATAATTACTTCCTGCCTTTCTTGGTCTTCTTCTTGGAATTCTTGGCCTCGGTCTCATAGAATACCCATGCAGAGGAGGACTTGAATACGAGGGCTGTCAGGAACAGGATAATGACAAACATCACCCATGCGTTGGCACTTGCGTATCCCAGCTTGTGGTGCTTGAACGCGTTGTTGTAGGTAAACATCCCGTAGAAATATGTAGATTTTAACGGTCCGCCGTTTGTGAGCAGCATGACGAGGGTCAGCTGCTGGAATGAGCTGATTAACGATGTAATCAAGTTAAACAGAATCGTCGGCGTGATAATCGGCAGTGTGATGGAAAAGAACTGTCTCGCCGGGCTGGCGCCGTCCAGGGAAGCAGCCTCATATAAATCGATGGGAATGCTCTTGATATCCGTATAGAATATCAGCATCATGGTCCCCACGCCGAACGCGCTCGCCAGAATAACGGCCAGAAGCGCCCAGGAAGGATCCACCAGCCAGTTGGGGCCTTCGATTCCCAGCAGGGAGAGCAGATAGTTTAACACGCCGTAGTTGCCGTTTAAAATCCATCCCCAGATGATGGAGATGGCAACGCCGGATACGACTGCGGGGATATAGAAAATGGTTCTGTAAATTTTGACACCCTTTACCGGCTGCGTGATCAGCATGGCCAGGAACAGGGCGATAATCATGTTAAGGGGTACGAAGATTGCGGCATATTTTAATGTGATGACCAGAGATTTGTAAAACTGTTTATCCTTTGTAAACATTTCCACATAATTCCCCAGTCCCCGGAACGTCGGCGTCGATGTGATCGGCCAGTCAAAGAAGCTCATCACCAGCGACAGTATTAAGGGGCCTGCTGTAAAGACGATGAACCCGATGATCCACGGCAGGATGAACAGATAGGGAGTTGCCTTTCTAAGGAAACTTTTCTTCTCCATGATTTACCTCCATTTAAGTTCCCCGCACAGGGTTGGCCTGCTGCGGGGAATGTCTGCAGTTTACTGCATCTCGGATACCGCCTCATTCAGTACGGCAGCCGGATCTTCCATGGTACTCGGGTTATAGACACGCTCAAAGGTCAGATCCAGGGTGTCCTTAAGCTCGGACCAGTTGTCTACAATAAAGCTTGCAGGTGTGTAGCCGCTGCTCTGCTCCAGCATGGAGTAAAATGGAGCGTTGGCCGGATCGTCCAGGATCTTCTCGGACTCTACGACAGACTTTAAAGCCGGAAGCTCATAGCCGATTCTCGCCTTGTTCATCTCCTCGCCTGTCCAGTATTTCACAAACTCCCAGGCGGCGTCTTTGTTCTTGGAATCCTTGGAAATCGATACGCCTGAGGAGCTTAAGATGCTGACAGAATCATGGCCCGCTCCCGCAAATGCCGGAATATCGACGATACCGTAGTTTAAGCCGTCCTCATTAAGGGAGGCAATCGACCATGCGCCGTAGATATACATGGCTGTCTGGCCGCTTCTGAACTCGTCTGTACCGTTCTTCTCCGTAGCCACCCCATATCCGTCCTTTTCCATGTTCTGGAACATGGCGACAGCGTCAACTGCCTTGTCGGAGTTTAAATTTCCATCGAGGTTTCCGTCCTTATCCACAAACGCGGTTCCGTTGCTCCATAAATACATCTCATAATCGTACGGATCCGGCTTCATCTGGAAGGAAAAGCCCTTCACGCCGTCCACCTTCTCGGTGATCGTCTTCGCTGCCGCCATCAGATCGTCCCATGTCCAGTCATTGGTCGGTTCAGCGACTCCCGCCTGTGCGAAAATATCCTTATTATAAAACAGCGCGTGTGTGGTAAAGCCTACCGGAATGCCATAGACCGAATCTCCCTTGGAGTTATATGGCCATAACGCGTCGTAGTAGTTGTCCTTATAATCTGCGCCCTCTTTTTCTATGTAGGAATCCAGCGGTTCCAGGCCTTCATAGTAGGACGGGTAATCCCACATGTAGAGCACGTCCGGCGTATCTCCCGATCCCATGCCGGCACTAATCTTTGTATCATACTCACTTCCGTAAGCTTCCAGCGAGACCTCGATGTCGTCATGGCTGGCGTTAAACTGGTCTACCAGCGCCTGCTGCTTATCCAGATCCTCTGCATTGTCCCACGATGCAAAACGGATCTTTACCTTGCCGCCGTTTGCCTGGCTGTCAGCCTTTGCCCCACACCCGCTCAGTACTGTCACAGCCGCCACAGAAAGAGCCGCAATCACCGCAATTGTCTTTTTCATATAATTATTTCCTCCTTAACTTTTGGTAAATACATCGTAACACACATTAGTAAAATATTCAATGTTTTACTAAGTAAAAATCACATTTTCAATATTATGCATGATTTTACTGCCTCATTTTTGTGCATTTGTCATAATAAAATTGATTATTTTTTAACTAAACGTGCCTACAATTATATTTTCCGCTTTTAATCTAGTAAAATTTTACCGTTTTTATCACAATAATATTATTTTTTTACTGCCGCACTCCCCGTTGAAGATTTTCAAATCATTGGATTCGGCAACGAGCGGTCGTTAATTATGCTGATTAACAAGCTGCAGCCTTTCTCCACCGGTTGAATGTATCATGGAATTCTGACAGGAATTGGGCGTGGTTTCAGAAGAAGTAAAAATAAAATTACCACGGAAGAGGATTTAAGATATGATGTAAGAAGAAAAAGCCGGCTCCCGTCTGCCATAAAAATGACCGTGAGCAGCGGACACTCCCATTCTGTGTCCGGCACTCCCGGTCATTTTTATGTATATTCGGGTAACGAAACGTTTCGGTGGGCCGTAAGCGGTAATCCTAAGACGGCCTCACATATCATCAGAATCTCTGATTACCTTATTTCAATCCACATTCTGAGTCCAGAATACAAAACCCAGAATAACATAGCAGCTATGCTACCATTTTAAATCTTCCTCTCGAGTATCTGTACCTCATATCCATTAAGCTTCCCTGCCTCTTCGCCATAGACCAGCCGATAGGAGGAATCCACGGAGTAAGTCCTCTCCCGGTCTGTATGATTCATAGCAAAGATCCATCTGCGATCAGCTTTTTCTCTGGCGGCAAGCTCTACACCTTCATCCGCATTTCCCAACGCTGCGATCCCCGCTGCATCTGTCATATACCGGACCAGGGCCGCCATGAACGCCTCGTCAGGCTCCGTTCCGATGTAGTAACAGCAGCCCTGTCCGTATTCATTCTTAGTAACGCAAGGCTCTCCCGCATAAAATTCACTGCCATAGACTGCAAGGACCTCCGCTCCCTCCTTCACGGTTATGATGTCACACCAGTTTCGGGCTGTGTGGCTTTCATTTTGAAATACCGCCGATACTCTTGCATCTCTTAAGCAGTCATAATCCAATACCTCCGAGCCCGTAAGCTCAGACAGCCGTCCCGGAAGCTCCCGGTCAGTCATACAGATATTGGTCTCATCCTTCACTCCGGTTCGCATGGTAAGGACTAAATGGCCGCCGTTTTTCACATAACGGAAGTAACGTTCCTCCAGTTCGGAATTCATCAGATACTGAAGCGGCGCGACAAGCAGCTTATATTTACCGAAATCCCCGTCATCCGGCACGAAATCCACCGGAATCTGTCTGTCGTAAAATGCCCTGTAGTACTCCTGAATCTGCTCAGTATAAGACATATTGGGATTCTGCGGCTGAATCTGAAGGGCGTAATTCTGCCGGAACGAATATACGATGCCGACTTCCGGAGCGGGCATGGAGCCCTCCATCTTTTCCATCAATGGAGCTGCCTTCCGTATCATCTCCTTCAGCTCATAATATCTGCGGCCGGGATTACCGCTGTGAGGCAGAATTCCGTGCCAGTACTGCTCCGTCCCCATTGCGCAGACTCTCCTGCGGAAATACACCACCGCATCGGCTCCGTGAGCCACCGACTGGAGGGACCACAGGGAAAGCTGCCCCGGCGCCGGCGCACGCCCCATCACTTCCCAGCCGGTGATTCCTGACTGCTGCTCCATGATCCAGAAGTTTTTATTTTTGTAGCTTCTTACCACATCCAGGGTGGAGGCCAGGATATCGCCGCGTCCATGGGACTCATCGGCAAAAAATCCGCCGGGATACTGGTCATGACTGACAAAATCCAGTTCCTTTCCCAAATCATAGTAGTCCACCTTATCAGCAAAGCCCATATAATTGTGGGTAATAAAATGGTTCGGGCAGTGTTTGCGGATAATATCGGTCTGCTCCTTCATGAAATCCACAATCAAGTCAGAACAGAAGCATTTCCAGTCCAGCATAGCGGATGGGTTTTCACCTGTCACTGTAATCCTCGGTGTAAATACTTCCGAAAATTCATTGTACTCCTGGCTCCAGAAGGCATTGCCCCAGGCTTCATTCAAGCGGTCCACAGTACCGTATTTCTTTTCGAGCCATCCCTGGAAGTTCTTCCGGCAGCTTTCGCACATACACAAATCATGATGGCTGTTTCCCAGCTCATTGTCCGGCTGCCATCCGATGACATTCGGATTATCTTTATAATGAACGGCCATAGCAGTCACAATTTTCCGCACAAACCCGCGGTATACGGCATTGGACTGGCAGTCATGGTGACGCCCCCCAAAGCCTCTTACCCGCCCCTCCCGGTCCACCGGAAGAATCTCAGGATAGCGGTTTGCCATCCAGGCAGGCGGAGCAGCCGTAGGCGTTCCCACAATCGTCCTGATTCCGCAGCGGCCCAGCAGGTCGATGGCATCGTCCAGCCATGCAAAGTCATACTTTCCTTCCTGCGGTTCCAGCTTGTGCCAGGAAAATTCAGCCATTCGGACTACCGTAAGCCCCATCTCCTTCATCAGCTCAGCATCGGTCTCCCACCGATCTCTCTGCCAGTGTTCCGGGTAATAATCAACTCCAAAATGAATGCCCATAGTATTTAGTCTCCTTTATGTATCATTATTTCTTTATAGTTTTTTTACAGAATTTCCCTCGCTCAAATACGGTTTGAAGGAGTTAAAATAGTTTACTTTGCGCCCCTCAATCATATCCAGCAGGGTACTGACGCAGCATTCTGCCTGCTCTCCGATGTTTAAAGACACAGAAGATAGAAACGGTGTCACATACTTCCTGTTTTCGATCCCGTCGATGCCGAGAATCGATATATCTTCAGGAACCCTGATGTTCAGTTGTTCAAAACGCCTCAGCATTCCCAGAGCGAACTCATCATTAAAGCAGAAGATGGCAGTCGCCCCACAGTTTCGTTCAAGGAACCGGTCAGCACCGCTCATTCCCTCCTCGAAAAAATTTTCTCTGGCAAAAGCCGGTCTCGTGTTTCCGGCATTGTCGATTATGTAATCCCTAAATTGTTTTCCATAGACCGCCTTCATCTGATTACCGAAGGCCACATGCCTCGGATGTAAACGGCTGTCATGAAAGAAATCATATAAAGTAGCAAAGGCAATTTTTTTATGCCCCATCTCTTTTAAGTAAGCAAGTCCAAGCTCTACCGCATCGTACGTATCCACATCCACATAGGGAATCCGTTTTAAATTCTTAACCGGGACTCCGTAGGAGGCAGTGACAATCGGCATATAAAACGGTTCTCCCAATAGTGCCTGCACCTCCTCCGCCACACTGTCGTTCTCCACAATCATTCCATCCATCAGCATGGTTTTTACCCGTTCCACACTGAAATTAGAAAAGTAGAACAATGTGTACCCGCGATCCATGGCATAATCGGACATTTTATTAAAAAGCTCTGTATAAAAGGAATTGTAGATATCCGAACCGAAAAAACACAACTGATAAGTCTGCCTGTTTTTCAGGGAGTTACTCAGGGGATTCGGCCTGTAGCCCAATTCCTCCACTGCTTTATAGATCGCTTCCTTCTTATCCTTTGCAACATATCCTCTGCCGTTCATTGCTCTGGAAACTGCACTGACCGATACGCCGGCCCTCTTCGCTACATCTTCTCTCGTAATCACCGGATCATTTCCTCCTTACTTTTTATTTTAATGAGTCCGCCATTTATTTCAATAATTTCTTATGTGCACAGATGAGTCATAGTGTATATTGTACTATTTTTTATGACTCACGTGAAGCATATTTTCTGTAGAAAAAAACAGACAGAGTCTGCGCCTAAGCGCATTCTCTGCCTGCTGTGAGCTGGAATTTCATAACATAGCTGCCGCTTCCAACCTCCATTCTCTCCTCTCCGGCTTCCATAACAGCCCTTGTTCCCACGGGAACCGTCACTGCGAGTTCTCCCTGATTTCCGTCCAGATGCCATTGGCACTCGATCCGCCCATACCGTGACTGGTAAGCGCCTTTCGCCCAAACCAGTCCATAGGAAAAGTCCGGTTTGATCAGAAATTCTTCATATCCCGGTTTTACCCGTTTGATTCCCAACAGATTGCGGTACATCCAGTCTCCGACGCAGCCGAACGCATAGTGGTTAAAGGAGTTATCCGTGGGAGTTCCGTCCTCCAGAACTGCATTCCATGTTTCCCAGATTGTGGTGGCGCCGCTGTTGATTTCGTAAAGCCAGGATGGGCATCGTTCCTGATAGAGCAGGCGGCGCGCAATATCCTGATACCCGTATTCTGTCAGCACGTCCAGTAAATGTTCAATAGAAAGGAAACCGGTGTCAAGCCTGTCATCATTCGCTGCAATCATCTCTGCCAGGCGGGCCGCCATGTTCTTAAGCTTCTCTCCCTCCGCCATCTTCATCGCCAGGGCCAGCACATAGACGCCCTGTACCGCGCCCCCGATCGTTCCGTCCCCGTTTACATACTCATCGGAAAATGCCTTTCTGATCTTTTCATTCAGTATCTGATAATGGTTCTGCTGCTCTGTTTTCCCCAGCACGGCACAGACGCGGCTCATGACGTCCGTGGAGTATGCATACATGGCGGTCGCCACATACTCTTTCGTCGTGTACGCCGAGCGGAACATGTCGGTCTCACCCCGGTCATTTTTACAGCTTGGATAACACCAGTCTCCGAAATGAAATCCCGTGTTCCATAAGTATTTCTGCCGTTCTCTCCGTTCTTCCGTCACCAGGCCTTGAAGCTCCGGCATGTGGGAGGACGCATCCGCCTCGACGTACTGCATCCATTTGACCATCATCTCAAAGCTTTCTTCCAGAATTTCCCGGTCCCCATAACACGAATACAGCACCCACGGCACAATGACGGCTGCATCGCCCCATCCGGCCGATGTCTCTGTCCCAAAGGCTTCCTTCTGCATCGCGCTGTAGGCGATGGGATACGGGACGATAATGGGAATTAATCCGTCGGAGAACTGTTCCTTTTCCATGTTCTTCAGCCATTTTCTCAGGAACTGCTTCACATTCTGATTGTAAGCCGCCGTTTTGGCATAGACCAGGATATCGCCCGTCCATCCGGCCCGCTCCCGCTGGGGGCAGTCTGTCGGGATCGAAAGCATATTTCCTCTCTGACTCCAGCGGATATTGGACTGAAGCTGGTTCAGCCTTGTATCGGAGCAAAGGAACTCTCCCGTCTCCTCCAAATCACTGCCAAGAACCACCGCCTTTATCTTTTCCGGGCTCAGAATTCCCGGATATCCCGTTACCTTTACGTAGCGGAAGCCATGAAAGGTAAATTCCGGTTCAAAGATCTCGGTTCCCTTTCCGGAACAGATGAAATAGTCGGTCTGGTCACGGTTGTATCCGGATACATTGTTCGTAAAGTTTCCCTGTTTATCCAGGACCTCGCTGTGCTCCAGCCTGATTGTGTCTCCCTCGCTTCCCTCTGCCTCGATTCTCACCACACCGACCATCACCTGTCCGAAATCGACTATGGTCTCCCCTTTTGGCGAGAGAAGAATCTCCTTCGCCTCCATTACGTCTGTGCAGCGCACCGGTTCCGCCGAAATCCCCTGCAGCACATCGAAGGAACCGTTTTTCACTGCCGCGCGCTCCCATGCGCTGTCGTCAAACTCCGGAGACGCAAATTCGTTCCTGTCCATTCTTCCGTCCTGTTTTTCACCGATCAGAAGATCCGAATAGAGATATGCGGACTGATGATACCGGAACTCCGTATCAGAGCTCACGGTCTCCCGCTGCCCGTCCCCGTAGTCGATATCCAGCTGAAGCAAAAGGGCCAGTTCGGTTCCGTAGTTATTGCCGTAACCGAGTATTCCGTATTTTCCACGGTACCATCCGTCTGCCAGCACGGCCGTTATCACATTTTCTCCGGCCTTCAGCAGTCCGCCGACCTCATACGTCTGGTATTCAAGATAGCTGTCATAGGCCGTAAAACCCGGATTCAGCCTGGTGTCCGTCACGTCCGTTCCATTAATCTGCACCCGGTACAGCCCATGCGCAGTGACAGACAGGAAGGAGGTCTGCGGCGCCTGCTGTCCGCATCGGAATACCTTCCGGTAAATGTGGCAGGGATTTAATTTCCGATCCGGGATAAATGCATTCTTCTCCCCCGAGACCATGGCCAGAAATGCCGCTGTCATCTCCTTTTTGTCGGCCATTTTAACGGTCTCATCCAGATCCTTCTCCTGACATCCGATCCACTGCGCAAGCCATTCCCCGCGCTTTAAGCCCATTGTAAATGATGCAGTCCCGCTGACTGCATTTTCCCCCCTGTTATCCCAGGCCAACACATGCCACGCATAGCGCTTTCCCGACTGCAGCTTTTCCTCCGGAGAAAAACAGCAGGACTGGCTGGCAGTCTCCACGACTCCGGTATCCCAGATAATGCTCCCGTCTTCCGCATCGTTTACAATCAGACGGCAGGACTGCTGCCGCACATTCTGGTTCTGTGACTGAAGAATCCAGGAAAATTCCAGTTTTCCCCACTTTAACCCTAATGGATTATTCAGGCCGCTGCATCTTAGTTTTGTTATTTTCATTCGATTGAACCTCTCTTTCTCTTTAATTCCGTACGGACCACATCCAGCTTTTCCGCATTCAGCGGATACAGCTTCAACAGTGCGATGGTGACAGCAAACGCGGCAATCGGGTAAAGATAACGGACCACGTTGATTCCCGTGACTGTCGCGGAGGACTGCACCTCTCTGGCCGCGTCAAATCCGCTGGCGGTGAGCATGAAACCGATCAGCCCGCTGTTTATGGCTGTTGCCAGTTTAATTACAAAGGAATTGATGGAGAACAGTACGCCGTCCGCGCGGTATCCTTTTTCGTATTCCGTATGATCCGCCACATCCGAGACCATCACAGTCATCACCACGGCCGGTGCAAAGGAACAGCCGTTGCTGATAAATGACAGGAGTAAAAGCAGCGGAATATTAGCCGCCCCAAACAGAAACATCATGATATTTGCAGCCACCGCAATTCCCAGTGCGGCCACAATAAAGCGCTCCTTCGAGACTCGTTTCAAAGCGCCCGGTATCACCAGTGTACTGACCGTCATAGCCGAGGTCAGCGCCAGCATATAAATGGAGATCAGCTCTGTCCTGCCGATTACATACATCACATAGTACGCGCCTACAGAAGTCGATACCATCATGCCCATGCTGAAAAACAGATTCATCCCCTGCAGTATGTAGAGCGGTTTATTTTTCTTTAACGCAGACAGCAGACGGCTTACCGACAGCGTTTCCTGCTCAGCGACCGCCACTTCCTTCGTGCTGGCAAACGCAATCCACGCACCCGCTATGGATATTACGCCTAAGATCGCCAGAAAAGCCGGGTATCCTTTCTTCAGATTCTGTACCTCCGCGCCTCCGCCTAAATACTGAATCATCGGATAGGCGAAGGTGCTCCCAAGCAAAATAGCAATTGTTGTGAAGAAGCGCCCCGATGTTGCCAGTGCGTTGCGGTCCCTCGGGCTGTCACTGAGAGACGGCACCATTCCCAGCATGGGCACATCATAACAGGTAAACAGCGTGTTGGTCAGCGTATAGGTAACCGCCGCCCAGATTAACTTTCCGGTGTAGGAAAAGCTGACCGGAGTAAAGGTCAGTACCGCGCATACTGCCAGCGGGATCGGTACAAACAGCAGATAGGGACGAAACTTTCCCCATCTGGTTTTCGTCTTGTCAGCAACGATCCCCATCATCGGATCATTGATGGCATCCCAGATCTTTGTTACCATCATAATGGTTCCCCCTGCCGCTGCCGAAATCCCCAGTACATTCGTGTAAAATACAAGCAGGTACGAGCTGATTACGATATTTGCCAGGTCCTTCCCCAATGCTCCCACTCCATATCCCCATATCTTTCTTCTGTTCACTGAAACTACCTCCTGTTTTTGTTTGTTATCAAGCTGACGTCATGGTTCTATTATAAGGCCCCTTAATTTGATAAAATATATTAATTTTTAATAATATAGTTATTGATACTTAATATTTGTGTTATAATGGCCATGGAGGTAAAATTCTATGAAATGTGAAATTCTGGAAGCCCTGACGAATTATACGAGAAAGACCATGACAGAGGCAGAGTACCGGCGTTATACTGCCAGAAAGGAGCTTCTTGCGGAAGAGGTCTTTGAAGAAAAAAACGACATCTTTATCAATCTTCATCTGTCCCGCGCCAACATGGGGAAACAGCTGCACGGTCACGATTTTTTCGAATTAAACTATGTGTTAAGCGGGGAATGCACGCAGACGCTGGGGTCTGGTGAACAGATTCTGCTAAAGGAAGGGAGTCTCTGCATACTGAATCCCAATGCCAGACATTCCCTGAATATAGAAAATGACTCCAATATCGTCCTGAACATTTTAATCAAAAAGTCGCTGTTCAATTCTACGTTCTGGAGTCTGATTGAGCAGCACGAGCATATAGGCCCGTTCTTTTTAAGTTACTTCCTGTCACAGGATAAATCCTCTAACTTTCTGATCTTCAACTCCAGTCTGACGCCCGATCTTGTGGAGCTGACGGACCGGATCTGTGGGGAATATCTCAATAAACCGTTATATTATAAGGTAACGCTGCGCTGTCTTCTGGTGGTATTCTTCACGGAGATCATCCGCTACAGCACCATACAGATCAACACCCATACATTTACAAGCAAGGTATCGGTCCAGATTACCGCGCTTTTTCAGTATTTAAGCCTGAATTACGCCACGGCAACGCTTGTATCGACCGCGGAATACTTCCATTACCATCCCAACTACTTATCGGCCTTCGTCAAAAAGCACACCGGCAAAAACTTCAAGACGCTTTTAAATGATATCAAACTGTCGCAGGCCAACTATTACCTGTTGAATACCAACATGTCCATTCAGAGCATTTCCGATGAGCTGGGGTTTTCACAGCTTTGCAATTTCTATGATTTTATCAAAAAAGCATACGGAACGACGCCGGCCAAATACCGGCAGAACGCCCTGAAATAGCGAAAGCAAAAAACAAAAAGTGAAAAGAAAGAGCCTGCAGCCTCCGTATAACCGGCGGCTGCGGGCTCTCCTGTCTCTTTTCCAATCTAAATCAGCATCCCTTCCGTCCTCACATTCTTTAAATACTGACTCGGAGTGATGGAAGTGACCTTCTTGAACATTCTGCAAAAGTAATTGCTGTCGTTATAGCCTACCAGATAGGCGACCTCGGTGATGCTCCGGTTTCCCTGGCTTAAATAATACTGAGCCAGCTTGATCCGGTGGAAATTAATAAACTCCGTAACCGAAAATCCCGTTTCGCTCTTAAATTTCCGGGACAGGGAGGAGACGTTCAGAAAGAACAGCTCCGCCAGCTGGTTCACTGTGAGTTCAGAGGGCAGATGCTCCAGAATATAGGTGGTAATCTCCTGCACCTTGGCGCTGTATTGGGCCGTGGAGCAGTCCCGGACCGCCAGACAGTAATCGCTGAACATCATGGGCGTCACCTTCTTCTGGAGAAATTCCACGGAGGAAGAGCCTTCGATCAGCAGGCCATATTTATAGGAAATGCTCCCTACGATAAAGGCAGACACGCCTCCTCTCCTTGCCGCAATGCGGCACAGCGTATTCAGTGATATCATGGAATTCTTAACAGACCGCAGAAAATCATCAGGATACCGGTGATAGACATCATCCATATTAAGGGGCGCTCCGTCCCCATCGCTGGATTGAAAGATGTGCAGGCATTCTTTTAAATTGCCCTGGCTGATGTAGCTCAGCATCTGATCCTCCCCCTGATACCGCCGCTCAATCGTTCTGGAATACACCTCTGAATTCTCAAATTCCGCCTGGCGGGAGTAAACATATTCGGGAATCATGTCCCTTGAACTCTCCATATCGTGTCCTCCTCACAAAATCTGTCTTAATTCTACTAAATCCCGCAGAAAAATGCAAGATATGTGCTATTATCAGCCACCCGTATCCTAGTAAAACAAGTCCTGAAACTATAAAATATAAGAAAAGCGACGTCACTTATCAACTTATCACAAGGGGGAACTTAAATGGAACCAACGAAAAACCTGGAAGAAATCCAGTACAACCGCGCCAAATTCTGGCAGATTGCTTTTTTTGCAATGAACAATACAGCCACCAATGTCATCATCATGGCCATGTCTCTGATCTCCTATTACGCCACAGGCATTGTGGGACTCGGAGTTGTGCTGGTATCCAATGTTTTGACAGCCATGCGTATCTTCGACGGCTTCACCGATCCGCTGATCGGATTCCTGATCGACAAAACCAATGGTAAATTCGGCAAATTCCGTCCGTACATGCTGGGCGGCAATGTGCTGATGGCCTTCATTATGTATCTCGTATTTCACTACACGCATTTACTGACGCAGGCGCTGAAGCTTCCGGTCTTTATCGTCCTTTATGCCATCTATATTCTGGGCTACACGGCACAGACTGCCTGTACAAAGTCAGGCCAGGTATGTCTGACTAACGACCCGAAGCAGCGGCCTCTGTTCGGACTGATTGACGGCGTGCTGACTACCCTTTTAATGGCTGGCTTTAACATCTATCTTCCGACGTATCTCGTTCCCAAATACGGAAATTTTACGCTGGAGTTGTTTAACGAACTGGTTCTCACAGCAATTGGCCTCTCCTTCTGCCTTACCCTGCTGGCAGTCATCGGCATCTGGAAGAAAGACAGAAAAGAATTCTTCGGTATCGGTGATAAAGGCGTTAAGACAAAATTCAAGGATTACTGGCCCATCATCAAAGAAAACCGCGCCATACAGATGCTGGTAATCGCCGCCTCTACCGACAAGATCGGTATGAACGTCAGCGGCAATGCCACAGTAGTCCTGATCATATTTGCACTGATCGTCGGGAATTACGGAGTCTCCGGACAGATTTCCGCCATGACCATCCTGCCCGCCATCCTGTTCATCTTCTTTGGAACCGGAATTGCAAGAAAAATCGGCCTCAAGCGGACACTGGTGAACTTCACCTGGGGTTCCATTTTCCTCAAGATTCCGCTGATTCTGCTCTTCGTCTTCGGCGTGCCCACGCGGATCATGCAGGGTTTTAACCTTGAGACTGTAGTTTTCATTATCTGTTACATCCTGGGCTACGCTACCATGCAGGTGACGAACTCTACGATCATTCCTATGATCGCCGACTGTGCCGATTACGAAACGTACCGGACCGGCCGTTTTGTTCCCGGTATGATGGGAACCGTGTTCAGTTTTGTGGACAAGCTGATTTCCTCCTTTGCAACCAGCATCGTAGGACTGTGTGTCGCCCTGGTAGGCTTTAAGGACGCACTGCCGACGGTTACCGATTCCCTGTCCACCGGGCTGTTCTGGGTCGGCATCCTGCTGTACTTCGGAATCCCCATGCTGGGTTGGATCGCCACGTTGATTTCCATGAAATTCTATCCTCTGGACGATAAAAAGATGGTGGAAATCCAGAGCGAGATCGCAAGAATTAAAGCAGAAGCCTGATAAAAAAAAAGAACGCTGTGCTGTCCCTTTCCTCGGACAGCACAGCGTTTTTCTTCTATCAGCCTTCATACAGATTCGCAGCCTTCTTTACCAGCCTTTCCAGAAGCTTCTGCATATTTTTGATCACCGGGTGATCTCCCAGGCTGTATTCCTCCGCCACTGGTTTCATCTTAGGAAATGCCAGCCAGGTGCTTCCCGCTTCATCTTCCCATACCGCGATCTTCAGAGGAAGCTCCAGCGCGATGCTCTGGTCCGCCTGCATAAGTCCGGTTCCAACCTTCGGCGCTCCGAACACGAGAACCGTTGTCGGTCTCAGTTCCAATCCGGCCTCCGCCGCGTTCCCTGCATGATCGAATTTGGCAAACACCGGGATATCCAGTGCGTTTAACTGCTTCTCCAGCCTGTTTACCGTCTCATCTGCCGAGAACTGGCCTTCCATCAGGAACAGCCGCGTATCATCGTAATTGGTGGACAAAAGATCTCCGAAGGCGCCGGCGATCTTTCTTCCCAGATTCGTGAAATCCACGCCCTCCTTGTTTGCCATCAGGGTGACGCACACCAGCTCCTCCGGATGGGTAAAGCGGCTTAAGAAAGAAGAAAATCCGGGTACGGAGCCTTTGATGTCCATCAGGCCTCTGTGATGGTAGAACTGCCATCCGGCACTGCCCGGAACGGTCCGTCCATCGGGAAGCGTCCATGACGCGTAGACAACCGCCCTGTCTTCCGGCTTTTTGATCAGGACACCGCCAGCAAGACCGATATCCCAGAAGGAGATGTCCTGCGCCGACGCCCACACGTCCCCAAAACCGCGGAGGGCGGAGGAATGCATCTGCGGAAACGCACTTCCGTCGCTCTGGTAGCTGACAGCCGTCTCCGCCGGATCAATATACCGGCCGTCGGTCTTGAATATCTGGTGAACGTATTCACTCAAGGATAAATCCTCCTGATGAAATGCTGAGAGACCATCTGAAAACGATGTATGCTTAAGCCCAAGGAGTTCAAACTGATTCTTCCTGACGAATTCCTGGTACGCCATATTGCTCACTCTCTCGACCACTTCGGTCAGAAGGAGGAAATTCGTTGCACTCTGAGCCACCTCTGTTCCGGGTTCAAACAGAAGAGGCAGATCTGCCGTCAGACCGATCAGTTCTTCAAACGACCACTCTCTCGTAAGGCTGAATCCCTCCTGCTTCCTGTAATCCGCAAGCCCCGAAGCGTGATGAAGCAATTGACGAACCGTAATGCTCTTCCACTGTTCCGGGAGTGAATCAATATACGCTGCGGCAGGCGCGTCCAATTCCACGCTTCCGTCCTCGTACAGCTGCATGACCGCCACCGCCGCATATCCCTGGGAAATAGGGCCTGCCGGCCAAAGTGTATTCACCGATGCGAGACGCTTCTGTCCGGCATCTGAAAATCCGTATCCCACAACCCGTGGAATATAGGGCGCCTGAACAATCGCCAGGGTCAGTCCCGGGATCTCCTGTTCCTCCATAAACTCCCATACCATCTCATCCACGGTTCTTCCAAGATACGATACATCCGCGCTGCCCCTCATCTTCATCTCTGTGTGTTCTCTTGTGTTCATACTGAATACTCCTTTCGTTTTGGACCGGTCGCCTCTCGTTTCACGCGCTGACAATCCCGCCAGCTTTCTATGGTGAGCTCTGTGGCCGTATACTTAGACTTGTTTTGCTGTTGCTGGTGTGTTGCTGGTGTGTTGCTGCTGCGATTATTGCTGCGATTACTGCTGCGATTACTGCTGTTGTTACTGCTGCGATTACTGCTACGATTACTGCTGTTGTTACTGCTGCGATTACTGCTGCGATTACTGCTGCGATTACTGCTGCGATTACTTCTGCGATTACTTCTGCGATTACTTCTGCGATTACTTCTGCGATTACTTCTGCGATTACTTCTGCGATTACTGCTGCGATTACTGCTGCGATTACTGCTGCGATTACTGCTGTTGTTACTGCTGTCACTACTGTTATAATTTAAGTTACAGTTCATACTGTAATAATACATGTTACAGTATGAACTGTCAACAGTTTTTTATAATTTATTGATTAAAAGACTAGAAGACGTATTACGTCACAACTCCTTACCGCACGTTTTTGGAAAGTCTGGCACCATTTTGGATACCACAGGCATTACAAAACAGCTTGTACGGTTACTGCATTCTGCCCTTTTCATTTTCATTTTCATTTTCATTTTCGTTTCGCCACCATAATTTATAAAGAGCAAGTATAGAAAGCGCAACCACATTTCCACAAAATAACTTATTGGAAAATTCCCAACCCCTCTCTGTTTTTACAAATAGCTATCCATGAGTAATCCCGAATGATATTGAGTTTGGACAGAAGAAATGCTACAATTATTTCATACGCAGATCCACCCAGTATACAAAGAAAATTTATATGATGTGAGGTAAATATAATGTGGTGTCACTTTTTATACAACAACAATAGAATCAGATAATTAAGAATCTTTAATGTTATTAATACGCCTATATTTGATAGGCTTTTTTGTCGTATAAAAAGGAGAAAAACATGAAAATTAGAAATAATATCCTAAAGTATTATTTGAAGAATTGTATCTTCATTAACGGAACAGCGTATGCAGGCAAGTCAATAATGTGTAAAATGCTTGCCAAAAAGTATGACTTGATTTTGTGCGGGGAAAACTACGGACTTGATAGACTACTGCAAATTATTACTCCTGAGGAACAACCAAATTTAAGTTACTTCAAGACTATGAAGGACTGGCAGGAATTTATAAACAGAACTCCTGATGAATATTTAGCTTGGATTATGGGTAATTCGCGTGAAGCCGCAGACTTTGAAATTGCGGAGTTGATACGGCTGTCCGGCGACAAGAGAACAATTGTTGACACTAATATACCTTTGGAAATTTTGAAACAATTAGCCGATTACAATCAAGTTGCAATTATGCTGTCACCTCAATCATTATCTGTAGATATGTTTTTTGAAAGAGATGATGAGGAAAAGCTGTTTCTTCTATCTCAAATTAAACAAGCTGCAGATCCGGAAAAAACCTTGCAGAATTTCCGTGACTGTTTAGCAAAATTCAATAGCCAGGAAATTTACGATGAATGGCTCAACAGCGGTTTTTTTACAATTGTCAGAAATGACGCAGAAACGGATACTCGTTTAGAAACTGTCGATGCTTTAGCAAGGCATTTTGGATTGTGACTTTTGTAGGATGAGCGTATTCATGGTGGAGACAGCAGAGCCACCAGAAGATTTGTCAGCCATTCGTTCATCTTTTCGCACCTCACCTTAGTATACCATTTTCTTTATTCTTTGCAGCGCCCTTCTCTCAGTATATCAGAAAAGCGGCGGCAGAAAAAGCGCTTATAAAGAAAGATCCTTTTGAAACTGCGCTCCCCAGCGGATGCAGAAACGGAGCACCGTCTCCGGTACTCCGTTTCCCATCATGCACACAAAACTGCGCATTCTCTTTTATGCATTAAATAATAACCTTCACCGGACATTTCGCCGCACACTTTCCACAGTTGGTACACTTCTCGTAGTCGATGACCGCCACATTATTATCCATATGGATCGCATCGAACTCACACTGCTTCGTGCATAAGGTACAGGCGATACAGCCTGATTCACATTTTGCCTTTACATCTTTGCCCTTGTCATGGGAGTTACACTGAACGAGGTGCTCCGCCGTATACGGCACGAGCTCGATCAGATGGTTCGGACAGGAGGCCACACATTTGCCGCAGGCCACACATTTCTCCTTATCGACAACAGCCACACCGTCAACCACGTGAATCGCGTCGAAGGCGCAGGCCTTGACACAGGAACCGTATCCCATACAGCCATAGATGCAGGCTTTCTCTCCGGCGCCCGGAACGACTGTGATCTTCTTGCAGTCATCCATGCCGTAGTAGTTGTACTGGACCTTCGTCTTATCGCAGGTACCCTTACATTTTACAAAAGCCACTTTCTTCACAGCGTTTCCGCCGTCCACGCCCATGATGGCGCCGATTCTGCCCGCAACAGCCGCTCCGCCTACCGGACAGGCATCCACGGATGCGTCACCCGCAGCGATTGCCTTTGCCAGAGCGTCACAGCCTGCGTATCCGCAGCCGCCGCAGTTATTGCCTGGCAGCTCGTTGCGCACGAGGATCTCTTTTTCATCTGTTTCTACTTTAAATTTTTCGCTGGCTACACCTAAGAAGACACCAATTAAAATACCGAGGATACCTACTACGGCTGCCGCTATGATAATACCTGTTATCATTTTCGTCTCCTCCCCCTAAATTAATCCGGAAAATCCGAAAAACGCGATTGCCATCAGTCCCGCGGTGATGAGCACGATCGGCGATCCCTGGAAGGAATACGGAACATCGTTATGCTCGATCTTCTCGCGCACACCAGCCAGCATTACGATGGCGATGGTAAATCCAACGGAAGTACCCACGCCGTTGATAACGCTCTCTAAAATGTTGTAAGACTTCTGTACGTTGGTTAATGCCACACCGAGTACGGCACAGTTGGTCGTAATCAGAGGCAGGTACACGCCCAGCGCCTCATAAAGCGGCGGCATGGACTTCTTTAAGAACATCTCCACAAACTGAACGAGTGCGGCGATGACCAGGATAAACACGATGGTCTGTAAGAATTCCAGATTTAAATTCACCAGAATTCCCTTATAGATCACGCTGGTTACAAACGATGCAATGGTTATTACGAAAATAACGGCTGCGCCCATACCGGCAGAAGTTTTTACGTTCTTGGAAACGCCAAGGAATGGACATAAACCGAGGAACTGGCTTAAGACTACGTTATTCACGAGTGCTGAGCCGACCGCGATTAAAAACAATTCTTTCATCTATCCATCCTCCTATTCTTCTTTTTTCGAGGTAGCGGCCTTTAATTCCGCTTCCTTCTTAGCCAGGTCGGCCTTCTTCGATGCCAGGGCATCCTCCTCTGCCTGTCTCTTTCTTGTCTCCAGAATCTCATGGTTGGACATACAGGAAGAGCCGGAACAGTTCATACAGTCGCCGCCGCATGCCAGTCTGGACTGGGGAACGGAGCCGTTGGTCGCCGATGGAGCCTTGAACTTATTCTGGAGCGCTGTTAAGACAGCCAGCACGAAGAACGCGCCCGGAGCCAGAATAAAGATGGAAATATGGAAATCCTCCGGAATAAACACCTTTCCGAAGACCGCGCCTGCGCCCAGAATCTCACGCACAAGGCCGATTGCTGTAAGGGCAATGGTAAAACCAAGACCCATACCGATTCCGTCGAAGGTAGAAGCCATCACCGGGTTCTTGGAGGCATAGGACTCTGCACGGCCAAGGATGATACAGTTTACCACGATTAACGGGATATAGATACCGAGAGCCGCATTTAAGCTGGGCACATAGGCCTGTAAAAGCAGCTGCACGATGGTAACAAGGGTTGCCACGATGACGATGTACGCAGGAATCCTGACACGGTCGGGAATAATCTTGCGGAGCGCCGCGATGAGCATATTGGAAAACATCAAAACCACGGTTGTGGAAAGTCCCATACCTAATCCGTTGATGGCCGAAGTCGTAACAGCCAGCGTCGGACACATGCCCAGCATCAGGACGAAGGTAGGGTTCTCTTTTACGATGCCGTTATATAAACGTTCTGTACATTTATTCATGATCCCACCTCCTATTGCGGTATGCAGTTAGCTGCGAAGTAAAGAGCCGCATCTACTGCATGAGTCACTGCGTTTGAAGTAATGGTCGCACCGCTGATCGCGTTGATCTCGGAATCGGAAGTGCTGCCTGTCTTCGTCACAGTAAATTCTTCTACTGACTTATCTTTATACTGATCCTTGAACGCAGGCTCTGACGCCTTCATTCCAAGTCCCGGTGTATCACTGATTTCCAGGAGCTCCACGCCGGTGATCTGTCCTTCATTGGTGATACCGACGGAAACCTTGACGGTTCCGCCGTAGCTGTCGTCGGAGGAGGCCGTTATGATGTGTCCGATCACATTGCCGGAAGCATCCACTGCCTTTAAGGCCACGCTCACCGCGACATTGCCGTACTCAGGCTTCTGCTCCTTTAAGGTTTCTTTGGATACAGCCACCTGATCCTGGATCGCCTGATCAAATACAAAATCCACCGCATCCGGATAGGCAATCTGATACTTATGGAGACTCTCTTTCGCCTCGGCCATCTGGATCGGGACCTTGGTAATCTGATAGACAGCGCCCAGAAGCAGACCGGAAATCAAGGTAATTGCAAATAAAATCCATGCGTCTTTCATGAATCCGCCTTTTTTCATCTTACTTGCCCTCCTTTCCAAACGCCTTTGGAAGGGTAATCTTCTCAATCAGCGGCACCAGAATGTTGCTGATGATGATCGCATAGGAAACGCCCTCTGCGGATCCGCCGAACAACCGGAAAAGGCCGGTCAGCACACCTAAGAGAATACCGAACAGGATCTGGCCCTTCGGTGTAATCGGGCTGGTTACATAGTCGGTTGCCATGAAGAACGCACCGAAGATGAGGCCGCCGCCGCATAAGTGTGCAAGCACATACATGAGATCATGCTGGCCGAAAATAAACACAAACACTGCGAAGGTGATTAAGTAGGCCGCCGGAATCCGGATGGTGATGACCTTCTTGATCAGTAAGTAAGCTGCGCCGATCAGCAGGGCGATCACGGATACCTCGCCGATGGTTCCCGGAATCTTGCCGATGAACATGGCCGGAATATCCACTGCCTGGCCTGCCTTTAAGGCTGCAAGCGGTGTCGGGCTTACTACCGCGTCGTTATATGTGAAGGTAGTCATCTTGCCCGCAAATGCGATGAGTAAGAAACATCTGGCCGCCAGAGCCGGGTTCATGAAGTTCTGGCCAAGGCCGCCGTATAACTGCTTTACAACAATAACAGCAAAGATACCGCCCAATACCGGAATCCACAACGGGATGCTCGGCGGCATGTTGAGCGCCAGGATCATACCCGTTACCAGGGCGCTTCCGTCGCTGATCGTGACTGGTTTTCCCATGAGTGTCTCGTACACATATTCGCTGAGCACACAGGAAAGGACTGTCACAAGAATGACAAGTGCTGCTTTTATTCCGAACTGATATACACCATACGCAGTCGCAGGAATCATGGCAATCGCAACATCCAGCATGATATTACTCGTTGTTACCTGGTCCCTGACATGAGGTGATGATGATACGTTTAATAATTTACTCATTCTTCACCCTCCTACGCTTTCTTTCTGCTTGCCGCAACTACTTTACGCATTTCCTTGAAGGCCTGGGTTAAAGGTCTCTTCGCAGGGCACACATACGTACAGCAGCCGCATTCGCAGCATTCCATACCATTTAATGCGGTAAAACGTTCGATATCGGAGCGTTCCGCCGCGTCCATCATCATCTGGGGAACCACATGGCTCGGACAGACGCTTACGCATCTTCCACAGCGGATACAGGCGGAAGGAGCATGAATCGCCACCTCGTCCTTCGTCATAGCTGTAAGCGCAGAAGAGGTCTTCGTCACCGGAATCTCTAAATTGAACAGTGCCTGTCCCATCATCGGTCCGCCGGAAATGATTTTTTCCGGTTCTGTCTTAAAGCCGCCGGAAGCCTCTAAAAGTTCCTTATAGCTGGTACCTGTCCGCACACTGTAGTTCTGCGGATTTGCAATCGCGTCTCCCGTTACCGTGATAATTCTGCGGATCAGCGGAGTTGTCTTGCAGACTGCATTATAAATGGAAATAACCGTATCCACGTTGTCCACGATACAGCCGGCGTCTGCCGGAAGCATGGAGGAGTTGATCTTTCTGCCCGTAACCGCGTAAATTAAGGAACGCTCACCGCCCTGCGGGTACTTCGTAAGAAGCGGACACACGGTGATTCTCGGTTCGTCCTTAACGAGCTCCGTCATCTTCTGAATGGCGTCAGGCTTGTTGTTCTCGATACCGATTACCCCCTTGGCGTTATCGAACAGCTGGAGGATGACATTCAGTCCCTTGATGATGCTTAAGGGTTCTTCCAGCATCATGCGGTAATCGGACGTCAGATACGGCTCACACTCCGCGCCGTTTACGATGATCGTATCGATGGCGGATTCGTCCTTCGGCGTCAGTTTTACATGAGTCGGGAAACCTGCGCCTCCCAAGCCTACGATGCCGGCCTCTTTTACGATATTACGGATCTCTTCTTTGGATAAGGTCTTTGGATCACGATCTTCGCCAAAGCCTTCCACCGTCTCATACATACCATCATTTTCCACAATGATGGACGGCACCATGGCGCCGTTTGCAACCATTCTCGGTTCCAGAGACTTCACTGTTCCGGAAACGGAGCTGATGATGCAGGCCGATATAAATCCGCCCGGCTCACCGATCTTCTGTCCAACCAATACATGGTCGCCCTTTGCCACAAGTGGCTTAGCCGGCGCGCCAATATGCTGGGACAGCGGGAAAACCATCTCGCCTTTTGGCTGCAGTACCGATACTGGTTTACTCATCGACAGTTCCTTACCCTCGTACGGGTGGATGCCGCCTTTAAATGTAGCCAAACCCATCTAACTAACCCTCTTTCTATACATTCTTAATCTCTCCCGGCAAAATATGACAATCGCATTTTTGCCATCTCGTACAGTATAACATAATTCAGGAATCGAAACAATTGAAACTTACACATTGTATACTGTGTTCTTTATGGAAATTCTTCCATTTATCAGATAAATATAGGGATGGAACACAAGAATTCCTTGTTAAAAATGTGACGAAACTTATTAACCCAGGTTATGTCTTGTATTTATATAAATACAATTATCTTAAAATATTTCTGCTGCAGTGCCGCCGATCCCCTTTTTATTTGATAAATCGATTCTGCTGCCGAAGTTTCCATTGTGAAATTTTTATTCAATTCCCCTGTCTGATCCCCGCTTTAGGGAGGATAATCTAATAAATTTTTAGGTCTTTAAGGTGGTTATATATTAGAAAATTTAATAAATACACCACTATCTGACAGAGGAAAGCAGCTCAGCCACCTTATCTCTTGCCACCGCCTCAAAGCAGGCTGCGTGCTGGGAATCCGCGTAGGAGTAGGACACTTCCTCTCCCACCGTGGTTGGGTCGGCGATCCAGTCCTTGCAAGAACTGTGGACCTGCGTAATGCCGGTTTTCTCCGTCAGCTCTTTCGCGTTGCCCGCGTTGATGCCGCTGCCTGCGAGTATCTCAATCCTGTCTCCAAAACGATCCTGGAGTTCTTTTAACAGCTGCCAGCCATCGGGAGCCTTGCTTTTCAGTCCGCTGGTCAGAATCCGGTCCACGCCCAGTGAAATCAGCTGCTCCGCGGCCTCAAACGGATTCTTTACACAGTCGAATGCACGGTGAAACACCGCTTCTCCGCCCTTTTCCCGGATGGCCTTCACCATCAGCTCCGTCTGAGATAAATCGATGGTTCCGTCCGCCTTCAGGCAGCCGAATGCGATTCCATCCGCTCCGTGTCCCATCATCATCTGGCAGTCAAAAAACATCTGTTTGAAGTCCGATACCCCATAACAGAAACCGGCGCCTCTCGGTCTCGCCATGGCGATGACTTTTAGAGGTGTTTCCCGTTTTACCAGCAGAAGTTCAGCCATGGAGGGGGTCAGCCCTCCCAGTGCCAGCGCACTGTTTAATTCGATTCTCTCCGCGCCGCCGGCTGCCGCCTCCAGCGCATCATAATAACTCCCGCAGCAGATTTCTACCGTAATTTGTCCCATTTTTTCCTTCCTTTCTCCATTTCAGCCGCCGAAAATAAGCACGCATTTTTCCAGAAAACGCGTGCCTCCGCCTTCCGGCTCATGCACGGCACACAGGGACAGTATATCAGTTTGAAAATACCATGTCAATTTTTGATGGGGGGTGTGGATTGAAGAAACGTGGACTTTTGCGTAGGGTATCGAGGAAAAGGGCGCGCGGGAGGCAGGGAGAGAAAGGTTCAGGGATTCCGAGGGGGTGGGACTAAGGGAGAATAACCCCTCCGCAGGGGTCCCGGGCAATTCGACCGAACGCCTGATGCGTTCGCTCTCAGTGCCCGCAAAATTGCGTCCTGAAAACGCGATTTTGCCCCTGCTCCGGCGGCTATTCTCCCTAAGTCCCACCGACCTCTGCATCATTCACCTTTCTCTCCCTGCCTCCCGCACTCCCTTTTCCGGCCAAGTTGTGAAAAAGTCCACTGGCACTTGGCTCCACAAAGAGGTGGAGGAACATAAATGGACTTCCGTCGGGGAACTGAGAACGCTGGAAAAGACTATTGTTTTTTAACTTAAGGAGCCAATACACAGCCAAAGAGCCTGAGGAGAGCAGGAGGGGGACGGGGCAGACGAACAAAAGGGTTCCTTTTCCGAGGTTCGCAGGAAATTAAGCAGAAAGACAGGAAAAAAGGGTGGTGAAATCTGGCCTCCAAGCCAGATTTCAAGTGGACACGGAGGAGAAGTCCTTCAGGAGTTCTCCGTAGTTTGCACGATCCGCCCTTTTTTCCTGTCTTTCTGCTTTACTTCCTGCCACCGAGGAAACAAGAACCCTTTTGTTCGTCTGCCCCCGTCCCCCTCCTGCTCTCCTCAGGCTCTTTGGCGCAGCATTCTCCCCCCACTATTTTGTCAGGATCCGCATCGATCCGTCATTTGCCGTCATAGCGATGTTTTTGTCCGCCCCGTTATTCTCTCTTAAATCTTTTTCACTCGTATTCCTGCCGTTTAAATTAATATCTCCGTACTTCATCATAAGATCAAAATTATAATCCTTCTCGGCGCCTGTGAGCTCCAGAGTGATGTCGCCGTACTTGTTTTCAAAGTCTCCGTTCTTTATATCAGCCATTCTGATATCACAGGACCCGTCTGACTGCTTCATGGTCATCGAATCCGAAACTATTGCGCTGCCCTTGATGCTTCCATATTTGTTGGTCACGGTTATATTCCTGGACACGATATCCTTTAATACAATCTGACTGTCGGAGGCATCAATATCCAGGCGGTCAGCCTCAATACTATTTAAATCCGTTTCTCCATACTTGTTGATGATATCGAGAGAAGTAAACGTACCGCTGTCACAGTAAATGGCCCCGTCAGAAGCGGTAAAGTAAGCCGTCTCGGCCTTTATGCCACTTAAATCGATGCTGCCGTATTTCGATGTGATATCCAGTGTTTTGGTATCCGGTCCGTCGTAGATTACGCTGCTGTCGCTGGTATAGAGTTTTACTGCATCCATGGGAGTGTCCTTCGGCACGTAAATCGTTACGCTGCCATCCTCCCGGTCGTGTACATAGCTACCCTCTATCACCAGGAAACCGGCCGATCCCCAGGTCTCGCTGTTAGTCGGTTCCGGGACACAGGTAAAGCTCAGGATTCCATTCTTTATTGTGTCTTCAGGCTCTTTATTTCTTATATAGAGATGGTATTCCAGGTAGTAGGAATCATCTTCTGACGGCTTTATCTTAATACCGTTATAGTTCACCCGGACATCCATGGAGGTGAACGGGTCAATCTTTGTTTTCTCAAGCTCAACCAGCTTTTCAGCATTTAAATTCCGCGCCTGCTGGTTGGTATACATCCCATTCCGGCCGATCCAGAAGCCCGGCTCTCCGCCCATGGCATATCCGGCCAGAGACAGTCCCAGACCAGCCACGATGCAGACACCCGCAACAGCCATGGTAACCTTCATGATTTTCTTCATTTTTTGTCCCCCCTCGTCAGCAGTCTTTTTGTAAAACCGGCCATGCCCTGGTAAATATACTTACAGCTTGCACATCCGGCGCAGATCAGAAGCAGTCCCACTCCCGATTCTCCCAGTGCCGTGCCGAGTATGAAGATTCCGCTGGCCAGCTGAGACGGAATGAAATAGAAACCTGCCACGATACTCACGATTCCAACAGCCACAAATACTACTCCGCTGAGGAAAAGCGCAACGAAAATGGAAAAGACCATAAGCACCATGGCCAGGCCGAAGACCACAACGAGCAGCAGGAGGGGCAGTCCGATGGGAGCCGCACACAGTGCCAGAAGCACGATCCAGAGCGTGGACAATCCTTTCCTGGCGGCCCGTTCCGGCTTGGGCTCCTCCAGACGCTTGAGGGCCAGTTCCTTTACGATCTGAGCCGCACTCTCCTTTGCGTCACCCAGCTCCTCTATGACTTCCGCTTCCCGTTCAGGTCCCGCATCATCAAAATATTCGTTATAATAGGAAAGAGCTTCCTCCCGTTCCGCCTTCGGAAGACGCCTAAGCGCCAGCTCCAGCTCTTTCATATACTCATTCCTGCTCATCTTCTTCACCTCCAACGAGAATTTCGTCAGCCGCAGTCTTAAACTCATCCCACTCTTTCCGGTAGAATAAAAGCTGCCCTCTGCCCGCCTCTGTAATCTTATAATATCTTCTGTTTCTTCCCTGGTACTCCTGGTCATACGTCTCCAGAAACCCCGCCTCCAAAAGTCTCTTTAAAACCGGGTACAGGGAGGACTCCTTCTGACTCGCTATGTTCCTTAGCCGCTGGGCGATCATGTAGCCGTAGGCATCTTCTCCCTCTGCGATCGCCAGTACCATGGCGTCCAACAGCGCCGGCGTCAATTGATACACCATACCGTCCTGCCTCCTCTCATTATTTCTGATCAATTATTTCTGAACAGCCGATTTTTAATCACATTTATGTGTTTTATATATATGCTTTATATACGCATATTATATTCCATATAATATATAATGTCAACAGATATATCTAATAATAAACTATGCTTTTTCTTAAGTAATTCTTAATCATATAAAGGAGGCACGATTTCAGAATGGCGGTATCTTGAGAGCGGCGGCGGGCCTTACGGCAAAGAAAAAGCAGGTGGTACACGGCTGTTAATCAGCCGCGTATCCGCCTGCCTGCTATTACATACTTAACACACACTGTTCAAATTGATTTCGATCTGACAATATCTCATACGGCTCTATTCACCATAAGAGGTAACTGTGCAAAGTTATCGTTAATCCAATTCCTTCACTCCAGTATAGAGTTCATAATACCGGCCCTTCTGAGCCAGCAGATCGTCGTGATCCCCGCGCTCAATGATCTCTCCGTTTTCCAGTACCATAATGGCATTGGCGTTGCGCACCGTGGAAAGGCGGTGGGCGATGACAAATGTAGTTCTGTCTGCCATCAGACGGTCCATACCGTGCTCAATATGTTTTTCTGTACGGGTATCAACTGAGCTGGTTGCCTCATCGAGAATCAGGATCGGCGCCTTGGAGATGGCCGCTCTGGCAATATTTAAAAGCTGCCTCTGGCCCTGGCTTAGGTTCGCTCCGTCGCCTTCCAGCACGGTATCGAAGCCGTGGGGCAGACGCATGATAAAGGAATACGCCGAGGCCGTCTTTGCCGCCTGGATTACCTCCTCATCGGTGGCATCCAGTCTGCCGTACCGGATATTTTCCATGACCGTCCCCGTAAATAAATGGGTATCCTGAAGAACCATGGCGATATTCTGGCGCAGATTGTCGCGGTTGATATGACGGATATTGACACCGTCGATGGTGATGGAGCCACTCTGAATATCGTAGAACCGGTTCAGTAAGTTGGTAATCGTCGTCTTGCCTGCTCCCGTGGAACCTACAAAGGCGATCTTCTGCCCCGGTTTCGCATAGAGGCTGATATCCTTCAGAATCGTCTTATCCGGGTTATAGCCAAAGGTAACATCCTTCAGCTCCACATAGCCCTTCATTGGATTCAGCACCGCCGCGTCGCCGTCATCCACCGGCTCCGGCTCCTCATCCATAACCGCAAACACACGCTCCGCACCGGCCAGCGCCGAGAAAACGTTGCTGATCTGCATGGAGATCTCATTGATCGGCCTGGAGAACTGTCTGGAGAAGTTTAAAAATACGGTGAGGCCGCCGACGTCAAATCCTCTCAGCACACAGAGCAGGCCGCCGATCGCCGCCGTCAGCGTGTAGTTCAACTGGCTTAAGTTGCTCATAACAGGCCCCATCATGCCGCCGAAGAACTGCGCCTTGATCATGTTGTCACGTAAATCTTCATTTAAAATCTCAAACTCTTCTTCCGCAATGTCCTCATGACAGAAGACCTTCACGACCTTCTGGCCGCTGATCGTCTCCTCGATATAACCGTTGACGGCGCCGAGGGAGGTCTGCTGTGCGGAGAAATACTTCTGGCTCTTTCCTGCCACATAACCGCCTGCCTTCATCATCAGCGGAATCATAAAGACGGTTACCAGGGTCAGCCAGATGTTGGTGTAAATCATCAGGGCCAGCGTGCCGACTATGCTTAAAGCGCCCGAGAACAGCTGCACAAGCGTGCTGCTCAGCATCTGTCCCACGGTATCCACGTCATTGGTAAAACGGCTCATTAAGTCACCGTTGTTGTTCGTATCGTAAAAACGCACCGGCAGCTTCTGCATCTTTGTAAAGAGCTCATCCCTGATCTTCTGCAGCGCGTTCTGTGCCACAGTCAGCATGACCCTCGACTGCGCGTAGTTTGCGACTACGCCGACGAAGTAGATGGCCGCCATGAATACCAGGGAAGCAGCCAGACCGCCAACGCTTCCGCGGCTTCCATCCATGGGAGCGATATATTTATTGATAATTGGTCTCAGCATATAGGAACCGGTTAAGGTCGCCACCGTATTGACGATGACACAGAAAAATGCCAGCCCCATGTGAAGCTTATATCCATTTAAGTAGGACAGCAGCCGTCTAATAGTCTCCCTGCTGTTTTTCGGCATTCCGCCCTTACCGTGCTGTCTTCCGTGGCCCGGACCGCCCATGGGGCCGCGCCTTTTTGCCGGGGCTACATTTCTGCCGTAGCGCCTTTTTAAACTCTCTACCCGTTTCTGATTATCCATTACGCGCTCGCCTCCTTCTCCCGGTCTCTCTGTGAATAATAAATCTCCTGGTAAGCTTCGCAGGATTTAATCAGTTCTTCGTGGGTTCCCATTCCCACGATCTTTCCGTCATCCAGAACAATAATCTTATCCGCACTCTCTACGGAACCGATTCTCTGGGCGATAATAAACTTTGTCGTATCTTTTAATGTGGTCTGGAAGCACTCGCGGATCTTTGCCTCCGTAGCTGTATCGACAGCCGATGTGCTGTCATCCAGAATCAGGATCTTCGGCTTCTTTAACAGGGCGCGCGCAATACAGAGCCTCTGCTTCTGGCCGCCGGAGACGTTGACGCCGCCCTGGCCCAAATCCATCTCGTATCCATCCTTAAAGGATGTGACGAATCCATCTGCCTGAGCACTCTCGGCCACTGCACGGATCTCTTCCATGGTCGCGTCATCACTGCCCCACTGCAGGTTTTCTGCAATCGTTCCGGAGAACAGGACATTTTTCTGAAGAACCATGCCGACGCCTTCTCTTAAATTCCGGATGGAATAATCCCGGACGTCGATACCGTCCACCAGCACCTGGCCGCGGTCCGCGTCATACAGTCTGGGGATCAGCTGGACGAGGGACGTCTTTCCGCTTCCCGTGGAACCGATGATACCGATGGTCTCTCCCGGATTGGCGGTAAAATTAATATGATCCAGCACCATCTCGTCGGTGTCCTTCGCATACTGGAAACAGACATCTCTAAATTCAATCCGGCCTTCCGTCACGACGGCGTCCTTTCTTGCCGCGTGCTCATCCGTTAAGTCGATCTCCGTATCCAGGACTTCCCGGACACGCTTTAACGACGCCATGGCACGGGAGGCCTGTAAGAACACCATGGATACCATCATGAGGGACATCAGGATCTGAACGATGTATGTGGTAAATGCGGTCAAATCACCGACTGGCATGGAGCCGCCGATAATTAAGTTTCCGCCGTACCAGACGACGGCCAGCGTCGTCACGTTCATGGCCAGCATCATGACAGGCATGGTCGCAATTACGATCTTCATGGCCCGCAGGCTGCCTTCCTTCAAGTCTTCGTTGGTCCGGCGGAATTTTTCTTCCTCATAGTCTTCCCGGACAAAGGATTTGATGACGCGCACATTGGTAAGTGCTTCCTGAACGCCGGAGTTTAACCGGTCGATCTTCTTCTACATCACTTCGAACCGCGGAAACGCCGTCTTCAAAATGATGGCAATCGCGATCAGCAGAAGCGGAATCACGACCAGAAGAATCGTCACAAGCCTGCGGTTCATTAAGTACGCCATAATCAGGCCGCCGATCAGCATGCCGGGCGCGCGGAACATCATACGAAGGCTCATCATCAGCACGTTCTGAATCTGCTGAATATCATTGGTCAGCCTGGTTACAAGGGAACCGCTGCTGAAATCGTCTATGTTCTTAAAGGAAAACTGCTGTACCTTGTCAAATACGTCTTTTCTCAAATCGGAGCTGAAACAGATGGAGGCCTTTGATGAGAAATAGGCCGCTCCGATTCCGCCCGCGGCCATAACAAAGGCCGTAACCACCATCACGCCGCCCACCGCTATGATATAGCTGGTGTCCCTGTTTGCCACACCATTGTTAATAATCAGTGACATCAGCTTTGGAAGCATGATCTCACCAAATACCTCTGTCAGCATCAAAAGCGGTGCCAGCAGAAATGAGCCCCAATAGGGCTTTATATATTTCCAGTATCGCTTCACGTTATGAATCCTCCTTTTTTGTCGTTGTCTTAGTCGTTATGTCGGACAAATTCGCATAAATGCGCTCCAGATACCCTTCCATGGCCTGAAACTCTTCCTCCGTGAATCCCAGAAACATCTGATTTTCCACGTTTTTAAAAAACTGCCGGCTGTGTTCCACGACATCGAGCCCTTCCTCTGTCAGACAGAGCTTGTTGTACCGGTTGTCTTCCTGGTCCACAATTCTCGTGATATAACCGCCCTTTTCCAGTTTTTTCACCGACACCGCTATGGTTGCCGCGGTGACGTTTAAATATTCCGCGATTTCCTTCTGGGACGCGTTGGAATGTTCCGCCAGGGTCGTTAAAATCTGATGCTGGCTCCTGTAGACTCCTGTCTTATTCAGCCGCTGCTCCAGAATGCTCCGGTGCAGCTTCATAATTCTGATGTACTGCGTCAGCACGTGATGAGCCGAAGAATCCAGCCACTTGCTGTCATGGCATGGCCCACTGCCACAAGATTTCATGTTTTTCCGCCTCCCTTCCTCATCATATGGGGAATAATTAGTTATGTGATAGTTAGCTAATTAATAATTAGGTATTATACTCTTTCTCAATAAGGATTACAATAGGGTAATTATGAAATTTCTGTGAAATATAGAAAAAAAAGAGGCCAAAAGGCCCCTTCCTGTCACGCTCCATGCATGATCATAAATGTAAATATGTAAGATTATAAAGCTGCTGTTACATTTCCAGCGTAACCACGGTCCACCTGCTGTTCTGCATTATGAGGAAGCAGGGCCGCTTCATTTTATAGCGATAGTAGCGTTCCATACAGTTTACAAACAAACGGTATCTCATCAGGCTTGTACAAACAGGATAAATTGTCATGGTTTTCCCTCCCATATCATTCTGTTATAGTTTATGCGAAAAATGCGTCTGTTATGACCATTTTTTCGGCACATCCACTTATTTTCAGTCAGAGAGCCGGAGACCGTAAACAGTCTCCGGCTCTCCGGCATCACCACGTGATCCAGCCGTAGGTTTTGTAATCATGAGGAATCACGTGATCATATGCTTCATTGAAGATTTCCCGTTTCAGCTTCCTGCGAAGTTTCTTAGACGTCTGCTTTTTCACGTACCGGCACTCATGGTCGTAAAACCACTTCGTTTTTCTGTGGTGGCGGTAATCTTCCATCACTTCTTTTCTGGGATCCCGGTAATTCTTTTCAGTCTTATACATCCGCTTCCTATTGCGGCAGTATAACTCCATCTCCCATTCTTCTAGTTCTTTCTGAATCTCTCTTTCCAATTCTATCCCTGGCATGGGTTTTATATTTGCCCGTTACGGACACTTGCTCCACACCTAGAACAGATACATCCGGTAATATAACATCATCGCATTCCCCTCTCTCATGATACCTGCTTCTTTTTTTCGACTATACCATACCGGACAGTCATTTTCCATATACGGAAGCTTACAAACAATTACAATATCTTTACGGCTGGCCTTCTGTGAAGGTCTCCGGCAGACTTCCTAAATCGTAATACTTTTGCTACTTGTTTTTCATCAGTCCATCCCCTACAATGATACTATAAAATTGTAAGCGAAAAGGAGGGCCGCATTGATGAGTATTGCTTTTTGGATTATCTATGTCATAGTTATTATCGCCGTACCTGTAGTCTTCTTTGTCCTGGGTTATTATTTAATAAAAAAAGCCGTTAAAAATGGAATTCTGGAAGCCTACAAAGAGATCCACAAGGATCAGCAGTAAGTGAAAGGCACCATCTCAAAAAAAAGGACGATCCCATACCGGGTATCGTCCTTTTCCTTATGCCTCTAAAATAACACATTTTTCTCAGCCGGCTTTGTACTGGCGATCAGCCTGCCTTCCCGGTAGCTTAAGAGTACCTCGCTCTGTTTGTTCAGCGCCTGATAGAAATCCGTCTGGTTCAGCACAATAAAGTCAGCCGGATTTCCCACCTTGATTCCATAGGTATCTCCCAGATTCAGCGTCCGCGCCGCATTATGGGTGATCAGCTTATAGCTGTTTAAAATCTCCTCGTATCCCATCATCTGGCACACGTGAAGGCCCATGTGGACCACGCTCATCATATTGCCGTCGCCCAGGGGATACCAGGGATCGAAGATATCGTCGTGGCCCATGGAAACGTTATTGCCGTTGGCCAGCAGCTCCTTCACCCGGGTTACGCCGCGGCGGCGCGGGTAATTGTCAAATCTTCCCTGTAAATGGGTGTTTACCAGAGGATTGCTGACAAAGTTAATGTCGCTCATCTTAAGCAGGCGGAACAGCTTGCTGCAGTAGGCATTGTTATAGCTGTGCATGGCCGTGGTATGGCTGGCGGTTACCCGGTCTTTTAATCCGCTTTCCAGAGCACGGCAGGCCAGAACCTCCAGTCCCTTGGACTGCTCGTCATCGATCTCATCGCAGTGTACATCCACCAGGCGGTCGTAGCGCTCCGCCAGTTCCATGCAGTAATTTACACTCTCCACGGCGTATTCCCTGGTAAATTCAAAATGGGGGATCGCACCCACACAGTCTGCTCCCATCTTCACCGCATTTTCCAGCAGCTCTTTGCCATTCGGGTAGCTTAAGATTCCCTCCTGAGGAAATGCGACGATCTGAATGGTCACATAGTCCCTCAATTCCTCCTTCAGTTCCAGCATGGCTTCCATGGCTGTCAGCGATGGGTCTGTCACATCCACATGGGTTCTTACGTACTGAACGCCATTGGCCGCCTGCATCTGCACCGCCCTCCGGGCGCGCTCCTTGACGTCCTGCCTGCTCAGCTTTTCCTTCCGCTTCGACCAGCACTCAATCCCCTCGAACAGGGTGCCCGACATATTCCACACCGGGTCCCCGGCCGTTAAGCAGGTATCTAAGTGAACGTGGCTTTCGATAAACGGCGGAAATGCAGACTTCCCGGTACCGTCGATCACTTCCTCACCCGGAAGCGGTTCCAATGCAGGCGCTATCGCTTCAAATACTCCGTTAGACACGCGGATATCAGAAGCCTCTTTTCCATTTTCAATAAAGATCTGTTTTATAAGCATAACGGTTCTCCTCTCCTATCTAGTACTGGATGTACGTTTTCCAAAAATACGGTCGATGATCACAAAAATCACAGCCGCAACCAGCAAAGAATTCAGCGGCTTAATCCCCCACTGGACAAAGATTCCTACAAGCGCTCCGCCAGCCACCGCCAAAATCCCGCCCGGATTCACTGCTGTATGCGGATAGGACTCGTCCATATAATCCTTTTTGTGGAAGAAGTAATGGAGAATGATCACCGCGCCGACAGGAGGGATCATCCCGCTCAGCAGATTTAAAAAACCGACGAAATTATAGTAGAGCCAGACAGCCGTCGCCGTTCCTACCAGACCTCCCGCTAAAACCATGGGCTTCATGGGAACCTTGGTAATATTGGATACTCCGAGGCCGGCTGTGTAAAGCGCGTTATTGTTGGTCGTCCAGATGTTGAGTCCCAGCGTAATAATCGCCGGAACCGCCAGTCCCTGTAAAATCAGAATATTAAAGATATCCGCAACTCCCGTAACAGCGCCGCCAACGGCTCCAAATATCATCATGATGGAATTTCCAACGAAGAAAGCTACCACCGTCGCCGTGACCGCAGTCTTCGGCGTCCTGGAAAATCTGGTGAAGTTTGGCGTCGCCGTTCCTCCCGAGATAAAAGATCCAACCACGATGGCAATGCCAGCCGCCAGCGAAATCGGATTCTCCGGGTTCTGTGCGAAGACATTCGCAAAACCGTGAACCTCCCTGACACCCCAGCTGACAGAATAAATACCCAGAATGGCAATGAGCGGAACCGCAATGGATCCAAGAACCGCCAGCGCCTTGATACCGAAATAGGCGGTAAGCGTCATCACGATGCCCGTAATGATAATCAGAATCGCAACCGGCACATGAGTCAGCTCCGATACCGGGATCGCAAACATGGCGACACCCACGCCAAACCATCCGATCTGTGTGAAGCTGATTAAGGCTGATGGGAGAAAGGAACCGACCTCACCGAAAGATCGGTGCGCCAGTAAATCCAGCGTCAGCCCCGTCTTCTGCCCGATATACCCCAATATACCACAGTAAATCCCTAAAAAGATGTTGCCGATCAGCATTGCCGCCACAAATCCGGCTGCGTTCATGCCGATTCCTAAATTTCCTCCCGCAGTCATGCTGGGCGTGAAAAATGTGAAACCCACCAGCACTACCATTGCAGCCCACAGCCCCTGACGCTTCAGCTGAGGCGGTACGGCGGTAAGTGAAAATTCGGTATCCTTTGCCGTTGCCTTTTCCTTTGTCATTGCGCACCTCGTCTTCTTATTTATAATATTGTCTCCAGAGCGCATCTGATCATTCAATCGGATTGCGTTCTTTTCCGTAGACTACTATACAAATCTTTTTATGGAATGTCAATCAAATCTATTTTTATCCAGTGAATATTGTTCATTGACTTTTGTTCACTCGAGTGCTACAATGATTTCAGAGAAGAGAGGTGATACCGTGAAGGAAGAAAAAATAAGGATTTCCAAGCCGCCGGAGGAGCGAAAACAGGAAATTATGGACGCCGCCATGCGGGCATTTACAGAAAAGGGATATGAACAAACGACTATGCGAGATATTGCCGCAGTGATCGGCGTCGTTCCCGGCCTCTGTTACCGGTATTTTAATTCGAAGCAGGAATTATTTGACAGCGCCGTCTCCCAGTACGTTCTGGACTACTGCGCCCCCATCGTTCAGGCTTTAAAGAGATACCGCGGGGACATCGACGGATTACTGGACTGCGTTGCGGACTTATTCCTGGACCGCGACGGCAAAGAGAAATACCATGAATTTTTCCATCAGGCTGATAATAAAACCTTCCACAGCCTGCTGTTTCTGTCCAACTGTGATTATTTATTTCCTTATGTAAAGTCTTTTTTCGACAGCCTGAATGAAAATGGAACCGCGGCGGTCGCCGATACCGCTTCCTTTTCCAAATTTGTACTTTATGGCCTGTTTCCGATTCTGAATGATGACGAACTGTCTCCGGAAAGGAAAACAGAATTGGCCAGAAGCTATATTACCGGACTGCTGAAGCTGCAATAGCACAGATATTGACAGGTGAGGCATTTCGGGCAGTGAGTGAACATTGTTCAATGAGAGGAGTCTTATCAATGAGTAAAACAGCATTAATCACCGGCGCAACCAGCGGTCTTGGGCTCAGCTATGCCAGATACTTTGCTTCCAAAGGATGCAATTTAATCATAACCGGACGGCGGGAAAACATAATCAGGGAAAATGCGGAAAGCCTGCAAAATCAATTCCATGTGAACGTGGAGGTCATCATCGCAGAGCTGTCCAGCTTAGACGGGATCAATCGGTTCCTCTCCCAAATCGGAGATCGAACCATCGATATTTTGGTGAACAACGCGGGCTTCGGGCTAAAACCGGCCTTTGTCGATACCCCGGAAACGGATGTGGAAAAGATGCTTTATCTGCAGGTCTGGTGTGTGACGAAGCTGACCCAGTTTGTACTAAAGGGCATGGTACGGAGGAATTCCGGTGCCATCATTAACATTTCATCGGACGGCGCCTTTGCCGTTCTCCCGCACAATGTTCTTTATTCGTCCACGAAGCTCTATATTATAAATTTTACCGAAGGCTTACATATGGAACTCTCCGGTACGGACATAAGGGTACAGGCCGTCTGCCCCGGATTTATTGATTCACATTTTCATGAAAGCGCTGAAATGCATATGGATAAGAGCAGGAAGGGATTATTCGGTTTTCGCGATCCCGACGCCATCGTCGCCGACGCCATGAAAGATTTCGCTAAGAAAAAGGTCATCTCCGTACCCGACACCGGTGCAAAGATGATACGGACTCTCGCCAGGTTCTTACCCAGGAACCTGTTTTACCGGATGGCGGCCAGGTTTTCCAGCAGTTTCTCCGGCAAGAAATAAACGGCCACGGCAAACGGCCACGGTCAGGTGCATGTTCTGAAACAGAATAGAGAGTCCGGCAAGCCAGACTCTCTATTCTGCTGCATTTTTCAAACAGCTCAAACCTGTCTGTTATAATCGTTTCATCATCCAATATGCGTCTGCATAAGTCCCATCCTTATACTTCATATTGTTCGGAAATGTCCCGAAGATTTCAAAACCCATCTTCTTATAGAGAGCTATCGCTCTTTGATTATCAGCTACGACTTCCAGCTCGATCTGTTCAAATTGATGCTCTCTCGCAATTTCAATCAGCTTCCCGATCATCGCCTTTCCAATGCCGCAGCCGGTATACTTTTGATACAGCGCGATCCCCAGGCTGACGCGATGGTGATATCTGCCCTGTTCCATCCCCATCAGGGAACAGTTTCCGACGTACTCTCCATCGACAAATCCAAGAAGCATGATATTTTGTTTCGACTCATTCTGATTATGTATGAATTTTCGCTCGTCATCCAGCGTTAAATCGATCTCTTCCGGTTCTTTCACAAGAAACCTGGTCTCGCCGCACGTTGTTTTTAAGCATTCCAGCAGCATTTCGGCATCCTCTTCTCCGGCATTTCTAAGAAGCAGCTGATGATCGCCCAGATCGATGATTGCGTCCTCTATTCTCATAGTAATCCTCCCATATTCCTAAGAGACTACCGTAAAACCTTTTCCCGCCAGACACGCCTCGACCGCCCGGATATCATCTGCATGAAAAATCAGGATCGGCTTGTTGGAATCACGGTTAAATGACAGGTAAACGTAATCCACATTGATGTTGCTCTCCGAGAGAGCCATCAAAAGGTGATGAAGGTTTCCCACTTCATCCGCCATCTCAACGCCCACCACGTCAGTCAGTTTGCACAGATAGTCCGCCTTCTCAAGTGCCGTTACCGCCTTGTCCGGAGCAGATACAACCATACGGATAATTCCATACTCTGCACTGTCATTGGTTACGGAACCAAGAATATTGATGTTCTCCTCCTCAAGAATTCCGGTGACGTGCTTAAATGTGCCTTTTCTATTCTCTGCGTAAATCGATAATTGCTTCAGCATAACTTATCCTCCTGATTGTTTACTTTCGCCTTATGGCTCGCTGATTAACAGATTATACCATAAACCTGTCCATTCTGAAACCACCTCTGTTATAGAAGCTCTCCCAGAATCTCTTTCAGAATTTTCATCTCCTCTTCGGACAGCGTCGTTCCCTTTCCCATCTTTTCGTGATCCGGCGCCCAGTCACGGATGTCATACTTCGGGGCACCGCCGTTCCAGCTGATCAGATTCACTTCTTTTCTCCAGCCTTTGGCATTCTCGGACAGAACGCCAAACTCTTTTACAATATCATACTTAATATCCGCCATTCTCTGCTCCTCTTTCCCGTTTCTTTATTTCCTCCGCAGTCGGAAGTTCCAGATCCTCTTTTATATCGGCATCTGCCTCCATGACCGCTTTATAGTACTGATGGATCGTTTTATTGACAGAAATAATCCGGTTTTTGGGATTAATCCGTTTTACTGCCTCATCAAAATCCTGTGTCCCGCCCTTTTCCATGGCGTCTTTGATCTGCAGGTAATACATAATCAGGTGTTCCCGCTTCTCGCCCGGAATCAGTTCTTCCAGGAGCCTTCCCACCTTGTTTCTGTGCTTCGCACCGTAACGGAAATAATGGTGCAGGGCTTCCTCTTCCCGTTTTCTCTGTTCTTCCCTGCTTTCTATGGTAAATCCCATAAATTTCATATTAATCACCTCTGTATGCTGTCCGGTCGTCCTGAGTATCAGCCGCGTGCTTTCAGAATATCAGCCTTTTTATGATCTGTCAATCACCGGATCAGCCGTTCATCCCTTATCCGGACTGTGAACCGCAGAATATGGGAACACGGTATACCCATAGAATAAAGAGTCCGGCGAGCCGGAGTCGCGCGCCGGAGCGCGGCTGCTTTAGCGGCCATACTTCCTTAGCGCGGAGTGCGCCTCCTGCCAGGAGGGCTTTTTTGTGTAACAGGAGCACTTTCCTGTTACATAAAAAAGAAAAGGCCCAGTAAATACTGAGCCTTTTGAGTGGAGTAGACGGGATTTGAACCCGTGTCCAAAAACCAATTCCCTGTTCTTCTACTATCATAGTCAGTTATTTTACATTCCCTCTGTCACCCGAAAACTGACACCCTGGTGAGTTCAGTAGCTTCATCATACGCCCATATGCTCAAAGCTTTGCATAAGTCGTTTCTCACATCGTCGATGCCGGATTCTTAAGGTGTGAGTGCCCTAAGGCCGACAAGCAGCATTAAGCTGCCAGTGCTAATTCGTTATTGTTAGCGTTTATATTTAAGTTTGCCATTTAACGCATCGCATGCGGATAGCTTCACCAGCTGCATGACCCCTGTCGAAACCAGTACTACCCCGGACTGGTGCCTCTTTTGAGGTATCCTTATACTAGCACGAAACGGGAACGCTGTCAAGAGTGCTGCCCAAGATTCCGGATTTTGGAACTGCTAATTTTAAAATCCTTTTTTTACCAGCTCTGAGACGATCTGGACGTAGCATTCCACCACATCGAAGCCCTTATAATCTTCCCGTTTCAAGTCGATCATATCCCCGTGGGATATCCCGCGGTGGCTGCTGCTGGCAAACACGGTACGGAACTCTCCCCAGCGGGCGGACTCCGTGCTTACCAGGCCGTCATTGTCCCCTTCCAGAGGCTTTATGAGGCAGTAGGGAATCCACAGCAGCGGATCGCTGAAACAGTCACGCATCTTTGAAGCATAGCTCTGATAGTAAACACCGGACGCGTCGGGAACCGTTTCATTAAATGCCCTGCTGGACTCTGTGGAAAACTGATGAGTGGCGGTATAGAAATCCGGGTTCTTATCCCCAAATCGGGAAAATGTCCGGTCAAAGCATTTGGCAACCAGACGGTATAAGCCTTCCGGTAAGCGGACTGCATAGTCGACGAACCGGCATCCGTGATGCGGGGTGCTGACCGTGGTAAGCGATGCCGTGTATGGCGCCATCCCCAGCTTGCTGATGGCGTAACGCGCATCCAGACCGCCCTTGGAGTGTGCAATAATGTTGACCTTTTCACAGCCCGTCTCCTTCACCACCTCCAGGATCTTTTTTCGAATGTCCTCTGCGTTATAGGTGATGGTCCCCAGCGCCTCCTGATTGCCATAATAGACAGTGGCCCCTAACCGAGACAGTTCCCGGGGAATTCTTCCCCAGTAGTTAAAGTAACGAAGGTCGCGGAAGCCGACTCCGTGCACCATGATGAGCGGATACTTCGTCCGGCAGAGATCGGACTCCACGCGGGTCGACCGGACGGACTCCTTGTAGCAGGCAAAATCATACTCCGCCCGCACCAGTCTCATGGCATGGAGCAGCACAGCCAGATTGACAATCGGAATCCACATGGCCAGCAGCATCAGGACCCGCATTCTCACGCGGAGACGCGCCGACGTAAGATACATCCTCAGAATTCCGTTCCACAGAAGAACCAGAAGAGCCGCTGCCGCAAATATCATATTGCCGATCAGGACTCCCGCCGGCCATTCCGCCGCCTCTGCGCTGCCGCGGAGCAGGCGGGGATATAGGACAAATGCAATCAGGCACTGTGCCAGAATTCCATAAATCGCCGCAAATCCAAGAGTCCGTCCGCCGCGCATAATAACGAGACGCAGCTTAGCATGATTCTTGTCATGGTACGGTCTTATATTAAAATAGAGCCAGCAAATGCTTAAGAGAATGGCCCCAACAACTGCCGCTGCGGGCTGCGGCCGAATCGTCCCTTCCATGAGGCGTCCGGTAAATAAGCCGTACACAAGCAGCGGAAGATTCGATACCGCCGCAATCATAAGCGCCAGATACAGCTTCCTTAATAATCTTTTTGCCTTCATGAGTTTACTCCCCTCTGTCTTCTTCTGTTATCCGCCGATGATGCCCCCTGACACCTGCTCTTTAACGTTCTGCTCCGTATCCGCGTCCCTCTTGAATATCCAGATCCCAAAACAGCGAGGCGACGGCAGCTTCATACTCCGCGGCCCGCTCCGCCTTGCGAATCTTCTTTCCGTATTTTTCTGATCCTGGAAAAAGAAACAGCAGGTAAAACCAGAGTTCCTTCATCTTAAACAGGACGTTCCGGTCGCCGGATATGGTCTCCCGGTAGCCCTGGTAAATCATATCGTGAAATTCCTTAATCCGGCCTTTGTCCGGGAATCTGAATCCCTTGATCTCACCGGCCAGTCCGGGATTTGCGATCAGGCCCCGGCCCAGCATGATGCAGTCCACCTCCGGAAATCCGGCGTGGAACTCCTCCCAGTCCCCGGGAGTGAAGATGTCTCCATTGTACCATACCTCATTTCTGCTGGCTTTCAGAGCCTTTTGAAATGCGGCGCGGTCGGGCGTATTCTTATAGAAATCACTTCGCACCCGCGGATGGATTATCAATTCTTTTAAGGGATATTTATTGTAAATCTCAAGCAGTTCCTCAAATTCATCCGGCGATGCCATTCCCAGCCTTGTTTTCACGGAAAGGCGGATATGGATTCCCGCACACACCTCGTCGAGAAACGAATCCAGCTCTTCCTTTTTCGCCAGAAAACCGGCTCCCTTATATTTAGTAACCACCGTTCCGGACGGACATCCCAGATTCAAATTCACCTCGTCATACCCCAGCGCCTCAAGCTCGCCCGCCATCCAGATAAAGTCCTCCGCACGGTTTGTAAGAATCTGAGGAATCAGGGTAATTCCTTTGTTATGTTCCGGAAGCACATCATTTCGCTCTCTCGAAGCGAAGCGGTGGTTCTGGTTCGGCTGTAAAAATGGAGTAAAATACCGGTCCACATGGGGAAACAGCGCATGGTGGGCGCTCCGGTATACATAGCCTGTAATCCCCTCCATCGGGGCAAAACAGCAGCATGGCTCCTTATGATCTTCTCTCTTTTCAATCACCAGACTCGTCTCCGCCTTTCAATCCTTTTATTCTCGCAAAATAGCTGACGACCAGCACCACATCCGCGCCGATCCAGGCCAGGATCTCTGCATAAAAAATGCCCTCCTGCCCCATAGCCAGCGGAAGAAACAGCGCAGCTCCCGTTCTCATTAAAAATTCCACCACGCCGGACAGCATGGGCAGAACCGTATCTCCCATTCCCTGGATGGATGAACGAACCACGTGAAGCAGGTAAAGGATAGGGAGACAGACGCTCATGATCGCCAGATAATGGTAGGCGATTTCCATGGTCCTGGCCGCCTCTTCCGGTGTTCCCGTGATGAAGCACCCGAGAATCGCCTGCCCGAAGACCAGCATCACGGCCGCGATCACAGCCGAGGTGAGCATGGCTAAGAGAAGCCCTGATTTCATCCCCTGCCTGATGCGCCTGATCTTTCCGGCGCCCAGATTCTGGCCCACATAAGTAGTCATGGCATAGCCATAGGAGGTCGCGGCGATCTCCAGCAGTCCATACAGCTTGTTGGTCGCCGTAAATCCTGCGATGAAGAGAACTCCGAATCCATTGACCACCGACTGCACAATCATACCGCCCACAGCGATGATTCCATTCTGGAATGCCATGGGAATTCCCAGGGTCATCAGCTTTCTGCAAAGATACGGTTCCAGGTGAAAATCCTTCTTTTCAAATGAAAGAATCGACACCTTTAACAGGCTCCTTAAACAGTATAAACTGGAGCAGGCCTGCGCGATCAGCGTGGCCGCGGCCGCACCGCCGATCCCCCAGTGAAAGACGAGTACAAACAGCAGGTCCAGGCCGATGTTGACTGCGGAGGCCACCACCATAGCGTGGAGCGGTGTTTTCCCGTCTCCCATGGCCCGAAGGATGGAGGCCAGAACATTATATGCCATCACAATGGGAATTCCCCAGAACATGATCCTTAAATACAAAAGACTCCGCCCGATGATTTCATCCGGCGTATTCAAAAGCAGCAGGACCGGCCGCGCGGCCGCCTGCATGAGAGCTAACATGACCACGGATCCAAGACAGGCCAGAATCGCCGAATTTGCAATTACCTGCCGAAGCTTTCTGTAATCACCAGCCCCGAATTCGTAGGCCATCAGTATGGCAAATCCCTGGGATATGCCCTGAATCATCCCCAACACCATCCAGTTCAGCCAGTCCGCGGCCCCGAGCGCAGCCAACGCGCCGACGCCCAGCGCCTGACCAACCACCATGGTGTCCACCACGGTATAAAACTGCTGAAATACATTGCCAAACATCAGAGGCAGTGAAAACGCGAAAATAAGCTTCAGCGGATGCCCCTCCGTCATTGTCCTAATTTTGGCCATTTTAATTTTCTCCTGATTTCTTTTTCCTTTTATCAATACCGTATATTTCCAGAATGATTATAACCTGTCAAGGCAAAAAGTGCAATCCGATTCCGGAAAGTGTCCGGCCGGAGAGCGAAGCAAACGCAAAAATACCGCCGCTCATGACGGCTGCATGGGCGACGGTATTTTGCGGAATACAGTGGATTTCAAACACCTTTATGGGTGAAACTGTACCGGGGCCACCTCCGGTGTCAGGGGTTCCATCCGGTATTCCGGGAACTGATCGATCAGATCGTTCAAACAGAGTGCCGTGCTGTGGACAATGTCATGGGCCAGCATCACCACGTGTTTTCTTCCCAGCGCCGTCTCCCGGGCGTTCGCAATCAGTTCTTCCGGCTCGGATTTCTTTAATGCATCTTCCAGGCTGGCATTCCAGTCGAAATAAATGAAGCCTCTGGCCGTCATCTCTTTGATAATATCCTGATATACCGGTTTATTGTATGCATTAATGCTTCCGCCCGGAAAACGAAAGAGCGTTACTCTCACTCCGGTCACTTCAAGCACAGTTTTGTAGGCCTCGTTGAAATCTTCAAGATAGCTGGCTGTGCTTTGATAAATCTGCTCGTAATCATGGCGGTTGCAGTGGATTCCAATGGTATGGCCTTCTGCTGCGATCCGCTTTGCCACCTCCGGATTTTTCCTGACGTTTTCGCCTACCAGGAAAAATGTCGCCTTTATGTTCCGGGCTTTCAGCACATCCAGAACGGCGGCGGTATTTTCCGCAGAAGGCCCGTCATCAAAGGTTAAATACATGGTTTTGGGGTGGAAAAAGGCGTCGATCCCTCCCGCGATGCCCTCCGCCAGCTTCTCCTGATATTCCGCCTGGGTAAGCTTTCCGCGTTCCTCCGGGCTGGACAGGAAGCCGGTCTCGATCAGGCACGCAGGCATCTTCGTCCAGCCTGTCACCACAAAACCCGCGTCGCCCCTCAGTTCCCTCTCCTTGGCTCCAGTACGCTTCACCGTTTCCTCATGAATCAGGAGAGCCAGCCGCCTGCTGTCACGGGAGGGGTCCGTTCCGTCGTACCACGTCTCGATTCCGGTTGGCTCTTCCTCTTCATACGTATTCTGATGAATGCTCACAAAGGCATCGGCGCCATAGCGGTTCGCCGCTTCCGCCCGCTGCTCCTTCGTCATATAGATATCAGTTTCCCGGGTCAGAATCACCCTGTAGCCCGATTCCACCAGCTCCTCCCGAAGCTTCTTTGCGATTTCCAGATTGATGTCCTTTTCCAGTACCCCGTCTGCGTAACAGCCCTCATCGGTCCCTCCGTGGCCCGGATCTACTATAATAAGCGGATGTTCCGGGTCGCTTTCTGTGGTCTGGAAAACTGTTTGTTTCTCCGTCCGGCTCTGTACGCCAGTTTCCTGCCATGTGCCGCTTCTATCATTTTTGCCTGCTGCCTCCAACTGGTACTCTGCCAATTTTCTGATTTCCGACGCCGTCTGGCTCCCGGTCGCCGCCTGCGCCTCAGCCGCCACCGGGCTCACCGCCGCATCACCTCCCGGAAACATCCCCATCGTCTCCATTGCCGTAAACAGAAACACAGCCGCAATTCCGCCAGCCGCTGCCGCAGCACAATCCTCCAGCCATCTTCTTCTCGTGTTTCTCCCGTTTTTTCTGCAACGGGTTTCTCGTTCGTATCTCATTGTACAGCTCCTCCCTCGCCAGGGCATGTTTGAAAATTCATTTCTGCCGTCTGCACGCCCTGCGAAACCGATCCGGAAGGCTTTTGTGCAGTCAAACACCTGCCGCAGGCAGCGGCACATTAAAATGTCCCTTTCTGCTGCACAAAAGCTCCTGTGTCATCCGTCTCAATATTCATTGATTCCAGATTACACAGGAGCTGCATCAAAAGATCATCATTTTTGCATCATAGTTGCATCATCTCGATATTTTTACAAATAATTCCTGGATACCGTCGTAATAACCGACCGTCGCAGTCGTATTTCCTTTTCCGGTTCCGGGAAACACGTACTTCTTAAAATACGGCGTCATTTCCATCAGCGGATTGTTTCCCTCATAGGGCTGCGGAGCTTCCAGTCCCAAATATCCGCTCCACTTCCCGGCGATCTCATCCGGATCCATGTCAGCCCAGGTGCGTTCCGTCCGGACATAAAACTCATATAGTTTTCCATCATCCGCGTCGATATAGGCATCGATCAGGCGGTTTCCCCGGTCGTTGTTTTTCTGAATGTTGGAAAGGCTGACCTTCCACACTGCCACGTTATTCCGAGGCTCCAGCACGTCGATCGCAGAATAGAGGACAGCGTCGTAGGCGGAACGATCGGCTTCTCTCACGGAATCAGGAAGAATTCCCAGTTCTTTCAGCGTTTCAAGGCCCTCGTTTACGACCCCAAACAGCTCCTCCTCTTTGATCTCACGATCGGACGGTCCTCTGTGATTGACGATAAACGCATACGTTCCCGCCGTCTCTCCGTAGGCTTCACCGGAAGCCTCCTGCCTCTCCCCGGCATACGGTTCGCTCTCAGGAAGCGTCTGGCTGTTTAAAGCCTCCGCCAGGATAAACAGCTTATCACTGCGGCTTAAGGAGTATCGGTATCCCTCGCCTTCTCCCTCCCCATCTTTTACGTGAATCTCATTCAAAACCGATTTGTCGCGGTATCCGGATATGGCTTCCGGCCCCCAGATGGCCAGAGCCATGACCAGGGCGGCAAACAGAAGCAGCAAGAAATTTACAGCTGTTTTTTTCATACTTCGCCACCTCCTTCGCCGTCGCTCCGCCAGGCGGCAGGAGCGCCGTCTTCCCACGGGAGGACAAAGCTGAAGCAGGAGCCTTTTCCCGGCTCGCTCTCGATTTCCAGCCTGCTGTGATGCAGAAGCAGTATCTCCTCACAGAGAGCCAGCCCCAGGCCGGCTCCGTTTCTGCTCCTGGAACGGGATTTATCCACCATGTAAAATGCCTTCGTTATCTTGTAAACTTCCTCCTCCGGAATCCCGACACCGTGATCCTTAACGGAAAAGCGGTAGCCCTCCGAAACGGCATACCCATCCACATCGATGCGGCTGCCTGGCTCTGATGCCTTGCAGGCGTTGTCCAGAAGATTGATGAGCACGGATTTTATCAGGCTTGCGTCACACCGGATCATCCCTTCATCGTAAGTAAAATGAAAATCCATATTTTTCTTCGCCGCGTACATATCATACAGGTAGAAAAACAGCGATTCCGCAGAGACCATCTGAAGCTCGATCTCCTGGCGTTTCGTCACAATGATGTCTAACAGCCGAAGCGACATCGTCTCCAGACGCCGTCCTTCCGTGTAAATGTAATTGGCGCACATAAAACTCTTCTCCTCATCCAGCCGGTGAGACCGCAGCATATCCGCATAACCAATGATCGCGGTGAGCGGCGTCTTAAGCTCATGGGCAAAGGCACCCACGAAATCTTCCCTCGCCCGGATCTCTTCTTCCAGCTTGATGATATTATCTTCCAGCGCGTTGGCCATACGGTTGAAGTCCGCCGTCAGCTGCCCCAGCTCGTCGTCGCTTACGAGCCTGGCGCGATAGTCGTAGTCGCCCGCCGCCATCCGTTTTGTGGCCCGCGTCAGCAGCCGGATCGGCCTTGTCAGCCAGGAAGAAATGAAATGCATGAGAACCGTTCCCAGAAGCAGAATAACGACCGTCACCCTCCGGTAAACCACAAAGCCCGTAGCCCGGTCATGAAACACCTCGGTGACGTCTCTCATCGTCTCTAAATAAAGCCTCTTATCCAGCGCCTCCACCCGGGCGGCCGTCTGAATATAATAGCTGTCGTCCAGCCGGATCACCCGGTAGGTCTTCGTATTTTCGTCAAGTGCGAGAAGCAGCCCGTCATCGGCCGTGAAGCCGTCTGCTGCGTAAAGCACCTGTTTCTGATCATCGGAAATCCGCAGCATACGTCCCGTGTCCTGCCCGCCTGCCTCTAAGTTGGAGGCGATCTGACGCGTCGTGTCTTCCTGCAGCACATCATATTTGGCCGGGACATTGAGCGCGGCCGTCTCAAATGCAAACTTCAGAATGCTGCTCTCATCAAGCGCCTGCCCGGCTTCCCGGTCCAGGGCACGTTCAAACACGTAATTAACGAAATAAAACCCGCTGAATCCAAATGCAGCCGCCATGACAATCATGGTCCATAAAAGCAGTTTCAGTGAAAATTTCATCGCCCTACCTCAAGCCGGTACCCCACCTTATATACGGCCACCAGCCGTGGAAATTCGCCGTTTTCCCAGTTCAGCTTCTTCCGCAGACGCTGTACATGCAAATCCAGCGTACGGCTGTCGCCGGAGTATTCGCCCTCCCACACCTTCTCATACAGCGTTTCCCGAAACAGCGCCACATTCCGGTTCCGCAAAAAGAGGACCAGGAGCAAAAATTCCTTATTGGTCAGCTCCACCGGCATTCCGCCCTTCATAACGGTCCTCGCCTCCACATCGACCACCACGTCGCCCGCAGACAAACGCCTCTCCGTCTTATTGTATCTGCGCAGAACCGCTTCCACTCTGGCCACCAGCTCGACCACATCAAAGGGCTTCACCAGATAATCATCGGCCCCCAGCTTAAGCCCCTTCACCCGGTCTCTCACCTCATATTTTGCGGTAATGAAAATAACGGGTATCTCCATGGGGCGTATGTATTCCATGATGTCGAAGCCGTCAATCCCCGGCAGCATGATATCCAGTAAAATGAGGTCAAATTTCTCATTTTCTATGATTCTGAGCGCCTCCGCCCCATCCTGAACCGCCGTGCAGTGGTATCCGGCCTCCGACAGGTTCAAATCGATCAGATCGCAAATCGGTTTCTCGTCGTCCACTATCAGTATTTTTATCATGATTCCTGTCTCCACCCCCAATAAGCCCTGGCCTTTTCCACCAGTTCCTCCATCGTGCTGTCGTCTTTACTCTGGTACTGTTTCTTAAATTCTGTTTCCGGATAGAATCCGCCCGTCTTCTGGTAATAGATGGAATAATCATTTTCCAGGATCGTCTCACCGTCTTTTCCCTCATAGCTGTACCGCGCCAGAACCGCCAGATCCTTCATCCCGTCACCGTCAATGTCTCGGCAGGCGACTCCCTTCAGCGCATACAGATTTTCATAGTCGCCCATAGGCTGAAAGCTCCATACGATGTAGCCCTGCTCATTGACGAGATAGACCATAAATACGGTATACTCCGCCATCCGGTACGTTCCCGGAACCACCAGAAGGTTCCCCAGCTTCTCGAACTTGCGCCAGTAACTCTGCTCGGATACCACCTTGAATCCATGTTCCTTTAATTCATCCAGCGTAGCGGCTGTATACAGGAATTCAGTTGAATATCCATCCTCTAAGAAAGAGGCGATAAACCGGATACTCTTGTTCATTCCAAACCGGTTAATCTTGTCGGAGAGGCGCCAGTCGCGGTAAAAACCAGTTTCATTCTGAAACAGCACATCTCCAACCTTATATGCCCTGCCTGCGGCGGAATCTTCCTTTTCACAGGAAGTAATCAGCAGAATATCTGTCTTTCCGTCTCCGTCTAAATCCTGAAAAGAGACGGCGGAAATCCCCTGATTGAGCTGATTAAGCTCCCCTCTGACCTGATTGTTTGTCTCCAGCTGATCCGTCTGATAGACCGTGTTTCCGTTTTCATCTGCAAAAAACAGGACGAGGCGGTGATACGTCCGGTCAATGGCAGGAATCATGGAGACATCCCCAAATGCTTTTACCGTCATGGTAAATACCTGGTTCTCAATAATATCGAAACCGCTTGCGGCGATATCCGCCTCTTTCTTCACACCTTCAAGGCGTTTCTGATAGGCATTGTAGGCGTAAAGCGCACTTTGCTCCTCCTCCGCCTGCACGGGAAAGCGGCCGGGACAGGCCGCGGAAAACAGGGACAAGCACAGAAGGCCTGCCGCGGTGCGGACAAATAATTTTCTGTATTTCAAAGGGATCACCTGCCTTTTTCTTCGGACTCAGACGTCATTCGTGTACATTGATATTTTATCAGACATAGCGGGAAAATGGAATGGCGAAAGCAAAAAAGCAAGAGCCGCCCACCGGACATTTTTGATGATTGGGTGGTTCACTATCACCTGGCTTCACCTAACTCACAAAAGCCTTCCTGAACTCTTCGTATGATATTTTCCCCGAAGTAAAACCTTCAAGTGCCAGATATCTCTTTTCCGCCGTTGTATTATCCCGGTTGTGACACCGGTCCACGAGCCTGTCTTCCTCAGCCAGCGGCTGTTCGATATGCTTCCGCTCACTATAAGCCTCAAAGTACCGCAAGCCAAACTTTCTCTGTGAAACGGCATTGATATGGATTCCGTCCGGATTTGCCGTAAGCCCTTTTGCCGTGACAAAGTAACAGCACGGATTCTCCTCAGCAAACCGCTGCAGCTCCTGATTGATCCGTTCATACTCGATGCCTCCTGCACCGAATGCGGTTTTTCCCAGATAATCCCCGAGTCCTCCTATGATAAACGGAATGTCGGCAGCATTCAGTGCCTCTCTTAAATCCGTCACAAGCCTGTACAGTTTTTCGTAATACATCTTATATTTTCCGCTGTCACTGTCGCTTTCTCCCTGATGCCACAGGATTCCCGCCAGTTCACTGTTCTCCACCGCAAATTTTGCTTCGCTGACCGCGTGGCGGAACAGCACGCCCTCTGTCTCCCATTCATCGATGGAGCTTCCGCCTTCCGCACACGGAATCAGGCCTATCTTTTCATCCGGATTCATGCGGCACCAGGCTTCTGCAAAGGACGCCGCCAGGCTTACGCCTGCAACCGGCCGGTCATAGTTTATCGGCTCAGTCATCATCTGCCATCTTCCGTTGCGCAGCATCTCGATTCTTTCATTATAGATTGAGGGCACTTCATGAACGAAGCCGCGCCCTGCCATGTTTGACTGACCGATTAACAGAAATGATTTCATGGATTACTACCTCCGTTACAACAAATTATTTTTTCCTATAAGCATCTTTCGCATTGTGAGCGAAAAAAATCAGGGCGGTAACCGGTCCTGTTGTATCCAGTATACCATGACTGGAATAAAATTTCAGCAGTTTTTGGCTTTACCGTAGTTCACAACGCTGTCTTTCTGTTTTATAATGAACCTGTAAGTACACATACGGAGGATGTCTATGAACGAACGAATCGTGGAATACATTAACATTTTAGGAGGATTTTGCGGAAAAAGAGACGTTTCCCAACTGTCTCCCGAAGAATTAAAGAAAACTTACGGAATCGATCAGGCAGACGTTATGGTGCTGTTTGGCGGCAGCATTCTGTGCGGCGGCGATGTACTGGCCCAGGCGATGCAGAGCCATGCCGCGAAAAAGTACGTCATTGCAGGCGGAGCCGGCCATACCACGGAAGCGCTGCGAATCCGGGTCCATCAGGAATTCCCTGATATTGAGACGGCAGGACTGCCGGAAGCCAGGGTCTTTGCTTCCTATCTGAAGGCACGCTATGGGCTGGAGGCCGATCTTCTGGAATGCTGCTCCACCAACTGCGGCAACAATATTACGTATCTTCTGGATCTGCTGCGGGAAAATCAGATTTCCTTCCGTTCCATCATCCTGGCACAGGATGCCACCATGCAGCACCGCATGGAAGCCGGACTGCGCAAGTACGTCTCGGATGACGTCACCATCATAAATTATGCCGTCTACCAGGCAAATGTCATCATGAAGGACGGGAAGCCTGCCTATGATACAGAAATCTTCGGCATGTGGGACATCGACCGTTATCTCACGCTTCTCATGGGGGAAATCCCGCGTCTCACCGATGGTCCGGAGGGATACGGACCCCTGGGCAAAAATTATATTGCGCACGTCGACATTCCCGACAGCGTCGCCGCCGCTTTTGATGAGCTTCAGCACACCTGCCGCGGCATGGTGCGGCAGGCCAATCCGCTGTATGCCTCCCGGGACTAGCGGCCGCTCACCACTGCCCTGTTTCAGGCTTTGCCAGTCCCCGCACCCGGGTCTCCGGTACTGGCCTCGTAATGAAAAGCAGGATAGGATTACCGGCTTGTGATGATTCTGCCGGTCATTCTACCCTGCTTTTTTCTATCTGGATTAATCCCAAAATGAAGTGCTTTCCTGAAAAATGTCAAGTGCTATAAAGATATACTCCTGCAGTAATTCCAACTCCAGTCCGGTGTCAGATTTCTGGCTGGTACGGTGAATTCCTTATCCGCGTCCAATCCTCTCTGCGATCTCCACAAGACTTGGCAGACAGGCATCAAAGAACATCTTATACGACTGACAGAAGTACTGATGATTCCCGTGATCCTCCTGTCTGGTTCTCCGGCAGCCGCCGCGGCAGAGCATTGCGTATCGGCAGTCTGCACACGCCTCCTCCTTCTGAAGGGATTTCTCGATAAATTTTATCTCTTCCCGCTTCTTATCTATCATCTCCACCGTATCCGTCCGGAAATTCCCCAGACGGTACTCGTCCAGCACATAGAAATCGCATGGATACACGGTTCCATCCGCCTCTACCACGTACTGCATTCCGCAGGTCCCGCGCATGTCGCAGGATTCCGGCATCTGGCCCAGCAGAATCGCGATATAATTCTCAAACTGCCGGATATACGGCTGTTTTCCCTCCTTCAGATCACGGAACCACAGCTCGAACAAATCGATCAGAAACGTTCCGTACGCCTCCGGTGTCAGCGAATAATCCCGGCCACCCGGTTCTTCCATGAGCGGATCGAGACAGGCGATAAACTGCAGGTAATTTAACTGATTTTTCCGGTAGAACTCATACGTTTTTTTGATATGAGGCGCGGTTCTCGCATGCACCACGGAAAGTATGTTGAAGTCCACTCCGGTCTTCTTAAGCATTTCAATATTTTCCATGATCCGGGTAAAGCTGCCTTTTCCTGCGGGAGTTTTCCGGTAATAATCATGCTGCTTCGGTCCTCCATCCAGGGATACGCCCACAAGGAAATGATTTCTCACAAAGAATTCCGCCCACTGCTTATCCAAAAGCGAACCATTCGTCTGGATTGCATTGAAAATCTTCACGTTGTTGACATTGTATTTTTCCTGAAATTCGATGGACTTTTCAAAAAACGGAAGCCCGCTCAGCGTCGGCTCGCCTCCCTGATACGCAATCGTGCAGCTTCCCTCCGAATAAGCCAGAACCTGGCGGATCACATCCTCTAATGTCTCAACCGACATAAACCCGTAGGCCCCCTGTTCCCGTTTGGACATCGTATCATAATAAAAACAGTATTCACACCGCAGGTTGCAATTTCCTGACGATGGTTTAATCAGTACACTGATTGGCGGCATAAGCACCCTCCCTCTTTCGTACCGGCAATCATGCCGGCGGCCATTTTCATAAACACACTGATAAATATTATAATGGTTTCTTACCGTAAGTACAAGAGTAAACTTAAGCCATGCCCGGTAATTGGGGGAAGTGTTCCAGTCTCCCCGGCGGCCCTGCTTCCCGTCCCGTCCCGTCTGGCTCATGCGGCCTTTCCTGTGACTTTGCAGGGTATTAGCAATTCTTAACGCGCAGGATTTTTCGTTCAGGGGAAATGACCACCTGTCTGAGCGCAGCGAGTTTGGGCATTTCCCCTGGTTTTTAGAAAAATTCTGCACGTTTAGAAGTGCTTATGCCCGAAACCGGAACTGGAAAGGCCGCATGAGCCAGACGGGACGGGACGGGAAGCAGGGCCGCCGGGGAGAAGCAGTTCAGTTACCCTCTCTCAATCTCCTCCACAATCTCTTCCAGCGTCTCAATCTTTACCGCCCCAAACATCGCCAGGCTCCGCAGAGGCATGTCAAAAAGCATGGACAGCATCATGCGGCTGATGTCGTCTTCGCCTGCATACTGGGCCGAGTATCCCTCGACAAGACCGCCCAGCAGGGCTTTTCCTTTTTCGCTTGCCAAAGCTTCTTTTACGGTTGTATTCAGTGTAATTCTGCTGGCGGCCGGCGTTAAGGGGAGTTCTCCCTTAAACAGGCGCTTAAACTGCTCTCTGTCTGCCGAGAAACGGCCGTCCTTTACGACTTCGCTGACATCATATCCGGGTATGCCGGAAAGCTGCATCCCCTGAAGGTTCAGCTCCTTGCTGAGTCTTAACTCACGGCAGGAGGACGCCGCATAGATCTGATACGTGCCCGCTTCAACTGCCCAGCCGAAGAGGTCCGTATCGTAAATGGAAAAACTTCTCTTGTCCAGGCCGATTACCACTTCCTGCGATTCTCCCGGCTGCAGGAACACTTTTTTAAAGCCCTTCAGTTCTCTGACAGCTCGCATCACAGCCGACTGTTTTTTGCCGATATAGAGCTGAACCACTTCACCGCCGGCGGTTTTACCCGTATTGGTCACTGTAATTCTGGCCTCGCCCATCTCTGCCTCTTCATCCCATATAAGGTCCATGGTATCGTAAGAGAAGGTCGTATACGACAGTCCGTATCCAAATGGATAGGCTACCGGTTTTTCAGCCCAGTCGTAGTAACGGTAGCCGACAAAAATACTTTCGCGGTATTCCACGTCCTTTCCTTCTCCTGCGAAATGCTCATAACACGGGGTATCTTCCAGTGAAAGCGGAAACGTCTCCGCCAGGCGGCCGGAAGGATTCACCGCTCCGGTCAGCACATCTGCGCAGGCGCTTCCCGCCGCCTCTCCGCCCAGACAGGCGAGTAAAATACTCTCCACCCGCTCTCTCCATGGCATTAGGACGACGGAGCCGCAGAGGAGAACGACCGTTACATGGGGATTTACCGCAGCTACCGCCTCGATCAGCGCTGTATGGGACTCCGGCATATTCAAATGCGTCCGGTCAAAGCCCTCACTCTCATAGGAATCCGGCAGTCCGGCAAATACGATGACACCATCCCGCCCCTTGGCACAGGCGGCTGCCTCTTCCATCAGCGTCTGATTGATGGTATCATGTTCCAGCTCATAACCAGGTGCATATTCAAATGCAATGCCATTTTCGCGGAGAGAATCCAGCACACAATCGACCTGATGGGGATTGATCTTTGAGCTTCCGGCGCCCTGATATCTGGGCGCTTCGGCAAATGCGCCGATCACCGCATAGGAACCGTCTTTCTTGAGCGGAAGCATTCCGTCATTTTTGAGCAGTACTGCGGATTCTGCCGCAATCCGCCTTGCAAGCTTATGGTGTGCCGCCGCGTCGTACTCTTTTTTGCGGACCTCACAGGCTTTCCTGATCATGGTAAGGAGACGCTCTGCCGCGCGGTCTAATACCGCTTCATCCAGCTCTCCATTTCTCACTGCATCGGCAATTTTCTTATCATTATGGGGATCCGGTCCTGGCATTTCAAGCTCAAGGCCGGCTTTCAGTGCTTTCACCCTGTCATTCATGGCGCCCCAGTCAGTCATGACCAGCCCCTCAAAGCCCCACTCTTTCCGAAGAACCTCCGTCAGCAGCCACTCATTTTCACAGGAGTACACATCGTTAATCCGGTTATAGGAACACATCACGGTCCACGGCTGCGCCTGTTTTACCGCCTTTTCAAACGGGGCCAGATAGATTTCTCTGAGCGCCCGCTCGTCCACCACCGAATTGCTGACAAGCCTGGCCTTTTCCTGATTGTTGGCTGCAAAATGCTTGAGAGACGTTCCGATTCCCTGGCTCTGAACACCGTTAATCCAGGCAGCTGCCATCTCGCCGGCCAGATACGGGTCTTCGCTGAAATACTCAAAATTACGGCCGCAGAGCGGAGAACGCTTGATGTTGGTTCCCGGTCCTAAAATAACCGCAACCTCCTCCTGAACACACTCCTCTCCGATGGCCTGCCCCATTTCATACAGAGCAGCTTCATCCCAGCTGCTGGCCGAGGTAACCGCAGGCGGAAAACAGGTGGCCTTTACGCTCTGGTTCAGCCCCAGGTGATCCGCCTCACCGGCCTGCTTGCGCAGACCGTGAGGGCCGTCGGTTACCATGATGGAGGGAATATCCAGACGTTCAATACCTTCCAGCTGCCAGAAATTCTTTCCGGAGCACAGAAGCGCCTTTTCTTCCAGAGTCATGGATTTTACCAGAACTTTTATATGATCTTTGATTCCATTTGTCATAGTTTTCAACCCTTCTTTCTCTCGTCCAGTTCCGTGCGGATCTGGGAGTATTTCTCATTGGTAATCTCATAGAATGCCATGGAAATCAGGGATGCTATATAACCGAGTACCGGCATTCCGAAACGCAGGAACACGATCATATTTAATACCTGCGGAGTCTGCTCCTGATTTGCTACAAAGCCGACCAGTCCCAGGAAGAAGCTGGCGATAAATCCGCCGATCGCCATGCCAAACTTGTTGATAAATGTCAGGGAGGAGGACATCAGGCCATCTGCTCTCTGACCGAATTTCCACTCGCCGTAATCAGAACACTCCGGAAGCATCGCCCATCCAAGGTTGCTTGGAATACGGGAAATGAATCCGAATACAGCCATCATGCTCATAAGAATCGTAACCGATGCCGTAGGCTTCAGCCACATGACCACCAGCGGTACAATCGAGAACAGGCTTCCGAACCAGTACAGGCGTTTTTTCCCAAACACTTTGGAGAGTGCGGGAAGCAGCGGAAGGAGAATGATCCCGGCAAACAGAATGGCGGAGGCAACCTTGGGAACCAGATCTACCCGGTTTAACACATACTTAAAGTAATACATATTTACGGCGCTGTAGGTCGCGTTGGCCAGTACGTCCGTACCGAAGGCGATCATGAGCATCAGCATGGGTTTGTTTTTCACCAGCAGCTTCAAATCTTTTGCCATGTTCATCGGAACGCGTTCTTTTTCCATATCACAGACATCGTACTTCTTTCCGCCCCATGCGCAGATCCAGAATGCGGCAGTCGTCAGAATACCGATGAGTGCGCCATATATGGCCCATCCCTGTTTTCCGCCGCCAAATGCTTCTACCAGCGGAAGTGCCATGATGGTGATAATAAACTGGGATACGGTTCCCATGCCCTGCTTCCATGAAACGATAACCGTTCTCTGATACGGATCCTGAGACATAACCGGCGTCAGGGAATGATACGGGATATTTACTACGGTTGAGGCCAGAGAATATGCGATGTAGACCACATAGACGTAGACCACTTTCATATTCGGTGATAAGTCCGGCGCAGTGAAAAGAAGGAAGATAAGGAATCCAAGGACCGGAGCTCCCCAGATAATCCATGGCCTGTATTTTCCCATTTTCGAGCGGGTGTGGTCACCCATCATTCCCATAATCGGATCGGTAAATGCGTCGATAAATCTGGATATCAGCATGAGGCCTGAAACCACCATGGAGCTGATTCCGAAGATATCGGTATAAAAGAATGTAAGATAAGACATTACAAGAAAGAATGCGAGGTTTGACCCCAGTCCCCCAAATGAATATTTGAACACATCCAAAAACTTTGCTTTTGCATACTTCGTTTCCATACGTTTCTTCTCCTTTATAAATAAATGTTTCGTGTAAAATCCTTTTCCATTCTGGTGTCTTTTTGAAATGGAACGACGTCACACGTATCCTGGTAAAATTCCAAAAGCTTTTCCTTCATTTCCGCGATTATGGGCGCATATTCAGGGCATCCGATGCGGTTTTTGGTCTCCTTCGAGTCCAGTCTCAAATCGTAGAATTCGTCTTCCTCATAGAGTCTTCTGATATATTTGTAATCCCCTGTACGGCACATCGTGGCTTTTCCGTTGTACATCTCATCGGAGGCCTGTAAAAACTGCCTCGGATAGTACTGGCCGCCCGGATCCGGTACGGCCTGGCCCCCGGTCTCCTTGCAGTGGTCTTCTCCCTTTCGGAAACCGCCCTCACAGAACACCGCCTGGCGAAGCGCCTCTTCCCGCTGTTCCATATAAGGAATCAGGGATTTTCCAAAATGTGTGTGTTCGGCGGGCAGCTCTGCCACCGCCTCCGCAGTTGCGTAGAAATCAACCAGCTCCGTCATTTCCTGACTGACGCCATGGCGTTTCTGCATCGCGGCGGGCAGCTTCACAAGAAACGGGACATTGGTCAGGCAGTCCTCAAAACAGTTCTGAACCTTCTCCACCAGACCGTAATCTCCGGTATAATCTCCGTGATCGCTGAAAAAGAAGACGGCAGTATCATCGTAGATGCCTTTTTCCTTCAATGCACGGACGATCTGACCCGTCAAGTCATCCACCTTGCTGCACATCCCTAAGTAAACCGACCGCAGCTCATCGTACTCCTCTTCGCTCCAGTCCTTCATGTTCTGCAGTACCGCAAGTTCTCTCTGCATTCTGGATTTTCCCCTATATCCCTCCGGAGGCAGAATCCGTTCCGGCAGCTTCTTCCGGTCAATACGGCTGAAATACGGCTCGCTGATCTGATAGGTCGGGTGGGGAAGCATCAGGGGCAGAAAGATGCAGAATGGCCGTTCCTCCTCATAGTCCCGGATAAATTCCGCCGCGCCCTCCGTCCAGACCTGATCCAGGTCTTTATGCTCCGGCAGCCTGCCCCGGTAAAAGGAATAGAAATTCTTTCCTCCCGGTTCACCCCGGAATGACTCCCTGGGCAGTGCATCCGGCTTCCGATCATTTCCGACAGTAAAATAAGTATCACAATAGCTTTTATAATACTCTGGATTCTGTGCCGGCAGCAAGTCATTTCGCTGGTTCATCCAGACATGGTACCCGTGCTCCTTCAGACGCTTTAAGAGAACCGGCTCGTGCTCATGCATCATGTGATTCATGGTACGGTGTCCTGCGACATGGGGATACCAGCCGCTCATAAAGCTGCACCGCGAGGGGGTGCACACCGGATTCTGGCAGAATGCATGTGCGAAGGATACCCCCTCTTTTGCCAATTCATCCAGATTGGGCGTAACCGCCGCCGGATTTCCCAGATGGAACATGGAATCCGCCCGCATCTGATCCGGATTGATAATCACTATGTTCGGGCGTTTTTTCATACCGGCCTCTCTTCCTCGAAACCCAGACGGCAAAAGAGCTCTTTCGGAGCGTCATTTTTCTCCATATATTCCCGGATATAAGCCTTCATCTGTGCGCGCACGGCCTCGTCCTCCAGGGAATGTTCCTGATCCGGGTCCTCTTTTAAGTCGAACAGCAGAGAACCGAATGACGTCGTGTCTCCCATATGGTCCTTACTCTCGATCTTCATAACCCTGCAGCCCTTCGTGAAGGAAAATGGCTCCGCCAGTTCCATCCCCGCCAGTTCCTCCGGGCGGAACATATACCGCATATGGGTAGGCATCAGCGTGTACTCACAGGCAGGAATCTCGGGATGCTCCGCCGCATGCATGTACACATACCGGCCGTCTGTCACATCCACCTGACTTCCATGGTATCCGAACACCGCGTATTTCCGGATAGGTTCATCCGAATCCATTACGCCGGCAAGCGGCTTTCCTTCCATGTCCTCCGGTATTTCCATTCCAAAAAATTCTAACAGCGTCGGCGCCAGATCGATGGTCTGTACGATCGCCTTTCTGCGGATTCCGGCGCACTCCTTTCTGCGGGGATCGTAAATATACAGCGGTGTATGGGAAATCTCTTCGTAGATCGGCATGCTGGTCTTTCCCCACCATCCGTGCTCTCCCAGCAGAAAGCCGTGATCCGTATTGACGATAAGCATGGTATCGTCCCACAGGCGGTATTGGTCCATCATATCCAGAACCTTTCCCAGGTACCGGTCGCACTTGGAAAGCAGCGCCGCGTATTCGTAACGAACGTGCTGAACCGTATTCTCATCTTCCGCCACTGCCGCGTAAGGCGGCCAGTCGGCTTCCTCTGCCGCATCTCCCAGAAAGGTATGGGGATAGAGCGCTTTGTCCTCCTTCAGTGAATAGAACGGTTCATGGGGATCGAAGGTCTCGATCTGCAGGAACCAGTTGTCCTCCCCGTGGTTCTTCTCGATGAATTCCAGCCCCTGGTGAAATGTAACCGCCTGGGAGGTCTTCTCTTCTGTATCCATATAGCTGCGGTTGACCGCGTCCTGAGCCATCATTCGTCTGTAAGGCGGATAACTCAGCATGACCTCCTTGTTCTTAAATACGGTGCCGCGGTCATAGCGGTATGACAAATCCGCTTTCCACAGATCACCCTCCTGCCCCCTGGAAATCTCCCAGGATGAATACCGGTTGTGGTAGGTACAGCCCCCATCCTCCCAGTAGTGCTGATGGTCGCTGACGAGATGGGTGTAGACACCTCCATTTTTCAGAATCTCCGGCATCGAGTCGTCGAACGGCTCCATCGGCCCCCAGCTTCTGTGGAAAAAGTTGATTCTGCCTGTGTGCAGCTCTCTTCTCGCCGGCATACATGGCATGCTTCCCACATAACAATTTTCAAATTGAACGCTTAAATCCGCCAGCCTTTTGAAATTCGGCGTCTTCGTCCAGTCACAACCGTATGATTCCAGTAAATCGCGTCTCAGGGAATCATACATCACCATAATTGCCTTCATGATACTCCTCCTGTCTTATCTTATTTTTCTGTATCTGCTGTACTCTTTTATCCGCTCTTTTTCTGATGAAGGTTTTCAATTCGCCTTGCGAATTGGTGCAAGCACCCGTCATACCGCATAACCGAATACCTTTGTGGCGTGCTGTACATCCATCATTGTTTTGAAAACGCTTTCAGAAAACGCTTTCAAAAAAGAGCGATCAAAAGGCTGCTCTTTAAAGCTGCCTTATTGATTCTCTGTCAAAAAACTTTGTTTCATATTCCCTGGAGGTCTCCTCCAGCGGGCGGTCTTCTATCATGTCCAGCAGAAGCTCTGCCGCTCCGCTGCCCATATCCTTCGCGGGTACAAAGAACGCTGAAATCTGGGGAAACAACCGCCGCCCTTCGCCACTCTTATGTTCAACGGACAGGATCGACACGGTCTCCGGCACAGAAAGCCGCAGCTCTCCGCACACACTCAATATAATCTGGGTCGTCTCAATGCCCGGCGAACAGATAGCGGTACAGCCGCCGCCTATTACATACTTTCTGAAATCTGCAATAAGGTCCGGCCGGATATCCGTCATATGTGAGAGCGCGATCGGAATCAGTTCCAGTTCTTCCAGCTCTTCTTTTGCCTTTTTTACAATGCCGGCCAGATAATTCTCATGAGTCGTGTAAAAATAGAGGACGATCTTCCGGTGCCCGTCTGCATACAGCGTTTCAATCATCTGATGCATATAGCTTTCGTACTGAGCGTAAACATTAATTCCCTTCTTGTGAAACTTTTTCCCTATGTATACCACGGGATACTCTTCATCCAGGATTTGTTTCAGCGCCTCTTCATCCATGGATTTGCCGTTTAGCCCGCTTAAGAGAAGACCGTCAATCCTTCTCTGCCTGACATACTCCATGAAACGCGGACTCCCCTTCACCCGGTTTGAGTATTCCTCCGACTCACTGATCAATACCATACTGTAATTATGTCTTGTCAGAACCCTCTCGATTCCCTTTAACAATTCCAGAGTGTAGGAGGATTCGAACACCGATCCGGAGTGAAATGGAGTATAGACTCCTATCATATTGGACCTCTGCTTCACCAGTCCTCTTCCGAACTGATTCGGTTCATACTGGTAATATTCCATCGCCTCTTTTACGGCCTGTACCTTCTTATCACTTACGTTGGCGCTGTTATTCAAAATCCTGGAAACGGTTGAGATAGAAACTCCCGCCCGCTTTGCTACGTCGTAAATCGATGCTGTCATGTTTTACCTCAATGCTGTCATGTTTTGCATTCATTTTTGAAAGCGTTTTCAAAGTTCCTGGACTTATAATAACAAAAAGAGAAATTGTACACAATATGATTTTTCTACAAAAAAGTATTTTTTATTTGTGCATATTCTACAAATTACTTGACTCACTTTTTTCGACTATCGCCCCTTGTTTTTCTCTTCCATGCATGCAGAAAGGAACCGGCAAATGGGTCTCCGGCTCCTTCTGTTCGTGCTGTTATTATCTCACTGTTTCATAATTCTGTTATTATTTCACTGTTTCGTGCTTCTTTACCAAACGTACTACGTTCCAGCTGTGTTTGCCGAAAACAGTGGAGAAAATACCGTTCTCCAGTTTAGAAGCTTCTGAATGGATCGGGCTCACCGTATCCGGCGCTGCTTCTGTGTTGACTGCTTTCATATCGTCATGGGTCAGAACGATATGTTCCTCCACCTGATACCCTTCAAACTGACGGAAATCACAGGAGACTTCTGCATCGTCCTCCAGATCTTTATTAACCGCGAAAATCGTTACGGCCTCCGCCTCCTCATCCCAGATGCATACACAGTCCAGGGTGGATACGGTGCCATAGGTCCGGCTCTCATATACCGGGGCCTTGATCTGAGTCATCAGAACGGTGCCTTTCCCATAGACGCTGGCGTGCATATATGGATAGAATATGGTCTGACGCCAGGCGCCTGTATCCGATGTCATGATCGGTGCGATTACATTGACCAGCTGGGCCAGGCAGGCGACCTTCACTCTGTCCGCATGTCTCAGCATGGTGATCAGCATGCTTCCTACCAGAAGCGCGTCTTCAAAGTTATAGACATCCTCCAGCTGGTGAGGCGCCTGATCCCACGCCTTGATTTCCTTGTCCTGCTCGTTGCTGTGATACCACACGTTCCACTCGTCAAAGGATAAATTGATGTTCTTTCCGCCGTGCTTTTTAGCCTTCACCGCGTCACAGATTGATACGACTCCCGAGATAAAGTCATCCATTCCCTTGGAGCAGGCAAGAAAATCTGCCGTGTCGTCGCTGCGGTTTCCGTAATACTGATGCAGGGATAAATAATCCACTTCGTCATAGCATTCGTCTAAAACCTGGTACTCCCAGTCTCCAAACGTAGGCATGGTCAGGCTGGAGCTGCCGCAGGCCACTGTCTCAATCTCCGGATCGAGCCACTTCATCATACGGGCCGTCTCTGAAGCGATTCTTCCGTACTCTCCCGCTGTCTTATGACCCATCTGCCATTTTCCGTCCATCTCGTTGCCCAGGCACCACAGCTTGATATCATGAGGTTTTGCGTAGCCGTGAGATTTTCTCAAATCACTGTAATAGGTGCCGCCCTCAAAATTACAGTATTCCAGCAGATTTTTCGCGTCCTCCGGACCTCTCGTTCCTAAGTTGACTGCCATCATCATCTCACTCCCGGCCTTCTTGGACCAGTCTGCGAATTCATTCAGTCCGAACTGATTTGTCTCAATCACTCTCCATGCCAGATCGGTTCTTGCAGGTCTTAGTGCCTTCGGTCCTACGCTGTCTTCCCAGTGAAAGCCCGATACGAAATTGCCGCCCGGATAGCGCACAATCGGCACCTCCAGCTCTTTTACCAGTTCCAGAGTATCTTTTCTGAAGCCCTGTTCGTCGGAGGAGGCAAGCCCTTCCTGGTAGATACCGCCGTAAACGGCACGTCCCAGATGTTCAATGAAGGAACCATATATTCTCTTATCAACACTGCCTGTCAGGAAATACTTATCAATGATAATTTCTGCTTTTTTCATTCTGTCATTCTCCTTTTTTAACTGTATATTCTTTACTCATATCTTATCAGGTCCAGGAGAAAAAACCAGTGACTTTTCTCCGAAGCATTTGATTTTTTCTCCGATTATGTTTATACTGTTATCATCCTATAAAGAATGAAACGAAACGACCAGACGGCAGATGTAAGGGAATCAGAATCAGGAGGAAGGGCCATGCTCAATTTTGAAATACATTTCTGTGAATACAACCGGCAGAATCCGCCAAAAGACAGGATTTACCGACCGGGAGGCAGCGGTGACCACTTATTCCTGCTGCTGAAAACTCCGATGAAATTCTACTTGAATAAAGAACTCACACTGGCCCGGGAAAATGCCTGCATCCTGTATACGCCTCAGACCATGCAGCACTATGAGGCTGTTCAAAAATTCCGGAACAGTTATATCCATTTTTCGTGCTCCGATACGCTCATCGAACGCTTTAAAATTCCGTTAAACTCCATTTTTTATCCTGGAAATCCCGATGAAATCGATGAGTACATCAGAGAGCTTCAGGAAGAACGGATCGCATCCCGCCCATTTGCGGAGGAAAAAGAATATTTTCTGCTGAATGAGATGTTTATTGCCATAGCCCGGGCCATGGCCGGAGAGAATACTGACATTGTGGAGAACCGGGAGCTGTATGAGATCTTCTTAAGTCTCCGTCTCGATATGCTCCGTAACTATGAAAAGCCCTGGACGACAGAAGATCTGTGCCGCAGGGCAAACCTGGAGAAGAGTCAGTTTTTTGCCTGTTACCAGAAATTTTTCCAGAGTACCCCTCATGCAGACCTTCTCTCCGTCCGCCTGGAAAAAGCCAAGAATCTGCTCACAAATGAGGCGCTTCCGATTAATCTGGCGGCCCGGCAATGTGGATTTTCCGATATCACCCACTTTTCCCGGTATTTTAAAAAAGAATGCGGGTGTTCTCCTAAGGAGTACGCCCGCAGATGGAAAGAAAATTGTTTGCCATAGAATTCGTATATTTAAGAGTGCTGCGGCGAAACGGCTCAGACCCGGAGCAGCTTTCTCACCAGAGAAAGAACCGCTCCGGCAGTGCTGCCGAGAAATAGAATATCACGATGGGAATTCACGGCCTCCATGGCCGCGGCTGCGCCTTTTGCCATCCCTCTCCACGCCTCGGCTTCAGCCGGTATCTCCGGCAGGACCACTGCCGCCGCCACGACTGCCGCCATGCAGAGAAGAAACGGCACAAAGCCTCTTCCCGTATCGTATTTCTTCATGCGCATGCCGCCTCCCGCTCCCGTTTTTGAGGGAATCCAGAGACACCAGATGAGCCCCATAAACAGCGTGATTCCTGCAAAGCCGACGTAGAGAGCCATTCCGTAGTTGGACTCCGCCGCCATGAACCGGATATCCCCCAGCGCCTGGCCGTGTTCCCAGAATGACTGTGCCATAAGGAACACCATACCCGCCATCAGGAGAAAGGAGGCCAGCTGCATCACTCTGGAGATGATTACAGTGGCTGTCACCATGCTTTTTACCACCACATCGCCAAAACTGACGCCGTCCTTGTCTGTCTTTTCGATTATACGGGTTTCTGAATCCGGTATGTCGAAATCGCGGCTTACCCTGGAGTCTGCATTACCGCGCATAGATCGGCTTCTCTGGTTCTTTCCCCGGGGCAGCCCGCTGTATGCCGAACTACTGCGTTCCCCGCCGTCCCAGTCCCAGCTCTCTTCTCTCTGTGCTTTTCGCCCTGCCATTCCGCGTGAAACCGGCCGTACCTTTTCCCGACTGTCATTCTCTTGACTGCCGTTCTCCTGGCTGCTGCGCAGGCGTTCTACCTCGCCCTCCAGCTTTTTCATTCGGGCTTCCTTTTTCTGCTGCTCTTTTCGCTCACCTTTCGATTCTGCTTTTCGTCCCTCAGAGCCTTCTTTGGACTTTTTAGGCTTTGGTGTTTTCTCTTTGGGCTTCTGTTTTTCCGACTTTCTGTTCCTCGGCTGATAGCTTTCGTTGTCGTCTGTCTCTGTATCGTTAAGAGAATTACGCCTGCCCCGGTTGTTTAAGAGGTTGGTATCATCAGTCTGGTTCTCATAGGACTGCTGATCTTCTGCATTTGAAGAGGCTTCTGTAAAATGACGACTCTTTAGGAGGGCCAGTGCTCCGATGATTGATTTCGCCGGATTGAAAGACTGGGATTCTGTGAGTGACTGGTCGTCTGTAAAAGGCTGGTCGTCCGCATATACTCGATCATCTGCGTAGGATTGGTCGTCTCCATATGACTGTCCAGCCAAAAATTCCGGATCATCTGTATCATACCGGTTATCCAAATATGAACCATTGCCCATATACATTCTATTGTCCGCATTCGTTCCATCGTCCACATACGCCTCGCCATCACTTTCCATTCGTTCTTTTATAAATGGCGGTTCCTCTGTGTTTAACCATTCTTCCGTTAAAAGCTTTTCCTCTGATCGCTCGCTCTTAACCGTCCAATCCCCCCGGCTCTTTTGTCCTTCCATAACCGGCGGTGTGCTTGCGGCGGCCTGTTCTTCCAGGCCCGCCAACTCCTCTGACAGCCGTTTTCTTATCTCATATTCCTCAGCCGATTCCATTAAATAACCGGTGCTCAGCGGTTCTCCGCAGTTATTGCAGTAGTTTCCTGATGTTTCATGTCCACATTTCGGGCAGATCATACCATCAATCCTTTCGTATTATTCCATGTGTAATCTGAATGCTTCTATCATAATAAAGTCCTGTCTTACCGTAAGTAATAAAATCATATTTCACCATAAGCGGCGGAATATTCGCCGCCGCGGCAGCCGCCAAATGAATGAACAGGCATGTCTGCCCGGCATTGATATTAAGTATACTATATTCACTGACGGGGAAGTATTAAGTTTCTCTTGCAAATTAGAGAATTATATGGACAGAAATGCAGAAAAACAGGAAGATTTTATTGACACAGCGGCGTTCTTATGAGATACTGGATTATATAGTTTTGATTACTACATATGGAGGTTCCAATATGAAGACTGCTATTTTGATTGATTCCGGCTGTGACGTTTCTGACGAGCTGGTTCAAAAATATCATATGAAGGTTATGCCCCTTCACATTATTTACCCGGAGAAGGATTACGTTGACGGAGTTGATATTTTTCCGGAAACGATTTATCAGAGATTTCCAAAGGAGATCCCCTCTACCTCCACGCCAAGTCCACAGGACGTTAAAAATATGGTGGAGGAAATGAAAGCGGAGGGCTATACTCATGTGCTGGCATTTTCCATTTCCAGCGGCCTTAGCGGTACGTATAATACGGTCAGCCACGTGCTCGGTGAAGAACAGGAACTGACTTCCTTTGTTCTGGATACCAGAAGTGTCTCCTTCGGCGCGGGAATTCTGGCGCTATGGGCGGCTATGAAGCTGGAGGAAGGCATGAGTTATGATGAGCTGACCGAGGCACTGCCGAAGAAAGTGAAGGAATGCAAGATATTTTATTACATGGATACACTGACCTATCTGCGCAAAGGCGGCCGGATCGGGCTTGTCACCTCAGTCGTAGGCAGCATGCTGAATTTAAAGCCGATTATCTCCTGTAATGAAGAAGGTGTCTACTATACAGTCGCCAAAATCCGGGGTTCCAGACAGGGACTTTCCAGACTTCTGGCGGAAGTAAAGGCCTTCGCGGGCGACGGCCCCTGCCTCACCGCCCTCTTAAACGGTGACGGAAAAGAAGCGGCTGAAGAACTGCGGCCGAAACTGCTCGCCGGTATTCCCCAGGGAACGCTGATCATGGAAAAGGCCATAACTGCCTCTCTGGCCGTGCATACCGGTCCCGGATTGGTTGGGATTGGCGCGCTTAAATTATAAAACACACATAAGATTGAATATAAGCAGACAAATAAAAATTCCCGGTCTCAAGCCAAGAACCGGGGATTTTTTTATTCTCCTGCTCTCAGCAATTATCTTTATACATAATCTTCCATTTTCATTGACAATCCCCATCTGCTTCTTTATACTTAGAGCAATGATTGTCACGAAGACAAGTTGTTTCCTCCAAGAGAAGACAGTTTCTTATATCGAAACAAAGGAGGTGAAAAATTGAATAACCGTAATGTAATAAGGAATTTCTTTAACCGACTTGCGCCGGACTGGATGGATGAGGATGAATTGGTCCCTGTCCGTGATGAGATCGTCCGCCGTTCCGCGCTTTCCGAAAATCGTATCATCCTTGATGCAGGGTGCGGAAAGGGTGTCATGGTTCCTCATCTCTTAAGCACGAATCCAAGCCGGCTTCTGGAGCTGGATTTGTCTGACGAGATGATACGGCTTAACCGCCTGCGCTGGGAGTATGACAGCCGCATTTCCTTTCTCTGTGATGATATTCTCACTGCTGACTTACCGGTTCCCGACGCTGTATTTATCTTTAATGCATATCCCCATCTTTTAGACAAAACGGCTCTGGCAAAAAAGCTTTCTCATCTGCTTCCCGCAGATGGAACCGTCGTGATCGCGCACAGCAGCGGAAAAGATTTCATCAATCAGATTCATCATGACAGCGGCGCCTGCGAGATGATTTCAATCCCTCTGAAATCCCCCCTGGAAGAGTATGAGCCATATGGCAAGTATTTTTCACTTACAGACTGGGAAGACAGTGATCGGCTGTATTACATGAAATTAACAAGAAAATAAAACACGAAATTCATGTCACGAAGACATCGTAAACTTAATGAATAAGTTTAGATCTTCGTGCTTTTTTATTTTGAGGAGGTATTTTTATGAATCAGACAGTAAAACTTACTATTTCCGGGGCCTGCGTGGCTCTCGGAGTCGTGCTGCCCATTGCATTTCACAGTATTCCGAATGCCGGAAGCATTTTTCTGCCCATGCATATTCCGGTACTCTTATGCGGTCTGCTCTGCGGCCCGTTATACGGTCTGCTCTGCGGCATTCTGGCTCCTTTGATTTCAAGCTTTGTCACCGGCATGCCGCCCATGGCCATCCTGCCGGGCATGACAGCGGAGCTTGCAGTCTATGGACTGATTTCCGGCCTGCTGATTCAAAAGCTGCCGGTTAAGAAACCGCTGGCCAGTATCTATCTCTCTTTAATTGCCGCTATGGTGTCGGGAAGAATTGTAAGCGGACTTTTGAACGGATTGATCTTCCGCGCAGGCCAGTACTCGCTTCAGGTCTGGGTTACCGGTTCTTTCATTACCGCGCTGCCGGGGATCGTCATCCAGCTGATTCTCATACCGGTCATGGTCGTCGCACTGCAGAAAGCCGGATTCTTTTCTACGAGACGAGTGACAGCATAAAAAATGCCATGACAGCAGGCGCCAGATTACCGGTATGGCCTGTTGTCATGGCATTGTATTTTTCTGTTCTAGACCCGGAACCTGTCATACTCTTTCCAGCAGTCCAGGCAAAGCTTCTTTCCGTCCTGAAGCCGCATCATGTGTTCCGCGGTGGTCTCTTTGCAGCAGTCGCAGGGACAGGACCGGAACAGCCTGGCCCTTTCCGGAATATGGCAGACAGCCTCTTTCACGTCAAATAAGTCTTCCGGTTCCCTCTTCTGAAGATACGCAAAAGACTCTTCCTTCGACGCAAAATCCGGACGTTCTCTTAACACCAGTCGGACGGACTTCCCTGTTTTCCGGTTATAAAAGGAAAACGCCTGCTTTCCCCTCATATGAAACAGCAGATTCCCCTTTCCAATGCTGCATCCCAGCACAACCTGGATAGCGTCCACGCCGCAGGCGTCATTCTCGGAAATACATACCACTTCCTCGTCCTCGGAAAATCCCAGTTCCAAAAGCTCCATTGCGTATAAGGCCGCTTTATATCCGATTGTCAGTCCGCCGCACACGTGACCATGAAATTTTGCACACTGTTCCCATAATTCTTTCTTCTCTTCTGCTTTCATTTAAAATTCCTCCATTTGATAAATACTGCACTCAATCCGGTCCGCAACAGGGACAAACGGCTGCAGTCTTCCATTCTTTAACAGATAAATGCGGTCTGATACCTTCGCCGCGCAGGTTAAATCGTGAGTCACCATCAGTATGCTGAATCCTCTGCTGTTCTGAAGCCCCTTCAGAAAACGCAGCACATTGGCCTTGCTCGACGGATCCAGCATGGAAGTGGGCTCGTCCGCAATCATCAGCGCCGGTTCCATGGTCAGCGCCCTTGCGATACAGATTCTCTGTTTCTGCCCTCCGGACAGCTTCTTCACTCTGGTATTGAGGAAATACGCCTCAGACGGCAGTCCCACATCACGAAGCGCCTGTTCGATCCGGTCCTTCACCGTATCTGCGTCAGCCTGGCCGGACAGAAATAAAGGCTCGCTTACCGCTTCCCGGACAGTCATGGAGGGATTCACGGATTCATTGCTGTCCTGAAATACCATCTGGACACCATGACTGCTCTTATGAAGCTGTTTATAGTCGGCGGTTTTACCGTCATACAGCACATTTCCTTCAAATTCATCCATATATCCGCCGAGTATTCTGGAAAGCGTCGTCTTCCCAACGCCTGATTTTCCTACCAGGGAGATAAACTCTCCGTGTTCTATCTCCAGACTGGCGTCCCGCAGTACGTCCTGCTTCCCATACCGCTTACCGATGTGCTGCGCCTCCATCAGCGTTACAATGCCGCCCCGGTTGCAGGCTACCTGCCAGCCACCGCCGTTTTCCGTGAGAGAAGGCCTTTTCGTCCGGCAGATATCCAGTCTCTGACAGCATCTTCCGAAAAACGGACAGCCTCCCAGCCCCTCTTCCTCTGCCGGCCTGATCCCCCAGATATCCTTCAGGAGATTTAAATCCATGGAGGCCCTTAAGAGCCCCTGGGTGTAGGGATGCTTCGGCCGCTCCAGAACCTTTTCCGTCAGTCCCGCCTCTTCCACCATGCCTCCGTACAGGATCATAATCCTGCTGCTCAGCTCCCTGGCCAGGCGCAGATCATGGGTGATGATCAGAAATGCAGTCCCGTGTTCCCGGTTAATCCTGCGGATCAGATCGATAAACGCTTTTCTGGAATTGGCATCCATGGAACTTGTCGGCTCATCTAAAATCACCATTTCCGGTGTCAGTGCCATAGCATTGGCCAGTAAAAACTTCTGCGCCATCCCTCCGGATAGCTGGTCCGGGTAGCGCTCTAAGTCCGTTTCCTCCAGCCCCACCATTTCCATCAGTGTTTTCATGCGCTCCCGGTGCTCTCTGGCCGGATATTTTTTAATCAGCGTTTCCCGGAGCTGCTCTCTCAGCCTCATGGAGGGATTCAGCCATTCTCCCGAATTCTGAAAGACGATGGAAAACAGTTCCATCCGAATCCGGCGCACTTCCTCCTCTTTCTTCTCATACAGGGAACTGCCGGCTATGACCACCTCACCCGCCACAGCCGCGTCCTCCTCCAGCAGACGGGACAGCGCCCGGGCCAGCGTCGTCTTGCCGCTTCCCGACTCTCCGGCTGCCGCCAGAATCTCCCCTCTCTTCATGGAAAAAGAGCATGGGCCCAGCGTAAATCCGGGATATTCCACAGACAGACCTTGTACATTCAGAATTTCATTCAGAACTTCACTCATATTTCCCTCATTTTATATTTATGTTTTTGCTGCTCTGTTCCTGTTAATTTCTCATTTTCCGTCTCATTCCTCCCGCAGCAGCCACTCCTCCAGAGCCTGTGACAACAGCCTTAAGCAGAGAATTGTGAGCACCAGCATTGCCACCGGCGGGATCAGCCACCACGTCCAGTAATTGGTGAAATAGATTCCCGTAAAGGAGGATGCATTCTGTATCATCAGCCCCCAGGACTTCGCAAGGGGATCGGACAGCCCCAGATACGCCAGGGAAGACTCCTGGATGATGGTCCTGCCGGTAACTGCAGCCGCATTGACTAAGAGCAGCGGAAGTATTTCACCCAGCATATGCTTTCTCACAATATACCACGGACTGGCGCCGTAGCTCTTTGCCAGCACCACGTATTTCCTGTTCTTTACGGACATCACCTTGGCGCGCACCTGTTTTGCAATGGATGCCCAGGAGAAGGCCGAGACGATCAGAATGATATTCCAGATACTCTGTCCCCAGAACGCTCCGATCACAATCATAACCGGAAGCTGCGGAACAGACAGAAACACATTGGTAATAAAGGAGAGGACCGCATCAGTCCTTTTTCCGCAGTATCCCGCGCATACGCCGAACAGTCCGCCTGCGGCAAAGGAGCAGGCGGCCGCTGTCACTCCCGTCATCATGCTCAGATAAAATCCCTTTGACAGCTGGGCAAAAATATCGATTCCCAGGTTGTCCGTTCCCAGAAAGTGGATGGCCGACGGCGCTTCCAGGGAGGCGCCGGAAGACTTAACCGGGCTGTGGGGGTACAGTGTCAGGCCATACAGGCAGACAGCCGCCAGAAGAAGCAGGAGGATGAAATACCTTCTGATTCGTTTCATCTCAATTCCTCCCGGTCAATCCCTGCGTTCAGCACGTCCGCCAGAAACAGGCTGGTGAGCACCAGAACCGTTGACAGCAGAAAAAATCCCTGTATCATCGTATAGTCCCTGTACCGCACGGCTTCCCGCATCACCAGCCCCAGCCCCGGATAAGCAAATACATTTTCGATCAGCAGTGTACCGCCAACCGCGGTTCCGACATTCAGGAAAAAACGAACCACAATCGGCGTCATACCGTTTCTGAATATGTAGCTCCATCGGATTCTTCCCGCTTTCAGCCCCTTGGCCCTGGCATTCATGAGATACGGTTTCGACATCACCTCCAGGAAGCTGGCTCTCGCCGTGAAGTAAAATCCGGGAAACATCACAATAACGAGGGACAGCACCGGCAGAAAGCCATGGGAGATCAGATCCCACGCCTTCTCCCCGCCCGTCTCGTATCTGGCAAATGCCGTCGCCCCGCCCGACAGAGGCAGCCATGAAACCTTTGCCGCCACCAGAAATAAGAGCAGCAGCCCGACCAAATAGGCGGGCACCTCCGTAAGGGCAGATAATATCCGAAAGGCCGCCCGGTCGAACCTTTTTTTCTGCATTCCAAACAGCGCCAGCGCCGTACCGGTCACCAGGCTCAGAATTAACGACACGCCCATGACAGAAAGGCTCCAGGGCAGGCGTTCCTTAAGCACAGTAGTCACCGGCTTTTTGTAATGGATGCTCAATCCAAGATCTCCGGTCAGATTTTTCCTGACTGTCTGTGCCAACTGCTCAGCGAGCGGCCGATCCAGGCCGTAATACGCCCTCATCTGATCCAGCTGCTCTTTCGAATACTCGGTATCCATGTCCTCGCCGGAAACCGATGAGGTATACAGAAGCGGATCTCCCGGCATCAGGCGTGGAATGAAAAAGTCAAACAGGTAAATCACCAGAAAGGTACAGATAAATAGTGTGATTCGTTTTCTCATAAACGTTTATCTTTCCATGTAGGACAGACGGGTCTGTTCCGTCTGCTGATACGCGTACGTCTTCATCCAGCCGTCGTAATAATCCTTGCGGTACATGGAGTAGGAGGACTGATTTGCAATGACGATCAGCGGGACTTCCTCGCTGACCAGATACTCCAGATCCTGAAACATCTGTCTGCGGGCCTCGAAATCCACTTCCTTCATCTGGTCCTCGGCCAGCTTCGTGATCTCATCGCTGCTGTAGCCGATCGGTCCCATGCTGTGCGGATTACCTCCCTTATTCTTCGAACGGTCGGAGAAAATGGTTCTCATATATTTCGGCGGATTATTGCCCCAGCCGCCATTGCCTACCAGCGCAAATTCATAGTTTCCCGCATGGACCATCTCATCACGGGAAGCCGAATCGTAGGCTGCAACCGTCACTTTTACACCGGCCGCCTCCAAATCCTGTTTGATAAGCTCTGCTATATCCACATCGGAGCCGCTGTCGGCCGCCAGAAGGGTCACTTCATAGTTTTTACTCTCCAGTGCGGACTTCGCTTTTTCCGGATCGTATGGGTAGGCCACAACGTGATCGTTGTAATAAAGGCTTCCCTGCGGAACGTATCCCGCGCTTCCCACGCTTCCGGCTCCGCGGAATACCTTGTCCACGACCGCCTGACGGTCCAGGGCCGCATACACAGCCTTTCTCTGGTCCAGATCGAGAAAACCGGGACATTTTTCAAAATTAATCAGGAGCTTGTAACCCATGTCATTGGCTTTTTCCACCACACCGATCCCCGGATCGCTTAAGTATTTATCCTTTAAATCAGCCGGCATGCCGGTGATGTCGATCTCGTGATTTTCAAATGCCAGAAGGGGATCGCTGACAGGAACAAACAGCACGCGGTCGGCTGCCGGTTTTCCGCCCTTGAAGTCATCGAACGCGGTGAATTCATAGCTTCCGGTGGCCCCGTCATAGGCGGTACACCGGTATGCTCCGCTGCCCGTCAAATATCCGTCGCCCGTGTAGGTGTTCGGATCTTCCACCTTCTCCCACACGTGTCTGGGAATAATCACAAACGAACCGATGCTGCTCAGCGTATCCGCAGCGGCCTCTTTTACCGTGATGGTAATCGTGCGGTCGTCCACAACGGTGTAATGGTCGATCAGGAAGCTGTCTCCCGCTCCCAGCGAGTTGGATACCGGCGGGTGTTCCCTGAAATAGTCTATGGTAAAGGCGACATCCTCTGTCGTCAGAGGCGTACCGTCGTGGAATTTTGTATCGGGAAACAGGGTAAACGTATAGTCACTGCCGTTCATTTCCCAGGACTGGGCAAGCCATGGAATATCTCCCGTCTCATCTTCGTCGATCAGGCTTGCAAACACCAGATTCATCTTGGCGCTTCCCGGGCCGCGGGATGCGTTTAAATAAGGGCTGGGAGCTCCCCAGTCCGTCCCTCCCGCCAGCTTGAGCGTCTCCACCAGATGGCCCTGTTTCGTCCGGCCTTCCGTATCCCCGTTCTCCGCCTCAGCAGCCTGTTCTGTATGATTCACTGATTCTGACGCCTGTACCGACGTCCCCGCCGCCGGCGTCCCCTGCTTTCCGCAGCCGGTTACTGCGGCCATCGCCATCATGGCTCCAAACATAAAGCTCACTAATTTTCTTGATCTCATTGCTTCCTCCATCTTATCTCTCCTGTATTTGTACCCTTCCCAGCTGTCTTTACTGCGGCGATTATGATGAAAGGCCCGTCTCACCGGACCGTTCCGCCTGACATAAAAAAAGCCACGAAAGCAGGCACCTGCAAAGCGGTGCGATATCCTTCATGGTATTAAGCTTCATCTTCATGATGACGTTAGGAATAGTTTATCATAGATTAGTCAAACTTTCCAGATTTTTTACACAATCGTTTGCCTAAAAAGAGAGAGGCGGATTTCCCTCCTCTCTCATCTTCTTCTCACGGTCAAATAGAAACAGTTCATTCCATCCCGGTATTCCATTCCAATCTTTGCTCTGTGTTTTCCAGCCGTCTCCGCGGCGATAGCCAGTCCCAGGCCGTAGCCGCTGCAGCTGCTTCTGGCGCTGTCTCCTCTGTAGAAACGCCGGAAGATCAGGGAACGTTTCTCTTCCGGTATGGGTTCTCCCTGGCTGTTCACCCAGAGCTTTGCCCGTTTTCTGCCTGCCGCCTCCAGCCTCACCACGGTTTTCCCTTTGGGAAGGGAGTATTTCACCGCGTTGTCTAAAAGCGCCTTGATCAGCTGTCCCACCTGATCCGGATCGCCCAGCATCTGCACCTCCTCATCCAGCTGATACTCCAGCTGCTTTTCCTCCTGATAGAAAACCGGTTCAAAGGTCAGCACCTTTTCCATCACCAGATCGCTTAGGCTGAAGAGATGGAAGGTACCCTTCTTCGGCGTGAGGGCGTCATTTTTGGCAAGCAGGAGCAGACTCTCCACCAGGAAACGCATCTCCCTGCATTCCTGAAGGATGTGCTCCAGCCATTTATCCGCCTCGGTGGATATGCCTGTATACTGTTCCTGAAGCAGCTCGGTGTTAGCCGTAATCACCGTCAGAGGCGTCTTCAGTTCATGGGAGGCGTCGGCCACAAACTGCTTCTGCATCCGTATGGACTCTTCCACCGGCTTGACGGCCCATCGGGAAAAGAAGTAGGACAGCACCAGGAAACCGATCCAGATACCGGCGCAGGCCAGGCCTCCGTACTGCATAACACCGTTTCGCAGGGTGTCCTCATAGGAGGTGTCGGCAAACGCGATCATATATCCGGTGGGGCGGCTGACCCGCAGATACCGGAGATGGTAGCCCTCCAGAAGCCCCATGTCCTCCTCGCCGGCCATTCCCAAAAACGCCATTTCCTCTAAGAATTCCTGTCCCGGAAATGCTTCATAGCCGCCTTCCCACGGCGTCACCATGCCATCCTCCCCCACCATAACGGAGAAATACGGCGTCTGCGCAGGCGAACGGGTGGTGAAGATCAAGGGATGCTCCTCCTGCGACACCACCTTCGCCAGCGCCAGCCTTCCCTGCGCGCTGACCCGTTTCTCCATGACAAATGCCACCGCACAGAAGGTAATCCCGATGACCGCCGTCACGATCAGCATGTTATAGCAGATAAATTTCATCCGAAGCCTGCTTATCTCCTTCATTCCCGTCCGCCTCCTCCATTCTTCTCCATGATCCGGTATCCCAGTCTGCGGATGGTCACAATCACCACATCCGCATTCAAAAACTCCAGCTTCTTTCTCAGAAATGAGATGTATATCTCCACATTGTTATCGACCGCCTCGCCGTCGCTGCCCCAGATCTTCGAAAGGAGCGTCTCCTTGGAAACTACCATGTCGCGGTTCACGAAAAGGATCCGGAGGAGGTCATACTCCTTCTTACCCAGCCGGATGCTTTTTTCCGGCCCATTTAACGTATAGTCCGCCTGGTTCAGCGATATGTTGCCCAGGCTCAGGCATTCCGGGATCACCTCTCCCCGGCGCCGTAATATCGTCTTCATCACGGCCAGCAGCTCCTGCATGTCAAAGGGCTTTGTCAGGTAATAATCGGCTCCGCTCTCCAGCCCCAGCACCCGGTCGTCGATCTCGCTCTTTGCAGTAAGAATCAGCACGGGAACGGAACAGCCGCTCTTTCGGGCCTTCTTAAGCAGTGTGATCCCGTCCATTCCCGGCAGCATCAGGTCCAGCACGGCCGCGTCATAACCGCCGTCCGTGAGCAAAAAGTATCCTGTATTCCCGTCCCCGCAGATATCACAGTCATACCAGTGTTTCAGGATGTCACGGATGGATTCCGCCAGCCGCCGGTTGTCTTCCACGATCAGTACACGCATTTTTTTCATCTCCTTATAACAGAAAAATCCATCTGTATTCTCTCTCAATTCTACGGAGAATGCAAGAGAACACCGATGGATTTTACAGATAATTCACAAAACAGCGATTTATCGCCCTACCGTCCCCGGATTTCCTTTCTCATAAAGCTGATATAGGAGACGGCAAAGACTACGGCGGTCAATGCCAGCAGGCCCGTCAGGTGCGGCCATACCAGCAGCAGACTCTGTCCCAGGGACAGGTATCCATTTATAGCGCCCGACAGCTGCTGCGGAAGTATGATGTTGGTGGAGCGCACCTGCGGATTCATGATGGTCGATACCGCCTCACTGTACAGATAGTACGGGGAGAGCCGGTTCAAATTCATCTGGCAGTTATAATTGGCCAGAATCTGCGATGCGGTCGCCGTCTGCCCCATGGGGTAAAGTACGTTGGCTGCGATGCTGACGACCAGCGTCATAAACAGGGCGAAAAAGATCCACAGCGCAATCACCACCATAGCCGACGTGGCCGCATGGCGGCACAGCACGGAGAACAGGATAGAGAGCGCCAGCCAAAAACAGATATAGACGGAAGTAAAGAACAGCAGGACGAGCACCCGTCCCAGTTCCTCCCCCGATGGCGGGATTCCCGTGGCCAGCAGCCCCACCGCTCCTGCGATCAGTCCCATGGAGAATACCATCAGAAAGATGATGGTGGCTCCGGCCAGAAACTTGCCGTTAATGACCGCATCCCGGTAAATCGGCTGGGCCACAAGGCGGTTTAAGGTTCCTTCCGAGCGCTCGCTGTTGATGGCGTCAAAGCCAAGCGCCAGCCCGACAAAGGGGCCTAAAAGCGCAATAAACGAGGTGAACGAAGGAATGGAATTCCCGCTCAATGTAAACAGTTTTAAAAAGATGTAGCCGGAGTCAGACGCCGTCTCCGAGGAGAGGCTGGAAAGCGCTCCGTAAATGCTGGCACAGCTGGTTAAAAGGATTAAGAGCAGCACGATCAGGAACCGTTTGCTGTGAATATGGTCCGACATCTCCTTGCGGTATAAGGCGCCCATGCCGCTCATTCCCGAACGGACGCCTCCGCCCGCACCGTCACTCCTCTCCCTGGCGCTGTTCCCTGCCGAAAGAAAGGAAGCCTTTACTTTTCCTTTGATTGAGACTGCCATTTCCCTTCTCTCCTTTCTCAAAATACGTGCGGTAGATCTCATCCAGATCATTTCCCCTCTGCCTCAAATGGCACAGGCTGTAGCCGCCCTCCAGCGCCTTTCGGTTCAGTTCACGGCTTAAGTCCGAGCTGGAATAGATCACATAGAAATCCCCGCTTCGCTCTATTTCCTCCACATTTCCCAAGTGCTCCAGAAGCTCTTTAAAGCCCCTGTCGTCCGGGATAGCCGCGGCCTCCAGCACATAATGTCCCTCCCGGCGCATCTGCCCGGCCAGATCGTCGATCCTTCCGCAGGCGATCAGCTGCCCCTCTACAAACAGGCCCACGCGGTCGCACACCTGCTGAATCTGGTAGAGCTGATGCGACGAGATCAGAATGGTCCGGCCATCCTCCTCCGCCAGGCTCCGGATTAAAAACATGAGTTCTCTCATCCCCTCCGGATCGATTCCCAGCGTCGGTTCATCCATGATCACCACCTTGGGGTCCTTCATCAGTACATCCGCGATCCCCAGACGCTGCTTCATGCCCCGGGAATACGTTCCCGTCTTCTGGTCCGCAGCCCCGGTCATGCCGACTTTCTCCAGCAGATCTCCGATCCGGTCTTCGATCACCTTCTTCGGCAGCCCGTTTAACTGCCCCGTAAACCTGAGGTTCTCCCGGCCGGTCATATCGGAATAGAAGCCCACGTTATCCGGTAAATATCCTACCATCCGTTTCACCTCGATGGCCTGTCTGGTGCAGTCCTTACCATCGATCGAGGCGCTCCCGGCCGTCGGCTCCGTCAGACCTAAGAGCATCAGGGTCGTGGTCGTCTTTCCGGCCCCATTGGGCCCCAGAAGCCCGAATACCTCTCCCCTGCGAATGGACAGCGACAGGTCGCTGACCGCCTTCTTTTCCCCGTAAGCCTTGGTTAAATGGTCCGTTTTTATCATCATTTCATCTTCATAATTTGCAGCAATGTCCATAACAATGACCCCTTTCCGGCGTGACAGCCCTTTCGGCTATCTTCTGCCGTATTTACGGAACACGTAGCCCAGTCCGCCTGCGGTACACAGGATGATTACGACCGCCACGATGCCCCAGATAGTGCTGGTCTTCACGGACACACGGAAATCCGCGCTGGATTCCGCCTGCTCACATTTTGCCGTAAAGGTATTCACATAGTCTCCGGTGATGGCCTCAGAGCCCGGTTTTACGTGGGCGATGACTTCCGTCGTGGAACCGGCGGGAATGGACGGGATCACGTTGTTTTCCAGGTTATAGGTTACGGTCCATCCGGATGGCAGGGAGGAATTTAAGGATACGTCCTGTAAATCCACATTGCCTGTATTCGTCACATTCAAGGTTACGTCCGATTCTTTTCCCGCATAGGCGTCAAAGCTCAGCCGCCCATCCGGCGTTCCCACCTTCAGGCCGTAGCTGCCGGTGATCACCACCTTTAAATCCGTGCTGAGAGTCTCCTCCGCGGAAACCGCGCTGCATGAAATATCGTATTCCCCGGCGGCGATTCCCTCCGGCGGTGTGACGGACACGGTCATGCCCTTGCTGGTGCTGGATTCCACCTCGATCGCCGCCACCTTTGTGGTCTCTCCCGTTGGGGTGAAGCTCACGTTCCAGCCTGCCGGCGCGTTGGAAGAGAGGCTGTAGGACTGGCTCTTCAGTCCGTTGTTAATCAGCGTGGTGCTGAAGCTGAAGTTGGTTCCGGTGGTTCCTTCCTGCTGCGGATACTCCGAGGTAAAGCTTCCCTTTCCCGCCTTCATCTCATTGACAAGGAAGGAGATGGACAGTGTGTCGGAGAGGCCGCTTGCCGAGGAGGCGCCTACCTCGACTACGTAGGTTCCCTCTGTTAGTTCCTTTGGTACGGTTACATGAAGCGTCATTTCTGCTCCGGCCTCGCCGTTCTTTACATGGATGCGGCTTACCTGGTAATTACCGCCCTGGAGGTATCCCTCCCAGCCGTCGGGCATGGCGGACACTTTAACATCTGCATCCAGACCGGAGCCGGTGTAATTATCCAGTGTGACCGGGATATTTAAGTTATCCCCGGGCTTAACGGATATTCCGGGATAATCGGTGCTCAGCTTCAGGCCCTCGGCCGCATACGCCGTATGTACATTCAGGAACAGGAAAAGCGCCGCCGCCAGAAAAACAGCCAGAAAAGCCCATACCCTTCTTTTTTCGTTTCGTTTGCTTACAATTGCTTCCTCCATAATATCCTCCTTTTGATGCGTCTTCGGCATCCGTATTTTTCTTAAGAAGATCATATCGAAGAAACCTTTAATGAACCTTTAATAAGTTTGAAAATACTGTGAAACAAAGAGACGGCGGCAGAACGTTTTTCATGCAACGTTCTGCCGCCGTCTCTTTTATAAGCCTCCCGGCCAGGTTCCCGGGCTGTCGGACCGCATTAATCGTTATCGGGCAGGAGCTTTATGGTGACCATAATGTATTTCAGGAAGGCTCCCTCTTCCAGCTTTATGTCTGTCGGATGCGTCTGGTTTGGAAACTCGTAGGTTCCCTCTTCCACCTCCAGATAGAGCCAGTTATAAGCCGCCTCTCTCGCATTCTCCACAGCATCTTCCAGATCCGGTCCGTCCGCCTCACAGCACTTTAAGTCCGGAAATTCCACATGATATCCCTTATCGTCCCTATGGGGCGTAAAAACAGCAGGGTAAGTAAATGTCATAATCAATTCCTCCAGCATATATGATAAACAGTATTATTATATACTTATTCTGCCCCATTGTACAGATTTTTATCAGAAGCTTCTTCGTCACTGTACACGCCGCCGGCTGCCGCCTGTTCTCTCAGCAGGTTGATAAACAGATCGATTGCCGGCGTAACCCACTTATTTTTATGATAGGTGCATACCGTGGTGATCCTGTTATTCTCTATGGAAACGGGAAGCTCCCGGATCAGCCCGCACCGCAGCTCCTCCTCCACCGTAAAACGCGGCAGGTAGGCGACGCCCAGATTCCCGGCGACACTTCGTTTTATGGCTTCCGTACTGACAAGCTCCATCTCTCCGTTCAGGGTGATGTCTGATTTTCTCAAGTATTCCTCAAACTGTCTGTGGTATAAGCTGTTTTTGTCCATGGTCAGCAGGCAGATATCCTTTCTCTGGCCCTTCGTTATGAAATCACACGCTTCCTGCTTCAGTTCCATGCTGCCTGCTAAAACCAGCTGGTAGTCACGCAGCTTCTCGACAACGAGGGAGGCACCGTAACCGCCGATATCGTAATGCACCCCAAGATCCACGATGCCGCTGATGATCTGCTCACGTATCTCGTAGCAGTTGGGCGTCCGGAGAGACAGCTTTACATCTGGGGCCAGTTTGCGAAACGCACTTAAGACCTGGTGCATCTGATACGACAGCAGCGTCTCCGGCATGGCGATTCTCAGGGTGCCAGCCAGCAGATGGCCGCACTTTCCGTAATTTTCCATCTGCCGGACGGCCTCCAAAACCGCGTCGATATAAGGCAGCAGCCCTTCCCCGGCCTGAGTCAGCTCCATCCTCCGTCCGATTTTTTCAAACAGCTTGACAGACAGTTCCTGCTCCAGCAGCTGCATCTGCAGGGTGATGGTGGACTGGGCGTAATTCAGCCGCTCCGCCGCTTTTTGAAAACTGCCGGTCTCGAGAATGGTTTTGAAGGTGGTTAAGTATTTCAGCTCCATATGGTGCGCCTTTCCAAAATAGTTCAGTAATATCGAATTATCAGTTTCTTATTATCTATTAGACCGAAGCTTCTTTTTCCGCTATTATAGTATAGAGAAGGTGGAACGTCAAGAATTTACAGATCATTTTAGGGAGGTAAGATATTATGATAGAAATCAGAACCTATTCCGATAAAGACAGGGAAGAGGTGATACGCCTTGTCCTGCACTGCCAGAACGATGGAACCCGCCCGTCTGTGTCGGTAGACGATCAGCCGGAGCTGCGCCGTATTCCGGAAAAGTATATGGACGGCGGCGGTAACTTCTGGGTGGCAAAGGATAACGGAAAAACAGCGGGCAGCATCGGCCTGATGAAGTTTGGCGATGGAACCGCTGTTTTGAAAAAATTCTTTGTCTATGAGCCCTACCGGGGCGCCCCCTGCCACCTGGGCAGACAGCTTTACGGAACTCTTCTGGATTATGCGAGAACCCACGGCGTGAAGCAGCTGATTCTGGATACGCCGAAAAATACGGACCGTGCCCATAAATTTTATGAAAGGGCCGGGTTTACGAAAATAGAGAGAGCGGACGTACCGGTGGTTTATGACTTTCCTTATGAGGACAGTGATTTTTTCCGGCTGGAAATCTGATCCCTCATCAGCCTTTCAAAATCTCCCGCGGGCATAGGCCTGGCAAAATAATAGCCCTGCACATAGTCGCATCCGGTCTCGCCGAGACGATCCAGCTGTTCCTTTGTCTCCACGCCCTCTGCCACCACGCTTAAGTGCATCCGGCGGGCAAGCTCCATAATAAACTGCAGCACGCCCTGATCCGCAGGTTTCGCCGTCTCACTCCGGATAAATGTCATATCCAGCTTCAGGATATCGATCGGCATCTGATTCAGCATATTCAGGGACGAATAGCCGCTTCCGAAATCGTCCATTTCGATGACAAAGCCCAGTTCCCGCAGATGGCTGACCGTCTCGATGATCTGTCCCGGGTCCTCCGTGTAGGCGCTTTCCGTAATCTCAAGATGGAGCCGGGAAGGCGTCAGGCCGTATTTACTGACGGTGCGCACCATGATATCCGCAATATCCGCGTGATAGATATCCGCACGGGATACGTTCACGGAGACAGGCACGGGCGGGTAGCCCTCATCGTCCCATCTGCGCAGATAACAGCAGGTCTTATCCCACACATACTGATCCAGTTTTGTGATAAATCCGTTCTTTTCAAACAATGGAATAAATTCCGCCGGCGACTGGAATCCCCATTCCGGATGCTTCCAGCGCACCAGCGCCTCGGCTCCGGCCATGGTCTCATCACAGATCCTGTATTTCGGCTGCAGATAGACTAAAAACTGGCCTTCTTCCAGAGCCGTCTCCATGCTGTCTATGATGGCCTGCTGCCGCAGCAGTTCATCCCGAAGCTTATCATCGTAGGCGGCAAAATAGATTCCGTACTGGCCCTTGATACTGCGCGCGGCCAGAAGGGCGCGGTCGCACATCTGATCCACCGTCACCGTCTGGCTCTCGACGGAATAAATACCCCATTTCACCGCGACATTTTTAGCATTCTGAAGTTTATTGATCTCATCACTGGACCGGATAAACATCTCCGCCGTAAACTCCTGGTCAAATTCCAGCAGGCACGCGAACTGGTCCGCGCTCAGGCGCCCGCAGATCCCGCGTTCTCCCACCTGTCTCCGGTACATATCCGCAATCCCACACAACAGCCGGTCTCCGGCGGCCACACCGAATACATCGTTAATCAGCTTGAAATTCTCAATATCGGAGCAGATGATATAATAGTTCCTCCCCGGATTCTGGCGGAGAGTTTCCCTCACGCGCTGATAGAAGAATTCCTTGCTGTAGAGGCTGGTAAGCCGGTCGTACTGAAACTGATTGATCATAGCAGCGGTTTCCCGTAGATGGATGATGCTCGCCACCCGGTGCCGGATAATCTGGGGCTTATATGGTTTTGCCACGTAATCGGTGGCCCCATGAGACAGGGCCGCCACCTCATCCGCCTCGCTGTCGCTCTGCGTCGTGACAATCACAGGGATGGAGGCCAGGGCCGGATCGGCCTTCGCAATCGACAGGAACGTATATCCATCCATCACAGGCATGGTGATGTCCAGCAGAATCAGGGAAATCTCATCCTTTCTTTTCTCCAGAACATCGAGGGCCTGCTGCCCGTTTTCCGCTTCCAGAACCGTATATTCCAGAGAGAGCAGCTCACTTAACATCAAACGATTGATTTCATTATCTTCCACGACCAGAATAGTCTTATTTGCGGGCATGTATTATTTCCTCTTTTCTTCGGGCTGCCATGGACAGAAAGGTACACCGGCTGCTCTGTCCATGACCGGTCCAGTTTATTATACCAAAAGAGACTGCTCAGCACAAGTGATCTTCTGCAACACATGTCAAATATTCTGCCACGGTCTCATACAGCAGCTCCGGATCAATCGGCTTTGCCAGATGTCCGTTCATCCCCGCCGTCTCCGCCTTTACAATATCTTCATGAAAGGCGTCCGCCGTCATGGCGATAATCGGTATCGTCCCGGCTCTCTCATGCCCGGAGCTGCGGATCGCAGCCGTTGCCTGGTATCCGTCCATCACCGGCATCTGCACGTCCATCAGGATCAGATCGTAGGTGTCCCCGTCTGCCAGGAATTTGTCCAGGGCTGCCCTGCCGTTTTCCGCCCAGTCCACCGTGATTCCGATCATCTGCAGCAGCTCCACCGCTATCTCACGGTTTAAATCATTATCCTCCGCCAGCAGCACGTGATGGCCCGCCAGTTCGGGGCGGTGGTTCTTCTCGGCGGGAACGCGGACCGCTCTGTCAATTCCGGTTACGGACAGAAGGGCATTATAAAGTGTGGAGGCAAAGACCGGCTTGGTCAGGAACATATCCACACCCGCTTCCCGCGCGCGCACTTCCACATTCGTCCAGTCGTAGGCCGTTATAATAATGATGGTTGTTTCCGGCCCTACCTCCGCCCTCACCCTGCGGGCCACCTCAACGCCGTCGATATCCGGCATTTTCAAATCTGCGAGGCACACGTCGTAGTCCGTACCGCTTTGGTGGGATTCACGAATCCGGTTCACACACTCCTGTCCGGTCAGTACCCAGTCAGACAGAATACCCATCTTCTTCAGCATCAGCGACGCATGAATGCAGCTGTCCCTGTCGTCATCCGCGATCAGCACCTTAAGCGATTCCAGTTCGTGCTGTTTCTGCGGGATCACCCTGTCTTTATCCGGCGGCGTTTGAAAATCCAGTTCAACGGTAAACACGGTTCCTTTTCCCACCTCACTCTTCACGGTGATGGTACCGCCCATCAGAGTGACCAGGTTCTTTGTAATCGGCATTCCCAGTCCGGTGCCTCCGAGTGTCTGGCCGGCGCCTAAATTCTCCTGCTCGAAGGGAACAAACAGGCGGTCCAGAAACTTTCCGCTCATGCCCGTTCCCGTATCACTGACGGTAAAACGAAGGCGCATCCTGTCCTCCGTCCTCTGGAGCTGACGGATCTCAAGGCGGATCGTTCCGCCTGCAGGCGTGAATTTCAGGGCATTGGACAGCAGATTCAGCAAAATCTGATTCAGTCTCAGGGAATCACCAATCATGACTGTCTCTGATAAGTCAATCAATGGTACGGTAAATATCAGTCCTTTGGCATCCGCCTGCGGATATATAATGGAGGAGATGGACTCTACCACATTTTCCAGATTAAAGGTCTCCTGGGCAATCCTGACCTTTCCCTCGGAGATTTTGGACATATCCAGGACGTCGTTAATCAGTGCCATCAGATGCTTGGAGGAATAGCCGATCTTTTCGAGGCAGTCCTCCACCCGCTTCTGGTCGTCGATGTAAGCCGCCGCAATGGTGGTCATCCCGAGGATGGCGTTCATGGGCGTGCGGATCTCATGGCTCATCCGGGAAAGGAAATCCGTCTTCGCCTGATTCGCATGTTCCGCCACCGCCAGGGCATCCTTTAAGGCTTCCGCCTGCTCCGTCAGCTTCTTCTGCATCTCCCGCAGCTCCGTCACGTCGGTGATATCGATAAAGATAGCAAGATAGACCGGGCTGCCATTCTGCCAGTCGACGCAGGTGGCATTGACCTGAAGATACATATTCTGACCGGACCGGGCTTTAACGGATATGACAAAATGTACAGGAGCGCCTTTCCGAATCTCCTCCCCATACTTTAAAATGATCTCCATATTGACGTCGATATTGCGCTGGTACAGGGGACTGCTCTCCCCCTCTTCACCGAAATACTCCATGAAGCGTGCATTGGCGGAAAGGAGTGTTAAGTTCATGTCAGGGTCAATGCGGTATTTTGCTACAAATCCCGGCAGGCTCTCGTATGTCACGGACTGCTCTTTCTGTATCTTTACCAGATTGTCAATATTGGTCATGACCGAATATGCCACCTGATAGCCGTTTATGTACTCCCTGGCAAACTGAGTCGATAACTGTACCCAGACGAAATCACCGTTCCTCCTGCGCATCCGGGTGACCAGCTGATACCCGCCTTCCCCAGCGTTTAATGCGGCCAGTACCGTCTCCGTAAGCTCTGTCCACAGCGACGGATCACTCTGATAATACAGGTCGGGCCTGTTATGATATGCTTTTTCATATTCCTCCTTGGGCCATCCGATCAGATCATAATAGAACTCGTTGGCCCAGATCAGTGTAAAATGTTCATCCAGCAGGTGCTTGCTCACGCTGACCTTCAGCAGATGCATCAGCGTGTTGTATTCATAGCCGGCGGCCAGTATATCCTGGCTGCTGCTCCCGGCAGCGCTCTCTTTTTCCTGTTCTGTCATTACCAGATTCCTCCCTGGCCGTCTTCGTAATTCATAAGCAATCGCCGGCAGCCTTGTTCATATTAGTTCCTTTCATCTTAGCATAAAATGTCCTAAAACTCAACGGACATCTGGTATTATCGGCCGCGGAATGATAAAATAACAGAAAACACACTGCACTATGGGAGGTAAAAAACAGTTGGTCAATGATAATCAATACTCGAACCTGATATACGAATACTTTCTTGTACGTTTTCACTCTCTCTATTACAAATACGGGAATACACTCCCTTCTATCGATATCCTCTGCCGTGAATTCAATGTCTCTGCCCAGACCGTGAAGGCCGCCCTGCGGCGTCTGCGCGCAGAAGGCTATATCTCCATGCATAACGGCACGGTTACCACCGTCATCTTTCAGCAGACAAGGCAGGGGGCTGTGGACTTCATCCTGAACTATTTTTCCGAGCGGTGGGCAGATTTTTACGATCTCTACTCCTCTGCTGAGCTGGTGTTTATCCCCATGCTGGTGGAGGGGCTGAAACGGATGGACGAGGAAGATCTGGCTCTGCTTTCCCATCTGGAAGATAGGGCGGAGGCCGACGACCTGGTCCATTTCTACTGCTGTGTCCTCCAGAAAATAGAGAATCCGCTGGCTTTAAACCTCTATTGGGAAACGAACCTGTATCAGGGGTTCCCCTTTGCCAGGCTGGAACCGCAGCCTATCCATTTCGATACCGGTCTGGTGCGCAGACGGTTAAAGGTTTTGATGAGCCGTGTATATGAAAAAGACTGGAAGGGTGTACAGGCCGCCCTCCTGGAGTACCAGCAAAGTGATATCCATGCAATCCAAAAAGCTCTGGGGCCATACATACGCCCTCTGCCGAAGGAGTCGCAGATCCCCTTTGTCTGGCGTGTGTACCACAACCGCCCGCAGATCTGCTACAATCTCGCTTCCCAGATCCTCCATGACATCTATCTGGGGGAATTCCGGGAAGTGCAGTATCTGCCTTCCTATGAGAAGCTGGCGGAAAAATACGGTGTATCCGTCAGCACGCTGCGCCGCACCATTGCCATGCTGAGCCAGGCCGGCGCCTGCCGCACCATCAACGGTAAGGGCACCCGCATCTTCACCTTGGGGGTCCCCTGCGATCCACCGGATTTTAATAGCCCCGCAGTACGGCGGAATCTGGCATTTTTCGTTCAGTCCTTTGAGATTCTGATCTATTCCTGTGATGGGGTGACCCGGTCTTTTCTGACCGCTTTGAGTCCGGACAGAAAAGCCGCGCTGATCGGGTGTCTGGAAGAATGCCTGATTACCAGACGCGGGGAGCTCTCCTTCTGGTGTTACTTGATCCATGTCAGCCAATACAGCCATCTTGCCGGTATCCGGCAGATCTACCGGACCGTCTATCATCTCTTCCTCTGGGGATATCCTTTAAAGGCGTCCTCCGGAGCTTTGCCGGATTTGGAGAGGGCAACGCAGCATTTTGCGGAATCCCTGGTCATGCATCTGAAGGAAGATGAAATTGAGCAGTGCGCTGCCGATGTAAAGGATTTTCTTACCAGACAGTTCCCGGCCGCGAAGCGCTACTTAATCCGGCATGGCATTCAGCCGGAAGAGCTCCGGCTCTCACCGGCCATACGGCTGTTTCTTACGGATGGGGATGGGCCGGAATCCAGGACCGCCGATAAGGAACTTCCATCCGACAGCTAAACAAAAGAACCCCCGGTTCGATCACACGAACCAGGGGGTACAGCTCCATCAGTATTTTCTGCTCCGGTATTCCGCCGGATTCATTCCCGTCTCTTCCTTAAACACCTTGCTGAAATGGCTTACATTGCGGTAACCAACCTCCTGCGCCACATCTCCGATCTTTTCATTTCCTTCCCGCAGCTTTCTCATGGCAATTTCAATTCGCAGCTTTCTCAAGTATTGAACGAAATTTTCTCCTGTATTTTTCTTAAAATAGTTGCAGAAGTAGTTCTTTGACATATTCACGTAATCGGAGATTTCATCCAGGCTTAAGTCCTCGCCGTAGTGCTTGCTGCAGTAATCCTTTACCATGACAATCACCTTGTCTGCACCTGGTTCCGCCTCGTGATCCGGCGTATTCTCCCCAAAGATCTGGATCAGAAGCCCCTCCGTGTACCGTGCCAGAGCTGACAGCGTCGTATATTTCTTTAAATCTTCAACCGTAAGATTATCCAGAGCATACCGAAGACCGCCGTCTGTTATGGGGATCTCCGCCTTTATGAGAAGGAGCAGCTCATAGACCGCCTGATAGACCAGCCTCGGACTTACGGCCATCTCGTCCTTCCAGATCCGGACGCACTGGCGGAAGTAGGCGATCACCGCTTCCCGGTCCTTTTCATGGAGCCATTGTTTGACGATCACCGAATCGAGAAGAAAATTCTTCCGCTGCTCTCTGTAAAATGCCGCCTCGCCGCACTTGACTATCTTCCCGGTGAAATCCATATAAAAATGGAACCACTCCGTCTCCCTTATCTTTTTAAAGCTCTGATAGAGTTCCTGGTAATTATGGCACTTCTCTCCCATGTAGATTACGGCGGGAATCCCTGCGGTATCAAGCTCTTTTTTCACCAGGGCCAGCTGGTTATACGCACCGCCGGCCGGAAGCAGAAGGATGAGTTCATCCATTCCCTGCTCCGCGAAAAGAATGAACTTTTCCCGAAACGCGCTTAAAATATCCCTGGCCATGCCGTTTCCTTCCATTCCGCCGTCCATGGGCAGAAGCCTGATCCGTGCAGTCAGGAACTCTCTCGGAAGCTTCAGCTGCATGGCTTCCGCCTCCTGCTTTGCCTCCTCCGCCGAAAGCTTTCCGTTCAAGAACTTGAGAAAGACGCTCTTTCCCAAATCCGGAAGGATCTCCCCATACTTCTTCTGCACCTGCTGCGCGGTTCTCTCCCTGTATATGCACTCCGCGAGTTCCTTCATTGTCTTTTTGACATTCTCCACATTGATCGGTTTCAGCAGATAGGCATACGCCCCGTAATTCAGCGCATCGACCGCATACTCGAACTCACGGTAGGCCGAAAGCACCACGATCTTCGCAGTGCTCCCCCGCTCTTTCAGCAGCTGAATCAGTTTGATTCCATTGATGCCAGGCATGTTGATGTCCACCACGGCGATGTCCGGCTCTATGCGGCCGATCAGCTCCAGCGCCTCTTCCCCGTTCCCGGCGTCTCCCACCACCTCGATCTCCGGGCAGCAAAGGGGAATCAGCTTTGTAAGCGCCTCAACGGTCAGTAATTCGTCATCTACTACAACGGCTCTAAGCCCCATATTCCTTCTCCTCCAAGAGTGTATCTGAAAATTCATTCCAGTCCCATACACAGACGGACGCTGCAGTAACGGCCTTCCAGTGAACGAATCCGGATGCCGCTTCCTGAATCGTAATTCAGCTTCAGCCTGCTGTGAACATTCGTCAGGCCAATATGGCCCGGCGTCTCCTGCCCCTCTGCCAGCATCTCCTCCAGCTGTCCGAGCCTCTGCGCGCCGATTCCCACGCCGTTGTCTGTTATGGTAAAACAGATTCTCCCCTCAATCACTTCCCCCTGTATCAGCAGCTTTTTGGCACCCTTCTTTTCCTTGAGACCGTGGCGGATCGAATTCTCCACGACCGGCTGAAGGATCAGCTTGGGAACCCGGTAAGAAAGCATCAGCTCCGGAATATCCCGCTTCCACTCAATTCCATGGTTAAAGCGGATATTTTGGATTTCAATGTATCGCTCGATATACTCCAGTTCCTTCGAAACCGGCACCATATCGGACATCTCATACAGGATGTAATCGAACATTCCCCGGAGAGAGTCAATCGCAAAAATAATCTCCTGATTCCGCCCGAGAATCGCCAGAGAGGTTATCGACTGCAGCGTATTATTCAGGAAATGAGGATTGATCTTGGACTGCAGCGCCTCCAGCTCCGCCTGCTGCTTGCTCACCCTTATGGCGTACACTTCATTGATCAGATTCTCAATCTGCTGTGCCATATGATTAAAGTTCTTATTCAGGATATCGATTTCCTCATAACCGCTGTTTTCATCTACCTGGATATAGAATTCACCCTCTCCGAACTTCTTCATGCTGTCACTGAGCGTCCGTACCGATCTGGTACACTTCCATCCGATATAGACGGAGATAAAAATAACCAGAGAAATGGCGATAATGCTTGTGATCACGGTGAAATGGCGGATCGTTGCCAACTGTTTCTTTATCTCCGACAGGTCAATCTGGTAAGCTACCTTCCAGTTATTGGCCTCTATCTTTGCAAAGGAAAGAAGCATCATATTATCGATCTCATTGGTTGCACTTTCCGGACTCCAGTCGTAATCCGGGCACGGAAATGTGCTGCTGGGCGCATAAAACAGTTTGCCCTTTCCGTCAATTAAGTAACAGCCGTACTGCTCCCACAGCTGCTGCCTCTTGCATATTTTATCGATCCGGTCAAAGTTCAGGACGTAAATCATCGTGGCCAGCGTCTTGCTCCCGTCCGCATCCTTAATGGGGAAGCAGACCAGCATCTCCTCTTTTCCGCTTCCTCCATAGACGTAGTCTTTGTTTTTCGCCGACAAAAACTCCATATTATACTTCTTCATCTCGTCACACCGGCTGACAATCTCCCGGATCAGGTCCGAACCGTAATTCACATTGCCAATCCCCGAATCCTGGCAGTTGAACTGGAAATTGTCTGATATGATAATGATATTGTGAATGTCGTTGTCATTCAGTATGGCCTGCTTCATCTTCCCCTGAATCTTTCTGACGTGCTCATAGCGCTCCGCCTGGGATTTCCGGTTGCATTCCCTGATATCCTCCCGCAGGGTGATGTCGCTCCGGAAGAAGTTCATGGCATTTACCGCGTCCTCAAAGTATACATTTAAACTGTCCGCGATCTGGCTGGTCAGCAGACCGATCTCTTCCATCTTCTGCCGTTTCGCCATCGAATACGACATGCGGTAGGATACACTGCTTAAAACGGTTATCGCCCCCAGTATCAGTAGTGTATACAGTATAATGATATGAAATCTCATACTCCTGAAAACATGCTTAAAATGCCTCACTTCTCAAAGTCCTCCTCCCGGCTGCCATACAGAATACTACATCGGGTTAGTGCCTCCCGGCGTAAATACGCCATGCATAGCACCCGCTCTCTACGCCAGTTGCACGCCTGCGAAGCTAGCCGTAGGCCCCACTACGCCGTCGCTTCGCAGACGCACACCTGACGCAGATATCAGGCACTATACAAGGCGCATTTACGCCGGGAGGCACTAGCCGTCTGAATCTTCAATAGAAATTCAAACTGGCACTCGTCCTCGCACCACATACTGAAATTCGTCCCCCAGCGGTTATTAAATAAGTTAAAATAGAATCCATTTTCCAGGCTGTCCGTCTTCTGGTCCATCTCATACAGATTGCGGCCCCCGATGCTTACCAGAGGCGCATGGATATTCTCGACCGTCACGCTTCCATCCGCGCCGCGGTACTCCATCGCCTCCACACAGTGCTGCTTCCGGTTGCCGCCCTTAACCACATCAAACGGCGAAACCGCCTCTCCCAGCTTTCTCATCATCCAGCGGTACGGATTCTCCACATCGAACTGATAATGGAACCAGAGTGCCTCAGGCATTTTGTTGGCATCCTTCTGAAACCATTTCAGGGTGCACCGCACCTCATTCTCATCAAACTGGTAAAGAATCTGCGCTTTTGCGGGACAGCCGTACTTACGGACCGCCTCCTCATCGCCCCGCACCGAGATCAGAAGCGTATCATCTTTTTTCGTAACTGTTTCCGCATAAAAATCGTAGCACCGGTTCTCTAAGTCTTCCACAAATTCCAGGCCCGGTTTCGAAAAATCTCCCTCTGACCAGCCGTAGGTCTCATAGAAATCACGATTATACCGATAGTAATTATCCACGCAGTCCACGGCTGAAAAGGTCTGATACTGAAGTCTTCCCGCTTCCCCGTCCTTAATCCATGCGCGGCCGTCTTTCTTTAAGCTGCATACAGCGCCGCTGCCGTCAATTTTGACAGACCAGCCCTTTACGGTCACAGTCTCTCCCAGCCGTACACACGCACCCTCGTGTCCGCTCTCCACCGGTGTCATGCGGTCGATGGCCATCCTGGCTTCGGCCTTTAAACTGTCAGGAAGTGCTTTCACCGCCTTTTCTAAATAGTCCCTCTGCTCCTGGTGGGATGACTCATAATAGGCGTAGGAACCGGTAAACACGCCGCCTCTGTAATTTTTAAAGTCCGTATTCAGTATATCCAGCATGCTGGCATTCCGGTACGTCAGGAAATCCAGAGTCGTGGTGTCTTCCCGCCTTGCCCTTTGAAAATCATCCTTCGTCCAGTTCTTAAAATCTGCCAGATACTTTTTAAAATCCAGCCCCCACGTATGCTCTGCCACCAGCATGAGATTCATGAAGAACTCCTCACACTCCTTCTGACCTGGCGTCAGCACACCTTGCTGCACCCAGCGGTCCTTCAGCCTTAAAAGTTCCCGGTATCTGGTTGTCTTCCAAGGATCCGAGGCAATTCCGTGAATCCAGGAGTCGCCGATCTCTTCCTCCACCACCGGCAGAAGCCCCTTTTTCTCCCACAGGCTTTCGGCGTATGCGTCAAGGGTGGAGGCCACCACCCGGGCATTGGGATAAAGCCCGCGGATCCGGTCGAACTCCTTCTTGATAGCCTCTGCCGACTGCGGCCCCAGGTTATCGCCCGTATGGGCAAATTCCAGAACCTCATCCATGCCTTCCACATATCCCGGAGCGCCGTATGTGCCGGAATACTGTACAACGATCTCCCGGTTTCCCTGCTTCCACAGAAATGTATCGGGAACCTCCGGCACCATGCTTGACGCATTGACACCGATATGAAGATACCGGATGCCGTGATCACAAAGCGGCGCAATCAGCCCCCTGGTGTGTCCCGGCACGTCCGTCATCTTGGAGGCAATCGTAGTTCTGCCGAACCGCTCATCCAGATGCTTTCCAATATCCAGGCTGTAGTTTAATAAATCCCGGTCCAGCAGCTCCGTATGGGTGGTGCAGGCAATGCCGTGCCAGCAGATATCCCCTCTCCCAATTGCCCTTTCCAGCATCTCCACGGCTTCCGGCTCCGCGTGTTTTAAGTAATAATCGATCATAAAGGATCCCAGCGTCCAGATAAATTTCTTATCCTTTTCTGTATTCAGTTCCATCGCCAGTTTCACAGAGTGGGGAATATACTCCTTCACATATCGTTCTGTTACACGGCTTCCCATGTCGGTGAATCCAATATCCAGATGAGTTTTATATACCACGTGTACCTTTTTAATTGCTGAATAGTCCATGATTTCTCCTTTCGTCACCCCTTCACACCCGATGACACGACACTCTCTATAAAGTTTTTCTGGAATATCAGGAAGACGATGAGAATCGGCATCATCACCATCACTCCGCCTGCAATCAGCCCGCCGTAGTTGACGGAATTGTCCGACCCTTTGGCCAAATGCGCCAGGACCAGTGCGAGCGGCCGCATCTTTTCCTGTGTGATAATGGCTCTCGACCATGCGAATTCACTCCAGATAAATGTAAACGCCAGAATTGTAATTCCGGAAACCGCGCTCTTTAGCATCGGCAGTGCCACCCGGAAAAATGTCATCCAGTTGCCGCATCCGTCAATTCTTGCAGCATCCAGGATCTCATCGGGAATATAACCGGCAAACTGGCTCATGTAGATGATTCCAAATCCGCTGTAAAGGAAGGGAAGCACCAGGCCGAAATAATTATTCGTCAGCTTTAACCCTCTTACCATATCAAAAAGCGGGAAATAGGTCAACTCCCCTGGAATCATCAGTGTCATCATAATCAACAGCAGGAGCCATTTTTTACCAGGGAACCGGTATTTGCTGAACACGTATCCCGTAACCGTACTTAAGGACACCTGTATGGATATCATCAGGAGCGCCGAGATGGAAGACGTGATAAACGCGTCCTTTAAACCTCCCACGATAATGGCAAAGGAGTAATTTTTTAAGCTCGCCTCTCTCGGAATCCAGTTAAACGGTACCTTGAAAATCTGTCCCTGGCCCTGAAAGGACGCGGAAACCATCCAGATAATGGGAACCAGGAAGATAAATGCCACAGCCATCATACAGACCAGCAGAAGCAGCTGCTTAAGTTCTGATTTCTTTTTCATCTTATCACCTAATCATCATAATATTTTGTCAGTTTCATCTGTATCAGGGAAATCACCAGGGTTATTAAGAATACCACGACCGCGATCACAGACGCGTATCCGACATTTCTCGACTGGAAGCCCTGTTTAAACATATACATGATTATCGTCTCCGTCGATCGGTAGGGACCGCCTTCCGTCAGGATTTCCACCAGCGCGAAGCTCCTTAAATACGTTATCGTCGCATAGATCATGGAGAAGATAATGGTTGGCTTTAGCTGCGGTACCGTGATGTACCGGAACACCTGGACTCCGTTTGCGCCGTCCACTCTGGCCGCCTCGTAGAGCTGCCTGTTAATGTTGGACAGGCCGGCCAGGAAGATGACCATGTAATATCCCGTTCCATTCCACACATGGACGATGATGATGGCAGCCAGCGCCCATCCGGGACTGATCAGCCATCCGACGGAGGGGAGCCCCAGCGTATTGAGCACCGTATTGATCAGTCCGGACTCCGTTCCGAACATCAGTTTGAAGATCACGCTGGCGACGACCGGAGGAACCAGGAACGTGGCAAACAGCGCGCTCCGGATAAAATTCTTCCCTCTTTTCATCGAAAAGACGGCCAGCGCTGCGCCCAGTGAGACAACCAGCACCAGAGGAACGCTGAAGATGGTGATCGCAAAGGTGTTGAACAGGGCTCTGTGAGCCGTACTGTCCGTGATAAACTGCTGTATGTTTTTAAGCCCCGAAAATACCGGCGCCTTTATGTAATTATAGTCACAGAACATGTAATACACATTCTTGGCAAATGGGTAGTAGACAAATATGATAAAAAACAGAATTGCCGGTATTACGATACTCCACACGAATACCCTGTCCTTTACCGTTCGTGATAATGATTTCATGCTCTCATTCCTTCCTGCCTTTTATAAAAGCGGCGGTCATCGATGCTTCTTCCGCATGTGACTGCCGCTTTCTGTTCTTACTGTGCCATTCCCTTGTTGATCTGCGCTGCTGCTTCTTCCAGTACCGTCTTTACATCTTCCTGCTTGATGAGAATACGTTCCACGGCGGCTCCGTAGATATTGGCCCCCTCCGGATACTGGTAAGGATTGTCCAGGAATACAAATTTTGCTGTCTTTAACTGCTCCTGCTGTACCTTCTTGGACTCTGTAAGGCCGCTTTCCGCCCATACAGCCTGCTTTTCTTGGTTATCATAAATCGCCAGGTCTGTGACGCCGCGGTCGGCCTGTATCTGGAATTCCTCAGAATACATCAGTTTTAAGAATTCCATGGCCATCGCCTTGTTCTCAGACTCTTCCATAACCGCCCAGTCACATCCGCCGATCGGGCCAACGCTCAGTCCGTCTTTACCGGTCGGAATCGTGGCATATGCGACATCAATCCCAGCATCTACAGTGCCCGGAATATTCCATTCACCAGTAAAATACGTCACCATCTGTCCATTGAGCCAGAGCTGGTCGCCTGTTCCATCGGGAATCGGCGCCCATCCGTTTTTCACAAAATCCTGCATTTGGGTATGGGCCTCAATCGATTCCGGGGAATCGATCACGACCTGAGAATAGTCCTCATTCATGTACTCGGCTCCCATGGAGAAAACCCACGGTGATAATTCCCATGTGTTGTTGGTAGGAATATTGGTAGCGTAGACCTTCTGTCCGTCTTCTGTCGTAATTCCTTCCGCTACAATCTTCTCACCGATCGCCTTTAAATCTTCAAATGTCTTCGGAACCTCCGCTCCGATCTTCTCTAAGAGTTCCTTATTATAGAACATAAACATGGTATTGGTATTATAGTTCATTGCACAGATCTGGTCCCCATAGGACATTCTCTGAAGCTGTCCCTCGGTGAGACGCGGATAGATATCCCAGTTTTTCACTTCATCGGTAAGATCCATCAGCATTCCATCTTTAAAGAACTCCTGGGCCCATCCTCCGGTCTTTACGATATCCGGTATGTCACCCATGCTCACCATCATGATCTGCTTTTCTCTCGTCTCGTTCCAGGGGCTGGTAATCAGCTCGTACTCCACATTCGGGTATTGTTCCTTGAACATGGCCATGGCCAGATCCAGATTATCGTCTGTCTCTCCGGTTGTGGAAATCTTCAGTGTAAATTTCTCGTCGCTTCCTGCCGCGCCGCCGGCCTCCGTTCCGCCTGCTGTTGTCTGTCCCGCTGTTGTCTGGCTCTCCGCCGTCTGGCTTCCCCCCTCATTCGCTCCATCTGTTTTGGAAGAACAGCCGCTCATTGTCCCCAGGCAAAGTGCCGCGCATAACGCAGCCGCCCCAATTCTACTCAGTTTCATATAACTTCTCCTCTCTTTGTGCTATCTATCTTAATTACAATTAAATTCTAGCAGTCCTTTTGTGTTTTTTTAATATAACATAATTACGATTTTTACCGCAATATTAATATTTTACCATTTCAGTCCAATTTTACAGCTATTCTATGCACAAAAAAATGAGGCCCGCTTTGCCTCCGGCAAAACAGGTCCCGTTTTTCTTATACTCTTTGATAAAGCTCGGCAGCCGTATGGGAACGCCGTGCCAGCTCCTCTTGATTCTTAATGTAATATCCGCTCTCCCTCTTTTCCAGTATTCCCTCTTCGCAGAGCTGCCCCAAAAGCCGGAACATATGACGATAGCTCATTCCCACGGAGCAGGAGACATCCGTCAGCGTATCGCGGAAGAGGCCCCGGTGCGAATTCTGAAGAATGTAGGCGCAAAGCCGCTGCTCGCCGGTGCATAACGCGGTGGATGTGAAATTGTCTGAACTGGTAGTCAGCTTTTCCGCCAGCTCCGTTCCCAGTTTATTCAGGAGCACAAGATTCGTTTTCAGTTCCGCCAGGCAGTTCTGATAGGAGACCGCAATGCACTCAAAATCCGTGACCGCCTTCACAGAACAGGTGGCATTGAGCTGTCTTGTCATCAGTTCGACCTCGCCGATCAAACCACGGGAGATGTTGTAGCACAGGATCAGGCTCTTGCCGTTCGGCGCTGTGCGGCAGACCTTCGCGTTGCCGTCAACGACAATCGACAGCCATCCGATAGGCTGCCCTTCACGCAGCACCTCTTCTCCTGCCGAAAACCGCAGACAGCAACAGGCGTTCAGCGGAATATTCTGCAGGCCGTATTCTGCCAGACGGGCGGCATGTTCTTTTCTCAATGGGAGTCTTTTCAAATCGATTACCTCGCTTAACCTGATTATGGTCTTACTATTTATTATAACAGAAACCGGAAAAAATACCATGACAAATGTCCTACATGGTAGGGCGGATATTCTGTTATCCTCATATCAGGAGGTGAACTGTCATGTATCAGCTTTTAGCCCTTATCAATGGTATTATTCTGTCCGTGATGATTTCCGTAAATGGTAACCTGTCCGTTCAGTACAGTGCGTTCACGGCTGCCGCGATTATCCATGCGGTCGGTTCTTTGTTTGCGCTGCTGCTCTGCGCATCACAGAAAAACAGAAAGCCGGTCTGGACTCACAGGCCCAAATGGATTTATCTCGGCGGTGCAATCGGTGTTTTTACAACGGTATTTCAAAATCTGGCCTTCACCTACATCAGCATCACGAGCGTGATCGCCCTGGGACTTCTGGGACAGACAGTTACGTCCCTGGTGATTGACAGTTCCGGATTGTTCGGTATGGAAAAAAGGCCGCTTCCCCGGTATGCGTTTATCGGCCTGGGTTTATCGGTGTTCGGTATCTTTGTGATGCTGGATACCTCTGTCACGACAGCGGCGCTGGGGGCTGCCATCTCCTTTGCATCCGGTATTTCCATGGTGCTGTCCCGGACCGCCAACGCGCGGCTGGCCGAGAAAACCGGGGCGCTGCAGGGATCGCTGGTGAATCATCTGGTGGGACTTCCGATTACGGTAATCCTCGCCTTTGCCGTGGCCGCAGCAAGCGGAACCTCCGCAGCCGCTTCCGCGGGAGGCAGCTTCCGTCCCTGGATTTACTTCGGCGGCGCTCTCGGCGTCGTGGTGGTAATGCTCTTAAATATCACGGTTCCGAAGATACCGGGATTTCAGCTGACGCTTCTCGTCTTCGTCGGCCAGGTCTTCACCGGAATCCTGCTGGATACCGTGGCCGGCAGCTATCAGACCGGCGCCACGCTCTGGGGCGGCATGATCATCGCGGCCGGAATCGCGGTCAATATGATCCTGGAGCGGGTTATTGCAGCTTCAAAAAAGACACCTTATAGCAGCTAAAAAATCAGCTGCTATAAGGTGTCTTTTCAATTCTGGCTGCTGTGCAGCACCACTTCAATCAACTTGCTGAACGACTCCTGAAACCGCTCGTCGTCTTCTACCGTCCTCTTTGCCGGACCCTTCAGATGGTGCTTCCCCTTTCCCATACGGGCCTTCTTGGCCAGATGGCGTTCCATCAGCATCTGGTCGATGTTTTCGTTGGTGTACCACTTTCCGCTTTGATGGATTCCATGTGCTCCCTTCCCCAGAATCATAGCCGCCACTCCATAGTCCTGGGTTACCACGATATCCCCTTTGCCGCACTGATTCACCAGCGCGAAATCCACGGCATCCGCACCCGCTCCGATGACCTTTATCTCGCTGTAGGAAGACTGAAGCACATGGTTGGTGTCGCATAAGAGCACCACCGGAATCTTATAGCGCTCCGCCGTCTGTTCCACAATTCTCACTACCGGACATGCGTCCGCATCTACTAATATTTTCATTCTGTTATCTCGCTGACTTTTTCCTGAAATACGTTATACTAGATGATGATTCCATTTAAATGGTCGCACTCATGCTGAATGATCTGCGCGATCCATCCGGAATACTTCTGGCGGTGCTTACAAAAATGAATGTCCTGATACTCCACTTCGATCTCCTGGTACCGGGTAGTCCTGCGGACTCCCTCCAGCGACAGACAGCCCTCTTCCGTCTCATAGGGGCCTGTCCTTTTGACAATCACCGGGTTAAGCATGGCTGCGTTCACCATTCCCATCTGAACGGCAATCACATTCTTTCTGACACCGATCATGTTGGCCGCCATACCCACACAGTGGTCGGTATTCGCCTGCAGGGTGTCCAGTAAATCCTGTACTGTCCCCAGGTCATCCTTTGTCGCCGGCTCCGATTTCTGTGCCAGAAAAAATACATCTCTTACAACGGTTCTTACCATATTGATTCGCTCTCCTAAGTTTTGATTACTGTATTGAATCCTGATTCAGCCATTCTTCTGTTTTCTTAAAAAATGCGTCCACCAGATCCGGCCGGTCGATGCCTGGCAGTTCGCCGTCGATCTCATAACCCGAGCGGCTCAGTACCCAGGCCAGACATCCATAGCTCTCCCGGAATTCAGCGAGCGCCTGCTTCGGAAGGGTAAAGCCGCCTGCCGGCACCACCGGCGTCAGACTGTCTTTCTCGTATACTCCCTCCATACCGGCAATGAACCACATCCCCTCCTCCTTCCTGAGGCGGAAGACAAGTTTTGCGTCAGAATTGAGTTCCAGAAGAACCCCATCCAGTTCGACCCGCTTCTGTATGGTCGTAATCATCACTGCGACGGCTCTGTCCCCATGCAGCCATACCTGGGTATTGTAAATCTTATGAGGAGCCCGGCCAGCCATCTTTTTCGATGCCTCTACAAATTCATGGCCGGTTCCATGAAACCAGGAGATGATGATCTGGGAATCCGCCGTATAGCACCGGTCCATCTCATCCCACAGCGCGTTGTCTCTGCAGTACCGCTCAAACTGTACCAGTTCCTTCACGCTCTCCTTTTCCAGTATATCCCCGACCGTGTTGATCTGCGGTCTTGTCTGAAGTTTTGTTCTTACATGTGTCATCGTTATTCCTCCTGAAACATTTTTCAGCCACGCGTTAATGCACACAGCAGGGAGACCAGAATTCCTCTGTATTTATTCTCCGGCGTATCTGTGCGGCTCACGGCTATAACAGGGACTGACGTCCCTAAAAGTGTACCGCAGGATGGCATATTCGTAAAGAAGATAATGCTCTTTGTCAGGATATTTCCGCTGCAAAGGTCGGGAACCACGATAATATCGGCCTGACCGGCCACCTGGCTGTCAATTCCCTTATGCTTTGCCGCTTCTCTCGAGACGGCGTTGTCGAAGCCCAGCGGTCCCTCTACGATGCAGCCGCGGATTCTCCCCTCCCGGTTGTCTCTTGCCAGTTCAGCGGCATCAACCGTACTCGGTATTTTGGGATTGACCTCCTCCAGTGCGGATACAACCGCAACCTTTGGCAGCCCGACTCCCAGGCATCCGGCGAGACCAACCGCATTCTCGATCATTTTCCGTTTCTGCTCCAGATTCGGAGCGATGTTGATGGCACAGTCCGTGATCTGAAACAGCCGCTGTTCCTTTTGATCTTCCACGAGCGTCACCTGCGACAAAAGATTCCCGGGAGGGAGAAGTCCCGTCTCCTTGTTCAGAATAGGCCTCATAAAATCCGATGTATGCAGGAGCCCCTTCATCGGCATATCTGCCTCTCCGCTGCGTACCAGACGGACCGCCGTCTCTGACGCCTCCGCATTTCCCTGGCAGTCGCTCAGGCGATAATCCGCCTCCCGCTCTCCCCGTTCCTCTAAAAGCCTCCGGATTTCCCCCGCATGCCCGATCAGAACCGCTTCGATCAGCCCTTTTTTTCTGGCATGAATCACAGAATCCAGTGCGTAGGAATCGTGAGCGCCCGCAAGCGCTATCGTCTTTCGAATTCCTGAACCTGTTACAAACTCTTCTATCTCTGAAAAACTGCGAAAGCTGTTCATCAATCTTTTTCCACCTCTCTGATCTCTTCTTTTCCAGTCAGGACCCGGTATGCCGTCATTCCCAGCGACTGCATCTCCAGCTCGCCCGGATATGCAATCACCGGGGCTATAAACATTACCCGTTTCTCTATTTCACTGATCGCATACCGGGAATTTGCGATTCCACCGGTAAGTAGGACCGCATCAACGTTTCCGCAGAGTACCGCGGCGGAGGCTGCTATCTGTTTCGCCGTCTGGTACAGCATGGCGTCGTACACCTCTTTCGCCTTCTCATCGCCATCCAGAATCCTTTTTTCGATTTTCCGGACGTCATTTTCGTTTAAATACGCCACGAGGCCCGCTTCACCGGTGATCTGCTTTCTCATCTCCTTATGGGTGTACCGGCCGCTGTAGCAGAGATCGATCAGATCCCCGGCCGGTATGGTTCCGGCCCGGTTTGTTGCAAAGGGGCCGTCCCCATCCAGGCCATTGTTCGCATCCACCATCTCTCCCTTTTCATGGACGACCACACTGGTTCCGCCGCCCATATGAACGACGATCAGGCTGCATTCCTCATACTCTTTTCCGTGATCCGCGGCGTATTTTCTGGCAACAGCCTTCTGGTTCAAGGTCTGCATTCTGCTTTTTCTTGTGATGCCTGGAATTCCTGTGTATCTGGCTAAAGCGTTGAATTCGTCAATGGTGGGCGGGTCGATGGAGATCGCCATACCACACTCCCCCGCCATCTGATACGCCGCAAAAGGCGCCAGATCACAGGGATGGTGGCCGTACTGCCCGCTTTTCACCTGTTCTAAAAATTGCTTTGTGATCCGATACGCCCCGCCTTTCCCCGGCTTGCAGTGGCCGCCCCAACAGGCGATTAAATCCATCTCCTCTTCCTGAATCTCCTGTTCCTTCAGGAAATTCCGAATGGCAGCAATCCGATACGGTTCCTGGCTCCAGAAATCCGCAAACCGCTCCAGTTCCTCATTTGGATGCTCCAGAGAACCTCTCACCACCAGTCTCTCGTCCTCAAAATAGGCGATTTTGCTGGAGGTGGAACCAAAATTCAAGGTCAAAATTTTATAAGCCATATTTATCCCCCATTCTCACCGTTTTGTATCGAACCAGGGCGCCTTGTCAAGCCATGGCTGAATCACTTTTGTGTTAAGCTTCATCAGCGCGTATCCCAGGATAATAGAAATAACGATGGTTAATCCAAATGTCAGAAACAGTTTTTGAATATCCGGTTGTGTGAGAATTCCCAGAGTCACATCCTCGCTGACCACCACGCCATTGGCCATGGATCTGGCCGCGGAGCCCTTCAGTCCCAGAGCCAGAGCGGTGAAGATGAGCACAGGGAAATGAATCACATATATGTATAGCGCCATCTGTCCCGGAACCTTCCATATTTTATTATGGGTAATCGGGCATCTTGAAACGTAATCCACATCAAGAAGGATCAGGAAACAGAAAATAATCGAGTAAATCAGGGTTGGCCCCCATCCGATGTTAAAATAGTTCTGCATAAATCCAGAATTTACTGACACCCAGGTTCTGATTAAAACTACCGCAGTTGCGACAAGCTGAACCGCGGATAAGGCAAGCTTACCGCCGGAGGACCAGTTTTTCTTTTTCAATGCGTCAACCGCGATCCATATTTCGCATCCGATTCCGAGGCCGATGAACATGAGAATCAAGTCTGTATTAACGGCGAACTGCCCGATCTCCAGAATAACATTCCACAGAGGAAGCGTGTCAGTCATCCAGCAGCTTCCCAGAAATACGATGGTAACCACCGGAAGAATCCATCCTAAAAAGCGTTCTTCATTCTTCGCCAATAGATAATAAACGGCATAACCGCTTATAAAGACACCGGAGATAAACCACATCGGCGTGCTGCACAGCAGTTTAACCGCTGCCGAGGTGGAGCCCCAGGCTCCGACAAAGCCATTACCCATACCGATGCCGGAAATCTGCAGTCCCAGAAACTCGCCGATACAGCTGATAAAGTATTCCGGATACTGTGCTAAAGTATACCCTCTCCAGAGTCCGTTAGCAAGCCATCCGGCAAAGATACCGATCAGTAACAGCGGCATCAGGGACTTTATCCTGCCGGCCAGATATCCCCATGCCTGTTTTGCCGGGGAAACACCATTTAGCAGACCCTTTGCCTGTTTCTTTTTAAAGCCCTGCATCATGAAATACCCAGAGAAAATCATAAACGGAAGAATCACATCAAATGCCTGTTCATAAATATAGGCGTCCTTTGCCGCGCTCATGGTAAAGCCCATATAGCCCAGCGGAAAAATCATAATCGCATGGACCAGAATGAAATTGATTGCAAACATAAACCGGTAAAACTCAATCGTGTAATTTCGCTCTTTCATATATACCTCCACATTGGTCTCTATACATAACGCGCAGTCCGGACTTTTTGTTTCTGTATAGTAGATATTTTTTACAAATTCATTGTATCATCGAAGATTTCTTATGTCAATTTCTCCTTTTATTTTCTGCCTTTTAGACAATTTTTAAATTCTAATCTGTTCGATCTGAATAACAAAACGCTTTTTTGTGTTTCTGTATAAGAAACGTATTTTGTTCGTTGGATGCGATCCTGGTTATGAAATGGCATCATGCACACAGACGTTTCCATTCTTCTCTTTTTTGCCTGTTTCTGCTATAATGAATGACGAAAACACCTTTTAATGAAAACATTATTATATAATAAGTAAATAATCAAGAAAAGAGAGAGTTTATGAAATCAGGAAATACACCGGCTAACACCTACATATTAAGCTCCGTCAACAACGCCCTGAAGATCTTAGACCTTCTGTGTGTGCGCGACAACATTGGAGCCACTGAGATCGGCAGGCTCCTTGAGTTGGACAAGAGTACGGTATTTAAGCTGCTCTATACCCTGGAGCAGCGTGATTACGTCTTAAAGACGGAATCGGCCAAATACTGCCTGGGATATAAATTTAAGAATTACGGAAACATCGTATCGGAACGTCAGAACCTTGTAGACGTGGCAAAGCCCTTTATGCACGCACTTTATGAACAACTGCATGAAACGGTCTGTCTTGCGGAGCTGAACACCAACGGAAAAGCCATCGTCACCGCGCTGATGGAGGGGGATACGCCAAAGCACGTAAAATCCAGGGTTGGCTATGAGATGGGTTCTTATGATAATGCAAACGGAAAGCTTCTTCTCGCTAATTTAAGCGACCATATGCAGCATGAGATCCTGAGCAGAATCCATCTCGCCCCCCGTACCCCGCACACCATTGTCTCCCGGGACGTTCTGGAGCAAGAGCTTAAGACCCTGCGCGGCCGGCTCTGGGTGGAGCAATACGAAGAGTACCGTCTCAATCACGCCGATATCGCATGCCCTGTTTTTGATATGGATGGCCATGTCACGGCCGCTTTGAGCGTGGCCTGCACACCGGACTATCTGCGTGAAAACCACCAGCTCATCGCAGAGGCCCTGCTGCATGCCTCCACACGAATCTCAAGGAAACTGGGTTTTTACGGGAAACCATTTGCAATGATCGACGGCAGCCCGGATACGCCGTAACCGGCTGTCTGAATAAAAAAGAAACCCTCCACTTACCCACCAGCCTGTATCTGTGTGCTATTCTCTTCTCACAACAACGAGAGGAGAAAATGGTATGAAAACAACAATTCAGGTATCCCGTCTTTCAAAGTCATACGGTGCGCTGCATGTCATCAAGAATCTTGATTTAACGGTATCCAAAGGTGAAGTTTACGGCCTTCTCGGCGCTAACGGCGCGGGAAAAAGCACGGCGATCGAATGCATGCTGGGTACAAAAAAAGCCGATACCGGCAGTATTTCCATTCTGGGAATGAGCCCGCAAAAGGACCGCAGGAGCTTATTTCAGCAGGTTGGCGTGCAGTTTCAGGAGGCCAATTATCCTGACAAGATCAGGGTGAGCGAGCTATGTGAGGAAACAGCCTGCCTCTACAATGGTCCGGCCGACTACACCAAACTGTTAAAGCAGTTTGGACTCCAGGAAAAAGCAAAGAATTTCGTCAGCGAACTGTCCGGCGGCCAGAAACAGAGGCTGTTTATCGTTCTGGCATTAATCCCCGATCCCCAGGTGGTATTCTTAGATGAACTGACCACCGGCCTTGACACCAAGGCAAGAAGGAGTGTGTGGAAGAGCCTTCAGGAGCTGAAAGACAGAGGGCTCACGATCTTCTTAACCTCGCACTTCATGGATGAGGTGGAAGAGCTCTGCGACAGAATCGGTATCTTAAAAGACGGAGCATTCGCATTCTGCGGAACAACAGCCGAAGCGGTTGCGTTAAGCCCGGGCAATACGCTGGAGGAGGCGTATCTGTGGTTTACGGGAGAGGAGGCTGACGGAGATGAATAAATTTCTTACGATGCTGAAAACCGAGTTAAAACTCTCCTTCCGTGGAATGGACATGATCATATTCGCCGTCTGTATGCCCGTGGTCGTGGTTATACTGCTGGGGATTATTTACGGCGGGAAACCGGCTTTTGACGGCGCGGACTATACTTTTCTGGAACAATCCTTCGGCGCAGTCTCCACAATCGCCGTCTGCGCGGGCGGTGTCATGGGGCTGCCTCTGGTAATCTCCGACTACCGGCAGAAGAAAATCCTCAAGCGCTTTAAAATCACGCCGTCCAGCCCCGTCCTTTTACTGTCGGTTCAGGTGGCCATTTACATGATCTATTCCCTGATCGCACTGGTGCTGATCTATCTGGTGTCTGTACTGTTATTCGGCATGAAGCTGCAGGGAGCCTTCCTACCGTTTATGGGCGCATTTTTCCTTGTCATGATCTCCATGTTCAGTATAGGAATGATGGTAGGCGGCGTGTCTCCTAATACAAAAATTGCAAGCGTTCTTGCAAGCTTACTCTATTTCCCAATGCTGATCTTTTCCGGCGCCACGCTTCCGTATGAGGTGATGCCCGCCGTGCTGCAAAAACTCGCGGACCTGCTGCCGCTGACTCAGGGAATTAAGCTGCTGAAGGCTGCCTCCCTGGGCCTGCCGGCTGAAAATGTGATGGCTTCCCTTGCCGTCATGGCGGTGATCACGGTAGTCTGCGGCGGAGTATCTATTCGATTTTTCAAATGGGAATGACAGGCGGAGTAAAAAAACTGGTTGAGCGCACAGGCTCAACCAGTTTTTTTACTCACGAATCATTCGTACCCATTTCTTTAACCCGTGTTTCTTCTGCATCTTCCATTATATCCCTGAGATATTCCCCGCGCTGACAATATTCTGCCAGAAATTACAGCTGCACAGCGCATGGCTGCCGTCGCGCTGATCCGGCGCATAAACAAGTCTCTTCTCCTCCAGCTCCGGCAGGCAGCCGGTCTCACCGGAAAGATACTGGGCCAGCCTTTTTCCGGCATATTCCAGGCGCGCCTTCACTCCGGCCAGTCTGATATCCAGCACCTCGTATCCGAACACCTTACACTCCTCCATCCAGATTCCCTGTCTGAGGTCTGCAAGTCTCTCCGTCAGTCTGATACAGGCCGGAATGCCGTTCTGTTCCGCTTCCGCCAGATAATCCCTGTCTCCGCTGTGGTAGCTGTCATGGATCCGGATCCCCAGTTCTGCTTTCTGTTCCAGAAGCCGTGCTAAAACCTCGTAGTACTCAAACAGCACATTGGCGCCCGAATGGCGGCTCCTGTACTCAGCCAGTTCCTCCGCCAGCTTCTGATAATGTTCCGTCAGTCCCAGATCACGAATCTGTTCATCGAACAGGCCCAGCATAACGTCCTGGTAGAGCAGGAACTTGGATGGATTGTCCGCGTAACGGTTATTCTTACCGGCACCGGGAACATTGTCGAACCGATCCAGAAGCCACCATGCCTCCCTGCCGTCGCCCCAGAGAAATTCCATGTAATCGCCGTCCGCCCTCCGTTCTTCGCCCTGCAAACCACTTTCTCCGTAAAAACAGGCTTCTGCAAAGGTTGTGAGAGAAAGATTTCCGGCCGTCATCGGCGTCTCCGCCCCATTGTCCTGCCAGAAAGTACAGATCACCTCTGATACACCGTTCTCCCGGCATGCTTCCAGCGCAGGCATAAGCGTCGCCGCCATCCATGAATAATTCGGTGCAACACCGTTCCATATCCACGCACCGCCTGCAAACAGCGTCTGGTCTGACAGTTTCTTATGAAGCTTGATATAATTCTCATAGTGTTTTTTCTCATCGTGATAGTAATCCCAGTAGACCATCGCTACGCCTTCCGGAATTTCCGGCAGATCGGAAAAATCGGTCTCCGGCGGCAGATCGTAGTAATCTCCGCTGGGGGACTTCAGACGAAAATACATATCACTCCAGATCATCGGCTCCATCCCGTATTTCCGGCAGATGGACAGCACCCGCTGTAAGTGGCTGTTCATGATCTCGAAGCGGTTCTGATAGCCATTTTTATTTAAGTAGTTCCCGAGGCCCAGTTCATGCGCCTCATCCATACCGAGGTGGACACGCCTGCTGCGGAAAGCGGAGGACACGCTGCTTATCATGGCATCGATCAGCCTGTAGACCTCATCGTCGCCGGCAAGGAGAATGTCCGGCGTATCGGTCAGCCCCTGCATGGTCTTCCATCGGAGCGCCGTATGCAGATGCGCCAGCGTCTGAATGCACGGTACAATCTCGATTCCAAACAGTTCCGCATAGTCATCACAGGACTTCAGTTCCTCTCTCGTGTAACGTCCGCGGAAAGCGCCAAAATACGGATACTCCGGGACCTCATACGTCTCTTCCGTATACAGCATCATAAGATTCATGCCCAGGGATGCCATGCGTCTGATGTACTCTTTTATTTTCCCGACCTTTAATACGCCGTTTCTGGAACAGTCAAGCATTGCCCCCGACGACTGGAAGCAGGCACTTTCCCGCAGCTCTAATTCCTGCAGCTCTAATTCCGAATCTGCCCCATGCGTCTCCAGATATTCCAGTGCCTTCATAAAACCTCTGAAAAAATGGACCTTTTCCCTGCATCTGATTGTTAAGACGCCATGTTTCAAAGAGACTGAAATCTCATGTTCTCCTTCCTGTTCCCAGCAGATGACCGGCTGTTCCCTTACAGCGGTGCTCTCCCCTTCTGTCCCGAGCTCATGGCCCCGCTCCTCAAGCAGCAGCTCCAGCCCTTCCCTTACATTTGCCGCACTTTGATCCAATCGAAATTTCATTTTTTAGTCCTTCCCTTTCTCTTTTTCTTCCTGATATACCGCCCGGTATTCCGACGGGTAGATTCCCGTATTTTTCTTAAATATTTTGGAAAAATACAGGGGATCCTGATATCCTACCATCCCCGCAATATCCTTTGAAGTAATATTCGGATACGCAGTCAGCAGCTCCTTTGCATTGTTCAGACGAATATTCTGGATGTACTGCGACGGCGTCAGGCCCTTATACGCTTTAAAAAGTCTGCTGAGATACGGTGAAACCAGACCGAATCTGGCAGCCAGCATCTTCGTCGTAATCTGTGCATCCAAATGGGCCAGAATGTATTCATCTACCTCCCGCATCAGATTCTTTCCTTCCTCTGCCGATTTTCCCATGCTCATGTCTTTCACATATAGAAGAAATTCATCAAACACCTGGTCCATATCCGCAGCAGAGGAAAGAAGTTCCGCAATATCCGGAAATGTATTATTTTCCTCCGGCTCATTTCGCTCTGCGGAATGGACTGCCGCCATCAGAAACAGCTTCTGCAAAATCCGTTCCAGCTCCGTCTGCGTGACTCTGAACAGCTTCATCTGGTCTCTGACATTCATCAGAATCCCCTTCAGTTCGGCAAAATCGTCTTTCTTTACGGCAAAGGAGATGGCGGATTCCGTTGACGCAGCAAGTGTGAAGGGTCTTCGTTCCGGCAGAGTGTTAGTCACAGATGATACGCCAAACATGCACTTTTCCCTTATCTCCGCCCGGAGTGCGCCAAGCCTCTCCTGCACCTGACTGATATCTGTAATGGCATTTCCATAGCAGATGGTTATCGAAATACGGGGAGGAAGCAGCGATAGAATTGATTCCGCAATTCCGGCCATATCAGGCTCGTTTAACCCCTCCAGAAGAAGAATCTGTTCATTCATCGCCTTTCCGAAAAAGCAGAATATCCCTTTCTCCTGTCTGGTCACAAGGGAAACGATCTGTTTTAAGTCATGATTCTTCCAGTACACATTCCCCGGTGTCATCTCCTCCAGACTGTTGGAATTAAACGCGCCGGCCATCAGATAGACGGGATATACCGTCTCAAATAACGCGTTCCCCGCCTCACAGGGGGTCCCTTCATACAGTATCCCTGTCAGAATCCTGCTTTTTTCCTCCCCCGCCCTCTGCCTCAGTTCTTCCTTCATCTGAGCCAGCAGCGAAGCCAGTTCTTCTCTGTCCACGGGCTTCAGCAGATAATTTTTTGCATTGTATAAGAGGGCCTTCCGTGCATAGGAAAAATCGCGGTAACCGCTTATCACTACCGCCAGCGTGGAGGGGCACGTTTCATATATGTATTTTAGAATCTCTGTCCCATCCGCCATTGGCATATTAATATCGGTAAAAACCACCTCCACCTGCTGCTCTTCCAGATATTCCATGGCCTCTCTGCCGTTTTTCGCGCATTTCACTACCGAAAATTCAGGATCAAGTCCTTCGATCATCTTTTTTATGCCGCGAAGCAGAGGTAATTCATCTTCCGCAATCAGGACCCTAATCATTCCAATTCACCTCCAAGCAGCACAACTGCCCCCTCCTCATCGTTATATAACCGGCATTCGAAATTCCTGTCATAGCATATCATCAGCCTCATATAGATATTGGGGATGCAAAGCCCGCCGATCGATATCTGTTCCAGGCTCTCCCTCACATTTTTGAAGGTTAAATTCTCTTTCATCCTTCCAAATTCTTCTAAGTACTCTTCCGCAAATCCCGTTCCGTTGTCATGAACTTTTATAAACCATTTCCCATCCTCTGCATAAACCAGAAGCCTGATTTTCCATACCGGTTCCGTGTTTTTAAAGGAATGCTTAAAACAGTTTTCACAGACAGGCTGGATCATAAGCTTTGGTATCCGGACAGCGGACAGCGCCTGGTCCATATGAACCTCATATTCGAACAGGTCTTCGTACCGTTCCTTCATCAGTTCCATATAATTGACCGCATTTTCAGCTTCCCGTTCCATCGTACAGAATCCATCTTCCATCGATGAGGTAAAACGCAGCATTTTGCAGAGCCGCGAACAGATATTTTCCACCTTCTTATTGCCGTCTGCCTGTGATTCCATGGAGATAATCGCCAATATATTATAGAGAAAATGGGGATTCATCTGAGACTGCAATGCAAATAAATGGGATTTCAGTTCATTCGTCTCCGCGGCGTACTGCTGTTCCACAGACTCCTTCATCCGGCTCATTACCGCATTAAAAGCATTCTTGATCTGTAACAGTTCATCGCTGCTTTCATAACCTGCAATGTCCATCCGGAAATGTTCCAGTGAGATCGTTTTGATCGAACGGTTCAACTCCGTCAACGGCTTTGACAGCTTCCTCACAATCAGAATTTCCGTCACAATCGCAGTAATAAGAATCAGCAGCATTCCCAGAATCATCAGTCGGTTAAACTGGGCCAGCGGCTCCATCAGCACATTCTCCGGTTTTTCGAAGAGAATGGTAAACGGCGCGTTCCGCAGTTTTCTGCTGCACACATACCGGCCTGGTACACTTTTATCCCCGTCGGTCAGCCGTCCCTCTGACGCCATCTGTATCATTGCTTCCAGTCTGCTCTCGGTCCTGCCGCTTTCGGAGCCGAAGCTCCGGTAAACAGCCTCCCCCTCGTCCGTTAGGATTACGGAATTAATATCTTTCCCTATCCCATAAAACATTTCATCCAGCCGTTCTGCAAATTCCTGCACTTCCACATATCCACACTTTAAGCTGTTGGAAGAGTAATCCTTAATCTGTCTGACAACGGAAAAATACATTTTTTCAGATAACCCGGTATCGTTCAGCACATCGTTTTGCGGCGGAACGAAGCAAACGAAGCTGTCCTCCTGCCTGAAGAAATCGCGTATCTTTGCATACTCCTCTCCCGAAAAGTAAGCCTCTGTTCCGGTCGCTGTCGTAACGGTTGTCGCCGTACAGACAAAATCCTGATCATCATTATAGAGACAGATTCTGGCATACCCGTCCTTCTTAAAATTATAAGAGTTCAGCAGCTTGATAACCTCCGAAGCAATGAGAGGCTCCCGGATAAAAAAATTGCTGTCCGGCTCCTGGTCCACCTTCTGGAAGACACTCACGATATTGGGATTTGCGGCTATCTGAAGCGCCGTTTTATCCATATTATAAAGGTGGTTATCCAGTCTGTCGGCAACGCTGGTGGCGATCACCTCAAAATCATCATTTGTCCGTTCCGTTATGGCATCCACCACATACCGGTAAAAGATTCCCATGAGGGCGGCTGATACAAAGAGAACAATTACTATGTGAAAAAAAATCATTTTCGATTGGAACTTTACTTTTTTCAGCATAAAAACCTTTCTTTTCGGTTCTTTCTACCCCTTCACAGCTCCGGCTGTCATCCCCTCTATTATATATTTCTGCAGGGCCAGATACAGGATAACGATGGGCAGTACTGTAATAACAAGCGCGGCAAAGACGTAATTCCAGTTTCTGGAATACAGGCCATAAAAATTGAAGATCATCATCGGAATCGTCGTTCGTTTCGAACTGCTCATCAGATACAGGGGCACCTGGAAATTGTTCCAGATTCCGATGGCTGCAATAATCAGGTTCGTGATCATGACCGGCTTCAGGATCGGCAGCAGCACCTTAAATATCAATTGAAATGTATTGCAGCCATCTATGATCGCCGCTTCGTCGATCTCCTTAGGCACACCAGTCACAAAGCTGGAAAAGGTCATGACTGCAAATGGCAGGTTCACCGCAGCGAAGACGAGAATCACACCGATATAACTTCCATACAGATTCATTTTAATCATCATAAAATAGGTTGTCACCATCTGCATGGTGGCTGTCAGCCCAAATACAAAATAGTAATACAGGGCGCCGGCTTTTTTATCGTTCCGTCTGGAAATTATAATTCCCGTCATGCAGCCAAGTATAATTACAATGGCGACAGAACACACCGTCACAATCAGGCTGTTTTTATAGCCCCTTAAAATCTCCCCCGTCTGAATCACATGCAGATAATTTTCAAACTGAAAGTGTGACGGCAGGCTCAAATCCATATGCAGTGCCTCTCCCTGAGTCTTAAACGATCCCAGAATCATCATAATCAGAGGGATCAGAAATACCGGACATAGAACAAGGCAGATCAGAAAAGGTATTATTTTTTTTCTATGGCGTATCCAGAATATCTTCATTATACATCAATCTCCCTTGATTTTAATAGTCTGTTTAATAAAAATGTGATTATCACAATTCCGACAGACAACAGCAACGCGCTGGCGCTGGATTTTCCGAGAAGTCCCATTCCGAACGCGCGGTACGTATAAGTGCTTAAAACCTGAGTGTCGAACCCTGGTCCTCCGCCGGTAAGGGAGTATACGAGATCAAATACCTTTAAACCACCGGTGATATTCAGCGTTGTTACAACGGTAAAGGATGGGGCCAGCAGGGGAAGCGTAATGTGGCAAAACTGCTGCCACGGACTGGCTCCGTCCAACTGGGCGCTTTCATAATACTCACCGGAGATTGCATTTAAGCCTGAGATAAAAAGAAACATGCTGAATCCCGCCCACATCCAGACTTCAATGAAGATAATCCAGAACATCGCGGTTCCATAGCTGCCCAGCCAGTCTCTGGCCAACTGCCCCATCCCCGCGGAAGCCAACAGGTTATTGACCAGACCATCCTGCTTTAAAATCCCGGTAAATAAAAGGCCCACAATCATGCAGCTCAGCACACAGGGCAGATAGAACAGGGTCCGGAATATGCTGTTGCCGCGAAAACGCTTTACAACCACAAGCGCAATCAGCAGCCCCGTTACAGTCTTAAACAGCGTGGTCGTAAACGCAAACAGCAGTGTGTTAAATATGGAACGGGCAAATACTTCATCCTGGAACAGATTAATAAAGTTACGAAGACCTATAAACTGCGGTGAATCCATACGGTCCAAATTCCAGTTCGTAAAGGAATAGAAGAATGCAATAATAATCGGCACTACAAAAAAAACGGTAAATACAAGCGCCCCCGGAAGAGCGATCCACATCGGATATATTTTTGAACGCAGCTTTCTGTTCATACATTAAAACCTCCTGATTAATGAAAGAAAGGGCGCTGCTCTGCCTTCACAGCCCGCAGCACCCGATCCTTAAACTACTTATTTAAAATCCTTCCGCTCCCTGATCCTTCATATACTGCTCATAATCCTTCTGGAATTTCTCCATAACGGCCTTTCCATCCATAGTTCCTTTGGCAGGAGCATCCACATAGTAAACGTATAAGCTGCTCTCAAACAACGGATTTAATGTCATTACGTAATAATTGAATTCTGGGATCGCTTTTCCCTCTTTGATATAGTTTTCATTAATCTCAGCCAGGTAATCCGGAACCTTGCCGCCGTCAACACCCTGGAATGCCGGGAATGCCGGGCGGTCTGCAAAGTAGAGATTTGCATATTCCGGTGTGGACCACAGATCAAAGATCTTTTTCACGACATCGAGATTCTCGGAATTTTTATATGCCACGAATCCTGCGGAGGACATATTCTCGGTGATAACGTCCGCGCCCTCCTTCATAGAGATAGGGAACATACCGATTTGGGCTTCTGGATTTGCCTCCAGGACAGACGTCGCAAAGAAGTCTCCGTTAAAGTGCATGGCTGCTGTTCCGTCCGCCACAGCCGCGATGGCATCATCGTAGGTTGCAGATGCAAAGTTGCTGTTTACGTAGCCTTTCTGATATAATTCCAGATATTTGTCCAGTACCTCGGCGAATTCCGGAACATCGCTCCACTTTGTTTCGTTTTTCAGGATCTTGTCAGCAAAATCCTTACATCCGTCCGCTCCCAGGATTTTTGCAAAATTGTCTGTCATGAGTATCTGCGGAACCCAGGTATCTTTCGGCATAAAGATCGGTGTAGTCCCGCTCTCCTTTATTTTCTCACAGGCAGCGAGAAGCTCATCCCAGGTTGCCGGCACCTCAACACCAGCTTTGTCAAACACATCTTTATTGTAGATAAATCCATGCAGTCCCGGTACGGAAAGGAATGGGAATCCATAAATCTTTCCATCCTTGGCCGTTACGTTCCCCGGTATAACCAGACGGTCTGTCCAGGCTTCGCCCGTCATGTCTGCAAAATTAGATGCCGGATCAATGATATCGTACACGGCCGGGACATTATAATCAATGATATCCGGGCACTCTCCTGAATTGAGCTTCATCTTAATCATGTTCAGAGATTCATCATCCGGCACGATCTGCGCATCGATCTTAATATTCTCTTCCTCTTCCAGCTTCTGAATCATTTTCTGGAGACCCTCGAAGTTTCGGGACTGCTGAATCAGGGCTGTCACGACCACCTTTTCTTTGCTGCCGGCTTCCTTCGCCGGTGTCTCCTGCTGTTCCTTCGAAGCCTCAGCCTTTACTGATTCTGTCTGCGGAACCTCTGCTGCTGTGTCCTTCCCCTGGCCGCCGCATCCTGCTAAAGCTCCCACCGTCACCATACACGCTGCTGCAATTGCAAATACACTTTTTTTCATGTAACTTCCTCCTGTCTCTTTGATAGATTTATGATACCATTCCTAATCCTCTGCCGTAAATGTACAAAAGTTAAATGCGGTATGGAAAAAAATTACATGTTTATCTTCGGACAAACGTGCTGCCGGGACTAAGAACAAGAAACAGCGGCCTTGAAATTAGTCACTTTCAAGACCGCTGCCGATTCAACAGGACAACACGAAATTCCATCTATTCTATTTTGCCAGTAATCGTAATATCTCCGCTCTCAAAAAATCCGGTACAATTATAAGCCCATCTGCCGGCTGAAAGCGCGATCGTTTTTGTCACATCACTGTCAGTGATCGTAATACGATGTTCTTCATGATTGGGTGAAAAAAGAGTGATATCTGCGGAGCCGCCCTTGATATCAGACTGAATGGTAAGAGTTAAAACCTGATCGTCTTTCGCATCAAAGCTGCCCGAGCGTGTAATACTGTCTCGCTTTCCATTACTCAGATTTATGACAGTACCTTTATTGTTCTCCACTTCCGCTGCCGTTTTGTCGGGACTATCACCATTACCATGACTGCGGGGAACTGTGCCGCAAATGGTAATACTGCCACTCTTAAAGAATCCGGTACAATTATAAGCCCATCTGCCGGCTGAAAGCGTAATTGTTTTCGTCTCATCAGAATCGTTAATGGTAATGCGCTGTTCTTTGTTATCAGGTGAGAAGAGAAACAAATCTACGGAACCGCCTTTGATGTCAGATTGAATCGTTATGGTTAAAATCTGATCGTCTTCTGCCTCGAAGCTGTCCGATTTGGTAATGCCGCTGTGTCCATTACTCGACAGATGAAAGACGACCTCCTCTTCTGTCTCTGCGGTATCCTGTCCGGAGGCATTTCCCGGCAGCGGATTCGGGGCAGCGGCGTAAGCGCCGGTAAATGCTCCGCCAAGGCAGATCGTAAGTGTCATGATAAAGGATAATACTTTAATCATCTTTGATTGTTTTTTATAATTCATAATAGCGTCCAGCCTTTCTTTCAGCAGCTCTCTGCTTTCATTCAATGTAACAGAGGCAAGTGAATTTTTGTAGTTTCCTTTGGGTCTGACCGCACCCAGCAAGGTATTCCCGTAGTCCCGCATAGCGTTCTCATTCAAATGCCGGATAATAGCTTCATCGCAGGATAGTTCGCACAGACGGTTGACATCGCGCGCCATCAGGTACACGAGGGGGTTAAACCAATGCAGACATACCGCCGTCTGCATAAGCCATTTATAAAACATATCTTTCCGCTTAAAATGCGTCAGCTCGTGCCTTATGGTATATTGAAAATCTAAATCCGAACAATCCGTTCCCGGCAGCACGATACAGGGATGGAAAAAACCAAGCAGCAGAGGAGATGATATGAGGCTGTTTGTATACAGTTCCACCGGAACATTGATTTTTGCGTCTTCTGCCTCTTTTCCAAACTGCTCCAAAAGATTAATATCGTCTACCGGAGTACATCCAGCTTTTACGTATTTTATAAAGCTCTGATAGATTGTAATTTTCCGTATTAACAGGATCAGAGCGACTACCAGCCAAACCAGGCCCAAATTACGTATCAGCATCAGAAGACCATATTTCATCACATTTACCGGAGAATAGTCTTCGTCCTCGGCTTTACTGTCATCTGTGATAGTATTTGGAAAGAGATCCGTTCCCTGCAGCGACGCAAAACCAGATTCAGGAAGCATTTTCCGTTCTAATTGTGAGGCTGCGTAATCATAGTTTCTAAAGAGGCTACCTACAAGATTATGTTCCGGCGCAAAGGGGAGCAGCAGTCTGGCAATTACGGCGAGCCAAATATAATACTGCCAGGCCTTGCTCATTTTTGATTGAAATAAAGGTTTGCAAAGGAACAGAATGAGAATAAGGATAGACCCGGAAAGGGATAGTGACAAAATTAGTTTTATCATTTCGTTTATTTGTGACTGCCTCCTTTTTCCCAATGGCGTTTTAAGTCCTCATAATCCTCGCAGGAAAGCAAGTCTTTTTGTAACAGCGTGGCTACAAGTCCCTTCGCATCGCATTCATAGACTTTTTCGAGAAAATCCTGCGTCTGCACCTCCTGATACTCTGCCTCGGAAACAACAGCTGTGTATTCATTCCTGCGTCCTATCTTATTCGTCTTCAAAAAGCCTTTGCTGGCCAACCTCGAGCATAAAGTAATGATCGTATTTTTTGTCCAGGGGGTGCCTCTGTCCTCTAACGCCCTGACAATCTCCGCATACAACGCCGTTCCGCCATTGTTCCAAATGATTTTCATAAGTATCAATTCATATTCTGATATTTGCTGCATCTTTTCTCATCTCCATTTTAGATTACATGCTGTACTCTAAATTTATGATAACATTTTGTACTCCACGTGTCAAGGGATATCATGAAATGATTGGGGAGACAGAAAGGTGCTGAGAAATCCCGATGATATAGAGATTTTTCAGCACCTTTTGCGTTGTATTTTTATGATAACCTTTTCCAGACATGTTTAGAAAACACTATATTCAACTGATATTCGCTAAAAACTGCCGCACCGCCTGCTCAACATTTTTACATGGCCTTCCCTGTGTCTTTATGCCGTTTTCTCCGATACAAACCACATGAAACGAATAGTTATTAACCGGAACATAGTCCATTTCTATCATGATATTGGCATCCAGATCCTGCAGCAATACCATGGTTGTCTGTGTGCTGTTAATACAGTTCTGTACTTCTGACAGGTATTCCAGACAGTCCGCCTCCTCATGGAAAGCATCTGTCAGCCTGTTCAACTTTTCGATTCTGTCCTTTGCCGTACATTTGGTATAATTCCACATAGCCCCTCCTTCTTGTATTCTTTGCTCTGCCTCAGTGTGTCAACTGGTACTGCATTGCGTAATAGCCTTTCAGAAAATAGATATGCTGATTCCTGTATATTACTATTTTACACAATTATGGAGGTGTTTACAATAAGTTTTGCCATCAGAACCTCCCCTCTTCCACCCGCATACTGTATTATAAAACAACGTTGTCCCGAACTGCGAACAGCAGCCGGCAAAAGGATGCTATGATGAATACAGATCTATGCAGCAGAATTATTCTGCCGTACTGTCCGTCCTACGAATCGGCGAGGCAGATCTTTAACCGTTCCATACAAAAATGTCCCTCCTCCATCATCTATTGCAGGAATGATGATGATGCGGCACAGGCAGTTTGTTATGGCGCCAGGCAGAAGCAGGAAATCCGAGTGAGATCCGGCGGACATAATTATGAAGGATACTGCATCGGTAATGGTAAGATGACGGTTGATACCAGTCCTTTAAAAGGGATTCATCTTGACAGCACCGGAACGCTCAAAATCGGCGGCGGTGTCTCCAACAGAGAACTTTACCATTTCTTGAAACAATACGGCTATCCATTTCCCAGCGGTACTTGCCCAACCGTAAATGCAGTCGGCCTGACTCAGGGAGGCGGCTGGGGACATTCCTCCAGAATGTATGGACTGGCCTGTGACAGCCTTGTGGAAGCAGAACTCATCGATGCCTCCGGCAGGCTGATTACTGCCAGTGAAGCGTCTCATCCCGACCTTTTCTGGGCTCTGCGGGGCGGGGGAGGCGGGAACTTCGGCGTCGTGACATCACTGAGTTACCGCCTTACACCTGTAGTCTCTCATGTCACCTATGTGGACATAGAATATTCCCGGATCGATGATTTAACCGCGCTCCGATTCTTTCAGACATGGCAGGCATGGACCACAGGCGGCGAAATTCGTTTCACCCCCAACAGCCGCATTTTTAATTCTGCACGGGACGGGATGGGCATATTCCTGCGTGGCTTCTTCTATGGAACACCGGACGAAGCGGAGGCTGCGGTTCAGCCATTTCTCGATATCCAGGGGGCACAGGTTTCGTTTCGCTATGTTACTTTTTGGGAAGCCACCGAAATTGACGCTTCGATTTACCCGGCTTCTGAAACGTTTCGGTTTGCAGGACGATTCGCGTATGCGGACTTTTCAGACAGCCAGATTATATCGCTCCTCAGCCTCATCAAGACCAGAGCGCGGGGGGCCTCCTATGCTTCCGTGGCACTCTACGCCATGGGCGGCAAAGTCAGAGCTGTAAATCCCTGCGAAACCGCATTCTATTACAGAAATTCCGACTTTATCATCGGAATCGAGACGGTATGGGAAGACTGCCTCTTCGAACCGGAGAATCAGGCATGGATGGCGGCACGCTTTCCATATTTACGTTCCTTAACCACAGGTTCGTATATTAATTTCCCATATCTATGTACAGATCACTACATGGACGCTTACTATGGAGAGAATAAAGAACGGTTAATTGAAATCAAGAAACGGTATGATCCGTGCAATCTCTTCCGCTTCCCTCAAAGCATCCGGGCTGACCATCCGCCGGGGCGGCTGCCGGAATAAGCGGCCGCCAATGAAGTTTCAAAGCAGTTGCGGCCGGTATTGTCACTTCAGCCAGCTCCTCAGGAATGGTCCTGCCAATGCAATGACAGGGAAGCCAACTCCGATAAACCGGAAGATCCATACGAAAAACCAGGTCCCTCTCTGTTCTTTTGGCACATAAATCTTATCCGGACGCCCGGGAATATAGTGAAGCTCTACCTCCTCTCCAACGGAGACGGAAAGAAAGCCGCTCCCAAAGCTGCTGTTGGTGCTGGATTCCGAAGTAATTCTGTGCTTAGCGCCCTCTGCGTAAAACTCATATATGGGGGCATACGTTCTGTCCTGGCTGCTGCCCCGCGGTTCTTTGCCTACCACGACGGCAGTGGTCACGGCGGTGGCGAATCTGCGTCTCTTAACAGCCTTACGCCCCATGGCTGATCCGATCACCATAAATACAACAGGTACCAGGACGAAAAGGATATCTCCCCATTCCCGGTCTGCCATACCGCGGTCATACTGAACCATGATCATCCCCCCGATGGCGCAGTAAAACAAACTCCACAGAAGTAAATATCCCCATTTCTTCCCGGTACTCTTTTCTTCCTGCGGCATCCCTGTATGATCTTCCCGGCTCTTGACAAGTCTGTAGAAATGAACTACAACAAGGGCTGAGCCTATCAGTGAAATGGCTGATACTACGATAACAAAGATCCAAAGTGATTGATTCATGGCGGTATCCTCCTGTCGGCAGCGGTCTGCCAGCAAACATTTATGCCGCAATCGGGTGCATGCTGCTTCATAAATTAATTCTAGTATATGCCTGCCGGTATGTCAAACCATTCCTCCAGACGCCTATGGCACTGATTGAATCACTGCAACGCCTGCAAGCTGATACCGCTTCTTGAACTTCAGTTTCGTGCGCTCCGGGAAGGTTTAAAATCATATATCATTGGTGCCTGTCAAAAATAACAACTTGATAAAACCCTGAAACGGAATATCAGCATTTGACAGAATTGTTTTGAGAACGTAGAATGAAATAAAATACAAAATAATTTAATAAAAAGGAAAAACACGATACTATTGGCAAATATACAGGGAGGTGCCTCTATGAACGATAAGATTAAAACTGCTTTGAGCTCTGAGAAATCAATGACTGTTATAAATCTGCTTTTTCTTTTGTCGCTGTTCATTCGTAACCGCGGAATCATTTTTATTGCATATATCGCGTGGATCGTTTTTCTGATCTGTTTTATTAAGAAAACCTCTTCCAGGGCCGTTAGGGCTGTCAACGGAATATTTCTTATCTTTGCGGCTGCGATGATTGTGATAAATCTGTATTCCATGATTAGTTATAGATAGGAAACTGGAACTTAGGATGTTGGTTTCTAAACGTCGTTTGGGAATGATAGGCTGATGGGAATATGGATAATACAATAGAATCAAGGTCCGCCTGATGCTATCGCATTATCCATATATTGCTTATCCGATTATCCCGTCTTCCGCCTCTGTCTTCTTCACGAAATCCAAATTATAACGCACCGCGCCGTGGTCTCTCATGATTCTGGCACGAGTAATGCGGATCGCCAGAATAACACAGCTCTCGTCTTTTTCGTCGTTTGCCTGATCGTACCAGTCGGCAAATGCCCGGCGAAGTTTCACTCTCAGTTCCGCATTCTTCGGATCCAGCACCCAGCCAAGATTTTCACCAATCCCATGTCCGTAAATCCCCTCGAAGCAAACAGCAAATGCGGTCTCTTTATTCTGAGCGATCTGAAGCATTTTATTTGACTTCGCCCATGTCGTAATATAGAACACTCCATCTTCATAATAAGCATCCACATCACGAACACAGGAACTGGGCATTCCATCAGCATTTGGTTCCATTACTACGGTCGAAAGCGCAATAACATTATCTTTTCCATTGCCGCAGCTCTCTTCTATTAATTTTATTCCCTCTTCATATCTGTTCATTGTTTAACTCCTCCTGTTAAATTTATCGTTCGTGAAACTCACAAAACCGGCAATTCATCATCTTTATTAAAATCATTCACAGCTTTAGCCATGATTCATTCACTGCCATTCCGCGCTCTGAACGGAATCCACATCTCCATATATGCCATTTCAGGCGTATGATGATCATACATCTCCGGGAAAAAGCCGTCAGCAATCAACCCGTGGCTTTTCAGCCAGCCCCTGGTAAATTTCATCATCTTTCCCATAGAGGCCATCAGCTGTTTGGGATTATCAGCCTCAAATGAACAGATGACATATTCTCTCGCAGGCAGCTGCCAGCTTACAAAACGGGAATCCTCTTCACACGGTTCTACCCCGATGAAATAAGTCGAATACCCATCCGGCGCATCGCCGTGATAAGAGACACCGAGTATCCGACCGCCGGGTATATGCGGAATGTCTTTCAGGGCATCAAAAAACTTTTTCCAAATGGCGTCGGATTCATCTACTCCTGTCCTTTCACCCATCATCTTCCCTTTTGTAAAGGAGTAATATCCGACAACACCAAGGAAGTTGACAGGCTCCCTTAGGGTTCTTCGGTTATATTCCAACACTAACCCTTCGCCGATTAAAGGCACCCCTTCGTCTACCATCCTGTAATTCAGGGATAGATCAGGCTTGTCATAATTCATTAGGCCTACGGGCTTGTCCCGGTATTGCGCCGGTGTAATGCCATAGGTGTCCTTGAATGCCCGTGTAAAAGTCTCACGACCGCCGAAGCCGTATTCCACCGCAACGTTTAGGATGCTGTTTTCTTTGTTTCTCAGAGACTCGCATGCCCGGGCCAAACGCCGCAGTTTGACGTATTCCCGCACCGGCTTCTTCACCAGCCGCGCGAACAGCCTCTGATAGTAAAACAGTGACAGTCCGGCAAGATCCGCCAACTCCTCGATCTGGATTTCCTCGCCAATATGTTCCTCAATATAGTTTAAAGTCTTTTGTATGGATTCCCACGCATGCATAGCAGCACCTCGCTTCTCACTATACCATAATTTTCAGACAGATGCGTGACCGTGTCTGCCCTTTTTCTATTCGGTGTTCCTTCCGGCATACTCCATTCTTGAGGACATCTGGATATCACGCTGTTTTTACCATCATACCATATCGAACATACGTTTGCAATCAGAATATGCATCTGATTCTATATCAACCGCCTCCCCCTCTGCATACCCTATATAGAATTGGAGGCGTAAATAATGATGAGACAAGAACAGCTAAGCATCGTAACAGACAAATACTTAACATGCTTTAACAACATACTGGACCAAATGATACAGCAGATGAACAGTGCCCAACTGAGCAACAGTATTTCCTATAATTTTATTGTTCAGATGATTCCCCACCACAAGGCAGCAATCGAGATGTCCTGTAATCTCCTGCAGTACACCACCCTGGTACCACTGCAGGAAATTGCGTTAAATATCATTGAAGAACAGACTAAGAGCATTGAGAATATGGAGGCAATCCGGAACCGCTGTCAGATGTTCTGCAACCCGCCGCAGAAAATCGAACTTTTCCTTTGTCACTATAAGCAGATTACACAGACTATGTTCGATGATATGAGAAATGCATGTTACACAAATGATATCAATGCGAATTTTATTCGTGAAATGATCCCCCATCACAGAGGCGCCATCCAAATGTCACGTAATGCCCTGCAGTTTCCAATCTGCCAGGAGCTGAAGCCGATTATCCAGTCGATTATCGTGTCGCAGCAGAATGGGATTCGGGAAATGGAGTGTCTGCTTAAATGTATTGAGAAATGTGACAGACCGTGCTGACAAAAAAGCTTCACACACCCCAATCCCCCGGTCCGAACACCCGGACCGGGGGATTGTCATCCAATTCTTTCTTATACCCTTTTCTTCTTCCGCGCCATAATCATACTCTGCACCACCAAAAACAGGCACAGCATGGCGGCCACGGTAATTCCCGTCCACCACGCCTGATCGAGGCCGATGGAGGAAACGATATTTTGAATCGTGCTGAGTGACAGCACGCCGACAAACGTACCGGCGATATTGCCGACGCCGCCCGTCAGAAGCGTTCCGCCGATGATGGATGACGCGATTGCGTTCATCTCCATGCCCATGGCATGGGAGGCCGATCCGGAACCTACGTGCAGGAAATAGACGTAACCGCCGATCCCCGCCAGAAGGCCGCAGAGCAAATGCGCCAGAAATCTGGTCTTCTTCACATTGATTCCAAGCATCAGAGCGCTCTGCCTGCTGCCGCCCACCGCGTAAAAATTCCGTCCCGCCTTCGTCCATTTCAGGATACAGAACAGGATAATCACCACCAGAACGGCGACGATCACGCCGATCTCCACATAGGCGTTAATGTATTTTCCCAGCTTGTTTACCGTTCCGAGTCCGGGTACATTGATCCGTGTATCTTTCAAGGCTGCAAAGCCTTCATTGGCCACATTAAACGGAGCCGTATGAACAATCGTCGTCATGCCTCTTGCAAAGAACATCCCCGCCAGTGAGACGATAAACGGCTGGATATCCAGATAGGCCACGAGAAAGCCCTGTACCGCGCCGAATGCCAGACCGATTCCCAGCGCAATCAGCAGGGAGGCAAAGACACTGCCTCCGTGATAATCCAGGTATACGGCGCAGCTCATGCTGACCAGTGCGACGACGCCTCCCACGGAGATATCGATTCCGCCGGTGATCATAACGAGGCTCATGCCGCAGGAGGTAATGATGAGTGCTGCATTCGCATTCAGAATATTAAAAAACGTCTGAGGCTTTAAAAACCCCTTTTTCAGAAATATCATGGCTCCGATATACATGACAAGGAAAACCACGATCGTAATGAGAAGCAGCAAATTCGTGTCAGTCAGCCTTTTCGGCTTATTTGGCAGCGCCTGGCTGCCTGCTTTTTTTGTGTTTGACATATCAGGCGACCTCCCTCTGTTTTCTTAAACTCTTTCCGAGGCTGGAAATCTTCTCTTTTACAGCCGGGGCGCTGATGACGACCAGCACGATGACGACCATGGCCTTATAGGCCGGAAGGGCATCCGAGGAGACATTAAACTTATAAAGGGTTGTCGTGAGGAACTGAATGACATAGGCTCCCAGAATCGACGCCATAATATTAAACTTACCGCCGCTTAACACATTTCCGCCGAGGGCGACCGCCAGGATGGCATCCATCTCGATATCCTTGGCAATGACCGAATAGTTGATGGTGGAGAGCCGGCTCGTTTTAATCAGGGCCACAACCGCTACACACAGCCCCAGAATGACGAAGCTCAGCCATTTGATAAACGCAGGGTTTAAACCGTTCAGCCTGGAAGAGCTGGCGTTAATTCCGACAGCCTGGGTATATAAGCCCAGACTCGTGAACTTTAACACCAGCATGGCGATGATGACGCAGACCACTGCCAGGAAAAACGGTGTGGGGATCGGGATTCCCGGAATAAATCCGCCGAAATACGTAAAAGTCTTATCCGTTACGATAGGAAGCTCATTGTTATTGATCCACGCGGCGATGGAACGGCCGGCGGTATAGAGGATCAAAGTCGCAACCATGGGCTGGATTTTAAAAATCGCTACCAGCACGCCGTTGAACGCGCCAAATATCATGGCGACCAGGCATGCGGCCAGAAATGCCACGATGACCGGAGCCTGAAGCGTCCCATCTCCGCCCAGTCCCACGAGGACTCGCAGAATCACGGAGCCTGCGATCGCCACAGCCGCGCCGACGCTGATATCCTGTCCGCCGGAAGCCGCCGTGACCAGCGTCATGCCGATGGCCAGAATAGCCACCTCGGAGCCATAGTCGAGAATCGTCATCACATATCCGGTTAAAACAGGGTCTCCGCCGCTGTTGGTACCCAGTGTGATTTTGAAAAACGCCGGGTCAATTACCAGGTTGAATACCGTCAGCAGCAGAAGCGCCGCAATGGGGATGAAAATCTGCTTCCTGAATAAACCGGCAAACGCATTTGATATCGTTGTACTCTTCTTCCCTGTCATTCCATCTCACCTCCGGCAATGGTTTCCATGATTTTAGCCTGATTCAGCTCCTCACCCGACAGCTCTCCGACCACTCTGCGGTCACGCATGACGATCAAACGGGAGCACGTGTGAAGCATCTCATCCGTTTCAGAAGAAATAAAGGTGACGCTCATTCCCTCCGCGGCCAGCTTTAATACCAGCTTCTGTATTTCGATTTTCGTGCCAATGTCGATGCCGCGGGTCGGTTCGTCCAGAATCAGATATTCCGGATGGGTCAGCAGCCAGCGGGCAAGAATGACCTTCTGCTGGTTTCCTCCGGAAAGTGACTTAATGGGTGTATCCGCCGACGCGGTCTTAATTTCCAGCAGCTTGATGTATTCGTCTGCAAACTTATTTGCCTCCGCTCTGGAGAACGGCCGGAAAAATCCTCTCAGCACCTGTGCCGCAAGGATAATATTGTCTCTCACGGAGAGGTCCCCCACGATACCGTCGTTCTTGCGGTCCTCCGGAAGGTAGGCAATCCCATTTTTCATGGCGTCCAGAGGCTTTGTAATCTTCACCGATTTTCCGTTCTTTTTCATCGTTCCGCCGATTACCTTGTCTGCGCTGAACATAGCGCGGACACATTCACTCCGCCCGGAGCCCAGAAGGCCGGTAAAGCCGTTGACCTCCCCCTTTTTGATATAGAAATCAAACGGCTTGATTCCCGCATCGCTCTGAAGCCCCTCGGCCTCAATGACACGCTCGTCAGCGCCTTTATAGCCTTCTGTCTTCTCCCGGATATTTTCCATATCGTTCAGTTCCTTGCCGAGCATCTTTGCAACCAGCTTCACCCTCGGAAGCTCTTCTATGACGTATTCTCCCACCAGCTGGCCGTCGCGCAGAACCGTGATTTTATCGCATACCTCATAGACCTGATCCAGGAAATGGGTGACAAAGATGATGCCGACGCCCCTCTCTCTTAAATCCCTCATGAGACCGAAGAGCTTTTCCACCTCCGATTCGTCCAGGGAAGAGGTCGGCTCATCTAAAATCAATACCTTGCAGTCCATGTCAACCGCGCGGGCGATCGCTACCATCTGCTGAATCGCTATGGAGCAGTCGGATAACTGCTGGGTGGCCCCTGCCGGAATCCCCAGTTTGTCAAGAATCGCGTCCGCATCCGCATTCATCTTCTTCCAGTCCATCATCTGCGTTTTTCCGCGTCCGATGTACATGTTTTCAGCCACCGTAAGATTCGGGCACAAGGTAATCTCCTGATATACCGTGCTGATTCCCAGATTCTGTGCGTCACGGGGAGATTTGATAACCGCGGCCTTCTCCATGCCCTTTAAATAAATTTCGCCTTTATCCTTTTCATATACACCCGTCAGCACCTTGATCAGTGTGGACTTTCCTGCTCCGTTTTCACCCATCAGCGCGTGAATCTCCCCTTCACACAGGGTAAAATCCACCGCCTGCAGCGCGCGTACTCCCGGAAAGCTCTTATGTATATTTCTCATTTCCAATACAGACTTCTCTTTCACCAGCGCCATTCACTCCTTTTTGTAGGGAAAGAGCGCAAAGCGTTCATACGAATATCAGTTATGCCGCGCTGCACTCTTTCCATTTTCTATCCTATAAACATTTTATTGGCTTGTCGCCTAAATTCCGTATTTTTCAACGTCTTCTGCCGTAATGGTCGTGGCGTCGAAGCCCTTCTCATCCATAATGATAGTCTTCTCGGTGAGCGTTTCCCCATTCTGAACCTTTTTGATGATTTCATCGATGTAGGCAGCCTGGAACGGGTTGCACTGTCCGTCGTAGTTCCAGTTCTGATCCAGCAGTTCCTGAAGCGCCCATTTATTGCAGTCAAATCCCATAACAATTACGTCCTTGCCGACACCGTGGGAGATATTTGCCTTATCCAATGCGGCTACGGCGCCTTTAGCCATATCGTCGTTCTCTGCGTAGATGACATTGAATTTAGAGCCGGAATCGATGACAGACTGAACGATCTGCTGTGCTTTCTCGGAGTTCCACTCTGCGGTCTGCTGTGTGATCAGATTCCAGGAGTCGTCGGCCGCTGCCTTTGTGTCGAGAGCACCGGTACGTCCCTGCTGTGCCGCAGAACCCATAACACCCTGAATGTGAATTACGTTGTATTCGTCTAAGCCCTGGTCAGCCAGCCAGTTTACTGCGGTCTCGCCTTCCTTGTTCATATCGGAAACGATGGAAGCCAGATATAAGTCCTCGCTGGCGTCGATGGTACGGTCAAACAGGATTACGCCGATTCCTGCGTCCTGTGCATCTTTTAAAACGCTGTCCCAGCCTGAAGTGTCTGCCGCGGAGAGAAGTAAGTAATCCACTTCGTCCTGGATAAACTTCTGAGCCGCCGTAATCTGCTCGTCATTCTTTAAGCTGTAGGCAAAGGAGGCGTCATATCCGTTTTCCTTCGTAAACATGGCCTTCATATCTGCGTCGTTCGCGGTTCTGTATCCGGACTCGTTGGGGTCGTTGTTGATGATGCCGACCTTGATCAGTTCCCCATCCGCTGCTGCAGGAGCCGGGGCCTCTGTCTCCGCCTTTGCCGCTTCGGTTGCCGCAGGAGCCGCTGCTTCAGTTGCCGCAGGCGCCTCGGTCGCTGCTGTCGTTCCTGCTGATGATGTCTTGGAGCTGCTGCATCCAGCCAGGCTGGCCGCCACCATGGATACTGCCAACATTGTTACGAGAGTTCTCTTTTTCATTTTCTTACCTCCGCTTTTATAATTGATTTCCTCCTGGGATTCGTTTCTCCCTGTACCTGTATCTTACCAGCGGCGGCACTGTGATTCAATTTGTAATCCCTTGTATTTATGCGGTTTGGAAGTTATTTACAATACAAATATGTGGTGCTATAATCAAAATACAATACAAGTTGTATTCTTTGGTGTGATTTCTTACAAAACAGGTGGAAATTTTAAGATTCTGCCATTTTTCAGGGATCAGATGCGGGGGATTTTTGTTGTGCATATTGACTTTCAAGAAGATAAAACGGGGATTTTTTATGATATTTATACATTTTCTTACGTTTATCCGGGGAACAAATCAGGCAAATTTTTCATAAAATCGGGAAAGGTAAGGATTCTATGACTGTAAAATACAAATGGGTCGCGGAGCGTCTGGAACTCATGATAGAGAAAAACATTCAAAATGGAATTCATAAGCTGCCGTCGGAGCAGGAGCTCTGCACGAAATATCACGTAAGCCGTCAGACCATCCGCATGGCTCTGGGGCTTCTGGAGGAAAAAGGCTTCATCGTCAGAAAGCAGGGAAGCGGCTCGTTCCTTACAGGACACTCCTCCAGACCGCAGGGAAATGTCGTCGGAATTCTCATTTCCAGCGATCAGGAATACATCTATCCCGGCGTAATCCATGATATCCAAAACACACTTTCTGAACATGGCTTCACGGGCCAGGTTTTTACAACGGGTAATTCCATCTCCAGAGAACGGGAGATCCTGCTGCAGCTTCTGAAAAACCCTCTGCGCGGAATCATCGCGGAGGGCTGTAAAAGTGCGCTCCCCAATCCCAATCTGGACCTGTACCGCAGGCTGGTCAAAAAGGGCTGTCAGATCGTGTTTCTCTATAATTATTATCCGGCCCTCACCGGCTGCCTCTTTATCAAAGACGATAACTATTCGGGGAGCGCCCTCTTAGTCCGCCATCTGGCCGCTCAGGGCCATACGGCCATTGGCGGTATCTTTAAGTCTGATGATATGCAGGGAATCGAGCGGTATCAGGGCTTCACGGAAACGCTGCGCGACTTAGAGCTGCCTGTCTCCGACCACAGCATCTGCTGGTACGGCTCCCGTGATTTAGACCGGCTGCTTCACGGAAAAGATACACAGTTTTTAAAGGAAATGGCGGCGGAGTCCCTTTCCTCCTGTACCGCAGTCGTCTGCTATAACGACATCATCGCTTATTATCTGGTGGATGAACTCCAGTCCGCAGGCTACCGGCTGCCCGAGGACATGGCCGTGGCCGCTTTCGATCATACGTATTTCAGCAGCTCCAATATTCTAGCGGTGACCACTCTCTCCCATGAGCCCCATGAGATGGGGACAAAGGCAGCGGAGGCTGTGATAAAAAAACTGAGCGGGCTTCCCGTGTCTTCACAGGAAACCCGCTGGAAACTGAACTTAAAGGAAAGTACTCAGACTGACCGGTGATGCTCCGGTCAGTGCTTCTTTTCTGCACGGTATTCTCTCGGACTGCATCCCTGCAGCTTTTTAAAGACGAAGCTGAAGTAATGGGAGTCTTTATACCCCACCTCCTTCGCTATCTCACCGGAATTTTTGTCCGTCTGCTTTAACAGCTTTTTTGCCTTTTCAATCCGCTTTTCCGTCACGTATTCAACAAATGTTTTCTGCATGTTCTGGCTGAAGATGGCGCTTAAATAGCTGGCGCTCATGCCGATGTTCTCGGCCACCAGGTTAAGGGACAGCGTGTCACAGTCGTAGTGATCGTCTATATAATCCAGTGCCTTCTTCAACATTTTCCCGCCCTGGCAGCTGTTGATCCGGTCCCGAATCCCCATCGCGGTCTCCAGCATGCCTGCAAAGTATTCGAAAATCTCGCTGTCCTCACTGCGGATCATCTGCACCGCATGCTCGATCTCTTCTAAATACTCCGCCTGATCCGCGCCGATAGACTCCAGGAAAGCAACGACGGCAAATCGGATATTCAGGATCACATAGCTGCGGAACATCCTGGATTTTAAGGCATTCTGAATGTTGTAAAGATAGGATTCCACGAAATCATGAATCTCCTTATCTTCTCCCCGTGACAGAAAGTCGCGGATAATCTCCGGATCCATCTGCATAAAATCCACCGTGCCGATATTCTTTTCGCCCTGTCCGGCCAGACAGTCCGAAAGCGTCGTTTCCGACAGCACATGGAGACCCGGCTTGATAAACCGGTAGGCAAAATAGTGGTTCGCATCTTTATAGCACTGAGGCAGCATGCTCAAACGCTCCACCTCCGTTCCCACCGCAACGTACCATTCCAGGTGATCCTCCTCCGGCGCACAGACCTCTTTAAAATGGGCCAGGCTGTTCTCTGTCAGCTCCTCCATCTGGAACTGCTCCGATTTGATCAGAACGCCATAGCAGCTGACATTGAAACGGAACAGAATATACTGGGGATGCCGCAGAAAATAGTGAAATACCTCCTCCTGTTTTCTGATCAGCCGCTCCCGGGACTCCCGGGATGATACCTCGGCTTTCTCATAGATGGAGAAAAGCAGTAGATTGTAACAGGAGGCCGTAAGCTGTAGCGACTGGGCTGCCGCCTCCTCGTAGATCTCCTTCACCGAAAGCTTCCCCTCCAGAATCTTCTCAAAGAATCTCCGAAGCGAAAACTGTTCAAATTCCTGCACCTCATCCTGGTATTGGGCCTGATAATCCTTCTGTTCCATCCCCTGCTCGATTTTTTCCTTCATCTCCAGCAGGACGCCGCGGAGAGTCGTTCTTGTAATCGGTTTCAGCAGATACTGGTCCACTCCCGCTTTGATCGCCTGTCGCGCATATTCAAAATCATCATAGCCGCTGATGATAATGATCTTTATCTTGGGAAATTCCTCTTTCACGATTTCACTCAAAGAAAGGCCGTCCATAAATGGCATCTTAATATCGGTGATCAGCAGATCCGGCTTCAGTTTCCGGATCATCGGAAGCGCCATCTCCCCATCTCCGGCCTCTCCCACCAGCTGAAACCCATACTGCTCCCACGGAATTTTATCACGAAACCCTTCTCTTATGACGCTTTCATCTTCCACCAGAAATACTTTTAACATTTGCTTCCTCTTTTCCATTCACAAGTCCGTTTCCCATCAATAAGTCCTCTTCTCCAGGGCGTCCTTCACATTTTCCTTTGTAAATACCGTTTCCGGAACAAAATACAGCTTTGCCACGGCCTCGTTGTTCTCCAGTTTTCTGATGACCGTTTCAACGTATTCGCCCTGATTGGGATTGCACTCGATGTCCGCGGTAACCAGCCCTTCATCCACCAGCTGCAGCCCGCTTTTCACCGCGTCAAAGGAGATGACCATGATGTCTCCGTCCTCTCCAGCCGTAAGCCCTGCATTCTGTATGGCCGTCAGCGCACCGAAGGTCATGTCGTCGTTTTGTGAGATCACCACATCGATATCTTTGTACCGGTGCAGCAGCATTTCCATCTCTTCCTGTCCTTTTGCCGTCGTAAACTCCCCATCCGCCTGCTCCAGGATCAACCAGTTATCGTGGGCTTCTGCGACTTCATTGAATCCGTTCGTGCGGCCGATCGTGGCCGTCGCTCCCTCGGTTCCCTGTAAAACCACGATGCGGATGCTCTCCTCCTGCCTGTGCTGCTTCGTCAGATACTCGTCCAGGATATTTCCGGCCATTCTCCCCTCCTTGTAAAAATCGGAGCCGATCCACGTCGTATATAATGACTGATCGCTGAGATTCACTTTACGGTCGATTAAAATGACTGGAATTCCTGCCTCCTTCGCCTCCTGCAGCACAGTCTCCCAACCGTCCTCCGTAATAGGAGAAAACACAATATAATCTACCCGCTGGGAGATAAAGCTCCGCAGTGCCTTAATCTGATTCTCCTGCTTCTGCCTCGCGTTATTGAAGATCATAAAGTATCCATTTTCTTTGGTAAGGACATTTTGAATGGAAGCCGTATTGGCAGTTCTCCACACGGATTCACTGCCTACCTGAGATACTCCCACCACGATCAGATTTTCATCGACTGTATTCTCTGTATCTTCCTTCCCGTACTCTTTTACACAGCCGGACAGAATCAGAACCAGGAACAGCAGAGGAATGAAAAAAGTATGTATTTTCTTTGCCGGTATTTCCATATGTATTTACCCTTTCTATGCTTTCCACAGCGGACACTCGTATTTTCATGAGTTTTACGTTCTTATTTCATTCGATTATCCAGGAACGTCATCCGGCAGACTCTCATAAATTTTAATCGCCGGTATTATAAGTTCCACAATGGTTCCTCTTCCCTTTTCAGACTCTATTTTCATTCCGTAGCCGGTCCCGAAATACATGCGGATCCGCTCATTAACGTTTGCCAGGCCAAATCCTTTTTCCGTCTCACGGCAGGGACGCTCGATTTCCTTTCGCAGCTGCTCCAAGTCTTCCTCATCCATACCGATTCCATTATCACTGACCGCCAGGTGGAGGACCTCTCCGGTTTTCTCACAGCTGATATGGATGCAGCCTCTGGAGCGCTTATATTTTATGCCGTGATAAAGGGCATTTTCAACCAATGGCTGCAGCGACAGCTTCAGAATCTGATAATCGTACAGCGCATCGTCAATCTGGATATCATACTCCAGGATGTCCCGATACCGTCTTTCCTGAATCTTTAAGTAACTGCTGATATGCTGCTCCTCTTCCCTGAGCGTAATAATCTCTTTCCCCTTGCTGAGCACCAGCCGGAAAAAGCTGGACAGGGACACCACCATGTTCACCGCCTCATCCGCCTTCTCATCCTCGATCAGCCAGACAATCGTATCCAGGGTATTATACAGGAAATGGGGATTGATCTGTTCCTGTAAAAGGCGCAGGTCCAGCCGCCGCATCTTCTGCTCATCCTCTTTGATCTGCCCGATCAGCGTCTGCATATTGGCCGCCATATCATTAAACCCGTTGGCCAGGATCTCTATCTCATCTTTTGAGCAGACGTCGGCCCTTGCTGATAAATCCCCCTCCGAGACCTGTCTGGTCGCATCATACAGCACTTTAATTGGCCGCAGAATACCGGTTGTAATCCGCCATGTCGCTATAACTGTCAAAACCACCAGAAACAGCACCAGGAGCCCGCACACGATAATAAAGCTCTGCATCTGCTGCTTCAAATTCCCTGTGACCACCTCCATGGCCTTCGTCTGGTAATAGATATAATACTGGATATCGTCCTGAATCAGTTCTGTCAGGATGTAGATGTTATTATCCAGCTCCTGGATATTTTCATCATACCGCCCACCGATTCTGATGTTCTCGAAAATATCATCCACTCTCTTTTCCAGGGTGTCGATATTCCGTAAAAGGGTCTCCAGCCACACGCGGCTCTCTGTCTCCGTGGTGATATCCTTCAGCTTCGTAAACTCCGCCCGCAGCTCTCCGATTAAGGCATAGGGATCCTTTAACGTCTCGTCCTCAGAAATATTTCCAAAGTCTACATATCCCACCACAAGCTTATAGAGGCTCTCGTCCATCTCATCTTTAAAATTCAGATTGTAATTATTGGCAATGGTCATATCGCTGACGATCTTATCGTACACCCTGCTGTACTGAATCATAGAAACCAGCAAAACCACCACAACAATGAAAAATGGCAGGACAATCGCCGCCGCAAGCATCAATATTTTTTTGTTGATCGAAAACCGGATCGGGCTCTTATTCGAACCATTTTGCCACAAAGCGTCACGTTTCATCTCTTTATCCCCTAAGTAAAACATTCTCTGTTCATGGGTATTATACAATGAGATCAACGCTTAAGCAATAAAAAGCCTGGCGGCTTTTCGCGGGGAGCTGATGATAAATGGGGGATAATGCAAAGTTGTGAAAGGGCGGCAGCAAAAAAGGCCGGAAGCTGCGAAAGTAGGATTACATCATTTCGCGGCTTGGGGCCTTTTGGTGAGGGGGACTATCCAACTGGATTCCATAGACAGACCACTCCTCCCGCTTTCTATTTCCAAACAATTGTAAATGCTTTGGCAGACTCGCTATAGATCGATATTTAGTAAATTCTTCGGAGAGTAGCCAAAATATCGTTTAAAGCAGCGGCTGAAATAAAAGGCGTCATCATAGCCAACCATTTCCGATATCTCTTTAATTTTATATTGACCTCCGTCCAGAAGTTTTTTGGCATAAATCATTTTCTGATTATTAATGTAAAAGGAAAGTGTTTGTCCGGTCTTCTGTTTGAAATATCCACTGATATAGTTCGGATTAAAATTTACATAATCTGCAAGTTCATTAAGTGTCAATTTATGGTCAATATTCTTTTGTATATATTTTTTTATTTTTTCTGTAAGTTCTAAGTCCTCTTTCTGCCACGATATCTCCATGATACGCTTATTGATTTCATCCATACTGTGGTTTATCATCAAAAGGAGTTCCGATATCTGCTGACATTCATGGATCTGGCTTCGGTATCCATCTAAGACCTCTATATGGTAAGTCTCATCAAAATAAAGTTGCACTGCGATGATAATCTGACGGATAAAATCCTTCACCTCAAAAGGGTCTACCATCTTTTCTTGAAAATTCAACACAATACTCTGGATCTCATCCTGCATTTTTTCAAACTTCCAGTCTCTGATATAACCTCTGTAACGGTTAGTCACCGAGATAAAATCGAATATATCGCTGATCTTTTCAAATAAAATATCCTCCTCAGCCGCCACCAGCGGACCATAAAAAGCTGCGCCGGCTTTATCCCAGCACTGCTCATATGCTTCCATCATCTCCCGTTCCCCATAATTATTTATCTTATAAATCACGGAGCTCTTTAACATCAGATAGAGTGCAAGCGTCTTATCAATTCTGGCTGGAATACTGCTGTCCTTCGGCAATCTTTCCTGATCAGTCTGAAATGTAACCTTTATGTGAGTTTTTTTAACAAAGTCAATTTCCAGTTTCTTTCTGCCCTCCAGAACCTGTTCAAGAACGATTCTGATCTTTCGGACAAACTTTTCGTACTCCGTGTCCGTAAATTTCTGTATATGCTCCGGGAGTACGATGAGAAACAGATGGCCAAAAACAGGCATCGATTCCTGATGTAAACTCGCCTTCGTCCGGATATCGTCACGGTCTTCTGCCCTGCCTTTACCAGATTCCCCAAGCAGCGCCGCCATTTTTTTTAATAAAACCGCAAACTCTTCTTTACTGTAAGATACCTTTAATATATAGTCTTCTGCTCCCAGTTTCATGGCACGTTTCACGTAATCAACTTCGCCATAGTTACTCAAAACAATAATCTTACCTGCAAATCCCCGTTTTTTCAGTTCTTCCATCAACTCTATTCCGTCCATCCGGGGCATAATAATATCTGTAATGATAAGATCCGGAGATAATTCCTCCACCTTCTTAATGGCTTCCAAACCATCCTCTGCCGTTCCAACTATTTCAAATCCTAATTGTTCCCAATCAATAATAGTTTTTAGCCCGATCTTTATAATATCTTCATCATCTACAATCAAAGCTCTGTACATGGCAGCTCCCCCTTTCCCGGTATCACTATGACAATCCTCGTTCCCTTCCCCGGTGCAGAATACACTAGAAACTGTCCTTTTCCCTGATAAATAAGCTGAATTCTCTCAGCAATGTTTTCCATACCGATACCAGAAAATCTCTGTTTTTTCGTTTCCTTCGTCAGTTCTGCCACAAAACCTTTTCCATCATCCTGGATTTCCAGATACAAATCGTTTTCCTCAAGCCTCGCTGTTATAGATATGGTAATTGCAACCTCCTCTTTCATCCCATGTACAATACTGTTCTCTGTCAATGGCTGCAGAAGCAGTCTCGGAACTTTAAATACACCGGCCGCTTCTTCCACCTCATATACCATCCTGATACAGCCGGTATACCGAAATTCCTGAATGCAGATATAGTTCTGCACATTGCGTATTTCGTCAGACAATGGAATCATCTCTTCCTTTCCATACACAGTATCTTTCAGAAGACTGCACAATGCACTTATCCCATTTCCCAAAGACTCCACTCCATTGATAATGGCTATATACTTGAATGTATTCAGCGTATTAAAAAGAAAATGGGGCTGTATCTGATACTGCAGATTCTGGATTTCCAGCTTTCTCCGTTTCTTTCCCTCTTCTTCGATTGTTCTGGTATACCATACAAGTCTTTTCACCATCTTATCCGAATAGCGTATCAGCTTTCCCATCTCATCTTCGGAGTTATCTGAAATGGTAAGGTCATACTTTCCGCCTGATACCTGGTCAGTGAACTCAACAAGCCTGGATATTGGAATTACAATTGTTTCATTAATAACTGATACAATAAAAAGACTCAGAATAATGATGAGGATAACCATCGTTCCAGTCAATATCACCATATGTATTATATTTTGACTAATATAAGATTGATCTACCACAGTCAAAAGTGTCCAGTCCAGTTTTTTGTTATACTGATAAACGATCAGACTGCGCCTGCCATTATAAACCGTGGTAAAGTTTCCCTTATCCCCAGTTATCTTCTCTTTTATTTCCGGGATATCTTCTGCCGCACTGCTGCCAATTTTAGTTTTTTCATGCTTAAGGGAAAGATACTGTAACTCACGATCCAGAACAAAGATCTCCGAATCGTTTCCAATATTTACATCTTTATATATATTTTGGAACAATCGTTTTTCATTAAATACAAAGCAGATGTAACCAATCTGCTTTCCCCTCTCACTCTTGGAATATATTCGCTTTAAAAATGTAATGGCATTTTTCCCCGTGTCCGTCATAACACAGCTCCATGAATGATTCTTTCCAGTCGCCGAAAGTTTTTCAACAACCGCCATAATACCAGCTTTATCAGGTTCTGACACTCCCATGCTGCTGACAATTGTAATCTCATTGTCATACAGCAGAATATTGTCATAGCTTTCCGACCAAAAGTACTCAGTCAAGTTGTTATCTGCCACAATATCCTCTATCTTTGTATCCTCCCCCTTCGAATCAGGTGTATTCAAAAGTTCATTCACCTGATCGCTGACGATCATTGGATAGGAATAATCCAGAAATTTTGTCATAGTCACATCCATCGTCTTGTTTAGTCCTTGAAGCACCTGCATAAAGGTGTCTGTCAGTTTCTTTTCCATATCCTGTTCATATGATATAGAAAAAAGAATCCCCAGTAAAATGAGTGGAACCACTGTGGTACAGATAAATGCTGTACGCAGCCGCTTTGCTATGCTTCGCTTTCGAATGCTTTTGACTATTTCTTTCTTTATCTTCCCCGCCCCAAATTTCATCTGATGGATTCTCCTCCGCTGCTGTTATGATATTTCCAAAGGCTCAAATCTGACATCCCACGGATACTCAGCTTTATTCCATTCCAGAGAACCGATATCTCTTACCTTGGTTCCCAGAATTCTTTTAAGCAACGCTTCCGTCAGTTCCCACTGAACCATACTATAATCGGGCTCTCCGTATAAATTATGAAGTTCCTTCGGATCACAGGATAAATCATAAAGCTCGCATCTGTCATCAAAATAGACAGAGAGCTTAAAATTCTCTTTCCGAATCATAGCTCCCGGCCCAAAAGAAGTCGGCACATGCGGCGCAAGCAGACGAAGATCTTTTACTGGTTTCTGATATGTCGGAGCACCTCCTCCTGCTTCACAGAGAATGCTGTCTTTCCCTTTCTTATAATCGCCTAATTTCAAAGAACTGTCAAGAGATTTCCCCATCATGACGGCTGGCCGTTCTATGGAAAGTATCTCCAAAAGCCATGGCGCTAAATCCACTTCTTCCACCAGACCGGCAACTCTCTCTCCTCGGTGCTCCTGGTTCGGGTACTTTACAATTACTGGAATTTTTGTCAGGCAATCATAGAAAACTGGAATTTTATGAAACATCTGGTAATCCCCCAATAATTCTCCGTGATCTGAAAAAAACAGAATTACAGTATCCGTATAGAGTCCCTCCTGCTTCAATGCTTTCGTCACACGCCCTACGCAGTCATCAATATACCGAATCTGTCCCATATAGTATGCAATCGCTTTTCTGTATGATAACTCGTCACATAAATCCATCTCCGAATGCTTTCGCCATACTTCACAGCGTACCGGCTGTTCTTCCTTTATATACTCATATGCGGAAGCAGGGATCTCTATATCAGCCGGTGAAAACATGGTATCATAGGGAGCCGGACAGGTAAATGCAGGATGTGGGTCCTGATAATTTAACCAGAGAAAAAATGGCTGCCCGCCGTTATCTCTGATAAACTGTTCCGCCTTTTCTGTCAATCTGGGATTGATATGGAAGGGATGGTCCTTCTCCATGGTAAAGGAGGAAAAAGAGTGCTGATACTGCTCCATCCCGTCATAATTCCCCAAACATATCTCATCCATCTCGTCCCATACCTCGTGTAGCCTGTCATAGGTAAACAGATGATTTTTTCCAAACATCCCCGTGCGGTATCCGTTCTTCTTAAGCGAGGTAACCAGATTGGGGACATCTGGACTAATTTCCGACCAGTAGTTCCGGTGGCCATGTTCTGACATGTAGGTACTTGTGGCAAAGCTGATTCTGCTTGGCGCGCAGAGAGGTGCCGCACAGTAGCAATGATCCAACGTAATTCCATCTGCTGCCAGTTCATCAATGTGCTGTGTTCCAATCGTTTTGTGTCCGTAACACCCCAGATAATCCTGACGCAGCTGGTCAGGAGTTATAATAACAAGATTGTACTTTTTTTCCATAACATCGCCCCTTAAAATTCCTGGTCACAGCCCAATTGATTCCCTTTGAACTGCTTTACTCCAGTATTTTCTTTTCCTGTAATCTCATTCTGATAATAGCAGCATAACGGCCGATTACATCGTTCGATCACGCAGATCTCATCCGCCTCCATGTGAAACTTTACTACCCCTTCCATCTCCTCAAAGGGGATCTCACAGTCTTGACTGATAATACGAATCGGTTCTTCCTGCTCCCATGGATTTTCCAAACGACAGTCAGATTGCACACTGGCCGTGACAGACACGTACAGTATTTCCCCTCTCACCATCTCCGACACCACGCGAAAGCCTCCCGCAGCATACAGTTCAAAGGCTGCGTTCATGCCCTGTTCCGCAGCCGGAAACACTCTGATAATTCCATCACAGCTTTGCAGCAGCATTTCATTTATCCCCGTATAGATATTTGCATGGGCCTCAAAATAGCAATGCAAAAAGACCTCCGTATCCAGTAATACCCGCTTCCCATCATTCTTTTCGTGGACTTTTCTCCAATCTGTAGGCATTCCAGATTCAATAACACGCGTTCTGTATTTTACCTCATGGCGTTTACCGCTTCTGATGTCTGCAAAATGACAGGTGCCATTTTTAAATACCTGGTATTTCAGGGCGAACATACGGATCAATTCCATGGTATCCTTCTTATCTCCCAGTCTGGCACCAATTTCCGGTGCTGCATTATGTCCTGCTGTTGCTTCAGAATTTCTCACCATGAAGTCCCGTTCTTTAGCCAGTTCAAACGTAGCTTCTGCTGCCTTAAATTCCTTTTTGCCCCGATCCTTCAGGCTAATAACCCCTGATGGGTAAACAGCAGCCAGCTGACTAAAGCCGAATGTATTAAAGGGATACTCTCCCTCCCCGAATCGGACCGGTATATTATCCCACTTTAATCCTGGAGACAACAGTGTAGCCTCCCCTTTCCCAGTATCTTCTCTCGATAGCGGCAGGCTGTAAAGGCGTCTCCGGATCGTTTCCCACTCTTTTCTCTTTTCTTCATCACAGCCTAACACGACAGAGGCTTCTGTAAGCGCATCGAACAATACTGAAATCATTGCCCAGTCCGTCATTGTTGCTTTTAGGATCCAGTAGCTCTCATAACAGGAACTTCCGCCTCGTATCATGTATCCCTGATCACTGTCTTCCAATAAATCTTCATACAGCTTTGCACATGCTTTCATCATAGGATAAGCACGCTGCCGCAGAAATACTTCATCACACGTATACTGATAATGTTTATAAAAATCCATGGCAATCTGCGCCCCAGGTGTCAGATTGCGGACTGTATCGGGTTCCAGCGCCTGATATCCGTTATAATTAGAGATATCCGAATAAAACGCTCCGCTGGAATGGAACAATACCATTCCATCTGCCTGTGCCTGCGGCAGCATATTTTCCCGATAGTTGTAGTAATTTTCCATCAGTTCTGAATGCCCGCCTGTATGCAGCCCCCAATAAATCTGCTGGTGATTCCAATGATAGTAATGTCCCCAGTTTCGGATATCCGCATTAGGACACCAGATGCCTCCAAATGTTACCGGATACTGTCCTCTGGAACAGCTGTTGAGTAAATATAAATAGGAATTGTACAAATTTTCTATATAATCATCATCCGGAAGATAAACAAAGGATTTAATCCAGAATTCCTTCCATTCTTGTCGCTGCACAGCCATCAGTTTTTCCGCTGTAATACCTTCTGCCTCTTCTTTAAACTGAAGACAGGCAGAGGCCGCCTCCTCTTCCGTTTCTATGATCTGGCAGCGCACAAAGACAGTAAAATGACGGCATTTCGGATTCACCTGGTATTCGATGCTGTGACTGTTATTCACGATCACCTGTCCCTGACCAGCTACCTGTACCATAGTCAGCGTTATAGAGCCACGCAGCTTCTGCATGACATAGAGACAGCCATTTTCTGTCCCTGTTCTGGTTTTTTGCAGGTTTTTTTCTCTGCACTCAGCCATCTGTTCATAGTCGTGAAAAAAGTTTCTGCTTCCCCAGCGGGTCAGTCTTACCGTTTTTACCACGTCTTCCACAGTATCGACATTCACATCGCAATACAAAAGCTGCTTTTCCCTGCTGCAAAACATCGTCATATGGTATTTTGAAAAACAGGTTTCCGATTCCATCTGAACGCTTCCCTCAGCCAGGGAAAGTGTACTGCAGTACTTCTTTAAATACAGCTTGTCAAAAGACGGCATTCCATCAAATATAGACAGCCGTCCGCACGCTGCAGGAGCCGTATTCTCCTCCTCACTCTCCCAGGCCCACGCTTTAAAATTTCCGTCTTTCGTAAAATCGATGGCATCTGTATGAGAAAGCGTCATCTCAATCGTATCCGCACTGTGGTACAGCATTCCTCCGAAACTGCCATTTCCTATGGGGAATCCCTCACATCCCCGATACTGTGGTGATCGGTATACAATATTATGTTTTTTTAAATACTGCATAATCCGGACATTCAAATGACCATTTTTATTCAATGATACTGCTCCGTACATATTTTAATCTCCTTATCCCTTTAATCCGCCTACACTGAGGCCACTGGTCAGTTTTTTATGCATCAGTGAATAAACTACAGTGGTAGGTATTAACACAATGACAAGCGCGGCAAATAACGCGCCCCAGTCTGTTGCAAATTTCTGCACTTCAAATAAGTTAGCCAGACCAATGGGAAGAGTCTTTTTTTCATCATCCTGGACCAGAATAAGGGCCAGAGGATATTCATTCCAGAAGCTCATAAAGGCCAGCATGACTGCAGTCATAATTCCCGGCTTTGCCATAGGGAGCATCACCCTTATCATCGTCTGAAGCGGCGTACAGCCATCAACTTTTGCTGCCTCTTCGTATTCCTTTGGGATGGAACTCATAAAGCCATTCAGCAGAAAAATCGTAAAGGGAAAGTTCATGACTGCATATACCACGGCAAGCCACCATCTGTTGTTCAGCATATGAAAATTCATCATTTCAAGAAACAGAGGGATCATCAGATACGTTCCCTGCACGAAAATACAGGTCATGTACACATTTAATATCAGTTTTCCGCCTCGAAACCGAAAGCGTGCCAGTACGTAAGCTGCGGGCACCGCGATCAACACAAGTACAATGGTCGCAACAATTACAACAGCAACAGAATTAAAGAAGTAATCAGCCATCTTCGCTTTTGTAAACGCATTGATATAATTTTCTACAGCAAATCCGGACGGAAGCTTCCAGGGATCTGTCAGGATTTCCCTGCTTGTCTTAAATGACATAACGACGGTCCAGATCAATGGATAACCTACGATCACACTATAGACTATTAAAATCAATCTTACCGGAAGGTTCCTTAAGAATATGACAGTATTTGTTCGTTTTTTGTTGATATTCACGTTTTTTCCTCCTTTATTCCCGCTCTGCTGTAAGACACCTGGAGAGTTTGGACAGCAGGAATGCCAGGATCAGTGTAACCACCGCCACACTCATGGCATATCCAAAGTTCGACTGTTCAAAAGCCTGTTTATACATATAGTACAGAATAACGGTAGATGAACCGGAGGGTCCTCCCGCGGTCATAACCGATGTGATAATGTAACTCATCGCCAACGCACTGGACAATGACAGTACAAAAGTCACGCTGATCATATTTCGAAGGATTGGAAGTGTTATATATACTATCTTTTTGATAATCCCACACCCGTCCATTGTAGCCGCTTCAAAAACAGAAGTATCAATTCCGTCAATGGAAGCAATGTACATAACCATGTAGTATCCAACTGACTGCCAGACCATAACAACTCCTACAGCTATGAGAACCGTTTTTTGGTTTCCAAGGACAGCAAGAGACTGAAGTGAACTTATTCCCAGAAGTTCGCCGAGTTTTTTCACAATACCGAGCGTAGGAGAATAAATATTGCTCCAGAGTACGCCCAGAGCTGTAGCCGATATAATGCTGGGGAAAAAGAACAGGAAACGATAAAAGCCCCGCTCTCTCAAACGTGTCTGAGTGACCAAAAAGGCCAGGGTCAATGCAAGTGCATTTAAGCAGAATGGTACAAACAGCAGTAATTTAAAGGTATTTCCAAGAGCCTGATAAAAATATGGGTCTGAAAACAAATCTATGTAATTTTTTAAACCTACAAACTCACCGCCTATATTAGTTGCAGTCGATTTTGTAAAAGAAAGTGCAAGTCCCCTGAAAAGAGGTGCCAAAAAAAACACAACGGTCAGCAGCAGTGCTGGAAAGAGACATGCCGCAATAAATATTTTTTCCTGTTTTTTTATTTTCAAATCTTCATCTCCTTAAAAGAAAAGGAGGTCTAAAGGAATGCATATACGCAATCTCTTATACCTCCTTTGTCATGTATTATTTGTTTTCAGAAGCCAGATCTTCTCTCAGGCTTGCAAATCCTTTTTCCGTAAAGGCCGCCCATGCTTCTGCATCCATTTCACCATTTAAAACAGGAAGCAGTCCATTTTCATAAATCATATTTTTATTAAATTTGGCATTGGCCGGTGGCGTCTGATATGCCGGAGAGTATGTGGTTACAGACTCGTCGCTCAGAACAGAGAACATGTTGTTCATACCAGGAGTAAAATACTCTTTGACCAGATCTGTTGCCCCCTTTACAGCAATCATTCCCTGTGCTTTTTCGCCAAACAGGCGAACCGAATCATCTGTATATATAAAACGGATAAATTCCTTCGCAGCTTCCGGATTCTTTGCATTTTTCGGTATTGAAAGCTGTTCGATAGATGTAGAGACAAAATCCGGATCATCCGCGTTTAATTTAAGTCCTGGTAAAAGTGCAAACTCAAAGTTCTCTTCATTTTCTCTCGGCGCGTCCTTCATTTCATTCTCAATCCATGTACCATTGGGAATAAACAGCGCTTTTCCCAGCATCATCTCGCTCTGGGACTGCGTATGGTTTAAACCGGTACTGCCATCCATTAAATAACCGCCGGTTTTAATTTTTTCTATATTCTTAAGCACCTGCATTACCTTATCATTTGAAAATGAACCTTCTTTGTAATCAAAGATATCATTCAAAGCGTCCATGCCAGCTGCATCCGCAATTGATGTATTTAAAAAGTTTTCACAGTAGGTAGGGTATATTCCAGGGAATGTAATAAGCGCTCGGCCATCTTCCTTAGCCACATCGCCCAGTGCAAAGAATTCATCCCACGTTTCAGGCACTTCCCAGCCCTTTTCTTCAAACAGTGCTTTGTTATAGATCAGTCCTGTTGGCGAGGTATTGAGCGGAGCTAAATATATTTTTCCATCGCCATAAGGTGCGTACGCTTTGCTTTCAAGTTTTCCTGCCAGCATAATATCTTTTAATTTCTCTTCTTTATCCAGCGCATTCTCTTCAAACAAATCCGTAAGTTCCAGCAGTTCTTTATCTTTTATAAGACCAAGCACAACACCGTCGCTCTGCCCCATATTATGGTAAATAAGATCTGGCACATCGCCGGAGATAATCTGTGGTCGGATTAAATCTCCTATTTTCGGATTGATTTTATAATTCACATGAACATCCGGATACTTTTCCTCAAAACGGGAGATAATTTCTTCCCAATAATCAGCGCCATAACCGCCCTGGAATAAGGCCAGTTCTAAATCACCTTCTACCTTTTTTTCTGCATCGGTAATGCCTGCTTCACCGCTCTGGTCCAACGAAGCCGCCGTGCTCTCTGTTTTTGGACTCTCTGTCTTTGTACTTTCTGTCTTAGCACTCTGACCGCTTCCACAGCCGGTCAGCGCCGCTATTGTTACAGATGATACCGCCAGTAATGCTGTCAACTTTTTATTCATGATGTAACCCCCTGTATTGTTTTATGTGTCTATTATATAAAAAGAAGGCTGAATCCCCCATAGCAGGTCTTCAGTTTTTTATGGACTTTATTCATGTCTATCATACACGATAATAAGAAAAACTGGAATATCTTCAGATTGTGAAGATATTCCAGTTTACTTACTGCATATTAAACTCTTACAAATTCCGGTATTTTTATCACATAACTGCTTCTCTTACAGGCTTAACTCTGCTTCTGGTTATCTGCCTGTTTCGTCTGAACAACGCCATTTACGGTCCACTCACCATCTGCATTGACGGTACTGCCGTCAATGACGCTGTCTTTCATTAATTTGCCGCAGGTTCCGTCGGATACCGAGTTAAAATAATAGCATTTCAGGACGCCGTTCTTGTCCGGAATCCATACCCAGCCAGTTACCATGCTTCCACGGGTTCCATCAGATACCGGATTCAGATAGAAGGTATTTCCATTCTCATCCACAAACCATCCGGTGATCATATTGCCTTCCTTATCAAACCGGAACCAGCTGAACGCGCCCTGTCCCTTCGACGGGTCGCCATAGCCGTTATACGCAGGCACCCAGCTGTCCGCACAGCGCTTTCCAGACTGGTCTGTAAACCTCCAGCTGCCGTCGGCCTGCTGCTGCCACGTTCCTTCCGTAACATACTCCGGAACCGTAACGCTGCCGATCACCTTCGTCGGTCCTGTATATCCCTGCGGCACGTCGCGGTAAGGCGTATTTCCCTTTCCCGCCACGGAACCGCCGGAGCTTCCTCCTGAGCTTCCTCCGGAAGAGCTGCCGCCGGAGGATCCGGACCGCTTCAGAATCATCGTCACTTCCTCTTTTGCCGCCCGATGGTTGCTGTCACCTTCATAGCTGACTGTTATAATCACGGTTCCCGGGCGTACCGGTTTTACCGTGCCCGTCTCATCGACTGAGGCAACAGAGCTGTCGGAGGATGCATAAATCAGCTGTCCGCCATTGGTTACAGCGGCTCCAAGGTTTACGGCGCCTTCCGATACGTATCTGGTTATCTCGGTTCCCGCTTCCACTGTGATTACGGAAGCGGCCTTTTTAATGAGATACGGCAGACGGATCCAGCCCTGGCAGTTACCGGTTCCGGTTACCACCGCATAGGCCGTTCCTGCATTTACATTACTCTCATAGGATACCTTGTAGTCTTCAGCCGTCAGATACTCTGCCAGAGGCTTCACACCCGGCAGTTTGCCCGATCCATCGTAGACGTATGACAGCGTCTCCAGAAGAAATGTTCCCTCCTCCAGCGTCCGCTTACCGACCGTCACCGTCAGTGTGAGGTCCAGATCCTTATAATTGAAATCTGGTGACGTATACTTCGCCGCCGTCAGATTGTCTCCGGCAGCTCCCACATACGCCTCCTGGTCGCTCCACGAGAAATGCTCCGGCAGCTTCACTTCTTTTAATTTACTGCCGTATACCGCCTTTAATTCTGACGGTGTCGCAACGACCGGCACTGCCTTTTCAATCACAAACAGCGCTGTGACGGTACCCTGATACTTTCCTTTTCCGGTTACCTCCGCGCGGCCGTGGCCGGCATTCGTATTCTCGCTGTAGCTCACCTCATAATCCGTACCGCGCTCCAGGAGCTTATCTCCGGCTTTAACCACCGGTTCCGGTGTCTTCGGAGTGCCGTCGTATACAAATGTTTCTTCGATAGTTACATCGCTTTCCTTCAGTTCCGCCGGGTTGATGGCAAAATGCTTTTCCACCGTTCCGGTATAATTGTTCTGTCCGGTAACCGTCACAGCGGCAGTTCCCGGATCTCTGTTGTTCTCATAGCTTACCGTGTAATCTTCCTCTGAGATCAGACCGTCATCCGATACGGTGACGCCCGGTTCCTTCGCACCTCCGCTGTAGGAAGTTTCCTCATATTCCAGCGTGATCATGGTATCTGCAAGCGTCTTCGCGGACACGGCAACTTCCGTTTCTGCCGTTTTTTCCAGATAGTTACCGGTTTCTGCCAGAGTCACCTCGTGGATGTTCTTTCCCACATTGCCCACGCGTTCCTGCGGCGTACTCCATCTCCAGCCTCCTGCGAGAGTAATCTCCTCCAGCTTCTGCCCGTAGACCGCCTCTGCCGCCTTCGGAGCCTCCGCCGGATTCACCGCTTTCTCAATCGTAAAGACTGCTGTCACCGTTCCGCTGTAGTCTCCCTGTCCGGTAACCGTGACGCTTCCCGCTTCTTTTCCAGCTTCCGTGTTGGGGCCGTAGGTAACGGTATAATCGGTACCTTCCTTCAGTTCTGTTTCAAGCGACACTACGGTGAGTTCCGGTTTTATCTGCTGTCCGGTATAAACGTACGATGTCTTTTCCAGCCTGATGTCGGAATCCAGCAGCGTCACCGGCTCTACCTCAACCCGGCAGATCAGCCGGGAGCCTTTATAGTTCTTTGTCTCCGGGACATTGATGGTCAGCTCCGCCTCGCCTATGTTCTTTACAGTAATAAAGCCATCGGTTTCGCCAAAATCATTGACCTTCTTCTCCACCGTAAATACAGTGCTGTCACTGGAGGTGAAACTGATTTCCCCATCCCCTGCAAAGCTTGCCAGCAGGAAGAATGGTTCCTCCTTAATCGTCAGATGTAGGACGTGATCCTGAAGCTTATCTGTCTGAATTTCTGCCTCTGAATCCGCCTGATCAATCGTAAAACCGTCTGAGATCATGCCAGTGTAATTATGCTTACCTGTAATCGTAATGCCGGCTTTTCCCGCGTCCTTGTTATTCTCGCATTTCACCTCATAATCAGTGCCTTCTGCCAGAACCGCGTTCAGAGCCTCATCCGTGATCGTTACTTCCGGCACAAGTTCCGTGCCGTCATATACCAGACTACTTCTGTCAATTACCGTCTTAACGGTCTCATTCTTTATGTCCTTCGGCAGTACCTTAACCGTGAAGAACCCTTCCTTCTCCGTGCCGCCTGCCGTATAGACAGCGGGAACCGGTGTCCCGTTTTCTGTCACATCGCCCACATACGCGTCCGGATTCTTCCATTCCCAGCCGTCCGGGAGATCTGTCTGATATTCTGACAGATGATTTCCGTAAATGGCGGTTATTTCGAATTTCTCCGGTTCGATGAAAAAGTGTACTGTCTGGGAACCGTGATACCTGCCTGTGCCCGTCACCACCGCATCTGCCTGTCCCGGGTCGACGTTATGGCTGTAGGCAACGGTATAATCCGTATCTCTGACTAACACAACGGGATCAATCACGACAGAGGCAGACGGCTCGATGGCCTTTCCCGTATAACCAGCCACACCCGGAGTCAGAGTGATCTCCGCGCCGCCGATATCATAGGGATCTGCTATAATCTTAAATTCCTTCGTCACTGTTCCGCTGTAATTGCCTGTTCCGGTTACGACAGCCTCTGCCGTTCCCACGCCCTGATTATTTCTGTACTCCAATGTATAGTCCTGTTTCACCACCAGCGTCATGCCGCCGCAGATTACAGTTACCTCCGGTTCCACCGGACTGCTGCTGAAAATGTAGGGCGGTGCTTCCAGTGTTACCTCGCCTGCCGCAATCGGCCGGGGCACAACGTGCACCTTCAGGCCAACATTTTCCTTGTCCTTATATTTGGAATCGGCCGGCGCCTTATAGTCGGCTCTGAACACTTTGTTGCCCGTGCTTACTCCGCCTGCCGAGGTATCCGGCGCTCTCCAGGACCAGCCCTCCGGCAGCTCGATGTCCTTTAGGGAACTGCCATAGACAGCCTCAAATACCATCTGCCCGATTATCAGCTCCGGGTCTCCTTTTTCGATGGTAAACTCCAGGGAGACCGTTCCCTCGTAATTCCCCTTTCCTTTCACAGTAACCATTGCGGTTCCCGGTTCCGTATTGTTGGAATAGAGGGCATCATAGGCGGAGGCCGCCAGCTTCGTCCCATTCAGTGTAACAGAGAGAATCTCCGGCTCCTTTGCGGTCCCGTCGTATTCCATCGACTCCTGCTTAAGCACCACCACCGCGCCGGATATGGACAGCGGCTTTACTACAACGGATACGAACGCAGTCTTATCCTCATGGTTGGAGTCAGCCGCGGCGTAAAAAATACCCGCCTGACGGCTTCCCGCTTCACCGACGCTGTCCTCCGGATTCTTCCAGCTCCATCCGGCCGGAAGCTCCACATCTTTATATTTCTGGCCATACGTAAATACAAATGGCCCTTCCGGTACTTCCGCTTCAGAAGCAGCCTTCTTTATCACAAAAGGCACTTCCCGCGTTCCTTTATACCCATTGGCACCCTGAATGGTCACACTGGCTGGTCCGGCGTCGATTCCGCCTCCGCTCACCGTGTAGTCCGTATCTTTCACCAGCGTCAGGTTCCCCATCTTCACAGTGATATCCGGGACGATCCGTTCTCCCGTATAAATATACTCCCCATTCACCACCACCGAGGCGTCATTGACATCGGTCGTCTCGATCCATCTGGCATACAGGGTAAGATCCTGGTTTACCAGATCGGTAAAGCGGTATAGATACTTATATTCAGAATCCCGGTACCAGCCGTTGAAAATGCAGCCGGCTTTTTCCGGATCCTTCGGTTTTGATGCCATGGAGCCTTCCATCACCTTCTGGCTCTCCACCTCGCTGCCTCCGGCCGCATCGAAGGAAACCGTAAATAAGGAACCGTCTCCTTCCAGCCATTTCGCATAGAGGGTCATATTGCCTTCCGGTTTAAATGGAATCTCATACTTCTGACCGCTGTAGTCGACTGACGCATACCAGCCGCCGAAAATATAGCCCGGCTTCGACAGATATTTGGCTGTCAGCTGCGATGAAGCGAGATCGGCTCCCCGTGGCACCAGATAGCCTCTGTCATGCTGATCCCTGTTCCCGTTGAGAAAGCCGCCCATCAGTTCGACACCGATATACCAGCACTCTTTCCAGACAGGATAGAGGTCCGCGTCTGCCGCAAACGGATAGCTGACCAGGTCAATGCTCTCCATTCCTCCTTCTGTCAGCGCCCATCCGTCGGACACCATTCCATCCAGCTCCTGTTCACTCGGCACCGTCCCTGTCACTTCGTAGTAACTCCGGTTTCTCGGTACCCTGACTTCCATCATCTGGACATATGTCCCCTTGCTGTCGTCATAGAGCTCGCCGCCGCCCGCATGGAAGCGCACGGTAACGTAATCCTCCGTCCAGTGAGCCGTCAGCTTCGTATCCTTCTGCGGCTGATAGGAGTAGATCATCCCGATATCCCGGCCGTTCTCATCAAACCAGCCTGCAAACGCACAGCCTTCCCTGGTTGGAGCCGGCCTGTAACCGCACTTTTCTCCCGGTTTTACATAGAACACCGGCTTATAGTAATCACTCTTCGCAAACGCTCCTCCCGCCGCGTCGAGGCTCACCCGGTATCCCGTTGTCCAGACAGCCTTTATGCTGTTATTCTCATAGAATCTGGTCTGGCCGGTCACTTCCGTGCCATCATCCGTCACCCAGCCGGCCAATCCATAGCCATCTCTCTCTACTTTCGGCAGGCTGTACGCTTCCCCCTGCCTCACGATAAAGCTGCCGTTTGTCTTACCTGAAGTATCTCTTCCGCCATCCGCGTCCCAGTATACCTTGATAGTCTTTCTCCAGGCCGCGTAGAGATCCAAATCCGCTTCAACAGCGGAGGACCAGTTAAACGGAGTCTGATACTCCTGATCCAGATACCAGATGCATTCGTAGCCGCTGCGGTTGGTGGAAATTGAGCTTTCCGCCAGAGGCCTGTTCTTTTCTGCCTGCCGCGTGACTTCCCCTGCATACTCCTGTGACTGGTTGTCGTATATCCAGGCTCCTCCCGCATGGAAGGTCACCCGATACGTATTGCTGCTCCATTTTGCATAGAGCGTTACGTCCGCTTCCGGAATGTAGCCCTTTGTGGCCCGTCTGGTCCATTCCTGATCCAGATACCAGCCATCAAATGCCGCCTCCCGGCTCTGCGGATTGTTTAAATATCCAATGGATTCCCCTGCCTTGACAATCACGGTATTACTGCTGACCGAACCGATGCCCGGATCCAGCGTAACCGTGTAATAGGTGGTCCATTTTGCATACAGGACCGTATCGCGCTCTGGTATATAGTTACCGGTCAGCACAGGTCCTTCACACTCCGGATCCTCACACCAGCCTTCCAGCGTGAAGCCTTCCTTCTTGTACCCGTATTCGCCGTTTAAATACGTTCCCTCACCTTTTATGACTTCAGCCGTTTTATAGCTGTCATAGGTGTAGCTTCCTCCGTTGGCATCATACGTCAGTGTATAGAATTCCTTCCACTGGGCAACAAGTGTGACATCCGCGGTCGGAAGATAGACATCGTTCTCTGCCCGCTTCCCGGTTTCCTTCTCAAACCAGCCGGCAAACTTATAGCCTGTCCTCGTCGGATTGTTCGCCCTCCTGACCGCTTCGCCGAGCGGTACGTATTCCTTTTTGCTGTTTGCTTTTCCTCCATTGGCATCGTAGGTGACCGTCACATACTTTGACCATCTGGCCGTCAGAGTCTCGTTTCCCGACGGAATGTACCGGCTCACCTCATCGTTGGAAATCAGTTCGCCGCCTTCCGTCTGCCACCCTAACAGAACCTGGTTATATGCCTCATACGGTTCATTGGGGATCCCCGGCGTCGTGCCGATCGACCTGCCCGGAAGTGCGTATTTCTCCTCAAAACGCTTCTGATCATAGACAATTCCGTTATAATCAAAGGTTACCTTGTAATACTCCTCCGTCCAGCATGCCAGAAATGTCATGGCGGCCGCAGGAACCATCTCCCTTACCTCAGCTTCGGTATAAAACTTCCCGTCTGCTTTCCACCCTTTCAGAAGTTTTCCCGCTGTATCCGCAGGATTCTGGGAAAATGACGGGATCTTGTATCCCAGCTCCGTCCCTGGTACCGTTAAAACAGTCGTCGACGTCTTCCCGTTGTACGTGATTCCGCTATAGTCAAACGTAATCTCCAGAGTGGCCTCCGCCCATTTTGCCGTCAGCGTCTCATTGCCGGAAGGTACGTAGCTGTAAATATTATTTTCCGGGATAAATGTTCCTGACGCTTCCGATTCCCATCCCAGGAATGACTTTCCTTCTGTCTGTGACGGATCTGACGGAAAATACGGATAATTTTTCAGTGTGCTTCCCGGCATGGCGTACGCGTTTGACTGGGTCTGTCCGCTGTACGTCACCCCATTATAGTCCATGAGGACGGTATAAAAATCGGTCGTCCACTGGGCAGTCAGCACCTCATCGCCTGCTGGTATGTAATCGCGGATGTCGTTTCCTGAAATGATTGTTCCCTCCGCATTCTTCCAGCCGGTAAACATCTTTCCTTCCGTATTCTCCGGATTTTCCGGTATGTAGCTGTAATTGTTTTCCAACGGCAGACCGACTGCCAACTGATACGTCTGCTTCTGGTTTCCATTATAGGTCACTCCGTTATAATCGAAGGTAACCGTATAGTATTCTCCCCACTGGGCAACAATCGTCTCGTTTCCAGCCGGACAGTATCGGTTCACATTATAACCGGTTAAAATCTCTCCCGAAGGAATCTTCCAGCCTATGAACGCCTTTCCTCCGGTCTGTGACGGGTCATTGGGTATATACGGCGCCGAAACTCTGTCTCCAGCTATAATCTGCCTGATATAGTTCGTCGCCCCATTGTACTCAACTCCGTTATAATCGAAGTTGATCTCATAGTATCCTGACCACTGGGCCGTCAGGTTTTCACTCCTCTGCGGAATATAATTCCAGATGTCATTTCTGCTAATCACCCTGCCTTCAGAATTCTTCCATCCAATAAACATCTTCTGGTTCGTTTCCTGTGATGGGCCATCCGGCAGGTAGGGATATCTTTTTACCTTTTCTCCCGGCATAACAAATTCGGTGCTGGAATCACTCCCGTTATAGTAAATTCCGCCGTAGTCGTAGGTGATGGTATAATAATCCACCCACTGGGCGACTATGGTCTCGTTACCGGATGGTTTGTAATTCCAAATATCCGATGCAGAGAGGATCGTCCCATCCGGTGTCTTCCAGCCGGCAAACATCTTGTTATTCGTCTTATCTGACGGTTCAGCCGGCATACTCGGAACATGCGTCAGCCTGAGGCCCTTTCCGACCTCATACGTCTTTTCAGTCTTTTGATTGCTGTCTTTATAGCCTCCAAAGTCAAAGGTAACGGTACAGCTTTCAGTCCAGCCAGCATATAACTCCAGATCTTCCTGTGCATTTATGTAGGAGTTGTCTGTTACCAGCTGACTGCATCCGACATCGGAATACCAGCCGGTAAAAGACATGCCTTCATATGTGATTGATGGAACCCATAAAGATGTCCCTATTTTAGCCACCAGACTTTTCTCTGAACTTCCGTCCTGGAACAGACCGCCATTTCCATGAAGCGTAATGGTTACCGTTTCCTGTTCAACGACATTAATTCGAACAGATGCAAGATCCAGGAAGTTCCCATCCGAATCCTTGACAGAAGCCGTGACAGATGTTCCCCCTGTCTCCAGCGCCGTGATCAGACCATTCTCATCCACCGTGGCAACCGATGTATCATTACTCTCAAACTCCGGTTGAATTCCTTCATCCGCAGGAGTAATCTCGACGTCTAACTGATAACTGTCACCTTTCGTAATCGGAATTGCCTCTCCATTATTATTATTGACAATCACCAATTCTACATTTCCGGAATACCGTTTCACAGCGTCGGCTGCAGTTGCCGTTTCACTCTTATGCGGTGTATTGGACGATGTGGCTGTTGCCGCATCCTTCTCTGATCTGCTGTCTTCCCCCTGTTCCTTCCCTGCATTGGAATCTGTCGCCTTTTCAGCAGCCTGTTTCTCATTATTGATATCAGTATCCAGTCCTGACGCTGCAAATGCCTGCGGTACTGAAAGATTCCATACCATACAGAAGCACAGCAAAAACGCTGTGATCCGCTTGATCTTTTTCATACTTTTTCTCCTTCATGGTAAATTTATAACACTGCTATTCTTTTATGTGCCTGCTCTCCCTTCTTCATTAGGTTTATATCTGATAATCACAATTATCTTCATCAAATAACCGGAAGAAAGGGGGGATTTCTGCATACCGGAAAGAAAAAAAATACAACAGGCCCAATTTCACAGACCCGTTGTATTCTATATGAGTTTCATGTTTTGATTAGTTCCAATAATTGTGATTATAAGAACTGGTTAAATTTTCCAATGCGTCTCCTATTATACTATATACAATTATCTTTTTCAATCCGCTTTTTTCTGATTTTAATACATTTTTCCTGTGTTTCAGCTGCCTGAAGCCGGAAATGAAACCGGCAGCGCCATGGTAACAACAAATTCTTCCTCTGTATATTCCACATGGCTATATCCGCCATACTTCTTCACCACCCGCTTCATGTTCTTAATTCCCAGTCCGTGCTTCGATTCATCCGGCTTTGTGGTCTGGATGCTGCCATGCTTCACCCTGACCGGATTCGTTTTGGTGTTCTTTATTTCCACCCAGATCAGGTTCTTCTTTCTGGATATGGTTAAAGCGATCCGGCGTGCCAGACTGCTGTCTGTTATCTCGCCGCAGGCCCTGACCGCATTTTCCAGCGGATTTTCAAAGATGGTGTAGATATCAGGAAATGCCATAAAAGAAAAGTCAGAGAACAGGATATTCGTATCAAATTGGATTTGCGCGGAATCACAGCTAAGCTGTATCTGGCACAGGATCGACCGCAGAGCCGGTGAGGGGATAAAGGCGAACCGGTAACTGTCTTCGATATAATGAAGCATTTCATCCGCATAGGACCGGATATCACGCTCCACAAGCTCTCCCTCCCCGCCGCCCGCCCCCTCCTGCAGCAGGTGTTTTATGCCGTCGATCTGTTTCGTATAATCGTGAGCCAGTCCTTTTAACTCTTCAATAAACGCATCCTGCTGTCCGATCACCACCCGGTCCAGCTGTTCGATGCGGGACAGTCTGTCTAATTCGTGCTGAAGCTGGCAGCGTTTCCGCCAATGGTTGTCCCCCAGAATCACCGCCAGGTTCATGAATAAGACGCCCAGAAAAAAGATCATGCTTAGGGAATCGGCACGGTTCCCCAGCTTCGTATTCAAACCGAGAATATTAAATACATAGTATATAACAAAAATACTGACTACGGGGACTGTGATAATCGACAGATTTTCCGTTATCGTAAGCTCCGTGTTCTCCTTTCTCTGTTTCAGCCAATGGAAATAGCGGACAACCAGGAGGATAACACAGAACATGCCGGTGCTGCAGAGGTTAAAGCCTGCATTTTTAATGGTATCATTTATGACGGCAATCATATTCACCCTGATCATGGAGGCGTAGATCAAAACATGGATGCTTTCACAGATTAAAAGCAGAAGAACCTCAAAGAAGGAACAGAGAAGCCTCGCGGCGATACTGCCCTTGAAGAGCATCAGGTTTAAGATCAGACTGCAGAGAAGAGCAGTCATTGTATTCAGCTCCGGTATGTACAGTAAATTTATGAGAAACTGAACTGTAGACAGGCCTAACAGCAGTCCCCAGGAGACCAGCCGGCGTTTCTCCCATCTGAGTGTGAAGAACTGCATGGTGAACCAGAAAAGTAAAGCAAAATCCAGAATACATTTGCCATAGGCTAAAATCGTGTCAAGCATACTCATACCACCTTTGTATCTGCGTTGTGCTTCAGATATCTGAATTGTGAAGCAGCGTTTTCATAAATGAATCCCGGAAATGGAGGCCCAACGGCGCAGCGCTGTGGTCTGTAAGTAAGATTTTGCTGTCGTTGACCGTATCCACCATATCCAGATTGACAATGTAGCTTTTGTGTGAATACGCAAATTTGTCGGACGGCAGACTGTCCATGAGCTCACGGAGACTCTGCCATGTGCCGATCTGCGCTCCATCCTGGCACACGATATGCCGTTTGCGGAGTTTCGAATAAATATACATGATTTTATCCGTCCGGAGCAGATTGGTATGAGAGTCATTCGTAATCTTTATATAGGATACGGAGCGGTCCAGCTTATGGGAGCAGGCGTTGAGGACGGCTATGATCTCCTCCTCCGTAAATGGTTTCACAATAAACCGAAACGGTTCCGCCCGGTATCCGTCTATGGACATGGATTTCAGAGCCGTAGTCAGAATGATAATCGACGTATTTCCCCGTTTTCGCAGTTCCTCGGCAATATCGATGCCGATGCTTCTGTTCCCGAACCGGATATCCAGAAACAGGATGTCATAAGGATTCGTCAGGTCATACAGTTTTTCGGCGGCATCCAGTTCGATGAGATCGATCTCCACGTCATATGCGAAGGAATACCGTAATATATATTTTTTCAGTTTGTCGCGTATCAGCTGTTCGTCGTCACAGATACACACCGTATATTTCTTCATGCATCAATTCTCCCCCATTTTTTGGTATCTTTTATTATACCTTACAAACTCCGTTATGGGTAGACGCTAATTGCTTTCTGACATAAAATTGCGGATTATAAAATGCGGAACGGATGAACTGGTATTGCTATCCTGTTGGATCACTCAGCGTACGCTTCATACCACACCGTTTCACACAGCGGCCTTCTCTCCTCTGCGTGCCGTTCTGAGTCCAAAAAGCCTTTGCTGGGATACCCAAGGAACAACAGCGCTGTCGGCTCTAAATATTCCGGCAGGATAAATTCTTTTGTTATAACAGCAGGATCAAACAAGCCTACCATGACACTTCCAATTTCCAACTCTCTCGCTGCCAGCATCATGTGGTCACAGACAATACCTATATCCAGATCTCCGGAACACTTTTTATCATAGGGGCGGATCAATTCTCCGCGCCTGTCCCGGCAGACGATGAGTGCGCATGGAGCGCCAAAGGTTCGGTACGCTTTTTCTACCTTTACCATGTTTTCTCTTCTCCGGACAACGATGATTCTTTGCGGCTGCCTGTTGCAGGCAGTTGGGGCAACCCGTCCCGCTGACAATATCTGTTCCAGATCTTTTGACAGTATTTCTTTCTCCATAAATCCACGTGTCGTACAACGTTTTTTCGCTAAAGTTAAAAAGTCCATAATATCCTCCTTCAAAACATGAATAATACTTCACGTTTATAATCATAGCAGGGATTTCAGCAGACGTCAATAAAATGCGAATAATAATTCACATTTTATTGACCTGGGGCAGGACCCCATGTATAATAAAAAAGAGGTGAGGATATGGCTGATAAGAGAATTCCCGTCCAGAGACGGTCCATAGAAAGAAAACAAAAGATTTTAAGCTCCGGTTTTAAACTTTTTTGTGAACACGGCTACTACAAAACAAATACCATCGAGATTGCAAAACACGCCGGTGTTTCAACCGGAGCCGTATACAGTTATTTTAAAGATAAGCGGGAAATATATATTGCAGCATTTGACAGCTATCTCGAAGAGATTTCGGGACGTTTATTTGAAGAACTGGAACAATCTCAGACGCTTCCATTACCGGATTTCGTGGAAAACTGGGTCACTGTATATCTCGAATTGTATGCAGACTCCGGGCACGCGTTAGCACAGTTAAGAATGATGATATTAGAAGACGAAGAGATCAACCGTCATTTTTCAGATTTAGAAAATGAATATTTTATGAAGCTGATCCGGCTGCTGAATAAAAATGGTGTGGAACGAGCCGATCTTATGGAGACGATTTATACCTGTTGTATTTTGATCGATGCATTGAGGCAGGAACAGTCCTCATTCTCACATATCGGCCTGAATTTTTTCATTTTTAAGGAACAGGTTACCAGTACAATCCTTCAATTATTGTCCGGCTGAATTGCCTTGTAGTCCGCAGGAAATACCGGGAGAACGCCGGAAATACTATACTGGAATATAAAAAACGAGCCATTAACAGATAAGTTATGGTTTTATACAGCGTGGAGAGGGGTATTTATGTCGTCAGTAAAAACGGGTAAGGGAACAAACAGGAGCAGTGATTCCATGTTGTTGCCGCATATCATCGATGTTTATGTGTTTTTGATTCTGTGTTGTTTTCCCCTTTTTGTTGTGAATCAGTATTATGAACTATTGAAGGTAAAATATTATTTTTATATCGGGTCAGTAATTTTTCTGCTGACAGCTGCATTAATCGCCGGTACTATCGGGCAGAGTAGTCTGAAAACGTATTTTGCATCTTTTAAATGGAAGGATTTTATAAAGACGTTTTCCACCATTGATACCGCACTTTTGGTCTTTCTGCTCATCGCAGGCATCTCAACGATCCGTTCCGATTACGTGTATGAATCTTTTTGGGGAAATGAGGGGCGTTTTTCCGGACTCTTCCTACTCAGTCTATATGGAGCATCATACTTTTGTGTAACAAGATTGGGGAATTTTAAAAGATGGTACCTTGATGCATTTTTAGCCGCAAATTTACTCGTTTGTATATTTGGTATTACGGATTACTTTCAGTTGGATCTCCTGCACTTTAAAGTGGGAATGGCAGAAAACGAAAAGTTTATGTTTACCTCAACAATTGGTAATATCAATACGTATACTGCGTTGGTCGGAATGGTAACGGCGGTGTCGGCCGTATTGTTTGCAGCAGAAGGCAGATGGAAAAAGAAGTGTCTGTACTTTGTCAGTCTCATTATCAGCATCTTTGCATTGGTCATGGGGATCAGCGATAATGCCTACCTGTCACTGGCCGCGTTGTTCGGCTTTCTTCCGCTTTATCTGTTTCAGAACAAGAAGGGTGTCAAAGCCTATTTATTAATCATCACTTCATTTTTCTCGGTGATCCAATGCATTGACTGGATTAATACCGGGCTGGGAACCAGCGTGCCGGAGATCGACAGCGCGTTTCAGATCATATCCCAAAGCGATGGCCTTCTCTTTCTCATATTACTTCTCTGGATTCTCTGCGCCTTCGTTTACGGACCAGATTTTGTAAATGCCCACAAGAAAAACATGTCCGCCTCTATGCAGACTCATAGTTTCAGTAAAAATGAATATAAGCCGACAGGCTGCAGAGGCTTGCAAAGAACCTGGATGGCACTTCTGGTACTTTGCATTCTGGGTGTCGGATACGCACTCGTTGACGTTAATTTCCAAGGAAACGCAGAACGGTATGGAGCTCTTGGCAGTTATCTGCTGTTTAATGATGACTGGGGGACTCACAGGGGTTACATATGGCGCAATGCCATGGAATGCTTTAACCAGTTTCCATTGAGGAAAAAAATCATTGGCTTCGGCCCTGATACTTTTGGAATTGTGTTATTAAATAAGACAAAAGGAAACATTTACGGTCAGACATTTGATAACGCGCATAATGAGTATTTGCATTATCTCGTCACAGTAGGATTTGCCGGATTAATTGCGTACCTTGCCTTTTTGATTTCTTTTGCAGTGAGAGTCATTCGCAGAGCCAACAAAAACCAGTATGTCACAGCGGCTTTTTTTGCAGTGCTCTGTTACTCGGCGCAGGCATTTGTAAACCTGAATCTGCCAATTGCTACACCGATTATGTGGATGCTTCTCATGCTAGGCGAGCTTGGTATACGGAAAAATAAGGATTATAATCTCTGCAAACCGGTCTGAATCACCGGTCTGCAGAGCATACGTCGTTTTTTGTCGAATTACTGTATGCTCCTTAAAAACTTTTTTAGAGTTATAATCTAACTATAAAAAAGTTTTAAAAGGAGATTTCTTATGCGCGACTTATCAGTATATTTTTGTAAAAAATGCGGGTTTTATTCTTATTATCCTTTAGCCAAATATGCGGTCTGTCCGAGATGTGATCTTGATATGGTGCTGCTGCCAATAGAATATAAAGAATTCGTCAATCTAAACTGTTATGAACGCGATGAATTACTTGCTGATCAAATGATTGCTTCATCCTCTCCCATTGTTCGAAGAATCATTGCTCCGCATAAGATAAATAACACTCGTGAAATCATTGCAATTCTCACTTATAAAATCGACGAATTAAACACTGAAAATGTAAAATTACAGGGAACCGTAGATTGGATGCATCAATTCATCTGGCAGTTAGTAAAAAGCAGAAAAAATATAACTCCGCCCTAGTTCTCGTCGCAAAGATAGGAAACCAATATAGAAATAAATGCAGCATTATTCGGTTTCTTTCTCAAAGGGGTATAGGCAATATGTTCGAGCAGTGACCGGTCACCTTTATTCCATATTAATGCAACCAGCGTTCTGATATTTCTCTCTACGCATTGTACTGATGTATGGTATTTCTTTGCTACCTCTGGATATAACCATTTCGATATTAATTGTAACTTATCTCCATCTTCTATGGATAATTGTACTGCAGATATTACATAGTAAAATCCTGTATATGATCGATTCGCTCCAAGCCGTAGCAAAAGATTTTCTATCTCTCTTTCTCTCATGGCTTTTCTCCTCTCCCTATCACCTTCAATCATACTATGGAAATTTATGGCAAATCAATCGATATATCTCGACTTTTTTCGACGTATATATAAACGTTGAGAGTTTTTATTTATAACGCCTGATGGAAGAATATCAAAAACATCGATATTAAAATAAAAAAGGGATACCGTCTGAAACAGCATCCCTGTCAAATCATATACCGCCAACAGCCCCCATCGAAACAACCGCTATACGGTTCAGCCCCGAATTTCCTCTCTATTCATTCCCATAATCATCCACAACCCACTCAGACGTCTCGCCATCCCGGATCAAAATCCAGTTCCAGTCCGTATACACAGCGTTCGGTTCAAAACTCCAGGTATTTTCTCCTGTTTTTAAATCGGACAGAATGACAATGACATCGTCCCGTTTCACTCCATTCGAAGCGCCGCGGCCGTATTCCATATACGAATCGATGATCCTCTCAGACCGCTCTCTGTCATACCACAAACCAGTCAGCGTACAGTCCTCTTCAAAGGTATCCATCTTCTCACGTATACACGCTTCGATGTCGGAGCTGACCGTTTCACGGTTTGAGGCAGCAGATTCCGTTTCAGCAGATGTGCGTTCCATATCCTTTTTATTGTCCGCGGCCGGATTACTGGTCGCGCCGGTATCGGTATGCTGGATGAGTGGTTCGTGGCTCGTCGTACTGTCGGTTTTCCCGGTACATCCGGTTAATGCGAGTACGCATACTATTAGAAATGCAGGCTGCAGTAATTTTTTCGTTTGATTTCTCATTCTATTTCTCATTCTATATGTCATTTTATTTTTCATCTTATAGAGCCTCCTGTTCTTTACGTCTTATCCATCCCACATTACTATCCCATTGATTATTCTGAATTCGTATCCATCTGCGATTTCACAAAGTGGCTGCGTCCGGCCAGTACAGGTTTATCTGCTTCATCCCATAAAAATACTTTATTTCATTATAATCGATTGTCCACACCATTACCTTTCTTTTTTCTTAAATATCTTTTTCGTAAATCTCTTTTTCCTTTGCTTACCATAATTACCATCCCCTCCAAAGCACGGTTATTCCCTTGTATTCCCAAAGAATATTTGCTAAAATCACCATATTACAACCGATCGGGAGTTCCAGCCTATGAGGATGCCGGTATGAATAAAGAACATGATTAATAGAAAACTCTGAAAACCGGCGGCATACAACCGGCTTTCAGAGTTTTTGATTATCCCCTCAATACCTTCTCTCTTTCATCACTTCCCGCGCATCCGTCTGATCATACACTTTTTCCTCCGTAATAATCCGCAGCGGCAGTTCCTTCCCTTCCATCAGGTCCTGCACCGCCTTCATCAGCTGCGGGCCGAGAAGAGGGTTGCATTCCACGGCGCAGTTCAATTTGCCGTCTATCATGGCCTGAAAGGCATCCTTCGTGCCGTCCACCGATACGATTACCACGTCACTGCCCGCGTGGATTCCATGCTCTTCCAAAGCGTTCACAGCGCCTAAAGCCATATCATCGTTGTGGGCGTAGATCACATCAATGTCCCATAGGTAGTTTTCAGTATAATCTTCGATGATCCGGCGGCCGCCTTCATATGTAAAGTCTCCCGACTCGGAGTAGGCAATCCGATAGCCGGGATTTCCGGCCATCTGTTCCTCGAAACCGCGCTTGCGCTCCACGGTAGGCGATGCGCCTAAAGTTCCCTGGAGCTCCATGATCTTCACCGGCCCATGCTCCGGCTTCACATTAGCGGCGATCCAGCGCATGGCGCGCCTGCCCTCCTCCATGAAATCCGCGCCGATGTACGTCAGGTACAGCCCGTCATCCTCTGTCTCAATCCTTCTGTCCGACAGCAGCACGGGAATCCCGGCTTCCCTGGCCTCCGTCAGGACCTTATCCCAGCCGCTGTCCACCACCGGCGACAGAACAATCACATCCACTTCCTCCCTGATAAACGTGCGGATGGCTTCGATCTGCCTCTCCTGCTGCTGATCCGCATCCTCAAAATGAAGGCTGATCCCGGCCTCCCTGGCCGCGCTCTTGATGGACTCCGTATTGGCCAGACGCCAGGCACTCTCGGTTCCCACCTGGGAGTATCCCACCTGGATCGTGTTCCTGTCCTTCTTTTTATACTGCTCCCACTTCACCTCGCTGTCCACATTGTCGATGGTAATGTTGTGGCTCCGCAGAATAACCTGTTTGGGAACTCCGGAGACTTCGTTTAAGATATCCATGGCATACCGGATCGCCTCCTTGCCGCCGGTGGGGCAGGTAATGGTCTCGCTCAGCTTTCCCTGCCGCACCAGATCCATGCCTCCATTGGGGCCGGAAAATCCGTCCACTCCTATAATTTCCGGGGAGTACCCCAGCTTCTTCACCGCCTCATAGACCCCGGATGCCATGTAATCGTTGTGGGCAAACACCACGTCCACCCCCGCCAGCCGTTGTCCCAGCTCCAGAAATAAGTCCTCCGCCTGGTCCCTGGACTCCTGCTCCACACGAAACTGTTCTCTGACGATCCCCGGCTCCCTGGAAAGCACCAGGTCAAATCCCTTGCTTCTCTCGGCACTGGAAATGGAATTCTCGCTTCCGCAGACCTCGAACACAGTCCCTCCCTTTCCCGCGAGCCGTTTCGCGGCCCCTTCGCCTGCCTGCCGTCCGATCAGTTCGTTATCCGGGCCGATAAACAGAGTGTAATCAAAGCCCTCCACGCCGCGGTCCATGACGATAACCGGAATCTTCTGGTACACCTGGCCAATCACATCCGTCATCTCCCTGGCATCTCCGGGGGAGATAATCAGAAGGTCGATATCAAACTGCATGAGTCTCTCCACATCCTTCTTCTGCTTTTCCCCATCAGAAGTGGCGTCGGTCATGATCAGCCTGATATTGGGATATTCCGCTGCCGCATCCTCGATCTCACTGATTAATGCCAGCCTCCAGGTCTCACGCATATTGGCCTGGGAGACTCCGATCACATAGTCCACCTGTTCGATCTGGCCGCGGCCTCTTTCCGTATACAGCCACCAGACTCCTGCTGCCAGCAGAATCAGGACTGCTGCCGCTGCCGCCATCCATTTTCTCTTCATCGCCATCTCCTATACACCGTCTTCCTGGATCGGAATATGGATCACAACCTTCGTTCCCACATTCTCGATGCTGTTGACCCGGATCTTAAATCCGTCTCCGTACTTGATCCGCAGCCGTTCCTTGATATAGAACAGTCCGAAGCTCTGCCGCTCCTCCAGCTCGCAGGGTTCATTTAACAGATGGTTCAGTTCCTCCGCCTGCTGTGCGCTCATGCCTGATCCGTCGTCCTCCACGGAGAACTCCAGCAGCCCATCCGCGGTTTTTACGGCCCGGATGGTGAGATGCCCTTCCCCCCTTCTGGTCTTGATCCCATGGTAGATTCCATTCTCCACCAGAGGCTGGAGCATCAGCTTGGGAACCTCCTCATTTAAGATTTCCTCATCCTTGACGATCTGGTAATTCAGCTTGCCGCCGTAACGGATCTTCTGGATATACAGATAGTTGGCCACATAGGAAAGCTCCTGCTCCACGCTGATATAGTCCCTGCCGCGGCTCAGCCCGATCCGGAACATATTGGTCAGCGCATCCACCAGCCGCACCACATCCCCGGCTCCGTAATCCCTGGCCATCCAGCTTATGGTGTCCAGGGTATTGTACAGGAAATGAGGCTTGATCTGTTCCTGGAGTACCTTCAGCTCCGCCATCCGCTTGTTCTTCTGCTCGATGTATACCTGCTGGATCAGGTCCTCGATCCGCACAAGCATATGGTTAAAATCACGCCCCAGCTCGCTGACCTCGTCATGGTAATCTCCCTGAAAGCGGACGGCCAGATCCCCGGACTCCGCCTTTTTCATCAGCTGCTCCAGCTCCACCACCGGATTCGTGATCGTCTGGGATATCTTCACCGTAATCACAAAGACAAACACCAGAAGCAGAAGCAATCCGCAGGTAAGCGCGAAAATCAGCGTATTCATGTGCCCCATAATCTCGTCGATGGAGAATACCCCGACCACACGCCAGCCCGTGTAATCCGAACGTTCGCTGCGGATCTGGTACTTTTCTCCCCGTATTCTGGCGGTCACAGGCGCATTTTCCTTCCGGATCCAGTCGGGATTCACCCGGTAGGTAATGGGATTGGCCGGGGTGTAGACCACACGGTCCTCCGAATCGATCACGAATACAAACCCCTTCTGTCCGATCGTAATATTGTCGATGGACTGGGAAATGATATCGTGCTTGATATCCATGAGCAGCACGCCCATGACCTCCGTGGTTCCTTCCTTATAGATTGCCTTCACCATGGAAAATACATTGTCGATGCTGTAGCTTTCATTGGTCACAATATTGCGGCCCGACGTGTCGCTGATCAGACAGACGGTGTCCGGATTGCTGACCGCCAGCCTGTACCACTCCTCATTCACGAAGGAATCCCTGGAGATACGGGTCATCCCCGTGCTGATATACAGGTCATTCTCCGTGGCAAACAGAATTCCTGCCACCTCCGGATGGGTATTGGCCACATGCTTCAGCCTGGCGACTGCCTTTGAGCTCTCCTGCATCCAGAATATGTCGTCTTCCGTATACATCTCATTGAAATCCACGCTTCTCAGCTCTTCGATCACATAGTTGGAGATTTTTTCAATACTGCTGATATAGACATCGATGGAGGTTCTCACCTGGCTGATCATCTGGCCCGTGTGCTCCGAGATATCATTTTCCGCCTGTCCGGCAAAAATGCTGATGACCACGATCCCGAAAATACAGAAAGGGATGAGTGCAATTAAAATGTAGGATAAAATCATCTTGTTTCGGATAGACAGATTCATGATTTTATTCTTCACAAATTTCATTGCACTCACCCCTGTATCATTCTTCTACCAGTATAACAGCAATGGTACTGTTTTACAATTAGAACCTACCTTCCCTTCGCTTTTTCGGCACGTATGGAGATGATCCTCTGGATAACGATAAAGATGCACAGCAGCGCCGCGATCGTCACCTTCGTCCACCATGTATTGAGGTTCTGGTAGATGACAATCGTCTGGATAATGCCCTGGATCAGCACGCCGATGGCGGTTCCGATAATACTGCCCACTCCGCCGGTCAAAAGCGTGCCGCCGATTACGGCGGAGGAGATGGCATCCAGCTCAAGGCCCATATTCTGGAGGGAATAGCCCGCCAGCGTATAGAAGCTGAAGACGACGCCGGCCAGCGCCGCGCAGAAGCTGCTGATGGCATAGACAGCGATTTTGGTTCTGGCCACCGGAAGCCCCATAAGAACGGCCGACTGTTCATTTCCGCCCAGAGCGTAAACGCTGCGGCCGAACTTCGTGTACTTGAGCACGTAAAAGGCAACCGCGATTACCGCGAAGGCGATAAAGGCATAGGAGTATAATTTTCCCTTTCCAATCATGACTCTCGTAAGGGCCATTTTCTTATAAAAGGAGTTGCTGATGGGTATGGACTCCGTGCTGATCACCGCGCACAGCCCCCGCATCAGGAACTGTCCCGCCAGCGTCACGATAAATGGCTGAAGCTTGAAGTAGTGGATGATATATCCCATAGAGGCTCCCAGCAGAAGGCCGATGATAAGCACGAGCGCGATCACGACCGGCGCCGGAACGCCCCGTTTCAGCATATACGCCGACAGAACGCAGGTAAACGCGATGGTGGACGCAATGGAGATATCAATTCCGCCTGTGAGAAGCACAAACGTAACCCCAATGGCCGCTATGATCAGATACGAATTGTCATTGATCAGATTAAACAGCGTAGAGAGGGATAAAAACCGGTCATACCGGACCGCGCCAAACGAAAACAGCGCCACAAACAGAATGATGGTAATCAGCAGCGATATATTATTGATCTTTACTTTCTTTCCGGACCGTTCCTTCATGCTCCCTGCACCGCCTTTCCCTTATGAAGCAGATTTTCGATTTGTTCCCTGAATTCCTTTGACTGGAACAGGCAGATAATGACAACCAGAACTGCCTTTACCACCTGTGTGATCTCCGGGGCAATGCCCAGCGCATAGACGGTTGTCGTGATACTCTGGATAATCAGAGCGCCTGCAATGCTGGCCGGTATCGAAAACCGCCCGCCGTTCAGTGAAGTCCCGCCGATGGCTACCGCCAGAATCGCGTCCATCTCGATCATCAGTCCCGCGTTATTGCAGTCCGCGCCCTTGATTCCTGCGCTTTCAATCAGCCCCGCCACCGCTGCCAGCGTTCCGCAGCAGGTGTACACCAGCAGCTTGATTTTATCCACATGGATTCCAGCAAATTTACTGGCCAGAGAATTGCATCCCGTGGATTCCAGGAAAAGCCCAAATGCGGTCTTCTTCGTAAAGAGAATCAGAATGATTACGACGAACAGCACGATAAATACCGGAAACGGAAGTCCCAGAATATAGCCGCCGTTAATGAAATAATAGGCGCCTGAATTGACCGTAATGATCTTGCCCGACGTTATCAGCTGGGCGATACCCCGCCCCGCCACCATCAGGATCATGGTAGCTACAATGGGCTGTATCTTGATTTTAGCTACCAGGAAGCCGTTCCACAGCCCGCAGAGCACCCCGGCCGCCACCGCCGCGCAGATGGCTACAGCCACACTGCCTCCAACCGCCGGGAAGAGGCTGCCGCTGATAATACTGCACGCAACCGCTCCGCTGATGGCCATCACAGAGCCTACGGAGATATCGGTTCCACCCGTGGCCAGCACCATGGTCATCCCTGCCGCCAGAATCATCAGCTTGCTTCCGTTCCGGATGATATCGATCACCCGCCCGTAGAGATGGCCATCCACGATCTTCATCTGGAAAAAGCTGCCTCCTGTGATAATTCCGTTAAACACAATGATGGCAAGCAGAATGACAAATGGCCAGAACGCCTGGTATTTCGTCAGCTTACTCCACTTTTTCATTTGCTTCACCTCCCGCTATATAGCGCATGATCTCGCCCTCCGAGATCTCCTGCCCCTTTAACTCCGTAACCTTCTTCAAATTCCGCAGCACTACCATCCGTTTGCAGCAGCGGAGCATCTCGTCGATCTCCGACGAAATGAAGAGGACCGACATGCCCTTCCGTGCTAAATCCACGACGATCTTCTGGATCTCCGCCTTTGTTCCAATGTCAATTCCTCTGGTCGGCTCATCCAGCATGAGTAAATCCGGGTCGGTGGCCAGCCATCGGGCGAGAATCACCTTCTGCTGGTTACCTCCGCTTAAATTCTTAATCAGCTGATCCCTGGACGGCGTCTTGATCTCCAGCTTTTCAATGTATTCATCCGCAATGCGCTCCGCCTCCTGTCTGGTAATGGCGGCAAACATCCCTTTCTTTGCCTGAAGCGCCAGAATGATGTTGTCGCGGATGGACAGATCGCCGATGATCCCCTCCGTCTTCCGGTTCTCCGGGCAAAAGGCAACCCCTTCCCGGATGGCGTCCAGCGGAGTTTTCAGAGCGGCTTTTTTGCCCTTCATCTTCAGCTGGCCTTTTTCCACCTGGTCCACGCCGAAGATCAGCCTGGCTGTTTCCGAGCGGCCGGAGCCCAGCAGCCCCGACAGACCCAGCACCTCGCCCCGCCGGATGGTCAGGTCAAAGTCCTCGATCGTGCCAAGGCCGGAGACATGATCCATTTCCACGAGAATCTCCCCGTCCTCCCGGCTCCCGTCCTCCGAAGCCGTCACTGCATTGAGCTTGTCGTAATCCTTGCCCAGCATCTTTCCGACCAGTTCCACCCGCGGCAGATGCTCCGTTTCATAAGTCCCCACGTACTTTCCGTTCCGGAGCACCGTAATCCTGTCGCAGACCTCATAGACCTGATCCAGGAAATGTGTGACAAAGACAATCCCCATCCCCTGGCTTTTCAGCTTCTTCATGATCTCAAACAGCTTTTCCACCTCAGCGGTCGATAAACTGGAGGTCGGTTCGTCCAGGATCAGCACCCTGGCGGATATGTCGCACGCCCTGGCTATGGCGATCATCTGCTGAATTGCCACGGAATAGCTGTCCAGCGTCCTTGTGACGCTGATATCCAAATCAAACTTCTTTAAGAGGGCGGCTGCATTGGCGTTGATGGTCTTCCAGTCGATCCGCCCTCCCTTTACCGGTTCCCTGCCGATGTAGATATTCTCCGCCACCGATAAGTTGGGGCAGAGATTAACCTCCTGATATACGGTGCTGATCCCGGCCTGCTGCGCCTCCTGGGGACTTTTGGGATAAATCTCATTGCCCTCTAAGAATACCGTCCCGGCAGTCCGCTCCTCGACCCCGGTCAAAACCTTGATCAGAGTGGATTTGCCGGCGCCGTTCTCCCCTAAAAGCGCGTGGATCTCTCCACGGTTCAGCCGGAATTCTACATCATCCAGGGCAATCACGGCGGCAGAGAAATGCTTTGATATATGGTTCATTGTTAGAAGCTCTTTCTTCTCTTCCATGCTTCCTCCTTCTTTCTTCCCCTTCATGATAAAAGGACGCAACAGTGTTCCGCTGCGTCCCCGTACTCAAATGGTATCGATTAATACTTACGGTTTGGCAGATCTGCTGCCGCCGTATCCTGGCGATAGATGCCTTCATCGGATTTTACCCATTTCTCAACAGGCTCTCCATTCTTTAACTTCATGCAGGTGGTAAAGAACTGCTCGCCCAGAAGAGGATTGCATTCAACCGTCACATTCGCCTCACCGGCCGCCATCGCTTCGAATAATCCCTTTACGCCGTCCACAGACACGGTTTTGATGTCAACACCCGGCTTAAATCCGGCTTCCTTGATGGCCTCGATCGCGCCTAACATCATATCGTCGTTGTGTGCATAGACGCCCTTGATCTGATCGCCGTATGTCTTTAAGAAGGATTCCATAACTTCCTTGCCCTTGGCTCTTGTAAAGTCGCCGGTCTGGGATTCCAGAATCTCGATGCCCGTGTGGTTTGCGGCGATCTCGTCGTCAAAGCCTTTCTTTCTGTCATTGGCCGCAGATGCGCCGACGGTTCCTTCCAGCTCCACAATCTTGCCTTCGCCGCCCAGTAAATTGGACATCTCAATCGCTGCGTTTTTGCCTTCCTCGATGAAGTCGGAACCGATAAAGGTCTCATATAAGCTCTCGTCCACGTCCGCTTTTCTGTCTACCAGCACGATGGGGATTCCCGCGTCCTTTGCCTCCGTAAATACCGCGTCCCATCCGGTCTCAACCACCGGCGCCAGGCCGATTACGTCTACGCCCATATCGATAAAGGACTTGATGGCCTTGATCTGGTTCTCCTGCTTCTGCTGCGCATCTGCAAACTTTAAATCAATCGTATCTAAATTCTGTCCTGCATAAAACTGAATGGAAGCCGTCTCCGCGTCTCTCCAGCCGGATTCCTGTCCGATCTGTGCAAAACCGACTACCAGTTTATCATTGCCCTTACTCTCCGGTTTCGCTGCTTCAGCCGCCGGAGCTGTGGTCGCTGCCGCTGCCGTATCCGCTGCCGGAGCCGCCGTCGTGGCTGCCGTTGTGGCCGCTGTCTCCTGCTTTGCTCCGCACCCTGCCATCATTGACGCCGCCATTGCCGCACATAAAACCAGACTCCATGTTTTCTTTCTCATTACCATTTCCTCCTTCATTTTCCCGGGTTTTCTTTCCCTTTGTTATGTATCTATTGTAGTAAAACTGCGCAAAAAAGTATTTACAATAAAAAGGGAGGAACATACAAAAAATTAGCACGCATCCGGAGGCCTCTCCTGACACGTGCTAAAATATCACATATTGAAATTAAAATATTATAAATTCGTATTTTTTATGGATTTCCGGTACTCTGCCGGGCTGACTCCCATGTTTTTCTTGAACACATTGCTGAAATAATGCTGCGTCGCATAGCCCACGTTCTCTGCGATCTCGTACATCTTTAAATCGTCCTGATAGAGCAGCCCGATGGCCTTTCGTATCCGCACCCGGGTCAGATAGTCAATAAAGGTGATTCCCATCTCCTTGTGAAACATCCTGCTTAGATGCTGGGGAGACAGATGCATCTCCTCCGCCGCGTCCTGAAGGGAAAATTCCGCTTCCATATAATGCTTCTCGATCACATCCTTCACGCTCTGCACGGCCGACGAGCATCCCTTCAGCTGGCCGATCTCCTCCGACAGCGCCCTGCACACCTCCGGAAATGTCTCATGCCCGTATCCCTTCCTCTGCATGATCAATGCCTTGACCGGCAGAATTTCCTCCAAGACCTGCGAAAATTTCCGTTTTTTCTCCTCCGAATCCGCGCAGTCAGCCGTAATGGCTATCAGGTCACCTGAATCGTTCCTGAGCGTCGTGATCCCCTGCAGTTCATTGTAGATCTCATTACAGATATTGCGCGCGGCGTAATAGAGCAGGTCATCGTCCCACTGCCCGTCGATCTGCGCCATGTCCCGGTACTGCAGATGCACATAGACCAGAAGAAACTCCTCGGGAAATTCCAGTCCCAGATACCGGATGCGTTCCTCGGCCTCCTCGGCGGAATAGTGGCCGTCCAGCCATTTTTCCAGAAAATCCGCAGTCAGCATGTCCATATTCTGTTTCAGCGTCTGCCTGGCCCATTCCAGATAGTCCTTAGCAGCCTTATCCTCCCGAAGCTTGCCTAAGACCTTCTGGATCATCTCGTCAAAGGGCTGTTCCATCACAGGCTTTAAGAGGTATTCAAACACGCCCAGCCGGATTCCCTCCCGCGCATACTCAAAATCGTCATACCCGGTTATGATGACTACCACCGTCTTCGGGCTTATCTCCTTCAGCTGCCGGATAAATCCCAGGCCGTTTAAGAAGGGCATATTGATGTCCACGAAGGCCACGTCTATCTCCTGATTTTCAATGAATTCCCTGGCTACCTCCCCATCCTCTGCCTCCGCCACGATTTCCATCTCTTCATACTTGCGGAGGAAGCGGATAATCCCCCTCCTGATTATGTATTCATCATCTGCTACCAACACCCTGTACGCCATCGCACACCCCTTCCGGCATCCTTCCGCCCCATATCATTCTTGTTTTATCATACACCCTTTCCCCCTGAAATGTAAACCTCCGACTCCTCATCGGTCGCCTCCACTTTGAATATCACAGGGCGCAGGCCGTCATTGCAGCTGCATATGGCCACTCCCGGCTTCCGAATCCAGTCGCCGTAATAAAACAGCCCGTCCCCTGCGCCGTGGGAAAGTGCAAACACATATTGGTAAATCGCCTTCCACGCCTCGTCGCAAAAGCCTTCCGGCTTCGCATAATCGGCCCAGAACACCTGGCCCTCCTGCATCAGCGGGCAGGCCTTAAGCCCGGGAACACCGTATTCCTCCGCCAGTTCCTTATCCAGAGTTGTTTTTAAGATTGTTATTCTGCATTTTTTCATATCAAATTCCTTCCTTTCTGTCTGGCAGGACAATCCATTGCCGCCCTCCTCCGTTTATGGTATGATGGACCCATATCCATGAAAGAAGGTGTGCCAATGCTGATTCCCCGCTACTACTTTTCCAATGACTATACTGATTTTTATGAGTATTTTCTCACACAGCCCCATACCAGAAAGACATTTCGTAAAAATGACTGTCTTTGGAATCCCGGTGAACCCGTGACTCACGTCTACTACATCATATCCGGCATCGCCTTAACGGTTCTGGAGCATGAAAACGGCTCCCGCAAGATTTCATCCCTGCACAGTGCCGGCACCGTATTCCCAGGCAGTCACCGGTCCGTTTTTAAAATAGAACACTCCATATCCACGATCGCTTTATCCGACATGGAAACCCTGTGCTTCCCAAATGAATACTTTCTTCAGATGATCTGTGAGAATAAGGAGCTGACGCTTCGGACGCTGGACTGGAATGCCTCCTACATCAATTTACTCCTGTACGAGAGCGCCCATCAGGATTACAATAATTCCTTTTTAAAGCTGTGCAACTTACTCTACCTTTTCTCCCAGAATTCCCCGGAAGAAAACGGCCGCCGCATCAGTCTGACCCAGGAAAATATCGCGGAGATCCTCACGGTAACGCGCGTAAACGCCGCCCGCAATCTCTCGCGCCTGCGGGATGAGCAGATCATCGTCTCACACCGCAAATGGATCGAAATCATCAACCCACAGGCCCTGGAAGCTTACTGCTCTCAGGAAACATTAAAATCATAATCTGATCTCCCCTTTCCTGGTATCAGTATATCGGAAGGCGGGAGATTTTTCTGTATACAAATATACACAAAGAAATTTTTTATTACGACATTACAAGAAAGTCAGGTTTTATTTTCATCGTTTCCGCTTCATCATGAAAATCCAGTCCGTCACAGTATCTAAAACCAGCCTGCTGTTTCCGCAATTACAGTGGTTGCTCGCCTGTTCCGCTTCCGTCATGAGGCGGAAGGTCAGCGAGCGGACATTGGTGAGCATCCGGATCAGCTTGTCAACCGTGCGATAGTCGACAAAGTGATCCTGCGAGGCCCCCAGGATAAGAATATCCTGCCAGCACAGCGTCCTCATAAGGTACATGAAAAAGCTGCACTTCACCGCTCGTAAAATACTCTGCGTAGAAATCGTAAAACAGATTGGCCGCCCTGGTATAAGCCGCAATTTTGTCCGGGTCGCCGTCATACATAAAGAACTCGCTCATTCGGTAGTAAGCAATTGCGTTTTCTGTGCGTCCCTCGCTCTCGGCCTCCTGGGCCATCCGTGTCAGTTCATGCTTCCAGCTCTGGCTGTCTGTAATCCTGGAGCCTGCTTTCTGAACATCCTCCAAACGCCCGCCGTCCCACATTATGACCCGGTTTAACTGAAAATTGAAATTCGGCTGTGGATTCAAATGATACAGCCCTTTCTTAAATGAAAATTCGCTTGCTTTCAAGCCATCACCTCCCTAAAAATAAAGACATGGATTCCAGAAAATATTGTTTTCCTCCATGTCCTCATTGTAATAGATCCGGGATTGATTAGCTTTCAAATAGACGCTGACATTTTATATCATACACATTACACCGTCCCGTTATATCGCTGGCGGCTATACCAAGGTATTTTCTGCTGGCGGCTGAAAAATGGGACGGTGTTCCGAATCCCGCATTCATCGCCGCCGCGGTGATCGTCTCCCCTTCCAGCATCAGCTGATAGGCCTTGCGCAATTTCGCCAGCGTCAGGTAACTGTTGAGTGACACTCCCGTCTGCTCTTTAAACAAGTGGGAAAAACGGCTCTGCGATAAATGCGCGTTCTCACACAGCCGGGATATCATGGCGCCGTCTATATCCGCAGACTGCGATATAAAGCCGAGGGCTGTCTGTACTCTGGGATCGGGAATTATGGTACTTTTTCCATTTAAGGACAGCCGGCAAAAAACGAATTCCGAAAACTCCGCATATTCCGATTCAAAACGATCCGGCAGACAGGCCTTATACGCTTCGCGGATCTGTTCGACGATCCGTCCGTCTATCACTTTAAAGGGCTCTCCCGCCAACGGATCATGGTTCATATTCCGTGCCACCGTGCTTGTGGCATCAATCAGAAAAACCAGCATCCGGTTCTCTCTGCCCGCCACGGTATGCGGCACGTTGGCATCAATCATAATCCCCTTACACACGGCCTTTCGCTCGCCCTCAAACGTCACAGTCAGATCATCCGACAGGGAAATAATGATGTGCTTTGCGAGATGCTGGTGTATGGCCGGCTGCTTGTATTCTGTGTCTAAAAAAATGTGGTCCGGCATTGTGCAAATTGTTGTCATGGCGGTCTGCTCCTTGTTTTTGTCAAGCATATGGGTGATTATGCCTGCTCGAACACTGTCGCTTCTTTGTTTCAAACTTATTTGCTATGTTCTTGTCCGCGCACTCTTCATAATTTCCTGAATGCGTGCTTCCATCTCGCATACCACTTTGGGATAAGCATATGCAATATTCTGCTGCTGGCCAATATCATACTCCATATTGTATAGCTGCGGATCCTTTGATACGCCGGTCTCAATGCTGACATCTGCCATGAACGGACTGCCCTCGCTTGGAGAAAGATATGCCCAGTTACCGCGACGAAGCATCTTTCCGCATCCGACATCTTCCACCATCAGTTCTTTTCTGCCCACTGGGTCTTCGCCAATCAGAGCTTCATATACATCCTGGCTGTCTGCCGCAGCATCTTCTGCGAACTCATACCCCAATGCACTGGCAAAGGATGTAAAAAGGTCCACCTGGCTGACAAGCGCCTGAGAAACCCCCTTATGCACAATTCCGGGACAGCTTACTATAAAGGGAATCCGTGTACCGCCGTCAAACTTGCTGTATTTCCCGCCGCGCAGCGGTCCGGACGGACGGTGGGTTCCGGTCAGTTCATATGCACGGTCCCTGTATCCGTCATCCAGCACAGGCCCGTTGTCACTGGAGAAAATGATCATGGTTTCATCCAGAATTCCCAGACGCTCTAACTCCTTCATGAATTCACCAACACACCAGTCCATCTCAACTATCACATCCCCGCGTACTCCAAGTTTTGTAGCTCCCAAGAAACGCGGTGCCGGTACACGTGGTACATGCGGCTGATGCAGGGCATAATACAGGAAGAACGGCTGGTCATTCTCATGACAGTCATTCACAAACTTACATGCACGATTCAGGAAGGTCTCACCAAGTTCTTCATCCTTCCAGACTGCCTTTTCACCGCCCCGCATGTAGCCGATTCGGCCGATTCCATTTATGATGCTCATATCATGCCCCTTTGAAGAATGTATCTTCAGTAGTTCCGGATTCTTATGACAGGTTGAAATGTCTTCAAACGGACATTCCTTAGCATAGGAAACCTCAATCGGGTCATCCGGATCCAGGTTTACAACCGAGCGCCCTTCCAGATATACACATGGAACACGGTCTGCTGTCGCCGGAAAAATAAAGGATTCATCAAATCCGCAGTCTAACGGAGTATAATTAATCTCTTTATTCCAGTCAATCGGGCTGGAGCCGTCGCTTAATCCCAGATGCCATTTGCCTATCGCGCCGGTATGGTATCCGACCCGTTTAAATGCTTTGGCTATGGTATCAGTTTTCGGACCAATGATGCAGCTGGCATCACCCGGCAGGATATGGGCCTCCTTGTTGCGGAACGGATAGCAGCCAGTCAGAATACTGTATCGGGACGGTGTGCAGACTGCACAGGTCGAATATGCATTGGTAAATTTCAAACCATTTTCACATAGACGGTCAATATTTGGAGTTGAAATCTGATGGCTGCCGTAACAGCTTAAATCACCGAATCCCAAGTCATCTGCATAGACAATAACTACATTACGTGGTACTTTTTGACTCATAATATATTCCTTCTCCTCTTTATTTTTATGATAAACCTATAGCTATATATTAAAGTCATTTCCCGGTTCCGTCTATATATGATTACTTTTGATTTATGGACTAATCGTTACTAGCATGATATAATTTAATACAAAAATATAAATTGTGGATTTCAGATCAGAAAAGGGGGACTATACCTATGTTTCAGGTGGCCGGACACATCTACCCAGTAGGAGAAATCGATATGCCGCGGACAGAGCGGCCTCTCATGGTCACTGCCTGCGGACACATAGTCGTTGCGAATCAGGGGATAATCTCTACTGCCCGGCCGGAAGGGCGAAGAGATTATCAGCTCCTCTATGTCCATTCCGGCCTGGCCTATTATATGCTCCATGGGAAAGAGCAGAAGTTATCTGCAGGACAAATGATCTTCTATCATCCCAATGAACCGCAGTTCTATCACTATGACAGTGCAGATACACCCGATGCATACTGGATCCATTTTACCGGAAATGATGTTCCAAGGGAACTGGAGAATCTGAACCTGTTTTCAAAACGTATTTATTATCCAAAATCCCGCGATATCTTTCCCCAGATATTTAATACGATCATTCAGGAGCTGCAGCAAAAAAAGCAATATTATTATAGCATAGCAGACTCCCGTTTTAAGGAACTTCTCTGCCTGATGTCCAGAGAAATTGCTGTCCATGACGAGATGGGCGCCCCACATACCAGGGAAATCGAACAGGCTGTCCGTCTGTTCCACACACATTTTGATCATCCCGGCAGTCTGGCAGAATATGCTGCTTCCTGTAATATGAGTGTCTGCTGGTTCACCCAGCTGTTCAAACGCCAGCTTGGTGTCAGTCCACAGCAGTACCTGATGAATATCCGGATCTCCCGCGCCTGCGAACTGCTGGCCTCCGGCTCCGGCGTGGCAGAGGCCAGCGAAGCTATCGGATATGTGGATGCTCTATATTTTAGCCGCATTTTTAAAAAGCATACAGGGCAAACACCGTCACAGTACCGCAAAGCTGCACTGTCCCGAATACCTGAACTGCCGGATTTCTAGACGGTAGTGTACAATAGTTTACGAATTTGGTAAAGAATGGCTCCTTTCTGCTAAAAATGATAGCTATGACACTTCTTATCAAAAGGAGTATTATGATACCGGTAGCGAAAGAACAAATTTGACAGATTATTTCTGAAAACAATATTTCCAATGTAGCCGATGTCTATTCCATGCGACAATCGCAACGCTGCATACCAGGCAACAAAACTACTATTGGATAAAGGACATAGAAAAATCGGAATATTTCTTTTTTCACTTTTTCATTTCCTACTCTTTCGTCTAAATGCCGTTTGCACTTAAGAAATTTTATCGGTTATTGGTATGATAACCTCTGTTTGCAATGACTGCCTAATATTTTCTGAATCAATTCCCACCTCAGAACACGCTTCCAATACTTCTTTAGGTATGATCATTTCTGCCGATTCAACTTGTTGAATCAGTATCTTACCCTTTTTACATATCACATCAAGATCAGCGTCCAAAGGTATTTCCGCATCAATCATTAACTCATTGGGATTGTCAGTGGTACTTCCTCTTCTAACTCCACATCCTGCTGCAAGTTCTCTATTCCTTCCTTTGTCAGAACGAATTCCCGTAACTCGTTTTTCCTGTCCTCTTCCGATGGATATAAATATGTTATATATATTTGTTCACCTTTCCCGATTTCCATCTGTATAAGAATATGCTTGCCAATAATTAGTTCCCCATTTTCATTTGTCTTCAGGAATATTTCTCTTGATATCAGCCCCTCTCCTCTAATAAAATATGTTTTATTGGTTATCGCGATCATCTCTCTTCCTTACACAGCAAAACCCCGGTCCAAAATCCTCGAACCGGGGTATGCGATGAACGATTTTGTCATAGCCATTGGAATTCCTGTATGGCAAAAGGCATTGCTATTGTAGATTCACTATACAATGCCTTTTGTCACACAATCAGTACTTCGAGAAGCCTTAGCCATTATATTGAAGGCTTATTATCAGTGTGATTTGGTAACGACAACAATACGAATTCTCGGATTCCCGACCAAAAAGGGGGGCTGCCCATTCATTAATCCACTATAGTGAAAATCCATTGCTGGTTATCATGTCCTGTATCATTCCACTGAATAATAGGTGCATGATCAGTAGTCAGACGGCCTTCTATATCCAGAACAAGACTGCTGTTCTTATTCACTATTTTATAGTAATCACCTGACTTTTCTATTGTCCATAATTGATTATCTCCGCCTGTATACTTCCAGTGAATTGCATCTGCACCAGGATTTGTCTGACGTCCAAAAATGTCCAGCACAGACTCATCCGCCTTGTTTTTTATTGTTCTATAACCGTCTTTATTTGTAGTTACAATCCATTTTTGTGAATCCCCTGTATTTCCCTCCATCTGAACAACTTTTGAACTGGACTCTTCCGGCGATATATCCAGATATTTTCCGCTAAACGCCGATTTTATAGTATAAGTCCCGTCTGACAGTTCAGGCTCCTCATAGGAATCCTTTTGATAGACCCGTACGTAATCAACAAGCATTTCTGCAGGCATTTTCGTTACATCCGGTGTTCCAATCCAGCCGCCTCCCATACCAAGGCTCAGAATTATGAACTCAGGTCCCTGCGGTACTGCTGTCCCGGAGTAAGCGGCCGTCACTTTTCCATCAACCATAAATTTAAGGGAAGAAGGAGTCCATTCTACTGCGAAAATATGCCAATCATAGGGATTTCCCTCCATTACCGGTTTAGGGGAAGCTGTCCAGCTTTTGTGCTGGGCTTCATATCCTCCCCAATGTACCGTAGACTGATAAGCATTTCCATCCGTGTAGATATGCTCGAGAATATCTACTTCGGCGCCATATCCTTCTTCTCCTTTTGAATTATTTAAACCAATAAAAGAGAAGCCGTCTTCGTATTTATGGGGCATAAGCCAAAACGCCGGATTACTTCCCGGCAAATCCGGCATTTTTATTCTGGCCTCAAACCGTCCGTAAGCCAATTCTATTTTATCCCTTGACTGAAGAATGCCGGTACGATACTTGTGGTCAACTCCATCACCAAGATCAATTGGATTATTTTCGGCCAGGATATGAAGGCTGCCATCACTTACCGAAACATTTTCCGGGCAAACAACGGTTTCAGGAGTACTTCCATAGAAAAAATAGTCCTCGCTGTCAATTGCAGCCGGATAACGATTCCAATACTGTGCATTAACAGTATCATCATTAAATTCATCACTAAATACTAAATTCCATTCATTATCATCCTTTGTATTGGAAGAAACCGCTGCCTGAACCGGTAATGCGGTTAGTGAGCATACCATCAGGCAAGTAAATACCCCCTTAAGTACTAATTTCTTTATGCTATTTCTCATTTTTCCTCCACTTCGCACATATTTGCGTCTTAAATCAATTGAAAAGTATTAGCACTCCCCTGTGATACGTATTATTTCGAATAGTTATAATCCTTCACTGGATCCCAATCGTCAAACTGAAATTTTACTTTCTCTACTCCGGCCTCACTCATTGCACTCTCCCATTCCTTCTCAACAGCTTCGGAGTACCGGTCTAATTCCGCATCCGTATCGCTGATGGAACCGGCCATTACTCCCTGCATAATCTGTCCCAGATTCGGAGTAACCTCCTTAACCTTAGCATAAACATTTGCAGTTTCCGGGTTCAGCGCCAGGGGATCCGGGCATAATTTTCCACTGGACATTGCCAAATTATAGTATTCCAGCATGGCATCATCTTTCATAGCCTCTTCATTGACACCCTTTATACATGATACAAAGCCTCCATCTGATACCACCCTGCCCTGATATTCTTTTCCGAATAGCTCAGTCAGATATAAAGCTGCTGCCTCAGGATGTTGGCACTTCGCGGATATTCCTACCCATGGCTGTGCACCAATATAAGGATTGCCGCCTTTCGCCCCGTCATCCGGAACCGGCAGGGCCATTACGCCAAAATTCAAATCCGGATTTTCTTCACGCCAGGTAGGGATACACCAGGAACCCTGAATCAGAAATCCTGCTTTTCCCTGCGCAAACATGGCTCGGGCAGAAGGCGCATCTAAATTGATGGAATCAGGATGAATAGAACCAGCCTTCGTCAGCTCTGCGTACAATTTCAGTGCCTCCTTCATTCCTTCACTTGCAAAAGGATTTTTTCCATCCACGACAGTAATTACTCCATAGTAATTACTCTTTGCACCTGCCAGATTGGCAAAGGACCTGAGTTCAATCTCAGTTCTTACGGCCGCTGCTCCGCTTTCAATCAGGCCGTAATACTGTCCGCCTCCCGCTTCTGTAATCTTTTTACAGGCATCTGCAAAATCAGACCATGTTTCTGGCGGATTTTCCGGGTCAAGGCCCGCCTCTGCAAGAATATCTTTATTGTAAAACATGAGAGAATTTACAATGTTGGCCGCTTCCGGAAGCGCATAGATTTCCCCGTCAAAAGTGGTAACACCTTCGTTCAAAGAGCCGGTTTCAAAGGAATCAATAAACTCCCGAGTCAAATAAGGAGACATGGATTGATACCAGCCTTCCGATACTGCCGTACTTAATTTCACTCCGCTTGGAAGGGCAAACAGATCAGGAGCATCTCCGGATTTAATGGCAGTAGTCAAGGTCTGCGTCATCTGATCCCCTGACATCATGGTATATTCAATTTTAATTTCCGGATGGCGCTGCATAAATTCTTCATTAAATACTTTACGTCGTTCCTGTGTGCTGTCGCTGCTGTCCATAATCCGAAGCACGAGGCTCTCCCCTGATTTTTCCTCTACTGCAGCTGCCTTTGTACTCTCAGTGCTGGTTTTGGGTGCTTCTGTTGATTCTGCTGTATTATTGGTTGTACACGCAGTTAATCCGGCTGCTACAGCCAATACCATACTGATTCTCAATAAGTTCTTCTTTTTCATAGTAACCTCCTATATTTTATGCTCAGCTTTTTACGGCGCCGGCAATACCATCAACAAAATATTTCTGCAGGCAGATGAAAAGGATGATAACAGGGATAACTGCGATACTCGCTCCTGCTGCAATGCCAGTCCAATCCACCACATGTTCTCCCTTAAGAGCATACAGTCCCACCGCCAGAGTTCTCAGTTCTGGCTTACTCAGTGTAAGGACTAACGGAAGCAGAAAGCTGTTCCACGTCCAGATAAACTGCATGATAACCACCGTCACAATTACCGGCTTTCCCAAAGGAAACATGATTTTAAAATACGTCTGCAAAAATCCGCAGCCGTCTACAATCGCGGCCTCCTCCATCTCATTTGGAATAGAGGTGTAGAAGCTGGAAAACAGCATTAAAAACAGGATATGGCTTCCACCGCATTCAGCAATAATGAGTCCCAGCAGGCTGTTTGTCATATGTAAACCATTCAGCAGTTCATAGATGGGAATGATTGTAAAGGTCAGCGGTATTGTAATGCTGGCCATAAATATGCCGAGGACCACCTTTTTCCCCGGGAACATGTAACGGCCAAGGGCGTATCCGGCAGCCGACGTACATAACAGCACAATGATAACCGAACTTACCGTAACGATAATTGTATTTGAGAAATACTGGCTGAAATTGGCATTGTTCCATGAGCGGATAAAATTATCCAACGTTGGATTGTGTGGAAATATATTAAGTCCACTGCCCCAAAATTCGTCCTGGGTTTTAAAAGAAGCGGTAATCATCCAAATAAACGGATAAACCCAGACAAATGCAAAAATACTGAGGATTATATACAAGACGCTTCTTCCTGCCATATGTTTCATTTTCGTGTTCATATTTAATGTACTCCTTCCCTCAGTCTACGCGCTTCTTACTGATCAGACTCTTTAGTGTATTCAATACAAATCCGATCAGAATAACACAAATGCCGAACAGCATAGCGGCTGCACTGGCATATCCGAGACGCGGCATTCCGACTGAGCTTGCATATGCAGTCCGATATACAAAAGTTCCCATAACATCTGTTGCAAAAAAAGGTCCTCCGCCCGTCATAGTCTGCACAATATCAAATACCTTTAGAGAGTTGATTACCGCCAACAGGACAATGACTCCCCCAATCGGCAGTATGATCGGTACCGTTATGTAGCGGAATTCCTGCCACTTGCCCGCGCCGTCAATCTTCGCGGCCTCGACCACATCCTGAGGAACGCTTTGAAGGGCTGCAAGCCAGTAAATCATATAAATTCCCACATCTTTCCAAACACCGATTACAGCAACCGTCGGCAGTGCCAGCTTTGCCTGGCCTAAAAAATTAATCGTCTGTTTTTCGCCAAAAAGCCTCAACACTCCGTTGATCGCGCCCGTAGGGCTCCATATAAACAGCATAATAATTCCTACAATCGATGCGGTCGTGATAACCGGCAGAAAAAACAGAGTGCGGTAGACTTCCCTCATTTTCAGTGTTTTTTCATTTAAAAGAACAGCAAGAAACAAAGACAGGATAATTAAAAGGGGAACAGAATATAACATATATTTAAAACTGTTTGCAAATGCGTTCCAGAACCAGTGATCCGACAACAGCTCCTTAAAATTGCCCAGTCCAACAAACGCTTTATCCGAACTGATTCCAGACCAGTTCAATGCAGAATAATAAATACTGGAAAGTATAGGCCAGCCTTGAAAACCCAGATAAAAAAGCGTAGTCGGTAAAATAAAAATCCAGCACCAGATATATTGACGTATTCTTCTTTTTTTGTACATGTCTCCTCCATAATTTTAGTTTTTGAATTATATATTTTGTTGTTTCATAAATTCAATGTACTGCTTTTCTTAAATAATGTCAACATATTTTTAGTTTTTCAGCGTTTTATACAAGTTTTTTATGTGCATTATAGCTAATTATTCGATTTACAACGCTGTTAGCCTACTTTATAATTGACGTATATATTATTTCAACCATTAAACTCATACCCATTATTTTTTGGAATATTACTTTATATACCAAACATATTTCAAATCGTTCAGCTTGAAAAAGGAGGATTCATGATTCATTTAGATTTTATCCATGCTGCGGCAAGCCCTATTGCAGATTACACTCAGAAGCAACTTTCAAACTATTTCCACCTTTTATTAAAGGAAGATAAAACAGAACGCCATATCCCGGTTGAATTAACTTTTGGTATTCCCCTTCCGGATCTAGCCACACCGGCTTCCTATGATTTGGATGATCAGTATCAAATCATAGCCACACCTTATCATCTAAAAATATCCGCTTCCAACCCTCGTTCCATTCTGCTGGGAGTTTACAGGCTGCTCACCGAATTAGGCTGTCGTTTTCCAATGCCGGGCATTGAGCATGAGTATATACCGCAGATCCGTTTGGAAGAAATCAACGTGTACGTCTGTGAATCCGCCTCCTTCCGACACAGAGGCGTCTGTATTGAGGGCGCCGACAGCCTCAAGAATATTCTTGATTTTATTGATTGGCTGCCCAAAACAGGCTGCAATTCTTTTTTTGTCCAGCACTTTGAACCTGAGGTATTTCTTAATAACTGGTACTCACATAAATATAATCCATTACTCAAAGCTGAAACTCTAAGTCAGGATAAAATGGAACAAATGTGCCGCCAAATCGATCAGGCCATAGCATGCCGTGGACTTCTGCATCATCGTGTCGGCCATGGCTGGACCTCAAAAGCCATGGGGATTCCTTACGCCTGCGCACCAGCAAAAATGGCCCCTTCCAAAGAGCAGAGGCTGCTGCTAGCCCAGGTAAACGGCGTCCGAGATTTCTGGGAGGAGATTCCCTCTAATACAAATCTCTGCTATTCCAATCCGATGGCACAATGCGCTTTTATAAAAGGTGTAACCGAATACGCCGCGAATCATCCGGAGGTCGATTATCTGCATGTCTGGCTAGCCGACGAATACAACAATGTGTGTGAATGCCACAGCTGTCGAAGCACCTCGCTGACGGATCAGTACATCAGCCTGTTAAATGAGATAGACAGCGCGCTGGTCCAGTCAGGCATCAGCACGCATATTGTTCTGTTGCTCTACCAGGAACTGCTTTGGCCCCCTGTTCGTCAAAAGCTTGTGCATCCGGAACGTTTCACACTGATGTTTGCACCAATCAGCCGTACATTTAACCGTTCCTACTCCTGCCGCGGACCAATACCAAATCTTATGCCTTACCGCAGAAACCAGATTGTGCTTCCCCATACGCTGGAAGAGAATATCGCATTCCTGGAGGCGTGGAAAGCAGGGTATGATACAGATTCATTTGTTTACGATTATCCGCTGGGCAGGGCTCACTATGGAGACTTGGGATATCACCACATAGCCAGGATCATATCCTCCGATATTAAAGAGCTTTCTTCTCTCAAGCTTAACGGATACATAAGCTGTCAGGAACTGCGTGCCGCTCTTCCGAATGCTTTCCCCAATTACGTTATGGGACGCACATTATGGAATAAAAATCTTTCATTTGAAATTCTGGAGGAGGAATACTATTCTGCACTATACGGTTCTGACTGGAGTACGGTTAAGGAGTATTTATTAAAACTTTCTTCTCTGACTTCCTGCGATTACTTTAACGGCATTGGACCGCGTTTTAACCCGGAACAGGCCGCACGTTATAAAGAAGTACAATTTCTTTCCGGGGAATTTCATTTATATATCAGACAGCGCCTGGATACCGCGGAGCCATTCCGAAAAATATTTTTTAGTTTACTTGACTACCATACAGAATACTGTATACTGATTACAAAAGCATTAGAAGCACAAGCCGCAGGCCGTGTATCAGAGGTTCCTGAATTATGGAATACCTTCATGAATTTTATCCGGATGCACGAACCAGAATTTCAACCTTATCTGGATGTCTACCGCGTTCTGGAGGTTGGAACGAAATATACGGGATTTTCATTGGATATAGAACGTTAGAAAGGATTTTATTATGTATATGGAAACAGGGGAAGGTGTTGATCGATTAACCACTTCCGGCCGTATATTGCGGTATATTTTTCGCCGCCAGCCGGTTTCACGCTCTGAGATTGCCAGGCACCTCGGTCTCTCACCCGCTATGGTGACGACTGTCATCTCATCATTAATTGAAAATAATATCATAACTGAACTGGAAAAATCACTGGATAAAGAATCAAAAGCCTCCGGCCGGAAACGGTTAATGCTGGGGATTCGTGCCGATGCAAAGTACAGCATCGGAGTTGAAATAGGGATTGAACATTTCCGTTTCTGTCTCACCGACCTGTCCGGAAATGTTCTCAAACAATTTAGTTACGTTCCGACGCGGGAGCAAATTATCAATGTCAATATCTCGATTGAACAGGGCGTTCTGAAATTAATCGAAGACACCGGAGTTCCCAGGGATCGAGTGGCGGGTATTGGTGTAGCCCTTCCCGGCCATCTCGATCCACTGGATGGCCACATGGTCACCCTTTCCTCCAACTGGGTCAACTTTAACGCCCATGCGCTGGAAGAAACACTTCACATGGGCGTAGCGGCGGAAAATAATGTCCGGTCCATGGCATATCAAAAATACCTTTTCGATTATAAGACATGTCCTGAAAATTTCGTATTTATCCATGTTGGAGTAGGTATTTTCTGTGCAAATTTTACTGCCGGGCAGTTGACCCAAGGCAGCTATATATCCGGTGAAATCGGACATACTATCTCTAATCCGGATGGCCCTCGCTGTGAATGCGGAAAAAGCGGTTGTCTTCAGACTTACGCCAGCGAAAGCTGGATCCTGCAAAAGATTCGGACCCTGTATCGGACTGCTCCCCATTCTCTATTACACGGTCTGGTCTCCAGCGAAGATGACATAACGCTGGAAACGGCACTTGCAGCATACAGTTTAGGAGACGAGATCGTTACCCACATTTTTCATGACGCAGTTCGTTATCTGGGTATTGCAATTGCAAACATTTCAATTATTATGAATCCTCAAAAGCTTTATATTCACAGCCGCATGTTTCAGCATACGCTTCTGCGGGATGAGCTGCAGCGCTATATTGAAAGTCAGCTGACGTTTCTTGACAAACACTGCACGGAAGAAATTAACATTCTTGATTTTGATTCCTCCAGAGCGGCGGCAGGCGCTGCTGCCTTGGCTATCGACCGTTTATTCATCTATCGGCAGCCATAATTACCGATCGTCATTTATACAGAGTCCATAGATATTCAAAATCTGTCTTCCCTATAATGAATCAGGAGGCAGCGAATAAACGAGGTAAATTAACTCCGCTTATTCGCTGCCTCCTTCATTTAATTAAATTCTACGGAAGGAATCCTCATAGTCAAACGTGGCCTGCCTCTCATTAAACTATTCTTCCGGAAGTGCCCCGACAACTTAAAGTGCAGTTCCCTTTTTTAGGAATAGTAAATTGTTTCATGCTCATTCCCTCATGTGTCAGCAGCCATATTTTTTTTCTCAATACCACCAGAATATCCTGTCAAGCTGCCACCCGCACCTACAACTCTATGGCAAGGTATGATAATTGAAACCGGATTGAGTCCCACTGCTCCGCCCACTGCTTGAGCCGACATGGTTTTTTTATTCATTTTATCTGCCATTTTCTTTGCAATATCTCTTACCCCGGCAAAGCTTTCTTTATTACGACATCCATTTCGAGAAACGCATCTGGCCAAGCCATTATCCGCATTGCGATATATTGTGCAGTCCAGCTTCCAAATATATGAGTCAGGCCGTCGACTTGTGTCTGTACAGGTCTTCCAAATGATTGAACTATTCTGCCTGCCAGTGTATTTACAGCTTTTACAGTGATTTGCTGGCCTAAAACCGCTCTTACCGATGTTTCAAAAGGATCAAACAACCGGGCATACGTGTTCCCAACACACAAAGGCCAGGACAAATATCATTCATGGTTGAAAGGCTATTGTAAACGATTTCCGGCTCGCAGGATAGATCGAACATATTTTTTATTCTGCCGAGGACCTGCGGCAAAACCGGCACTAATGTTTCGCAGATTGTAATACTTAACGCGTTCTTGACAGCACAGTTACTGATCTTAACCCATCTCGAAACAGGCTCTTTATTTATGCGTTCCATATGTACGGTTCTCCAATATGCATGATCTCTGACAAGATCAATACCTGGAATAGAATGTTCTTTGAAAAATGTCAGTATCTCATTCCAGCGATAAGGTGGACGGTAGCCCAGATAAGCTGTAATATTTTCATCTTTTCTATTATAGCCTGCTCCATAGCAGATAAACCTTATTTTCATCACTTACCACTATCTTTCATTTTTTTGGTTATCGCGATCATCCCTCCTCCTTACACAGCAAAACCCCGGTCCAAAATCCTCGAACCGGGGTATGTCATCCACACTTTTCCATTTTCAGTCCCATAAAACACAGCCGAAAATTCCATGATTTCAGCCCATTTCCAGGCCAAAAACCACCACATATTGTGGTTATATGCACTTTTTTATCCAAATACCACAAGTGTCATCCATATCATTGATTACACCTCGTCAATCGCCTTCCCTATATCATCCCTCATATACTTATTCCCAAATTCAATCCACTCCGTCGCCCGATACGCATTCTCCCGCGCCAGCTTTAGATTCTCCCCCTTTGCCGTCACGCCCAGCACACGTCCGCCGTTGGTCACGATTCTGCCTTCGTCGTCGAACTTCGTTCCGGCGTGGAACACGTAGTATCCGTCACGATCCTTAAAATTCTCAAATCCGCTGATCGGATATCCTTTTTCGTAGTGCTCCGGATACCCGTCGGAAGCCAGCACAACGCAGACCGCCGCGTTATCCTCAAACTCCAGTTGAATCTGATCCAGCGTGCCGTCCACACAGGCCTCAAACACTTCCACGATATCATTCTTCATACGAGGCAGTACGACCTGAGTCTCCGGATCCCCGAATCTCGCATTGTATTCCAGGACCTTTGGCCCCTTCTCCGTAAGCATCAGACCGAAGAAAATGATTCCCTTAAACGGTCTTCCCTCGGCTTTCATCGCGTCCACAGTGGCCTGATACACGTATTTCCGGCAGAATGCATCCACCTCTTCCGTATAGAAGGGGCTCGGGGAAAAGGTTCCCATGCCGCCCGTATTAAGCCCCTGGTCACCATTCTTCGCCCGCTTGTGGTCCTGAGCCGAAGTCATGATCCTGATTGTATCTCCATCCACAAAAGACAGCACGGATACTTCGCGGCCGGTCATAAACTCCTCCACCACGATCCGGTCACCAGCGGAGCCGAACTGCTTATCCAGCATCAGCGTCTTGACGCCGTCCTTCGCCTCTTCCCTTGTATTGCAGATTAAAACACCTTTACCGAGAGCGAGGCCATCCGCTTTCAATACGATGGGCATTTCGGCCGTTTCCAGATACAGAAGCGCCGCCTCCGGGGTATCAAAGGTCTCATAGCCTGCCGTCGGAATCTTATATTTCTTCATCAGATCCTTGGAAAATGCCTTAGAGCCTTCCAGGATTGCCGCATTCTTTCTCGGTCCAAATACGCGGAGTCCTTCTTTCTCGAATACATCCACAATGCCGCCCACCAGCGGATCATCCATACCAATCACAGTTAAGTCCACCTGGTGTTCCTTCGCAAACGCTGCCATTTTGTCGAACTCCATGGCGCCGATCGGCACGCATTCTGCAAATTCAGCGATTCCCGCATTGCCCGGAGCACAGTAAATCTTATCCACCTTCGCGCTCTTTGCCACCTTCCACGCGATCGCGTGCTCTCTTCCGCCGCTTCCTACAATCAGTACCTTCATCATCCGCCTCCTGATATTCTAATAAGTAAGTCTGCTTTTACAAAATTTAAATTTCATCCAAAACGCCCCATCCTTGATATGGCGGTCCAGAAGCATGCTCTTATCCGGACCACCACATCTGGTGGGGAATATTAATTCCAATCCTGTCAATTGTTTGGCTGGCCGTTTGCAATCAGCTGGATGGCCTGCGGCAGAATAACCCACTCCGCCTCTTCCATCACACGCCGCTGCAGAATCTCCGGCGTATCCCCGTCCTTCACCTCTACAGCCTTCTGTAAAAGGATGGGGCCGCTGTCCACGCCTTCGTCCACGTAATGTACCGTTGCCCCGGTAACCTTTACGCCCCGCTTTAACGCCGCCTCGTGAACCTTTAAGCCGTAATAGCCCACGCCGCAGAAAGAGGGGATCAGAGATGGATGAATGTTAATGATACGGTTCTTATATTTCCTGGTCATAGCCTCCGGAATCGTTACGAGGAAACCGGCCAGCACGATCAAATCCAGCTTGTATTCATCTACCTTTGCCAGAAATGCCTCATTAAACGCCTCTCTGGTTTCAAACTCCTTCGGAGAAATGGCAACAGCCCTTATTCCATGATTCCTCGCCCGTTCCAGCGCATACGCGTTGCGGTTGTTGCTGATTACCACTTCCACGCTTACATTGGTGAGATGGCCGTCGTCCATCCTGTCTAAGATGGCCTGAAGATTCGTTCCGCCGCCGGATACGAGAATGCCGACTCTCAGCATAAGGTCACTCCCTTTTCTCCTGCCTCCGTATAACCGATTACATACGGAATCTCGCCAGCCTCACGGACGGCCTTCATGGCTGTATCAACGTTAGAAGGATCGACTGCCAGAACCATGCCGATACCCATATTATAGGTATTGTACATCATCTCCTCTTCAATACCGCCCTTCTCAGCCAGAAGCTTAAAGATCGCCGGTACCTCGTAGCTGTCCTTTTTGATGACTGCTTTGACACCGTCCGGAAGCATACGCGGAATGTTCTCATAGAAGCCGCCGCCCGTCACGTGGCTGCATGCCTTGATCGTAACGCCGCTGTCCTTTACGCTCTTTAAGGCTTTCACATAAATCTTGGTCGGAGCGATCAGTGTCTCACCTAAAGTTCCGCCCAGTTCATCGTAATACGTATCAAGGCTCTCCTTTGTCATCTCAAATACCTTACGTACGAGAGAGAAGCCATTGCTGTGCACACCGGAAGAAGCCATGCCGATTAACACATCGCCGGCTTTTAAGTCTTTCCCTGTGATCAGGTTCTTTTCATCGACAACACCGACCGCGAAACCGGCCAGATCATACTCATCCTCCGGATAGAAGCCCGGCATCTCGGCCGTCTCACCGCCGATTAAGGCCGCGCCGGCCTGTTTGCAGCCGTCCGCTACGCCGCCGACGATCTCAGCAATCTTTTCCGGAAAATTCTTTCCGCAGGCAATGTAATCCAGAAAGAATAAAGGTTCTCCGCCTGCGCAGGCAATGTCGTTGACACACATGGCAACACAGTCAATGCCCACGGTATTGTGCTTATCCATAAGAAATGCAAGCTTCAGCTTCGTACCTACGCCATCGGTGCCGGAAACCAGAGTCGGTTTCTCCATATCCTTAAATGCGCTCATGGAAAATGCTCCCGAAAAGCCGCCGATTCCGCCTAACACCTCCGGTCTCATGGTTCCCTTCACGTGTTCCTTCATCAACTCTACTGACTTATATCCAGCCTCAATATCCACACCGGCATTCTTGTAATCCATTTCTCTTCCTCCTCGCTATGAGCACTTGGCGCCTGTATTTCAGGCGCTTACGTGCGATGCATGTCATCTCCACTTAGTGACTCTGTCTTATTTCTTCATCTGCGCAAGATATTCCTTATATCCGATCTGCTCCAGCTTGTCCGCTTTCTTCACCACATCGTTCTTTAAATTCTCTGAATACTCCTTTAATCTGCCGAGCAGAGCTTCGTCAGACGTAGAAAGAATCTTAGCTGCAAGAATTCCCGCGTTTGTTCCTCCGTTAATCGCAACTGTGGCAACCGGAATACCGGATGGCATCTGTACGATGGAATAGAGGGAATCCACACCGCCGAGATCGGAAGTCTTCATCGGAATTCCGATAACCGGCATCGGGAAAAGTGCTGCGCACATGCCCGGAAGATGAGCCGCCTTGCCGGCTCCCGCGATGATCACCTTCACTCCTCTTGCCTCTGCTGTCTTCGCGTAATCAAAGAATATATCAGGCTCTCTGTGAGCCGAAATAACCGTAATCTCAAAATCAACACCCAGTTTCTCAAGAACGTCCGCGGCCTGCGCCATAACAGGCATATCGGAATCACTACCCATAACAATTGCTGCCTTTGCCATAGTAAATCTCCTTTCATTATTAACGGTTATGTTTCTCATTAGTTATATTAATATATAAAGCTTACAAATCAGTCTTTACTTATAATTATAATACTAGCTTTTTATGTTCCCGTCAATAATTTTCTTGAAAATCCTCATATATAAAATAATGTAAAACTTCCTTTACAAAAATTGTAAAATACACTTTACTTTTAATGTAAAGCGTGCTATACTCAAAATGTAAAGGAAACATTACTTTTAAAAAAGAAAAGGAAGTGTTGTGTAAGTGAAAACAAGAATACAGGAGTTGAGAAAGCAATCGCGAATCACGCAGGAAGAACTGGCGGATGCTCTGGGCGTAACGAGACAGACCATCATCTCCCTGGAAAACGGCAAGTATAATGCCTCTCTCCAGCTGGCCCACAAAATTGCAGTATATTTTCACATGAACATTGAAGAAATATTCTTATTCGAGGAGGAATAAACTATGTTGCTGAACAATTTATTTATTGATAATCCGATCAATTTTGAGAAGAGATGCAAGACCAGAATCATCGCCAGCTGTCTTCTTCTGGTGCTGGGCGCAGTCACGATCGCCCTCTCCTTCCTGGCAGGCGACCATATTCCTGTGCTGTACATGACCGCCGACCACTATGACTTCATCCCGGGCTTCTATATGGGAACCGGATTCGGACTGCTTTTCGCCGCCATCGCGACGATCATCAAAAATGTCCGTTATTTAAAGAAACCAGACTTAAAGAAAGAACGGGAAATATATGAGACGGACGAGAGGAACCGTATGCTGGGGCTGCGCAGCTGGGCTTACGCCGGTTACGCCATGCTGTTCATACTTTACATCGGAATCCTGGTCAGCGGTTTCATCAGTATCATTATACTTAAGACACTCCTGGTAATACTGGCTGTCTATGTACTGGTCCTGTTTATCTTTCGAATGATACTGCAGAAAACAATGTAAGGATTTATAACAGCCTGGTAAAAGGCAGCGGTATCTGATCAGGATCATGGATTAAATTAATAAACACAGAATACGCCGTCGGGCCTGACCCTTCGGCATATTCTGTGTTTTTATTTAGGCTCTAAAATTTATAACGCAAATTTATCTCCCATTTTCTGCATTTCTTTGAGTCCAGGCCCCAGGCCCGGCAATTTGTTCCACGTTCAGTCCAGCGGAACATTCAGCTCCTCCACTCCCGGAAGTACGAATCTTCCGTCGGCGATAATTGAAATCCTGCTGCCGTCCGCCCGCACCGCGTCGATCGTATCCAGCTCCGAATAAGGAATCGTAATATCCGTATGGCAGCTGAAATACGCCTTCGACAAATCTTCCTTCCTCAAAATGGAGATCTCGTTGTCTCTGGCTATAATTTCCTTGCCGTTGGGATTATACACGGCGCTGTCCTCGGCCCAGCTGTAGCACGTATCGCCGACCGCGAAATGCGGTCCCATCTTCTCCACGATCAGTATCGGAAGCTTGTCGAGAATTCCGTATTTCCCGGCCATGGCGTACGCCGTCGTATTCGTTCCGATGGCGAACTCTCCCATGGGAAGCGTGTCGTGGTTCTTCAGAATCATCTGTTTTACCAGCGCCTTCCCCTCTTCCGGATTCTCAAAATTATCGCAGGCGTACTCTCTGATCATCCCATCTTCAAACGTCATGGAGAGATTCTTAAACTGGAAATCCCCGATATACACCGTTCCGACAAACAGAGTCCCCTCCGTTTTGGACAGCTTCGGCGACGTGAACACCTCGCCCAGCGGAATGTTGACATCCGCCACGCAGTTCTCAAAATTCGTCTCCTTTTCCCTGTCTCCGAGTTCATGCAGGCTTACGCGCAGATCGGTCCGGTTGTCTCCCTTTCCCTTCACCTCCACGTAATCCGCCTCATCCAGCGCATCGATGATCGTCTGCTGGATCGTCTTATACTTTTCATAATCCAGCGTATTGATCGCAATGGTCTCCTCGAATATCTTCTCGAAACGTTCTCTTGCCTGCTCCGGGCTTAAGTCGCCGCGGCTGTCGCGTCCGATCTCCGGAACCGGAAATGCGATGATCGTAAAGCTGGTCTCATCACCCGGCATATATTCGTTGGTAATCACAGCCGTCTCATTGGCTGCCCTGGCGCTCAGCTTTTCCTGTTTTGCGTCCAGGCGGTTGGCCTCCGGCTTATTGACCGGCTGGAAGCCCTCCTGTCCGAAGGTCTCGATCACAGCAGGACCCGCGTAGGCTGCGGCTTCTTTCTTATACTGCTCATAGGCCACCCGCAGAACGGAAGCCTTCCTGTCGGTAAACGCCTTGTTTAAGTAGATAGCCTCGTCGTAGCGGTGATCGTACTCATACTGGCGGTTGGCCGGCCTGCCGTAATAGCCCACCTTTCTGCCCGCCTTCTGATTTACAGACCACACCGCAGAGCGGCAAAGGATCGTATCCAGCCCCATCTCACGGAAGTTCTGAATTGCCGCCTTCACCATACGCTCAAAGCCCAGCTCATACCGGATCTGCACCGCGCTCTTCTTTGACAGATCGCGCCCCATCACCTCGAAGCCCTTCCGGTACCCTTCCGTATAGGTGTCCGCCATAAGCCGCACCGTCTCCTCCGGAAGTGAATTCATAAACTGCGCCACTAACAGCTCGGATTCGGATATATAATCGCCAAACCGGTATAAATACCGCAGGTCGCTTAAATCGCTGTCCAGGATGATGTCCTTCGCAAAAGTCAGCGTGGGATCCACACCTTCCCGGATGCGGTATGCCACCGTATAGTCACAGTAATCACTGACAAACCAGTAGAGCACATCCTTAATACTGGCGGCGGAAGGAACCGTATCCTCAAACATATTATAAATCTCAATCAGTGTTTCATTTAAAATGGTGATATCCGTCAGCCTGTTTTCCGCAGCAAAGATAATATCGCCCCGGATTTCCTTATAAAGGTAAGAAAGCAGCTGTCCATACTCTTCTCCCAGAGCGGAAACAGCGTACTGCGGATTGCCATAGCTGGTCTCGTAATTCTCCGGAAGAATGTCCTCATAAAGCCTGTGGTTCCAGTCCTCTAACTCCTTAAGCGGCGCGTTTTCCGCCAGTCCGCCTGCCACCATTTCCCGATAATCGCCGATCATGCCGATAAAGGATGCCATCTTACGGAAATAGGAGCGGTACGGTTCTTCCACCGTCTCCTCGCTCTGGATGGCCTGGAGCCGTTCCATGGAAAGCTGATACCGTTCCATCACACTTTCATTTTCTTCTTTGAATCTGTCACAAACGTTCATTGTCATCCTCCAAATCCAATGATAATCAGAACTGCCCATACAATAACCAGAAAGCCGCTGACGGCCATCCCTATTTTGGACAGTATGTACTTCTTTTCCTTTTCAAAAAAAGAAAGCGCCCCATAAATCAGAGAGACTATGGCAATCAGGAAGCTGCAGAAGCACACCGCGGCCACATTAAGCTCCGCGTTCCCTGCCGTCATGACCGAGCTCGCCACACCGATGACCGCAAGAATCAAAGCGGCGACAGCAAGCCCAAGGGCCATGAAGCTTCTCCTCGCAAATGGTTTCCTAATGTAGGATACTTTTTTCTGCTGCTGCACGCCGCTTCCTCCTCACTCTTATCGTCTGTACAATTTTGTAGAACACAAAGCCGAGTAAACCGCCAAGGGTGTTGAGTATCATATCGTCCACGTCGAAGCTGCCGACCTTCCACACCAGCTGCACCGTCTCGATGCAGAGGCTGAACAGAAAGCTTAACAGCACGGTGTTATACCAGTGACGGCTTCTGCGGCTGATAACCGGAAGAAAAAATCCGAATGGCATAAATCCAACAACATTTCCCACAATATTCAGCAAAAACGACCGGATTCCTACCACGTGCCAGTACACAATAAAGCGTCTGATCTCCTTGAACGGCACCAGATTATAGGCGTACTCCTCCTGCAGATGGCTTCCCCGGCCAAAGTCCTCGGAGAAGAACAGGAAGTACGCCAAAAAAATCAGGTAAACGATAAAAATCACCCAACCCAGCTTTTGTCGTTTTGTTGTATTTTTTATCATAAATGCCCCATTTAAAAAGTGATCTCGGATTTTCTCTTAAGCAGAACAGCGCCATTGATGATAGACATGATTCCAACGCTTAAGCCTGCTACTGTAATAATGATTCCGATTACAATGTTAAGCGCGCCCGCATTTCTCATGGTCTTATAAACTCTCTCCATATTCAGCTCTCCTTACTTTACGCCGTAGATTTCATAATAGGCGTCAATTGCCGCCTTTAAAGTATCATCAATAATAATCTTTCCGTTATATTCCTTATTATACAGATATTCGATTACTTCTGCCATAGTAACGATGGCTTTTGCGTTGAAACCATACTTGTCATGAATCTCGTCGAGAGCGCTCTTCTCTCCTTTTCCCTTCTCCATACGGTTTAAGGAAACCATCAGGCCAAGAATTGTCACATCACCCTGTGCCTTGATAATTGGAAATGTCTCTTCAATTGATTTGCCGGATGTGGTTACGTCCTCGATGATCACCACGCGGTCGCCGTCCTTAATCGGGCTTCCCAGAAGAATCCCTGCGTCTCCGTGGTCCTTTGCTTCCTTCCGGTTCGAACAGTATCGGATCTCTTTCCCGTATAATTCATGGTAAGCGATGGTGGTCGCCACACTTAACGGAATTCCCTTGTACGCCGGTCCGAACAGCACATCGAAATCATCCCCGAAATTATCATGGATCGCTTTCGCATAATACTCACCCAGTTTCTTTAACTGCGCGCCTGTCACATAGGCGCCCGCATTCATAAAAAATGGAGACTTTCTTCCGCTCTTTAAGGTAAAATCTCCAAACTTCAGCACGCTGCTGTCTACCATAAACTCTATAAATTCCTGCTTATACTGCTCCATCTTATCGTCCTTCCTTTCGCCGGCCTCTTACCGTACGGCTCCGACTAAATCATTGATATCTTCTACGTTATATTTCTTCATATAGCTTTCGATTCCGCTCACAACCTCGGCTGTGGCATACGGATTATGGAAGTTGGCCGTTCCCACAGAAACTGCCGTGGCTCCCGCCAGGATAAATTCCAGCGCATCCTCCGCGTTCATGATGCCGCCCATGCCGATGATGGGGATCTTTACGGCATTTGCCGCCTGATACACCATGCGGACCGCCACCGGCTTCACAGCCGGACCGGATAATCCGCCCGTCTTATTCGCCACCGCAAAGGTTCTGCGGTTTATATCAATCTTCATGCCTGTCAGCGTATTGATCAAAGAGATCACATCGGCGCCGCCCGCCTCCGCCGCCTTCGCCATGACGGTGATATCCGTCACGTTGGGGCTCAGCTTCATGATGACCGGCTGCTTCGCATGCTTCTTTACCTCTCTGGTAATGGCCTCCACCGCTTTCGGATCCTGTCCGAAGGCAATGCCGCCCTCCTTTACATTGGGACACGAAATGTTGATCTCCAGCATATCCACCGGTTCATCCCCGAGCCGTTCTACCACTTCCACGTAGTCCTCCGTGGTTCTGCCGCAGACATTGACAATAATCTTCGTATCATACTGCTTTAAAAATGGAATATCGCGCTTTGCAAACACATCGATTCCCGGATTCTGCAGGCCGATGGCATTGATCATGCCGCCGTACGTCTCTGCGATCCTGGGAGTCGGATTGCCGGGCCACGGCACATTGGCCACGCCCTTGGTCACTACTGCGCCCAGACCGTTTAAATCCACCATCTCGCCGTATTCCGCTCCGGATCCGAAGGTACCGGAAGCCGTCATGACCGGATTTTTCAGCTCCACACCAGCTAAGTTTACTTTCATATTCATCAGAGTTCTACCTCCTCTGCCCGAAATACCGGCCCGTCTTTACAGATTCTCGCATTGTGAACCTGGGAGTGTTCGTCCACGTTCTTTGTCTTGCATACGCAGGCCAGACATGCGCCGATTCCGCAGGCCATCTTCTCCTCGAGAGACAGAAAGCAGGTGATGCTCTCCTCGGCGGCATAGGCCTTTAACGCGCGCAGCATGGGAGTCGGACCACAGGCAAAGATTACGTCCGCCTTTAAACCGTGCTCTCTGATGGCATCAATGACATTGCCCTTTGTTCCGGCGCTTCCGTCCTCTGTCGCAAGAACCACTTCCCCGTAAGGGGCGAATTCCTCATTTAAAAACAGGACATCACGATATCCTAAAATCACTTCTTTTTTGCAGTGTAACTGCTTCGCCAGCTCCAGCATGGGGGGAATCCCGATTCCGCCGCCGATTAAGAAGGCGGTCTTTCCCTCTGCTGCTTCCTCCAGCGGGAATCCGTTGCCGAGAGGTCCCATAATATCGACCGTATCTCCCGCCTGGTAACGGGAGAACTCCTCCGTTCCCGCTCCGACGGTCCTATATACGATCCGCAGCATACCGGTTTCTTTATTCGTCTCACAGATGCTGATCGGGCGCGGAAGCAGTTTTGCTCCGTCCTTTGTATACACAGAAATAAACTGTCCCGGCTTTGCCTGGGCAGCCATCTCCTCCTCCCGGATCCACATGCTGTATACATCTTCTGTCAGCCTTTCCTGACTATCCACAAAGGCTGTTACTTTTCTCTGCGCCATGATTCCTCCTACAGTACGCTGTTGATATCGGAAACCATGTCGATCACGGCCTGTCTGGACGCTTCACCGAAATGCTCCGCGCCAAACTTCGCGTATTTCTCCTGCTTGTAGGCGGCGATGATGCCTCTGGAGGAATTGACGATGGCGCCGAGTCCGTCTTCATTGAAACAGTACTTTAAGTCCTCGGCGGTGCCGCCCTGCGCACCGTATCCCGGTACCAGGAAGTAGGTATTCGGCATCAGTTTCCTTAAGATTCTGCTCATCTCCGGGTAAGTCGCACCCACTACGGCTCCGACGTTGCTGTAAGCGCCATCCATGCAGTCTGCTCCCCATTCCACTACCTTGTCTGCTACCAGCTCGTACAGCGGTCTGCCGCCGATCAGCTGATCCTGGAATTCACCACTGGAAGGGTTGGAGGTCTTTACCAGCACGAAGAGGCCTCTGTCCTCCTCCCTGCAGACATCGACAAACGGTTTTACCCCGTCGGTGCCAAGATATGGATTCACAGTCAGGAAATCGGTACCGAAACCGGTAAGCACGCTGCTCCCCACCTTCACATGGCCGATATGCGCCGTGGCATACGCCGCGGAGGTGGAACCGATATCCCCTCTCTTCGCATCGCCGATCACGAGAAGTCCCTTCTCCTGACAGTAGCCGACGGTTCTCTTGTATATTTTAAGTCCTTCGATCCCAAACTGCTCATACATGGCGATCTGCGGCTTTACAGATGGAATAATGTCATAGACATGGTCCACGATTTCTTTATTAAACTGCCAGATGGCCTCCGCTGCGCCTTCCAGTGTCTCACCAAACTCATCAAATGCCTTTCTTGTCACATGCTCCGGTATATAGCCAAGCATCGGATCCAGTCCAACACAGATGGGTGCCTTTGTTTTTTGAATCCTCTGAATCAACTGATTAATCATAGTCTCCTCCTTCGTTCCTCACATTTTCTCTATTCTTACCAATTCTATCATAAGTAAGGGGCTGTTTCAAGCGTCTTTCTCGCCGTACCACCGGTCTATATAAGGTAATAAAAGAAATCGCAAGAAAAATTAGCACTCACCTATTGACAGTGCTAACAATTTGTGTTATATTACACCTAGAACAAATCAAACAACAACACCGCATCAAAAGCGGTGCAGATAAATAAGGAGGAAGAACCTATGTTATTATCCAGAAGAAACAACTTATTCGATGAATTTTTCAACGATCCATTTTTTAACGACTCTGTTCAGAACAGAACAACGCTTATGAGAACCGATATTGAAGATGACGGAACCAATTACATCATCGACGTGGAACTTCCGGGTTACAAAAAGGAGAATGTGCGTGCCGAATTAAAGGACGGCTATCTGACCATCTTTGCCGAGGCGTCAGGCTCTTCCGAAGACAGCGAGGGCAGGAACTTCCTCCGCAAAGAGCGCTACAGCGGCTCCTGCAAGAGAAGCTTCTACGTTGGATCCCAGTTACGCCAGGAAGACATAAAGGCTGCTTTCGACAACGGCATCCTGAAGCTGACCGTTCCGAAGGAAGCTCCAAAGCAGATTGAAGAAAACCACTACATCACCATTGAATAACACATATCCCCGCAGCCCCCTTTAGAATAGAAAATGAGGACAGCCCCCCGGAGCGATCCGTCTGCCGTTTCATAACGGCAGCGATTTCCGAAGGGGCTGTCCCTTTTTTATCTTGATGTCTCGATTTTCTTCTATTATCCATTCTCTGTATCCATGCCTGAAACACAGTCCGGCATTATTCCAGCAGAAATGCAGTTGCCACGTAGGCGCCGCTCTTATAAGACTTCTTTACCATCTGCGCTTCCACTTCGATCTTTAAATTCAGCCACAGCTCCTCCGCCGCGATGGACAGATGAGACAGCATGATTCCCATGCTCAAATCCCTCATCGCCACCATGGTCTGGGACGGGAGAAATTCCTTGCAGGAAAAAATATAGATTCTGTCATGGTAGACGATAAAACGCCAGGGCTGCGTATTCATGGCCGAAGGTGCCAGACGGACGGCTTTCAGGATATTCTTCACCGGCTCGCCGATCTCATCCTTAAACACGCAGAGTTCTTTTAACGGCAGACGCTTTGCCGTAGCCGGATCGCGGTACAGCAGGGATTTGGGGTATCCAAACGCAACGGCTATGGCCGCCTTCATCCCGGCCGGTTCCGCTCCGGGGATGCGGGTGCTGCCGAGGTAGCACGTTCCCAGGCCTTTTCCGGTCATATAGAGAAGGACCGGCTCCAGAACATATCCGGCATTCATCATATAGCCTTCCTTATCTTCCGAATAAAACACCAGGTAATACGGCGCTTCCACCTTCCACAAGCCCTTGACGTGAAGGTCTTTCTCTATATTCTCCTTAATCTCCATCTTTATGGAAATCTCCGGGCAGAGCGTCGCCACGCAGCCTGCAAAGGCCAGAATATCCTTTAACAGCTGCTCCGGTACCGCTTCATATTTAAATTTTCGAATGGATCTTCTCTTGAAGATCATCTGATACAGATTCATCCCTGCTCCCCTCTTTTCGCTACAGCGTCTTATATTCCTCCAGCAGTTCCTTAAATACGGCCAGAGCCTCCCTGATCGGCTGGGCTGTGGACATATCCACGCCGCAGAGCTTTAAAAGTTCGATCGGAGGCATGGAATTGCCGCCGCTTAAGAACTTGAAATAGCCTTCCAGGGCCTGTTCATCACCGGCCAGGATCCTGCTGCTGATCGCCATGGCCGCCGAGAAGCCCGTCGCATACTGATATACGTAAAATGGCGTATAGAAATGAGGGATTCTCGCCCACTCATAATCGATCTCGCTGTCGACCACCATCTCCGGTCCGAAGTATTTTACATTCAGCTCATGGTACAGCCTGCAGAGCAGCTCCGCCGTGAGCGGTTCTCCCGCCTCGCTTCTCCTGTGGGTCTCGGCCTCAAACTCCGCAAACATGGTCTGACGGAACACCGTTCCCCGGAAACTCTCCATAAAATGGTTCAGAAGATACGCCCGCTCCTTCTTATCCTCCGTCACGGCCAGCAGATAACGGTTCAGCAGCGCCTCATTGCACGTGGACGCCACTTCCGCGACGAAAATCTTGTATCCCGCATCTACGTAAGGCAGCGCCTGATCGGAAAACCAGGAGTGCAGGGAATGCCCCATCTCATGGGCCAGGGTAAACACACTGTCCAGAGTGCCGCTGTAATTGAGCAGCACATACGGGTGGGTTCCGTAGACGCCCCAGGAGTACGCGCCGCTGCGTTTTCCTTCATTCTCATAGACATCGATCCAGCGGTTGTCAAAGCCTTCCTGTAAAAGGGACAGATACTTCTCTCCCAGCGGAGCCAGGCCCTTTTTCACCATCTCCCTCGCCTCTTCATAGGGAATCCGGCTGTCGTCACGGCTGACCATGGGCGTATACAAATCGTACATGTGGATCTCATCCAGCCCCAGCACATTCTTTCTGACGGCGACATAATCATGGAGCAGTGGTAAGCCTTCCTGAATCGCCGCCACCAGATTGTCGTAGACGCTCTCGGGCACCTCGTTCTCCGCCAGATAATAGGCGCGGCTGGAGGCGTAACTTCTGGTCTTCGCATAGAAGGAGGCCTGCTTTACGTTTGCCGCGAACGTCGCAGCCAGCGTATTGGCAAACTGGCCGTAGACGCTGTACATGGACTGAAATGCTTCTTTTCTCACACGGCGGTCCCGGTTCTCCATGAGCGGAATATACGTTCCGTGGGTGACGGGAATTTCCTTTCCCTCACTGTCTGTGATGGACGGAAATTTCACATCCGCGTTATTAAACATGTTAAAAATATCGGAAGGGCTCTGGGTCGCTTCCATGGACCTTGCCAGAAGCTCTTCCATTCCTGCAGAAAGCGTGTGCGCCTTCTTCTTCATGATGATTTCAAATGTCCGGGCATACCGGCGGAGCTCCTTCTCCGTGCGGATCAATCCGTTCAGCACAGACTCATCCATGGCCAGAATCTCCGGAACAATATAAGACGAAAGTCCTGCTGCCTTATAGGAGAGCGCCTGGGCTCTTGCCGAAAAATCCTGATACTTCGCCTTTGCCGTATCCTCATCGGATTTCTCTCTTCCGTATACAAACAGCCTCTCAATCTTCAGTGAAATGTCTTCATCGAATTTCAAACACTGAAACAGCACCTCGCCGGATTCGGCCAGATGTCCTTCAAACTCCTTATAACCGGCCAGTTCTCTCTCAGTCTCGAGAAACAGCGCTTCCCAAGCTTCATCGGACGGCAGAATGTCCGCCAGGTTCCAGGTATCACAAACCGGTATCTCATCTCTCTTTTTCAAAATAATCCCTCCACTATATCCACTGGTTTTATTCTATCACCCATATTTCAAAGAAACAATCAGCAATATGGAAAATATTTGATTGAAATCACATGGTTTCTTGTACTATACTGTATACACCAGTACTGCGCAGTGCAGTGCTGATATTTCCTCCGGAAAAGAAAAGGGAGAACACCATGAAAATCATACGCACAAAACAATTAGACCTCCATCAGCTGGAAGACTTGCATGCCCTAGAAACCGCATGCCGGTCGCACGATCAGACTTCACTCACCTTTCCCACGGAAGACGGCTGTCTTTTCTTTCTATTATACGACGAAGAAACGCTCTTATCCGCATTTTCTGCAATTTTTAACGAATTTGAGACATGCAGCTGCAGCGCCTTCACGCTCCCGTCCTGCCGGAGACGCGGGCATTTTACCCGGCTGCTGGAAGAATTGCTGAAGGAGTCGGGCGAATGCGATCTCCTCTTCCTGGCCGATGATTCCTGCGCCGACGCGAAGCATACGCTGGACGCCATCGGGGCGGAGCTATTAAACCAGGAACACATGATGGAGCTGCGCCTACCCGCGCCGTCTCCCGGCCTGGACAGCCGGGCGGTCAAATTCTCCCCCGCACTCAGCCCCCGGGATGAGGACACGCTCTATACCATCCACGTTAATGATCAGCCTGCCGGCTCCTTCCACCTCATTTTTCAAAATGAAACCGTTTACTTCTATGGTCTCGAGATTCAGGAATCCCTGCGGAATCAGGGAATCGGAACCCGTGCCGCCGCCGCGCTCATTGAGGAATTAAACCGGTCGGCCAGGCCGCAGCCGGAGGACCTTCCGGTCAGCCGCGTCCTGCTTCAGGTATCCGGGGACAACGAACCGGCGCTTGCACTTTATCGGAAACTGGGCTTTGCTTTTACAGAGACCCTGTCGTATTACGTGTATTAACGGATTGGAGCAGCGATAAACGGGAGCCGGCGCAGGACAGATGTCTGTTCCTGCACCGGCTCCCGCCAGCTTCTCTATACTTCACGTATCATACAATACTGCTTCAAATCAAAATGCTTCTCCACCACCCCGAACACCTTAAATCCAAAGTGCTGGTAAAACGCCACATTCTTTTCATTGTGCGTCTCCAGTGAGATCATCTGCCTGTGGCGGTCCGCGTAATCGATCGCCTCATTTAAAAGCAGAGCCGAGATTCCGTGGTGCTGCATCCTGGGCCTCACGGCCAGATAAATGATATGTAACCGCTCCTCCTGGTGGAGCTGGTCCGTCCATTTGGAATTTAAATAGTCCCGTCCCATGGCAAAATTCCAGAACGTCTTCAGTGATGGGTCCTCCTTGATCAGATACCCGTCTGTCCGCAGCGTCGCGGCCGCCTCTGTCAGATAGTAATGCACCGGATTATAGGGCTCCGATTCGTCATCCACTACAATGATTCCATTAATTTCCGGGCTGTCCGCGTAGATTTCACACGTCTCAAAGAATTCCTCCATATCGCATTCAAACAGCTCCGGCATCAGCCGTTTCCTCGTGTCTTCATCAGGGATCAGCTTGCAGTACAGAGGGTCCCTGGCAAAACATGCTGTCAGCAGCTCCTTAAGCTTCTCCACATCTTCTCTTTTCACTCGGTACAATCGGTCACTTTCCATGATTCGTTCTCTGTTATCTCCTTTAATTTCTGTATCATTTTTTCTATTGCGTGGTTCATATATTCAATATCGTCCAAATAGCAGGCCAGCTGGTTCTCCTCCACCCGCTTAAGGATCAGAAGCTCTTCCGTAAAATCCTCATCCTCTTCCTCCAGCTTGCCCTTTAGAAGCTGCACCAGATGAAACAGATTTTCGTGGTGGACGATCCGGCCGGCTCCCCACTGCAGACGCCCCGCCTCCTGATTCATCACGTAATCCGTAAAATGGCGGAACACCTCCTCGTCAAACTGAAATGCATACCGGTTATTGTCGATCCCGTAGATGGCCTCCAGCGCACACCGCCCATGGCCGTTTTCCAGGCATTCGACAGCGGTCCGCACCAGCTTTAAATTTCTCCGCACAGCTTCCTGCGGAAAACAGACCTCGTCGTGCCAGTCCAGCCTTACAAAGCTGTCCTGCTCCATTTTAAAGAGCTGCATCAGGACGGCTTCCAGCTCACGGTACTGTTCCCGGTATTTCCAGGGCTGCTCCTGATTCCGGCACTTCTCATTAATCCGGCGCACCTGCTCATAAACCGCTTTTCCCAGCCGGGCCGCCTCTTCCGTCAGCTCCTTCAGCCGTTCTCCGCCGGCTCCGGTCTTCTCCGAATAGTCGAGATCCAGGCTGTCCTTAAGCGCCAGAAACAGCCTCTCAAAATTAAGGGGCGCTACCGCCGTCCGGTCGAATGCCATGACCAGACATCCATACAGCTCATGATGAAACCGGTATACCGCCTCGTCGTAATAGTCGTCATTGTCAAACTGCGTATGGTAGTGGGTCTCCATAAACTGGCCCGACGTGAAATCGTTGACCATGGATGGAATGCCCGAGATCGCCATGGAGAAATCGTCCGACATGGTCTCGACGGGACAGAGCACAGCCACGCCTTCCGGATACACGTCCTTTCCCACACCGGTGCCCCCGAGCAGGGACTCCAGAAAATCCGCATACTCGTACACCGTGCGTATGGCGTCCTTTTTTCCATGTGCGTGAGCCGGCAGTTCAAAATTAAAATCTGCCGCCACCTTCCCCCGCCATTCCGGATGGACGACGGAAACCTGCTGCCACGCACCGGTTGACCAGTCGTATTTCGAATCCGCCATCCCCCACTCCTCAGCCGCCATGGCGCAGAAGACAATGGTTTTTTCCGGGCGGTATCCGCTCTGTATGAGAGCCCTGCCGATTCCCAGCATCAGGGCCACCGCCGCGTTGTCATCCTGAAACCCCGAAAAATAGGAGTCGTAATGGGCCGACAGCAGAATCATGGATTCCCGGTCCCGTCCCGGTATCTCCCCCACAATGTTGTAGGAGACCGCCCCCGTCTTAACCGTCGAATCCGCGCAGAACCAGACCTTCTTTTCGTCCGTACCGGCCATGCTTTCCTTCAGTGCGCGCGCATCCGCCCGTGACATGGAAAATGCAGGCGCATCGGCCGGGCCTCCGATATCCTGGGCATTTAAGGCGGTATCATCCACCTCCCCGTAGCCGCCGCCCTGAACGGCGATTAAGGCCGCCGCGCCCCGAATATGGGCCTCATACACGGGAAAATTAATCCACCACTCCTCCCTCTGGTTGATCTCTGCCAAAACCAGCTTGCCGGAGACATCGGCGCCCTCGTAATCCGCCGCCGTCCCCTTACCGCCGCAGACGATGGTGAACTCCTCGAATCCATCGGTGTGAAAATCCGTCTGATACGCCCCCAGCTGACACTCCTTCAGCTGACCGGAGGCGTCGTAAAATCTTAAGATGGCCTGTTTAAACTCCCAGGAATCCAGTGAGATTTCATCCTTTCTCACGCGTTCCAGCCCGATGGCCTCCATCTCCCGCCGAATCATCTCCCCGGTCTCCCATTCCGCCCTGGAACCGGCCGTCCGGTATCCCAGCGCCTCGTTGCACTTATACTGCTCCATCCGCTTTGCCAGATGGAAGGAGTAATCCACGTCAACGGCCCTTATGTATGCCTCTTCTTCCTTCAATTCGCATTCGCCCTCTTCTTTATGCAAAAAGCCGGCTCAGAAAGTATTATTTTCTTAAGCCGGCTTCTCATTTCAATATTATTCTTCCCAGTTGTGATAGGTGGCCTGAACGTCGTCATCCTCGTCCAGAAGATCGAGAGTCCGGTTCATCTTTTTGATCGCGTCCTCATCGGTCAGTTCTACCCAGGTCTGCGGGATCATGGTTACGTCGGCCTCTGCCATCGGAATTCCGGCCGCTTCCAGCGCTTCACGCACCGCGCTGAAATCTTCCGGCGCCGTGATTACCTCGTAGCTGTCTTCCTCCTCGGAGAAATCCTCGGCTCCCGCATCCAGAGCCATCATCATCAGTTCATCCGGGTCCATCTCACACTCTTCCTTGTCAATGATGATCTGGCCCTTTTTATCGAACATATAAGATACACAGCCTGGCGTTCCTACGTTTCCGCCGCCCTTGGTAAAGGCGCTTCTCACATTGGCTGCCGTCCTGTTTTTGTTGTCGGTTAAGGTGTCAACAATAATCGCTACCCCGTTCGGACCATATCCTTCATATGTAATGGTCTCATAATTCACAGCATTAGCGTCGCCGGCCGCCTTCTTGATTCCACGGTCAATCGTATCGTTCGGCATATTGTTGGCTTTGGCTTTTGCAATGACATCGCGCAGCTTGCTGTTATTCACAGGGTCCGGTCCGCCTTCTTTCACTGCCACTGCAAGTTCTCTTCCGATCACGGTGAAAACTTTGCCTTTTGCAGCATCATTTCTCTCTTTTTTGTGTTTGATATTTGCGAACTTTGAATGTCCTGACATTGTTATAACACTCCTTTTCCTTTATCTTCTTCGTCCTGAAAATATTCTAAAAATCAGCATCTTTTCCATTTTAACACCATTCTGTTAATCTGGCAAGGAATTTTCGCTCTCCACCGGGCTTTCCCCGCCATTTTCCGGCCCTGACGGGGTATCCGGCGGAGGAGCGAGCCTCTGTATGCGGATGGTGTGAATCATCTTGTTCTCCACCTGGAGAATCTTGAATCCGTACCCCTGGTATTCCACCTCTGTCTGCTCGCCTTCCTGCGGAATGCGGTCCAGCCTCGAGATGAGGAACCCGTTGATGGTGTCATAGGAGTCGTAATCGTCCTCCTCAAATTCGATATCCAGGGTCTTGGCCACCTCGTCTAAGGGGGTCATGCCGCTGACAATATAGGAGCCGTCCTCCGACTCGGCAATAAATTCTTCATCCACGTCGTATTCATCCATGATGCTGCCGACGATCTCTTCCAGAATGTCCTCCATGGTGACGATACCGGCCGTCTGCCCGTATTCATCGACCACGATAACCATGTGAATCTTCTGGGACTGCATCTCCTTGAAGAGAGAATCGATGTTTCTCGTCTCCGGAATGAAATGGGCCTCCCGCAGAAGTCCCTCGATCTCACAGATCGGAACCGACGCGTTACCGCCGTTTTCCGCGGCAATGAGCGCATCTTTCATATGGAGGATGCCGGTAATGTCGTCAATATCCTTTTCGTAAACCGGGTACCTGGAGTTATAGCCTTCCTTCAGGATGAAATTCACCGCCTCCTTTAAGGTCATGGAACCGTCCAGGGCAACCAGGTTCTTCCGGTGCGTCATGATGTCGCCGGCGTCCTTGTCGTCCAGTTCGAAAATATTGGTGATCATCTCCGCCTCTCTGGCCTCTAAGACGCCCTGCTCGTGGCCTTCATTGACCATGGACATGATGTCTTCTTCTGTCACATTTTCATTGTCCGACATCATATCGATCCCGATCAGTTTTAAAAACAGAAATGCCACAGCGTTGATGAGCCAGGTAAACGGCATTAGGGGAACCATGAAAAAGGTGACGACCGGAAGCATGTTATAGCCCCATTTCTCCGGGTTCTGGGCCGCACAGCGTTTCGGAATCACGATGCCGAAGCTGATAAGCAGCACGATCAGGAGAATGCCTACGATCAGAAGGCTTAAGATGGAAAGCCAGGGAGCGGACATGCTGGCCCGGCGGTCCAGAATAAGGGTAAGGCGGCCGCCCAGCTGCTCTAAAATAAAGGCACCGGTGATTATGCCTATGATATTGGTAGATACCTGTATCGTGTTTACAAACCGGGTAGGCCTGTTAACGATATGTAGCAGCTTTCTTGCCTTGTCACTGCCTTCTTCCATCTGATGCTCTAAGTCATTCGTGTTGACGTTTTGAATTGCAGCGCCAAATCCGTAGAATATGGCGTCTAACAGGATGAATAGTAAAAATATTGCCACGCTGGGAAGCGGGTTGCCATCGTCCATTGTCTTGTTTTACTCCTTTAATTGATTGTCATTGGTTGTTGTTTTTGGGGGACCAGTACAGCTTTGCACCAGGTGTTGGGTGTTCTTTATCCCTGCTCATAGCTATGAAAGATGATACCCTCCTCCCCCTCATTTGTCAAGTATTTACGCTTCCTTCACAGGATAAACTGTAAACTTGCAGAATTATGAAAGGCTGCTTTCGTAAATTACTTCCCGGCCGAAACCATGAGCTGAAACTGTGGGAAGTGCTCCGGCCCCGGCTCCCTGGCGGAACGAAAATCCCGAAATCTCTCTCAGCCTTATGAGGAACCACAATTCTTAATAATTCTGCAGGTTTACAAGTTTATCCTGTCTCTTTCGTATTCCTGAACTATGTATCCAGTTCCAAACTGATTTTTAACGCATAGTCCACTTTCTCCTGAAGTTCCTCATCGATATGACAAATCTTCTCTTTCAGTCTTTGCTTGTCTATGGTCCTTAATTGCTCTAACAGGATTACGGAATCTTTTATCATATCGCATCTTCTGGTATCGAGTTCGACATGAGTGGGAAGCTTTGCCTTGTTCATCCGGGACGTGATTGCTGCGCAGATGACGGTGGGGCTGTGCTTGTTTCCGATGTCGTTCTGTATGATGAGGACCGGCCGGATTCCTCCCTGCTCGGAGCCTACTACCGGTCTTAGGTCTGCATAAAAAATGTCTCCACGTCTGATTATCACTTTCTCACACTCCGTCAATTGATTTACGTCTATTATTGACCTTTTTTGACTCGTGTATTCACTTAAGTTATTCGCTCAAGTTCTTTTGCCGCATATTCTATGATATGATACGGACATGGATGACGTTATTCGTCCCTTCACTTCCTTTTCGGATTACTTTCCGAATCCTTCGTAAATATCATCAAAATAATCTTTTTTTCCGACCACTTTTCCTGCTTCTATGTAGACTCTTGGGACACGCTTGCCGATGTCGCAGAGAATTTCGTAATGGAATCCGCCGCCAATGCGCGCCAGCTCCTCTACTGTAATCTCTTCCTCTCCGTCTTTTCCGATCAGAGTGACCTCGTCGCCCTCCTCCGCCTCAGGGATATCCGTCGTATCTACCATCAGCTGATCCATACAGACACGGCCCAGGATTCTGGCGCGGCGGCCGCGGATCAGGACATCCGCCCGGCCTGACAACGCCCGGGGATAACCGTCCCCGTACCCTACCGGGATAGTCGCAATGGAGGTCTCTCTCTCTGCCGTAAAGGTGCCGCCGTAGCTGACCGGAGTTCCCGGCGCAATCGTCTTCAAATAGGTTATGGTACTCTTTAACTCCATGGCCGGTATCAAACGAACCTGCTCCTTCTCCACCTCATCCGACGGATAGAGGCCGTAAATGGAGATTCCCGCGCGGACCGCGTTAAAGTTCGCCTTCGGAAGCTCTAAAATTCCCGCACTGTTGGAACAATGCAGAACCGGAATCGTAACGCCCCGCTCAGAAAGCATGGAAACGAACGTGGCAAACAGCTCCATCTGGCGGTCCGTGGCACCTTTGTCCTTCTCATCCGCCCTTGCGAAATGAGTGAAGAGGCCCTCGATGCGGATTCCCGGAAGACGGCTGATCCGCGCTGTCTCATCCGCCGCCGCTGCAGTCACCATATAGCCGATCCGGCTCATGCCGGTATCCAGGGCGATGTGGATGGACGCCCTTTTCCCCGCCTGTACTGCCAGTTCCGACAGTCGCTCCGCGCTTTCATAGCGGAAGATGGCCGGGCGGAGATCGTACTCGATCAGCTGGCTGAAGCTGCTCTCCGGACTCACTCCGAGAATCAGGATGGGCTTCGTAATACCGTGTTTCCTCAATATGACAGCCTCCTCCGGGGTGGCCGTCGCGTATCCGCTAACGTAAGAGTCGATGGCACACGCCACCGGTACTGAGCCATGACCGTATCCATCCGCCTTTACCACGCCAATCATCTCAGTTCCTTCCTTTAGATTGGCCCTCATAGCTTCCATATTCTGTCTGATGGCGTCCAGATTTACCGTCTCATAAACTCTGCTGTATCGTTCCATTTCTCTATACTTCCTTCAGATTATTCTGTCTCATAATTTTATAATGTCTGCCAGTACTTCCGTCAGTTCCCGGGCCAGAAGGCCGTGCTCTCCCGACTGAAGCTTTACCAGATCCCCCGCCCGTCCGTGCAGGTACACGCCCATGGCCGCGGCGTCCGATTCCTCCATGCCAAGCGCCAGAAGTCCTGCGATAATTCCGGTCAGGACATCCCCCGCTCCCGCCTTCGCCATGGCGCTGTTGCCGCTGGTATTGATGTAGGTCCGCTGGTCCTTTAAGGCCGCCACCGTCACCGCGTCCTTCAGCACGCAGGTAATTCCATAACGATCCGCGTATTCCCTCGCGGTGGGGATCAGACACCCTCTGATCGCCTCTACCGAACTTCCTGCCAGCCTCGCCATCTCACCGAGATGAGGCGTCACGATGATATTCTCCGTAAAATAATTGGTCAGCTCCGGAAATGCCGCAATGGTATTGAGGCCGTCCGCATCGAGGATAATGGGGACGTAGGCATTGGCCAGCACCGTCTCCACCAGGTTTCTCGTATACGGCTCCTGGCCGATTCCGGGGCCCAGGACGATGACGCTGGCCCATTCACACTGAGCCTCCAGAAGCGTCTGGAAACGCACGGTAGGCGTCTGTGCCTCCTCCGGGTCGTAGGTGGTGATAATCGCCTCAGGAAGCGCAGTCTGCAGGATCGCCCGGTTCTCCTCCACGGTAAAGATCTTCACCAGACCGGCCCCCATCCGGTATGCCGCCATGGCGCTTAAATAGGCCGCTCCGCTCATATTTTTCGAACCCGCGGCAATCAGGACACGGCCGAAGGTTCCCTTATTGGAATATGCCGGCCGGGCTGGAATCATGCGGATATCCTCAGCTTCATAGGTAAACAGTTCCGGGCTCAGCCTCTCTAAGCTGACCGGCGGAAAACCGATATCCGCCACAACAACGGTACCGCTGTAAGCGCGTCCCGGATAGAGAAGCGTCCCCAGCTTTTCATAGCCAAAGGTCACCGTCACATCGGCCTTCAAGGCAATTCCCATGACCTCCCCCGTGTCGGAGTGAATTCCGGACGGAATATCCACAGCCACCACGTAAGCCGCTCCGCATCCGGGGAGCGTGGCCAGTAAGTCCCGGTACGTTCCGCCTACCTCTCTGGACAGCCCCACGCCGAACACGGCGTCGATAATAAGTTCGCAGCGCCCCGGTATAAAATCGCTGTACTCAATCAGATTCAGGCCCAGCCGCTCCGCAATGGCCAGCTGTTTCTTGTATTCATCCGTCCCGTTCTCCTTCGTCCCTGCCAGAATCACGGTCACGGTGTACCCCTTTAAATGGAGAAGCCTGGCGGCTGCAATCCCGTCCGCCCCATTATTCCCAGTCCCGCAGACTGCCCAGATACGGTCCTTTTTCTCCGCCTTTTTCTGCACTTCACGCACAACGGCCGCGGCCGCCTGCTCCATAAGCACCAGTGAAGGGATTCCTATGGACTGGATGGTATAGCTGTCCACTTCCTTCATCTGGCTTCCCGATACCAGATATCTCATACCCATTCGCCTTTCCGACTAAAAACTCATCCCTCAGTCTTAACGATCTGAAACTCATCTCTGCATGTTCTCTATATTATAATACAAAACTGCCGGCAGGCAAAGAAGAATTTCTCCTTTGCCTGCCGGCACTCATTTCACAAACGAAATGGATCAAAAGGCAACGGATCAAATCTTATGATTTCTTACCCGTATCTGCTTTGGCAGATTTGCCTTTTTCCCGCTCCGCCTTTTCTTCCTCTGCCTTGTCCTGCATGCTGCAAACCTTATAGGATAAGCGCATCAGGCTCTCAGAAAGGTGTACGTTCTCCACCACCACGTCATCCGGTACCACCAGATCCGTATGGGCGAAATTCCAGATTGCCTTGATTCCTGCGCTCACAAGACGGTCCGCAATCTCCGGCGCCTTGGTCTTTGGTATCGTCAAAGCTGCAATCTGAACGTCGTTATCCCTCACAAACTGCTCCAGATCATCAACACTTCTGATCTCAATCCCTCGTACGACGAGCCCGATAAGACGGGGATTAATATCGAACATTCCCTTGATCAGAAAGCCCCTCTTCTCAAAATTCGCATAATTGGCAATTGCCTGTCCCAGATTACCCGCACCGATAATCACAATATTATGCTGTCTGTCGATTCCAAGGATCTTAGCGATCTCCGTATATAAATACTTTACATTATAGCCATAGCCCTGCTGTCCAAAGCCTCCAAAATTATTCAGATCCTGGCGGATCTGAGACGCAGTAACCTTCATACGGACACTTAAGTCATTGGAGGAAATTCTTTCCACCCCATCCTCCATCAGTTCTCCAAGATACCGGTAATATCTCGGTAACCTCGCAATCACTGCTTTTGATATCTCTTTTTCTGCCACATCTTCACCTTCTTCAATAGTTTGTTTATTCCTTTTCATCCCTCTGTCTTACAGCGGCGAGGGACTTTTCGCTTGTTTTGTTAAATTAACTACTATTATACAGTCATGACAAAATAATGTCAAACAGGTTTTATTTTTCTTGCTTGGGCGTTCCTCTTAATCGCTGCAGTACACAGCCCTGCCGGCCTCTGCTTCCCGGTCTGCCGGGGCAGACCGGGAAGCAGAGGCCGGCAGGGTTGTGAACTGCAACACTCACTCCAACCAGTTGCAGTTGAAAAAAATTCCAACCTATATTATACTATTCGTGTTATTCAACATTTATTCGAGCCATTCAAGGGGAGGAACTACCATGATTTTATCATGCAGCAACATAAGCAAGGCCTTTGGAAGCACGGAAATTATCCGCCATGCTTCCTTTCATATAGAGGATCATGAAAAGGCAGCCATCGTCGGCATCAACGGCGCCGGCAAATCCACACTGTTAAAAATCATCATCGGAGAGCTGGCCGCCGATGATGGAGAGGTCGTCATTTCCAAGGGAAAGACACTGGGATACCTGGCGCAGCACCAGGAGCTGGGCGGCGATAAGTCCATTTTTGACGAGGTGCTGGAGGTAAAGCGGCCGCTGATTGAGATGGAAGCAAAAATCCGCAGACTGGAGCTTGATATGAAGCACGCCTCCGGAGATGAGCTGGAAAACATGCTTTCCGTCTACAGCCGTTTAAACCATGAGTTTGAACTTCAAAACGGTTACGCCTACCAGAGTGAGGTAACCGGTGTGTTAAAAGGTCTGGGCTTTACGGAGGAAGAATTCACGAAGCCGGTGTCGGCCCTGTCCGGAGGCCAGAAGACCAGAGTCTCCCTGGGCAAGCTTCTTTTAACAAAGCCCGATATTATTCTTCTGGACGAGCCTACCAACCATTTAGACATGAACTCCATCGCCTGGCTGGAGGGTTATTTGACCAATTACGACGGAAGCGTCATCATCGTCGCCCACGACCGGTATTTCCTCGACCGCGTCGTCACAAAGATCATCGAGATGGACAGCGGCAATCTCGCCGTATATCAGGGCAATTACACTGCGTACAGCGAAAAGCGCGCCATGATCCGGGACGCGAAGATGAAGGCTTATTTAAACCAGCAGCAGGAAATCCGCCACCAGGAGGAGGTCATTGCGAAGCTGAAATCCTTCAACAGGGAAAAATCCATCAAACGGGCGGAAAGCCGTGAAAAGATGCTGGATAAGATCGAGGTCCTGGAAAAACCGGCGGAAGTCAATGACGAGATGCGAATCCGCTTAGAGCCTAACATCATCAGCGGCAACGATGTGCTGACCATCCGTGACCTAAGCAAGGCCTTCGGCCCCAACCATCTGTTTAACCATGTGGATTTTGATATCAAACGGGGGGAACGGGTTGCCATTATCGGAGGCAATGGAACCGGAAAGACTACGATTTTAAAGATATTGAACAACCTGCTGCCTGCGGATACCGGGGAAATTCGTCTCGGTTCCAAGGTGCATATCGGCTATTACGACCAGGAACATCAGGTTCTGCACATGGAAAAGACGCTCTTTAACGAGCTTTCTGATACGTATCCCAACATGAACAACACGCAGATCCGGAACATTCTTGCCGCGTTTCTATTCACTGGAGACGATGTGTTCAAGCGGGTCAAGGACTTAAGCGGCGGGGAACGGGGACGCGTCTCTCTGGCGAAGCTGATGCTGTCCGAGGCCAATTTCCTGATCCTCGATGAGCCGACGAACCATTTGGATATCACCTCCAAGGAAATTCTGGAGGATGCGCTGAACAGCTATACGGGCACAGTTCTCTACGTGTCCCACGACCGTTACTTCATCAACAAAACGGCCACCCGCATTCTCGACCTGACGGGTCACACACTGGTCAATTACATCGGCAATTACGATTATTATCTGGAAAAGAAAGAGCTGATGACAGAGCTTTACGCCTCAGAGCCGTCTGGAAATCAGGAAAATGGAGCGGAAGGCGGTGCATCACAGACTCCCGAGGGTTCCGAAGTTAAACAGGACTGGAAGGCATTTAAAGAGGAACAGGCCAGAATCCGCAAACGGCAGAACGACTTAAAGAAGACCGAGGATGAGATTCATCAGCTGGAGACGAGGGACGGCGAAATCGACGGGCTTCTCACCCGGGAAGAAGTCTTCACCGATGTCTCCCGCCTCATGGAACTCAACAAAGAGAAAGAAGAGATTCAGACAAGGCTGGAAGAACTCTATGAAATATGGGAAACGCTTGCTGAATAGGAACAGTTCCACCCGACTCGCTGCTTGCGGGAATAAAAAGAATCCACCGGAAGACGTATCGTCTCCGATGGATTCTTTTCATTTATGGTCTCAATCCGCTTCCACCCTGAAGTGTAATTGTTTCACCCGTCACATAACTCGCGTCGTCCGATGCAAGAAATACGCAGACACGTCCGATATCCTTCTCCGGATCTGCAAATCGCTTGAGAGGAATGCTCTGAATCGTCTGGTCATACAGTTTTGGATACTCATCTTTCCACTTTTCCAGACCAGGTGTCATGGCCAGCGGGCAGACTACATTCACATTGATTCCAAACTCGCCCCACTCTGCCGCTGCCACACGGGACATACCGCGAATTCCCTCTTTGGCTGCCGCATAGGAAGACTGGCCCAGTTTGCCGAACAGGCCCGCTCCGGAGGCGAAATTGATTACGCTGCCTTTTGTCTCCTTCAAATACGGGAATGCCTCTCTCATATAGAAAAACGTCGCATACAGACCGGAATAGATCGCAAGGTCGAAATCCTCTTTCGTGTGGTCCACCAGCATTGTGCCGGACTTGGAAACCTGTGCGTTATTAACAAGACAATCCAGCTTGCCAAAACGGTCAACCGCCTGCTTTACCACGTTCTTTACTGCCGCCTCATCGCCGCCATCCGCGACTACAAACAGCGCCTCGATGCCGTAATCTGCTTCCAGATTCTCTCTTGCCTCGATCAGTGTACTCGCCGTACGTCCCGTAATAACGATATTGGCGCCCTCTTCTGCAAATGCCTTTGCAATACCATAACCGATCCCTCTCGCACCGCCGGTAATCAGTACGACTTTACCTTCCATCTTCTTCATATATGCCGCCTCCTCATTAATAATAAAAACGATTTAGATTGAACTAAGATAAGCTTTTCATTTATAAGTTTTTTCTATTTTGTTAAATAATTAACGTTCTATGGTTAGTATATACCCGTTGCCTCCAGGAGTCAAGAGTAAATAAGTATTTTTTTATCGATTGATTTGTAATGATGTCTTTTACACCGCTTCGGTTATTCGTATCCTGTTTTCTGCGTCTATTATCTCCTGTCTTCTGTCTCCCTATCCTTTCAGAAGCAATAAAAAAACAGGATTGCTCCTGCTTTTTTATCGTTCTTATTATTTTTCGTATATAGGTTTCATTCCACGCTTAGTCATTTCGCAAAGTGCCGTCTATTTTGTTGTTTCAATCCACGCTCGATCATTTCACAGAGTGCGACTACATCTTGTAGATGCGCGGCTTGACTTCATGTCAGTGGGGGAATTCTCGCTTGTTTTGTTAAAGCCGCTTACCGCGCATACAAAACCTTCCTCAAAATCTCACAGACCTGAGGCGAATCCGCTTCCATAGCGGTTCTCGTATCGTTGTCGCTTAAGTATGCCTCCACCAGCTTACCGAAATAAAACTGCATATTGTTCGTGTAATAATCGGGGACATCGACGAACTCATCCACATTCCCCTTATTCATGGCCAGATCCACAGCGAACTGGCTGTCGCTGTCAAAGCAGTCAGCCGCGTATCCGATGTATTCTCCAAAGGCCTGGGTCAATCCCTCCGGCCTGCAGAACTTAATCTTCCGGTAGCTCGTATCCAGCTTATGATATACATAGTATGTACTGCCGTCGGACTCTGGCGCGGAAAAATATTCCTTATCCGGATAATAGAGAATCTCCCATCCGTGATCCACAAAATACTTGATCCAGCCTCTCGGAATATGTTCGAGGGCTGCTGTGATCTCCTCTTTCGTCTCAGATGCCACAGATGATTCCTTGCTCTTTCCTTCTATCACGATGTCATAGCGCTTATCCCTCTGGCCGTTCTCGTCCATGTAGAACAGCCCAACATACTGATTGGCCGCCATCTGGCCATCCTCGAAGAAATAATACCGTTTCCCGTCGATCGACTTATAACCGGAAGAAGCCATCTCCCCTCTTGTGGAGAACCAGTACCAGCTTCCGTCTTCATCCTGAAACCAGCCCTTCTTCGCAGTGCCATCCGCATCAAAATTGTACCATTTCTCATCGTCATCATTATAGCACCAGCCGATTGCCAGATCTCCCGTCTCCCGGAAACAATAGTTATATCCGCCGATCTTCTGCCAGCCCACAGCCATAAGGCCATCCTTGCCAAAATGGTACCAGTAACCGCCGATCTGTTCCCAGCTGTTCTTCTTATACGTTCCGGCTTCGTCATAATATCTCCAGCCGCCGTCTTCCTGCTTCCAGGTTCCCTTTACTTCATTCCCGGAGTCTGCCTCCGACACCTGCCCGGCTGTGTTCTCTGACGTTCCGTTTGCCGAGTTTCCATTCTCTGCAGTTCCATTCTCTGCAGTTCCGTTTGCCGAGTTCCCTTTCTCCGCGGTTCCATTCTCTGCAGTTCCGCTCTCTGAAGTTGTGTTCTCTGTTTGAACGGCCCCCGCCTCATCTGCCGCGGCCGCCATGACGCTTCCGAGGCTTAAGAGCATGCTCACTGCAACCGCCGCTGCCCATCTTTTCTTCAAGAATACACACTCCTTCCCTGTCTTTTCACACGTTATCTCCCTCTGATTGTACTATAATCTGGTAAAAAAGTACAGGTTGCAAATCTGAAGTTTTTGTGAACAAATCCCAAATCCTTACCTTGAGTTTCCGAAGTTTTCTGTTATAATAAAGGGAAGTACCATCCCAAAGAAAGCGAGGTGTCCCCATGAAATGGAAACGCCCTCTGGCCATGGCCGGAGTTATATTCATACTGGCCATGTATGTTATCGCCATCGTTTCGGCTTTCTCCAAAAGTCCGTCCGCAAATAACTGGCTGATGGCCGCTATCTTCTCAACTGTCGTCATACCGGTCATATTGTATGCTTTTCAACTGGTGTACAGGCTCTTAAATCCTGAGGAAAAAGACAGAAACAACGAATAGAAAAAAGACGGCCATATCCGGATGGTTCTTTCTCGGATTTGGCCGTCTTTCATTTTCTGCCAATTAGTAAGGACAGTCTTATCTGTATATGATCTCGTCTCTACCCGGTCCATTGGAAACCATGGTGATTGGAGTCTCAATCTCTTTCTCAATATATTCAATATATTTCCGGCAGTTTTCCGGCAGGTCTTCGTACTTTTTGATACCACGGATTTCACATTTCCAGCCAGGAAGTGTCTCGTAGACCGGTTTTGCTCGCTCCAAACGGACTGTAGTCGGGAAATCCTTCGTAACCTCACCGTCAATCTCATAACCGACGCAGACGTGAAGCTCATCTAAATATCCCAGTACATCGAGAACGGTCAGGGCCACCTCTGTGGATCCCTGAATCCGGCATCCATACCGGCTCGCAACCGCGTCAAACCAGCCCATACGTCTCGGACGTCCTGTGGTAGCTCCAAACTCACCGCCGTCGCCGCCGCGTTTTCTCAGTTCATCGGCTTCCTCACCGAAGATCTCGCTGACAAATGCACCTGCTCCAACTGCACTGGAATATGCCTTCACAACGGTAGTGATATTCTTTATTTCATAAGGCGCGATTCCTGCGCCGATGGCCCCATAAGCCGCCAGTGTGGAGGAGGATGTAACCATCGGATAAATGCCGTGGTCCGGATCCTTTAAAGAGCCAAGCTGGCCTTCCAGCAGGATATTCTTTCCCTCTTTGATGGCATCATATAAGTATTTTGACACATCACAGACGTAAGGAGCCACCATATCACGATACTGAAGCATTGTCTGAAACAGCTCCTCCGGGTCGAGAACCGGCTTGTGGTATAAATGCTCCAGCATCACGTTCTTCGTCTCGCACACCTGCGCTACTTTTTCCTTTAAGGATTCACTTTCAAACAGCTCGCTGACCTGGAATCCGATCTTTGCATATTTATCTGAATAGAATGGAGCAATACCCGACTTTGTAGAGCCAAAGGACTTCTTCCCAAGACGTTCCTCTTCATACTGGTCGAACAGAATATGATACGGCATCAGAATCTGCGCGCGGTCAGAGACGAGAATGTGCGGCTTAGGAACGCCCTTGCTTACCAGCTCGTCAATTTCCTTAACCAGGAACGGGATGTTTAACGCCACGCCATTTCCAATTACGCTCGTCGTGTGGCTGTAGAAAACGCCGGACGGCAGAAGGTGGAGCGCAAACTTGCCATAGTTGTTGATGATCGTATGTCCTGCATTGCTGCCTCCCTGAAAACGGATGATAATGTCGGACTCATTCGCCAGCATGTCCGTGATTTTTCCTTTTCCCTCATCGCCCCAATTGGCGCCTACTATTGCTCTTACCATTTGTTTGTTTCCTCCTTTACTTCACTACGGTTTGCGGGGGGGCTTCGATTTTGCTTCGTTCTATCCCGCAGTGGGCTTCGATCTTGCTTCGTTCTATCCCGCAGTGGACCTCGATTCCGCTCCGCTCCATCTCGGTCACGGGCTTCGCCCTATGGAATCCGGTAAGCGGCAATCTGCTTTCATGCAAGCATGACGCAGATTGCCGCTTACCGGATTCCACACTGCTCATTGCCACCGCGTATATCATAGCTCAAAGCACATCATAAGTAAAGTCAATATTATTTATGCTTTCCATAAGTTTCAGTTATATCATTGATTTTTCCGGTTTTTCCATCAATAGTTCCAGCAGACGGCCTCCGGCGGGAGACATGGGATTTTTTCGGTCTGTGATGATGCAGAAACTCCGCTCCGGCATTCCCTGCTTAAATTCCAGTTCAAACAAATGGCCTGCTTCGATTTCCTTCTCTGCAAACTCCGACATCACGCAGCCGATTCCAAGATTCCTCATGGCAAACTGGACAATCATATCACTGGTCGCCAACTCGAATTCCGGTTCCACGACGATACCCAGCTTCTCTAAATAATCATCCATAAACCGTCTCGTACTCGTATTCTTTTCCAGAAAAATACAGGGAAGTTCTTTCAGAATACCGTATTCCAGCCTTTTCCCCTTTAAATGCTTAAACTGCTCTCCCGCCACAAAAATATTCCGGATCTTCTTTACCTCAGTGACAGAGACCTCCGGCCTCGCATCGACCGGGGAGCTGACCACGCCGAAATCAATGGTTCCATGACTTAAAAAGCCCAGTGTCTCCGGTGTGGGGCCGTTGGACACCGTTACCTTAACCTTCGGATATTTCTCGTGAAAACGCTCCAGAAACGGCAGTAAATAAAACTGAAGCGTCATATCGCTGGCTCCGATTCTAACCTCTCCCGTATCCAGATCCTGCATCCGCCTTAACATATTCTCCCCATACCAGATATCATCTAAACCCGATTTTACATAAGAATAGAGAAGCTCTCCCTCTCTCGTCAGCCTGACACCTTTGGAGGTCCTGATAAACAGCTTCGCATCGACGGAAAGCTCAAGCTGGCGGATCGCCTGGCTGACAGCCGGCTGGGAGATGCACAGCTTCTCCGCGGCCAGCGTGATGCTGCCTAACTGTCCTACATAATAAAACACCTTGTAATATTCCAGATTGCTGCTCATACCGTATCCTCCTGAAAAGAGCAGAGACTATCGATCGCCTCTGCTCTGAATCCATTCTTATTCTGCGGAAGATCACTGTTTTTATACCCGTCTAAATGGTCTTCCGCTGGCACACATTTATCTTACTCATTTATCTTACACATTTTTAGACATTAATCTCAGCCGTCATCCCAAGAACATCCTGATTCGCGGAAAGCAGCGGCCGAATCACTTCATCCAGATAGATCTCCACCTGAGCCGGCGCGCATCCGACATACTTCTTCGGATCCATGTTCTGCTTAAGCTCATCAAGGCTTAAATTGAACGCAGGATCGGCGGCAATCAGCTCCAGGAGATTATTGTCCATACCGTTTTCCTTCACATTTCTTCCGGCCTCCATGGACAGCTCACGGATTCTCTCGTGAAGCTCCTGCCTGTCGCCTCCTGCTTTTACGGCATCCATCATAATATTCTCGGTAGCCATAAATGGCAGTTCCGCCATCATGTGTTTCTCAATCACCTTCGGATAAACGACGAGTCCGTCAACTACATTTAAGTAAAGGTCCAGAATACCGTCAATCGCCAGGAATCCCTCCGGAATGCTGAGACGCTTATTCGCGGAATCGTCCAGCGTGCGCTCGAACCACTGGGTGGAAGCCACCAGCATGGGGTTCATCACATCGGACATCACATAGTTTGACAGAGAGGCGATTCTCTCGCTTCTCATCGGATTGCGCTTGTAGGCCATGGCGGAAGAGCCGATCTGGCTCTTTTCAAATGGCTCCTCGATCTCCTTCAAATGCTGAAGCAGACGGATATCATTGGAAAACTTGTGCGCGCTCTGAGCAATGCCGGCCAGTATATTTAAGACACGGCTGTCCACCTTTCTCGAATACGTCTGGCCGGAAACCGGATAGCAGCCCGGATAGCCCAGCTTCTCTGCGATCATCGGATCCAGCTTTCTTACCTTGTCCATATCGCCGTCAAACAGCTCCAGGAAGCTGGCCTGTGTGCCGGTGGTGCCTTTGGAGCCCAATAAACGGATGGAGCCTGCCACATAGTCTAAATCCTCTAAATCCATGACCAGCTCATGTATCCACAGTGTAGCGCGTTTTCCAACCGTAGTCGGCTGTGCCGGCTGAAAATGGGTAAATGCCAGCGTCGGCTGATCTTTGTACCTGTCTGCAAACTTCGCCAGCTCCGCAATCACGTTGACCAGTTTTTTCCTGACTAACGCCAGCGCTTCGGTCATAACGATAATATCCGTATTGTCGCCCACGTAGCAGGAAGTCGCTCCCAGATGGATGATTCCCTTTGCCTTCGGGCACTGTACGCCGTAAGCGTACACATGGGACATGACGTCGTGACGCACTTCTTTCTCGCGCTGCTTCGCCACATCGTAATTGATCTCATCCTGATGGGCCTTCAGCTCATCAATCTGTTCCTGTGTAACCGGCAGCCCCAGTTCCATCTCCGTCTCGGCGAGAGCGATCCAGAGCTTCCTCCATGTGCGGAATTTCTTATCCGGTGAAAATATATACTGCATTTCTTTGCTGGCATAGCGCTCAGACAAAGGACTCTGATAGCGGTCGTTCATAAAAATATACCAAGGAGACTGATGGCTTTCGTCATACGGAGGAACCGGCATGTGACTGATACCGTTTCCACGTCTCCACCCTTTCATTTGATTTTATTTCAATCCACATTCTGAGCCCAGAATACATAACCCAGAGTGACATAGTAGCTATGCTGCCATTTTATCCGGTTGCCCGGATTGTTTTGACCTCATGTCAGTGGGGGATATCTGCCCGCCACTGCCGCTAAGTTTGTTTTTGCGATTCATCTCCCACCTGCAGAGGCTGGGAGAATTCTCGTTGATTTTTGTTAAATATCATATCATAATATGCTCACAGTTAAAAGCAAAAAATCACAAAATTTACGGTTGTGCCGGATCATGCCGAATCTTCTCCATCTCACTGCCGCCCTCCCCGCATAAAAGGCGCCGGGCCGGATGGTGACACAATCCGGTGCAGCGCCTCTTTTCTTCTGCGGAATCTCTGAACTACTGCACATACACGTTCGCAGATTTCCGGACTACTGCACGTACACGTTCGCAGACTTCTGAGCTACTGCACGTACACGTTCGCAGACTTCTGAACTACTGTACGTACTCGCCCCGGATATCCTCCTCAGGCGGCTGGATCGGATACGCACCGGAAAAGCACGCAGTACAGATTGGCAGTCCCTGCGCCATTTCCGTCAGCCGTTCCTGTCTTAAGAAGGACAGGGAATCCGCACCGATCATGTCGCAGATTTCCTGTACCGTCCGGCCGTGGGCGATCAGCTGGTCCTCGGAAGGAATATCTGTTCCAAAATAACACGGATGGAGAAATGGCGGAGCACTGATCCGGACATGGACCTCCTTCGCCCCTGCTTCCCGCAGCATCCCGACGATCAGAGCGCTGGTGGTTCCCCGGACAATGGAGTCATCAATCATGATGACGCGTTTGCCCGCCACAGCCTCCTTTAAGACGTTCAGTTTAATCCGAACGGCCGACTCCCGGCTGCTTTGCTTCGGCTTGATAAAGGTTCTGCCCACATAGGAGTTCTTGACAAAGGCAGTGCCATAGGGAATTTGGGATTCCATGGAATAGCCCAGCGCCGCTCCATTGCCGGATTCCGGAACTCCGACCACCAGATCAGCCTCCACCGGTGAATCTACAGCCAGAGCACGGCCGGCAAGAATTCTGGCCTGATAGACGCTCACTCCGTCAAACACGCTGTCCGGTCTGGCGAAATAAATGTATTCAAATACACATCTCGCTTCCCTGCTCCGGTCCTGAAAGCACAGCCTCGTATCCGATGCGATACCATCCTTCGTAATGGTAACGATCTCACCCGGTTTGACGTCCCTGACGAATTCTGCTCCGATCGTATCCAGCGCACAGCTTTCCGACACCAGAATATAGGCGTTGTCCCGTTTTCCGATACAGAGGGGCTTGAATCCGAAGGGATCCCTGGCCCCAATCATTTTTCTGGGACTCATGACAACAAGGGAATATGCTCCTACAATCTTCTTCATGGCTCCGGCAACCGCCTCTTCCACAGAAGATGTCTTCACACGCTCCCTTGCGATGTGGTAGGCAATGACTTCAGAATCAATCGTAGTCTGAAAAATCGCCCCCGAATATTCCAGCTCCCGGCGAAGATCCGGCGCATTGACAAGATTGCCGTTATGCGCCAGAGCCAGAGTGCCTTTTATATAGTTTAAAACCAGCGGCTGGGCATTTTCCCTGGTACTGCTGCCCGCCGTCGAATAACGAACATGACCCACTCCAATATTGCCGTGAAGACCTTCTAATATCTCAGGAGTAAAGACTTCGTTACACAGACCCATCCCCTTATACGCGTTTACTTTCCCCTTGGGGCCCGCCGTATCGCTGACCGCGATTCCACAGCTTTCCTGCCCCCTGTGCTGCAATGCGAATAATCCGTAATAAATGGTAGACGCCACGTCCCCGTGATCGAAATCATACATTCCGAAGACGCCGCACTCCTCATGTAACTCATCCCCCGCAGTAATATTCAAGTCATGTCTCATGTAGTAATGCCTTTCTGTGCTGTTTACTGGATACCAAGACGACGGAATACTTCTTCATAAGCGTCTTCTACGTTACCCATATCGCGGCGGAAACGGTCCTTATCCAGTTTTTCATGCGTTTCCTTATCCCACAGTCTGCAGGTATCCGGAGAAACCTCGTCGGCCAGAATGATCTGTCCATGGTAACGGCCAAATTCGATCTTAAAGTCGATCAGCTCGATGCCGAGGCTGTCAAAATACTCTCTCATCACTTCGTTTACCTTAAAGGTATACTTAGTGATCGCGTCGATCTCCTCCTGAGTTGCCAGGTTCAGTGCCAGTGCGTAGTAGCTGTTGATGAACGGATCGCCCAGATCATCATTTTTATAGCTGAATTCCAGTGTAGGACAAGCGAACTTGATGCCCTCTTCCATGCCCATCTTCTTTGCGAAGCTGCCTGCGGAGAAGTTTCTTACAATTACTTCTAACGGAACGATCTCTACTTTCTTAACAGCGGTCTCACGGTCGCTTAATTCCTCGATGAAATGAGTCGGAACGCCTTCTGCTTCCAGCTTCTTAAAGATGTGGTTTGTCATGCGGTTGTTGATCGCGCCTTTTCCTACGATGGTACCCTTCTTTAAACCGTTGAATGCCGTAGCGTCATCTTTATAATCCACAATTAATACGTCCGGATCCTCTGTTGTATAAACCTTTTTCGCTTTTCCTTCATACAGTAATTCTTTTTTCTCCATGGTATCCACCAGTCCTTTTCCTGAATTAATTTATAAGTTTTATGAATATAACCAAGGTATTTCAGTAGAAATTATAATACAGTGAAAATGCGATTGCAACATTTTTATATATTATAAATTCTTATGGGCGATGGCTGTATTCACATATAAATGCGCCGGACGCCGCATTAATCCGGTCTGTTCTCCACATTTTCACGGCGAAGCTTCTCCTCTGTCCGCCAGAATTCCACCCTGCCCTCTTTCCAGTCAATTGTAACTCCGCTGTCCTTTTTGTCAGATGGGGGCACATCTTCTAAAGTTCCAAAATCCGCCGTCTCCACCGTCTCTTCCTTCACGCAGCCGATATGAAATCGACGCGCGGCCTCCGTAAAAATACCGGGATCATTTACAACTATAACGATCAGCTCCGCCAGAGCCATACAGCTTAAGCAGTTTCTGAAAATGTGTATACGTCTTCCCATAGACGCCCTGAGAAAGCCGCGGCTTCTCCACGGCTTCTTACTCCGGTTATAACGTTTCATCCGTTGTTTTTCTGCAAACAGGGTAATCTTCAAAAAGCCTGTCCCTTCTTTCTCCGCATTAGTCATTCGTTGCATTTCCATCGCCGTTCACCGGAATCGCTTCTCCCAGGTACGTCGGCTCCGGCTTGAAGATTCCGGTCATAAAGTCTTTCCCTCTGGCCAGCAGCTCCCTCACATCACGCCGCTTCTGACCGGCGTAAGTCCTCTGGTCGGAAGCCACGCCATAAGCGTCGAGTCCCAGCTGTTTCGCGGCATACAGTGCCCTGTAGAGATGGTAGCGCTGTGTCACGATGATCACCTTCTCCGCCTGAAACACATCGCGGGCCCGGTACATGCTCTCATAGGTGGAAAAACCGGCGTGATCCATAAACACATCCTCGGAAGGCACGCCGCGGGCCACGGCGAACTGCTTCATCACGTTCACCTCGTCGTAATTTTTCCGGCCGTGATCTCCGCTCATCAGCAGCTTCTGAGAAGCGCCTGCGTCATACAGCTCGATCCCGCGAAGAAGACGGTCCTCCAGCATGTTGCTGGGGTTTCCATCCGGATGGACACCCGCTCCCAGGACAAGGATGCAGTCCACTCCCAGCGCGGCCGCTTCCTCCTGTGTGAGAATCCGTTTTTCCGTAGATTTGATCATATATGTATTGACGCCCGCCAGGCAGACAATACCGGCAACGCCCAGAACGACCAGTGCAATAAATGCCTTTTTTATCAGTTTTTTCATTCTTTTGTCCTCATTTCTGTTATACGCTCCATTATATAACAAGGAAAAAATGGCTTCAAGCCTTTCCGGGCCTAAAGCCATTTTATTTTTCGTCTCTGTATAAAAATACTTATTCTGCTGCAGAGCTCATATCAGCACTGTTGGTCGGATGGCCGTTGCTCTCGCCAGTTATATCATCGACACCTCTCTCAACATCATTGATCATGCCATCGATGACTCCGGTGCTTTCCTCAGCGTCTTCATCAGCATTTCTTGTAGTCCCCATATCTTTTGTGGACTCCATTGCCGTTGTCTGCGTTGTAGCTGCGCTGCTGCCTCCGGTGGTCTCATTTGTTGTGTTCTTATTGCTGCCGCATGCGGACAGACACATCACTGTCATAATGACAAGTACTGCAAATACATATGGTTTTATTCTTTTCATAATACATTCTCCTTTCATTTTCTATGCTTAGTATGTGTTAGAGGAGAAAAAATTATGGTGGGAAATTTTTCTAATTTTTTTAATGGCCTAAAGCCGGAAAAGCAGCTTAAAAGTTCTTGCCTCAAAGTCATTTTGTCCGTTCTGCAGAATATAAAAAAAAGTTCATTTCCGTATTCCTAAAATTCTTTGCAGCTTTATCAATAATTTTCATACCATTTCGAACAGCAACATTTTGAGAAGCTATATGTGTGTCCCGAATCATAGAGCAGACGCTGTCTGCATCGAGAACCGTGAACGCATATTCCCTGCACGCAATTGCCGCTTCCGCTGCATAGCCTCTGTGCCAATACGCCTTTTGAAACAAATATCCTATTTCCAAAAGCTCTTTCTCTTTCCACTGCTGTAGTGTCAAGCCACACTGGCCAATCATCTCATTATTTTCTTTTAATACAACAGCCCAAAGTCCAAAGCCATAATCTTCGTATCTTTTTAAATGTCTGTTCAGCCAATTTTGCGCTTCATCTGGGCTGAACGCACTTTCATAAGCAGCCCTCATCACTTCTTCATCACACAAGATTCTGCACAATGCATCAAAATCGGATTGCTGCATTTCTCTGATCAAAAGACGTTCCGTTTCTATGAAAAATTTCCCGCTTGCCAAATGGCACCTCCACAAATTCTTATTTTTCTGTGAGAACATCGGAAATCGACCGTCTCCCTTTTTCGCCAAAATCATCTGCTATGTTGTCAAAATTATATATCAATAGATTTTCCTTATTTCGTTTAAGCTCATTAATTGTGCGACCGGATTTATCAAATATCCCTGTCGGAGCAGTTTGATACGGACGAATACTGTTTACTGACATTGTATATGTTACGTTTTCAACAGCTCTCGTTCTAATGTGCGATTTTATTAACGCATACCGTTCGATGTCATCGCTATCTGCCACATCATAAAATAGTATAATATTTAATACTGTATTCTCACGATACAATTCTCTAAAATATTCAGGATACCGTACTTCAAAACATATTCTGACACCTATTTTTATGCCGTCAATTGCAAATATGCCCTCTTTATTACCTATAGTAAAATTATCTTTATCCCATCCCCACAAGGCTCTCTTATGGTAGTTTTCTGTTGTCTTACCAGGCGATATTAGCCTTGCGCTGTTATAATATTTATTTTGCTCTTTTGTAATTGTGCCAACAAGAATATACATATCGTATTTTTCCGACATTTTTTTAATTTCCTGATATGCCACATTTAACTCTTCAAAATTAACATCCGCAGCAGATTTTATGTCTCGGGGCGGATATCCTGTTAATGCACACTCTGGGAAAACCAACAGCCGGATATTCTGTCTCACTGCCTCTTCAACACCTCTGCATACAGCGTGAAAATTATCTGTAATATTTGAACCAACAGCAAATTGATATGCACCTATTCTCAAATCAAGGTTCCTCCTCAAATTCGGCTTTGTCGATTTCCGAGTCATATACATTTTATAATTAAACTGTGATTTAAATGGTTCTCATTTCATCTGCTTTTTTAGCTTTTTGATATGCCAAATCCAAAAACTGCTGAATCGATAGATGTTCATAATCCCAATTCATAGGTTCCAAGGAGGTGGCACCTTGATATCCTGTAAGTGCAATTTTTTTCATCACATTGACCCAATCTATATTGCCATCAAACGGCAACTGATGTTGATTATGCTTTCCACCGTTATCCTGTAAATGTAGCGCCATTAAACGATTTCCATATAGTTTCAACAAGTCGTCATCAGGAGCGTAATTCAGGTGATGACAACTATCGTAACAATATCCTACATTTTTTGATTGAAATGCCTCTAATACCAATGCCAAATTTAAAATATTATTCAAATTTTCAAAAGCAACCTGAATATTCTTCTTTTCTGCCTCACTAATAACATTTTCCAATCTTTTAATACCTAAATCATTGACAGGATGCTCATCATCAGGTAAATGAATAACCATTGTTGTTATATTATATTGAAAGCAGTCCTTTACGCATTGCAGATAAGTGTGAAATACATTTTCTCCATCCAAATTGTCTAATGACAAACAGTTCTGTTCATGAACTGGCGTATGAATATTTTCTATATACAATCCGGCACTTCTTGCATATTGAACATCTTTCTGATAATCACTCCCCCTGCCAAACCTGTCGCTCCACCAAAGCATCACACAGTCAAAACCAGCATTTTTTATCAATTTATATCTTTCCTCAAAAGGAACATTATAACCTGCACCATACCCAAAGCAATCATATATTCCTATCATATAAATCCCCCAACAGCTTCCAATTTGTTAAGTACGCCTTATTTGACTAATGCGAATTTAGCAAAATAGCCTGATTGCTCCGGCCAAAATACTATCTTCTACAGATCAACACGGCATGATTGCTCATTCCTGTGCATGATTCATAACTTGCCATTTGATCAAGCAGCGGTTTCATGATTTCAAATCTTTCATCGCTCATCGCTTCCACGATACTCATAGTTACAAAAAAATCCGTCCCTAAATTTTTTATCTTGGAAAATCCGTATTTTCTTGCAATGGATTCCATTTCTTCAGGCATCGCAAAGAAGAATAAATCAGGATTTGAGTCATCTTTATTTTGCGTCAAAATAATTTCGTTGGCGTTTTCGTTCGGATAATATTCTCTCAGTTTGTCGTGTACACAGGCACCCGTATAAATACCGATTTTGCTTATATATGAAAATACAACAATTCCGTTATTTTTACAGATTCGCCTGCATTCAGCAAAAACAAGTTCTCTCTCATCGGGCGGCAGATGGTATAGAGGTCCGAGGCACAGAACCACATCAAAATAGTTGTCAGAAATATTGCTCAAATTTGTGGCATCTCCGATTAAACCTTTTACGTTCCTTAGCCCCTGCGCTTTAACTTTTTCATTAAAAAGGGCAATATTTTCAGGAGTAATGTCCACGCCAACATACTCCTTACATTTATCAGAAAAGTGCATGGCATAATATCCAGTTCCACAACCAAGCTCTACTACTTTTGTGTTTTGGTTTATGTATTCACTGATATGCTTTTTTGTATAGTGAAACTCAAGTCCCGAATACCTTGATTGAGCAGCTCTCTTTTCCTCACCGGCATCTTGATATTTTTCTTTAACTTTATTTTCATTGCTAGACATGTGCATTCCTCGTTTTCAACCCGTTCTCCACTTCGCGCTTCCTTCGATCATCATTCTTAATTTTCATCACGTTTTATATCCAGCCCGGACAGTTCCCCATCACTAATATGATTATCTTTCTGCTTCCGAAACTGTTTGATCCACTGGTATTTCTGTCCATAAGAATCTCCTTTACACGAAATTATCTAAAGATGCTTTTTCCTTCAAACTGATTTGGGGGAAATAAGCTGCAACTGCGCCTTTTGCATCAAATCACAGGAAAGATTCATCCCGTTCTCCTCCACCATAAAGGAACAGATCTTCTCAAACCCGTGTGCTTCATAGAATCTGATCGCCCGGGCATTGGAGGACAGCACCTCCAGGACACAGCTCCGGAACCCCTGCGCCCTCATTCGGGCCTCAATTTCACAGTAAAGCCCGTGCCCCGCGCCATGTTCTGTATATTCGGGCAGCAGATAAATCGCGTAAAGTTCGGCACAGTCCTGATCCCCGCGCCCTTCGGATCTGCCGCAGACCGCGGCTCCCACAATCGTATCACCGTCTACTGCGACTAAGCAGATATCGCCTCTTTCCATGCTGGCCTGCAGGATCTCCACCCAGTGGTCTTCCTGAAGGGAGGTCAGATACGCCTCGTCCATAAGTCCCCGGTAGGCGGCGCGGTAGCTGGCCGTCAGCTGCCTGCTGGCCTCTGCCTGCTCAGACTCCCGCAGCTGACGGTAAATGACAGTCCTCATCCGTACCCCTCTCTTAGCCGATCACATCCGCCATGGTATAAAGTCTCGGTTCTTTTCCCGCCAGGAACTTTGCTGCCGATACTGCGCCCTTTGCAAAAATAGCCTTGGAGTAGGCGGTATGCTGGAAGGTAATCACCTCATCCTGTCCGGCGAAGATCACGTCGTGCTCACCGACGATGGAGCCTCCGCGGATAGCCTGGATTCCGATCTCATCCTTCTGGCGCTTCTCCCTCGTCTGGGAGCGGTCGTATTGATAGTGGTAGTGGTTGTCCATCGCCTCATTGATGGAGTCAGCCAGCGCCAGAGCGGTTCCGCTGGGCGCGTCCACCTTTTTATTGTGGTGCTTTTCCAGAATCTCGATGTCGAAACCGGACTCTGCCAGAACCTCTGCCGCCTCTTTCACCAGCTTTAACAGCAGATTGATTCCCAGCGACATATTGGCGGAACGAAGTACCGCCACCTGGCGGGAAGTCTCTTCCACAAGCTGAATCTGTTCTTCTGAAAGTCCTGTCGTACACACTACCACAGGAATCCTCTTTTCGGAACAGTAGCTGAGAAGGCCGTTTACCGCCTTTGCCGATGCAAAGTCCACGATCACATCCGCCTCCACGGTACACGCCTCCAGAGAGGGAAATACCGGGTAGGAATTCTGTATGGTGTCATTTACATCAATTCCTGCAGCAATCGTGATATTCTCGTCTTCTTCAACAATTTTAGAAATCACCTGTCCCATGGCTCCATTGCAGCCGTGCATAATCATCTTTACCATAAGTATTTTTCCTCCATTTTATAATGAGTGCAGGGAAGTTTCTGAGAGTGCTCAACAGGCCGGACGCCCTGATACCGATGCGTCCGGCCCTGCATTTAATGATTAACGGGGTTTATAAAATTCCGTATTCTTCCATAGCTTTCTTTAAACGTTCCTGGTTTGCAGGCTCCATCTCGGTGAGCGGCAGACGAAGCGGGCCAACCTTCTTACCCATTAAGTTCATGGCCGCCTTGACCGGAATCGGGTTCACTTCACAGAACAGGGCGTTGATCAGCGGAATCGCTTCCAGCTGAAGTCTTGCGCTCTCTTTCACATCGCCGCGGAAATAGGAAGCGCAGATCTCGTGGGTCTGTGCAGGCGCTACATTGGACAGAACCGAAACGACGCCCTTTCCTCCGAGAGAGAGAAGCGGCACAATCTGATCGTCGTTGCCGGAATATACATCCACACAGCCGTCTGCCATCGCAAGCATCGTAGCGATATTCGTGAGATTTCCGCTGGCCTCCTTCACACCGACAATGTTCGGCACGTTCTTACAGAGTGTTACAATCGTCTGCGGAGCGATCGTCACGCCGGTACGTCCCGGGATATTATAGAGAATGATCGGAATCTTCACCGCATCCGCAATCGCAGTAAAATGTGCGATCAGGCCATTCTGAGTCGCCTTGTTATAATACGGGGACACGAGAAGCAGACCGTCTGCACCGAATTTCTCCGCCTCCTTTGAAAGATAGATGGCTGTCTCCGTACAGTTGGAACCTGTTCCGGCCACTACGGGTATTCTCTTATTTACCACTTCACACGTATACTTTATTACGCTTAAATGTTCCTCATGGGTCATGGTGGATGCCTCACCTGTGGTTCCACAGATGACGATGCTGTCCGTACCGCCGGCAATCTGCTCTTCCAGCAGTTCTTCCAGCTTCTCGTAATTCACCTCTCCGTTGTCCTTAAATGGTGTAATCAGCGCTACACCCGCTCCTTCAAAAAGTGCCATAGTCTTATCCTCCTGATTCAATCTGTTCCTGTTGCCAACGCTTCCGCTACATAAAATCATGCGCCCGCCCCGTGCCATTATCCTGCTCTTATCCTTTTGCCTGCAAAACGATCATTCCTGACAGAGAAAAAGAGCTGACAGCGGGGTCAGCTCTTAAAGTTCAGAATCCGGTAAATACTTCTTATCTTCAAGCAGCGCCCCATCCATGCAGGATGACAGTCATATGATTCTTCATCATATGCCCAGAACAGATACGTCCCGGGCCGTACCGTCCTTCGGCGTCTCATCCTTTCCTCCACCCTCACATGCACCCTGATGCATCAGGCAGAATACTCATAATCAACGCAACCTCTACTTTATTATGTATGTTACCATACTACCATTATTGCTTTGTATTGTCAACTTTAAGATGATCAATTTCTCTGATACCATCCACGAGGGGATCCAGCTCCTTCGGGAATACCTTTCCAGTCAGAATCAGGTCGATTTCCTCAACCCTGGACTGAAGCAGCGTCGTCATCTCATCCATCTCGATAATTCCCTGATCCAAAAGTCCCAGCACCTCATCGAGAATAACCAGGTCACACTCACCGGTCGAAAGTACTTTTCTTGCAAAATTCATGCCGTTGCGGATATTCATCCGTTCTTCCTTCTGCTGCTCCTCCGATAATGTCTCGAAGAAAGCATCGGACTTTTCAAACCGGAAAATCTTCAGTTCCGGTTCCAGCCGCTCTAAAATCTCACAGGAGGCCAGCTCCTGACAGCCCTTTAAAAACTGTATCATGATTACCGTCTGCCCCTTTAACAGAGCGGAGATCCCCATGCCGAGCGCAGCCGTCGTCTTTCCTTTTCCTTCGCCACATATAACCTGTATTGTACCTTTACTCATCCTTTTGCACCTCATACCAGCAAAAAAGCAATATATTGATATACTACGTTAGAACCCGCTTATCGTATCACAAAATTTAAATTTTTGCAAGTTTTCTTACCGTTTTCTTAATTCCCGCCTTATCCTTCGTTATTCCGCGCATTCCAGCTTGCTGACAGATACCTCGTAAGCGATCCGCTTCTCACACTCGGTTTCGCTGAGCTTCTTCGTATACTCTCTGCTCTGCACGCGGCCCCAGACCTTCACCCGCGCGCCGACTTCGAAGCCGGAGGCGTATCTGGCGTTTCTTCCCCACGCGATACACGGAATGTAGTCAGACTTCCCATAAGGCCGGTTTACGGCGAGCAGAAGATCCGCGATCTCTCTGCCCAGAGGAGTCTTTCTGTATATAGGGGCCTTACATATATATCCATCCAGAAAAATCTGATTTGTTTTCGTATAATCCGTAAATTCCTCCAGGAAATGGATCTCACGCACGAAGATGGACAGAACCAGGCGGTTTTTCGTCCCTTCATGCCGGTTATAGGAACGGAACTGTCCCAGGGCTTCCATTGTACAGCCTATGTAATTCGCTTCTACATCGATGAGCCGCTCCGATATCATAAGAGGTATGACATCAGCCTGCTCGCTAAGACGATTTACTGCAACGTCCACCATATAGAATCCTTCTCCGAATACCTCATGGCTGAAGGTGAAGCCGGAGATGATCTCCCCGATTACGCTTACTTTGTTGTTCTCAATCATTTTTTCCGACATTGTATTTCTCCTCTTCTTTCACTAATTTGCCGTAACGATTCAGCCGGGCGTCCTGCGTATTCTGTTTTCCTGCTTTTGAAAACAGAAAGATGCACGGATGAATGGTTACAATTTGCTTTGCAGCTAATATTAAGTGTATGAAAAGGGATTCCGTGAAATGATAAGAACACATCCAAAAATATCGACAGAAAATACCTGTCAAACCTCACAAAAAATCAGTTACCCCCATATTTCCCCGAAATACCGGATGCCGGATACAGGCAGATTCTCTTTTCCTTCCGTTTTCGACATTTATTGACAGTAAGCGGATTTCACTATTTCCAGGATGCAAATATGCCCTGCGAAAGTTTCCTCCCGCAGAGCATAATCTTATATACAGCCGTTGTCGGTATAGCTAATATAATTCCATTAACCCAATGATTTCTTGTTCAGGGAAGACCTCTTCCTCATCGTCGGATCCAGGATCTTCTTTCTGATTCTCAAGGATAACGGTGTGATCTCAAGGAGCTCATCCGTATCGATAAAGTCCAGACACTGCTCCAGACTCATCTCCTTTGGCGTCGTCAGCTTCAGGGCATCATCCGCGCCGGAGGAACGGGTATTGGTCAGCTTCTTCATCTTGCAGACGTTAATCTCGATATCCTCTGCCTTCGGGTTCTGACCGATTACCATACCGGAATAAACCTTCACGCCGGCTCCGATGAACAGGATGCCTCGCTCCTGCGCATTGAACAGACCGTAGGTAATGGATTCACCTGACTCATAAGCGATCAGGGAGCCGGTCTTACGGTAGGATAAATCTCCCTTGAAAGGAGCGTAGCCGTCAAATGCCGTATTCATGATACCGTTACCCTTTGTATCGGTCATGAACTCACCGCGGTAGCCGATCAGGCCTCTGGACGGAATCGAGAATTCAAGCCTTGTATAGCCGCCATTAGCCGGGCTCATGCCCTGCAGTTCGCCCTTTCTGCTGGTCAGCTTCTGGATAACCGCGCCGGTAAACTCCTCCGGTACGTCGATATAGGCGATCTCCATCGGCTCCAGTTTACGGTTTCTTTCATCATACTGGTACAGAACCTCAGCCTTGCTGACTGCGAATTCAAAATTCTCTCTTCTCATGTTCTCGATCAGAACGGAAAGATGCAGCTCGCCGCGGCCGGATACCTTAAAGCAGTCAGGAGAATCGGTCTCCTCCACGCGAAGGCTGACGTCGGTGTTCAGTTCGCGGAACAGACGCTCTCTGATATGACGGGAGGTGATAAATTTACCTTCCTGTCCTGCCAGCGGACTGTCGTTTACCATGAAGTTCATGGCGATAGTCGGTTCGGATATCTTCTGGAACGGAATGGCTTCCGGGTTTTCCGGAGAGCAGAGTGTATCACCGATATGAATATCCGTAATACCGGAAATGGCCACGATCGCGCCGATTCCCGCTTCCGTCACTTCCACCTTGTTCAGTCCCTCGTACTCGTATAGCTTGCCTACCTTAACCTTGCGCATCTTGTCCGGGTCGTGGTGGTTTACGATGACACATTCCTGATTGACACGGATTGCTCCGTTATCCACCTTGCCTACGCCGATACGGCCTACGTACTCGTTGTAATCAATGGTACTGATCAGAAGCTGAGTCGGCGCTTCCGGGTCTCCCTCCGGAGCCGGAATATGGTCGATGATTGTCTGGAATAAGGCGCTCATGTTCTCTTCCGCGTCCTCTAAATTCTTCTTTGCAAAGCCGCCCTTTGCGGATGCGTATAAGAACGGGCAGTCTAACTGCTCTTCTGTCGCATCAAGGTCCATGAGGAGCTCTAAGACTTCCTCTTCAACCTCGTCCGGTCTCGCCTCCGGACGGTCAATCTTATTGATACAGGCTACAACGGAGAGGCCCAGTTCCAGCGCCTTGCGCAGAACAAACTTTGTCTGCGGCATAACGCCCTCGTAGGCATCCACCACCAGAATAACTCCGTTTACCATCTTTAAGACACGCTCAACCTCGCCGCCAAAATCCGCATGGCCTGGCGTATCGATAATGTTGATCTTCGTACCGTTGTAGTTGACAGCGGTATTCTTGGAAAGGATGGTAATACCACGCTCTCTCTCAATATCATTGGAGTCCATAACCCGGTCAACAACTTCCTGGTTCTCGCGGAAAATTCCGCTCTGTCTGAGCAGGGCATCCACCAGGGTAGTTTTGCCGTGGTCAACGTGGGCGATGATGGCTACATTTCTGACGTCTTCTCGTTTCATCTTCATAATATGTGTACTCTTCTTTCCTTTGGATAAAAACTCAATAAAAAACTAAGGACTCTATACTGTCCTTAGTTTCATTTACACTCTTCACAATAAATTAGTATAGCACCCTATATACCAGATTGCAAGGTATTTTTCAGAAATTTGGCTATTGCCTTTCCAGTCTTTTCACTTTCGCCGGTACATTCCTCCTGATCCGACGGTTCTCTCACCCACCCGGAAGGCATAGTCAGGCAGTCTTAAACAGCCGCAGGAAAGACGGCACAGGCAGCTGCCTGCCACTGTATTCCCATTCCGGAGAAGTTCTTCTCTCTATCATTTTCCGGTACTGGTGTTCCGCTTCCCTTGCCACCGTCTCCGCCTTATATAAGGAAGCAGTTTCTGCGGCTCCCGCCGATAATTTTTGATACATCTGCGGTTCTGTCATGAGGCGTGCTGCGGCAGACGCCCATTCTTCTTCCTCTTCTCCGGTCATGAATCCGTTCTTTCCCTGGCTGACGACATCGACGACTCCGCTGGCATGGACCGCAACTACGGGACAGCCTGCGGCCATGGCTTCCAGAAGAACGATTCCCTGCGTCTCTGATTTGGAGGCGAACAAAAATCCGTCGGCCGCATGGAGATAATGGGAAACCTCAGCGTTGGGAACCCGTCCGATAAACACAATCTGACGTCCGATTCCAAGCTCCTCTGCCAGATTCTTAAGCGTCTCTTTCCTCGTCCCATCCCCGATTATCAGAATGCGGAAGCAGTCTCCCACCAGTTCCTTGAGACGGGCGGCTCCCCGCAGCAGAAAATCGAGATTCTTCTCCTTTTCCAGGCGCGCGGTCGTGGCAAAAAGCCACGGTTCTCCGTTTAAATACCGGGATCGGATCTCCCTCTCACGTTCCGGGTCCCGTTTAAATGCCTCCTCGCCAATTCCCGTGGGAAGGACCTCCAGCGGTGTCGCAACTCCCTGTTTCACCAGACATTCCTTCATCGATGCCGTCGGTACGAATACCGTGTCACACTGATCCGTAAATGTATTCAGATACCCTGGCACCAGCACTTCTCTGCTGAAACGCGCTGCATTTCTCACAGGCTCCCGCCCCGCCGCCATCCTCTCATACAGTTTAAAATAGTGAAGATATTCCTCATAGCGGGTATGGTACGTATACGCCAGCGGAATTCCGTATTTTTTGCTTAAATAGACGGCCGTAAATCCGATTACCACCGGGTGATGTACATGAATAACGTCAAACTGTTCTTCGCGGAAACGCTTCTCAATGCGGCTGTCGCTGAAATTGCCGATTACCAGCCCCTTGTCCCGCCACTCGTAAAGGACCCGGAATCTCACCACATCCGGTTCTTCCTCCCATCCTGCCCCCTCCGGTGCAAACACGGTCACCTGATGCCCCAGGCTCCGAAGCCCCTCTGCCAGCCGCTCAACGGAAATCGGAACACCGCCGATGAATGGTTTGTAATTGTTTGTCAGCATTGCGATCTTCATATTACTCCTCCTCTTATGAAAACAGACTGATTGCCCTGTCACCCAGCCAGTAACCGGCTCCTATCAGGAAAAAATTCCATACAAAAATTCCAAGCGCCGAGCTCACGCTGTATTTAATAAAATTCATGCGGATCACTCCGGCCGGAATGGAGATCACGGTCCTGACCATGGGAATCAGCTTGCTGATAAAGATTCCGATGGCACCCCGCCTCTCCAGCATGGCAAAGTTCTTCTCTATGACCGGCCGCTGGGCCGGAAACTTCTTTAAATACCGTTCCAGCAGCACATGGCCGCCCAGCCTTCCCAGCCCGTACAGTATCCAGCTTCCCAGCAGTCCCGCAGCCAGCGCCAGCAGCAGCGCCATCCCAAGTCCGATCTGCCCTCTTGCGGCCCAGATCCCGGCCAGCGGCATGATAACACCGGCCGGAAAGCCGGGAAGATTTAAATATTCCAGCAGCACAATTACAAATATAAAAACTGCTCCGTACTGCAGAAAATACTGTGTCAATGCCTGTATATCCATAAAAAAACCTCCTTGATGATAGAATCATAAAGGAGGAATCTTAACACCACTTGCTGATTTCAATAAAAAAAAGAAGGATAAAAAATAAATATTATCTTAACAGAAAGAGATTTCCGATGATCTGGAAATCTCTTTCTGCCATTTGTTATCTGTTATTTGTCTTCTATTTCCACGCACCGTCTTCCGCGACCGTATACCCATCCGGTGTCACGCATCCGCTGTACATCGCTCCGTGAGGACGATAAGACGTTTCCGGTTTTTCGTAGACCCAGCGGCCATTTACCAGACTCCATCCTGGACTTCCTTCGGTCTGGGGAGCGAAGTAATACCAGAAACCGTTAATCGGATTCCAGCCTTCTGCCATGGAGCCATCCGGTTTTAAATAATACCAGAAGCCATCGGATTCGTTAAGCATCCATCCGGTTTTCATGGCTCCGCTGGAATCCAGCCAGTACCATTTTCCATTGTCTAAAAGCCATCCTGTAGTTTTTCTTCCATTGGTGTCGTAATAGTACCACACCTCGCCTGATTTCTTCCAGCCGCTGTTGAATCCAGAAGAGGAGCCTGAGCCTGAACCTGAGCTGCTGCTGCCGGATCGTTTGAACACGCCAGTCAGATGTGTATCTTCCCGAAGCACAAAGGTACAGCGGCCGTCGCTGCCGGCAGTAAGCAATTTTCCATTGGCCGACAGGCTTGCCAGACGGTAACCGCTCTGGGGAACTGCCTGCACGGTTACCTTTGTGCCCTTCTTTCCGCTCATGGGAGAGGCCGTAATCCTGCCTCCTGTCAAGTCTTCTTCGATCGACACCTGGAAGATTTCTTCTGCGGCCGTTGTCTTATCTCCTGTCAGATACACCCTGGCACTGTCCGGAAGTACAAAACAGATTCTCCCGGCTTCCTCCAGGCTGACTGACAGTGACTGTACCTCTCCGCTGCCGGTGTCTGAGTATGCACGAATGGTGTCTGTCTGTACCTCGTCCTCAGAAAACTGCATCCAGACGTTCGCAGGCGCCTTCCAGGCCACAGGGCCGCTTCTCACACCATTTTCATCTTCCAGACAGAGCTGGAACTTATACGACTGGCTCCAGTCCCTGCGCGGTCTGTCCTCAGGCCAGCCTGCATCGCTGTTTTCTGTCACTGTTAATATGACGGAATGTACCGCGGCGCGCACTCCTGCCTCCTTTTTCTCTTTGGAAGAGGCTGATGCCGTGGAATCTGCTGTTGACGGGGTTGCTGTTGATGGGGTCGCTGTTGATGGGGCCGCTGTTGATGGGGCCGCTGTTGATGGGGCCGCTGTTGATGGGGCCGCTGATTGGCGTGCGGCTCCGAACGCTTTATAACCGGCATTGGAGGCCGTAGCCTTCTTCGCCTGGGATGGGGTCGCCGGCATTAAGCTGTCATCCCACGGGACACTCAGCAGAAGTCCTGCCGCCGTAACCGGGCTTTCCATAAGCTCTGGCGTCTCAACCCTGACCTCAACGCGATTGCCGCGGGCCGCCATAACCTCTCTGTACAGTTCTTCCAAAACCAGCAGATCTTTCATGCAGTACTCTGCCAGTTCTTCGTTTGATACGCTCCAGACTGCGCTGACCGCCGTCTTCACTGCCTTTACCACATCGAAAGCTCCGTAATCACCGGCCGCCTCTGCTGTTTCCGCTGCCTGTGTAATCAGTTCCACAACGTGCTCCACGGACGGCGGTATCACGGCCGGAGTCAGCCTTACGGACGCGTAAGAGCTGGTTCCATTGGTTCCTTTCGTATGTACGACGAGCCTCACTCCGTTTTCTGTCAGCTGGACGTCCACATTTTCATCGTGTGTCAGGATTTCCTCGGCCGGGCGTTTGATATCCACAGTGATCGATCCGGAATTCTTCATGGTCGGATCAGACACAGCGATCGTCAATTTGCCGTCTTCATCCTCTTCTGTCATGACAGATGCCGCTCTGCTGGCCGCCACTGCCCCGATTTCCGCCTGTCCGTCTGTCCAGAAATTCACTCCTGTCAGAAGCCCGTCTGCCGTTGCAGCAGCCTGGATCTCCGGCGTATTTTTCAATATTGTAATTCCCGGTTCTTTTGAATAGGCTTCCGTCTCTTCGGCGCTCAGCCCAGGAAGGAGAACGTATTCATATGCATCATTCTCCGGATTGGCTCCGTGATCAAACCACATCTCCAGGTAAGTCTCCAAAGCCTCGCCTTTCGAAGTCCCGATCAGGGACCAGTCTCCCGCGTTTCTTCCCTTTCTGACGGATACCGTCTGGTCTCCTCCCGGGAAATAGTATCCGATATCGCTTCCTTCCACATTGCCTTCCAGATGGGCCCATGACACCTCGGGAATTCTGGTTCCTGAAACGTCGATGCTGCCGGCCACAATATCTTCCAGATCAGCCTCCTGAACCGGCAGGTCCTCGGCTTCTCCGTTGACCGTCAATACATTGTCTTCCTCCGGTCTCAGTCTCCGGTTCTCAATGATGCTCTCCACCGGATATGACTCTCCGGAATTGGTGATCCCTGCTCCGAGACACACGATCTGTCCGCCGAACATGAACCAGGACTTTTTAGCCGAGAACTCCGGGGCATACGGTATGGAAGGAGATCCCTCGCCCTCCTTCACCCGGACCTCTCCGGTCATGGACATACCATTGATTCCGTTCGTGCCGATCGTACTGCCGCCTACCCAGGACTCTTTCGACCGGAAATCCCCTCCCTGGGCAAAGCCGGAACTGTCAGGCTGTCCTGTGCCGATATCCTTGGAAACCACAGTCGTACCTGCCAGCCGCAGCGGATTGACCGTATTCCAGAAATTCTCTGTATACTGCAGAACGTCACGGTTGTATAAATAGGTCATCCCGCTTCCCTGGTGCCATCCGTAACGGTTTTCATGGTTCATGATCTCCGTGTTCTGAATGCGCTCGGAATACATAGACAGCGCCAGCTGGAAATCATCCGTTCTGTGAACAGCCCGGTCCATCAGCGGCATGTTTTTATGGACTGGCTGTATACTGCTTACGATGGAATCATCATCTCTGATTTCTATGGCCTTCTCTTTTACCGCCATATTCTCCGCACCGGTTAAGGTATCCAAAAAGCCCGGATCGAGATCAATCCACATCTTTAAAGCGCCCTTCAGTTCTTCTTCCACCTCCGGGGAGACAGAATTCATAAGCTGAATCATCAGAGCCATGGCTTCTCTTCCCGAATCACGGTCACTCGCCCCCGGTCTGGATACAGAACGGCCCTTCAGGCTGTCCATCATCAAACCGTTGTATATACCGTTTAAAAAACCTTCTTTCAGATAAAATTCCAGATTCTCCTGAACTTCCCTTGGAAAATCCCACGGTGATTTTGCAAGCAGCGGAGGAAGACCGACACCGCCCTTTAAGAATTCGATCCCATAGGAGCCGAGATACGGCACATGGGAGTGATCGAGGTAGGAACCGTCTGCATAGAATCCGCTGGTGTATCCCTGGTCCGCAATCTTTGTGCTGTCTTCCACCGACTGGATGACAAACGTCTCCGAGGCTGCCTTGGAAGCTAAGTAAACCAGTTCATTGTCTTCTCTTAAAACCCCCAGCCCCAGCGCGGTTCTGGAACAGTCGATGATATTGGCCCCCTGGGCTGTCCGGTATCCCTGTGCATGAGTGCTTCCGGTTCCGATCAGCCCTTCATGATAGGGATCCGGCTGGAAGAAGTAAAGTGCTTCGGTATAAAGCGCCGTTTCTTCCGGAGTCAGATCGTCATATAAGAGCACCAGTGCCGGAATCAGATCCTTCGGCAGACCGATTTCCCATGTCCACCAGTTATCGGTCTGCGTCTTCGGCGTATAACAGTTGGAACAGAGCCAGTTCAGAATATGCTTCATGTCGCTCAGCATCTGGCTGTCCTTATAATACCGGCTTCCCTTCGCCGCATAGGCGCTTGCCATGGCCAGTACCTTTTTAAATGCCGGCCTGAACTCGACCGCATCGTCCTCGTATGCTATGTCAGCATTTCCCGCTGCGCCGGCATCCTCCGGCCACGGAATATCCTGGCAGGAATCCTGTCCGCGGTATGCATACGCCTCCCAGGCCGCCATGGCCTGCCCGTCGATCGTTTCCAGAATTTCAGTACCGCCGTCCACAGCCGTTAAATCGGCTCCAATGATCGATTCCTTCCAGCGTTTGCGAATCGCAGCATAATCGGCTGAGTCCGCCTCCGGCAGATTGTCCGGATCCTCATAGAGAACGGTTACCTGCCATTTTGCGCTCGTTCCGTGTTCATCCGTCGCTACGATCGTCACGGTTCCTTTTTCCCGTGCGGTGATCATGCCGTACCCATCGGCGGCCCCACGAACGGAGGCAATGTGGCTGCCGTCTGCATCACCGGCTTTTCTGTCCCCGTCTGTCTCTCCTTCCTTTAGTTCCCGCTTGATTTTACTGCTTCCTGCATTGCGGACAAAGCTTCCATCCGGCTTCGGAATCTTTACTTCCCACCGGATCGCCCCCTGCAGGGATTCCGGCGCTTTTATTCTGCCATCCGATCCCCGGACCAGAGTAATCTCTTCGCCCGTCAATGTATCCGGAACCTTTCCCTCAATGGTTACAGTCGCCGCATTGCCCTTCATGGCCGCGGTGTCAAACTTAAGTATTACCTTTTCTCCCATAACCGCTTCCTGCAGCGCATCCGGATTCGAATTCGCTAAAATCTGTTTACCAGCGGTCTCAAGGATCACCTCCAGAATCCCATCCTGCTGTGACGGCATAACTGCCGCCGTGAGTTCGATGTTTCCTGTGGAAGAATCCTTCTTCAGTTCCAGTGCCGCAGGGTAATCCATAGTAACAGGAACGACCTGATTGTCCACCCGGACACTTCCCGGTTCCCACTTTGTAATGGCTACTGCGCCTTCCCCCACATCGGCGGCCGCCTGGACCGCAGTCGTATTGATGAGCAGTCTGGCATCCGTCTGATACAGGCTCTTGTTGGAATAATCATCCGTCGTCCCGCCGGCAACCATCGTATACTGGTACGTTTCCTGCGGTGCGAGGAACAGTTCTGCAAGCTGAGCGGCATCTGTTTCCTTTGTATTGAGCCTGTAATAAACGGATTCCTTCGTTAAATAGGACCCGCTCTCACCGTTGCCGAATACATAGGACCAGTCCAGACTGTTGGCAGCTCCTGATCCGGAAGACGCGCTGAGCCAGTTCCGCTCAGTATGGACCCCCTGGGTCACCGTGTCGATCAGCGATTCCCACAAACCGCCTTTTTTACTGGCTGCACGTACAAACCGGAATCCATTCTTCGGATTTGTCAGTGCCAGCTTCGTGGTGTCGGTAACCGGAACGGTATCCACTATCGTCACGAGCCTGCCGCTTTCTTCCTTTCGCACCTTTACGCCTGCTCCTGCACAGATGATCTCATCCTCAAACAGGAACCAGGATTTCACCCCTTCTGCTTCATTTCCCAGCCTGATCCCGGTGGCCGCGCCGCTGTTTAAGCCTGCACTCATGACTGCCTCCGGTGTTATCTGCAGCTTCCTAAAACCGCTGCTGCCGTCCCACAGCATCGTCGTCCCCGGAACCAGTGCTTCGTCCATGGTGTTCCAGGCCTGATCCGGCTGGCTGCCGTTAAACAGGGCAAGACTCCCGCCGCCTGCCGATGGATCGAGTACCGCAGCATACTGCCCTGTGTTAAACTTTGACTGTTGTTTTCCCGCCGGCAGAGTCACCGCAGCGGCCGGCGACGTCACCGCCATCTGAAATACAAGACACATACTGACGGCCTGTTTCCATTTGTTTTTACCCCTTCGTTTCACACAATCCCCTCTTTCCTTCTATAAGATAAAAAAATTATAGAAAGTTCTGATGTAAAACGAAATGGAACATTTTTATATTTCTTATAAAATTTCAGGATTTCACCCGATAATTCTATTACTATTTTCAGATTTTTATATTATTTGTATAAAAATACTATTTTTAGTTGTGTCTCATACTTATATGCGTGTTATTGTCAAATTATTCCATGTTTTATATTTTCATCGATTCAGAATTTACCGCTGCGCTTTCTTTGTTGTCCAACAGAATCACATGTTTGTCCAAAATACCAAAAGCTACCTCGTCCTGCACCTCGATCCCGGCCTTTCCATTGGTTAAATCAGTCAGCTCCGCAAGCATCCGTTCTTTCTGCTCCTCCGGGATCAGCACCGTGAGTATCACCTGGTCTGAATACTGGCTGTCCAGAATGGTAATATCCCTCTGTCCAAGCAGATACTGAAGCTTGCCGACTCCATTATAATCGGTAGTGACAGCCGTCTTTACCGCAGGCATCACCGAGAGCACGGTACTGTTTTTAAGCCCCTCCTGGACAGCGGAAGAATAGGCCCGCACCAATCCGCCGGTTCCCAGCAGGGTTCCGCCGAAGTAACGGGTAACAACAGCACAGACGTTGCATACGCCTTCGCCTTCCAGCACATCAAGCATGGGACGGCCGGCAGTCTGGGAAGGTTCTCCGTCGTCACTGCACCGCTTCTGCTCCCCATGCTCTCCGATGATCCAGGCGTAGCAGTTATGGCGCGCATCCCAATACTTTTTCCGTGTCTCTTCCAGGAACAGAAGCGCCTCCTCTTCCGTCTTGACAGGGCGCAGAGACGCAATGAATCTGGATTTCTTCTCCACAATTTCGGCGGTTCCGCCCTGGTATAATATCTTATATGGATTTCTCATAGGATTCCTCGTTTCTTTTTTCCTTTTCAGCGTATTTCTTTTTTCATAATTATAGGTAAAATTCCAGACTTAATCAAGCACGTTTTCCCCACTCTTTTTTCTGATCCACGTATAATCTTTGCAATTTCTTCCAAAACTGGTAAGTGTTGAATTGATTTTCAATCTCTGGTATAATGATTCGGTAAAGGAGGTTTCCTATGAACTATGGCAAACATGAGACGGAGAAAAAGATCAAATCCGTCAATTCAAAAGCGAAGAAATACACCAGCCGGGTTTTTCTTGCCTTTTTAAAGAGTCTGTTCGTGCTGTGCCTGTTCTGCCTGGTAGTCGCCGGGAGTATCGGATTTGGCATGGTTAAAGGAATCATAGACAATGCTCCTGACGTCGATATCGCAACCATTGTTCCAAACGAATACGCCACTACGGTGTATGACAGTGCCGGCAATGTGACCGAGACTCTCGTCACCGCCGGTTCCAACCGTGAGGAGGCAAGCTACGACGAACTGCCCAAGAACTTAATCAATGCGTTCGTAGCATATGAAGATGCAAGATTCTGGGAGCACAACGGAATTGATCTGCGCTCCATCATGCGTGCGGTAAAAGGCGTGCTGACAGGCGATTCCTCTGCCGGCGGCGGAAGTACCATCACCCAGCAGCTGATTAAAAACAGCGTTTTTGGCGGGGGAATGGAAAAAAGCTTCGGGGAACGGCTGGAACGGAAGATGCAGGAATGGTATCTGGCCGTCAAACTGGACAGCGCCATGTCAAAAGAGCAGATCATTACCAACTACTTAAACACGATCAACCTGGGAAAGAATTCTCTGGGCGTCAAGGTAGCGGCAAGGAGATATTTTAATAAAGAGGTGTCCGACTTAACGCTGTCCGAATGCGCCGTGCTCGCGGGCATCACCCAGAACCCATCAAAATTCAATCCGGTTACCGGACAGAAGGCCAACTCCGACAAGCAGAAGGTCATCCTGCAGTATATGGTGGATCAGGGCTATATCTCCAAGGAAGAGCAGGAGGAAGCGCTGGCGGACGACGTCTATTCCAGGATTCAGGATGTGGAGATCGTCACCAAAGAGACTTCCACACCTTACAGCTATTTCACGGATGAGCTGGTGGAACAGGTGCAGGATGCCATGAAGGAAAAGCTTGGCTACACCAACACCCAGGCCCACAACATGCTGTATTCCGGCGGCCTCTCCATCTATACGACACAGGACCCCACGATTCAGTCCATCGTAGATGAGGAGATCAACAACCCCGACAACTATTCGGCGGCCCGCTATTCCATCGAATACAGACTTTCCGTCACCGGGGCAGACGGTACCACCACCCACTACTCCGAAGAGAATTTGAAACGCTACCACCGTGACAACGGGGACAGCGGCTATGACGGTCTGTACGACAGCGAAGAAAAGATACAGGCCGATATAGACAATTACAAGAACAGTATTTTAAAGGAAGGCGACACTGTCATCGGTGAATCCCTTCACAAGACGCTTCAGCCTCAGGCCTCCTTCGTGATCATGGATCAGAAGACGGGGCAGGTAAAGGCCATCGCCGGAGGGCGCGGGGAAAAGACCGCGAGTCTTACCCTAAACCGTGCCAGCAACACCCTTCGTCAGCCCGGTTCCACCTTCAAGGTGCTGACTGCGTTTGCCCCCGCCATGGATACGTGCGGCGCGACGCTGGGTACTGTCTATTACGATTCGGTTTTCACGGTTGGCAAGAAGACCTTCTCCAACTGGTACAGCTCCGGTTATCAGGGCTATTCCAGCATCCGGGACGGTATCATCTATTCCATGAACGTCATTGCGGTCCGCTGTCTGATGGAGACCGTTACACCGCAGCTCGGTGTGGAATACGCGAAGAACTTCGGCATCACATCGCTGACCGATACGGACTACAACGCGGCTCTGGCCCTGGGCGGAATCACCGACGGCGTGTCCAACCTGGAGATGACGGCGGCCTATGCCACTATCGCCAACGGCGGCGTCTACACAAAGCCGGTGTTCTTTACGAAGATTATTGATCACGACGGCAAGGTGCTGATCGACAACACGCCTGAGACCCACCGCGTGTTAAAAGATTCCACGGCGTTCCTGTTGACGGATGCCATGGCGGATTCCATGGAAAGCAGCCGAAAGTTTGCCCGTCCGGGTGCCGGCCCCAGCTCCACCAGCTCGTCGGCCAATATTCCCGGCATGTCCAACGCCGGTAAGAGCGGAACGACTACTTCCAACAATGATATCTGGTTCGTCGGATATACTCCGTACTACACCGCCGGAATCTGGGGCGGTTGTGACAGCAACCAGAAGCTGACCAAGCAAAACGGCGGAACGACCTTCCATAAGGCCATCTGGAAAAAGATTATGACCCGTGTTCACGAAGGAATGTCCGATCCCGGATTTACGGTTCCGGACAGCGTGGAGACCGCACAGATCTGCCGTAAATCCGGCAAACTCCCCGTCTCCGGTGTCTGCACCAACGACCCGAGGGGCAACGCGGTATACACGGAATATTTCGCCAAGGGAACTGTTCCCACGGACGTGTGCAACAATCACGTGCGCGCCACGGTATGCGCGGAATCCCACTGTCTGCCCACCCCATTCTGTCCGGAACGGACGACCGCCGTATTCATGGCGCTGCCGGCCGGCGAAGAAGGTACCACGGACGATTCCGTATTTGCAATGCCGGGCTACTGCCCGATCCACACCGAGGCGTCTGTCATTATCCCGCCTACGGATGACACCGGACTGCCGGAGACGGTAGCTCCGGGAACACTGCCTTACGGACCCGGCTATGTGTCGCCAAACACACAGACCAGTCCGGCACCTACTACGGGATCTCCGATGCAGGTGAGTCCGGGGGCGCAGTAAGTACTTTTATACAACAAAAAACACTGGAGACTATCAGTCCGAATCCCGGCTGTTCTCCAGTGTTTTTTATTTTCTTGTTCAAGTGCGATTTAAAACCGCTCTTTTGTCCAGATTAAAATAGACTTTCTTATTTCAGATTCTTAGATGTTTAGATGTGTCCGATTCCGGTTCTGTTTCTGATTCCGTTCCTGTTTTCAGATTCAGATTTACCCTTAGAGACAGATACAGAATCTAACTGTAATTCTCATAAAACCTTGGAAATACGTTGTTTTTAGCTTGTTTCGTCCTTTTTTCTTCCCTTTTTCACACTTAGAGCGATTGACTGGAATAGGGACAGATACGGAAACAGAGCCGGCAGGATCTTAAATCCTGTCGGCTCTGCCTGCTTCTTACTTTATTCTTTTTTCATCTGGACAATCTGTCCAATTTGTGCGGGATTGGAATATTTCTTCAAAATTCATCGCCTATTTCATCTTCGGCTTAAAAATCACCGACCCCAGATACCCAAAGATCAGCGCTCCCGAGATCCCCACCGCACTGGCGGTGAAGCCGCCTTCAAAGATTCCCAGAAGTCCATCCTCTCCCATGCTCTTCCACACGCCCTTCCAGAGCGTGTTTCCGAAGCCGAGCAGTGGTACTGTGGCTCCGGCGCCTGCCCAGTCCGCAAACGGCTGATAGAGGCCCAGAGCGCCAAGAATTGTTCCGCTCACCACCAGCAGCACCATGATCCGGCCCGGCATCAGCTTTGTGTTGTCCATCAGGATCTGAACCAGGGCGCAGATTACTCCGCCTACAAGAAATGCTTTTACAAATTCCATCGTTATCTCCTTTCTGCCAAAGGCCTGTTTTAACCGATATGCTCCAGCATAACTGCGTGTGCAATACCCGGAATCGGCTGTCCCTCGTTAAAGCTGACCGTGGAAAGCAGCGCTCCCGTTGGTACAAACAGCACCCGTTTCCAGGTTCCATCTTTAATCTTTGGAAGAATGTAGGAACACAGTGTGGCCGCCGAACAGCCGCATCCGCTTCCGCCCGCATGGGTGTCCTGGGTCTCCTGATCGTAGATTTCGATTCCGCAGTCCGTATGGATTTCCTCCAGCAAGTGGTCCTTATTCTTCATAAAATCGAGGAGAATGGTGCGTCCGATTTCTCCCAAATCCCCTGTGATGATCTTGTCATAGTACGATTCATCCACACCAAAGTCTTCAAAGTTCTGCTCGATGGTATGGAACGCCGCCGGCGCCATTGCAGCTCCCATGTTCATGGAATCCTTATATCCCATGTCCACCATTCGGCCCGTGGTAATGCCTGTGATAGCCGCAATGCCCTCGTTTTTATGCTTCGATACCACGACGGCTCCGCAGCCTGTCACCGTCCATGTAGCTGAAAATGGCCGCTGGTTCCCGTAGGCCAGTGGAAAACGGAACTGCTTTTCCGCTGTCGCAAAGTGGCTGGAGGCCATTGCGATGATCTTGTCCGCGTATCCGGCGGCTACGGTCATTGCGCCCAGGTTCAGGGCCTCGCCCATGGTGGAACACGCTCCATAAAGTCCGAACAGCGGGATTTCCAAATCCACCGTTCCGAAGGAGGTGGCGATCAGCTGTCCCAGCAAATCTCCGGCAAACAGATACCGGATATCCTTTTTCCGGATATCTCCCTTTTCAATGGCCAGATCTGCCGTCTGCTTCTGCAGCGCGCTCTCCGCCTGCTCCCAGGTGTCCGCACCAAACATGTCGTCCTGCTCCACCACATCGAACAGCTTTCCCAGAGGACCTTCTCCCTCCTTCTTTCCTACGATGGAGGCCATGCTTTCTATGACCGGAGGTTCCTCAAATTTGATACTCGCTTTTCCTATCTGCATTCTGTCATTCACTCCATTTCTCTGTAAACCGTATTTTTCAAAAAAGAGTACTGCTTCCCGGACTCCTGCACCGGAGCGCGGCCGCTTAAACGGCCATATTTCCTCAGCGCGGCAGTACGCTGTTTCTCTCTTCCCTGCTACTTTCTCCATTTTCCTTTTTTTCTATTCATCCGCCGCAAATCATTCACCATAAACCAGTCATAAAAAGCCGGCTGTCTCACTTCACTCGCTCCAAAAGAAAATGCCCCGGCGGGACCGCCGGGACAGAGACTGCTGATAACGAAGCCGCTTTCGCTTACAAGACTAAAAAATGCCCACCCACCGGCCGATCCAATAGAGGATGCCGAGGACCCAGCTGCTTAGGATTCCGTACAAGATAACAGGTCCTGCAATGGTAAATATCTTGCAGCCGATACCGAATACCTGGCCTTCTGCCTTGAATTCCACGGCAGGTGCCACCACCGAGTTGGCAAAGCCCGTGATCGGGACGAGGGCGCCTGCGCCGCCGAATTTCACGATCTTCGGGTAAATGTTAAGCCCCGTTAAAATAACGCTTCCCGCGATTAAGACCAGGAGCGTCCAGGAGGCCGCGGTATCCTTGTCCATCCCGCTGTTCATGAACCAGGTGCTCACCAATTGTCCAATGGTGCAGATAGCGCCTCCCACAAGGAAAGCCTTCACGATACTCAGCCATTTGTTGTGGACCGGTGTGACCTCTTTTACATAGGCATCGTATGCCTGTTTGTTAATCTCCATATTTTACCTCCGATTCCTGTTTTCTACTGTCCGAAATTGCCCGTGAAATATACGAGTGAACCTATGAGCTTGCCAAGACCGATGGCCAGGATCACGTACTGAAGTCCCACGGCCAGATGAATTCTCCTGCTGATAACCGGCAGGGCCTTTAAAGTCTCCGCCAGAGACATGACGAGGCAGCCGACAAAGATTCCGACCGCCAGCCCGTAGATCCCAAGGAACACATTCCCGCCCATGTGGATCGGGATCTCATAGATATCGGATACGTTTCCCAGTACACCGCCTATAATAATGACCGTCTCATACAGAAAAATGTGTTTATTTGTATGGGTCTTTCCAATCAGCCGCGGAAAAACGCCGATGATTGCCAGAAATGCAAAAACGCCGGCTGCTATGACGCCGCCGGCGCTAAGCCCCAGAAACACGAGAAATAACTGCTTAAGAAACATCAATGTCCTGCTCCTTTCTGCCGTCATTCTGAATCAGGGTCTTGCTGACATTGTCCTCGTAAAGGCGCATTTCCACCTCCAGCGGCGTCGGATCCGTATTGATCTTGAACTTCGCAAAATGGTTAAAGAATCCTACGATCCCCAGCGCCAGTCCTACGGAATAGCTCACCTCCAGGATCGTGAATCCGGTGGATTCCTTTCCCATGATGATCCGGTAAATCTCGCTGAAGACATCCGTCACACTGACATCGTTGTTAAAGGTCATGATGGCAAAGGACGCGCCGCAGAAACAGATAATACAGACAAATATGGTCTTGATCCATTCCCAGGCCCAATTCGGGGACTTCGGCCGGTGGTAATCGATGATAAAATCCACTTCACCCACATTATTGACGGTGATCGTCGGATCCATCTCCGTGATCTTCTTAATCACATCCAGCGTGCTCTCCACGTAACGTTTATCTCTGTCCAAATGAATCGTTTTAATGCGCAGGGCGCTGCACTTGTTTGTTACGGCGGAATCATCGCTGTAGACCGTCGCCACATCCTTTAACTGAATCTCCTTATGATGGACCTCAGTAATCTGGCTGATGTTTAGATAGACAGTCTTGCTCATATTCTCATCTGCCCCGCTTTCCGGATGAGTTCTACCAGCGTTCCATCCATTTCGCCGCCGTCCGGCACCGCGGCGATTAAGTACCATACAATGGCGGCCACAGCGATCAGGCATACGACAAGGAGTGCAATTCCCAGCTTATGTTTCATGGATTCCATACGTGCTCACATCCTTTTCTTTCACTTTTCATGAGTAGTATGAGCCGTATGAAGTATTTTATTCTATATTTTTTCGCGCATCTGCTTTAAAATCTTTTTTTCGAGACGGGAAACCTGGACCTGTGAAATACCGAGGCGCGTTGCAATCTGGCTCTGGGTTTCATTATAATAATACCTCCTGACAATGATTTCCCGGTCCTTATCGGAGAGCTCTGTCAGCAGCTCCCGCAGCACCATACGGTTTAACAGCTCCTCCTGGGCAGAATTTTCCTCCTCGATCTTGTCGATGAGAAGAATGCTGTTTTCATCATTTTTATTGACCGTCCGGTAGAGCGATTCCACCTCCGCTCCGGCCTCGATGGACGCCGCCACTTCCTCCTTGCTGGCCCCGATCTCTCCGGCAATCTCTTCGATGGTCGGTTCCCGTCCAAGGGTAAAGTTTAAGGCCTCTCTGACACATTTTACACGGGTGCCCATCTCCTTGATGGAGCGGCTGACCTTAATCATGCCATCATCTCTTAAAAAGCGCTTGATCTCTCCTGTTATCATGGGGACCGCATAGGTGGAGAATTTAACCTCGAAAGACATGTCGAACTTGTCGATGGCCTTCATGAGGCCGATGCTTCCTATCTGAAATAAATCCTCCGGATCATATCCCCGTCCTGTAAATCTTCGCACAATGCTCCAGATCAGTCCCATATTCTCGGTGACGAGACGGTCGCGTGCTTCTTTATCTCCTTCGTGAGCCATTTCTATTAATCTCATGGTCTCATCCATAGGACTCACCCGTTAATCTTCTTTTTCATGGTCACAACGGTACCCTTGTCCGGTTCTGACTCCACACGCACCTCGTCCATAAACGCTTCCATAAAGGAGAATCCCATGCCGGATCGTTCTCCCTCTGGATCGGTGGTAAACATCGGTTCCATCGCCTGCACAATATTGGGAATCCCGATTCCCGTATCCCTCACAGTCACGGTCAGCTCCTGTTTCAGTATCTCCACCTCGAGATAGATGATCCCGCCGTTTCCCTGATAACCATGTATCACCGCATTCGTCACAGCTTCCGACACCGCGGTCTTTACGTCGTCCAACTCCTCCAGCGTCGGATTCATCCGAGCCATAAATACGGACACCACAACCCTTGCAAACTCTTCGTTCCGGGACAGGCTCTCAATTTCCATTCTCAAAACTTCTGGTCTGTTTTCTTCTAACATGTCTTCCTCCTCAACCTGTGACTGCATCTTCCTTTGAGTCATATAATTTCATTAATTTTAAAATGCCGCCCATTTTCAGTATTCTGAGCACCTGGGCTCCCGCTCCGTAGATCGTCACCTTTCCTCCGCTCCGGGCCATCTGCTTGTATCGGTTTAACAACACTCCAATCCCTGAAGAATCCATAAATCCGGTTCCCGAGAAATCAAACACAATGCGGTTAATATAATTTTCCGAAAGGATCAGATCGGTTTCATATTTTAAGCCGGTGCAGTTGTGGTGATCCAACTCCTCCGGCAGGTGGACAATCAGCACATGGCCGTCCGCCTCATAGGTAAATAGTGGCTTGTTCATAGTTCTCCTTTCCAAAAAGAATCCCGCTTGCCGGACTCTTTGTTCTATCACAGAGCTCTTTTTTATAGCAAGAAAGAGTCCGGCTCGCCGGACTCTCGCGCCGGAGTACGGCTGCTTCAGCAACCATACTTCCTTAGCGCGGAGTGCGCATCCTGCCCTAAGGGCTTTTTATGTAACAGGAGCACTTTCCTGCTGCACAAAAAAAGACACGGCAAAAGAGCTCTCTTTCTCTTCTGTCGTGTCTTCCTTTTTACGCAAGGCAGTACTAGAATCCCCGTTCCGTCCTGGCCTGCGCTATCAATGTTTCATCTTTGCTGTTATTTATGATGTCCGTAAACATCTCATTCGCCTGTTCCTTCTGATTCATTCCCTTGTAAATGACGGCCGCCTTATACTTGGCAGCCCAGTAATCCGGCTTCACAGCCAGGCTCTTTAAATAGTAATCGAGAGCCGTCTGGCTGTCTCCCGCGCCCGAAGCCTCGTCTCCAAGGCTTTCCAGCACCTGATATCCCCGTTCCTCCATGTCGGCCTTAATCTCTCCGACGATGGCCAGCACATCCGGTGACGCGATGAGTTCCGTCTTCAAATCGGCGTAAAGCTTTACCGCCGCGGTGAAATCATCCTTTTTATACGCCTGCAGAATTCCGATCACGTTCTGGTATTGAGCCAGCACGCTGTCCGAGTCATTGGTAAATGTGGACAGGGAATCTTCCGCCGTTTTCTTATCTGCCTCCAGGCCGGCGATCTGATCACTTAAGCTGTCCGCCTTCTGATTCGCCTGGCTTAAGCTCTCGCTGTACTTAAGCATCTCCTGGTTATGTTTTTCATTGATCGCCCTCGTATTCGCCGGCATAACCAGGAAAAAGACGACCGCCGCCCCCAAAAGCAGGCCCGCGAGGATATTGACGACCGCCATATCCTTCGTATTCTCTCTGTAGCTGGGCGGAATGATGACATCGTCATCCTCCATCTGCCGGTGGGACAGGACATTTTTCAGCTTCCTCTTTTCAGGCTCACGCTCGGTGCGGCTGCCTGTATTCGCCTTGACGATCGACTTATACCAGAGCGCCTTCGGGTGATTCCTGTCTATCTGTAATACCTTGTAGACTGATTTTCCCGCCTTCTGGTAATCCTCTCTCGCAATACAGAGAATAGCCAGCAGCAGCTGGGCCTTCACGTAGTTCGGCTTCGCCTCCACCACCTTGACGAGCTGAAGGATCGCCAAGTCCTCGCTGCCGTTCTGGGCGTAGACGAGGGCCTGGTTAAACCGCCGGATCATGTGGCGCTCCGTGTCGAGACTCCCCTTTTTTCTCTGGATTTCACCCAGATAGTAGTCCGCCCGGTTCTCCTGCGGCTGCAGGTTCATGCTGATGACCCACTGAACAAGCGCATCCCCGACCTCCCCGACCTCATAGTAAATGAGACCCAGAAGGTTCCTGGCATCCGTCTGATACTTATTAAAATGTAGGCTCTTCTTTAAACATTCGGCCGCGCCGGACAAATCCCGCAGCCGCGCCCGCTCTAATCCCATGTTATAATAGCTGTTGGCAATGACACGGGTTTTTCTTACATAATCCATATCTTACCTGCCTATTCCTTGCCGACTTCCTTGATCAGTTCCATCATCAAATCATTCATATCCGTCAGATCGCTTCTCACGATCGCATCCTCTATGGCATCTACTTCCAGACTCGGTCTGTAATCGTTTATCTCGGTTTCAAAATCAATCATCTTTTATACCTCCAAGAATTGTCTTTATCTCTCCCATCAGATACAGGGATCCCACGCAGAACAGCAGATGTTCCCCATCCTGCCATGTGAGCAGTGCCTTCAGTGCCTCTTCTGCCGTATCAAAACCATATATTCTGCAATCGGAAACGGCTAAAAACTCCGCCTCCAGCACTTCCTTCGCCATTCCTCGATCCGAATGGATATGGGCTACCGCAACCGAATCCAGCGGCAGACCCGCCGCGATCTCACGGATCATGGTATCGTGGGCCTTGTCCGATACCGAGGAAAACAGAAGGCAGGCCCGCTTCCCGCTCTTCTCACAGAGGCGCGCGGCTGTCTTGATAAATTCTTCGATTCCGCCTGGATTGTGCGCTCCATCCAGGTACAGCCCGGGCACCGCCTCTTCCATGCGCGCCGGCCATCTCATGGACTCCAGTCCGGCCTTAAGCTCCTCTTCTGATAAGCGTATATCTTCCCTCTGCCGCATCAGTACTTCCACCGTCCTGAGTGCAGTCAGAGCGTTCATCACCTGATATTCCGCCTGGGATGGAATCAGCACGCGGAGAACGCTGCCGTCAAGCCGCTTAAGTCCCGCCCGGATTCCCTGCTCTTCCCATGCCTCTATCACATAGTCCTGCCTGTCCACCGGATACAGCGGGCTGTGGCTGGCAGCGGCCTCTTCCTCGATCACAGCGGCTGTCCCCTGGTCGCCTCTCTCATATATGACGGGAACGCCTGGCTTTATGATACCGGCCTTCTGATAAGCGATCTTTTCCACGGTATCGCCTAAATATTCCGTATGATCCAGACTTATGGAAGTGATGACCACTGCCAGCGGATGACGGATCACATTCGTCGTGTCCAGCCTTCCGCCGAGTCCCGTCTCCAGAACCGTGAAATCATTGTCCATCTGGTCAAACAGCTTCATACCCATGTAAAACAGGAATTCAAAATAGGATGGATGGCAGTATCCCTCTTCCGTCATGCGTTCCGATAAATCCCTGATTTCACGAAAGCTGCTCTCAAACGGCCCATATTCGACCGGCTTACCGTCGAATAAAAACCTCTCCCGCACCTCGGTCAGATGAGGCGAGATAAATGCTCCCGTGTGGTATCCCCCTGCCATCAGCATGGAGGTTATATATGCACAGACCGAACCCTTTCCATTGGTCCCGGCCACATGAATGATCTTTCTCTTCTCGTCGGGGTTGTCCATCCGCTCCAGAAAAGCCCTGATATCTTCCAGGGAATTCTTTTTTCTGGCCCACATGGGGATATCGGCCAGATATTCTTCCGCAGTTTTTTCCAAACTCATCTTACGCCCCGGCTTTCGTTCTTTATGTAATCTTAATCCTTATGCTGCCTTACTGCGCGCCTTTTCCCGCACGCCAATTCGGGCTTTCTTATTTATTATAATATAACTCGGCCATTATGCAACCTCTTTCTTTCGCAAATACAGACGGATTTCTACATTTTTACTCTGGTTCTTTCACGGAAACGCGGACAAAGCGCCGGGACAAACGCTCCTGTAAAACGAAAAACAGGGGTATTCCGGAACCACAATCCGGGACACCCCTGTTATCATCTGTCAATTTATTCTCCGCAGTATGCGATCGCTTCGATCTCAACAAGCGCTGCCTTTGGAAGAGCAGCTACTTCAAATGCAGCTCTGGCCGGGCATGCACCCTCGAAAAAGGTTGCGTACACTTCGTTCATAGCGCCGAAGTCGCCGATGTTCTGTAATAATACAGTTGTCTTTACCACATTTGCCATAGATAAGCCTTCGCTCTCTAAGATCGCCTTGATATTGGTTAAGGACTGCTTCGTCTGGGCAGCGATATCCTCGCCTGCAAATGCTCCTGTTGCCGGATCGATCGGAAGCTGGCCGGATACGTATACGTAATCTCCGCCTCTCACTGCCTGGGAATATGGTCCGATCGCTGCCGGTGCTTTTTCTGTAGCCAATACTTTTTTCATTCTATGTATCTCCTTTCGTTCTTCACGTTATATATCTAGATTATCACACATTCCGCAAAAGTCAAGAAAGTTTTTTAGGTTATCTTAAAAATATTTAGTTTACCTGTTTTTCTTTTCGTTTATTTACCTCTTGTCATCTAGTATTGAATACTATATAATAGGATATGAGGTGAAACTATGAAGACGAATGACGAAAGAATACAGGATATCCTAAAACGTCTGGATACCTTAAGTTATATCAGGCCTGAAGAGATTCCGGGCATTGATCTTTACATGGACCAGGTTACTACATTTATGGATGAACATCTGAAGAACACGAAGCGCTACCCCGAGGATAAGGTGCTGACGAAAACCATGATCAACAACTATGCCAAGAACAACCTGCTGCCTGCGCCCAACAAAAAGAAGTATTCCAGAGAGCATATCCTGCTTCTGATTTTTATCTATTATTTTAAGAATATTCTTTCCATCAACGACATCGAAGAATTGTTCCGGCCGATCACCACCGGACATTTCGCATTGAAGGACGGCCTTTTACTGGAGGACATCTACAAAGAGATCTTCTCCCTGGAATCGGAGGAGATGGAACATTTGCGGGAAGACGTGATAGCAAAGTATGAACGCGCGGGCGATACATTTACGGACGAGAACCTGGCTGAGGAAGACAGGGAATACTTACGGCTCTTCGCCTTAATCTGCGAGTTATCCTTTGACGTCTATTTAAAGAAGCAGATGGTGGAACAGATGATCGACGAGCTTCGGGAAGCGAACCCGTCCAAAAAGAAAAAGTAAGTAAGCGAAGATAAAACGCTCCCTTTCATGGGAACAGTCCCCTGCGGAATCTGTTCCCATGAAAGGGAGCGTTGCATTTATCTCTCCATTTTGTCTGAAGCTGCGGCCTCTCCGGGCGGTACTAGTACTACTTTGCATAAATAACTGAGTAATAGTGCCTGATATCTGCGTCAGGTGTGCGTCTGCGAAGCGACGGCGTAGTGGACCCTACGGCTAGCTTCGCAGGCGTGCTCCTGGCGTAGATAGCGGGTGCTATTACTTAGGAATTTATGCAAAGCAGTACTAGTTCGCCTCTGTATCCTCCAGACGCTTAAATACCATATCATATCCGTCGTTTCCATAATTCAGGGAACGGTTCACACGGCTGATCGTGGCTGTGGAAGCCCCGGTCTTTTCCGCAATCTCCAGATACGTGCGGCCCTCGCGAAGCATCTTGGCTACCTCATACCGCTGAGATAAGCTGAGCAGTTCGTTGACCGTACACACATCCTCAAAGAACGTATAGCACTCTTCCGGTGTCTTCAGTGTCAGTATTGCCTGAAACAGATGGTCAACCGCATCTGTCTTAATTTTTTTATTCATGGTTTCAATCAGTCCCCTTTATTTTTGCTGTTACTTCATCTATGGAGTATTTTAACATATTAAAGTCATAAAGTCCACCCCCGGACACTTATGACAGCATAAATTTTTCGATGACATGAGCAACGCCGTCGTCGTTGTTGGAAAGCGTCACGTAATCCGCCGCATTTTTCACGGGCAGGACCGCGTTCTCCATGGCCACGCCCAGACCGGCATACTGAATCATGGACAAATCGTTGTATCCGTCACCGCAGGCGATCATCTCGTCCTTCGTCATGTTAAGGCGCGTAAGCAGCCGCTCTAAAGACGCCGCTTTATCGATTCCCTTGGGCAGAACCTCCAGAAAGTGGGGTTCCGAACGGTACACACTGTAATCACGCCCCAGTGCGGCCTTCACCTTCGGTTCCACGAGAGCCAGGTAATCCCCGTCGTCGAGAAGCAGAAACTTTACCACCGGGAAATCCACGTACTGCTCGAAGTTTTCCACCCGCCGGACCTCCAGTTTATTGATGTCGGACTCCTTTTTTACATAGATATCTCCAGGGTCCGGCGTAATGATGCAGTCCCCTTCGTATGTAAGGATGTTCACGCCGTGCTCCCTGGCCAGCGCAATGATCCTTTTATTCGATGTTACAGGAAGCTCCTTTGCAAACACGGTCTCACCCGTTTTGCATTCGATAATCCGCCCTCCGTTGAAGGACAGGATATAACCGCCATCCTCTGTGAGTCCCAGCTCCTTCGCCAGCGGCATCACCCCGTAGGTAGGCCGTCCGGAGGCCAGCACGATGGTTCCCCCCTGGCTTTTCAGCTTCATCAGCGCTTCCTTCGTCCTCGGTGTGATCACTTTATCCCGGTTTGTCAGTGTGCCATCCAGATCCAGCACGATCATTCGATATGCCATAATTCCTTCTCCTGCTTTCGTAAAATTCTCCGTGAAAAGTATATCATACTTCGGGGTAAAATGCAAAATTTAGAAATTTCAATTATATATCAAAAAATAATGCTGTACGGATCTGGCACTGATATCCGCACAGCATTATTACACTGGCACGTCTATAAAATTTTTCCTAATATTGATCCAGACACGCAGCACCGATAATTCCTGCGTCGTTGCCAAGACGGGCGGCCGTGATAACGGGCATTGCTGCGGAACCACAGTAGATATTCCGGGCAACCATCCGGCGGACCGGATCAAGGAGCAAATCCCCTTCGCGGCTGATTCCGCCCCCGATGATTACTGCTTCCGGTTCCAGCATGTTTACTATATCTGTAATCCCCTCCGCCAAATAACCGGTATACTGATCAAACATCCTGAGTGCCGCCGGATCCTTTTTCTTAACGGCCGTAAATATATTCTTCCCGTCTAAATCCTCCTCGTTTCTGAGCTGCCAGAGAAGGGAATCCCTATTTTGATCCGCCGCCTCGCCTGCCATGCGTATAAAAGCCGTCACCGATGCGTACGCCTCCCAGCAGCCCTTTCTGCCGCAGGTACACAGCCGTCCTCCTGAATGAAGAAGAAGATGGCCCAGAATATTTGCATTTCCGCTTTTGCCCCGGTAGAGTTTTTTGTCTATGATAATGCCGCCACCAATCCCCGTTCCCAGGGTAATCATGACCATCAGAGAATATTCACTTCCCGCGCCTGCAATATATTCTCCGATTGCCGCGCTGTTTGCATCATTCTCCAGATAAACAGGGATACCGAATATAGTCCGCATTCTGTCGCAGATATCCAAATCCCCCCAATCCAGATTGTTGGAGTAAATAACGCGCCCTTTAGCACGGTCCAGCATTCCAGGACAACCGATTCCGATATGAGTGACAGGTTCTCCTCCGCTCTGATCCATCACAGTACGCACCAGCCCTGCCATTCTCTGAATTACACTGTCTGCACCCTGCAGGCTCAGCGTATCCGTGCCAGTTTTTAGCCTGATACAGTTTGCATCGTCTACAAGACCAGCAGTCATGGTAGTTCCGCCCAAATCAATTCCTATCTTCATCTGCTGCCTCCCTTCTCTCTTTCTATTCTGCCATTGATATATTTCATTTGCAGCTGATCCGTATAAGCTTAAGCGCACCTGCCGGCATTTCAATCGTTCCAGTAAGTCCGCATACCTCAAGGACTTCTTTTTCCCGCTCCTGCACTGTAACCTCCCATGCGTTTAAGTCCAGACAATCCGGTACGGTAAATTCATATTTCTGATCCTGCTTCGTCATATTCTTCAACAAAACCACCATTGTTTTTCTGCCTGCCTGGATAAACCGCGATGGGTGTACATAGAGAACGGCCACATCTCCCTTACCTTTTAAGAGACAGCCTTCTGATTCCTTACATTGAACTGCCGCGCCTATCACACAGGCATTTTCCGCTGCCAGACTTTCTCCATAGATTCGTTCAGGCTCAAAATGATCAAATGCTTCAAACCCATACGAAAACTCCATGGCTCCTGACTGGTCGGCATTAAAATTTGTATCCCAGTAATTATTTAACGGCCATGCTAAAAGCAGAGGATCTTTCTCCCTCGCAATTACCCGGCTTTCATGTCCAAAATGAAAGCCGCCAGGCTGAACCATAGGCGCATCCGGACAAAACAGGGTCATACAGACCGAGTCATCATACATGGAAATGCTCTTATCCACAGTCAGCCAGTCCCGGCAGACATTTCCGAGCTGCTCTTCATCCAGACGCACATACGTCCCCATCGTATCGAAACTGCAGTCCCAATTCTTTTTCATTTTAAGGGGAAATGCGAAGTAAATGGATTCCGGCGTACTGACCGGTTTCTTTACAAACCAGGCTTTCATCATCACGCGCGGATACGAAGCCGAAAAGGTAACTGACTGCTCCATCTTCTCCATGCCTTCCATATGAGACTCCCATATCAGACTCACTTCACCAGGCTTTTCTTCTACACGCCATTTTTCAACCGACTCTGCACCTCTTCGGTCAGCCTTCCAGTCATGCTGCCACACCGTGATATTTAGATTTCCCAGTTCAACATCTCTGGGAAACAGCGCTGCTCTCGACTGGTTCTGCCAGCGGCCGTCAACTGTTTCCCTCACCGCCTCAAAGAAAGCCCAGGGGCTCTCTTCGTCAAGAAGCTCTCTTTTCTGCACCTTGTCATAAATCTGTCTGATTCTGCCGGTGGTCCGGTTAAAGACCACCCGGTAATACGGTGTGGTAATCTCCCCATCTTTAACCGTATACTGCTTCTCCCGGTCTTCTTCCCGAAGCAGGGAAAACGGGATAGTCCGCCAGCTAAAAGGCGGCATCTGCACTGCGCCCATGAAAACAGTCTCTTCGTACCCTTTTAAATAGGGAACATATTGTTTTGAACGAAGTGCAGCCAACTGTCTCTCCTCTTTTAAATAGGAGGCAGGGACTTCCAGCTCAGCTCTCTGTTCTGTTCCGGTAGGATTTACCACCACAATTCCCTCCGGACGCCCGGACTGGTGAGGATTATTACAGAGCAGTTCCATCTGCGTACTCAAAAGATAAGCGGATTTAGCCGCCGCATCATAGGCATACTGATACTTTTGGATTTTCTGAGCCTGGGTTTCCGGATCATCCGGTGCTGTAACAGACTGAGAGGCTCCCCATGTATGTTCATCAAACAGCAGGGAACTCTGCAGGCATTCAGCTTTTACTCTGTCATACTGGGGATTTGGGCTTCCATTTACGCACTCCAGCATCTCTGCCTGCCTTACCGCCTGTTTCGCCAGCCGGTTTACCCGGGTTTCTCTGGCCGTACTGCCGCAGCCAAAATTCCAGTAGTCAGTCCAGTCTCCCGCATACACCGGAAGCTTTTCCACGCCATCTGCAATCAGTTTATCCCGCAGCATCTCTGGTGTCACAAAACGTATTTTCTGCTCATGCCCCTCTTCATTATAACGGCGAATCAAATCAGCCAGTTGAAGATCAGGACAGTTATTATCAAAAAGCGGTGGATTTGTAGCTGTTAAAAATGCAAAGTCTTTGTCGTAGCCATTTTGCTCCAGCCGGGCCACATACTTTGTGACGCCCTCATGCATTTTTTCCGTATCCGCCTCATACGTATAAAAGAATTGACTGAACAGCGAGTAGTGCTCTCCTAAAAAAGTCAAAAGTTCCCTCCCATCCGGAGTTTCCCATCGAAATGCCGACGGCCGGTTAAACGGAATCCCTCCGAAATGAATATTGATTCCGGTAAGATAGAAATTAACCCCGCTATCCAACAAAAACTGGGACAACGGCCATGGCTGGCCATTCACGTCGTGATTAACCGCCGTCGCCATTTTTGCATCAAATAATGCTCTTAACTGATCCAAATCCTCCAGCATATGAAGGGCTTCGCCCGCGTCTGCACCGGGAGTCGTATGCATGGGCAATGCGGCAAGACTAATCTGTCCCTCCCTGACAAACTGTTTTAACAGATCCACCCGCTCTGGTCTGGCCGTCTCTAACCAGCGGCGAAGTGGGTAATTGGCCTCGACCGTCCAGCGGAATCTGGATTCCTCCGGATAATCAGATGTTTCGATACATAAGTCGATAGCCTGCTCGATATAATCGCTCTGTAATTCCAAAAGAAGCGGTTGTGGATGGGTATAACCGACATCCAGATGGCTGTGGTGCATGCACCAGATTTCTTTTATCTTCGACATTCCTTTTTCCTTTCCACATTTATAATTTTACCCCTTTACCGCTCCTGATGTAACACCATCCAGTATTCTCCTGGAAAAGATCATAAATAAGATCAGGATCGGGATCGTTGACAAGGCCGAGGCTGCCATGGCCAAATCCATCGTATTAATCAGTTTATTCGTATACTTCACCACCAACAGGGGCAAAGTTTTGTATTCATCCTTCTGTAGAAAAATAAGTGGCAGAAAGAACTGGTTCCAAATCTGGACCGATGACGTAATACACACGGAAAATACAACCGGTGTCGCCATAGGGAACATAATCTTAAAAAATGCAGTCCACTCTCCTGCCCCATCAATGACGGCCGCCTCATAGATCTCTTTTGGCAGTTTGGAAAAGAAATCCGTGAGCATAAACACGGGCATAGAGATCCCCGCCGCCGAAACAAGGATAACGGATCCCAGACTGTTGACAAGATGCAGCTGCTTCATCAACTGGAAGACCGGTACAATTCCCAACTGAACAGGAAACATCAAACCGATCAGGAAGTATATTCTCATGAATTTTTTTCCTTTAAACCTGTAGCGGGAAATACCGTATGCGGTAAAGGAAGAAATCAGTACAAGCAGTACCAGACTGATCACTAAAACAATTACACTGTTTGCAAAGTACCTCAGAAAATGGTCCTGAAACAGCAGCTTCGAATAGTTTGCAAGAGACAGTCTGGCCGGTTTTCCGAAAGTATTGCCTAAAATATCCTGACGCGGCCGCAGGGAGTTATATGCGATATAGATAAGAATCAGAAATGCAAAAGAAGAATAGACCCACAGCATCGCTTTTACGATTCCCGCACCGATTCCCTGATGCCGGCTCATCACATCTTTTTCTTTTTTCATATGTTAGTCCTCCTCCTTTCTGTAAACCATCAGCATTTGAACAAGAGCGATCACAAAAACCATGACAAACAACACACAGGCCACCGTAGTTCCCATGCCCATGGAATTGGCGCTTATATTACCGCCCAGTGGATTTGTATCTCCAAACGCCGTCCGGTAAAAGAACAGACTCATTACATCCACATTGCCGTTAATTCCTCCGTTAATTCCTCCCAGAATATAACTGTAATCGAAAATAGTCATACTTATGATATAGCTGACCAGCACCAGATTTAAAACGGTCATTTTAATCTGCGGCAGTATAATATACCACAACCGCTTCCAGAAACCAGCGCCCTCCAGATACGCACTTTCCATACAGTCAAAAGATATCATCTTCATTGCACCAATGAAATACATCATTCCGACACCAACGCCGGCCCAGGAAATCATGGCCCATACGATATAGATTCCAATTTCTGGAATTCCCAGCCATGGACGGGTCATCGATCCCAGTCCCACCACTTCAAGTAACTTGTTGACGATACCGATGTTGCCATCCAAAAGCAGCGTAAAGATAAACACGATGACCGGAGTCGATATGAACTGCGGTGAAAATATAGCTACCTGAAAAAAATTACTTCCCCTGGCTTTGGTATATATGATATAAGCCATAATAATCTGTATGGGAAGCATAATCACGACAGTCAGTACAAATATAGTCAGGCTGTGCAGAAGAGCATTCATCATCTGGGACATCAAATCCGAATTGGTAAACAGTTCAATATAATTGGAAATTCCTACATACACTTTTTCACCAATCCCATTCCATTTGTAGAGGCTGAGTTTACCCGCCGCGAAAATGGGATAGATAACAAAAATGGAATAAAGCACAAATCCAGGCGCTAAAAATAACGCATATGGTTTTTTCTTAAAAAATGTTTTCACTCCGATACCTCCTTAAAAAAAGTGCCAGGAAATTTCCTATAGAGCGGATTCTTTCCTGGCAGTTTTCCTATTTATGACTGCACGTTACTTTGCACTGCTTTTCGCTATTTCTTCCTGAATCCTCTGAACGGCTTCCTCTCCTGTCATTTCGGAAAGCATAAGCTTTGGAAGTACCTCACCCAGGAAGATATCCTGCGGCTTTCCAACCTCATCGGCCACACCGGAAAGAACATGGTAGATATTATAGCCAACCACATCATACTCTGCCAGCTCACCAACAGTCTCATCCTTCGGTGTAAGATCCTTTACCAGCGGAATCGCTCCTAAATGGTCCTCTAAGATCTGCTGTGCTTCTTTGCTGTTTAAAAACTCAACATATTTTACCGCTTCCGCCGGATATTTCGTCTTCTTTGCCACTGCGTAGGTATTATAGTTGCTGGGGCCGCTCTGTGCATATTTAGAACCGTCTGTTCCCGGAATCGCAAAGCGTCCCACTTCAAATGCTGCGTCCTTGTATAGCTGATTATTCCACGTTCCATCCACAGTCATCGCCGCCTTGCCGTTGGTAAAGGCCAGTTGTGCCGCAACTGCATCCATAGAAGCGAAATCCTTGCCAAAATATCCGTTCTCCGCAAAGCTTCTGTAGTCGTTAAAGCCGGTCTCCATTGCCTTGTAATCCGGGTCTCCATGGTCAGCGATCGCTCCCATGGTGTCATTAAACAGAGCCGGAGCCATAGCCTGCATCAGCCAGTAACGGTCGAAATCTCCTTTTCCCCCCAGGGCCATAGCTACCTCTCCATTCCTGGTCAGCACGTCCATTGCATTGACAAAGTCATCCCAGGCAGCCGGTTTCTCAAGATTATATTTTGCAAATATGTCCTTATTATAGTAAATAACCGCATAATCAAAAAAGGAAGGATACGAACAGTAAACAGAACCATCTACAGTCGCGTATGTAATCGCTTCCTCGGGGAAACGGCTGGCATCCAGCTTATACTCGTCAAGAGGAAGCAGATATCCGTTGCGGGCAAGCTCTGCCATCTTGGTAGATTTATTCCCCTGTACCCAGAAAAGATCCGGGAGTGAATCCGACTGTACGGCTACGTTAATCGTATCGAAGGAACCAGAATACTGATAGTCCAGCTTAATATTCGGATATTTCTCCTCAAAAGCCTGATTAATAGCCGTAAAAGATTCTTCCAGAATCGCCTGATTGTCCGTATCCCCCCATACAGTCAGTGTAACTGCGTCCTCTTTCTTCTGGCAGCCAGTGGCCAGCGCCGCCGTCATCACCGCCGTCAAAGCAATTGCTGCAAATTTTGTATACCTCTTCATGATCCTTCTCCTCTCACTTTCTGAACTTCTTTTCTGTATCTCAGCGCGCAGCAGAAAATCTTTCCGCCCTTCGCGCTTAAGCTTCCAAATTGTTCTCCATAACAAGCGCCACTGTTCCGACAAAAGATGCACTTCCCATAAATGCCGAAGCCTCCACTCTCACTTCACGGCCCTGTGCTTTGTTAAATACGCGACTGTCAAACATCTTTTCAAGACGCTTTACCATCTCATCCTGATAGAAATTTAAATCTCCGCCCAAAACGAAGCACTGTGTATCATAGGCGCTCTCCAGATTGGCAATCGCCACTTCCAGATACTCCATCATCCGTTCAATCGCCTTTTGACAGATCTCATCCCCCTTCATAGCCCGGTCCATCAAACCCAGCCATGATAAGCCAGAATCTGCACCGTGCTCCCTTGCCCAGCGAACCGCGGCTCTTGTGCTGCTGTATTTCTCCAGACAGCCCTTCTGTCCGCATTCACAGGGAATCCCATCCTTTTCCACGATAATATGTCCCACAATACCGGCCAGACCGGTCGAACCGGTGTATAATTTCTTATCCAGTATAACGCCGGCTCCAATACCAGCCGAAACACCTACGTAAATGAAATTATCATATTGATGCTTATTGCCAAAATACAACTCCGCCAGAGCTGCCACACACATGTCATTCTGTAAGTAAGCTGGCAGATGATAGCGTTCCGTCAGAATTGTGGCAATTGGAAGGTCTCTGATGTTATTGAAGTCTGGAGGGTTCAGTATTACGCCATCCCGGGCTAAAAGAGGACCTGCGCAGGAAACTCCTATTCCCCAGATCTTATCCCTGTATTTTGTGTCAATCAAACGGTCACAGAGCAGGAACAGGTTCTGTATAAACATCTCGTTATTTTCGACGATGGATAATACCAGGCTTTCCGACTGAAGAATCTTCCCCTTTAAGTCGATAACACCTACATTCAGGATATCCCGTCCGATATAAATACCGAGCGTAAGAAGTGAATCAGGGACTACATCGAGAAATGTACGTCTCCTGCCTCCAGTGGAGTCGGACTCTCCGCATTCCCACACAATTCCTTTCTCCACATAATCATTCACCAGGCCGCTTACCGTCATCTTGCTAAGTCCGGTCATACGGCTTAGCTCCACCCTGGAAATGGGGGACTTCATCATGATTGACTTCAGCACAAGCCCCCTGTTTGTACCGTTCATATTTTGCTGGTTGACACCAATCATCCCAACACTTCCTTATCATTTCTCACTTTGTAAAAGTTCATTACTTTCTTGTCATTTATCTGGGATTCCGGAATCCCAGGATCGATAATTGCTATGTACATATTCGATTATCCGCCTGTAGTTGTAGTATATTATGTTTGTCTATTTTTGTCAATATATTTAGTAAAAGTTTTTTACTAAGTTATTATTATATCTAGTTTTCTTTATAATTCTGCCACCTTACTGTTTAAATTACACAGCAGCAAATATAATTCTTTATTTTCTGGAACTGCTGCCTGTCACATTTCATACAATGTCACTATGAGAAACAACAAAAAAGGAGAATTCTATGAAAAAAATCGTGAGCATCGTTCTCGCCGTATCCATGCTTGCCGTCTGCGTGACCGGCTGTAAAACGACCACAAGGAAACAGCTTAAGCCAGTGGTTCTGAATGAAGTCGCTCATTCTATCTTCTATGCTCCCCAGTATGCCGCCATTGAACTGGGGTATTTTGAGGATGAAGGGCTCGACCTGACGCTGGTCAACGGCGCCGGCGCCGACAAGGTCATGACCGCCCTGATCTCCGGAGACGCCGATATCGGTTTTATGGGATCTGAGGCCAGCATCTACGTCTATCAGCAGGGTTCTGACGATTACGCCGTAAACTTCGCCCAGCTGACCCAGCGGGCCGGTAACTTTCTGGTCGGCAGGGAAGCCCAGGATAACTTCACCTGGGCCGATTTGAAGGGCAAGAAGGTATTGGGCGGAAGAGCCGGCGGCATGCCGGAAATGGTATTTGAATACATTTTGAAGAAGAACGGGATCGATCCCGCCGCAGATCTGACCATCGACCAGAGCATCAACTTCGGTTTAACCGCCGCCGCCTTCACCAGCAACGACGCCGATTACACGGTTGAGTTTGAACCATTTGCTACCGGTCTGGAAAAAGAAGGAAACGGCCACGTCATCGCCTCCCTCGGCGTCGATTCCGGATACGTTCCCTATACCGCTTACAGCGTCAAGAAGAGCTATTTAGAGAAGAATCCCGAAACCATCCAGAAATTCACCAATGCGATTCAGAAAGGCCTGGAATACGTAAACACCCATTCCGCCGAAGAAATCGCCAAAGTGATCCAGCCTCAGTTTAAAGAAACCGATGAGGATACCATCGCCACCATCGTTGGCCGCTATAAAGATCAGGACACCTGGAAAGGCGACACCGTATTCGAAAAAGACAGTTTCGAACTTCTGGAAAACATCCTGGAGGAAGCCGGCGAACTGAATGAGCGCGTTCCTTACGACAAGCTGGTAACAACCGAATTCTCACAGGAAGCGGCAAAGTAAAACCGAATGCCCACACATAACAAACAGATCCCGTTTCCGCTCTTCACCGTCGGAACCGGGATCTGTTCTTTTCACATCCTTATTTATCTTTTCACAACTCTATTTGTCTTTTCGCATATCTCTTTTTTCATACATGGCCGTATCAGTCAAATACCACCATACATTTCAAAGTCTCCTCTGCGTCAATCACATAGATCACTTCATTCTCCCAGGCATACGCCCCTTTGATCTTCAGGATCTCACCGATCCGGTCCGGCGTGTCTCCGGTCAGCCGCGCGTCTGCCGGTACCCTTAAGATCTCCGGTTCCTCCCTCACCAGGAAGCCGCACTGCTGGGCTCCCGTCTCCGTTATTATGACTACCGGCTGGTCTCCGTACCCGCTCTCTTTTGTTCCTGTCATCCGGCTTAAAGAAGCGGCGGTAATAATCGTCCCTTTCCAGTTGCACAGCCCTTCATAGTAGTCCGGCACACAGGGGACCGGGGTGATACGGCTGTCCCATATGATCTCCCGGATATGGGGAAGTTCGAATCCGTAGACCGCATCTGTCATGCGGACACACAGAAATTCCAGTTCCTCTCCGCCTTCCTTCTCTTTCGCCTGATCCAAGTCATTCATGGGTCTTTCCACCTCCCGTATTCCGCGCCAGGTCTTCGATATCCAGCTGGAGGCAGATGGTTCCGTCCCCCAGCAGGCTGCACCCGGAGATTCCCGTATACTTCTTAAAATGCTTTCCTAAAATGGCCGGGAGCGATTTCTCCACAAGACTGCCCTGATCTGCCACCCGGTCAGCCACGATGCAGAGCTCTCTCGTACTGCCCTTGATATACGCCATGATTTCCGAACCGATCCTGGGTGTTCCCGGAATATGGTAGAACTTCCGCAGGGAAATGACGGGAATATACCGCCCCTCCCTGATCCAGAACTCTCTTCCTTCCTGCATCACCATTCCCGGCCCCTGCGGCTGGTAGGTGACAAACTGAACCACCTGGTGTGCCGGAACCGCGAAGAACCGGTCTCCGGTCTGAAAACGGATGCTCTCAATGATCGTAAGCGTCAGAGGCAGATGCATGATGAATTTGCTGCCTTCCCCTCTGGTACTCTCCAGATGAAGATGGCCGCCGAACGCCTCCACCATCTGACGTACCACATCGAGCCCCACGCCTCTTCCCGAGTACTCGTTAGCCGCCTCCCGCGTCGAAAAGCCGGGCAGAAGGCAGAACTCTAAGATCTCCGACTCGGAATACTCCGATTCCGGCCGCACGAACAGATTCTTTTCTCTGCCCTTTTTGCGGACCTGTTCCAAATCGATGCCGCATCCGTCGTCGCTGACACTGACCACGATCTCTCCGCCAACATTGGCAAACAGCAGTGTCACCGAGCCCGCCCGCGGCTTTCCCGCCTTCTCCCGCTCTTCCGGCTGCTCGATTCCATGGTCAATGGCGTTGCGGATCAGATGGAGAAGCGGATCCAGAATGCCATCCGCGATCTTCTTATCCACCTCCACATTCTGCCCCTGGACGTGGAAGGACACCTCTTTCTTTTCCTTCTTGCAGATGTCGCGGACGATCCTGCCTAACTGGGGCACCACATTGGAAAACGGCACCATCCGAATCGATATGACCAGCTCCTCCAGCTCCTTTAAAAAACGGCCAACCTGATGGTTCCTGCCGTCCTCCACGCTCCCTTTCGAGGCTTCCAGCCAGGAGGACGCCGCGATAATCAGTTCTCCCGTCAGATTCTGAAGCTCATCCAGCTTTTCCACCCGGACATTGATAAAATCATTGCCGTTCTGCACAGGAGTCTCGGCTTCGATCTCCGGTTCCTTTGCAGTCTGACCTTCCACCGCCTGTCCCTCCGCCGTCCCGGACAGCTTCGGCATCTCCGCCAGCTCCGTACAGGACTCCACAAACAGCGCGCTCTTAAGTGTCTGTAAGACTGCGCCAGGGTCTTCCGACGTAAAGCTGATATAAAAACCATTATTATGAATATATTCCGTTGTAGAGGAATCCGTCTCCACATTTTCGGGATATGTCTTTAAATCCGCACATAAATCCCGGATCTGGCGTACCGCCATGTAGGCCCGGACATTCTCCATCCGGCAGTCCTTTTCAAATTTCAGATGGACGGCAGTCTTCTTTTTTTCTTTTACCTTCTGTACGAGAACCTCTATTTTATCCCAGAACCGGTCCACCGGCTCCGGCTCGAAGCTTTCGAATTTCATTCGTTTCAGTTCTTCCCGGATGAAATCAGTGGCTTCGAAGATTAAATCAAATGTCTCCTGTTCATAACCGGAAAGCCTGGAAGGGTCTTCCCGAAACACCACAAACAAGTCTTCCAGGCGGTGGGTCAGAGTGGACAATCCGGTCAGCCCCATCATGGCGGAAGAACTCTTTATGGTATGCATTACACGAAAGATGCCGTTGATACTCTCTTTGGAGAATACCATCTCCTGCTCCGCCGAGAGCAGAATGGCATCCGACTGGTCCAGAAGCTGGTTGGTCTCCAGTAAGTAGATCTCCAGCATCTCGCCCGTGTCCTCATCAAAAAAGCCCATACCCATCACACTCCCGACTCTTCCTCATAACCATACCAGACGGTACGGTTTTTTCCCGTTTTCTTTCCGCGGTAAAGCGCCATATCCGCGTGCGTCATGTTCATCTTAAAACTCTGTTCCTTATCGTAAAGGCTGATCCCCAGCGTCACGGTGCAGTAAAATGTGGTATTGCCCTGAAGAAAAGGAAACGCCTGAATTTCTTTTCTGATCTCCTCGCAGACTTCAAAACACTCCTGTTTTGTGACTGCCATCAGAATAATCAGGAATTCCTCTCCGCCCCAGCGGACCACCTTATGGCGGCGGCAGACGCTCTCCATAATATTGGAAATACAGACGAGAACCATGTCTCCGGCGTCATGCCCGTAGCAGTCGTTTACGTGTTTGAAATCGTCCACGTCGATCATGACCAGTGCATCCTGGCGATTCGGTTCCATCAAATCCTGAGCCAGCTTCTCCACCACAAACCGCCGGTTGTAAAGACCTGTCAGCTCGTCCCGGTAAGCCACGCGGTTTAAGATCTGCATGTTGGCCTTCAGCGTCTCATTTAAGATCTTCAGCTCGTCTCTTTCCCGCTTGTCCTCAAGATGCGCCTTCACCCTGGATTTCAGTTCTTCCGGCCGGAACGGTTTTTTAATATAATCACAGGCGCCCAGTTCAAATCCCCGGATTACATCCTGTTCACTGTCTTTGGAGGTGATAAAGATCACTGGAGCGTGATTCTTATCCTTTTCTTTTATCTTTTCAAACAGTTCATACCCCTCCATATCAGGCAAAATGACATCGAGGAGAATCAAATCAGGATCCACTTCCTCCAGTAACTCCAGAGTCTCCTTCGCTGAATGGGATTTATAAACCGTATATTCCTCATTTTTTAAAACCTTTTCTATCTGCTGGCATATCAGCAGGCTGTCATCGACCGCCAGTATCTTCTGTCTGCCTGTCATGCTTTTTCTCCTTCCAACCGCCATGTTCTACCCTATATCACCGTAATGCCTGCACTCATTGACTTGACTGTCAGGCCGCCATCCACCGAATCAAACGTGATCGTCCTGCCGTAGTTCTTACCGGTATCCTCCGCCGTCACACTCACCTTCAGCGCCCCTAAAACAGCTTTTACCGCCTTTACATTGCGTTCCCCTATGCTTCCGAGGGCTTCATATTTGGAGAACATCCCCGCGCCTCCCGCCAGCTTCGCCGTGATAAAGCGGCGGTTCGCCCCCTGGAGCTCCATCTCTTTTATGAGCTGCTCACAGCCCTTATCCGCGAATTTGTAGGGATTTTCCTGAGACAGGCTCAGTCCTGCATCAGGAAGCATAATATGTGCCATTCCCGCAATACGGTGTTTCCCATCGTATAAACAGACTCCCACACAGGAACCAAGCGCATAAGTAATGAGTTTTTCCGGCCGGGAAACTACTTTTCCCTGCGCGATTCCCACCACTACAGGATTATCCTTCATATTCCTCACCCAAAGCCTTGAAAATCCGCTCCAGAGAGTGAATCTCCGGAAGGAACAGAATGTGGCTGACCACTTCCTGATCGTCAAAATGGTATTTATCCTCAATCAGAAGCAGTTCATCACTCAGTCTCGCAAAGTGAATCATCGGAACGCTTAATATGGCTCCGGTCATATCAATACAGATGTCCGGGACGGAAACGTGAACCCTCAAATCCATCATAGCCGTCATCGCGTTAATATAGGAACAGCACATGATATTGCCGATCTCGCAGACCGCGGAAAGACTCATATCATCCAGGTTCCTGACATCCTCGACCTCTGTTCCCAGCAGCTTGTCAAGCATGGTCTGGGCGAACTTCGTGCTGATCAGGAACATAAACATGCCGTTCAAATCGCCTGAGAGCTCCAGGAGCACTCCCAGCTTGATCTCCTCCGGACCGCCCAGCATGGCGGGTACTTCCTCAAATTTCATGATTTTCACATTAGGACGCTCGATCTCAATCCTGTGGTTAATCATGCTGGAGAGCGCGGTGACCGCGTTTCCCGTTCCGATATTACCGATTTCCATTAAAACATCTCTCGCACTCTCACTGATATCCGAATATTTATTCATCTCATACCTCCGCAGACGATGGAAATGCCCGGTTAAGGGCCTGGACGATCTGCTCCGCCTTAAACGGCTTGACAATAAAGTCCCTGGCTCCGCAGTCCACGGCTTCCTTCATCATGGAATCCTGGCCGATTGCGGAACACATAATCACGAAGGCGTTCTCGTCGGTCTCTTTCATCTGTTTTAATGCTTCAATTCCGTTAATGCCAGGCATGGAAATGTCCAGAAGCACCAGACCCGGCCTTATTTTTTTGTACAGCGCAACCGCCTCTTCTCCGTCGGCCGCCTCATATACCTCGTAATCCCCGGATCCGGCTATAATACGTTTCTGCATGGAACGCATAAACACGGCATCATCTACAATCAGCACTTTCTTCTCACTCATGACAGCTCAAATTCCTCCACTAATTTTTTCAATACCTGTGCCTGCGCCGACAGTTCTTCACTGGAAGCGGCGCTCTCCTCCGCCGTAGCGGAATTTCCCTGTACAATCTCAGACACCATCTCCATGCTCTGTCTGATCTGGATAATGGAATCGGCCTGGCGCACAGAGGCCCCGGAGATCCGATCCACCATGGTACCGATCACTTCCGTGCCCTTCACCACCAGATCCAGCGCTCTGGCCGTCTTATCCGCGGCCTCGGTGCCGCCGTCCACTTTTTCCGTGGTCTGCGCCGCCAGCCGGGCCATCATCCCGGAGGCTTCCCTCGTCTTCGCCGCAAGGTGACGCACCTCGGACGCTACTACAGAAAATCCCCGGCCCGCTTCTCCGGCTCTTGCCGCCTCTACCGAAGCGTTCAGTGCCAGTATATTCGTCTGGAACGCGATATCCTCAATCTCCTTTACGATGCCTCCGATTGCGCTGGAGTTCTCCCGGATTTCAAGGATCGCCTGAACCATGGCCTTCATCTCGTCACTGCTTCTGGTGACCAGTCCGCTTACCTCGTCCACCTTTTTGCTGGTCATCACGGCGTCATTGGCGTTGCTCTTAACGCTGTCCGATATCTCGTTGATATTGGCCGCCAGTTCCTCCATGGAGCCAGCCTGCTCCGTGGCTCCCTGGGAAAGGATCTGGGCGCCGTTTGCAACCTGCTCGGAGCCTCCCGCCACCTGATCTGCCGTACAGGCAATCTGCATGATCGCACGGTTTAAAAGTCCTGTGATCTGCTCCATCGCATCACCCAGTGCGACGAAATCGCCTTTAAATGCAGTTTCCGGATGGTAGTTCAGCTTTCCGTTGCCGACCGCCAAAAGCCCCTCTTCCACTGCGGACACATAATCGTTCAAAGCGCTTATGGTCTCGCGGAAGCTGTCCGCCAGCTCTCCCAGTTCATCCTCTGACTGGTATTTCAGCTGAACCTTAAGATTCCCTTCCGCCAGGTTCTTTGCAGCCTCCCGGACCTCACTGACAGGTTCTGTAATTCCCTTTGTGATATAGAGACACAGAGCCACGGTTATCATCAGGATAAGAAACGATAACACCAGGATTACTGCTGTCATCTGCTGCCTTACCTCATGGCCCCTGTCAAGGTATTTCTCCGCATTAACCTTGGAATAAGCGGTAATCGCTTCCAGGCATTCCCTCGTCTTCTCCGCTTTCGGCTCGAAGTCACTGCCATATAAAGAAATCGCTTCCTCGTCGCTGCCGTTTTTCAGTTCCTCAATAACGGCTTCCCTGGACTGCTTCTGATCTTTTAAAGACTCCCGCAGCTGGTTCACCAGATCGTTATCCGGCATCTGTTCTTTCAGCATGGTTAAATTCGTATCCATATCGCGCAGGATCTCATCGATCTCATCCAACTGCTCCTGCCGGTCCACATTCGTCCCCTCTGTGGCAATACTCAGGATCGTACGGCCGATACTCTGAACGGATGCCCTTAAGTTTCCCGCCGTATAGGACGCAGTGAACGCCTTATTGTAGAAGACATCCAGTGATTTTGATACATTGTATACTCCAAACAGAGAGACGATCACGGTTATGATATAAAAAATGATAATAATACCATAAGAAACCATGAGCTTCTTTCCTATTTTCATATTCTTCATTTTCCTCATCAGTTCTTTCCTTCCGCCTGTCATTTTAGATCCAGTATCTGGAACGGTTTACCGTTTCAATCTCAAGCCTTCCGCTGCCGGCCATAAAGTGAACGCTCCGTCCATAATTTTCCCCTGTGTCCTCCGAGACAATCGCCAGGTCCAGTTCCTGCAGCATCTTTCTCGCGCAGCTGACATTCTCCCTGCCGATATCCGGCTGCCCCGCCTGTCCGGCAAAGCAGAAAATCTTCGCTCCTCCGACCAGCTTTACCCGGATCCGTTCCGGTACCGCGCCGGCTTCCTTCATGGCCTCAAACAGCGCCCGGGTCGCCGTGTCTACATACCGCAGACCATTTTTCCCATTGCCTTCCCTCCGTATGTCCGGAAGCAGAGTGTGTACCAGTCCTCCGATACCGCCCTCTTCATCATACATACAGACAGCCAGGCTCGATCCCAGCGCCATGGTGATGAGAACCGCTTCCCCTTTCGCTACCGCCATCTGATCAGGTTTTATCACGATCTCGCTCATCCGCTCACCTCCACCGCTTTCATAATCTCTGAGATGGAGTCTTCACGAAGAACCATGAGCATACAGCTTTTCTGTTCCGCCTCTGCGGTTGAAAAGTTATTGCCAATGCAGATTCCGCCGGGAAATGTCCCGGCCGCAGTCCCGATCAGCGCCGTGATAATAGCTCCTGTCATGTCCATGGAGACAGCGGAGTCAGACAGCGTGATCCTCAGTCCGACACAGGCCGAGAGCCCGGTCAGATAGGAAGAAGCCATAATATTGGCCGTCTCCTTGAGCAGATCCAGCATCTGTCCATCCATCTCCCCGGACACCTGCTCCGTGTTCAGCAGTTTCCTGAGAATTACGTCCGTCATCTCTTCTTTGTATATCTGAAGAAGCATGCCGTTAATATCGCCGGTAAATGGAATCAGAACGGCCGCCACGTTTTCTTCCGCATAGCCGATCCATTCCGCCAGCCCGTCATAATCAACCGTCTTCATGACAGGAGGGGCGTAACACACCTTTTCTCCGATAATATGGGATAAAGAGGCCATGCTGCTTCCGGTTCCGATATTCCCCATTTCCAGCAATGTTTCTGCCGCCGGTCCGCCCGGCAGCTCCCTTTCGTCCTTCATTTCTCCCTCCTACAAACACGCTTTTACGATTTTCAAGATCTCCTCGTCCTTAAATGGCTTGATAATGAAGTCGGAGGCGCCGCAGCGGATTGCCTCCGCAATCACCTGCTCCTGTCCCACCGCCGAGCACATGATGACCTTTGCATTCCTTTTAAACGCAAGAATATCATTCAGAACTTCCAGTCCTGATCTTCCGGGCATCGTAATGTCCAGAAGCATCAGATCCGGCTGCACCTCCTTATATTTCTCCACCGCTTCCACGCCGTCGCCCGCTTCCACAAAGTTGTCGTACCCTCCCTGGGTCAGCGCGCGCTTAATCACTCTTCTCATAAACATCGCATCATCTGCTATCATTATCAATGGCTTTTCCATGGCCTACCTCCCGGTTTTATTATTCATATTCATGCAGAACCTGGTTATCTCTCCGCTGATCAGGCCAAGTCCCATCTGTCTTTCCGCTCCGCCGTTTCGAAAGGCCGATTCCGGCATGGAGTAAATCTCACTCGTCTCTTTATCCTGTGCAACGGTGCGGGCTCCCGCCTGGCGCATGGCCAGCAGCCCTTTGGCGCCATCCTCCCCCATACCTGTGAGAATAATCCCCATTGCTTTCTCCTTCACCGTTTCCGCAACGGAGTTCATGGTGTAACTGATGGAAGGGCAGAATCCGCCGTACCGTTTCCCCGGAACACAGCGAATCATGAAGCCGTCCTCCAGTTTTCCCAGCGACATCTGATATCCGTCCGGGGCAATATAGACCGTGCCGTCGCAGACCGGCTCACCCGGCTGCGCCTCTTTCACGCGCATCTTGCACTGGGGATTTAAATACTCCGCAAATTTACCGGAAAAGCCATGGCTTAAATGCTGGATCACCAGGATCCCGCAGGTGGTCGATGGCAGCTCCTTAAGGACCGTGAGTACGGCTTTCGGACCGCCTGCCGAAGCCCCGATCACCGCTAAATATCTGCTTTTCTTTTCCGTCTGACCCTCCACTGACTCTTCCCCCCTCCGTCATCAGGCGCGCAGCGGCCTCTATTTCCTGTAGACAGCCGGACACACGTACTCAAACAGTTCATGGTTTCTGGGCAATAATTCCGTATGCCCCACAAACAGATAACCGCCGGGCTTTAAAGCCCGGTACAGCTTCTCAATCAATTTCTTTCTTGACTCCTCATTAAAATAAATCATGACATTGCGGCACAGCACCAGATCATACTGTCCCAGCCCCACGCTTGGTTTTAACAGATTCATCCGCTGAAACCGGACTTTCTCTCTTATAGCGCGGCCGATGTCAAACGAAGTTCCCGCCTCGTCCATGGATAGATATTTCTGCTGCCACAATGCCGGAATATTCTCCAGCTCCCGGACCGGGTATCTCCCCTTCTGGGCCACGGCCAGCGCCTGCTCCGAAATATCCGTTCCCACAATGGAGAAGGATGGGAGCCACCCGCCCTGATCCTTATAGTCCTGCAAAAGCATGGCCAGCGTGTAGCACTCTTCGCCGCTGGAGCAGCCAGCGCACCAGATCTGATACGATATGCGCCCCCATTCCGGCTTAATATTGGGAAGTATCTTTTCCCGCAGGAAATCGAAATGCTTCGGCTCCCTCATAAAATATGTATAGTTGGTGGTCAGGCGGTTTAACAGGATGCTCTCCAGCTGTTTAGTCCTGTCCATCTCCATCTGTCTCATGTACTCTCCCATGGAGATGTTTCCGCGTTTTTCCAGTTCCCCGTTCATTCTGCATTCCGCCAGAATTTTCTTCTTTGACAGATCAATTCCGTACTGTCCGGACATATAGGTAATCAGCTGTGTGAACTCCTCATTCGTAAACCGTATCAATCGCGCCCCCTCCGGCAACCTCATCAGCCGCCATTCCCTTTAAGCTACCGTCTTCTTTTCTTATCAGTACGACACACGCCGGAGCTTCCTCCGGCGCCAGGTTCTGGTTCTTGCCTGTGATCTGGTCGTTTACCGGCTTTTGGTCGTTTCCCGGCCGGAACACGGGAATCAGTCCGCCCTCTTTATAGATCATGCCTACAAGATTATCAGGCGCCCCCGGCACCCTTATGATTTCAGGGCACGGAAGAATCAGTTCCACCCGTTCCATGGCTGTCACTTCGCACTCGCCGCCATAATACAGGCGCAGCATCTCTCTGCCAATCCCTTCCTGTTCCATGTGTGCCCCTCCTTTCCTTCAGTCAGCCATCAGATCCGTAAATTCCCCGATGGGCGCAGGTCTCCCGTATCGGTAACCCTGAGCCAGATTGCATCCGATCTCCGTCAGAAACGCCTCATGCTCGGCCGTCTCGATTCCTTCTGAAATCACCTGAATATCCAGCTCATGGGCCAGATGAATCACGTTGGCGATGATGATCTTCTCCCGGTCGCTTAAGCGCTTCTGGAAGAATTCTTTATCCAGCTTGATAATATCGACGGGCAGATCCTTCAGAAGGCTCAGTGACGAGTAGCCCGTTCCGAAATCGTCCATGGACAGGACGAAGCCTCTCTCTTTGATCCGCCGCGCCACCTCCAGGATTTCTCCCGGATTGTTTAAAAATGCACTCTCTGTAATCTCCAGCTCCAGATACCGGCTCTCCACACCGTATTTGCCGGCAATCTGTTCCAGTTCCTCCAAAAAGTCAGGCTTCGTCAAATGGATCCTGGATATATTCACTGCGATGGGATACGGCGTTCTGCCGCTGTCCTTCCAGCTCTTAATCAGTCTGCAAACCCGCTCAAACACATATAAATCAAGCTCTGTAATAAATCCGTTTTTTTCAAACAGCGGGATAAATTCGTCGGGCGGAATCATCTGGCCCTCCATCATCTTCCAGCGCACAAGGGCTTCGAACCCGATACAGCGCTTACGGGGCAGATCCACCTTGGGCTGGTAATAGACGACAAACTCCTCATTCTCCGCCGCGCGTTTCATGCGGAATGCAAGCTCCCGTTCCTTTGCGAATTTGCGCTCCGCCTCCCTGTTGTAGAAGCTGTAGATACTCTTATGGTAATCCTTTAACGCCTTTCTGGCCATGTTGGCGTGGTCTACCAGGATAGACATCTCCGTGTCTCCCGGTTCCACCAGGCAGACGCCCATGATGCAGCTGATCGGGAAGTCCTTCTTCTCCTCCCGCGGAATCTGTTCCACCCGCCGCAGCAGCTGGTCCAGACGGTGCTGCAGGCCATTAACGGTCTGGTATTCCAGAAGCAGCGCAAATTTATCGGCTTCAATTCTGGCAAAGCACTCCCCTCCGCCCGTAAAATTACTGAGCAGAGAACTGATGCCCACCAGAATATCGTTTCCTGTCTCATAACTGTAATTCGCGTTAATCACCTTGAAATTCTTGATATCCATGGTGACTATCGCCTGTAACAGCGGCGCGTTCTTCAGCCGCTTTCTTCCCTCGCTTAAAAAGCGGTTGTAATTCCATGCCTCCGTCAGCCGGTCGTGATCCATCAGAATCTGCGTAAAACGCTGAAAACGGCGTTCCAGAATACAGGCGGCCATAACGCGCCCAGCCAGAGCGAAGGTCATGCTCTCCTCCAGCGTCCAGAGCCTTTCTTTTTTATTATCATTCACACTGATATATCCGATATAGTCCCCATTTTCCATGATCGGGAACTGCATCAGGGATCTCGTTTTTCTCAGCTTCTGGCGTTCCGCGATGACCGGATCCAGAATCTCCAGTTCGCAGATCCGGTTGCAGGCCAGCACCTTCCGGTTCCGGAAAAGCTCCAGATAACGTTCTGCAATGAGTCCCGGTATTATCTTTAAATTATCGTTGCGGACCATCGGCTCCTCTTCCATCCAGAAAGAGGTAATCTCATAGTCCTTCCCTCCGGATTTGCGCTCCAGAATATAGGCTTCACCGCATCCATAATAGGCACAGATCCGTTTCAATCCCATTTCGATGGGGCATTCCTGTTTTCCGGGCAGAAAATGATCCATAATTTTGCGGATAAAATCCATGTCGGCTTTTCCGCTGTCCTCTATGTACTCAGGTATGGGGCGGATCGAATACGCAAGATCTGTTTCCGCGTCCCCCGTCTCCATTTTTCCGCACACCTCTGTAAAACAGAGGAACTTCTCCTCCTGCTTCGCACGCGCCAGCGCCGCCTTTGCCCTCTTTAACAGAGAGTCGTAAGTCTGTCCCTGTCCGTCTGTCAGCGCACCTCCCGCCGTCATGTGCAGATCCGTTTCCCGCTCCAGGCTGGTACGGACACTGTTCATGGAAGAGACCGCATCTTCCCGGCTGCGGCATCCCAAAAGAAAGACAAGAAAGCAGTTTTCGCCCACTCTCGCCACAAGATCCGTCCGCCTCAGGGTACACTGCAAAAGGAAGGCCGCCTGCTTCACAGAGGCCTCCGGAAGTTTCGTCCCGCCGTTTGCCGCCTCCAGAAGAAAAAGGCCGTCGCCTCCCCAGTTCTCCGCTTCCTTCAAGTATTCATTAATCATCACTTCAGCCGCCGCTTCTGTCCACGTATTGGTCAGACGGTCCAGCCGTTTTTCTCTGTTTGAAACCATGACCCGTTCAATTCCTCTCTTTATTAAGAAACCGTTCTATATCCATCACGAAGGCCCAGCATCCGGAGGAATCAAGATACACCGCCTGCGTCAAAAAATCATTCTTCTCTCCGGTTACATCCTCAGGAAGCTCAAATATTCTGTCGTCCGGGACTTCAAATACGCCGGCCACACGGTCAGCCAAAAGGGCCGGAAGACCGTCTTCCACCTCCAGAAGGACCGCATACTCCCGTTCCCGGTTGTCCCCCCACGAAGCTCCAACCGAGTAAATCTCAGCCTCACATCCGTTAAATGTAATCGTCTTCTCCTGTCCCGCATTTCCCTGAACAATATGGCGTACCAGCTTCAGCGGAATCAAAAAAAAAGCGCCCTCTGACTCAAAACATAAAAATGTTTCCATCATAAGGCACCTCCTTCGCATCTTTCACATTTGTATATACTATTTACTATATTAACGCATAATGCATGAAAAAGCAAGGTTATTACACCTCTTTTGCTTCCAGCATCCAACCTTCCAGACTGAGTTTGAAACGCTTTCGGAACAGGTGTGAAACCCACCAGACCGAAACAACGGCCACCGCTGCCATCACCAGCAAAAATGTCCCGAAATCCATCCATCTGCCATAGGATGTCACAAACACCAGGGAAACCAGAATCGTCAAAATACTGACCACCGCGATCTTCCGTTCCACACGCATCTTCTCCCATCGGTTCCTGACCAGACGTTCTTTCCGCTTTTCCTCCGGCTCCGGACCGGACAGTTCTGCCTTTACTCCGTTTAAGGTTTCCTCATATATCTTTCTGGCATCCTTTTCGTAGTAATCAGAACAATTTTTCTTTATCTCTCTTAATCCGTTCCATATGATTTTCATAATATCCTTTGCCGACGTAAACATGTCCACCCTCCTTTTTTTCTATCATACAACAAAATGCCATAAAAAGGAATAAAAAGTAGGTCATCTGGTAAATAATTCCATGATGTCCCAGTCATACTGCATATTTCCATTTTGATGGCCATATTAATATAGAAATCCTGTTTTATGGAGCCAATATGCAGACCATTACCCAAAGAGTACTGTCGGATACCGTATACAGCAAAGGGACTGCCGTACTCACTTATACGATCCGTTATCCTTACTTCACCACAACCTGCTCCGAGGCAGCCGCCTTAAGTATCAATGCGTTTTATTCCACCGCCGCCCGAAAGACGGAGGAGTACTGCCGCACAGTCCTGGCTTCCCAGGCCTCCGTTCAGGCAGAATACGCAAAGAAAGACAACTATCCATTTTTCGGATATGAGTTCATAAGTGCTTATACCGTCACCTGGAATTCCGGATGCATGACAAGCCTCTACACCGATCAGTATACCTATACGGGAGGTGCACACGGAAGCACGATCCGGACCTCGGATACCTGGGATTTCAGCAGCGGCAGTTACTTGACGCTGGCCGATTTCTATCCCCACAATCCAGCTTACCGGGAAGGCATCTTCCGGATTCTGGATCAGCAGGTAAAGGCGCGGGAGAAGGACTCGCCTTCCACTTATTTTGACGATTATCCGGCTCTGATTCGATCCACCTTCAAACCGGAGAGCTTCTTTGTAACACCCAAAGGGATTGTCATCTATTTCCAGCAATACGACATCGCCCCCTACTCAACCGGAATCCCCGAATTTTTGATTCCATTTAAAAATAGCCGGTAATGCCCGTAATAGCAGGCAAAACGGAACTTTTTTCAGGCGGCTCTCTTCCAACTGGTTCCACTTTTTAATTTTTCTTTCATTTTCCACTTGCAAATTCTGCCAAAAAGTGTTATTATATGATTCGTTCGCTTCTAAGCGTATCATATCGAGGCGTGGCTCAGTTTGGTAGAGCGCTGCGTTCGGGACGCAGAGGTCGCAAGTTCGAATCTTGTCGCCTCGATGATAAAAAGTGCAGGATATCTTTCATAGAAATCCTGCACTTTTTTTATTTTCTACTATTCTTTTTTCTATTCCATTTTAGCTCCATCCGGCTCCAATGCAGGCTAAAATTTCAAAAATCGGAAAAATCAGAAAAAAAGTGTAAATTAGTGATTGCAAATTTTTTATCTTTTTGCTATAATAGCGGACATGGGGGTATAGCTCAGCTGGGAGAGCGCTTGAATGGCATTCAAGAGGTCATGGGTTCGAATCCCACTATCTCCATGAGTCATATGCTGGAAGTCTTGATCGTACAAGGTTTCCAGCATATTTTTTTGTTTAAATGCAGTATTAATTCCACTTTGTCCTGCTCTTCACCGATATATGGAGGTAACGCCAATGCCGCATCACAGAAAGAAAACCATCGATCAAATGCTGAATGAACACAGCTCTGAACAGGAATACGGTTCCTGCCTGGACTGCGGCGATGACGCCTGCTGCGAATACGATCAGGTCACAAACGTCTATGTATTTTCCTGCCATAACGAGGATTGTCCGCACCACTGGCCGCCCTGTGACACGCCGCGTATCGAAGATGCTCCGGACTGGTTCGCCTGGCCCAGGCCGTAGCAAGGCCGTCTTAGGTCCTCGGTCAATCCTTCGCTCAACCCTTTGGTCAACCCGGTCACCGTTTCAGCCAGCCGCCCAAACTCGTCTATATTCTTCAACATGGGAATGTGGAGAAATACAATTTCCACATCGATCTGTCTCTCTTTAATCTCCCTCATAACGTGGTAATACAGATGATTGCAATAGCTTGTTCCGGCATGCTCAGACAACTTCACCCGGCAGGTTCCTGCACAGAGTCTCTCAATCTGCGCAACAGGGAACCGTGTGGTCAGAATATCCTCTCCTGCCCCAGCCTGCAGTTCCACAGAAATCGCATTTTTCAATCCCGGTTTTTGGCCAAATGCCAGGATCCGGTCGCCCGGTTCCATCACATCGATAATCTGTTTTACACATATCATTTTATCATTTTTTAAGTAAATCTTTTGATCCCCTGCATTAACACAGTCAAGCAGTCTCTTGGAGCTGTTATCCTCTCCCTCAAATCCCGCAAGAATTACCCGCATGTATTTCTACCTCCCGCCATCCCCGTAATGCAGCTCCGCTTCTTCCCATATTTTCCGCCACTCCTCCGATTCCGGTTCCCCGAGATTGTACGTCTCCAGGTCTTCACTTCGTGGATACGCATTCCGGAACGCCTGGGCAATGGCTTCATCCCTGCTGATCAGCAGTGTAAGCGCACTGTCCCACGCCACGATCTCAATATCAGCCATCGGATGCTGAATGGAAATCGGATTTTTCCAGAAACCGGTGTATCCGTCCGCATACGGCAGTCCATAGCTTATCACCTGGCGCAGCGGAACCTCTTTCTTAAATCCCGACAGGACGCCCCAGTACCACGGATAATCCTGCTGCCGGACAATCTCCTCCAGCCGCTCCCCAGGCACCCAGAAGAACGCTTCCCTGCCTAAGTTCCCGCCATACGGCTCCAGCGCCTCCGGATAATTTTCATACCCCGTTATCAGCCAGTTCCGTTCCACGACAGCCGGGAAAATCGCAGAGAGTACCCCGGAAAAATACGAGTAGGCTCTCTCTCCCTTTCTCAGAATCACACCTTTCACAGCCGCTCCTCCCGGCGGTTCACTCACCCGCCGAATTTCGTAAATATGACACGACCAATTCCCATACACAGGATGGTCACCGCATTATAAAACAGGATTACAGGAAAAAACACCTCCGGAATTCTCCAGAAGATCGCAAAATAAGGGACACAGATCAGAAGCCCGATGCAAAAGTTGACAATCCTTAAACGCGGACAGATGTCAGAAATGTTTTTCATATCACTGACCGGGTACAGATTGCCAATGACGAGATAGCTGACCATCTCGGCAAGATGCAGTGTCAAAAACTGCAGAAGAAAGAAATGCAGAAACGGATGTATCTTTCCCATCTGTGACAAAATCACCCCCGTCACCAGAGCCGCCGCCAGATTCACTCCAATTCCGCCATAAGAAACCACCAGATCCCTTCGGGGCGGCAGATGGCCGGCAAGTTCCTCATCGACAGGACGGGGTGTCGAAAAGAACAGATACGGTTTAACCGTCACGTGCAGGAAGCATCTCTTGCATCCGTAAAGCTGGTAAAAAAATGCATGACCGACTTCGTGAAGCCAGATAACGCTGTAAAGCGCCGCATAGCCCAAAACCACATATACTAAAGTTTTCATCACTGCCTCCATTCCCTTGAATTATACACCGCTTTCTTCCGAATTGCATTATCTTTAGGAAGGGAATCTGTCATGCAGCAACTATCGTTCCTGTTCCAACAGCTTCTGATAAATAATCAAATCCTGATCGGTATAGACATCAAATATAACCTGACGGACCGATTCATTCTGCTTTAAAAAACCAACAGCCGTCTCCACCGCGATCTCCGCCGCCCGCTCCTGCGGGAAACAGAATACACCTGTCGAGATACAGCAAAATACAATCGAGGTAATCTGATTTTCCACAGCCAGTTCCAGACAGGAACGGTAACAGTCCGCCAGAAGCCGGCAGTCTGTTCTTCGCAGCGGGCCGGTAATGACCGGACCGACCGTATGCAGAATCGAATCACACGGAAGATTGAAGGCTGGTGTAAGTTTCGCATGCCCCACCGGTTCCTCGTGCCCCTGGGCTTCCATAATCTCATTACAGGCGAGGCGGAGCTGAATGCCCGCATAGGAATGGATAATATTGTCGATACAGGAATGGCAGGGCCGAAAGCACCCCAGCAGCGCACTGTTGGCCGCATTTACAATCGCGCCCGTCTTCAGACGTGTAATATCCCCCTGCCAGAGACAGATCCGGCCGTTCTCCTTTACAGGAGCCAGATCCGCCCCTTCCAGAATGCCGCGCGCGGCATTCTCCTCCGACAGATACAAATCCTGTTCCGCCAGGAACTCCGGATCTGCCGGCATCGGAGGCCTTACGTTCATCAGGGAGCGGATAAGCTGTTTCTGCCCCGCACTATCCTCCGGAATCACTATGCCGCGATACTGAGGCATCTCCTTCTGCATAGCCCGGATCAGATACCTGAGGCGTTCTTCCTGGGTCTTGTAACTCTCATTTTTCAAATCACATCACCTCTCTGACTGCTTCCAGAGCTTCTGCAATGTCCATGTTGACATATAAGGATTTTTCTCTGATCTCCTCCGGCCCCCAGGCTTCTCCCTGATTGATGCAGATATAAAAGCCATGTTTCTCCCTGTCTGTCAGCTGCCAGAACGGATATTTAATGATTCCCGGCGTGTTCATGCCGACTCCCAGTTCCAGAAACACCAGCCTCCTGTTCCGATTCTGTCTTATAAAACCGGTATATCCGGCACAGGCACGCTCCCATGCATCGTCCTCAACGAAGTATCTGTCGCACCGCAGATTGACCTCCATGTCACCGCCGCAGACCGGACATTTCGGCACCAGCTCCGACGGTATTTTCAGATTTTTCTGCCGGGCCACCATGGCTCTTACTTCCTTCTCGTTCTCATACAGCTTCTTATGACAGGCCTTTGCACACTGAAACATACCGTAATCGCCCTGAGCCGCAAAGATCCGTTCTTCCGGAAATCCAGCCAGCTGAAACTGATGATCCACGTTCGTTGTCAGAATAAAGTAATTCCTGTCTTTCACCAGCTGATACAAATCCAGATAGGGCTTTCCAGCCTGAACATCGTAGCGGTTACAATAAATATGCCTGCTCCAGTACGCCCATTTTTCCTCCTGTGTGGGAAACGGGTAAAAACCGGCCGAATACATATCTGTCATACCGTAGTGCTCGATAAAATCACCGAATTTCTCCCGGAAGCGCCTGCCTGTATACGTTAAACCGGCGGCAGCCGACATCCCGGAGCCTGCTCCGACGACGACCGCCTCCGCTTCCTCGATGAATGTCCTCACCGTGGACTGCCATTCGCTCATGGTATTCTCTCCTTTTTTGTGCTCTCACCAGGAATCTCTCATCCGGGAGCGTGTCTGAAAATTAATTTCCGCCGCACTCCAGGACTCCTTCGTCTTCCTGTCTGAATTATAAACCGCTGCAGCCTTTACAGCAAGAACGCACAAAAAAGTGGGATAGTAACCAGTTCGTTTCTTAGTATCCGACAGATACTATTGCTATCTTCATTACCGGTAGAGCACATAGTCCTGCATCTCGCGGATGAAACCGGCCTTTTTTAATAATTCGCCGGCATTTTCCGGATATTCCTTCAAAATCAGGCGCTTCTGCTCAGGAAATAAAAGCTTTCTCTGAAAACAGCGGACGAAATCAGAAAGTACAGCCTCCATCCCTTCTTCCTCAAAGAACCTGAGAACCTTTCCCTGACGCTCCATCACTGCGGCCGTCCTCCCCTGCCGGAAGGCGACAGCTGTCCCCGGCAGATTCATAAAGCTTCTGTCCTCCGGCTGTTCCAGAGCCTTTCCCCATATCTGAGCCGGATCCGCTGCATTCAGCCAGACCACCTCATCATCCGGCTGTTTTAAAGCCGCTGTCACGCTCTCATAGTCCTCTTTCCGGATAAACTGCGCCCCCGACATACCGGATACATAGTATCCGCGTCTCACTTTTCCCGTGTACTCCCAGATCCGAAGCACATCCAGTGCCTTTCTCCAGGTCATTGCCTCCGGCTCCTGCTTAGCTTCGTCCGTACCGCCGGCTGACAGCACATAGGCAGAATCCATACAGGGATCGCATGCTTTGCGGTAGGTCTCTTTACAGAGGACCGCCGCTTCCTTTAAAAACAGGTCCAGCCACTCTTCCATGGTCCTTTTCTTTACTGGACGCACGATATCCCAGCGGCCTGCAGACAGCGCCATCACCCGTGCATTCACCCGCTGTCTCGCCGTTGCCTTCTTCACCTTTTCCCGATTCTGCCACTGTCTCACCGGCACAAAGCTGTCCGCACAGACAAGACCTTTTTCTGCCAGCTTAAGAAGCACCTCCTGAGCGCTGTCCTGCTTCGGTACCTCCGTAAGAAACTTGAGAAAACTGGCTCCCCGGCGCATCAGCTCCTGATACAGCAGCTTCTCATCACCCTCCAGTTCCTCAGAAATCCCGGAAATCGGAGCCTCCCAGTCGATATCTTCATACCGGTAGAAAGCCAGTGTCCCATCAGGCTTCATCTGCCAGAAATAGTCGCCCTGTGCCAAAAGCTTGTCGAGCATGGCCTCTGTGTAATTTTTTACACGCCGTGCAAAAAAGACGGATTCCCAGAATTTGACCGGATACGTCCTTCCGCAGATCTGTTCCACCGCTCGCCTCAGCTGTTCCTCCCCCGGCGCGGCAGCGAAGGCTCTTTCGGCCGCCAGCGCCGCATAATGCGCCGGCGGCTGAGTCACAGCCTCCAGACGCATGCCTTTGATTGAAGCGCGTCTGGCCCTGTCGTAGAGCTTCGCATGGTAAAAGATCCCGTCGTCCTCCACCACGAGTGCTTCTGCCGTCAGCTTTTCCAGTATACATTCCGCCATACCTTCCGGGAAAAAGTACCGCTCACTCACCGCTTCCCTATTCTGCCCGCCGCGGTAATAGAGCATCCGCCGCACGATATGCATGGCCGCTTCCTCATTCCCCTCCAGAAGAGCCAGCTCATACTCTTCCCGGTGTTCTGCTGCAATCCATATCCCAGGCTCCATATAGGAAACTAATTCTCTCTCCGCCAGATTCTTCAGCCACTCCACCGGCACAGGCAGTTCTCCGGCAATTAAATCGCCTTCCATCATCAAAAGGGAATGAAGCTGGTCCTCATCCTCCGGAAGCTTCTTCCGAGCCTGAACCCTGGCCAGCTCCTCCGCCTGCGGCTTTATCATATCTGTCTGCTTCAATTCCTCATAGACAGCCTCACGGATTCCCTGCGTTACCGGCGAATATTCATACATCTCCGCCGCTTCCGCCTGCCACTGGAACGGAAGAGACATGGGCGACGGCACGTCCACACAGACTTCCCGTACTGTAATGAGCCCAGCCCTGATATCGCCCAGGATCTTTATTACGCCGTCGATATCCCACTGGTCCTCCAGGCATTCCCGCTTCGTCTCCCGGATCAGGGGATGGCCCGGTTCGTTAATCAGGGAGGAGAGCATCTCCGTGCTCTTCAGCCGCTGCATCCAGAGCGGCTGACGGCCATTCCGCTTCATTCCCATCATGAGCGCGCGGGCCGCATTATAGCGAAAGGTCATATTGAACAGAGGCGTCAGGGGAAGCGCCGCCTCCAGAACACTCCTGGCCTGTCCCTCCTCGATCTTGAACAGCAGCCCTTCCGGAAGAACGTCATCCCCATAAGGATACAAAAGAAAGCCGTCCTCCTCATCCACGCAGCCGATATCAATTCCGCATAACTGTCTGGCCGTATGCTGCAAAAGAAGAGACAGCGGTGCATTGACCCGTCTCCCAAACAGCGCGTGCACCATGACCTGATTGCTTCCCGTATGATCTCTGAACCGTTCCACAACGATCGTCCTGTCGTCCGGAAGCCCTCCTGTTACCACAATCTGGCGCCTCAAAAATGAAGCCGCGTTGCAGGCCGCTGCGCCGTCGAGGCCAAGCCGGGTAAGCGTGCCTGTCAATGCGTCTGAGCCGCTCACCGGTTGACCATTTTCAGATGATTGGCTATCTCCGCCTGTTGGATCATCCCCGGCCTCCGCCGCCTTTCCCAGCTCCCGGAACAGCCTTCCGAACGCCAGACTGGTGCGAAGCGTCCTGCCTCTCGTCTCCCCCTTCCAGAACGGCAGCCTGGCTCCCTCCGCCGGAACCTGCGTCACTACCACAGTATCCCGGTCCTGGCTGACGATCTTCCATGCAAAAGATCCAAGCACAAACTTATCTCCAATCTGGGATTCATACACGAACTCCTCATCCAGTTCTCCCAGCTTCACTCCCTCCTCCGTCTTCGCCGCGTAGAGCCCCTTATCCGGGATGGTACCTCCTGCCGCGACAGCCAGCATACGGCTGTAGGCGTCACCGGTCACCCGCTCATGAATCCGGTCATAGATCACCCGCGGACGCACCGGAATCTCTCTTCCGTGCTCGTAATCACCAGCCAGCATCCGCAGCACGCCTTTTACGTCCTCTCTCGTCACATCGCGAAAGGAATAAGCCCTGCACAGAATATCCATCACATCATCCACGCTGTACCCGTCGCCTGCCGCCATGGACACCAGATGCTGGGCAAGCACATCGAGACAGAGCCTCGGCGGCTTCGTATGCTCGACTCCGCCCAGTCTGGCGATCTCGGCAGTCATGCCGCAGTAGACGCTCTCCGGTGCTGTCCTGGGATACATATACATCACGCTGACCGACCCCGGATTATGGCCCGCCCGGCCCAGCCGCTGCATCGTACTGGAAACCGTGCGCGGACAGCCGATCTGCAGAACCTGGTCTATCTCACCCACATCGATCCCCAGCTCCATGGAGGAGGTTGCGCACAGAAGCCGGAGCCGTCCTTCTCTCAAGTCCTGCTCTACCTCCGCCCGCTGTTCCTTCGAAAGACTTCCGTGATGAACTCTGGCAAACCCGTCACCGCCCAGCAGGTTGACGTAATAGGCCAGCTTTTCCGCATACCGGCGTCCTTCCGAAAATGCAATCACGCTTCTGCAGTCCAGACACTTCTGATAGACCGCCATCCCCAGTTCTTCCCAGACCGGATCCTTTCTTCTCCCGTTGGCCGGAGTCGTTCCCACCACCTCAATTAAGACCTTCTTCTCCATGGCCGGAGCGCAGATGACTACCGGCTCGGGGGATAAGTATTCCGCAGACAGTTCCAGCGGCTCTATCGTGGCTGACAGGCCGATGCGCTGGAGGTTACGGCCGCAGAGCCGGTCCAGCCTCGCGATGGAAAGCATCAGATGAGCCCCCCGCTTCGTGTCGATCAGAGCGTGAAGCTCATCGATGATCACCGCCTCAGCTGTCTTCACGATCCCCTGGCCCGACCGTGAGGTCAGCATCAGGTAAAGCGATTCCGGCGTGATAATCAGAATATGGGGCGGATGCTTCACCATTCTCTGGCGGTCCTTCTGGGGCGTGTCCCCAGTGCGGATCGCCACAGTGATCTCCTGCTGCCCTTCTTCCCTTTCGATTCCATCAAGCGGCCGTCTCAAGTTTTCCCGTATATCGCCAGCCAGTGATTTCAGCGGCGAGACGTAGATCAGATAGAGCTTTTCCTCCAGCCTTTCCTCCCTGGCCAGCGTACTTAACCGGTCAATAAAAACGAGAAATGCGGACAGCGTCTTGCCGGTACCCGTAGGGGCGCTGACCAGCACCGGCTTCCCTGCTGCGATCGCCGGCCACGCCTCCTCCTGTACCTTTGTCGCTTTCCCGAATGTCTCCGCAAACCAGCCGGCTGTGGGCTCTGAAAAAATCTTAAGAATGTCGTCCGCCATCGTAACCTCCATGCAAATGATTTTTCTAATCATACCATACTTTACTCTGGATTAACAGGCACCTTTTTCCAGCGTTTTAACTCCGGGAAAAACTGTTTCATCATATTCCGCGCCTCTTCCTCACTCATACCGCTGTTCGCTCCTGCCATCATGGGGACACAGCCTTCAATCATCTCTTCCATGGTACAGTCCATCGCAAACGCCCCATCATGATAGCAGTATTTACAGTAATCTTCATTCCTGCTTCCGTCTTCGTTCGTTCCATACAGTTCAGCCGTATCTCCCATCGGCATACCACAGCTCTGACAATACTTTTCTTCCATTTTTCTTCCTCACAGTTCTTTTATCTCAGACTCCTTTGTCTGGATCTTAATCCTATCACGACAAACACGTCAACTGTATGTCATGATTATCCGGGATTTCCGTTTATTTTTACCATCAATTTTCCCGTACCGGGTACTGGAAATTCCTGACCGCTTCATTAAAGTAATCATTGAATGGCCGCATCAGCAGAAACAGCTCCGACGCCCTTTCACAAAAATCCTCCAGATCACAAAGTCCCTCTGTCTCCAGGCGGCATTCAATGTCCCAGCTTTTATACTTTAAGTATTCACTTTGGGGAAAATCAGCGTCATATCCACGGGGAACATTTTTTAAACGCTCCCCGGTCATCGTAAAATGATTTTGAAAATCCGGAGCGGATACAATGGTCTCCAATTCCTCTCCATGGCCGCAGATATAATCACGGATCATTGTCACAGCGTCCTTAAACGGGGCCGCATGCACGCCGCCTCCCAAAAATACATTTCCCGGAGCCAGATTCAGATAGTAGCCGCCCGGAATCGGCGCGCGGCCGGCAGGCGATATATGGGCGCGAAAAGCTGCATGATAAGGGGATTTGTCACGGCTGAATCTCGTATCCCGGTTCAGACGGTATATAAGATTCTTTGGCGGCAGTCCAATCACCGAAGGATCTTTTTCCGCCAGGCGTTCCATCACCATCTGAAGCAGCTCTTCAAACTCTGCCGCCGCCTGTTCCTTAAATGCCTTGTGGTCTGCCATCCATTTTAAGTCATTGTTCCGCTCAAGTTCTTTTAAAAAGTCCATGATACAGTTTTCTCTCATCACACCGCCTCCTATGCATTGGAAATCATAGAATAGCAGTCCGATTTCAGAAATTCATTCAGATACTGCCGCGCTGCCCTTGTCGTCCGGTAGGCTGGCAGGGAAGAAAAGACCAGAGACCGGTCATCGATCTCTTCCATCGCCGTCTTGCACTCCTGAAGGAACTCTGTATTTTCCTCCAGACCGGTAAACTCCGGCTTCTCCGGATTCACCCTGTGAGTCGCGATCGCATAGGAAATCCGTTTACTGCAGGAACAGACCCCTTTACCGCTTAAGCCGCAGTATTCATCCAGAAAACCAGCCATCTTTTTCTTAATTCTGGACAGTCTCTGCCTGTAGGCCTCCGGAGAAATCTCCAGTATCTCGGCTGCCAGACGGCTGTCCACACGAAACATGGTTCCGAGAATGTAAATACAGCGGCTGTCCGTATCCAGGCACTGAAGCATCACGTTCGTACAGGAAAGCTTTAATTCCTGCTCCAGCAGGTTCCGGTCCACCCCCATCGTTAAGTCCGGTATATCCTTTTCTTTTCCGCTCACAATATCTTCGCCGTAGTATTCGAAGCTCAGCGGATGCTGTGCAAACATACTCTTTCTGTAGTTTTTCAGATGATTGACCGCAATGCGGAATACCCAGGTGGTAAAAGCACTCTCCCCACGGAAGGAGGCCAGATTGGTCATTACCCGGATCAGTATTTCCTGCGACGCATCCTCCGCGTCATGAATGGTCCCCAACATACGCAGGGAGAGATTAAAAGCCAGATCCTGCACCCCGGTGAGAAGCTGCTCCAGAGCCCCTTTGTCCCCCTCCGCTGCCAGTCTTACCAGCTTTTGTGTTTCCATTTGTTCCTTTTCGTTCATGTCTTTTTCCTCTCTTTCGCTTTTTGCAAATGACGGTTCCTGCATATCTTATTCCTGCATCCAATTAGACAATTTAATATCAGATTTGTGACATAAAATTTCAAATAAAACAGAAAGTTCTTGAAAGCGCTGGCTTTCTGTGATATTATACAGTTACAAATAAATATAAGTTCTTCGGGGCGGGGTGTGATTCCCCACCGGCGGTATAGTCCGCGACCCACTGTAACAGTGGTTGATCTGGTGTAATTCCGGAACCGACAGTATAGTCTGGATGAGAGAAGAAATTGTGTGACAGGCAGCAGTGCCTGACACGGTTTGATATGAATTATGACGCCCTGGATCAATTATCCAGGGTTTTTTTGAGTTCCGCAAGCCGGACGCTCTGTTCTGTCAGCCGATCATCAGAACTGCAGGAAGCCGCATGATTCCTCTTAGAGATGAACTTACAAAACCAAATTTCAGGAGGATGCAACAATGAAAGAAAACAAACTGCTGTCAACAAAAAATGTGGTATTAATGGGCATGTTCGGCGCGCTCGCCGGTGTTCTGATGATCTTCGAGATACCGCTGCCATTTATCGCACCCAGCTTCTACGGTCTCGATTTAAGCGAGGTGCCGATTCTGGTAGGTACGTTTGCGCTAGGGCCGATTGCCGGCGTCGTCATGGAGATTGTCAAGATCCTGGTTAAATTAGTTTTAAAGCCAACCAGCACCGGATTTGTAGGCGAATTTGCTAATCTGATGATCGGGTGTTCCCTGATTCTGCCGGCAGGCATTATCTACCGCTTCCATAAGACAAAGAAGAGCGCGGTACTTGGCATGGCCGCAGGCGCTGTCATGATGGCTGTAGTCGGTGTTGTCATAAACGTGTATATCCTGATCCCATTCTATTCGAATTTGATGCCGCTGGATACGATTATCCAGGCAGGTGCCGCCATTAATCCAGCAATCAGCAATGTATGGACTTTTGCCCTCATCTGTGTCGGACCGTTCAATATTATCAAGGGTATTACCGTGTCCCTGATTACATCACTCGTATATAAGAGAATCAGCGTCATTATCCACAGTGCCGGAAGATCTGAGAGCCGATCACAGGCACGCACGTAATTTCATCAGGAAAAGGAATCCTATTCTAAAAGATTGTTTAAGAAAGCGCAGCATCTGTGTTCGGATGCTGCGCTTTCTTCACTTTGATACCTCTTTATTCTCTGGGACCCACTATAAAATCCGCATACAGTTCTCTTCTGCTGCCGCCGACCGGCCTTACGCCCTTGATGATCCGATATCTGCCGGACTCCAGTTCTCCATACAGGCGTTCCAGATCCACCGTAAGCGCCTTATAGGAGCCGGAACTCACCTGATAGGTAATGCTGTTCCAGATCACGTCAGGATTCACCGGTACTTCCGTCATCTCCATGCCGTCAATTCTCAGGAGCGTCATCTCGTCTCCAAACAGGACCGGCGATCTGGACTGGTTATTTATCTCCAGAACCAGCTTCTTTTCTAACGCTTCATCCTCCGACCGTTTCAAATCCAAAAACAAATCAGCTTCCGGCTTAAACGGCCGGTCCGCCTCCATCGCCGCAGGATCTTCTCCGACAAAGGAGGCGTCTGTGGAAATAAGAAAGCCGTATTCCGCCCGGCTTCCGTCATCCCAGACGAGTTCCAGCTTAAACCCTCGCAGTATGCCGCCTGTCATATACGCAGACATGTCCGAACTCAGCATCGCGTTCACATTGGGCGTGAGACAGAACCTCATCTCGTGGTTGTCATACTCCAGTTCCGTTGTTATGGTTGACTTTTCATCGTAACGGGGGCTCCCGTCTTCTTTCAGGATATAATCGGAAAGGATCGCCTCGTCCGGCTGCTTATCTCCGGTCAGTTCTATGGTAATCCACCGCCCCAGCGGCAGATACGGAATCTCCCGTTCCTCTTTTGCTAGCACGGTAAATGGCTCCGGTCCGCAGGCCGCCGTACTGACCGTATCGCCGTCATCTCCCGGCTCATTCCACAGGATCACACCGGATGCGCTGGGAATCTCCCTGCTCTTCCTCTCCTGAGTCACTCTGATCTGTGGAAGCGGATCGCCCTTCACCACCTTGAAAAAGTACTGGTAATGGGAGTAATTCTTCTCATCTCCCTGTGAAAATTCCAGCTGCACGTAATAGTCTTTTCCATTTACCGGGATGAGAATATCGGATGGGTTCATCACCTTTCCGCTGTCCACCGTGTCAAATACCATACTGTAGATGATGTAATGAATGGGATTGTCCCCATTCCCCTTAACCTTTATCTTAAAGTCATCCGCATAGAAAACCTCTGGCATATGGTACTCTCCGTCTGTCTCCTTCACGATCTTCTCCGGAGTAAGCCAGAGGCCGCAGGACGCTGTCTCCTGCTCGTTTCCATCTTTATCTGTCTCTGTTGTCAAATTATTCGTCCAGTTCTCCAAAGGCACATAACTGATACCGTTGGATACCACCGTCACTTCCCGTTCTTCCACCGGCTGTTCCGTGGGCCTTTCGGCGGTTTCCTTCGTACATCCGGCCAAAGTAACGGCCAGAACCAGCATTGTAAAAATCATTCGGAAATATCCTGCCATCCGTATTCCCCCTGCCTGCCGCAATCTGATTTCCCCATTCTCTCTTTATCATACCATAAGAGAACAGGAATTTCTTTGCGATAACCTGACGATTTCTTTAATATCCAAATCCATACCAGCGCTTCAGACTCCCCTCGTCAAATACGTATTCCGGCGTCACAAGAGGATAGTTCAGTTCCGCAGCATAGTACCACGGATCGTCCCCGTGAAGGGGATTTTTTATGATCTGAAATTCCTGGGCCGGCATATAGCCCTGAGCCAGCAGAAAGCAGCGGCTGCCGTCTCTGTTCTGCGCCACATCAGCCACCATGACGCAGTGTCCCGGACTCCCGCCCTTTATAAACATGTCTCCCGCCTGGATATCGCTCACATTTACAGGAACCGCCTCCTCGTTTAAGGAGAGTGTACCAGCGTAGATCATCACTGTTCTTAAGTATTTTAAAAACGTCTCATAAGAATCGTCGGAACCGGATTTTGAAACCCAGGAAGTCTTATTTCCATCTACCACCAGTCTCTTTCCTGATTTCCAGGCCGGATAATCCATTAAAAATCCATTGGTTAAATGAAACGCAATTTTATCGTAGTCCCCCATCTTCCAGAAATACTCCGAGTAGATGCGGATAATACTGTCGGCGCACTGCTGCAGATCACCTTCAAACACCGGCATGGAAAATACCGCCGCATGGGCGCTCTGATTTTGTTTCTCACTTCCGTCGTAGAGAAGGACAGGACTCTGATCCGGTTTCATCGCATACCGCCTTAAATATCCCTGAAAGCTTCCCATTTCCCTGGGAATTCTCGTATAGCCTTCCGGTGTAAAGAAGCGTTCCTCCAGAGTCTTTCCTTCCGGATTAATCAGAGAATCCCGCTTTCCCGATGACTGCTCCGGCTCCGTCACCTCATCATCGCCGATCAGATAGATGATCTCCTCCTCTGTCTGCGGTGCAGACGCAGCAGGAACCTGCTCACCGGCATAGGTAATGCTCTGGCCCCCGGTTTTGCATCCCGAAGACAGAACCGCCAATATTAAACTGCCGCATATCACCGTATATCTGATGGTTCCCCTCATACTTTTCCTTTCCATCGTGCACCATGAACTGCCCGCTCCGGCAGGGACTTTCGCTTCTTTTTCATTGTAGCATAAGTCTCCCGCGATTACTACACGGAAAATTGTCAGGGGTCATGCCGCTATTTCTCGAATACAAACCGGATCGCACCGGACTTCTTCTCCCCTGCCTTCACGGTCTGAAGCCCGGATTCACGGACGAATCCTTTTGCAAAAAGGTTAAAACAGTCGGTCGAACAGGACTGGTTTTCGATGCAGAAGAACGGTGCCTTCGGAGTAAACACGACGATATGGCCAAATTCCTCTGTGGCTTCCAGTTTTACCCTGCAGTCGTTATAGAAGATTTCCGCATGCGCTCCCGCCTGGCAGTCCGTATATACGTGATCCAGGGAAAGGCTGTCCACCAACGCGGGTGTGCGTAAATCCGTTACCGTCTCTCCTGCCGGAATCAGCTTCCCGGTAGGAATCTTCTCCTCCGTCATTTCCATGACAGAAGCGGCCGGAACGGTGATCTTCACTGCCTGTTCTCTCTTATTGAAATACGGATGGACCGCGATGCCATAGGACATTTCTCCCTCTCCGCAGTTTTCCACCTCATAGCTCCAGACCACCTCATCAGGCAGCGCCTTGACCGTTATACTTAATATACTTGGGAATGGAAACATCGGGAAATCCGGCTGCGCCTCATTCCACAACAGAACACCAGTCACCAGGGCTGTCTGTCCATCTGCCTCCGCCGCCTTCACCTCGAAGGGCAGATTCTTCACCAGACCATGCATCCTGGCATCATACTGCCTTCCAAAGGCCTGAATCTTTAACTCCTCCGAGCGGTTAGGCGTCGGATAGAGGACCGGTACTCCGTACGTCGCCTTTCTCTGATAGCGTTCCTCTTCCCAGGCGATCATCTGGCGGCCTTCCCAGTCCATCTGATAGATATTCATGCCATCCTCCGGATTCACGAATACTTCCATGGATTCATTCTGAAGAAGGTACCCTTCTTTTCCATTCCAAACGGTTTTCTCAACTTTCATCTTCTCTTCCTCCAGTCAAATCAGCTTGTTTCAGTATAGCACAAACCGTCCTGTTTTTCCACCGCACACGTCCTTTCTGGTGATTTCTTTTCTCAGGAAAGCCCCGCGGCCCTTCTGACCGTCTCTATGGCAGAAGCTTCGTCCACCTCCGCAAACTCTGTGGTATCAACCGTAATCACAGGATCACCGATGAAAAATGGATCCCTCCCCCAGCTGTCCAGAATCCGCAGATCCCGCCTTGCCGAATCTCATTGCACCTATATTACGCAAAAAAACAGCCGGACAGATCACGCGGTAATCACCGCGCAATCCTCCTGCTGTCGTCATTTACTCTCTATATGCTTTTCACTTCATTACTGCCTTATTATCTGAGTCCAGCGGCACTGGCTTCATGACACGCCTGTGCAGCGATCCCCGTCTTATGCGAATGGATTTTCAGACGGATAGAGCATCCCCTTCGGCTGGTTGAATCCGATATCTTCCACGCCCAGATATTTGAATACTTCAAATAATGCCTTTCCGAAATGGCCGAACGCGACTGCTCCGTGGTGTGGATAGTTCTTCTCGATCAAAACGTGACGGTAGAATCTGCCCATCTCCGGGATTGCGAAGATTCCGATGGAACCGAAGGAACGTGTCGCAACCGGAAGAACCTCGCCCTGTGCAACGTAGGCGCGAAGCTGACAATCTGCCGTACTCTGTAAACGGAAGAATGTGATGTCGCCTGGAAGGATATCTCCCTCCAGAGTACCCTGTGTTACTTCCTCAGGAAGCGCTCTTGCCATAATCATCTGATACTTCATGGAACATGCGGAAAGCTTTTTGGAACATGTATTGCCGCAATGGAATCCCATAAAGGTATCCCTGTGTGTATAGTCGTATTTGCCCTTGATATCGCCGTCGTACATGTCATCCGGCACCGTATTGTTGATATCCAGAAGCGTTACCGCATCCTGGCTCACGCAGGTTCCGATAAACTCGCTCAGCGCGCCGTAAATATCTACTTCGCAGGACACCGGGATTCCCATACCGGTCAGACGGCTGTTGACATAGCAGGGAACGAAACCAAACTGTGTCTGGAATGCCGGCCAGCATTTGCCTGCAATGGCAACGTATTTGCGGTAGCCTCTGTGCTCTTCGATCCAGTCAAGAAGCGTAAGCTCATACTGTGCCAGTTTCGGTAAAATCTCCGGCTTTAAGTTGCCCTCGCCCAGTTCTTTCTCCATATCTTTCATCACATCGGCGATTCTCGGATCGTCCGCATGCTTGTTATACGCTTCAAATAAATCCAGCTCGGAGTTCTCCTCAATCTCCACGCCCAGGTTATAAAGCTGCTTAATCGGCGCATTGCAGGCCAGGAAATTTAACGGGCGCGGTCCAAAGCTTATAATCTTTAAGCTGGATAATCCAACCAGTGTTCTGGCGATCGGAAGGAATTCCTCGATCATGTCCGCACATTCTGAAGCGGTTCCTACCGGATATTCCGGAATGTATGCCTTGATATTGCGCAGTCTTAAGTTATAGCTGGCGTTTAACATGCCGCAGTAAGCGTCACCGCGTCCCTGGGTTAAGTTGTCGCCGCTCTCCTCTGCCGCCGCGATAAACATGCTCGGTCCGTCGAAATGTTTTGCGAGCAGTGTCTCGGAGATCTCCGGTCCGAAGTTGCCAAGATAAACGACCAGTGCATTACATCCTGCCGCCTTCACATCCTCCAGCGCCTGTACCATGTGAATCTCACTTTCTACGATACAGACCGGGCATTCATAGATGTTCTTCGCATCATATTTGGCAGCATACGCCTCCACAAGAGCCTTTCTTCTGTTGACAGATAATGATTCCGGGAAACAGTCTCTGCTGACCGCCACAATTCCTACTTTTACTTCTGGTATGTTGTTCATATGTATTTTCCTCCTGATTCTTTCTATTTATTGTTCTGCCTGCTGCTTCACTGCTCATTGCCTACGTGCAGGTTTTCCCCCTTTAAGCCAATAAAAGCATTTGCCGGAAGACCGCCCTCTTCGTGGCCGATCAGCCATTTGTTTCTTGCGAAGAGTAATTCGTCCTCTTTATTCTTAATCTCCAGCGGTTCCATATCTGTGTTGGTTCCCCTTGGAAGGACAACTACACACCGGAAACCTCCGTCTTCTACGTGGCAGGGCGCGTAGTGAAGTGTGGTGCCGTAGACTTCGATTACCGTTCCCGCCGGTACCAGGAAGGCCTCCATCAGAGATGTGTCGTACGTGTAATCTGCCCCGATATCCTGCTGTTTTCCGATGATCAGGACGAGATCCGTCACCGCAATGTTGATCTCGGAGTTTCTGTGGTATTCTACAGCGTTTAACTTCGTATTGTGACCGTTGCAGTAGCCGATCTGAATCGGAAGCTCCCCGTACACATTGTTCTTAATGACTAAAGCCTCAGGCAGCGCCTCCAGCTCCGGAACGGATGGTACGTAGATAACCTCGTCCGGGAGAGGTGTATGTTCCATCTCTTTTAAGATACCGGTTACATCAAGACCGGTAATCACCTTTCCGTAGGCAGAAAACGCTTTGTCTGAAATGTCTTTGATCTGCATTCCCATTTAAGTATTCCTCCTCTTCTCCTATAAAGCAGCAAGCTTCTTATAGCTGTTCTTCAAATTCCCATAAAGCTCTTTATAGAGTTCATGGTACGCCTTATATTTGCCAACCACACTCGAATCCGCTCCGGTGCTCTGTGCCTCAGAAATCAGCTCGTCGCAGGCCTCCTCCACGCTTTCGTAGATTCCGCATCCGACTCCGGCCAGAATCGCCACGCCGAGTGCCGGACCTTCCGTCTGTCTCACCGTATTCACACTGCAGTCATATAAATCTGCCAGCATCTGTCTCCACACAGGGCTCTTGCCGCCTCCGCCGCAGGCCATCATACTGTCAACATCGATGCCCATCTCCTTTAAAATGTCATTGCAGTCAGAGAGAGAGTAGGAAACACCTTCCATGACGGCACGCAGCATATGAGCCTTCGTATGAATCGCAGAGAGTCCAAAGAACACGCCGCGGCAGTCCGGATCCAGATGGGGCGTTCTCTCCCCCATCAGATAGGGAAGATAAATCAGCTTATCACTGCCAACCGGGATATTGGCAATATCACGATTGATCAGGTCATAAACGTCCACGTCCTGTCTCGCAGCCTCTTCCACATAGTCCTGACAGAAATTATCCTTAAACCATTTTAAAGAAAGTCCGGCCGCCTGCGTCACGCCCATGACATGCCACGTTCCTGGCACTGCCGCGCAGCACGTATGCACGCGCCCCTTTGGGTCGATCGTCACCTGGCTGCTGTGTGCAAACACGACCCCGGAGGTTCCGATCGTCGTAAATGCCGTTCCGTCCTTTACGACTCCGGTACCGACTGCCGCAGCCGCATTGTCACCGGCGCCGCCCACCACCTTTGTCTCTGTGGAAAGTCCCGTCTTCTCCGCGATATCCGGCAGAACCGTTCCCGTAACCTCGCAGGACTCAAAGACTTTGCCGAGAAGAGCTTTATCAATGTTCAGTTTCTCCAGCACCTCATCCGACCAGCAGCGGTTCGGCACATCGAGAAGCTGCATCCCACTGGCATCCGACACCTCAGTCGCAAATACACCGGTCAATATGTAACGGATATAGTCCTTTGGAAGCAGAATATGCCTGCATCGCTCATAATTCTCCGGCTCGTGATTTCTCACCCATAAGATCTTCGCCGCTGTCCAGCCTGTCAGAGGCGGATTGGCCGTAATCTCAATCCAGCGTTCCCGGGGCATGATCTCCAGCATCTCTTCCACTTCTTCTCCGGTCCTCTGGTCACACCAGATAATGGAAGGACGGATCACATTCCCAGCTTCATCGAGCATGACAAGTCCGTGCATCTGACCGGAAATACCAATTCCCTTTACCTCGTCCTTTCCCGCTCCCGCCTTTTTCACCACGTCTTCCACGGTGGCAATCACCGCGTCCCGCCAATCCTCGGGTTTCTGCTCCGCCCAGCCGTTATGCGGCTGATACAGCGGATACTCCCTCGAAGCCGATGCAATTATATTGCCTTTTTTATCGAACAGCACGGTCTTCGTCGCCGATGTCCCCACATCAATACCAATTAAATATTCCATTTGCTGCCTCCTTACCTGTTTCACGCAATTTGCCATAGTTTCATTATACCGTTTTCCGCCAGATTACGTGAGCAGGAACTTGACCACCTAATAGCACTTTCTTGCCCTTTTCCTATATTCACTGGGCAGACAGCCGTAACGTTTCGCAAACGCCTTCGCAAACGCCCTGCTGTCCGAGAATCCGTGATTCACGGCAATATCCCCCAGCTCATGGGCTGTATGCACCATCTCCTTCACCGCGTACTCCACCCTCAAATCCTGCAGATAGTCGCGGTAGCTGATATTGGCATACCGCTTAAATATTCTGGATAAATACGTAGGGGAAAAACCAAAGCGGTCCGCCACCTTTTCTAAGGACAGTGCCTCGTCGTAATGATTTTTCATATACTCCGTAATCTCCGACAGCTTCTCCAAATGGATCTTCTGCCTGATAATATCCGGAGCCTGCGCCTGATCCTTGAACTCCGTGAGAAGCAGATACTTGACAAATTCAAACAGCCCGTTGACCTTCAGCTCCCAGGCATACGTTTTTCTCTCATACGTCCGGTACATCTCCATCACAAGACCCATCAGCTTCCCATTCTGCTCCCCCGATCTCCTGGAAAATGACAGATACGGCTGCTCCTGCAAGTAAACCTCAAATGTCTGCACAGGAATCTGCAATACCAGCGTCCGGTTTGGAAGCGGCGCGTCGATCGCGTGCACTTCATTGGAATTCACTATAATAAAGTCCTTCTCACCAATTGGAAAATGGTTCTCCCCCAGATAAAAATCGATCTTCCCCTCCATAACAAGAAAAATCTCAATCGACCGATGCCAGTGACTGGCCCTCTTATACTTCCCCTCTCCGCCCTCAAAGAGAAACAGCTTAAACGGCAAATTATCATTCGGTATAATCATCTCATGGCTGGAATCCATCTCTTCTCCTCTTAACATTCTTAAGACAGTCTCTGCAACTGACTCTGATAGAAAAAACAGGCCATCCACTGTATCCATTGGCCTGCCTTTCCGGGTTACCCTGTTATCTTTGTTCCAAAAGTTTTTTCAAACGTTCGATTTCCTTCTGCTGCTCCTCTATCTCCCGTTTACGTTCCTCTATCTCCTGCTGCTGTTCCTCCATCTCCCGTTTATGTTCCTCTATCTCCCGCTGCTGTTCCACAATCTCCCGTTTACGTTCCTCTATCTCCCGCTGCTGTTCCTCTATCTCCTGCTTCTGTTCCTCTATCTCCTGCTTCTGTTCCTCAATCATATACTGCACTGTATTTCTATCCAGAATCTCCAATGCTTTCGAATACATACCCACCAACTCCTCTGGTTTTACCTGAAATTGAGCTATCTCTTCGTAAATTTCGCGGAAATCCGGGTATCTCTCTATAATTCTCATGATATCCTCCGGCCTGTCAGAACTTAAGAAGAGCAGCCATGCCTCTATTTCCTCATTTAAATTGTAAGTGATTTCCCGGAAAACATCAAGAGCCACAAAAATATATTTCTGCAGTAAATCCAGTTCCAGCCCCGTATCAAACACCTGGCTGGAGCGGTGAATATACTGTCCGGCTATTTTGTGAAAATCCGCGCTGCTGTTCTCAATCAGGACAATGGTATACACATTCTGAAGCTTCTTATATGTAGACCCATTCTCTTTCCTGCCTTTTATCCGGCTATACTGCCGGAGTATCAGATCAGAAGAATAGCAGGCGGCCCGCTCTCCCGGAAATGCGTAGCCAATACGCTGAATTTCAATGTTCACCAATTCTCCGCTCTCAAGTTCTGCCAGTACATCCATAATCAGCAGAGAGCCTTCCGCCGTAATCCGGTTAGATTCCGGGGATAACACCCGTTTTACCGCCACCTTCTGCTTCATAATGCAGGAAAGCATCATGGATAAGCGGTCATTGTGTACATCCGGATCAAAAACCAGTTTAAAAAAGGGATCATAACTGATTTTCAGTCCGCTGCTTCCCATGGAAAACCCGATCAGCTCCTCCTGAAATTCATTCGTCAGGAGTTGAAACTTATGCCATATATCCGGATTGGTTTTCAGCATATCCAACACCTGTTCTCTGCTTCTTGTCATCAGCGGGAATAATGGCTTTCCGGTCTGTGCGTTCTGTGCCTCCCGTCCCTTTAATCCTCCTTGCTTTTTTTGACTTTCTAATACCTGTTGTGGTTTCACCTGTGCCATATGCACTTTCCTCCTTAGATTCCTGCCTCTGAGCTTGCGGCCGATACAGCCATGAACGGTTCTGCAAATCACGGTTCTAAATAACCATTTTCCGACAATCCAAATACCGATTAGAATTACATAGAAATGTGTCTAAAATTCAGCAGAAGATATCTGCCTGAATGAGTTTATTATACCTGATATTTACTATATTTTCAAGTATATTTTACTATTTATGAGATTATTTTTTCACTAAACCTCCGATTACCCATTTAATTAGTGTCCGCAAAAGTTTCTGCAAAAATTCGCAGTGCAAAGAGTCTGCCTTACTGGACTTTCACACCGGAGCACGTTTTCTATAGCAGCCATTCTCCCCTGGCGCAGAGTACGGTCCTCGCAAAGCACATGAAACACAAAAACCGCCCGCACAGGATCAGAAAGCGATCCCATGGGGGCGGCGTAGCTTTTGCATATCTATAACTCAGAAATTATTCCTCGTCAGAATAAACCGGTGCATCTTCATCCATCTGAGACATATCCTGCATCTGAAGAGCCTTCATGCTCAGGCTGATCTTTCTGTCGTCTTCGTTGAAGTCAACAACCTTAGCCTCGATCTCCTGGCCGATGGATAATACGTCAGATGGCTTATCTACATGGTCTCTGGAAATCTGAGATACATGAAGCAATGCATCTACACCTGGTTCCAGCTCAACGAATGCGCCGAAATCAGTCATACGTGCAACTCTGCCGGTTACAATATTGCCTGCTGCGTACTTCACAGCGGCATCCTTCCACGGATTGGTCTCCGGGAACTTTAAGCTTAATGCGATCTTATCACCATTGATATCCTTGATTAAGACTCTCATCTTCTCGCCGGCTTTGAAAACCTTCTTCGGGCTCTCAACTCTTCCCCAGCTCATCTCGGAAATATGAAGTAAACCATCTGCGCCGCCAAGGTCGATGAATGCACCGAAATCGGTTACGTTCTTAATCGTTCCTTCTACGACATCTCCCGGATGGATTCTCTCAAATAATTCTTTCTGCATCTCGGCTCTCTTGGCAACCATAAGCTGCTTTCTGTCACCGATAATTCTTCTTCTCTTCGGATTGAATTCGGTAATTACGAATTCGATCTCCTGGTCTGCATACTTGGATAAATCCTTCTCATATGTGTCGGATACCAGGCTTGCCGGAATAAAGACTCTCGCCCCTTCCACTACTACGCTTAAACCGCCGTCCAGAACAGCAGCTACCTTTGCGGTAAGAACCTCATGGTTCTCAAACGCTTCTTCTAATCTCTTGTTTCCTCTGTCAGCTGCCAGTCTCTTGTAAGATAACGCAACCTGGCCTTCGCCATCGTTTACCTTAACGACTTTCGCTTCCATCTCATCACCAACAGATACAACAGTTGCGAGATCTAAATTCTGGTCATCCGTGTACTCATTACGCGGGATGATGCCGTCGGATTTAAAACCTATATTCAAGACGATTTCATCTTCTTTGACGTCGATGACTTTACCTGTGACGATCTCTCCTGTACGTATTGTTTTTAATGATTCCTCTAACATTTGTTCAAAACTTAACTCTGACATTAGTATGAACCTCCTCGATAATATGATTCGGGGTTGAAGCCCCGGCTGTAATACCTACGCTGCGCACAGAACTTATACATTCAGGATCTAAATCACCTAGTGTCTGGATATAGTAAGTGTTCTTACATTCCTTTTGGCATATCTCGTACAGCTTCTGGGTATTGGAACTCGTCTTCCCACCAACCACGATCATGGCGTCCACTTCTGAAGCTATCCGTCTTGCTTCCACCTGTCTCTCCTGTGTTGCATTGCAAATCGTATTTAAAACAAGTATATCATAACGCGTTTTAGAAAATTTTTCAACTAAATCTTGAAATTTCTTGTAATTAAATGTCGTCTGGGACACGATACACAGCTTTTCACCCTCTGAAAACGGCAAATTGTCCACTTGGTCGGGTGTTTCCACCACTAAAGTATTATCATTTCCCCAGCCTTTAATACCCTGCACCTCCGGATGCGATTCATTTCCAATGATGATCAGGCGTCTTCCCGCCTGATTCTGTTCCTGTGCGATCTTATGAATCTTCTTCACAAACGGGCAGGTGGCGTCCACAATCTCGATGCCGTTCTCTTCCAGAATATCGTAAACATGCTTTCCCACACCGTGGGAACGTATGATGACGATTCCGTCGCGGAGTGCCTTAAGCTCCTCCTCTGACTCGATGACCCGTACGCCCTTTTCCTCAAAATCCTTTACCACTTCTTCGTTGTGGATGATCGGACCGTAGGTATAAATCGGTTTTCCGGCGTGCTCTATCTGTTCATAAACTTTGTCCACGGCGCGTTTGACGCCGAAACAGAAGCCCGCGGTCTTAGCAACAATCACTTCCATAACGTTTTGTCTCCTCACTAGCCAATCCCTTTTTCGGCCGCCAGCCTGAGTATCCAGCCGATCACCTCGTCGATGGTCAGGCCGGAGGTATCGACCAGAACCGCATCCTCTGCCTGCTTCAGCGGGGAGTTTTCTCTGTGCATATCGCGGTAATCTCTCTCCGCAATCTCCTTTTCGATCTCCTCCAGGCTGCACGGCTCGCCCTTTTCAGTCAGCTCGTCGTAGCGGCGTTTTGCCCGCACCGCCGTGCTCGCTGTCAGATAAATCTTTAAATCCGCCTCCGGGAGCACGCACGTTCCGATGTCCCTGCCGTCCATGATGACATTCTCATTTCTGGCCAGTTCCTTCTGCAGCTCCACCAGCTTCTCGCGGACTGGTAAGTATATGGAGGAGGCAGAGGCCATCTGGCTGACCTCCTCCGTCCGGATCAGACCGGATACATTTTCTCCGTTTAATATCACCTGCTGGGCGCCGTCCTCATAGGAAATGGTGACGCCCACCTCTTTTACCGCCTCTGAAATCACGGCTTCCTCGTCCGGTCTGATTCCTTTTCGTAAAAAATACAGCGCCATGGCCCGGTACATGGCTCCGGTGTCCACATAGACGAAGCCGAGCTTCGCAGAAACAGCCTTTGCGATGGTACTCTTGCCTGCCCCTGCCGGGCCGTCTATTGCAATGTTATAAATCTTTGACATCCTTGACTCTCCTTTTATCTATGGGGACGCGCCCCTCTCTGTCTCTTCTGACTCACAGGCCCACATCTGACTCACACACGTCTCTTCTGCCGCGCAGGCGCACGTCTGACTTCCAGTCATTCAGGATCCGGCCTGGCAGCCTCGCTTCCGGCCGTCCAGGCGGTAGACCAGGCGATCTGGAGGTTAAAGCCTCCTGTCACCGCATCCAAATCGAGCACCTCCCCGGCAAAGTAAAGCCCGGAAACCAGCTTCGACTCCATGGTAGAGGGATTCACCTCTTTCACAGATACGCCGCCCTGCGTAATGATGGCCTCGTTATAATCGCGAAGCCCCGTAATCGTCACGGTAAATGATTTCGTCGCCTGGATTATCTGTTTCCGTTCTTCCCTGGTGATCTCATTCACCTTCTTTTCCGGAGAAATCCCGCTCCGTTCCACCATGACCGGAACCAGCTTGGATGGGAATAAATGAACCAGCGCGTTCTTAAACTGCTTGTTTAAAGTCCCCTCAAATTCACGGAGCAGCCGCGCATCCAGCTGTTCCTCCGACAGCGCCGGTTTTAAGTCGATGACGAGAGAAAGCGGTCCTTTCTTCAATTCCTTCACGGCGTAGCTGCTGGCGCTTAAGAGCACCGGGCCGCTGACTCCGTAATGGGTGAAAAGCATCTCCCCGAACTCCCGGTAGATCACCTTTTTGCCGCGCATCACCACAGCTTCAATGTTCTTTAAGGAAAGGCCCTGCAGCTCCTTCACCACCGGTTCCTTCACCACAAACGGCACCAGGGCCGGTGAAAGCTCCGTCACCGTGTGCCCGGCCGCTCCGGCAAACCGGTATCCGTCCCCGGTGGAGCCTGTAGTCGGATACGACAGGCCGCCGCAGGCCACAATCACCGCATCTCCGTACACCTTCGTCTCCGCGCCGCCCTTTTTCAGGAGAATCCCGCGGCACCGGCCGTCTTCCAGAAGAAGCTCCTTTACCTCCGAGTGAAGGTGAACCTCCGCTCCCAGTCTCCCAAGCATTCCGGACAGCGCCTTAATCACGTCCGAAGACTTGTCGGACACCGGAAATACCCGGTTTCCCCTCTCGGTCTTCAGCGGACAGCCCGCCTCCTCCAGAAGTGCCATCATATCAAAATTATTAAATCCATAAAAACTGCTGTAAAGGAATTTGGAATTTGTCACCACATTCCGGAACAAATCCTCGGTGTCGCAGGCATTGGTCACATTACAGCGCCCTTTGCCCGTGATAAAGACCTTTTTCCCCAGCTTTTCATTTTTCTCAAAAATATGGACGGTGCCGCCATTCCTGGCTGCTGCAATGCCTGCCAGCATCCCCGCGGCGCCACCGCCCACAATGATTACTGTTTTCATTTCCTGCCTCCTGCTCCCTATTAATTTACACTAAAAGACAGGAAAACACAAGCAGGACTAACTGTTATTTTTTGCCGCACGCCTTTACCCGCTCCTCCAGAGCATCGACCACAGTCCTTAAGACCTTCACGCGGGCATAGTACTTGCAGTTGCCTTCCACGACAACCCACGGCGCGTACGTTGTGGAGGTGCGCACCAGCATCTCGTTGACAGCGGTCTCGTACTGGTCCCATTTTTCCCGGTTTCTCCAGTCCTCGTCCGTAATCTTCCACTCCTTCGCCGGATTCTGCTGGCGTTCCTTGAATCGGCGTTCCTGCTCGTCCTTGTCGATATGGAGCCAGAACTTGATGACCACGGCCCCGGCATTGGCCATGTGGGCCTCCATCTCGTTGATTTCCTGATAGGCCCGCTTCCAGTCCGCCTCCGAACAGAAGCCCTCGATCCGTTCCACCATGACGCGGCCGTACCACGTCCGGTCGAAGACGGCGATATGGCCCGCCTTCGGAACGTTGTTCCAGAACCGCCACAGATAATGGTGCACCTTCTCGATATCATTGGGAGAGGCGGTCGGGTTCACACGGTATCCGCGTGGATCCAAATGACTGGTGAGCCGTTTGATAGCGCCGCCCTTTCCGCCTGCGTCCCAGCCCTCAAATCCTAAAACCACCGGAATTCTCAGGCGGTAAATCTCGCTGTGCAGAAACTCCAGGCGCTTTTGGAGCCGGTCGATCTCTTTTTTATACTCTTCCTTGGTCAGCGTCTTCGTCAGATCCACACCGGAGAGCACACCGTTTTGATATCTCTCTTCCTTCACCGGAGGTTTCTCCGACACTTCCGGCTTCGGAGCCGCTTTCTCTCTCAAGGCCGCCTCGAAGCGGTCCGCTACAAGGGTCATGATCTTGGCGGCGGCGTAATCCTTGTCCGTCGCCTCGATGATGGACCACGGCGCACGCTCCGTATCGGTCTTCTGAAGCATCTCCTCGTTGATCTCCAGATAACGGCCATACTCCTTGTTCCTCCGCCAGTCGTCCTTCGTCACACGCCAGGACGTCTCCTTGGAGTCCTCCAGCTTCTTGAAGCGCTTCTTCTGCTCTTCCTGGGAAATATAGAGGAACAGCTTGATGATCACCATTCCGCCGTCATCCAGCTGGCGCTCAAACGATAAAATATCCTGAAAGGCCTCCGGCAGATTCTTCTCCTTGATCTGTCCGTCGAACCGTTCGATCGTCACCTGGCGGTACCAGCTCCGGTCGAAGATGGCGATCCGGCCGTCGGCCGGTGTCTTGGTCCAAAATCTCCACAGGAACGGGCGAAGCTGTTCTTCCTCGGTGGCCTTGCTGTTGGCAAAGACCTCGAATCCTCTGGGATCCATCGCCTGAATCAGCCGGTTGATCTGCGTTCCTTTTCCGGCCGCACCCATGCCTTCAAACACGATCATGACAGGGATCCCCGCCGTTCTCAGTTCCCGCTGCAAAAGGCCCAGTCTTTCGCTCTGCTCTCCGATGACCTGCTTGTACGTATCTTTATCCATTTTCTTCGATAAATCAATTTTTTCCAGCATAACCCGTTCCTCCTTCAATTATTCTTCCGTGAAAGCCTGTTTTCCTGCCAATCAGGCTTCTGTCTTCTCAAACACCTTTGCAACTTCCTTCATGACCTCGCTTACCTTGATCATCTGCGGACATTCCTTCTCGCAGTGGTGGCAGGAGCGGCAGTCGCCCGCCTTCTTTTCCAGAGCCTCGTACTCCGCCCTGGCATCTTCCTCCCTGTGCGCCGCAGTCATGTTGTACAGCGAGAATATCTTCGGGATATCCAGGCCAAATGGACATGGCATACAGTATCTGCATCCGGTACATCCCACCAAAGCCATGGAATCAAAGACGCGCTTTGCCTCCTTTACCACCTCTTTGTCCTGCTCCGTCGCCATACCCACGCTGCTTCTCTTCGCGTACTCCAGATTCTCTTCCACCTGCTTTTCATCGCTCATTCCGCTGAGCAGCAGGCTGACCTCAGGCTGATCCCAGAGGAAATCCAGCGCGTACTCCACAGGAGACTTGTCCTCCGGAAATACCTTCTTTAAATGGGATGCCGGATTCGCCAGCCTCCCGCCCAGCAAAGGCTCCATGATCACCACCCCGAGGCCTCTCTCAGCGGCATACTTAAGCCCCTTTGTTCCGGCCTGGTGCTCGGTGTCCACGTAATTATACTGAATCTGGCAGAAATCCCATCCATCATAATAATCTATGATATCCTGAAACACGTCATATGAATCATGGAAGGAAAATCCAAGATAGCGGATCTTTCCCTCAGCCTTCGCTTTTTCCATCCGCTTAATCAGTTCAAACGGCTTTACCTTATCCTCCATGCGTTCGCCGCTCAAGGCGTGAAGCAGATAGAAATCGATATGATCCGTGTTCAGCTTCTCCAGCTGCTCATCCAGCAGAGTCTCGAAATCCTCCGCCTTCTGAAGCTTCCATACGGGACATTTTGTCGCCAGATACGTTTTCTCCCTGTAGCCGTCCGCCAGCGCTTTTCCCACGATCCTCTCGCTCTCTCCCTGATGGTAAGGATAAGCGGTGTCAATGTAATTCACGCCCTCATCGATGGCATGACGGATCATCCCGATGGCGCGTTCCTCATCAACCACCTCATCGTGAAGCAGTGGAAATCTCATGGTTCCGAACCCCAGCGCTGACACTTTAATTCCTGTTTTTCCAAAATTGCGGTATTGCATCTTAGTCCTCCCTGATGTATAAAATTTTGATTTTATTTTACCACATATTTCCTGTATTCTAAAGTATTTTCTGGCAGTTTCCCTGTTTTTCGTCACTGTTCAGACCAGAAACTATTTCGCAGGCCGCAGACAGCCGTTCAGGCCCCATATATTTATCTGCACCGGTTGTAAAATAGTTACATATCTGGTAAAATAGGGTATCAACAAAAGAAAGAGGTGACTGTTATGCAAAAATACGTTTGTGAGCCATGTGGATACATATATGATCCGGCTGATGGAGATCCGGACAACGGTATCAATCCAGGCACAGCTTTTGAAGATCTTCCTGAGGATTGGGTATGTCCGATCTGCGGAATGGGCAAAGATGTCTTTGTTCCGGAGGATTAATAAGTACTGCAGAAAAACCGGTTCGCACAGGCTTTTAAGCCTCAGTGCGGACCGGTTTTTCATTTGGATATATGGTATACCATTTATCAGATTTCGGTTGAGATAAAGATATCGTAGATCGCCTTGATGGCCGCCTCAAAATCTGCATTCTTAACGCCGATAATGATATTTAACTCACTGGAGCCCTGGTCGATCATCTTGACGTTGACACGGGCGTGGGCCAGCGCGGAGAAGATTCTTCCGGCCGTGCCTCTCGTGGCCTTCATGCCGCGTCCCACGACGGCAACTAACGCCAGGTCAGATTCCAGTTCCACGAAATCAGGCTCGACCGCGCGGTGGATTCCCGCGATCACGGACTGTTCGTATTCCTCAAATTCGGACTGATGGACAAATACGGTCATGGTATCGATTCCCGAAGGCATATGCTCGAAGGAAATGCCGTATTTTTCAAATACCTCCAGGACCTTGCGGCCGAACCCTACCTCGGCGTTCATCATGGCTTTCTCAATGTTGATGGAACAGAAGCCCTTCTTGCCCGCAACTCCCGTTATGGTATAGCGCGGCTTCCTGCAGGTGCTCTCCACGATCAGAGTGCCCTTCTCCTCCGGCCTGTTGGTATTGCGGATGTTGATCGGAATGCCTTCTTTTCTGACCGGAAAGATGGCGTCCTCATGCAGAACGCTGGCTCCCATGTAGGCCAGCTCACGGAGTTCTCTGTATGTAATGGTCTCAATGACCTCCGGATTATCGATGATGCGCGGATCGGCTACGAGGAAGCCGGAGACGTCGGTCCAGTTCTCATACATATCAGCATGGATGGCCTTCGCCACAATGGAGCCTGTGACATCGGATCCGCCTCTTGAGAACGTGCGGATGCTTCCGCTGTGAGTGGCGCCGTAAAAGCCCGGAATAACCGCGCGCTCCACATGCTCTAAGCGCTCTCCCAGCTCACGGTTGGTGATATCCGCCTCGAAGCTGCCGTCTTCATCGAAGAAGATGACCTCTGCCGCGTCGATGAATTCATAGCCTAAATAGTTGGCCATGACGATGCCGTTTAAGTACTCGCCTCTGGATGCCGCGTAATCACGGCCGGCCTTCTTTAAGAAATTCTCCTCGATGGTCTCGAATTCATGATCCAGATTCAGGTTTAAATCGAGTCCGTCGATGATCTCCATGTAACGGCTCTTAATCTTCTCCAGAATCTTCTTGTAGCTTTTTCCCTCGGCCGCCGCATCGTAACACTGATACAGCATATCCGTAACCTTCTCGTCCTTGTCGTTTCTCTTGCCCGGCGCGGATGGAACCACATAGCGTCTGCTCTTTTCGGAGCGAATGATGTCCCCAACCTTCTTAAACTGTCTTGCACTGGCCAGAGAACTGCCGCCGAATTTCACAACCTTTTTCATGTTTTCTTTCTCCTCTGTCACATATCCAATTTATTTAACGGAAATAATATCGTACTTGCCGGGCGCTGTCAAGTGTTTTGTAAAACGGTTTTTTCAGCCTCCTGGCGCGCGGCCAGAACTTTATGATGCTTCAGCCAGCCTCCCGACGCGACACGCGCGACGTAGACCACCGCTCTTACGGCCCAGTCCAGAACCATGGCAATCCAGACACCGATCAGCCCCATGCCAAGATACCGTCCCAGAATGAAGCTCATGGCAATCCGGCACAGAAACATGGACGCAATGGTAATGCACATGGCGAATTTCACGTCATCTGCGGCTCGCAGGGCATTGGGAAGCGCAAAGGATGGCGCCCAGATCAGCACGCAGCATAGCCCATGAAGCGTGCAGATGATTCTGGCCAGCTCCGCCGTCTGTTCTGACACATGGTAGAAGCCGATAATGTGCGGCAGAAATACCAGCATCGGAAAACAGATGAGGAAGTGCGCTCCCATGATGAGGAAAATAAAGTTCTTTGCATACCGTTTCGCCTCCTGATACCGTTTCGCGCCCACGGCCTGCCCCACCACGGTTATCATGGCCAGGGAGATGGCGCTGCCCGGAATCACCTGAAAGGAACAGATGGTTCCCGCCACCGCATTGGCGGCAATGGAGGTCGTACCGAAGCTGGAGACCAGCCCCGCCACAAGAAGCTTACCGCCCTGAAAGAGGCCGTTTTCCACTCCCATGGGAACTCCGATCCCCATGATCCGCCGGATGATGGCAGGATGGAAGCCCAGATGAAAGTTTTTGTCGATGCACAGCGGAAGCTTCGGATTCCGGATCACCCACACCAGAATGACTGCCGCGGTAATTCGTGACAGCAGCGTGGAGATCCCAGCCCCGGCCACCTCCAGATGAAAGCCGTAAATCAGAATGGCATTTCCCACAATGTTGATCCCGTTCATCAGCATGGACACCTTCATGGATATCCCGGAATTACCCATAGAACGGCAGATGGCCGCTGACCCGTTATACACTGCCAGAAACGGGAACGACAGCGCCGTCAGGTAGTAATACGTTCTGGCATAATTCATGACGGACGGTTCGATCTTCCCGTAAATCGTCCGCAGAATCTGGTAGTTGAACAGTAAGGACAGCACCATTAAAACCGTTGAAAATACCAGAACCACAAGAATCAGCTGATTGGAGGCCTTTAACGCCTCCTCCCTGTTTTCGTCCCCCAGCTCCTGGGCCGCGATGACAGCGCCTCCGGTAGCCATGGCGGTAAACACGTTGATCAGCAGAATATTAAGCGTATCCACAAGCGAAATTCCCGAGACCGCGGTCTCCCCCACTCCGGCCACCATGATCGTATCCGCCATTCCCACTAAGACGGCGAGAAACTGCTCGATGATCAGCGGCAGAATCAGCCGCCTGATGGCTGCCTTCGAAAATATCGGTGCTTCTTCCATTTCTCTCTCCCTATTGTATACTGCCCTCCGGCTTCTTATGACCGTTTCGAAGCATTCGGAGGATTCGTCTGTTTGCCGCGTCATTTTGTTTGTCTGACACGGACATCCATCCCGAAAAAGAGTCGTCCTGATTCGCCTCGCCGCAGATGTCCACACCCAGAATCCGGCGGCTCTCCAGGCATCGGTACGCCCTCTCAAGCTGTTCCAGCGTCATGGTTCCCTGATCCCAGTCAGTCACCACTTCCTTCCGCCCGAACACGTCCTTGTCTATGGACAGATACACGGCCTCCGACACCTCTGTTTCCAGAGCCTTAAGCCATGATTCATCTGCCCCGGCCGCGCTCTCCGAAAACACCTGCACGCGGTCCTCATACTCTGATTCTACGGTATCTGCCAGCGAATCCGCGACACCGATCAGGATCACCTTTTTTAAGTATGGCTGGTCGTCCAGAGCCCGTTTGATCCAGCAGCCGCAGGACAAAAGTCCGGCAAATATAGAAGGCTTCATATCCGTATGATGGTCAAATACCACCAGGGTAAACGGCTCCCGGATTTTCCTCATCATGAGATAGCTTAAATAGTGGAAATTTCCGCCGTCTATAAAGTGAATCCAGCCTGACAGCCCACTGATCCGCGCCTCAATCTCCTTCATGGATGCCTCATCACAGAATCCGTTTACCCCGGACAAATCCGAACAGTCAATCCATTCACAGTCCCCATCTTTATAGAAGCTTTCTCTTTCGTAAACTCCTGTAAAATTCAGCACTGAAACTGATATCATCGTTCTCTTCTCCCGATTGGTCTTTCCTTTCCGGCGCTCTTAAACGCCCAGCTTTTCCATCTCTTCGCTGACAGAGGCCTCGCAGGAACGCATGGCCTCAATGGTCTTTTCAAACAGCTCCTCTAACGTCCAGCCGAGCCTCTCGGCTCCCTGCGCAATCACCTCGCGGGAACAGCCTGCCGCGAACCGTTTATCCTTATATTTTTTCTTCAAACTGGAGACCTCCATATCCATGACGCTCTTCGATGGGCGCATTCTCGCGGCGGCTCCGATCAGGCCTGTGAGTTCGTCTGACGCGAACAGTACCTTCTCCATATCATGCTCCGGTTCCACATCAGAGACGAGTCCATAGCCATGGCTTACGACCGCATGAACAAGCTCCGGTTCAGCCCCGGCTTCGGCCAGAAGCTCCGGCGCCTTGATGCAGTGCTCCTCCGGATAATTTTCAAAATCCACATCGTGGAGAAGGCCGGCGATTCCCCAGAAATCCTCGTCCTCACCGTATCCCAGTTCCTTTGCATACCAGCGCATGGTGCCTTCCACAGTAAGCCCGTGAAGTATATGGAAGGGCTCCTTATTATATTTCATAAGAAGGGAAAGCGCCTGGTCTCTCGTTACATTTGTTTTCATATTCCTGTCACTCCTCTGTAATTTTTATGTTGTCATCCATCATATCACTGCTGATTTCCGATATCAAGCTTGAAATGCCGCTTTCCCCCACAACTTTGATCCCATGCTCCTTGAGAAGGCGGGCTGTCACCCCGTCTCCGGCCGTCTTAGCACCCGAAAAGGTTCCGTCGTAGATGATCCCGCTGCCGCAGGACGGGCTGCGCTCCTTCAAAATGGCGTACCGGCATCCATACAGCTTTGCGATCTTAAGCGCTTCCTCCCCGCCCTTTTCAAAATACTCTGTCACATCCTGGCCCTTCCGGTTCATCACCTGGACACGCCCACCGTCTCTCCGGCATTCCGACGGCTCTCTGGGGGTCTCCATCCCTCCCATCTGCTCCGGACAGACCGGAATCAGTTCATACTCCCGAAGCAGCTTCAGCACCTCGTCACGACGGCCGTTCTTTCCGTCGTAGCGGCAGTTGACACCCAGCAGACAGGCGCTGACCAGTATTCTTGTATTTTTCTTATCCATGGATAAGCCTCCTTCCAAAATCGTCTCCGGGAACTATGGCCTCAGATCCCTTACTATTTTCAGTTTGTTTTCATTACATCCCGCATCTTCCAGCATGGAATCCATGTATTTTCCGAAAAAGAGCTCTGCGCCTTTTTCTTTCCAAAGCTTCCAGCCCTCGGTATCCGTCACTTCTTGTTCCGGTTTTGTCATGCCGGCAAAGTAGTTCCGGTTCATCTCCACGGCCAGTTCCGTCATCTGCGCCAGCTCCTCCTCCGAAACTGACAGCGCTTCCAGCTCTTTCTTCATCTTTTTTCGCGTGCACGCGTCAAAATACGCCTGGGACAGTGCTTCAAAATCCCCATATTCACCGGGGATTCCAGCTTTTTCCCCATCCCATCGATCCACATTTACCGGCTTCGTTTCATACGTGATGCTTCCATCCGGATCAACCGTCAAAACGCCGTACCGGTGCGGGAACACGGTGAGGGATCCGGTTGCGATGTCATAAAGGCCGCCGCTCTCCGCAATATGCTGGATATGAACGTGACCGCTTAGATTCAAAGCGATCCCATGAGCTTTCAGCAGCTGTTCCATCTCCTCATGATGATCCAGCAGGAAGCCCTGTGACAGAAGTTTGTTCTGAGCCAGGACATTCTGGTGAGTCACCGTGATAATGGAGGCCCCCGCTTCCTCAGCGCGTTTCATCTGCCGCTCCGCCCACTGCATCGTGGAATCCTTAATCCGGCCGGGTGCGTCCTCCGTATTCGCGTCCAGAAGCAGCAGCCAGACCCGTTCCGACAGCTCATACAGAAAGCTTAAGGATTCTTCATCCTTTCCAGCCGCGTCCTGATACCCCAGACTGCCATATATATCACGAAATTCTTCGCCGCTGACCCGTTCCGTCCTCGTCACCGTCTCTGCCTCAAATTGGGCGGCAAACGGATAAAGGATATCATGATTTCCGGGCAGCACCAGAACCGGGATTCCCTGTTCCTGCAGCTTGAACAGTTTCCCGGCCAGTTCCTCATGGCTTGTCTTCTCACCGTTAAAACTGAGATCTCCGCTTAAAATAAGCGCGTCCGGATGCAGCTTCTCTACCTCCTCTAAAAAAGCGTCCGTAATCTCCGGCGCATACTGAGTCAGCTTTCCATCCCCATTTCCGACCATTCTCATAAATCCGGTTCCATAGTCCGTAAGCTCCGGTGATAAATAGTGCAGATCTGTGGCGGTCACGACGGTAAGCGGAGAAGTCTCTTTCTCCGCCAATGGCCTGCTGCTCCCACAGCCTCCAAGCGCGGCACAGAGAAATGACAGAAATACAATATGAGTTTTTTTGATCATATACGCCCCCATCCTGTTTATTTTAATTTCGCATATCAAACAGCTTCATTATATCAAACCTCTATTCGAGGCACAAGCTTGTAAAAGCGGTAACACTGCCTTATAATGAAATCTGCAGCTTCATACAAACGCTGAAAAGGATACTATGTAATTTATGAAAAAGAAACACAGCCCGATTTTGTATAAAAAAAGAATAAAACATCTGATTTCCGATGTCAGACACTGCCTGCCCGGAATGCTTCTGTGCGCAATTTTTCTGTCTGTCATGACTGCCGCTGCTGGCAAGGTGTGCCCGGCCCGGCTCTTATTGGGGATTCCATGCCCCGGATGCGGACTTACCCGAGCCACCGTCCTGCTGTTAAAAGGGGATATCCATGGCAGTCTTCTGTGCAATCCATTTCTCCTGCCGCTATTGGCCGGAGGGCTCTTATTTCTGTACGAGCATTACGTCCTGGAACGAAAAGCGCGCCTGTTTTCCGTCTACATAGCCGTCTGCATCTTCCTAATGGTGGTGGTCTATATCATCCGCATGAAATACTGGTTTCCTGACCGGCCGCCCATGATCTATGAGCCCCGGAACCTGCTGCACCTGCTTTTCACAGTTCTGAAATCACCGGGGAGTCTGTAACCCGGCAAAGAAAAAATAGACAAATTCTGACAGTATATGATATAATTTTAACGGTAGATAGATTAAATTACAGGAGGTACTAAGTATGGAAAACAACACAATGGCGACAGATCCTAATAAGGCTGTCATGACCATGGGGGAATGGCTGATCACGTTAATCGTCCTGGCTATCCCATGTGTCAATGTAATCATGTATTTTGTCTGGGCATTTGGCAATGGAAATGAGAACAGGAAGAATTTCTGCCGCGCCGGACTGATCGTTATGGCAGTAGGAATTGTGCTGACCTTAATCTTATATGCTGTAGTCGGTGCAAGCCTGGCTGCTGCGTTAAGTGCAGGCTATTAAGTTTTATAAGACTGCATCATCCGATAAGGGGCGGCCGCACCGATGATTGTACAATCATCAGGGCGGCCGCCCCTTTCGTATCTTCTTTTCAGATTTATGCCTTTTTATCCCTCTTTCTCATCACCGTATCAATAATCCCATATTCCTTCGCCTCTTCGGCGCTCATGAAATGATCCCGCTCCGTATCCCGCCAGATCTCTTCCTCCGTTCTCCCCGTATTTTCCGCCAGAATCCGATTCAGCCGTCTCTTATCCTGCTGAAGCTTCTCTGAATAGATCTGGATATCCGTCGCCTTTCCTCCGATCTTCTCCACCGCCGGCTGATGTATCATGATTTCGGAGTTAGGGAGGGCAAAGCGCTTGCCCTTCGTTCCTCCGGCCAGCAGAAATGCGCCGAAGCTGGCTGCAAGTCCAATACAGATCGTCGATACATCGCACCGGATATAACGCATCGTATCGTAAATGGCCAGACCAGCCGTAATAGAACCGCCCGGACTGTTAATATAGAAGGAAATGTCCTTCGCCGGGTCCTCCGCTTCCAGAAACAACAGCTGGGCCACCGCCAGCCGGGCCGTCTCATCGTTTACTTCTTCCCCCAGAAAGATAATTCTGTCCTTTAACAGACGGGAAAAGAGGTCGTAACTGCGCTCCCCCTTTGACGTCGTCTCGATCACACTCGGTACCAGACTCATGCCGCACACCTCCAGCTATTCTTTCTTTCGCAGAAGGCGGTTACCCCTGTCTTCTTCTGCTTTGTCTGCTCACGAAGAGGCGTGAAATGCTTCCGTTCCCGGTAGGTAAACGGCGTGCATCCGTAAGCCCGCCGGAATGCCAGTGTAAACGCCTGCTGAGACTGGTAATCCGCCTCGCCGGATATCTCCACGATCGTCTTGTCCGTCTCCACCAGCTTTCTGGCCGCCTCCGTCAGTCTCCGCTCCATGATATAGCGGTGAATGGTACAGCCGGTTTCCTCAGCAAAAATCCGGTTCAAATAAAAACGGGAATACCCCGTATGTGCTTCCAATGCTTCCAGGCTCAAATTTTCCCCGGTTCCCATGTTTTTCTCAACAGACTCCAGAATGTCCTTTACGATTCTGTTTTTTCCATCCATTTATTGCCACACCTCCAGTTATGTTCCAATGCAAAACCATCTTCCTCATGGGAAATCAGGTCTCTTTTCTCCCATTATAACAGGCTGTCTTCACTCTGTCTTAATAAAAAATGATGTTTCCGCTAAAAATCCATCCTTCCGGTTATACTATAATGCAATGGACCGCTGAATTCATACTAATTTCGTATAAAAATACAATGACATTTTCCCGATTTTGTAGTATACTTCTTACGAAATTATATGTGTGAGATTATGACGAAAGGATGGCTTCATTATGTACTGTGTAAAAAATATTAAAGATGACCTGTTCTGGGTCGGCGGAAGCGACCGCAGGCTCGCCCTGTTCGAGAACGCATACCCTATTCCAAACGGGATCTCCTATAATTCTTATCTTCTTTTAGATGAAAAAACCGTTCTCTTCGATACGGTCGACCGGGCAATCACCGGGCAGTTTTTCGAAAATGTGGAATCCGTTCTGGCAGGAAGAACGCTGGACTATGTGATCATCAATCATATGGAACCGGACCACTGCGCAACACTCGGCGAACTGATCAGACGATATCCGGATGTCTCCGTGGTCTGCAACGCAAAGACGATTCCGATCATCAAGCAGTTCTATGAATTTGATATCGATACCAGAGCCGTGATCGTGAAAGAAAACGACACCTTCTGTTCCGGCAGACATACCTTCACCTTCCTGATGGCCCCCATGGTACACTGGCCGGAGGTCATGGTGACGTATGACACCACGGACAAGATCCTTTTCTCCGCGGATGCCTTCGGTACCTTCGGCGCCATGAACGGCAACTTGTTTGCGGATGAACTCTATTTCGAACGTGACTGGCTGGCTGATGCCAGAAGATATTATACCAATATCGTCGGAAAGTACGGCGCATCGGTTCAGACGCTGCTTAAAAAAGCCGCCGCACTAGACATCGAAATCCTCTGCCCGCTCCACGGTCCTGTATGGAGATCCGATATCGCATGGTATGTGGACAAGTATTTAACCTGGAGCAGCTACGAACCGGAAGAGAAAGCCGTCATGATCGCATACGGTTCCATCTACGGCAACACGGAGAATGCGGCGAATATTCTGGCCTGCCGGCTGGCAGACCGCGGCGTGAAGAACATTGTCATGTATGACGTCTCCTCCACACATCCGTCCACCATCATCTCCGAGGCCTTTCGCTGCAGCCACCTCGTATTCGCTTCCGCGACGTATAACGGCGGCATCTTCAGCTGTATGGAGCACGTACTCCTCGATTTAAAGGCTCACAATCTGCAGAACCGCACCGTGGCACTCCTGGAAAATGGTTCCTGGGGCGTAACAGCCGGACGTAAGATGGGAGAAATCATCTCCGAGATGAAGAACATGACCATACTCGATGAAACCATCACGATCAAATCCTCCTTAAAGGAAGACCAGATGGCGGAACTCGGTGCTCTTGCAAATTTAATTGTAGATTCCATGAATTAGCGGGTCCGGTACGACGGACTCTCCTGACAAACAGTAAAAAGCCCTGTCCGGAACTGCGTGGTCTGACACGCCTTCCCGGACAGGGCTTTTTCGGATCGCGTTCGTAAAGCCGCGCAGTATGGACGCCGGCGCCATGCAGTACAGTCCCTCGTCACTCGTCCGCGCGGTAAATGGCAAACACCGTACTCAAACGGGCCGGATACGATTCCATGATCTCACCGTCATAGACGATTCGGATCTCATCTCCCACCTTCACCTCGGGCACGCCCTCTGCGGATATGACATTCGTCGGCACGGTAATGCGGTCCGCTGATTTCCGTTCTTCTTCCCCTTCATCCGGCTCCACCAGAAAATACTGGTCCGAAATCTCCAGCACCATGCCGCAAAAATATCTCTGTCCTGCTTCCTCCGAAGTAAAAAGCATCACACAAAATACACCAGCGATGCAGAGAAACAGGATTCTCAAACTATTTCCATACTTTTTCATAGCTAGATCACCTCAGTAAAAAACATCCGTCCATCAGAGTCCGTCAACACGGCCTTAGCACCGCGGAACCGGTAACCGGAAAGTAAGAGCGGCTTCTCCCTGAAAATCACATCCGACGGCGCCCGGCTGCCCAACTGATCCCCTTTTATCTCATACCGGTAAAACTGGGAATGCCTGCCATATCCGCCATCCATGATAAGAGCAGTATGACTCCGGTTGACCAGAAACGCGGAACATCCTTCCGCCTTCGGGCGGTAGATAACATCCCTCTTAAAATCAGTCTTCACCAGATGAAACTCATCGTAATAATAGAACCACAGCGCGCCCTGTTCATCCACATTCATCGCATAGCAGTCATAGATCGGATATTTTTGATTCTCCCACAACCGCTGTCCCCGGGCATCCCATACGATCAGACCGCACGCGCCCACCGGCTGGTCCCAGCCAAAATTACCGAACACGCCCTCGTCGAAGTATCCGGTAATGATGCGGCCGTCTTCCGTCACGATACAGCTCTCGATTCCGTCACCCAGGCACATCTCTGCCAGCTTTGTGCCATCCTTTTTTAAGAGAACTCCGTTATTCTCCGCCGTCCCGTCTTTATATTTCCTGCACCGGGCGCCTACCAGAAGAATATCTTCTCCCAGAGGCATGACGTGATGAAAATTCATCTCATGAAACCCCAGCGGATACATCTCTCCCCCCAGCAGCATCCCATCCGTCCAGTTTACCCAGAGGCACAGCGCATGGTAGTCCGTATTCGCCTCAGTATCCACAAACATCCCGTTGATCCGTTCCGGCACCGAACGTGCAAACAGAAGCCATACGCTGCCGTCGTAACCGATCGTATCATTCACAAAGGTCTCATGTTCCAGTCCATACTGCTTCTGCAGCGCATTTCTCTCTGTATAGCTGGTCACATATATATTTCTGTCCATCCCAAATCCCCTTCTCACACGGTTATAAATCGGTTATAAGCCGCTTATCATTCGCGTGTGTCTGCACTTATAGGCCTTCACAGCCTCTTCCAGCTTTTCTAAAAAGGCTTCCTCTCCGAATGTATTGAGCTTAAAGAACATGGCCTGGCTTCCACCGGATGTGATGGCAGTCAGCCTGAGTTCCCCTTCATATCCCAGAATCGTCACATTCAGACTGACGCGGTTGCCTCCCATATAGCTATACCTCTCATATACCATTGTACAGCACCGCACACCGTTGATCTCCTCCTCATGCTCGTCTTCGAACGATGCGGATACACTGCCGTTTAAAATTTCATTTTTTAAGTATTCTTTAAAATGGTCCAGATTCCCTGTTAAGTCAGCTTCAAATTTTGCCATGTATCTCACTCCCTTCTGCCGCAGCCGGCGTATCATCATAGACCGCGAACGGCAGCCACTCCACCGGCTCTCCTCTGTTCTGAATGGCATCTGCAAATGCTTCCACTTCTTCTTTCGAATTCTCTAAGAGTCCAAATCTTCCCGGTTTCAATTCGAACCGTTTCATCAGTTCTTCCTGAAGGGAATTGCACAGGTACGTGTGGAAACCTGAGATATCCCAGCCAAGAAGATCAAAGCCGAGGAATCGACGTTCTTCGGTTCCAGTCACTTCTTTCTTTTGGATTATCCTGTCCTCCAGAGACGGCAGGAGCGCCTCTTCCAGCGCAATCCCGATCAGGCGGTATCCCGGATCCACACCCCTCCGATTATAAAAATAACGCCTGTATATGTCTTCTGCGTCCTGTTTGAACAGGAACCGGCTGTCTGTATCCAGCCGGTCCTCCCCGAACAGACGCAGGGTTTCTTCTGAAAAATCTATAAATTCCTGTTTCTCCATCCCAAGCCGTTTCCGGTATTTCTCTTTTTGCCTTTCATCACTGGTCATGCAGGAAAATGGCTGCGGCTCCGCATCACAGATGCAGCCGCTGGCAGTCAGAATCCATTCGGAAAAATCCTTTAGAAATTCCGGGCACCGGCAGGGACGTATGATATAATAGCCATAATCTACATACATTTCTGTGTCCTTCCTTTTCTGGCTCTATTTTACCAGATATTATTTTCCCATGTCTTTCATTTTCCTTAATATTTACGCTACAACATTTGTCATATAAGTGAAAGAAAATAAAGGTATGGAGGAAATATTCTCCATACCTTTTTACTCAGTATCCTGATAGTGTGTAGTCCTGTATAAAGTTGATTTGCCTGCCCCATTTTACACCAGCATATAAAATGTATTTTTTCATTTAGAACCTCTTTTGAGCTATTACTTTCTTTTGCTTTCTCTGCAAAATAAAATCACTTAACATAGAAAAAAAATCCTGCTCTTCTTCTGTCTCTGCATTTAAAACCAACTCCATAGTTTCGTCTATATCCATATCTTTACATTCCTCATATAATTTCTTTGCAGCTTCGGCCTTCGACATAAATTTTTCCTCCTTGTTCTAAAAAAACAGAAGTAACGCTGAAAGTCAAATTTATCGACCTTTCAGCCCTTCAATTAACACCACCAAATTTGATGGTGATATCTTCTCGGGTTCTATCTTTCACTTCATTCACACCACTGCGCAAGCAGCGAATCGGAAGTATGTCATTACATTACATGTTAATGCAACTGTAATGTTTATTATACAAGAAAAAGTGTTAAAAGAAAAGGCATAAAGTTTTTTCTTCCCCTCTATTTTCTTTGCATTTCATGCTTAATACCGCACTTCCAAGACCCATTCTCCGCTTGTATATCCCCTTTTAAAATGATATACTGGTAACACTTAGCAAAGCATCTTTAAGCTAAGCGCGCATCTTAAAATGGTCTTAAAGGTGTGTTTCGGCAGGAAACACAGCAGTTTTCTGAAAAGGGTGAGAATCATGTGCAGAAACAAAAAGAAAAACAACGATGTATTGCTCCATGCAAAGCCGGCAGAACCAGCGACATTTGCATGGAGTAGCTGCAGTCGCTGATCAAGTACGGCTTTGCTGCCTGACAATAAAAAACAGGGAGTGAAGCGCTATGAAATATATCAATGCGGCCGCGGTTCTTCCCGCCTCGCTGGTGGAAGAGCTGCAGAATTACGTTCAGTCCGGATATCTTTATGTTCCGGCCAGGGAAGACCAGCACAGGGCCTGGGGCGAACGGAACGGAGGCCGGGAGGAACTGAGGAAACGCAACAAGGATATTCTTGATGCATGGCAGAATGGAGTGTCCATGGAGACGCTGGCGGACCAGTACTGCCTCTCTATACATGCCATACGGAAAATCATTTATCAGAAATAATCATGGAAGGACTGTGGAAAACAGTCCTTCTTTTTTTGTACAAAACAGTACAGAAGCGACTGGTAGATTGAGATTTCACGGAATTTCGGGTATCCTTAACAGGAAGGATAGAAAGAAAAAAACTGAAAGAAAAGAGGTTGTTACAGATGAACACTTACGAGACTGCGCGGATGGGATATGGGGAAGCCGATATCACACCGGATACTGTTGTTGAACTGGTCGGATTTTTCCGTCCGGACAATCACTCAAGGGGCATCCGCGACCCCTTGAAGCTCCAGACAATGGTCTGGGAATACGGGGGAGAAACGGCCTGTCTTATTACCCTGGACAGCCTTGGTTTTACCGTCCATTTGTCCAATGCCCTGCGGGGCCTCATTGCGGACCTGCTTCATACGGGTACCGATCACGTCATGACTGCATTTTCTCATACACATTCCGCCCCGAACGCCGCAGAGGAGCCAGAATACTTTGATTTCGTATGCCGCAGGGCGCAGAGTGCTGTAAAAGACGCTCTGAACAGTCTGTCTCCTGCCTTGGCTTCGTGGGGCATCGGAGAAAATACTGTGGGATTGAACCGCAGAACGGATTCCACCGACTTCGACAACCGGCTTGGAATCCTGTCTGTCACCGCACCGGAAAACGAATCTCCCAGGGTGCTGCTGCTGCGGGTCACTGCCCATGCCAACATTCTCTCCAGCGACAATTATCTCATATCAGCCGACTACTTTGGCATTACAAGAGAGCAGTTGGAAGCGCGCTTCGGCTGCAAAATCATGATGATGCAGGGCGCCTCCGGGGACGTACGGCCTCGGTTTCATCAGGAAAACACAGAGTATCTGGAGCTTCACGGCTTCGAGGCAGCGGCGAAGGGATTTTCAGAAGAGTATCAGAAAATATACCGGCTTCAGAGCCAAAAGGCCCTGGAGCAGACGGCAGAGGCTATCTGCCAGGCCGTGTCAGCCGTTCTTCCCACAATGGAAGCGGAGCCTGTCACTCATCTGAGCATGAAGTCGGTTTTCAGCCATTTTACAGCGGATGTTCCCTCCCTGGCACAGGCGGAGCGAATTGCCGATGAGGCGCTTAAGGAGGCCGGTATCGGTGGAACCGACTGGCTCCGGGAAGTGAAACGCCTTAACGGCGAGGGTATTTCACAACAGTTTTCAGAGGTGGAAATACAGTACTTTTCCCTCAATGACGGCTGTCTGTGCGGGATTGCCAATGAAGCCATGTGCAGGATTTCCATTGACGCCATGGAGGCTGCCGGAACGCCGCTGCTCTTTTTAAACGGCTATACCAATGGATGTAACAGCTACTTACCGACGTCCGGGGAGTATGAGAAAGGCGGCTATGAGGTGCTCTGGTCAAATCTCGTATATTTTCCATACCACGGCCGGGTCATGCCCTTTAACCGCGATACGGCCGGACAGCTTGTTGAGGAAGTGGTTCGAAACTGGAGACCGCTCCGTGCAGAATGAGGTTATAAACGGAAAGGCGGTTTACTCTCCCTATAGCGAATCTTCTCCGCACGCTCCGATTTCCGGTGTTCGCCTCTCGCGCTGCGCTCATACTGCCGGATACAATACGCCTTCTGGCCCGCTGCCGGCGTAAAATCCGGTCTGCTGCGCTCCTCTTCCAGCGCATCGGCCGGCGTCTGTGGACGGCAGCTGCAATAAGGGCATTCCGGATCGCTGCACGTCGGATCGATCCACTGGTTACAGCCGGGGCAGCAGACCGCGTCATACTTAAAAAACAGAATCAGCCTGCCCCCACAATTCTCACAAAAGCCTCCCGCATACGTTCCGGCTTTCAGCCACTGGTTTATAAATTCTCTTTGTTTTTTGAAATTCTTCGTTTTCTTCTTCATTTAAATTCTTCGTTTTCTTCTTCATTTATTTTCAGGTTGGGCCGGACCGGCAGCACTGTATCATCAATTGTGCTGTGCCTGATTAGCCTGTGAATATTCTGTATGTGGATAGAAACCGCTAAAATACTGATTCCATTCCCGCTGTTTCTGTAGTAAAATAAAGGATGGCGCCCTTGCGCACTACTGATACAAAACATTGATCAATGACTACGGAGCGGATTTACTATGGAAAAAAGCACGTCTTCGACCCTGATGACAGAGGGGTCCATCTGGAAAAAAATTATCGCATTTGCTGTTCCCTTATTTCTCGGGAACCTTTTTCAACAGCTTTACAATACAGCGGATTCACTGATTGTCGGCAATTTTCTGGGGAGCAATGCCCTCGCTGCCGTCAGCTCTTCCGGAAACTTAATCTTCCTCATGGTAGGTTTCGTAAGCGGCATCGCAATCGGAGCCGGTGTGGTCATCGCCCGGTATTACGGCGCCGGACGGCACGGTGACGTGCAGAAGGCCGTTCACACCACCATTGCCTTCGGTCTTGCCGCAGGGGCGGTGCTGACCGTGATCGGTGTGGTACTGGCGCCGATTATTCTGGTCTGGATGGGAACTCCGGCAGATGTACTTCCGGAATCCACCGTCTATTTCCGCACGTATTTTGCAGGCTCCCTGTCCTTCGTCATGTACAACGTGTTTGTCGGCATCCTGCAGTCCGTGGGTGACAGCCGCCATCCGCTGGTCTATCTCATTATATCGTCTTTCATCAACATCGTGCTGGATCTTGTGCTGGTGGGGATCTTTCACTTTGGAGTGGGGGCCGCGGCGTTTGCCACTATTATCTCCCAGTTTGTCAGCGCGTTTCTCTGTCTGCGCCGGCTCATGAGAAGTCCGGAGGAATACCGGGTCTGCTTAAAGAAAATCCGGTTTGACACAGGACTCCTGCGGCAGATCATCGCAAACGGTCTCCCGGCCGGTTTTCAGAACTCCGTTATTTCTCTGGCTAACGTGGTAGTCCAGTCCAATATCAACCGTTTCGGGAAAATGGCGATGGCGGGATGCGGCGCCTATTCGAAGATCGAAGGCTTCGGATTCCTGCCGATCACCTGCTTTGCCATGGCCCTGACCACGTTCGTGAGCCAGAATCTCGGTGCCGGACAGTATGAGCGGGCGAAAAAGGGAGCCAGCTTTGGCATTCTCTGCTCCATCATCACTGCAGAGCTCGTCGGCATATTCATCTATGCCTTCTCGCCCCTGCTCATCTCCGCCTTTAACAATGATCCGCAGGTTATCATAAATGGAACGGCCCAGGCCCGCACGGTGACTCTGTTCTATTTTCTTCTGGCATTTTCCCACTGTATCGCGGGAATTCTCCGCGGCGCCGGAAAATCCACGGTTCCCATGCTGGTTATGATGGTCTGCTGGTGCATCATCCGGGTGACGTACATCACCGTAACCGTTCACTTTGTTCCGGATATCCGCGTGGTATTCTGGGCCTATCCGCTGACCTGGTTCTTAAGCTCGGTCGTCTTTCTCCGTTATTTCCTGAAGGGCAGCTGGGTGCATGGCTTTGAGCGCTAGTGCCTCCCGGCGCGAATACCAGAGCGTGTCACATTTTTCGAAACACAGGTATGTACAGGATGAGTGTCGCAGCCATGACCACGGCGCAGACAGCAATCAGTGCATTCGCCGCCGCGGCCGGGATATGTGGCACGAGAATGAGCACAAACATGACGACAAACAGCAGCGCCGTGCACACCTTTCCAAACCACATGGCGCCGTCAAGCTTCTTGCCCTCTCTCAGCTTCACCAGGCCCATAACCGCCATGAATCCCTCCTTGACGACAAAGAGTACCACCAGAACTGCCATATACGGATAGCGGGTCCACAGGCATAAGAGAATGGCCCCGTGCGTCATCTTATCGGCAAACGGGTCCAGAAATTTGCCGAATTCCGTGATCATATTGAATTTTCGGGCAACCAGTCCGTCAAACATATCCGTGATGGACGATATTCCCATGACAGCCGCCGCGGCGTAATAGCCGCGGTCCGTCTCCGCATGGAGATAGAGATATACAAAGACCGGGATCATCAGAAGCCGGAAGTATCCCATAAGGTTTGGGATGGATAACAGTTCCTTTCTCGTATACTTTTTCATTTTGCATCACTCCTATCCGGCGATTTCGCATCGCCAGCCAGTATATTTTGTAGAGACCTTCGGATCATGCGCTCCATCTCACAGGGGCTTCTCTCCGGTTCCTCAAAAAGCCATTTCATCATAATATTCCATAAGCCTCCCATGTTAAAAAACAGACAGTACTCCAGCTCTTCTCCGCTCATGGTTTCTTTCCAGTACGCTTGCAGCCGGCTGTAAATTTCGGGCCAGTACGTATTGGACACCTCGATGAGACAGCAGATCTTATCATCCCTGCATACAGACTGCAGAAATGTCTTATGCTCTTTCCAGAACGAAAAATACACCTCTGTGATATGCGCCGCAAAATAGGCGGTATCCCGTTCCAGATACCGGACATATTCCCTGCACAGGCGTTCGCAGCAGCTTCGAAACAGGTCTTCCTTTGAGGAATAATTTCTATAAAATGTCCGCCTTGATAAATCCGCCCGCCTGCATATTTCCACCACCGTGATCTCTTCGAATTTCTTTTCCTCCATCAGAGCCGCCAGCGCGTCCATCAGCCACGTCCGGGACTGCCAGACAACCGGATTGCTCGTCTCCTTCATCTCTCCACCTTCGTTTCTCTGATCCTTTTTACCGGATTATTTTCAGGGTGGCACACCGGCCCCCCCTGATGCAGCACTTGCCCGCAGGGCCTTGACGCTGTCAGATACCCGCATTATACTATGGAATACTTTCCGTTACAAGTACAGGAGGATGAATGACATGGAACCAATCCACGAAAATTTCTCGTACCGGCACGCGGTATCCGGTGGGGCAGACCCGGTCCCGGCCCTCATTTCCCACAGGAGGGAACGTCTGGCCGCGGACTGTTCCCGCTGCTGCGGCCTGTGCTGCACGGCGCTCTATTTTTCCAAAGCGGAGGGGTTCCCTGACGATAAGGAAGCCGGGATTCCCTGCGCCCATTTATGTGAAGATTTCTCCTGCGAGGTTCACAGCTCTCTGTCCGGACGCCGCCTGAAGGGATGCATCAATTACGACTGCTTCGGGGCGGGGCAGACGGCCACAGAAATCGTATTTCAGGGGAAAAGCTGGCGGCAGCTTTCTGATCCGGAGGAAATGTTCCGCGTCTTCTTCCTTGAATTAAAGCTGCACGAGGCCATGTGGTATCTGGAGGAAGCCGCAATACTGCGCCCCGCATCCGCACTGCGCCCCCGTATCCATGCGGCGCTCACCGGCTTAGAGAAGCTGGCAGACGGTTCCCGGCAGGACCTCACGGAAGACGGGATCCACGATAGGATCACTGCGGCCAACGATCTGTTGAAGGAGACGATCCGCCTGACGCTCGATTATGCGGCTTCTCAGAAGCTGCCTTCGAAAAAGGGAGGCATTTCGCGGTCTGCCCGCAGCCACTCCGCCTCTTCCCATAAAACTCCCGGAACGAATGGCGCCGGGCCACTGCGCTTCCTTGGATATCATTTTCAGGGGGCAGACTTAAGTGCCATGGATTTTTCTTCTTCCTTTCTCATTGCGGCCGACTTGAGGGGATGCCGTCTCTTCGGAACGTGCTTTCTGGGAACCGATCTGCGGGATGCCGATCTTAAAGGCGCCGATTTAAGGGATGCCTTTTTCCTCACGCAGATGCAGATAAATGCCGCAAAAGGCAGCCGGGATACCCGTCTGCCTTCCTGGTTAAAGATGCCTGATCACTGGGAATCCGGCAGATAAATCGTGACATTTCCTGTTACAATAAGTCAGTCCTGTCCGCCGGAACATTTCGCCGCGTCAATGGCGAGTACGATCATCAGACAGAGGAGCGCGTCCTCTTCCCTTACAATATCGAGAACGTACGTGTCTGAAAAGTGGAGAAATTCTTTACTGGCCGTCATGATCAGACTGCCTGCGCTGTCTTTTACACAATAGTCCCATTCCAGCCAGTCTCCGTCCACTGTCCAGCCGTTGCAGTCCAGCGTGAATTTGGGCTTTAAAAAGGTCAGTTCCTTGCGGATTTCTCCGATCTCCTGTCCGTTTATGTACATCAGAAATTTAGGCAGAAAGGTGAGCACTCTCTCCTGTACGGTTCCGATATGGTTATCGAAACGGTCATAGATTTCCAGCAAATGGCCCCAGCTTAATTTACCCTTTACCGTATAGACCGTATTTCCACTCTCGTCATAGATGTCGTAACTGTCAAACCAGGAAAACAGCCGCTGTTTAAATAGTAATTGCATGATCGTTCCTCCCTGTTATGAGCACTCAGCGGTTTGGCCGCTTTGTACAGTGCTGCTTTATGCCCCTTCATTTTGGGGGATAAATTTTGCCATGTAATACTCATCCGCGTAGACGCCGCCGACACGCATAGAGTTCTTTCTGAGCCCTTCGATTACAAAACCGCTCTTTTCATAGAGATGGACAGCGGCTTTATTTTCCTTTCTCACGGTCAGCTCCAGGCGGGTGATTTCCTGGGATACGGCCCATGCATCCAGGCGTTTGAACATCTCTGTGCCGATGCCCCGGCCGCGGTATCCGGCCCGGATTCCGACTACCACATATGCCGCATGGCGGATTCGGCGGCAGCGGCCCCGCTCGGCGGTCAGAACTCCCGCCATCGATTCCCCTTCCCTGGCAATCAGGAAGAAATCGCCTGCTGCCAGAGACTCCCGGATCATGGCCGCGGCGGCCTCCGGGTCATTTTTCCGTTCCCCGGGTTCCAGCATCATCATATCGGTCTCTAAATCCAGGGACCGCATCATTTCCACATATTCCCGGGCATCCTCCGGTCTGATCTGACGGTACTCCATCGATCCGTCTCCTCCATTTCCGCCATAAAGGCAGTTGTCCAATTCCTGTCTGTTTGTTCCCACAAGCAGTCGTCAGATGGACCCGTTAGCGAGCCATTTGACTCGTTGCCTGCGGATCCATCTGACGACTGCCGCGAGGGTCAAAAAGCCCGCTACCTGCGGCGCTTTTTGACTTGGCACGGGTCACAGCCACTCCGTCACCTTATCGACGAAGCAGACTCCGTCTAAATGATCCAGCTCGTGGCAGAAACATTTGGCCATCTCATCGATTCCGGTCAAAGTGACCTCTTCTCCATTTTCATCCAGCGCCTTCACGATTACGGTCTGGGGCCGAATGGTCCTTCCGTATTTCTCCGGAAAGCTTAAGCAGCCTTCGATGCAGTCCTGTTCCCCTGTCTGTTCCACAATCACGGGATTTACCAGCTTCATGAGCCCGGTTCCCATATCGATGACGACAAGGCGTTTTAAAATTCCTACCTGGTTCGCTGCGATTGCAGCTCCGTTAGGCGTCGCATGAAGCGTATCTGTCATATCGTTAAGGATTTCCCGGATTCGGTCATCCACCTCTTTCACTTCTTTGCATTTCTTTCTCAGTATCTCGTCTCCGTCGTAACGCATGTTTAATACTGCCATGATTCCACTCTCCTGCATTTATATTTTATTCGCTGCAGCGTCTGCCCATTTCAGGACGGCTTTCCCCATCGTTTCCCGGTCCATGGTGTCCACACGCAGTACATCCGTGTCGGAACGGTTTAAGAACCACTCCCGTTTCAGGGGAAGAAGATACTCCCGGTGAAAATCAAAAAATTCTCTGGACCGGCTCTTATCTCCCTCTTTCCGCGCCTTCAGCGTCTCCTCATCTGCGTCCAGGAACAGAATCCTGTCCGGCATACAGCGTCTCACCGCCTCCAGTTCCCTACAGAGAGGTCCTTCAATATCCCAATTTTCACCTATAGACTTCGGGTAATTCAGCGTGTAGAACTCGATCTCTTCCGCGCCAAAATCCATCAGTACCAGTTTATGCTCCTTTGCCGCTTTCCACCGCTCCACTTCATGATTCAGCCAAAGCCTCTGAATCTCCAGGTAATCCTCATAACAGTTCTTTATGAGGCCTCGGCGGTGTACCTCACTAATAACCGTTCCATTGTCCTCCCTGCTTAAAAAGATATCGGGACGGCGCTCCTTTACATACTGAACGGCCGTGGTTTTTCCCACGGCCATACAGCCCTGCAGCGATAGAATTACTGCCATATACCGTTCCTCCCTACAGCCAGATATCTCTTCCGTTCCATGTCACACTCTCTGCATCTCCGTCGTCGAGGCACCAGCCCAAAAGGCTGGCCACAAATCCAGGCGTAACAGGAAAATCTTCCATAACCGGCTCGTCGGCTTTCTCTGTATCCTGGCCTGCGTCAGGCTCCTTCCCGGCGCCCAGTTTCGGAATCCGGTACCGCTGCCAGCAGCCGCTCGTCGTTCTGTTCTTAAATACTCTTCCGATGGATACCAGATACTGCCGCTCCCCATGCTGTTCCGTGGGATAGAGCACAATCAGCCCTTTATCCTCCGACGCGATATGCAGTACGGGTCTGTCATAATCATCATCCCGCTTTACCCACCAGTAATAGGTGCTGTCCCCATAGACTAATGTTCTTTTATGCTTCTTTGCAATTGCCACAAAAAACCTCCCGGAATTTCTCCGCGCTATTCCAGCCGCTTTTCCTCCTGCTCCATCTAGTACTGCATTGCGTAAATAACTGTGATATAATGCCCGATATCTGCGTCCGCGAAGCGACGGCGTAGTGGACCCTACGTCTAGCTTCGTGGGCGTGCTCCTGGCGCAGATAGCGGGTGCTATATCATAGGAATTTACGCAATGCAGTACTAGCGGCGGCACACAGCCAGGACAGGATACAGAATGACGGCCAGAACAAGGCCTCCAAGGCCCTGAATCAAATTCGACGGCACGCTGGCCAGGGCCGCTGCCATTCCATAAAAACAGGTTTCATAGAGCCAGTACCCGCAGGCTACAAACACCATGTCAGTCAGCCCTCCGATCACCACACCGGCGGTCCGTTTTCCGGCCGTCGCTGAAAGTCTCCGAAATACAAGGCCGCAGCAAAAAGCGGTCAGCCCCTTAATCAGAAAGGTGGCCGGCACGTACAGCAGATATCCGCCCAGGAAATCCGCCAGCGCGGAACCAATTCCTGCGGCCAGGAGCCCCTGAACCGGTCCAAGAAAGATTCCCGAAAGAATCACCAGCGCATCTCCCGGATGGATATATCCGTTCGTACCCGGTGTTGGAATCCGGATCACCATCGTCGCTGTACATACCAGCGCCATAAACAGCGCCGTCATCACCATTTTTCTGGTATTATTGTTCGTTTTCATACAAAGTCTCCCTTCCGGTTTTCAATGATAATGCACTTACTATAAACCGAAAATGGACTGTTTCAAATATCCAGTTTTTAACTTTTTAGCAATGCCAGTTTTATCTTCCAGCCACACGCCTGCTCCACCACTGTTTTATTGTATCATAAACATAAAATTCGTGAAAGACTTCATTCGGTGTTTCGATGTACTTTTGCCCTGAGTTGTTACAGTTCACGGCACTGGAAAAATTGCCTCTGTTCTGTGAATTTTATATTTTTTTGAAAAGGGGTTGAAGTATAAAAAACACTTGCTACAATTAAGATAACGGCGCCGTAATAAAACGAAAAAGGACAAAAAAGCATGAACAATCTCATAGTAAAGCCTGTCGGCAAAGTTGTATTTCAGAATGAAATGCCACTCATTTTATTGGAAAAGCCTTATCGTTCCGCCCTGGAGGGACTGGATGGCTTCAGCCATATTCAGATCTTCTGGTGGTTCGACGCCTGTGACAATGAAGCTTCCCGCAGTGTGCTTAAGGTCAGCTCTCCCTACCGCAATTCGCCGGAGACGCTGGGCACCTTTGCCACCCGCTCCCCGGAACGCCCTAACCCTGTCGCGCTCTCAACGGCGCAGATTCTTCGAATCGATCCGGCGGCCGGCATCATCGGACTCAGCCATATCGACGCACGTGACAACACACCGGTCATCGACTTGAAGCCCTATACTCCCAGCCTCGACCGGGTGGCACAGCCCTGTGTGCCCGACTGGTGCGCCTCCTGGCCAAAAAGCCTGGAGGAATCGGCTGATTTCGACTGGTCTGGCGTATTTACATTCTGAGAGGTGGCGGCCATGAGTTTAAAAGACTATCTGATCAAAAAACCGGTTCTTGAAACAGAACGGCTGATTTTAAGGGAGCTCAGGCCGGAGGATACTGACGATTTGCGGGAGTGGATGAGCGATCCCGGCCTGTACCTCTATTGGGGAAAGCGGCCCGGCAGACACGATTTAAATCCGGAACTGCTTTTCACGGCCGCCAATCAGAAACCAACGAAAAGCTTCCACTGGGGCATCGCGAACAAGAAAGACAGTAAGGTAATCGGGGAATTCTGGGTCTACTTAATCGAGAACGACCGGATGGCCAAGGTCTCCTACCGCCTCTCGCCTGCCTGTCAGGGAAATGGCCTCATGACGGAAGCCCTGAAAAGCGTGGTGGATTTCTGCTTCACTCACACGGAACTTCAGAGGCTCTGGACCGATGTGGACGTAAGAAACACCGCCTCCTGCAAAACGCTGGAAAAGGCCGGCTTCACACGGGAGGGCTGCATCCGGCAGGGAAAAATGGTCTCTTCCTGGTGCGACTACTATTTATACGGTCTGCTGAAAACAGACCTTCTCCCGGAACACGCCAGTCAGGCGTAACCCGATCCAGACAGATTACCGGACTCGCGCGCCGGGGCATGGCCGCTTCAGCAGCCATATCCCCTTAGGGCGTGGATTGCAGCAATTAACAGTACGGGCTTTCCTGTCAAACAAACAATGCCTGCGTCATACCTCCGCGTTTCAGCTCCGCGGTGCGGTATGATGCAGGCATATTCTATTCTTTGATTATGTAAAGCATGACGGAAATATCTTCAGCCGCCATTTCGGCCTTCGACTTTTCAATTAAAATATTTTGCCCGGTCATAATGTAGGAAGGCATAATCCGGATACCCTGATACCATATTTCACTCTTTCGTATCTTATAGGTGGACACCGACGGAATCACATTTTTCCCAGTGGCCTTTTTGCTTATCATGTTAAAGGCCTTTTTCGCCACATCCCCCATCAGCATGATCACTTTCACATGGGGAAAGAGAGACAGCTCCCACTCCAGATACGGCAGACTTTTTTCAATGGTGCTTCTCTCAATGGCCGGGGCCGTCTTCGGCATTTTCACTGCGTTTGTAAGGTAAATACCCTGCTCCAGCAGTTCTCCCGCATTGTTCACCTGTGCTCCGGCCTTCTGAAACAGCGGAATTGCCGTCGATAAATAGGCCGCCCCGTCACCGCCGTAAAAGTCATCAGCCGGGTTTGATGGCACCACTTCATTAATCAAAACCGCCCGGATTTGCTCGGGCTTCACCTCTAAATCCTGAAATACAAACGCCTCTTGATTACCATTTCTTTTTTCCATTTCTTCTCTGATATTCATCGTTTCTCCTCATAGTGCTGCAGTGCAGACTTCAGTCTCTTTTCCACCTCTCGCTTCAAAGAAAGCGGACTCAACACGGTAACTTTATCTCCAAAGGACATCAGGAAGCCGTACAGCCACTCATTGTCCGGCATAACCGCCCGGACAGTAAGTTCCCCGTCACATTCCGTAACCACCCGGTCATCGAACACGTCATATACTCTGGAGGCCGCTTCCTTCGGGAAACGCAGAACCACAGAGACAAGCTCTCTTTCCTTCTCCCATCGTGTCAGATCCGGCTCTGTTCCTTCCGGTATGCGATCAAACAGGATCCCTGTCAGCACAATCTCCTTGATCCGCGATAAACGGAACAGCCGGAAATCTTCTCTGACCAGGCACCACGCATACAGATACCACGCCTTGTCCTTATAGATCAGCCTGTACGGATGGCAGTCCCGTTCACTGGCCATTCCATTGGAGCCATAGTACTTAAAATGGATCTGCCGTCTCGCCATAACCGCCTGTTTCAGCACGTTAAAATCCATCCGTTCCCTCTCCGGGTCGCTTCCCCAGCGGGAAACATCCACTTCGATCCAGCTCGTATCCGCCATCTGAAACGCAGCCCTCAGTTTCGATAAGACCGTCTCCATATCAGAATTCTGAACCGCCGCCAGACTCTGCAGGCCGAACAGAATATCCCTCATCTCCTCTTCCGAAAGCAGCGATTTCTCCAGCACAAATCGGTCCAGCAAACGAATTCCCCCACTTCGCCCCGCCACCGAATAGACAGGCACCCCCGCCCCGCTGATCCTATCAATATCCCGGTAAATCGTCCGCACCGACACCTCAAACTTCTCCGCCAGCTCCGGCGCAGTGGCCTGTCCCTTTTCCATCAGATGGTAAATAATTTTGAACAGCCGGCTCTCTATCATTGCTATCACCTCGTTTTTCATCATATCAGATAAAACCTGACATGCTATGTCAGCAATATTATAATTGTACACTTTTAATTAATTATTTTATCTTTTGCTTTTATCTTTTGCTTTTATCTTTTGCTTTTATCTTTTGCTTTTATCTTTTGCTTTTATCTTTTGCTTTTATCTTTTGCTTTTATCTTTTGTTTTTTATCTTTTGCTTTTTATCTTTTGCTTTTTATCTCTTGTTTTTTATCTTTTGCTTTTTATCTTTTTAAATTCAAGATTTTTCTTAATCCGCGGTGTGTCCGTTCTGCCCCGGCAGACTCCGTTTTCTGTGACGTTTGCAGGCTGTTAGAAGCTGTTAATGCGTGGGGTTTTTCGTTCTGCCGCAAAGTGCGGTTGTCTGAGCGCAGCGAGTTCCGAACTTTGCGGCAGGCTTTTAGAAAAATCCCACACATTTACAGCTTCTTACTGCCGAAACAGGAACAGAAAGCGGAGTCTGCCGGGGCAGAACGGACACACCGCGGATTAAGAAAAATTTCCCCTTGACCTTATCACAGTGGGAAGGTGTACAATACACTCAGAACCGGTTCTACACCTGACAACGCAATATCAGCACAACACCATTTCACTTTTGGGAGGTTCCTATGTTTACCATTGGAGAATTTTCAAAATTCTGCTGCATTTCCGCAAGGATGCTGCGCCATTACGACCGCATCGGCCTGCTGCATCCGGCCGCCACGGACGAACAGAACGGGTACCGCTACTATGACAGCAGCCAGATCCCCACATTTCAGCGAATCGAGAAGCTGAAGCGATACGGCTTCTCACTGGCCGAAATCAAACGGCTGCTGACGCTTACGGAGGCAGAGTTAAATATCCAGATTCTGCTTCAGTACGAGCGCGTAAAAGAGCAGGCGGCCAGTCTGACGGAGACGCTCACCTGCATGGAACGGGATATCTCCCATTTTAAGGAGGGCATAACCATGAATCGGAACTATCACGTCATTGTCATGAACACACCGGAGCAGCGCGTCTTCTCCGTTAAACGCACCATTGCCGTCAAGGCCCAGGACATTCACGGCCTCATCTCTGACCTCATGACACAGGCAAAGGAACGCGGCCTGCACCGCGCGGGTCCCTGTCAGCTGGTCTACATGGGAAATGAATTCAACGAAGACAGGATGGAGGTGGAAGCACAGCTTCAGGTAGCGGAAGCGCATCCGGACACGAAGCTTCTGCCGCAATCCCTCTGTGTCACCGCGATCCACCAGGGGCCGCTGGAGGAGGTACACACCGGGTATCAGGCGATCGGTCAATATCTGGACCAGCATCCGGAATACCAGCTTACCGGAATCAGCATTGAACGGTATCTAAAGGATGAGAATATGGTCTCTTCTGCGGAAGAACTGGAGACAGCGATCCTGTTTCCGGTAGAAAAAGCGTAGTCCGTTTCCATCATCAATATCAAAAAATGCGGGCCGGAAAATATGGCAGGATTTTCCAGCCCGCTTTCTTCTGTCCAGCGGCTCTTATATTCCAGATTATTTTTTCAAATATTTGATACAGCACAGAATAAAACAGATCAGTGCAGCCAATTTTGCCAACTGCAGCACAGCGTTAAAAATGATTGAGATCAGGGGTAAAAACTGAGCGATTAACATGCCATCTCACCTCTCTTTTCCTAACTTTTATCGGTTGTCAGTTCTCATGTCCATGGCGGCCGGGCCTCGTGCCTTAAGCGTCCACTTTCCTGCTGTCAAAATAGACAAACCGGTCGATGGCCTCCAATATGTCCTTAAAATCCTCTCTCGGCGCCAGCTCCATGTACTTTCTCAGAATCTCCGTCTCCCGTTTCTTATACGGGCCATAGAAGATATCATAGAGGTTGTGGCCTCTCATATAAATCTTAAACTCTTCCATATGCGCCTTCAGTTCTTCCACAGATGAGATCGTCCCTCCCAGCACCTCTGTCAGATGGCGGCCTGACTGCAGGCGGTATAAATACTCCTGCCATTTGGAAAAGAGCGTCTCATAGAATGCCTCCTCGCTCTTCACAATTCCAAGCTCTGCCATAATCTTTGGATTTAAGAAGTAATTTTCAAAGGAATAGTACTTAAGAATCAGCACATTTCTCCTCGTGACCTTCGGCAGCTTATCGACATCCTCCAGGCTCCGCTCGTCGTAGTACCGGCAGAGCTGGCCCGCCAGTTCCTCCGGGTTCTTTCCGTCGCCGTCGCGGATCATCAGAAACTGATCCCGCAAATACACCTGATTCATGTATTTTAAGTTGGCATACGTCTTGATATTGGTACAGCTGTTGGTGGTGATAATCGAAATCCGGGACAGATTGCCGTTAGCATCGTGAATCTCCGAATAATACTTCTCCAGCAGCAGCGGCAGCCGGCTCTTATCCTGTTTTCCCTCCACGATAAAGACGAAGCTCACGTTCAGGAAATCGTTGGCCCCATAACCGAGATCGTCTAAAATGGCGTCGATATCCGTACGTTTGCGCACCACGGAATAGTCTTCCTCGTCCAGGACCACCTGGCGGATCTGGCGGCTGGTAAAGTTAAACAGCATATTCGGCGAATGGGTCGTGAAGATCACCTGATTCTTCTTCGACAGCTGGTACAGGATCTCACTGGATATTTTCTGCAGATGAGGATGAAGGAAAATCTCGGGATCTTCCACAATGATCACGCTGGGGATCCGCTTCTCATCGTCCGTGTACGTCTGAAGCAGCGACAGCATATAGATGCTCTTCATGCCCCCGCTGAGATTTTCAATGGGGTTCAGCCGCCCGTGTTCTTCGTGGTATGTCTCCGCCGTCACATGGAACATCTCATCCGGATTGCAGTTCAAGGTGAACTTGATTTCTTCGAATCCGCCGTTCCTTCTGTAGTTGGCGTTGACCTTCTCCGTAAACTCTTTTAAATTAAGCTGATACATCTTATATTCCAGAAGCTTGGACGTCTCGTAAAGCTTCAATTCTTCCGGTTTTTTCTGATTGATCAGACCGATGCATTTGAAACACTGGTTGCACTCCTTTGCCGCATCGAACATGCAGACGTGGGCGCGCAGTCTGATCAGCTGCTCATCCTCCTGGAACATGAACAGATCATCCTGAAACTGTTTTAGCTGACGCTCGGTATCGATATAATAAATCCTGGGAAATACCTCCTGGATATACCGGTTGTTCTTCTTATATCCATCGAAAAAGCGGGACTCCCCCTTCCAGTTTACCACAAATGTAAATGACAGGGCTTCCTCCTCATACGACGGCAGCTTTGTACAGAAATCCCTGCGCCATGCGTCATACCGCTTGTACTGGCTCACGATTCCCGCCCGGTGGAACATATGAAGATCTTCCTCTGTAAAATTCAGGGTGATGGATATCTCAATATTCTGTTTTCTTTCATTAAAGTCGCTCTCCCGTATCTGGTAAGAACCGGCCACCGCACGGATGGCATCCAGCACCGAGGTCTTCCCCGTGTTGTTCTTTCCCACCAGAATCAGGGCATTTTCGATACCATGAATCTCCATCTCACGGATGGATTTAAAATTCCTGATGTGGACTGATGTGATCTGCATATGTGTTCTCCTTTAGGTTTAAGTATAGGAGATGCCAGGGCAAATTTCAAGCTTCCGCTGAAATTTTCGCAACTATTGAGCACTGGCCCTTCCCGCGCTTCATACTATGGATTATATTCTAAATTCAGGAGTGGTTCTTATGTTCGATTCTGCCGTAGTGCTGACCCCTCTGCACTATGTTTATCTAATCGGTGTTCTTGTAATACTCGCTGTCATGGTCCTGCGAAAAGACACCCCCGCCGTCTGTATCGCCTTTTTATTTCTCCTCGGAGTCATCGGTCTTGGTTCCATAACAGGCGGAATCATGACCGTATTTAATTCTATTCTGTTCGCCGCGAAAGAATTCATGGAAGTCATAGCCACCATCGCCCTGGTAACGGCTCTGTCCAAATGCTTAAAAGACTTAGGCAGCGACTACCTGATGATGGTCCCCATGTCGAAAATCATGAAGACCCACTCCGTCACATGGTGGATTCTCGGAATCACCATGCTGCTCTTCTCCCTCTTCCTCTGGCCGTCACCTTCCGTGGCCTTAGTCGGCGCGATTATGCTGCCATTTGCAGTCAAGGCCGGTTTAAAACCGCTCGCCGCGGCCATGGCTATGAACCTTTTCGGTCACGGAATCGCTTTAAGCTATGATTTCGTCATCCAGGGTGCGCCTGCCATTTCCGCCGGTGCCGCAGGAATCTCCACATCCGATATTCTCACCCAGGGGCGTCCCGTTTTCTGGGTCATGGGCATTGTCACCGTAACCGCCGCATATCTTTTAAACCGTAAGAGTATGGCAGCCACAGAGACCGTGTCCGCAGAGGCCCTGCCTGAGGAGCGGAAGAAAGTGACGAAAGCGGCCATCGCCATCGCGGTCCTCACTCCCGCGGCCTTTCTCGCCGATATTCTTCTGATGCTGGCCTTTGACTTAAAAGGCGGAGACGCCACCAGCATGGTTTCCGGCACCGCCGTACTGGTGATGTGTGCCGGCGCAGTCGCCGGATTTGGCAGACAGTCGCTGGAAAAGGTGACCGATTACGTGACAGGCGGCTTCCTCTTCGCCATCAAGATCTTCGCCCCCGTCATTATCATCGGCGCCTTCTTCTTCCTTGGCGGCAGCGGCATTACCACGATCATGGGCGACCAGTACCAGAGCGGCATCATGAATGACTGGGCCGTCTGGCTGGCTCACAATGCGCCCTTAAACAAATATATGGCAGCCTTTATCCAGATGGTCGTAGGCAGTCTGACCGGTCTCGACGGTTCCGGTTTCTCCGGCCTTCCCTTAACAGGCTCCCTGGCCCACACCTTCGGCACCGCCGTCGGCGCTTCGGTACCGGTGCTGGCTTCGCTCGGGCAGATCTCCGCGATCTTCGTGGGAGGCGGTACCATCGTTCCCTGGGGACTTATCCCCGTGGCCGCCATCTGCAACGTCAGCCCCTTAGACCTGGCCCGTAAGAATCTTCCGCCAGTCTTAATCGGCTTTCTCTTTGCTTTTTTAACCGGCTGCCTTCTGCTGTAGCAGTAACAGTAACGGAAATACGTATCCTGAATCACGCTTTATCAAATTGCACTTATTGAATCACGCATCTTAATGAAATGGAGGAATCTGCCATGTGTGGAATTGCAGGCTTTTATAACCCGCATCGCAATTACTTAGAAGAGGAGGCCCGTTACCGGGATATCTTAAAAGACATGGCCGCGGTACAAAGACACCGCGGCCCCGACGATTCCGGCGTCTGCCTGAGCAAACATACCGGTCTCTCCCACGCCCGTCTGTCCATCATAGACTTAGTCAGCGGACATCAGCCCATGGAAAAGGAGGCTGGAGGCCGCACATATTCCATCGCCTACAACGGGGAGCTTTATAACACGGAGGAGCTGCGGACGGAACTGCGCGCGCAGGGGCACTCCTTTGCCACCACCAGTGACACGGAGGTGATTCTCACCGGATGTATCGAATACGGTCCCGACTTTGTCAAGCGGCTGAACGGCATCTTTGCCATCGCCTTTTACGACGCCTTGCACGACCGTGTCATCCTGTTCCGCGACCGGGCGGGTGTAAAGCCGCTCTTCTACACGGTCCGCGGCGACGAGATACTGTTCGCATCGGAACTGAAAGGAATCCTGGCTGTCCCCGGCATCCGACCGGAACTGGACCGGAAGGGACTGAATGAGGTCTTCTCCATCGGTCCCGCCAGAACGTATGGCTGTGGTGTATTTGCCGGTATGGAGGAAGTTCTCCCCGGCCATTTTCTCATCTGTTCCCCCGAGGGCGTCTCTTCCCACTGTTACTGGAAATTAGTGAGCCTTCCTCATGAGGACAGCTACGAAAAGACCATTGAGAAGACGGCCTTTCTCGTTCAGGACTCTATCAAACGCCAGATGGTCTCCGATGTTCCCATCTGTACCTTCCTCTCCGGGGGAGTGGATTCCAGCCTGGTTTCCGCCGTCTGCGCCGCGGAGCTTAAAAAACAGGGGAAAAAACTGACCACGTTTTCCTTTGATTTTGTGAACAATGATAAGTATTTCAAGGCCAATTCCTTCCAGCCCTCTCAGGACCGCCCGTTTGTGGACCGGATGGTGGAGTTTCTGGACTCCGACCACCACTATCTGGAGTGCGGCAACACCGATCAGGCCGACCGTCTCTGTGATTCGGTGCTGGCCCACGATCTGCCCGCCATGGGAGACATCGATTCGTCCATGCTGCATTTCTGCTCTCTGGTCAAGGAGCATAACAAGGTGGCCCTGACCGGCGAATGCGCCGATGAAATATTCGGCGGCTATCCCTGGTTCCACAAGGAGGAATGCTTCCGGGCCCACACCTTCCCATGGACGATGGACTTAGAGGCGAGAAAAGTCCTTCTGAAAGATGATTTTCTCGATTACCTGAAGATGGACGAATACGTCAAAGAAACGTATGAGCGGTCTGTCGCAGAGACTCCTACCCTGTCCGAAGACTCGCCCACCGAGGCGCGCCGCCGGGAAATCGCTTACTTAAATCTTCGCTGGTTCATGCAGACTCTTTTAAACCGCATGGACCGCGCCAGCATGTATTCCAGCCTGGAAGCCAGGGTGCCGTTTGCCGACCACCGGATCATGGAGTACGTCTGGAATGTCCCCTGGGACATGAAGACGAGGGACGGCCTGGTCAAAAACCTTCTGCGTCAGTCCGGGAAAGGCCTTCTGCCCGACGATATCCTGTTCCGCAGGAAATCGCCCTATCCGAAGACTTACGACACGAATTACGAAAAACTTCTCACCAGCCGTGTCCGCGAAATCATGAACGATTCGTCCTCGCCTGTCATGCAGTTTCTGGACAGAAAAAAACTGGAGACGTTTCTTCAAAATCCCTCCGATTACGGAAAACCATGGTACGGCCAGCTGATGGCCGGTCCGCAGATGCTGGCCTATATACTTCAGATTGATTACTGGATGAAGACCTATAAGATTACCCTGGTTTAAGACTCTGGCCGCGCACAGTTTATATACATTTAATAATTTTGGTGATTATTTTCCGACAAATTGTATTGTAAAATGAAATATTCATGTTATAATATTTTTAGACGTTTTTACACTTAGAAAAGGGGAATAATATGTTTGGATCATCAAAAGGAGCAACAACAGAAGCATTAGAAAAACTGGTTCAGAAGGGCAAATGGGATAAGATTAAGAAAAGTTATTTAAATTCTGATTCAGAGACAAAGGTACATTTAGCAGAAGCATGTGCTTCAGCCGTGGGCGACGATTCCAGCAATGTATTAATGGCACTCCTCGACTCACCCGAAGATGAAGTGAAAGTGGCTGCACTTAAATCTCTCGCAAAGGTCGGCAACGATCACTGCGTGAGCCGTATTCAGCAGATGATCACTTCCGTACCGGCTGACAAAACCGCACTTCGCGGAGAAATCCAGAATACGCTTCAGGCACTGCGAGGAAAACAGTAGAGCAGATAACAGCAAAACAGCGGCACACAATACACGTGGCCGCTGTTTTCTATTAATTTAGAATATATTTTATAATTCATTACTTCCCGCCATGCTATTTCGGAAATTTTACGCCTGCTCCATCTCCTCCGTCACGCTCTGCATCTCCTTCGTATCACCGATGAGAATCGCTCCGGTCAATCTGCCATTCGCATAATACCGGGTCTTATAGATCTTCTTTTCCGGGTCTTCCTCGTGCTTCACCGTATACTCAATTTCGGAATTCTTTCCCACGTCGCCCACGGCAAAAAGGGAAGTCTCCATACCGTTAAAGGTAAGTGCTGCGGGTACGGTGTGGTAAACAAGGCCGTCACCGGCCGCATTGGCGCCCGCTGTCCGGCCCATCTCCACCGCCTGCGGCCAGATCGCATAGTTGATTCCCTCATATTCGGCGCAGTCTCCGCATGCGTATACGGACGGAATGGTGGTCTCCATAAATGCATTGACCTTGATGGCTCTTCCGATCTCCGCTCCCGCGTCTTTTGCCACACCGACATTTGCACGGACACCGGCAGATACTACCACCAGCTCAGCCGGAACCACGGTGCCGTCGCCCAGGCGCACTCCCGTCACATCCGTCTCTCCCTCGATCGCTTCAATCTTCACATTTAAATGGATGGCGATTCCTACATTCTGAATCAGATCCTTCAGAAATTCGCCGGCTCCCGCATCCAGCTGACGGCCCATCAGCTGCGGTGCCAGTTCCAGAACCGTCACCTCCAGGCCCGCCTTTTTCAGTTCCCAGGCTGCTTCCAGTCCCAGAACACCACCGCCGATTACCACGGCGTGCTTCGTCTGAGGAAGAAGGGCGCCTACTTTTTCCGTATCGGTGATTCTCCGGATCGCTATAACCTGCGGCTTCTCATGACCTGGAATCGGTGGAATAAAGCATTCCGAACCCAGGGCGTAAACCAGCTTGTCATATTTTAAGCGGATTCCATCCGAAAAGGTCACTTCTCTGGCCTCCGGATCGATCCTCTCCGCCGTCTTTCCTGTCAGGGTTAAAATCCGGTTCTCCTCATACCACGGTGCGTCGTGAACCAGAAGCTGTTCCCTGTTGTTCTCTCCCAGCATGGATTTCGTCAGCATGGGACGGCTGTAGGGCAGTATCTCCTCGTTCGTCGCCATCACGATGGAGGCGGTGGAATTCCGTTCTCTTATGGCCTCTGCCGCGTTTAACCCTGCCGCGCCGCCTCCCAGAATCAGAAATATCTCTTCTGTGTCTCTGTGGAAGGACTTCTCCTCCTCCGTAAACGGGACGAAGTTCTCCGGTCCCACTCCGCATACGGGACATACGCTCACCCCATCTTCAAATACCGCGCCGCATACCAGACATTTTACCAGTTTCTTTTTTGTTTCACCCATGTGAATACCCCTTTCCGACTCTCATAGTATCATTTCCTATATTTGTTAAAATCAGTATTAATTACTATTATTGCAATAATATCACATTTGTCTTCCTTTTACAAGACTAACTTCGTTAAAATTTTGTAAACGTAGACAGAAAACTGTAAGGTCCCCTCCCGTGCTGTTTGTGCTAAAATATCAGGGAATGGCAGTTAAATGGACATGCCAGCATGTTTACCTTGCTCGCTGCCTTCGCAAGAATAAAAGAGGGGATCTTATTATGAAGCAGTATACGATTGGAGACGTGTCGAAAAGGCTGGGCATCAGCCGCGACTCACTCCGTTTTTATGAAAAAAAGGGCATTATCACTCCGCAGAAGCTGGAAAACGGCTACCGGTGCTACAGCTATGAGGATACGAGAAAGCTTCTCGACATTATGTTCTACCGGAGGCTGAACTTCAGCATTGAGGATATCAACCGAATTCTTCATCAGAGTTCCTTTGGTTCTTATTATACCATGATTCAGGAAAAAATAGCAGAGGAAGAACGGGAAGTGGAACGGCACCAGCGTTCTTTGATCCATCTAAAGTATCTTACTCAGCTTTATAAGAATATTGACGATTATTTAAATGATTATGACATACGTCCGCTCCGCCGCTATTACAAGGTTGATGAGACTCTCATTGACAAGCTGGCCGTTCATGATTTATGCTATATCTATCAGGAATATCAACTCAGGGAAGGCATGCCGGGTCAGGTGGATGAATACTACTTATTCGCCGCAGATACCGCTGCCATCATCGGACTGGAGGAACAGTTATCCGGCCGACTCTTTATTCAGCATGAGCGGTGTGTCTACACGGTTATCGCATCCGCCAGCCGCATTCCGGACACCCGTTCCATCATGAAGGCGGTCTGCTGGGCCAGAGATCAGGGATATAAGCTGGAAGGCACGGCCTACGGCGGATTTCTGCTGAGCTGCGCGGTTGATGAGATGCAGACAGCTGTGCCGGAGGAGGCCGACGTCAGCCAGCCGGTTTATTACATCGAACTGTATCTGCCGTTAAAGGAGTAACAGCCGCGAACCGACGTCCTTTCCTCAGATGATTTTCCACTATTGCTGCGTTATTTATGCAATGCAGTACCAGAGTACTCTCAGGAACTCTTTCTATCCAGATTTGTGAGGGTACTCCACGAAAGAGAAGGAGGATTTAATCATGAGTAAGGGAAAAGGAGTCATGCAGGAATTCAAGGCGTTTATTCTGAAAGGGAATATCATCGATATGGCGGTCGGCGTCATCATAGGCGGGGCGTTCAGCAAGATTGTTACCTCTCTGGTAAACGATATTCTGATGCCGCTTTTGGGCGCAGTTACGGGAGGCGCTGATTTCGATACCTTTAAGATTGTTCTCAGCCCGGCTGTAAAAGATACGGCAGGCGAAATTATTAAGGCCGAAGCTGCCGTCCGCTACGGGCTTTTCTTACAGAATATTCTGGATTTCCTGATTATCGGCGCCTGTATGTTCTTTATGATCAAGGCGGTAGCCATGATCAGTTCCCGTCTCCGTCACGAAGAAGAAAAAAAAGAAGAAGCTGCACCGGCCGGTCCGACGCAGGAAGAACTGCTGGCGGAAATCCGAGATCTGTTGAAAGCACAGCAGAATGCCGAGAATGCCGAGTAGTATTGCCTGCGGGAGTCAAAAACCTCGCCGCGAGCGGCGGGGTTTTGACCCTCGCGGGAATAAAGACTGTCCGATCAGGGAATCGTAAGAAACAGCATTGGAAAGGAGGCTGCCGATTTGAATCAGCATAAAACCATTTACCTGGCAGGCGGTTGTTTCTGGGGCATGGAAGAATACATGTCCAGACTGGACGGCGTCTGCGAAACAGAGGTCGGATACGGAAACAGCCTGGTGGAATATCCCACTTACGAACAGGTCTGCACCGGCACTACCGGTGCCGCGGAGACGGTTAAACTCATTTACCGGCCGGAGGAGACGGAACTTTCGACTCTGCTGGAGGCTTATTTCGCAGTCATCGACCCTACCATCCTAAACCGGCAGGGAAACGACCGCGGAACCCAGTACCGCACCGGAATCTATTACGAAGATCCGGCGGACCGGGAACCCATCTTAGCCGCCATTTCCAGACAGCAGAGAAAGTATACCGTCCCGGTCGTAACCGAGGTGCTTCCGCTTGACAATTTCTATCCCGCGGAGCAGTATCATCAGGATTATTTAAAGAAGAATCCGGGCGGCTACTGCCATATTGACGTCAGAAAAGCGGATGTATTTAACGAGGAGGAACGGCTTCGCAGGGATCACGATTCCGTCGAAGGCCCTGGAAAAGAGCGCAGCTATACGGTCCCCTCTCCGGAAGAACTGAAAAGCAGGCTGACGCCGCTTCAGTTTGAGGTTACACAGAATCAGGCGACAGAGCATCCCTATCGGAATGAGTATTTCAATCATTTCGAGCGCGGACTGTACGTGGACATCGTTACGGGGGAACCGCTCTTCTCCTCCTCTGATAAGTTTGACTCCGGATGCGGCTGGCCCAGCTTCTCGAGGCCTGTCAAATCCCTTTCGGTAAAGGAGCTTAAAGATCAGAGCCATCACATGGAGCGGACGGAAGTGCGAAGCCGGGCGGGAGACAGCCACCTTGGCCATGTCTTCGACGACGGCCCCATCGACAGGGGCGGACTGCGGTACTGTATCAACAGCGCGGCTCTTCGCTTCATTCCGTATGAGGAGATGGAAAAAGAGGGCTACCGGGATTATATGGATCTCGTCTGAAACCATCAGAGATGCCCCTGAGCGGCCAGGTAACGAAACCTAAAACGATTAGAATCATGCATGCATCAAGAAAAAACCAGGGGCACCAGCCCCGGCCTCCATAATTTGGATGGTCGGAAACAGATGCTCCCGGTTCTTTTTCGTTATGAACTGTTTCTTACTTCTGTTTTTCTATACTATGCTTCTTCCCGCAAAACGATTGCTCCGCAGCTCTTCAGGCAAAGTGTACCGTCATTCTCCAGGGTACTGAGTGTCCCCTCCGGAGCACTGTCATCATTCGTCAGGAGAACCGTGTAATTCTTTTCCGGAAGCGTAAGCATCTTCTCTTCTTTTCCGAAATTTGCGGCGATAAATATCCGATCTCCGCTCTCGCTTTCCCGATAGAAAGCAAAGACATCCTCGTCCGCCTCAAATGCCGGGACGAACCTGCCAAAGATCAGCGTCTCCCGGTACGCTTCCGATTTTCTAAGGGCAATCAGCTTCTTATAGAAATGAAGGACTGAATCCTCGTCTTTTAACTGGTCCTCCACGTTGATCTCCGTATAATTGGGATTCACCTTCAGCCAGGGCTTTCCCGTCGTAAAACCAGCTTCCTTCTCATGGCTCCACTGCATCGGTGTCCTCGCGTTGTCGCGGCTGTAACGGATACAGGCGTCAAGTGCCTCTTCCTCTGTACAGCCAGCCTCCAGAGCCGTCCGGTACTGGTCCTTCGTGTTGATATCGTCGTAATCTTCTATGGAATCCATGGGGCAGTTTCTCATTCCGATCTCCTGTCCCTGATAGAGAAACGGAAGGCCGCGAAGAAGGATATTAACAGCCGCCAGCATCTTGATTCCTCTGGGATTCACTGCATACTCCGGCAGATACGTGGATGCGCCGCGGGGCTCATCGTGATTTTCGATGATATTGGCCAGAAATCCCACGTTCTGGACCTCCAGCTGGGATTCGATTACGGTCTTCTTCCATTCGGAGAATTTGACCGGCTTTGCGTCGTACCAGCCGTGTTCCCCTCCCGTCAGCAGATGAGCAGAGAAATCGAACATCGTCGAAAAGTGGCCATTTTCTCCCACAAATTCCTTCAGTTCCTCTTCCCTCATATTAAATACTTCCGCAACCGTAAATGCCTGATACGGATCGAAGGCCTTCTGCCGCAGCTCCTCCAGCAGCTCGCCGACCCCCTCGACCTCTTCCACCATTTTGGTGCAGGAAGCCAGCCCGTCGGGACCGTCCGCCGGGAAATCCGGAAAATTCGGATCCTTTTTAATGTTGATGATGGCGTCGATCCGGAATCCGGCCACCCCTTTTTCCAGCCACCAGCGGATCATGGCAAACAGTTCTTCCTTCATCTTCGGATTATTCCAGTTTAAATCCGGCTGTTCCTTTGCAAACAGGTGCAGATAGTAGAGGTCGGTGCCCGGAACCGGCTCCCAGACGCTTCCTCCGAAATAAGACCGGTAATTGCTGGGAGCGCCGCCGTCCCTGCCCTTTTCAAAGTAGAAATAGTCCGCGTACTCGCCGTATGGATCGGCAAGCGCCTTTTGAAACCATTCATGCTGGTCGGAGCAGTGGTTGATCACCAGGTCCATAACGATCTCGATCCCCCTCTTCTTCGCCTCGGCCAGAAGCTCATCGAACTCCTCCATGGTGCCGAACTCCGGGGCAATCTTATAGTAATCGGAAATATCGTACCCCTGGTCCACAAAGGGAGACTGGTAGATCGGCGATATCCATACAATATCAATCCCCAGTTCCTTCAAATAATCGAGTTTCTCTATAATTCCTCTCAAATCACCGATCCCATCCCCATTGCCGTCGTTAAAGCTCTTGGGATAAATCTGATAGGCTATTTTCTCATGCCACCATTTTCTCTCCATGGTCTTCCTCCTGTTGTCTCTAATGTATTGTCATTATAATACGGAGCCCCTGACATTTCTTGCAGTATACTTCCCAATTCTAACACAATTCTGCTGTCTTCTCTGCCGCGCCCCTGCAAAACCGTGCTCCGGGCCGGAGAAAGTACAAAAAATACCGTATTTTGCTAAAAAACGTTTGTATATTTATGATTTTTCTTTTATAATAGATAGGCAGTCTTTTTCTAAACAGGGGAAAATGCGAAAGATAATGATAAGGAGAAATGATGACTATGGAAGAACGTTTGATAGGGACAATTTCAAGAGGCGTACGTGCACCGATTATTCGTGAAGGAGATGACCTTGCAAAAATCGTTGTAGATTCCGTTATAGATGCTGCCGCCAGCAGCCGCTACGGCTTTGAGATTCAGGATAAAGATATCGTTGCCGTTACGGAGGCCGTCGTTGCAAGAGCACAGGGCAATTACGCCAGCATCGACAACATCGCAGCGGATGTAAAGGAGAAATTCGGTGATGAGGCAGTCGGAGTTATTTTCCCGATTTTAAGCCGTAACCGTTTCGCCATCTGCTTAAAGGGAATTGCCCGCGGCGTGAAAAAGGTCGTGCTTATGCTCTCCTATCCTTCCGATGAAGTCGGCAACCACTTAATCGACGAGGATGAGCTGGATGCAAAGGGCGTGAATCCATGGGCTGATGTGCTGAGCGAAGAGAAATACAGAGAGCTGTTCGGCTATAAAAAGCACACCTTCACCGGTGTTGACTATATCGAGTACTACAAGGACGTGATCAAAGAGCAGGGCGCAGAGGTCGAGGTCGTTCTGGCCAATGACTGCCGCACCATCTTAAAGTATACGGACAATGTGATCTGCTGTGACATCCACACCAGAGCGAGAAGCAAACGCCGCCTTCTGGCTGCAGGAGCGAAAAAGGTCTGCTGTCTCGATGACATCATGACCGCGTCCATCGACGGAAGCGGTTACAATGAGAACTACGGACTCCTCGGTTCCAACAAGGCAACAGAAGAGACTGTCAAGCTGTTCCCGCGCAACTGCCAGCCATTCGTTGACAGAGTTCATCAGATGATGATGGAACGCACCGGCAAGCACGTGGAAGTGATGATCTACGGCGACGGCGCATTCAAGGATCCGGTCGGAAAGATCTGGGAGCTTGCTGATCCGGTCGTTTCACCGGCTTACACGGAAGGTCTGGAAGGACAGCCCAACGAGCTGAAGTTAAAATACCTGGCGGATAACGATTTCGCCGATTTAAGCGGTGAAGAGTTAAAGAAGGCCATCTCTGAGAGAATCCGTACAAAGGATGACAATCTGGTGGGCGACATGGCTTCCCAGGGTACCACCCCAAGACGTTTAACGGATTTAATCGGTTCCTTATGTGACTTAACCTCCGGTTCCGGAGATAAGGGAACACCGATCATCTTCATTCAGGGATATTTTGATAATTACACGAAGTAAGGAAGCTTGTCCGTCCGGCTCCATGCTCTCGGGAATAAAAAGGAACCGGCGTCCGGCCAATGTATATTGGCGGGCGCCGGTTCCTTTTTGCTGCCGGCTTATCTGTTATTTAAGATCCTTGCTTATTTACTGCAATTATACATGAAACAGTAAATTCCGGGAAGTCTGAACGCTCATATATTTTTTACCACCACTACCGCTATGGCCGATCCAAAGACAAGCACGAACCAGATTGCCGTCAGCCACAATGGCCATTGGATTTCCAGCATTCGGTTGAATGGGATCACGAAGAGGCTGGCGAGACAGATCTGATTCAACCCCACAATCTGTTTTTCATACCGCAGGCGTCTGTTTTCGGCGCGCTTCACCAGCCGTTCTCCCCGCATTCTCTTTTCTGTCTCCTCCTCCCCATGTCCGGCTGCGGCGGCCTGCAATACAGAGGCCGCCAGAGCCAGCACCGTGACGGCCAGTGTCCAGACGGTCATGACTGTCTCGGAAACCGGTATTCTAAGGACTGAGTTCACCGGGAAAAATACCAGCGACGCGATTCCGCACATGGCAAAGAACCAGACAATCCGTCTCAGCTTTATCACAGGTTCTGTTCTGTCTTTCTTCAGCCGTTCCGCCCCTCTCCGCTCTAAAACCTTCATCTGCAGATCAAATAGTCCCGTATCGAGCGTCTGAAAATCCCAGTCCCTCTTCTTTAATTCCAGGCAGACCAGTTTCATCCGGTTCAATGCGGCCTCCTCCTCTTTCAGCTGATACTCCCGCTCCTTAAGGAGCTGTGCAAGAGACCGCTTCCCCTGCTGAAACTGCCGGATATCGGAAACCGTGACTCCCAGCATCCGGAGATACTTGATTTTCTCCAGCACCTCCCTGTCTTCCTCTGTATATTCCCGGTAATTATTCTCACCGCGTGCCGGTGACAAAAGCCCTTCTTTTTCGTAAAAGCGGATGTTCGCCTTCGTAACTCCCACCTGCCGCTCCATATCCTTAATTTTCATTGTCTTTCGCCTCCTTCTTTCCCTCATTATAAGGGTTCAACAAGGTTTAATGTCAATAGAAAAAATAAAATTATGCAGCTCAGAGGTCCAGACTGAAAAGTGAAAAATTGTACCGTTAGAATTTACCACCACTTAATCAGATCCGTCACTTCATTTCTCAAATCCACAAAATCCTTCGCCGCAATATCCCGCGGCCTCGGGAGATCATTTCGAATCTCTTTCTTAATACTGGTAGGCTTATTGGTAAGCACCAGAATCCGCTCCCCTAAATAAACCGCCTCTTCAATATTATGGGTAATAAAGATAACCGTAGTCCCGTTCCTCTTCCAGAGATTTAAGAGTTCGTCCTCCAGCTTGAATCTCAGTTCGATATCCAGCTGTCCGTACGGCTCATCCATCAGCAGCAGCTCCGGCTCCGTGGCAAACGCCCTGGCGATTACCACCCTCTGCAGCATGCTGGCAGAGAGCTGATCCGGATAGTACTTCCGGTATTTTGTAAGGCCTACCACCTCTAAATACTCGTTTACCTTTCGGTCCGTGGTTTCCTGATCCGTGTGCTTAATCTCCAGACCAAACCGCACATTCTCCTCCACCGTCAGCCATGGCATGGTGGAATACTCCTGAAAAATGTATGCGACGCTGTGTTTATTCAAATCCACAGGCTCATTGTTAATCAGGATCTCTCCGCTTGTTGGCTGGTAAAGCTTCGTCAGGCTGTTTAAAAAGGTCGTCTTGCCGCAGCCAGTAGGGCCGACAATACACAGGAACTCCCCTTTCTTCACATCGAAAGAGATCTGATCCAGCACGAGGAGGTCATCGAACTTCTTCGTCAAATTCATTACCTTTACTTTTGTTTCCCTTTTTTCTTCCATGAGCGCCTCCTTTACAGCGATTTATCCATATTTTCCGTAATCTCCTGGCGGAGGCGGAGAAATTCAGGGTCCACGTAGTTTCTCGGATGCGGCATATCGATGATGTATTCCTTCTTAATGGTGGATGGACAGTTTGTCATCAGAATAATCCGGTCTGCCAGAAATAAGGCCTCCTCGATGTTATTTGTGACAAAGATAACCGTGCGTTTTTCCTTCTGCCAGATCCTCTGCAGCTCTTCTTCCATCATATAACGGGTCTGAGCGTCGAGGTGGCCGAAGGGCTCATCCATGAGCATCAGGTCGGGATTGTTGCTGTAGGCCCTGGCGATTCCGACACGCTGACGCATGCCTCCGGACAGTTGGGAGGGATAGCTCTTTTCAAATCCCTTTAATCCAACCAGGTCGATATAATGATCCGCCGTCTTCTTCCGCTCATCCTTGCTTAAGCCCCGCACCCTGGGTCCAAACTCTACATTTCCCATGACGGTAAGCCACGGAAAGAGCGCCGTCTTCTGGTACACAACGCCGCGTTCCGGCGCCGGTTTTCCCACTTTTTTGCCGTGATCGATGACCTCACCGGAGGTAGGGGTGTCGAGGCCTGCCAGGATATTGAGCAGCGTAGTCTTCCCGCACTGTCCCGGTCCGAAAAGCACCAGGAATTCATTTTCACGGACAGAAAAGTCAACATCCTTCAGCACATGGTTCTTTCCGGAGCCGTCGTAGCTGTCAAACTCCCTGGAAACGTGGCCGCACCGAAGCACCTCATTTACAGTCCCTGCTGCTGATTCCATATGCACAACCTCCCTTCCAGTTTTGCCATGGCCGTTGCCAGAACGTATCCAACAATGCCGATGGCCAGCATTCCTACCATGATCTGAACGGTGTTTCCGTTTGTCATTCCCATGACGATGAGCCAGCCAACGCCCTCATCCGAACGCACCATTTCCGCACCGACGACGGCCGACCAGCCTGCCGTGATGGCGATCTGAAGCCCTGCGAAAATGTAAGGAATCGACGAGGGCAGAACTACCCGGAAGAACACCTGGCGTTCCGAGGCCCCCAGCATTCTGGCGGCTCCTAAAAGGACAGAGTCCACATTTTTCGTTCCGTCATACGTATTGACCGTAATGAAGCAGAAGCAGCCCAGGAAAATGATGAAAAACTTACTCTGATCGCCCAGTCCGAACCACAGGATGGACATGGGAATCCATGCCAGAGGCGGAATGGGACGGATAAATTCAAAGATTGGTTTGATGATGGCTTCCACAGTTTTCGAATACCCCATGGACACGCCTAACGCAATGCCGGCAATTGTCGCAAAGAAGAATGCAACACCTACGCGGTAGAGACTTACGCCGATATGCACCAGCATGGTATGCCTTCCGATCGGTACCGTAAAGCTCTCGAAGAATTTCCACAGAATTTCCGATGCAGGAGGGAGAAACATCTTTGCATTGGTAAACCGGGCCACGGCTTCCCATACGATAAGCAGGGAGGCAAATGCCACAACCGTCATGACGGCGGCCATATTTTTCTTTAAAAAACGGCTGGATGCGCTTTCCATTCTATTTTCCTCCCTTGACGAATTTATTCTGCAGCTTTTCCAGGATAAAGGAAAGCAGATAACCGATCACACCAATGGTGATCATTCCCACGATGATGACATCGGGGCGTCCCAGCATCCTTGCCACCTGAATCATGTAGCCTAACCCTCTCGTCGCTGCTAAGAGCTCAGCTGCCACCAGAGCTACCCAGGAAGAACCGAGTGCCAGCCTTAAGCCGGTAAAAATCATGGGAAGAGCCGTCGGGATTGCAACCTTAAACAGCATCTGCCTGTTGGATGCACCGAATGTCCTGGCTACCCATAAATGAACCTGGCTCGTTCTCTTGATTCCGGCGTAGGAGTTAATGGTTGCGCTGATAAACGCCGCAAAAAAGATAATTCCTACCTTTGACCAGTAACCGATTCCCAGCCAGAGAATCATCAGCGGAATCCACGCAAGCGCCGGAATCGGCCGGATTACATCGAACAGCGGTTTGGCAAACATCTCGAATTTACGGCTCCAGGCCATGGCAATTCCCAGCGGCACTCCGATCAGCACTCCCACCACGTATCCTCCAAGAGCAATCTTCATACTGGCCGCGATATGCTGGAGAAGGGTCGCTCCATCCGGATTGACCCCTCCTGTCAGCTTGTAGACAAACGTGTCCAGTACCTTTGCCGGGCTTGGAAGCATCATGGGAGAAATCAGATGCAGAATATCGGTTGCCATTTCCCAGATAAACAGGACGGTGATAACCGAGCACACCGACAGAATCCGGTACTTATACTTTGCAGCAATTTCTTTCATCTGCGTTCCCTCACTTTCTCTAATTTACCCCTTTGACAAACTCCGGATCGATGTTGCTGTCAAACTTGTCCATCAGCTCCGGTTCCAGCTGTCCTAAGCCTATGTAGAATTCTCCCAGTTCCCTTGCGAAATTGCCTAAAGTACGGTCTTTCCAGTCAGCCGCGGTGATAAACTGCACACGTCCCAAGTCGCTGACACAGCTCTCCCTGCTGGCCTCTGCTCCCGCATCCTTTAAGAAATCCACCATCAGATCAGCCGCCATGTCGGGATCTTCATTTAACGCCTTGCAGGCTTCCACAACACAGTCCATATATTTCTGAACCAGCTCCGATTTTCCTTCCACTGCTTTTCGATTGCCTACCACCATGTCCACGTAGCGGGTTCCTAAATCGGCGAGATTTCCTACCTGTACCATGCCGTCATCTACGGCTTCAAAGAACGTCGGTACATTTAAGGCTACCGCGTCACACTGGTTTGCTAAAAGTGCCTGGTAGGCCTGTGCCGTATCCATATTTACAATATTCACATCGGTGATACCCAGTCCCAGTTTTTCCAGCCATTTTAATGTGGTAAAATGCTGAGCCGTGCCGATCGGAAGAAGAATCGTCATTCCCTTCACCGTCTCCGGGCTTCCGAGGACATTGGGATACGATGGATTGTAGCCTTTTTCCTGCGCTGCCGGTGAATCCGGTTTTACGAAGACTCCCAGGCCGTCTGTCGACTCCAGGACTTCCCCGATAATCATCATGTCATAGTTTGCCACACCGGTGACGGCCGCGGCGCCCATGGAGCCCACATCCCACAAGTCGGCGGCCAGCGCCTCATTCATGGGAGCACCTGTTGCAAACATGATGGTATCCATTTTAAATCCGGCCTTCTCATCCAGCTTATTCTTCCTGATATACTCTGTCGGAAGGCTTGTGATAAACGGCATCATTGCCACACGAAGCACCGGCAGATCCCCTGACGCCTCCGCCTTAGCATCCTTTCCTCCAGCAGTGCTGCTCTGGCTGCTGCCCGCGCTTCCACAGGCTGTCAGTGCAAGTGCAAGGCCGAGGGCCATAGTTGAACGTAATACTTTTTTCCATTGTCTCATATCGATTCCTCCTGGTATTTCACGAGCTTCATACTTTGGCTCGTTATAATAGGTCCTTACTGTCAATTGGAAAACACATGAACACTCGACTTGCCGCAACCAACTCATAAGTTATCCGTGTTTTCCTCTTATGAGCCCATTATAGCCCGGCTGCCAGGGGCTGATTTTTCTATTATTTTACTTTTCTTTTGCATTTCAGATCAAACGAGCATATGGACCGGAAAACACTTTTTAAATTCTTACTTTTGTTTCTATATTTTGACTTTTTTACGCGAGGCACAGAAAAACGGGTAAAGAGAGTGACATTCTTTACCCGTTTTTCCGTGAATGGATATTACTTTTTATTTATTTCACAACCAGATTCACGATCTTATTAGGAACGTAAATCTCTTTTACTATCGTCTTTCCCTCCAGCAGCGGCACGATCTTCTCGTCCTTCACCGCAATGGCAAATGCCTCTTCCTTATCACAGTTTGCAGGCAGTGCCACCACGCTTCTGAGCTTTCCGTTCACCTGCACGCCGACTTCCACGGTTGAATCCATGGTCTTTGCCTCGTCGTATACCGGCCATTTCGCCATGGAGAGGAATCCCGTTCCGCCCAGGCTTTCCCAGATCTCCTCGCACACATGCGGAGCGATCGGGCATAACAGCTTGATATAGACGATAAGCTCGTCCTTCGTGATCTGCCCCTTCGCATAAATGTCGTTCAGCAGGCCCATGAGTGCAGCTATCGCTGTGTTGAACTTCATTTCCTCCAGGTCGTTCGACACCTTCTTGATCGTCTTGTGGAACGCGGTCTCCAGTTCCGGTGTCGCGCCCTCTCCGCTGGCAATCTCACACAGTCCGGCAACACGCTCCAGGAAACGCTTACAGCCCTTTACGGAGCTGTCACTCCACGGTGTGGCCGCGCCGTAATCGCCCATGAACAGGACATACGTACGCAGAACGTCCGCACCGAACTCTTCCACAACGTCCAGCGGATCTACGACGTTTCCCTTGGATTTGCTCATCTTGTCCCCATCCGGTCCGAGGATCAGACCCTGAGCGGTACGCTTCGCATAAGGCTCTTCCGTGTTCACCACTCCCATATCGTACAGGAAATGGTGCCAGAAACGGGAATAGATCATATGGCGTGTTACGTGCTCCATGCCTCCGTTGTACCAGTCAACAGGCATCCAGTATTTTAACTTCTCAGGATCAGCCAGCGCTTCCTGATTATGAGGGTCGATATATCTTAAGAAGTACCAGGAAGATCCGGCCCACTGAGGCATGGTATCCGTCTCGCGCTTCGCGGCTCCCTTACACTTCGGGCAGGTGCAGTTTACGAAGGATTCGATTCCGGCAAGCGGCGACTCTCCCTCCTGGCCCGGCTCGAAATTATCCACCTTCGGCAGGCGGAGCGGCAGCTCCTCATAGGGAACCGGAACGACGCCGCAGTCAGGGCAGTGAACGATCGGAATCGGCTCTCCCCAGTATCTCTGACGGTTAAATGCCCAGTCCTTCATCTTATACTGGACACCGGCTTCACCGACACCCAGCTTCTCCAGCTCCTTCACCATGCGGGCGATGGAGTCCTTTTTATTCGTCAGGCCATTTAAGAAATCGGAATTGATCATCCTGCCGTCGCCGGCGTACGCGGCCTCGGTAATATCGCCGCCCTCGATTACCTGCACGATGTCGATGCCAAACTTCCTGGCAAATTCATAGTCACGGTCGTCGTGGGCCGGTACAGCCATAATCGCGCCGGTGCCGTATCCCATCATAACATAGTCCGCAATATAGATCGGAATCTTCTTGCCGGTCAGCGGATGAACCGCGCTTAGTCCGTCGATACAGACTCCCGTCTTCTCTTTTACCAGCTGGGTGCGCTCGAACTCCGTCTTCTTCGCACACTCTTCTCTGTATGCCTTAATCGCATCCATATTAGCGATCTCATCCGCGTACTTGTCGATCATCGGATGCTCCGGCGCAATGACCATGAAGGTGACGCCAAACAGCGTGTCCGGACGTGTCGTATAGATGCGGAAGGACTCGTCCTTGTCTGCAAGGCTGAAATCCACGAATGCGCCTTCCGACTTGCCGATCCAGTTCACCTGCTGCTGCTTGATATTCGGCAGGTAATCCACGGTATCCAGGCCATTTAAGAGCTTGTCCGCGTATTCCGTGATTCTTAAGAACCACACCGATTTGGACTTCTGAACGATGTCGCTGTGGCAGATATCGCACTTTCCGCCCTGGCTGTCCTCGTTGGATAAAACGACCTTACAGGAAGGACAGTAGTTGACAAGAGCCGTGTCACGGAACACGAGGCCCTTTTCAAACATCTTTAAGAAAATCCACTGGGTCCATTTATAATAATCTTCATCCGTCGTGTCGACAACTCTCGACCAGTCGAAGGAGAATCCCACCTTTTTCAGCTGATTGGAAAATCTGGCAATGTTGTCATCTGTAATCTTTCTCGGGTGCACGCCTGTCTTGATCGCGTAGTTCTCTGTCGGGAGTCCAAAGGCGTCAAATCCAATTGGGAATAAGACGTTATATCCCTCCATCCTGCGCTTTCTCGAAATGACTTCCAGGCTTGAGTACGCCTTGATGTGGCCGACGTGCATACCGGCTCCGCTCGGGTACGGAAATTCTACCAGACCGTAAAATTTCGGTCTCTCGTCGTTGTCCACAGCCTGAAAGATACCGGCCTCGTCCCATTTTTTCTGCCATTTGGGTTCTATCTTTTTAAAATCGTGCTTCATAATCTGCCTCCATTTTTTTGCTGATACGACCATTATATAGATTCCTTCCATAAAATGCAAGGTTTTACTTTTTTAAGCCGTATCTCATAAAAATTTCCTCCGGGCAGCCGTTTTCCTTCATCCGTTCCGCCATGAGCGCTGCCATATACCGCTCTGCCTCTTCATCGTGTATCGGATGCTCCTGGCCGGGATCATTCTCCAGATCAAACAGCATGGTATCGTACTTCGCCTGGCCAACTTCCTTCTCATATGGAATTCTTAAGACCGGAAGCCCCTTGGTAAAGGACAGGCCTTCTGACAGCGTCATCTTCTCCAGTTCCCCGTTTTCGATAAACGCTCTGCGGCCGCCATGGCGGGTCGGCATCAGCGTGTACTGATAAATCCCGGTATCTGTATCCACAGGACTCCTCATATAGACATATCTCCCGTCGGTACAGTTGATCTGCCCTCCGAAAATGCCGTACAGCGCCGCTTTTCTCACCGCTTTCCCACTGTCTGCAAGCACCGGCTGGAGCGGAACTCCCTCCATGTCCTCCGGCAGCCGGAGCCCGAACTGAGCGAGAATCGTCGCCGGCAGATCGATGGTCTGAACCAGGCTGTCCGCGTGAATTCCCCTGGCCCCCGTCACCGGATCCCAGATAAACAGCGGAATTCTGGCCACTTCATTGTAGAAAGGGCAGTGGCATTTGGCCCACTGACCGTGCTCAGCCAGCAGAAAACCGTGATCTGTGTTTACAATGACCATGGTGTCCTTCCACATGCCGTACTCGTCCAGCAGGTCCAGCACCTCTCCCAGCTTCTCGTCACACATGGTCAGCAGCGCCGCGTATTCCGCCCTCAGGTGAAGAATCTCTTCCGGCGTGTCCCGCTCATCCACCTTCCGGTAATCCGGCCAGTCATAGACGCCGCCGTTATAGGGATCCGGAAACAGCTTCTTAAACTTTTCCTGGGAGAAAAACGGCTCATGAGGATCGAAGGTCTCAATCTGTAAATACCACTGATCCGCCCCGTGATTTGTCCGGATAAAACTGCATCCGGCTTCAAACGTCAGGCTCTGCGGCTGTTTTTCCTCGGTCTCCATATAAGAACGGTTGACAAAATCCTGCGGAACCCAATTGTGTTCCCAGTTATCTGCCACCCCGTCACAGCGGTTTCTGTATCCTTCCGGAATCTGATCCGGGGAAACAACGCCCTTCCAGGCATCCCCCTCCTGCCCCCGAAAGCCTTCCCACGTCCGGTATCTCGTATGGTAGGTGGCGCCCCCATCCTCAAAATAGTGGTAATGGTCCGTCACCATATGGGAATGAATTCCGCTGTGATTTAAAAGCTCCGGCATGGAATCGTCGAATGGTTCCAGCGGCCCCCAGCTCCGGTGCAGAAAATTATACCGCCCCGTGTGAAGCTCCCTCCTGGCCGGCATACAGGGAAGACTCCCCGCGTAGCAGTTGTCAAATGTGACGGAATGCTCCGCCAGCCTGTTAAAGTTGGGCGTGGCCGCCAGGTTCCCTCCATAAGGATTCAGCATATTCCGGTTCAATGAATCAAACATTACCATGATTACCCGCATCTTTTTCTTCTCCTCTCCTGTATTCATAGGGATTGACCCCGTAGCGTTTCTTAAAAGTCGTCGAGAAATAACTGACATTCGGATATCCCACCGATTCCGCGATCTTCTGGACGCGCTCCGGCGTATGAGACAGCAGATAAGCCGCCTTCTGAAGCCTTGTCTCAGAGAGAAATGTGCTGTAGGTACAGCCTGTCTCCTCCTTAAAAATTCTCGACAAATACTCCGTATTTAAATGAACCTCCCTGGACACGCTCTCCAGGCTGATCGGTTCGCTGTAATGGTGTCTCACGTAGTCCACGGCTGCAGCCACCCCCTTTGACAGATTTCTCTCGTCCATCTCCTGGTAGGCCAGCGCGTTCCGGATAAATTCCGTCACCTTTTTGCAGCTTTCCGCGTAGCTGACAGACTCGCTTACCGCCCGCTTCTCCTCCAGAAGCATGTGGTGCATCAGCTTTGCATCCTCACCGGCAAAGCGCATATAGGCCATCTCCATGGCATCACAGCAGAAAGCGGCAAACATACAGACCGGAAATACACCCTCCTGCTTCGCATGGTCCAGCACTGCCTCCATGGTCTGGTAGAATTCCTGGCCGGACACCTCGTAGAGCTCGCGCCGCGTCTTCCGGTATCCGCTCTCCCATCGCTTCACGAGGCTGCGAATCTCGTTTCCCGCCATCTCCGCCGGCCAGACCTTCTCTTTTTCCATATAATAACCGCGGCTTAAGCTGCAGGCTGCCTCGATAATCGCGTCCGCCACATGGGCGAGACTGCCCGTCACCGTGCTGATTCCCGCCATACAACGGTTTTTCTGTACGATAGCTGTCCCATACTCATGCAGCAGCTGGATTTTCTGCAGTTCCGTCCGGTCCCGTTCCAGATTCCCCACAATCACGTACGTAAGCCTGTCGTATTCGAATCCCACCACATGGTGAACCTCCGGATTCTCCGGAAGGATGAATTCCTCCAGCACCTCTTTTTTCCACACGGCCACGGCAAACAGCCCCTCATCACGCCACCGGATATTGCATTCCTTAAGTTTCTTTACATCCTCTTCCCCCAGAGTCCTTCCCTCCCGCAGAATATCGCCGATAATGGAATGCTGGCGGCCGGTGCTCTCCGTCTCTGCCCCGCCTCTGGATACCTCGTGCTTAGTCACCCGTTTTTTTAACCGTTCCAGAACCTCCTTAAACGACTGGTTGTTCATCTCCGTCTTAAGCAGGTAGTCGTCTCCGCCCTGCCGTATGGCCTCCCTGGCCAGATCGAATTCGGCAAAGGCGGTCAAAAGGACCACAACCGTCTCCGGCGAGATCTCCTTAATCCGCTTTAAAAGCTCAAGACCTCCCATAACCGGCATCTTGATATCCGTAAAAACCACGTCCGGTTCATTTTCCTGAAACAGGGCGAGTGCCTGCTCTCCGTTATGGGCGCAGCCGGTCAGCTGGCACTCCGGGTTCTGCCCGATACAGAACTGAAGCCACTCGCATATCATTCTCTCGTCATCTACTATCAGTATTTTCATAATTTACCCCTTGCATCTCTTTAAGCACCACGGGAAACCTCATGGTAACCGAGGTGCCGATTCCCGGCTCGCTTTCCACCGTAAGCCCGTACTCTTCTCCAAAATTAATCTTGATCCGGTTTAACACATTGAGAATTCCGATGGATCTTCCGGACTGGTATTCCCGTTCACCAAACTGCGCCGTCATCCGGGCAAGCTCCTTCTCGTCAAGCCCCACGCCGTCATCGGAGACGGTGATCAGCAGGGCTCCCTCCGACACAACGGATTCCACGATAATAAGCCCCGCCTCCGCCTTTGCCTCGATTCCATGGAAGATGGCATTCTCTACAATCGGCTGTATAATCAGCGCAGGAACGAGGCACCGCTCCGTCTCCGCCCCCATCTCGCACTCATAATGGACCTTGTCCCCATACCGGATCTGCTGCAGCGCCAGGTATTTTTCCGTGCTCTCAAACTCCTCCTTCAGGGTGATGAAATCCGTGTCCACAGACAGCGTCTTCTTCAGAAGATCGGTAAAGGCCGCCATCATCAGAACTGCCTGGTCATTCTTTTTCAGTTCGATCATGCACTGGATCGAAAACAGCGTATTATAGAGGAAATGCGGATTGATCTGCGCCCTTAAGAAATCCATCTCCGACTTGCGCTTCTGCATCTCATTGTCCCGAATGTCCTCCAAAAGCTTCTTAATCTCAGCCGCCATCTCGTTAAAGCTGTCCTTCAGCTGATTGACCTCCTCGTATCCCCGGATGTCGCTGATCACGTCAAAATCTCCCTGCTTCACCCGGTCCATCAGGCGGCAGAGCTTCAGGATCGGCTTCGATATCCGTTCCGACATATAACAGGCCGCTCCCGTTCCGACCAGGAGACAGCCGCTTACAATCGCCAGGAGAAGCACCAGCGCCTGGTTTAAAGGCTGCAGTATAACGGCGCACGGCATCTCTTCCACAATCGTCCAGCCGGTCTGGGGATCATAGTAGTTGGACAGCAGATAGTCCTGTCCCAGCTTTTTGATAATGTGGTACTCATTCTCCCCGTAAAGCCGTCTGAAATTATCAACTCCGATAAAGTTCTTTCCAAGCAGGGATTTCTCCCGGCTGGAGACAATGTTGCCCTTCTTATCGAAAATATAGAGGTTGCTCCGGTCTTCGGCCGTTCCGTATAAGTCTTCCAGATATTTTTCATCCACATTGACGAGAATCGTTCCCGTTTCCCCGCCTTCCGTTCCGGCCACCCGGCGGAATGCTGCGAATACGTACCGCTCTTCCCTGCTCGATAAATCAAACTTCTCCCGGAAGCTGCTGATAAACACGATATCATTTTCCGCGTCGTAGCTCCGCTTATACCAGAGCTGGCTCTCCAGCCCGTCAAAATCGTAGTGGTCCCGCCCTCTGGAGGCGTAACGGAATCCATTATCTCCCAGGATCACCACGTCGTAGGCCACCCCCACATCGTGAAATACCCTGTCGTAGTTCTCCTTCACCCCGTCCAAGTAGCGTCCGGCCTGCCCCATCTCTTCCTCCGAGAGGCCGTTCTCATTTAAGCATCTCTGCACCTCTTCATCATACCGGTATAGATTGGATATGGTGATGGTGCTGTTTTTTATGGTGTTGGAACGCTCTGAAATCTGTTTTAATACATCCAGACGGCTTTGGCCGATCTGGTCCATCATCAGCTGTTTTACTCCCAGAAACAGAAAGCTGATAATCAGGATGGAAAGGACGGCAAAGGTAACGCCGTATCCTAAATACAACTGAGTCTTCAGTTTCCCGGACGCCTGTTTAAACTTCTCCCAATACTTTTTTATCTCGCTCACCCGCTCATTCTTTTAACTTTTCTTTGATGTAATCGTCGCAGCTGTGGGATACCTCCCCCTTGCTCCAGAGTCCGGCAAGGCCGATCTGGCCGGAGCCGAACACGGGCTCCTTAGCCCCGTCGATTTCCGGATTGACGTATTTGATAAACCACTGTTCCAGCTCGTAATTCATCGTTCTTCCGATCTCCTCATCCTTCTCGTTCCCCGCCAGAAGCAGGTTACTCCGCTCTCCCGGATCCTCCTGCAGATCGTACAGCTCATTGGGGCCGTAAGGATACCGTTTTATAAACTTATATCTGGTCCCGCGGATCATACGGTTGGGACCGTACTCATCCATCACCACAATGGATTCTCCCTGATGAAATTCCTGCCCCAGAAGTGCCGGAAGGAAGCTTTTCCCCGGAAGCTTCTCCCCACGATCCGTTCCCTCGATACCAGCATAATCGAGCAGTGTCGGCATAAAGTCATATGCAGACAAGAGCGAGGAATTCACCATCCCCGGCCCGATCACCCCTGGCTGGCTCATAATCATCGGAACCTTAACGGAAGATTCGTACATATTGATTGGGAAGGTACCGTTGCCCTTTCCCCAGAAGCCGTGATGGCCGCAGCTGAACCCATTATCGCTGCCAAAGATCACCAGGGTCTCTTCCCGGATCCCCAGTTCATCAAGCTGCTCCAGGATTCGTCCAATATTATAGTCCATGGCGGTGGCAGCTGCATAATATCCGATCTGATTCGCCCGCAAGTCCTGTAAGACTTCCTTCGTCAGATAAATACTGTCGGGATGCTCTTTCTCCATGGGACAGGACAAAAACCGGCAATTCTCATATAAATCGGTGTATTCTTTCGGATGGTTGTTAAGCCAGGGCGCGTGAGGCGCCGTATAGCCCACATGAAGATAGAAAGGCTGCTTTCCCGCATGCTCTTTCAAAAAAGAAATGGCGTCATCCGTGATGACATCCGTGACATAACCAGGTTCATAGACCAGACGGCCCTCTCTGTAAAAAGGAGCACCATAATAAGGGCCTCCGCCAGATTTGTGCGCAAACCAGTGTGTAAAACTCTTTTGAGGTACAGAACTCTTCCCCAGGTGCCATTTGCCGGACAGGCCGCACACGTATCCTTCCTGTGCCAGGATGTCGGTATAGGCAGTCTGACCTGCAAGATATTCTATATCCTCCTGTTTTTTATTATCGTCGCGAATCCAGTCGTGAACGCCGTGCTGAGACGGAATTCTCCCCGTCAGAAGTGACGCCCGCGCCGGAGAGCATACCGGCGATGCGCAGAAGAAGTTCTCGAAACGCATGCCTTCCGCTGCCAGCTTATCCAGGTTCGGTGTGATAATCTCCTCATTGCCGGAGCAGCCCATGGCCCATGCTCCCTGATCGTCAGATAATATAAAAACAATATTTGGTTTTTTTGTACTCATTTTTGTTCTCCTTACTATTACTTGTGGTAATAGCTGCGGCAAGTCGAACATTTATCTTTAGTATAGCGAATTGTTTTTTAAATGTAAAGCAAAACAGGAGCAGAAAAATCGCTGTCCGCCATTTTTCTGCTCCCATTCCTGTTATTCTCTTATTTAAAATACTTCACACCGGATTCGAATATCTTCAAATCCTGCTCCCCATAAATATTCATGGCAACTGCCTCGTCCCGTCTCTCGGAGTGAGCCATCTTGCCCAAAATTCTGCCATCCGGGCTTGTGATGCCCTCGATCGCCATATAGGAACCGTTCGGGTTCCAGAACTCGTCCATCGTCGGATTCCCGTTCTCATCCACGTACTGCGTCGCTACCTGGCCGTTCTCGAACAGCTTTTTAATCCAATCATCATTGGCCACAAAACGGCCCTCGCCGTGAGATGCCGGATTGCAGTATACGCCGCCAAGCTCGGCTCCCTGTAACCACGGAGACTTGTTCGTCACTACTTTCGTATAAACCATCTTGGAAATGTGGCGTCCGATGGTGTTCATAGCCAGAGTCGGAGAATCATTTCTCTGCGCCGTGATGGTTCCTTCCGGCACCAGACCCAGCTTGATCAGCGCCTGGAAGCCGTTGCAGATGCCCAGCATCAGGCCGTCGCGCTCATTTAACAGCTTTTCGATCTCTTCCCTGATCACCGCGTTGCGGAATACGGTTGCGAAGAATTTCGCGGACCCCTCCGGCTCGTCGCCAGCGGAGAAGCCGCCCGGGAACATGACGATCTGGGCTTTGGCAATCTCTTCTCTGTACGCCTCCACGGACTCTCTGATGTCATCGGCACTCATATTCTTAAATACCTTTGTCACCACATTTGCACCGGCCCGCTCAAATGCCTTTCGGCTGTCGTACTCGCAGTTGGTACCCGGGAATACCGGAATAAATACGTTCGGTTTTGCAACCTTATTCCTGCAGACATAGATGTCCTTTGTATCGTAGAGCGCTTCCGTCACAGGCGTATCTGCAACACCCGATCTGGTCGGGAACACATTTTCCAGCGTCTCTGTCCATGCGTTCAGCGCCTCGTCCATGGTGATGGCCGTGCTGCCGTATTCCAGGACTCCGCGGTCTGTCACTTCGCCGATGACTGTATAGGAAATAGACAACTCACCCACTTTACCGTCCGGAACCTCGCAGACGATGGAGCCCCAGTCCGGAGCGAAGAAATCTCTCGGGTCCACATTGTGCTCGATCTTAACGCCCAGCTTGTTGCCGAACGCCATCTTTGCCACGGATTCAGCCAAACCATGGCCTTCCACCGCATACGCGGAAATGACTCTGCCCGCAGTAATCTCATGATAAAGCTTCTCATACCCATCCATGAGCTGTTCATAAACCGGCAAATCATACTGGTCTTTCTCTATATGGAACACAACAATCTTACTGCCTGCCTTCTTAAACTCCGGAGTGATGATGTGCTTCTGATCGGCAATATCCACGGCAAAGGATACCAGTGTCGGCGGAACGTCAATCTCATTGAAGGTTCCGGACATGCTGTCCTTTCCGCCGATGGATGGAAGTCCGAAGCCCAGCTGAGCCTCGTATGCTCCAAGCAGAGCGGAGAACGGCTGGCTCCAGCGGGAGGCCTCCTCCGTCATCCGGCGGAAGTACTCCTGGAAGGTAAAACGGATCTTCTTATAGTCACCGCCTGCGGCCACGATCTTGGCTACAGAGGAAACAACCGCATAAACAGCGCCGTGATACGGGCTCCAGCTGGATAAATACGGATCAAAGCCGTAGCTCATCATCGTCACCGTATCTGTCTTTCCAGCAAGTACCGGAAGCTTCGCCACCATGGACTGCGTCTCTGTCAGCTGGTATTTACCGCCGTAAGGCATGAACACGCTGCCCGCGCCGATGGAACCGTCGAACATCTCTACCAGCCCCTTCTGGGAGCAGACATTTAAGTCGGAAAGCACCTTCATCCACTCACCCCGGACGTCAGAAATCTCCTTCCTGTCAAACGCTCTGCCTTCCTTTCCTTCCGCCAAACCGGAGTTGGAAGCGCTTACCCTGTTCGGGACCTCCACAACGACGGAAGCCTCCTGATGGGCACCGTTCGTATCCAGGAACGCGCGGCTGATATCCACGATATTTCTGCCTCTCCAGTTCATCACCAGACGCTGCTCCTCGGTCACCACGGCAACCTCGATGGCCTCTAAGTTCTCCTCCGCAGCGTAGGCTAAAAACTGTTTTACGTCCTTCGGATCGATGACGACAGCCATACGCTCCTGGCTCTCGGAGATGGCGATCTCTGTTCCATCCAGACCGGCATACTTCTTCGGAACCTTGTCTAAATCAATCTGTAAGCCGTCAGCCAGCTCGCCGATGGCAACGGATACTCCGCCTGCGCCGAAATCGTTGCATTTCTTAATGATGCTGCTGACTTCCGCACGGCGGAACAGTCTCTGAATCTTTCGCTCGGTTGGCGCATTTCCCTTCTGGACCTCGGCGCCGCAGGTCTCGATGGACGCCTCCGTATGTACCTTGGAGGCACCGGTAGCGCCGCCGCAGCCGTCACGTCCGGTACGTCCGCCCAGCAAAATGATGATATCACCCGGATCAGAGGTCTCGCGGATTACATTTTTACGTGGAGCTGCGCCCATGACGGCGCCGATCTCCATGCGCTTTGCCACGTAGTTGGGATGGTAAATTTCTTTTACATATCCGGTGGCAAGACCGATCTGGTTGCCGTAGGAGCTGTATCCGCTGGCCGCGCCGGTCACGATCTTTCTCTGAGGAAGCTTGCCCTTTAACGTCTCATTTAACGGTTTTGTCGGATCGGCAGCCCCTGTCACACGCATAGCCTGGTATACATACGTACGTCCGGACAGCGGATCACGGATAGCTCCGCCAAGACAGGTGGCAGCGCCGCCAAACGGCTCGATCTCCGTCGGATGGTTGTGTGTCTCATTCTTGAAATTGACGAGCCACTCCTCCTCTTTTCCATCGATTTCCACAGGCACCACGATGCTGCAGGCGTTGATCTCGTCGGATACTTCCAGATCATCCAGTTTGCCCTCCATGCGCAGCTTCTTCATGGCCATCAGCGCCAGATCCATCAGACAGACGAACTTGCCGCTCTTTCCCTTTAACACCACCTCACGGTCGGCTAAGTACTTCTGGTACGTCGTTTCGATCGGAACCCGGTAATCGCCCTCTGTAAATGTCACATCCTTCAATTCTGTCTGGAATGTGGTATGGCGGCAGTGATCGGACCAGTACGTATCCAGGACGCGGATCTCCGTCATGGACGGGTCTCTCTTCTCCTCGTCCCTGAAATAGTTCTGAATATGCTTAAAATCCTTAAAGGTCATAGCAAGGTTCAGGGAATCGTACAACTCCTTTAACGCGCCTTCCTGGGAGCTCTGGAACCCGTCGAATATGATAACGTCGGCCGGTGTCTCAAACACGGTTAAAAGCGTCTCCGGCTTTGTCTCATCCGTTTCTCTGGAATCCACCGGATTGATGCAGAAGGACTTGATATCCGCAGCTTCCGCCTCTGTCACGGTTCCGGAAATCACATAGGTCGTGGCCGATTTGATCACCGGCTCCTCGTCTTCCTTCAAAAGCTTCACACACTGCTCCGCAGAATCGGCCCTCTGATCGAACTGGCCCGGCAGGTACTCCACTGCAAACACCACGTCATTTTCATTTCTCGGAAATGTCTCCTCGTAGACCTCGTCCACCGGCGGCTCGGAAAAAATTGTCTCAAGCGCTGTCTTATAAGTCTCCTCGGATAAATTCTCGATGTCATAGCGAATCAGAACACGTACATCCGTCACGGTTACTATCCCAAGATAGCTGGCAATCTCCTCCTTAAGCTCATGGGCCTTTACGGCATAGGCCGGTTTCTTCTCTACATACACTCTTCTTACGCTCATAATTTCCTCCTTGGAAAATATCATTAAGTTCCAATCTTTATGTTTCATCGGGACGCACTGCCCCCTTTACTTCTCGTTGATATAATAATACCACAAGATATATCAATTAGAAAAATTAATATATCTTATGGTATTAATTATTGTATCTTATATTTATACTGCCTGTAGAAGGAAAGAAATCAGCCAGGTGATCGCCCACTGCAGCACCAGGCTCGCTGCCCACAGAATGACCATCCCTTTTATACTGGTTCCTCCGGCTTTCTGAAGAGAATCCATGAGTGCATCCTTCTGGACGGCACGCCTTCCGCGGCATCCCTGTTCATCGAGAATGGCATTTATATGGCGGCTGTAGAGCCAGTCGCCCAGCAGCCCGAACACGATCATGGATAAGACAAACAGACCGGCCGCCGCACTCATGAACACCAGCGCGTTGTCCGCCGTCAGCATCGTGTTCTCCAGGACGGACAACACCATCGTATAAATCACATTGAAGCCCATAATAGCCGCCGCTGCCTTCCACATTTTGCGGTAGGCAAACCATAACGCGGTAAACAGCGCCGCACACCAGTTAAAGCTGCAGCCTTTCTCATGAACCCGCTCGAACTTTCTCAGATAAACGGCGCTCTTTTTTCCGACACACGTCATGATATCTGAGACGAGATACTCACCGATCCTTACGTCGGTCATGCGTTCCCCATTCACTTCTGTCTTCACCTCTCCTTACGTCCGCCGCATCACTCAAACGGCATTTTCCATAATCTGTTTTATTATAGCATGCTTTGTGGAAAATGGTTTACTTTTTTTATATTTGATGTTGCCCGGCAACCATAGTATAATATAGAAACAGGAAGGTCTGAAAATCAGCAAACTGAAAATAAAATCACCAAACATCAGAAAGGCATAACCGCTCATGACTGCTCAGAATAAAATGCTCTCCCAAAACACCGCAGAAAACATCCGCTCAATGATCACAATCGAAAAACGTTTTGCCCCCGGGGACCGGCTCCCCAACGAACAGGATCTGGCGGACGAGCTTCATGTCAGCAGGACCACCCTGCGGGAAGCCGTAAAGATTCTGGCCGCGTACCGCGTTCTGGAGATCCGCCGGGGGATCGGCACCTTTGTCACGGAGGAAGCATTAAATGAAACACAGGATTTTGAACAGCTGGCCGATGTGAAAGCCAATGCAAAGGACTTGTATGAGATGCGGCTCATCTTCGAGCCGGAAGCCGCCGCCCTTGCCGCCCTGCGCGGAACTGAGGCGGAGATCAGACGGATCCTGGAGATCGGGGAACATATCGAACAGGAGATTCTCTCAAACCGGGACCGGACTGACGATGAACACGCATTCCACCGCGCAATTGCCCAGGCCACACACAATGAATTTATGAATAAGCTGATGCCTGTCCTCTATCAGGCCATCTCAAAGGGCGTCGTCCTGTCCGAAAGAAATGAGCAGGTAAAAAACCACACCATGGAGGACCACCGCATGATCATGGAATTTCTGGAACAGAGAAATCCGGAAGGCGCCAGAAATGCAATGAAAATCCACATACTTCACGCAATAAAAGAACTGAATATAGAGTAAAAATAAAAATCAGATATCCGCGCATCTATCCGCCGGACATCTGATTTTTTATTTTATCTTTCAGTCATACCATGTCTCATTGACATCGTATCTCTTTCGGTCTATAATCACATTAAACCCTGCATTTACGCAGGAGACCCGCAGCTATATCTCATATCAATCACTCAAAACAAAAGGAGGAAAACCATGATGGAACTCATCGACTTAACCACCTGGGACCGGGCCCTTCACTACCAGATTTTCCGAAACAGCGCCCAGCCGCAATACTGTGTCAGCTTTGAACTGGATATCACCAATTTTCTCACCGCTATGCGGGAAAAGGGGTATTCCTTTACCTTTTCCTTCGTCTATGCCGTTGCGGACTGTGCCAACCGAATCAAAGAATTCCGCTGCCGCTTTGTGGATGGCCAGCCTGTTGTGTTTGACCGGATCCACACGTCCTTCACGTATCTGAATCCGGATACGGAGCTTTTTAAGGTTGTAAATGTCGGGATGAAAGATACCCTGGAGGAATACGTCGCCCTGGCGAAGCGCACGGAGCAGAATCAGAAGGATTATTTCACCGGCCCCATGGGGAATGATATCTTCCAGTTCTCCGCATTTCCATGGGTATCCTTTACCCACATTTCCCACACCGATTCCGGCAGCAGGGACAATGCCACACCGCTGTTCGACTGGGGAAGGTATTTCGAACGGGACGGAAGGACACTGCTTCCTTTCTCGGTACAGGTGCACCACTCCTTTGTGGATGGCGTTCACATCGGAAAGCTGGCAAAGCTTCTGCAAGACTACCTGGACTGTTTTTGTTCCACGTCTGTGTAATACAGATGCCTTGGCAGCCCATCTACCATGATCGGCGTCAGCTCCGCCTGAATGAGCGGCTTGATATAGCTTACGAACTCCTCGGTCACGTAGTCGCCCGCCTCATTGATCCACTCCCTCGGCACCTTTTTCTCCACATTTGCCACCTTATGGACGTCGTAGATATCGGTCACACAGATATACGGGTCGTCCGAGACGCGCTTTAAGATAATCATCTTGCCTGTCTCCCCTTCGAACGCCGCTTTGACGGCTGCGCCGCCCACCTGGAACGCCTCGGTAATATCAACCCGTGACACGATATGGGAGGCGCAGCGCTGGAGGGAGTTAAACTCGATGGCCCTCGTCTTGCATCCGACTTCCCGTGAAATCTTCTCGGCAAGATAACGTGCGGTCCCGGTCAGCTGCCTGTGGCCAAAGGCATCCACGTAATCGATGGTGTCGGTCAGCTCACAGACGTAGCGTCCATCCGCCATCTTCACACCCTCTGAAATCGCAACCACCACGGATTTTTTCCGCTTGTGCAGCTCTTCCACCTTTTTCATGAAGTTCTCCACATCAAAGGGAATCTCAGGGAGAAAGATCATATCCGGCCCCTCGCAGTCCTCACACTTGGCAAGGGCGGCCGCGCCCGTGAGCCAGCCGGCGTTGCGGCCCATGATTTCCAAAAGCGTTACGTTCTGCTGGTCATACACCAGGCCGTCACGGATTACCTCCTTCGTGATGGAACCTATGTATTTTGCGGCGCTGCCATATCCCGGTGTATGATCCGTCGCGGCTAAATCATTGTCAATGGTCTTCGGCACGCCCATAAACCGGATCCTGCTGCCGTTTAAGATGGAGTAATCGGAGAGTTTTTTTATCGTATCCATGGAGTCATTGCCGCCGATATAGAAGAAGTATTCCACCTCCAGTTTATCCAGAATGGAAAAGATCTTTTTATAGATCTCCTGGTCTTCACAGATCTCCGGCAGTTTGTAACGGCAGGAGCCTAAATAGGCGGAGGGAGTTCTCTTTAACAGTTCAATATCCAGATCATTTTTGATGTGTTCCGACAGATCCACGTACCGTTCTTCCAGCAGTCCCTGAATACCGTGCAGCATCCCGAAAACCTTTTTTGCTCCCCTGTCCTTTGCTGTCTTATAGACACCTGCAAGACTGGAATTAATGACCGCCGTGGGTCCGCCTGACTGGCCGACAATTACATTTCCTCTTACTTCTTTCATCTCCGCAATCCTCCATGACCATGATTATTTTTTGTTTTTGTAAGTACTTACAATTCCTACGCTCCTATCATAATATAGAGAAATTGTAAAAGTCAACTGTAGATATTTTATTCACAAATTTTCATTGTTTTACAATGAATACAAGCCATTTTTCGACCTCATGCAAACAAAGAGTCCGGCAAGCCGGACTCTCGCGCCGGAGCGCGGTCGCTTCAGCGGCCATATTTCCTCAGCGCGTAGTGCGCATCCCCCGGAGGGTTTTTATTTCACAGGACGAACTTTCCTGTGAAATAAAAAAGCAGGGCGTGTTACGCGCTCTGCTCTTCCACTGCGGTCACATTCGACTCCAGCATTTCTTTCAATTCTTCCATTCCGATTCCCTGTTCTGTGAGCAGGCCGCGGATTGTTTTAAACTCCTCCAGTTCGATCTGTTCGTTTAATGCTTTTTCCTTTTCTTTTAAGGTAACGAGGCAGTTCTCATACTGTTTGATGCTCTCTCTTACCTCATTTAACTGATCCTGTAATTTTTCCACCGGTGATTTTCTTACGCCTCTCGCCATATTGAAAACGCTCCTTTTCTTTCCTGTTATAGGTTGTATCATTCTTTTTTAGTATATGTAAAAAAGTGGGAACTTATTCCATAAATAACAAATATCCATTACTTCTCCGTTCCAATATGATATAATGAAAAAACAAACGAAAAAGGAGATATCTATGGAAAAAATACGATCCATAAGAACTGTGCTGGCGTTCAGTCTTGTTTTTCTGTTAGCCGGATGTTCCGGGAAACAGGACGGCGCCATGACAATTCAGAAGGCTGAGCTGACGGAAAAGGAACAGCAGACTGTCGCCTTGATTGAGACCGGACGCAGTGTAAAATTATATGATTATAAAACGGAACCCGGGATTTCTTCTCTTCTTTTTTCCGTCGAAACGCTGAACGAACAGGGGCAGTGGGAAACCGTCGCTTCCTCGGTTTTCAGCCAGTCCGGCCAGGAAGATGACCGCGTCGCCATTCTGTTTTCCGATGACTCCATTACCTTTTCCTGCGGGGAGGGCCGGTACGAAGTCATGCTCGGTTCCAGCCATTATAAAAATACTGCGGATTCCTGGCTGACAGAGACTTCCCCCATCCGGACAGATGAAAAAATCCCCCTCGGTATCGTGGCATACACCGACTCCGATTCCGTCATCTTTCCAAATACAGACGACTATGAGGAACCGGAAAAGCTGTCTGGCAGACAGTATAAAGAAGTCAAAGCCGTCACCCTCCAGTTCTCCGGTGAGACACTCCCCGGAAGCGAAAAAGAAAGGAACACACCATGAATATGAAAAAAACAGCATTTAAAACCCTCGCGCTGATCTTTACCGTGCTGACCCTTTTAGGCTCTCTCTACGTCCTGCTGCAGAGAGGCCAGGTAAGCCCCGGATATGCGGTGATTCCCATGCTGTTTGCAATACTCTTTATCCAATTGTCTCATTCCGTGCCCCGGTAAACGTACAGAGTGCCGCTACCTCTTACAGAGATGCGCGGTGTCGTTCACCTCCAGCAGCATATAATCCTGCGTGATGGGATTGTAATTCACGGTAGTAATGCTGGCGTTATCTACTATAATCTCCGCTTCTTCCGGATGGTTTCTCATTAAATAGGCGACAATATAAGCCATGGTCGCACCGTGGGACACGACCGCGATATCTTCCCGGCCGTTTGTCATCTCCATGACGGCTTCGATGGCCCCTGCTACCCGTTCCATGGCCTCCATCTGGGTTTCACCGCCGGGCGGCGCCACATCCACCGGATTGATGGACCAGCGCTCATACTCTGCCGGATACTGTTCCTTTATCTCGTCCCAGGTCATGCCTTCCCATTTGCCGAATTCCACCTCGATGAGTCCCGGAACCAGATAAGTCTCCACCTGCTGGCGGTCGCCGATCATCCGCGCCGTCTCCACCGCCCGCATCAGCGTGCTGGAAAATATCTTTGTCACCGGCCGGCTGTCCATCCCCTCCGCCACAAGCTTCGCCTGGGCTCTTCCCGTGTCATTTAAGGGTATGTCGTGACTGCCCTGAATCTTTCCCTGGATATTCCAGTCCGTCTGTCCATGGCGTATCAGATATAGTTTCATTCCTCTTCATCCTCCGCAGCCTCAGTAATTTCTATTCCTTCCACTTCTGCCAGTTCTTCCAGATCCGCGTTTTCCGCATTCATGCTCATGGCATCCATGGCCATCTTCATGATGTCCTTCACTTCATCTACAGTCATCTTCATCTTATCCGCCAGCTCTTCCACCGCAGCCTCACGCCCCAGCTCCCTGGCAAGCGCCTGGGATACGGTCTGCAGTACGTTGACTCTGGCAGCCAGTTCCTCTCCGGTCTGCTCCGCGGACTCTTCCTCCTCCACAGCCAGATCAAGCGCTTCCTTCATCCGTGCCGTCAAAAAGCCCTCGAAATCACCGTCTCCCGGATTGGTTAAGAATTCCGTCACGGCCATGGTCAGCGCCATGTTCGCCTCGGCGACCAGGTCCGTCAAAAGTACTCCCTTTCCGTCATACGCTTTCGCACAGGTTAAGGCGGCTTCCAGATTCCCCTCGATGAGGCGCTTCTTCGCCCCCTCATTCCCGGCCGCGGCGTCATTTAACAGCTGCGTGTTCTCCTCCTGCGTACAGGGAGTGATCGCTTTCATTTCTTCCAGGTACATCTGATAAAAATCGTCATGCATAAATCTTACTCTCCTTCTGACTGCTAAGTTGTAATAGTTCAGACAGCTCATCTTCTTGACCCAAAAACGGTCAAGAAGCATCGGATATCCATCCGATGTAAAAATCAGTGCAAAAACGGTCTTATAAGCAAGCTTAACGCCCGCCTTTGCACTGATTTTTCCGCCGTTTGAACTGTTACACCAAGTTACCATAATCTGGTATTTTTGTCAATTTCCTTTACAAATCCATCGCATTCGTGATAGAATGTCCTTAGATTTATAAGGAGGACTAATAATGGATATTAATTATGAATTGTATAAAGTATTTTACCATGTTGCTGCCACTCTGAGCTTCTCCGAAGCGTCGAAACAGCTGTTTATTTCACAGTCGGCGGTCAGCCAGTCCATCAAAGTGCTGGAGAAAAAGCTGAATCAGACGCTCTTCATCCGGAGCACGAAAAAAGTCCAACTTACCCCGGAAGGCGAGATTCTCTTAAAACACGTGGAACCCGCCATCAATTTGATTCAAAAAGGGGAAAATCAGCTTCTGGAGGCCAACACCCTGAACGGCGGCCAGCTGCGCATCGGCGCCAGCGACACCATCTGCCGTTACTATCTGATTCCGTACTTAAACCGCTTCCACAAGGCTTACCCCAACGTTCATATAAAAGTCACCAACCAGACCTCCATCGAGTGCGCCCACTTACTGGAGAACGGACAGGTTGATTTCATCATCACCAACTATCCTAACTCGGGCCTCTCCAATTCACAGAACGTCCGGGTGATCAATGAATTTCACGACGTCTTCGTCGCCAATCAGGAGTATTTCCCGCTGAAGGGCGAGACGGTCAGCCTGCAGAAGCTGCAGACATACCCCATCCTGATGCTGGACAGGAAGAGCACTACCAGCGAATTCCTGCACCATATGTTCCAGCGGGAACAGCTGGATCTGGTTCCGGAGATCGAGCTAAGCAGCAACGATCTGCTGATCGATCTGGCACGAATCGGCCTGGGAATCGCCTTTGTTCCCGATTTCTGCATCCCGGAAAATGACAAAGACTTATTCATCGTCAAGCTCACGGAAAAGATGCCCGCACGCCAGATGATCGTCGCCTATAATGAAAGCCTTCCCGTTTCCCAGGCTTCCAAACAGTTTATGGACATGATGTAAGCGCCCCGGCGGAGCGTGTCGGAAAGTGATTTTCACACACGCTTCGGCAGGGACCGCCCGGTCAGCGCCGGTTGTATGCCATCAGAGAATTCCCCCACATCTCCTCCCGGTAAGGAAAGTCTTCCTTTCGATACTCCTCTTCCCGGAATCCCACCTTTTCGTAGCAGTGCTTCGCGCCTGGATTGCAGTCGAATACCTTGAGCGTCACCCGCTTCATACCGAGAAGCTCCACGGCGTACGTTACGGCCATGGACACCATCTGCTGCCCCACGCCGCGTCCTCTCACCTCCGGCGCCAGGACAATGTATCCCATATGGACGCTGTCCGCCTCATAATCCGCCGCAGCCATTTTAAAGCTTCCGACCAGTTTCCCGTCTTCATCCAGGGCCGTAAAGCCCCATGCACGGGGATCGCGCTCCAGCTCCGCGTAATAGGCGTCCATCTGCCCGTCCGTCAGCGGAAAGGTAAATCCGTCGCGGCACCACATGCGCATCTGCCTCTCATCGGAGAACCATTTCATTACTTCCCTGCCGTCTTCCCTCTTGCAGGGCCGAAGTCTCAGTTTCATCATAGCCTTTGTCTCTCCCTTTCTTCCCAGAATTCTGTCACAATCCCGGACACGCTGTTTAAGTTCACGGCGTAATAGCCATCCCATTCCCTGGGGAACAGTGCCTGATAGTCCGGTTTTAAAAAACGGTCATCCAGCAGGGCGATCACGCCCTCATCGGACACGGTTCGGATCACCCGCCCGGCCGCCTGCATCACCTTGTTCATGCCGGGATACTGATACGCGTAGTCGAAGCCCTTCTGCTCCTTCTCATCGAAATATCCCTTAAGGATCTCCTGCTCCGTGCACACCATGGGAAGCCCCGTCCCCACGATAATCGCCCCGATGAGCCGTCCTTCCTTTAAATCGATCCCCTCCGAAAACACGCCGCCCATCACACACAGGCCCACGAAGGAATCCTCCCTGTCCTCCTGAAACTCCTCCAGAAAAACCTCCCGCTCCTGTTCTGTCATGTGGGACGACTGGGCGAGCCATGCGAACTCCTTCCCACCCTCGTCCAGCCCGGCAAGCAGCTGTTCCACCTCCCGCATATACTGATAGGACGGCAGAAATACCATATAGTTACCCGCATGGGCCGAGACAATCCTCCGGATATACTCGACGATCTTCTTGAATTCCCGCTCATTTCTTCTCGTGTAGCGGCTGCTGACGTCGTTTGCCGCCAGCAGGAGCCGTTTGTCCCGGTCGAAGGGGGATTCCGCGTACACGGCGTATTCCTCCTGATTCCCGCTCAGCAGCTCCTTGTAATACTGGACAGGCAGCAATGTGGCAGAGAAAAACACAGTGCTGCTGCCCTTATCCAGGCACTCTTTCAAGTTCCTCGCCGGATTCATATTAAACAGCCGGAGCATAAAGCGTCCATCCGATAAAAATTCCGTATAGATCCGGTAATTCTCATCCACCCGGTCATAGGTGTTCAGCAGATCCCGGAGCGCAAAGTAAAAATCCAGCACCAGATCGCGGTCCTCAAATTCCGGAAAGCTGTCCATGAATTTCTCCATCTCACCGAACAGCGACATGACGGCAGTCATAAACAGTTTGATATCCGTCAGGATCGTGTAGCCCTCGCATTCCCGCTTCATCTCCAGCAGCTGCTTGTTGCACCGGTCTAAAAGCCCGGCCAGCTTCTGGTCCTTCGGTTTCACGATCTTTTTAATAAGAAGAAAGTCCTCCTTATACACCACCGCGCTGTACATCTCCCTCGCCCTGGGCACGAGATTGTGCGCCTCATCCACAAGGAACAGATAGTCTCCCGATATTCCCTCGGAAAAATACCGTTTCAGCCTGATATTGGGGTCAAATACATAGTTGTAGTCGCAGATGATACCGTCGACCCAGTTGCTGATATCGAGGCAGAATTCGAAAGGACATACCCGGTGCTGCTCCGCATACTTTAAGACCGTCTCCCTGGTGATCCCCGCTTCCTGGTGAATCACGTCAAACACCGCATCCCCCACCCGGTCGAAATGGCCTTTGGCATAGGGGCAGGCGTCCGGATTGCACTCCGGCTTCTCCAGGAAGCAGAGCTTCTCCTTTGCCGTAATCGTGACCGTGCTGAAGTACAGGCCGCCTTTCCGCAGGATCTCATACGTCTCCTCCGCCACACCGCGCGTGATGGTCTTCGCCGTCAGATAAAACAGCTTGTCCCCAAGGCCCTCGCCGATGGCTTTTAACGCCGGATAGACGGTGGACAGCGTCTTTCCGATACCGGTGGGCGCCTGAATAAACAGATTCTTCTTACGCGCAATGCTGCGGTAGACCGATACTGCCAGCTCCTTCTGCCCCTTCCGGTAAGGATAGGGAAATTCCAGATCCTTAATGGACTCATCCCGCCGCAGGCCGTGGTGGTATAAGTAATCGGCCCACTTCACGTACTCGTGGATCAGTCCGGCAAACCAGTTTTCCAGCTCCTCAAAGCTTTTTTCCGACTGGAAACGCTTGATCTCTTCTGTCTCGATATTGCAGTAGGTCAGCTGCATCACGGCCCCGGTCAGCTGATGATCGAAGCAGTAGAAGTAGCCGTAGCACATGGCCTGAGCCATGTGGACCTCGATGGGGTCGTTCAGATAATAGAGATCCATGTAGACGCCCTTGATCTCGTCGATGGTGACGCCCGATGGCTTCTCAATAATGCCGTCAGCCCGGCCCTCCACCAGGATCTCAAACTGCTCTTCCTCCACCAGATGCTTTAATACCACCTCCGCGTGGTAATCCGCCCCCATGCGCCGCTGGATCTTCCGGTGTATCCGGCTTCCCTCCTGCATGGCCGTCTTCTCTGCCCCTGCAGTCCGCCTGTTGTCCAGGTCACCGGAACGCATCACGAATTCCACAAGGTTACGGACCGATATTTTAATTACTTTCTTTTCCCCGTCAGCCATTCCGGTACCCTCCTTTCCTGAACGAAGTTCTTAAACCAGCCTGTGACAGCCATCATAACCACTGCCGCTGCTGCCAGCCCCACCCCGCATCGCGGCCAGCAGACAGAAAAAGGGAACTGTGTCCCCATGGATCACAATTCCCTTTCCTGTCGCTTGTCGAGTGTCCTGCTGCTTATGCCGCATGAATCCTGCTCGGTGCTTTTTCCAATAAGTATGTTTCGAATTCTACATTCTCTCCGTTAAACTCCACGGTAAGAGCCTTCGTTAAATCAAGGCTCAACACACCTAATATAGACTTTGCGTCGATGGTCACTCTATTGTAATATACGTCTATATCGAAATCACATTTTGTAGCAGCAGCAACAAACTCTTTTGCTTCGGCAACGCCTGGTAACATAATCTTATACTGTTTCATAATCATGACTCCTTCTCAAAATAAACAGTTAAAAAGTTGTTGAAACATTTATATCACTTCTGACGCAATTTGTCAAATTACGTTTCATGAAGAGAAATGTCACCTTTTCTTGTGCATTTTGCTTTGTTTGAAGGATGTCTGTGATTTACCACTATGCACTTTTGCAATCACCAAATACTAATGTCGGGAATGATTCTCATTTATAACTTTGTACGTCATCTATTTTTACAGAAATACCCTATTATTTTCATATAAAACGACCAGAGGGTTCGTGCCTCCCCGCACAACTGTCCGTATTACAGGGACATGCCGGTAAAAAACGCTCCTCTACCTGTTTTGATCCAGGATCGCCTGCTTCACCGATTCGAAGGGGACAGGCGCATAACCGATCCGCTCCACACAGGCGCAGAAGCTCCTGGCGGATACGTCCTGGTACATGGGATTCCCATGTACATGACCGAAGATATTGGCATAAGGGCTGTTGATATTCACATACACAGGCTCATGGGACAGGATGTAAAAATCCGCCAGCACGGCAGGCAGAAAATACACCTCATCGAAGCCAAAGTCCAGCCAGTCCCTGGTCGTAAACATCCGGTCATGATTACCTGCAATTAGTATCTTTCTCCCATTCAGCCGGTTCGCAATCTCCTTAATCTCTTCCCTGCTCAGGTAGCAGGCAAAATCCCCAAGATGGTACACCGTGTCCTCCGCTCCGGCCACACGGTTCCAGTTCTCGATCATCTGTTCATTCATTTCTCTTCCGTCCTGAAAGGGTCTTCCCTCATATCTGAGGATGGCCCCCGAATCACCAAAGTGTGTGTCAGAAATCAGATAGATATCTCCCATAATTCCTCCCGGCTGTTTTTTACAAATACGAATTCGTTTAGTATATCATATTCCCCAGGGGATTAACAGCAACCGATTCCCGGGCACTTCACAGTCTCAAAAAGCCCACGGATGGTGTTCCGGCAGGCACTCGTCACAGAGCAGCTCGCCGTTCACCGTCGCTCCGTTCGACAATCCCCGGATCGGATCAGGCTTCTCCCGGTCCGTGGTCCAGCCATGACACTTCGCGCACTGGCCGCAGTTCATCGTCAGCGGATCCAGATAAATCGTGCTGGTTGACTGCCATTCCGCCTTATGCTGATCATCCAGCACAATCTCCTGCTCCGGCAGTTTGCCCCACGCCAGCTTCCAGAACTTCTCTTTCCCCTTATGGTCGCTGACCTCTTCTTCATCCACCTCAACCAGATAACTGATCTTGTATAGTATCGCTTTTTTCATATAGGCACCTCATCATCAAGTGGTCTTCAGCCCGAACGTATATTCTTTTTAAGATTATAACACATCCGGTATTCAAAGGGAAGCATAAAGAATGCGTATGCCACTCTTACTCCGCAAAAAAAGAAAAGCCGGAACTCCTTACTGATCAAGGACTTTCCAGCTTTTTCTTATCCGTTCACACTTTTTACTGAGCAGGGGAAGAGGGGCTCGAACCCCCATTTACGGTTTTGGAGACCGTTGCTCTACCATTGAACTATTCCCCTATGGCTTGTTTCATTCATGTTTCATCTGAACACTATGAGAGTATAGCATACCTGTTTTTAAATTGCAACAGTTTTTTATAAAAAATACAAAAATTCGAAAGTTTATCCAGAAACGGGGGACTGCCGCCGGCAGTCCCCTGTGTTAAGGCTGAATCTCAAGGCTTATTTATCCAGCTGAAATCTGGAGACATAGTCCTTCAGCAGCTGCGCCTGACTCGATAATTCCTCGCTGGCCGCTGCGCTCTCCTCCGCTGTCGCCGAGTTGGTCTGCACCACGGAGGCAATCTGAGTGATGTTCCTGGTTATCTCGGTAATGGAGCGGGACTGTTCCGCCGATGCCTTCGATATCCGGTCGACCGTATCGGTCATCTTCACGGATTCCTGGGCCACGGTTTCCAGCGCCTGGGCCGCCGTGTCGGCGATCCCTGCCCCGTGCTTCACGGATCTGACCGACTTTTCGATCAGCTCCGCAGTGCTCTTCGACGCCTCGGCGCTCTTTCCGGCCAGACTGCGGATCTCCTCCGCCACTACGGCAAAGCCTCTGCCCGCGTCACCGGCCCTTGCCGCTTCCACGGCCGCGTTCAGCGCCAGCAGATTCGTCTGAAACGCGATGTCTTCAATAACCCTGATGATCTCCCCGATCTCGCCGGAATTCTTCCGGATCTCGTCCATGGCCGCAATCAGCTTCTTCATCTGCTGGTTCTGCTCCAGGATCTCACCGCCCAGTTCCTTCGACTTATCGCTGGCCGCCTTCGCATTCCCCGCATTATGATCCACCTGGTTGGAGACCTCATGAATGGCCGCAGCCAGATTCTCGATGGCTCCCGCCTGCTCGGCCGCTCCCAGGGAGAGGGACTGGGCTCCGAAGGACAGCTGTGCCGCCCCTTCGGATACCTGATCGGCGCTCTCGTAGATCCGCCCCAGCGTATCATTTAAGGAAGCGGCGATTTCCTCCAGCGCCTCCTTGATCTTCCCGAATTCTCCCTCATAGACACCGTCTACCGTAAGGCGCAGGTTTCCGTCAGAGAGTTCTGCGAGGACCGTTGTCGCATTGGAGATCATGTCCTTGAGAGACTGGATAGTCCCCCTCACACTGGCCGCCAGCAGGCCGATCTCATCGTCGCTGTCGTTCTTCAGATCCACGCTGAAATCTCCCCTGGAAAAGCCTTCCACCTTGACCGCAATGTCGTAAAGCGGAGAAAGAAGTTTTCTTACCAGCCTGATCACTATGACCATAACCGCGATCAGTATGAGAACCGAGATCACCACCATGACCGCGATCAGCTGATTCCTGGGGGCATTGATCTCCTCCACCGGTATGCTGCCGACTGTGGCCCATCCCGTCGCTTCGCTCTTCGCAAAGATGGAGTAATACTTTTTCCCTTCATATCTATAAGTCATGGCTCCGGTATACTGGTTCCGGATGCCGTCTATGTATTCCTGGCTCAGGTTATCCACCTCATCCACCGTCCTGTTAATAAGGCTGGCATCGAAGCTGTATACCAGTGACTCATCGCCGGTAACCAGTTCCAGCGTGCCGCCCTTTCCGATTCTGATATCCTGGAGCAGCTGTGAAAAATGATCCTGGAATACGTCAAATCCAACGTATCCGGTGATACTGCTGTCATCCATAGAGAGAACCGGGGCCACGACGGAGATAACCATCTTTCCGGTAACCGGATCGAGAAACGGATCCGTCACGACCGGTCCCATCGTCTCCAGAACCTGTTCGTCCCAGTCGATACCGGCCAGATCGGCGGCCCACGCCTCTCCGGTCTGCATCAGATACGTGTCGTTGCCAATTCCGGCCAGCCATACGGCCTGCACGCCGTCGGAAACCATGGTGTCGTAGGCCCGCTCCAGCAGCGTAACCGCCGCCTCTTTCCCCGGCGCCCCGGCAATCTGCTCCGCGGTCGGCGCCTCTTCCAGCAGCCGGCGAAGCTCTTCATTATAGCTTAAAATTCCCACGGCGCTCTTCTTGCCGTTAAAGAACTCATCTACCGTGTCCACCGCATTCTTCGTCTGGCCCTCAGTCACCTGATAGCTCAGGTTGGTAACCGCCAGCGCGGCGATATAGCAGGTAACAAAAATCAGAACTGCCAGCGCCGGGAACAGGATGCTGATCAGGCGCTTGTTAATCTTTCCTGATACGGTCGCCCGTTTTTCCTTTCGCCCCGTCTTTTCCGGCGCGTGATTCTTTGCTTTTTCAACATTTTCGATCATTTTGCCCCCTCCTTACTGACCATTATAATACTTAAAGGTATAACGGGCAAACGATTTGTAAAAAAGTTCCGGCAATATGCCAGATACAGCACAGATACGCCAGGCGCCGGCCCAGGCCGGTTATCCGATCGCATTTCCGGTATACAGCTGGTAGTACCGGCCCCTTTCCCCGATCAGTTCCTCATGGGTTCCCCGCTCGATAATTCTGCCCTGTTCCAGGACCATGATGCAGTCTGAATTGCGCACGGTAGACAGCCTGTGGGCGATCACAAATGTGGTTCTCCCCTTCATGAGCCGGTCCATGCCTTCCTGCACCAGCGTTTCGGTGCGCGTATCGATAGAGGAGGTAGCCTCGTCGAGAATGAGCACAGGCGGGTCTGCAACCGCGGCCCTGGCAATGGAGAGAAGCTGCCGCTGGCCCTGGCTTAAGTTCGCCCCGTCTCCGGTCAGCATGGTATCATAGCCATCCGGAAGACGTTTGATAAAGCCATGGGCATTGGCCAGCTTCGCGGCCGCGATACACTCCTCATCCGTCGCATCAAGGCGTCCGTACCGGATGTTATCGATAACGGTTCCGGTAAACAAATGGGTATCCTGAAGGACCATTCCCATGGACCGCCTTAAATCCGGCTTCCTGATCTTATTGATATTGATGTTGTCATAGCGGATCTTTCCGTCCTGAATGTCGTAGAACCGGTTGATCAGATTGGTGATGGTGGTCTTTCCGGCTCCCGTGCTTCCGACGAACGCGATCTTCTGTCCCGGCGTGGCGTAAAGCCTGATGCCGTGCAGCACGATCTTGTTGTCATCATAGCCGAAATCCACATCGTTGAACGTCACATCGCCTTCCAGCTTTGTATAGGTAATGGTCCCGTCCTCCCTGTGGGGATGCTTCCACGCCCATATGCCGGTTCTCTCCTTTGTTTCCGTGATGCTGCCGTCAGGCGTCATATCCGCGTTGACCAGTTCCACATAGCCGTGATCTTCCTCCGGCTCTTCGTCCAGCATTCGGAAAATACGCTCCGCCCCGGCCATGGCCATGACGATGCTGTTCATCTGCTGGCTGATCTGGGTCACAGGCTGCGTAAAGTTCTTATTAAGCGTTAAAAATGAAACCAGCGTTCCCAGCGTCAGCCCCCAATTGCCGCCCAGCGCCATGACCGCACCGACAACTGCACAAAGCACGTAGCTGATATTTCCAAGGTTCCCGTTGACAGGCATCATGATATTCGAAAACTTGTTGGCCAGATTGGCACTCTCCCGCAGCTCCTCATTGATCCTGCGGAACTGCTCCAGACTCTTCTCCTCATGGCAGAACACCTTGACCACCTTCTGCCCATCCATCATTTCCTCGATGTAACCGTTTACGGTTCCCAGATCTTTCTGCTGCCGGATAAAATAGGCCGCTGATTTGCCGCCCAGCTTCGATGTGGCAAACAGCATGAGCCCTGTCATGATCAGCGTCACCGCGGTCAGCGGAATGTCCAGCACGATCATGCTGACCAGCGTTGTCACGATGGTGACGGCTGAACTTACCACCTGCGGAATGCTCTGGCTGATCAGCTGTCTCAAGGTATCCACGTCATTGGTGTAGACAGACATAATGTCGCCGTGCGCATGAGTGTCGAAGTATTTCACAGGAAGTGACTCCATGTGGGTAAACAGCTCCACCCTCAGCTTTTTCATGGTTCCCTGGCTTACATTGACCATAATCCGGTTGTAGGCATAGGCACATACAACACCCAGCCCGTAGGTGACTGCCAGTGACCTCAGGGCGGCTGCCAGAGATGAAAAATCCGGTGTCCGGGCACTCGTAAGGGGCACAATGTAGTCGTCGATCAGGCTCTGCATAAACAGCGTTCCGCGAAGCGTGGCCAGGGCCGCCCCCAGAATACAGACTACCACCATAAAAAACGAAAATTTATAATTTTTCAGCATATAGCCCAGGATCCGTTTCATGACATGGCCCAGCATTTTCGTATCACTCTTTTGGCCCTTCGTCCCTGTTCTCTCTTCTGTCATGCTCTCACACCATCCTTTCCTGTCTCTGCCGCAGCCGAAGGCTGGTCAAAGTCGCCGCCGCCCTTCATCTGCGTCTCATAGATTTCACAGTAAATTTCATTTGTCTTCAACAGATTCTCATGGGTATCGAAGCCGCTGATCCGGCCGTCATCCAGCACCAGAATCCGGTCCGCATCCTGCACACTGGAGATTCTCTGGGCGATCACCAGCTTGGTGGTGCCGGGGATCTTCTGCACGAAGGACTCACGGATTTTCGCGTCCGTAGCGGTATCCACCGCGCTGGTGGAATCGTCCAGAATCAGAATCTTCGGTTTCTTTAACAGCGCCCGCGCTATACAGAGCCGCTGTTTCTGCCCCCCGGAGACGTTATTGCCTCCCTGTTCAATCCAGGTTTCATACTGATCCGGAAATTGTTCGATAAACTCGTCTGCACACGCCTGGCGGCACGCTTCCCTGCATTCTTCCCAGGTGGCGTCCTCCCTGCCCCAGCGCAGGTTGTCGAGAATCGTTCCCGAAAACAGGACATTTTTCTGCAGTACGACGGCCACCTGGTCTCTCAGCACCTCCATGTCGTAGCGGCGGACATCATTTCCGCCTACGCGGACGACGCCTTTGTCCACATCATAGAGACGGCTGATTAAGTTCACCAGACTGGATTTTCCGCTTCCGGTACCGCCGATGATACCGATGGTCTCACCCGGCCTGATCTGTAAATCGATGTCATGAAGCGTCTCTTCCCCGCTTCCGTGCTTATAGGAAAAGCTCACATGGCTGAAGGAAATGCTTCCGTCGGGAATGCTCATAAGGGGATTCTCCGGGTTCGTCAAGTCCGCCTTCTCATCCAGCACCTGAGCGATACGCCTTCCGCTGGCCGCACTCATTGTCACCATGACGAAGATCATGGACAACATCATCAGGGACATCAGAACGCTCATAACGTAGCTGAACATGGAGGTCAGCTCTCCTGTCGTCAGTCCGCCCACGACGATGAACTTCGCGCCGAACCAGGACAGGGAGATGATACAGCCGTAGACCACCAGCATCATCACCGGATTGTTGAGAGCCAGAAGGCCCTCCGCCTTCACAAACAGGCGGTATAGATTTTCTGCGGCCCTTGTGAATTTGTTATTTTCGTGTTCTTCCCTCACAAACGCCTTGACCACGCGGATTGCTGATACATTTTCCTGCACGCTGGCGTTTAAGTCGTCGTATTTGCGGAACACTTCGTCAAAGATTTTTGTCGTCCTGGTCATGATCAGCCCCAGCGCAGCCGCCAGAACCACGATAGCCGCCAGGAAAATCAGGCTCAGTCTTACATTGATTAAGAAGCACATGGCCATGCTGCATACCAGCATTAACGGCGCCCTCACAGCGATCCTCAGTATCATCTGGTAAGAGTTCTGTACATTGGTGACGTCGGTCGTCATTCGGGTGACCAGGCCGGCTGTACTGTACTTGTCGATGTTTGAAAATGAAAATCTCTGGATGTTTTCATACATTCCGTCTCTCAAATTACAGGCAAATCCCGACGAGGCCGCTGCCGCATATTTCCCCGCCAGAACACCGGACAGAAGGCTTAAAAATGCCATAATGAGCATCAGCCCTCCGTAGAAATACACCTGGCCGATGTTCCCCTGTTCGATTCCCTTATCTATGATGGAAGCCGTTATAAACGGGATCAGCACCTCCATCAGCACCTCCAGCGCGGTAAACAGCGGAGTCAGCAGTGACTCCTTTTTATACTGTTTCACCTGCTTAAGCAGTGTTTTTATCATAGTTATTCCTCCTTTACACAATCTGTTTTTATGTTTGAAATCATTCTGTTCAAGGTGTATGTAAAGAGCTCCAGTTCTTCCCCGGAGAGCCCGCTGCATAGCCGCTCCATCTGCCGTTTCAGGACGCTCTCGATCGTCTCTCTGGCCCTGTACGCCTTCGCAGTCAGGGTGATCCGTTTTTTCCGGTCGTCACCGGAGACCGCCCTCATCTCGATATAACCGCCCTTCTTCAGCCCCTTGAGCATGGAAGAGATCGCGGCCCTGGAAATCCCGCATTCCGCGTGGATATCCGTGGCATACGTGGCTTGTTCCCCGCAGGAGAACAGATAATTCAGTACCCAGCCCTGTGACGGAGTAATATCCTCACTCTTCATCTCCTCCCTTCCATACTGGTCCAGGGAAATATTCAACTGTTTCAAAAGCCAGATGATATTACTCTCATACATGCCTTTTCTAACTCCTTTCTGATTATTCGGCCCCTAACTGTTTCATGGTTAACAGACCGGTTACGAATGATTCTACTCGATTTTCCCTTGTAAGTGAATTCAAAAAATGTTATCATCAATAAAATACTTTTATTAATCAGAGGAGGTAAATCCATGAATACCTTTCAACTTTCCTGCTTTCTGGCTGTCGCGGAGACGCTGAGCTTCGCCAGAGCCGCAGAACAGTTAAGCATCACCCAGCCGGCCGTCACGCATCAGATCCACTCCCTGGAGACAGAATTGAATGTGAAGCTCTTCGTGCGCACCACCCGCACGGTGAACCTGACACAGGAAGGTACGCTCTTTTTAAACGACGCCAGGAACATACTCGCCCTGACCATCCGGGCCACAAAACGGTTCGAGAATCCCCTGGAACAGGAAATACAGCTGTTCTCCATCGGCTGCCACAGCTACTCCCACATGTTCCTTCTGGCCGATGTTCTCCGCCTGCTGGCCGCCACCTGTCCAACGGTGCATCCGGAGCTTCGCGTCGTGCCGTTCCGGCAGCTCTACCGTCTTCTGGAGGAGGAAGAGGTGGATACGGTCATCGGATTTCAGGAGCCTGACTCCAGAAAAGTACCCGGATTCTACAAAGAGCTGCGGAAGGTCACCATCTCCTGTGTCTGCTCCCGGGACAATCCCCTGTCTGCCCTGGAAACCGTGACGGTGGCGGATTTAGAAAAGGAAAAACTGGTCTTAAACGATCCGGCCAAGACGCCGGCTGCTGTCGCCCAGTTCCAGGGACAGCTGATGGGCGGCCGTTCCCCTTCCGACTTCTACTTCTGCGAATCCTGTGAAGCCGAGACGGTCCTGGTAAAGGCCGGCTACGGCATCTCTGTACTCCCGGATCTGCTGATTCCCCCGGATCCCTCCCTCATCCGGATTCCCGTAGCCGGGCTGGAGCCGCTCTCCTTCGGGGCGTATTATAAGACGCTTCAGGGAAACGAGATGCTAAAGAGCTTTATCCGCATCATGAAGGAGCACTTTCCATATGCCAGGTAGTAGAGAAAAGAATGCTTCGGAAGGCTTTTGTTTTCCTGGATGCCTCTTTTTTGTACAAAAAGACTCCGGCGAGCCGGACTCTCGCGCCGGAGCGCGGCCGCTTCAGCGGCCATACTTCCTTAGCGCGAAGTGCGCATTCTCCCGGAGGGTTTTTATTTCACAGGACGGACTTTCCTGTGAAATTAAAAAAAGCAGTATGGGGAATCGAATACAGCTTCCATCGATGTTCTCCATACTGCTTTATTCTATTGATGCCGGACAGGCCATACTTTCCCGGATCACGTATCGATCCTGACCATTTCCTTCACGGCTTTGATCCGGTAAACCAGATCGTTTCTCACCGTAAATCCGCGGTTTTCCCAGAATTTGTTCCCTGTTTCATTGCGGTCAAATACCATCAGAGCGCTTCCAATTCCACGATAATCCTCTATTCTCCTTTTCCTTATCTGCATGGCTCCTCTAGTCTCTCATGAAAGGGCTGATAAATCTGATTTTTCATAACGGTTGTGTCCCTGAATCCCTTTTTTATAATTCCAGCACCGAATCGCCTCGTCCAGGGTGCGTCCTTCATTGTCCGCGAAGAAATCCCGGATATACGTGTTGTACTCGAACTGCCGGCCGATCGTTGTCTTTCCCTTTTTCTTCTCCTCCAGAATCTGGCCGTAAGCGTCTATGGCCTCTCTGTAGGTTTTTCCTGTGTTGCTTTTCAGCCATTTCTGAAAGGCCACGTTAAAGGAAAATCCGCTGCCGATAGCTTCCCGGAAAAAGGCCCGGTGCTTTTCACTGCATACGAAATCAGGTTCGATCTTCCTGTCCTCGCTGATCGCTCCCACATCCGGCCTGCTCTTTGTCTTTGCAGAAGCCGGGAGCACATCTCCCGTATCGAGGAAACAGGCGATTCTCTCCGTAATCTCGATCTTGCCGCCGGAGACAGGCAGCCCGTTTTCCCTGCAAAATGCCGCCAGCTCTTCCTTCAGATAATAGTAGCTTCTAAAGGTCTTCCCGTCCAGCGTCCTGTCCAGCCTGGGCCGCTCACTCATGTTCCTGCTCCTCCCGCTTCCTCATGGGCAAATTCCAGCTTTTCCACCTGGTATGCTCTGCCTTCGATGGTCATTACCGCCATGGTGATCGGCTGATGAAACCGTCTCGGACCGCAGCTTCCCGGATTCAGCCAGAGCGTGCCGTCGATGACCCGTTCGTCGTAGCGGTGGGAATGGCCGTACAGAACCACATCGGCACCGGATACGCCTTCGCTGGATGCCCCTTTTTTATTGTGGACCATGTAAAATGACACGCCCTCCAGAGAGAAGCTCAACTCCTCCGGCATCCCCTCCGCCCACTCCTTATCGTTATTGCCGCGCACCACATAGAGAGGCGCAAAGGCTTCCAGTTCTTTTATAATGGTTTCTCTGTTTATATCGCCGCCATGTAAAATTACATCGCACGTCTTTAATACGTCTTTTACCTGCGGCCGTAAAAGGCCATGGGTATCCGACAGAATTCCGACTCTCATACCAGCTTTCCTTTCTTTCATTATTATGGTGATGGCTGATGCACTGCCATTACAGGTTTTGCCGCAATGGCAGTCCCCACCCTATTTATCACTCTTACAGCAGTAAAATCGCCTCCCGAATATTTTCCACTCCGACCATGCGGATTCCCTCCATCTTCCTCATCTTGTCCAGTGAGGTCTTCGGGAGTATACACGTCTCGAATCCCAGCTTCTTCGCCTCATTCACCCGCTGTTCCGCCATGGGAACGGCGCGCACCTCACCGGCCAGGCCGACTTCACCGAAGATAATCGTTCTCGGGTTCACAGGCTTGTCCTTTAAGCTGGAGATCACGGCCATGACGATGGCCAGATCCAGGGCCGGCTCATTCATCCGCAGGCCGCCTGCAATATTCACGTAGGCGTCATACCGGGATAGCTCATAGTGGCACCGCTTTTCCAGCACCGCCATCAGCACGTTTACCCGGTTATAGTCCGTGCCCGCGGCCGTTCTCCTGGGCATACCGAACAGAGTAGGCGTTATAAGCGCCTGCACCTCTAAAAGCACCGGCCTCGTCCCCTCTAAGGAACAGGCTACCACGGCGCCTGACGCGTCCTCCGGCCGGCCGCTCAGCATGTATTCCGACGGGTTCTTCACCTCTTCCAGCCCGCTTTCCCTCATTTCAAAGACGCCGATCTCGTTAGTGGAGCCGAAACGGTTCTTCACACCGCGGATAATCCGGTAGGAGGCGCTTCTGTCCCCCTCGAAATATAGCACCGTGTCCACCATGTGTTCCAATACTCTCGGGCCGGCCACCACGCCTTCCTTCGTCACATGACCTACGATGAAAATGGCGATTCCCACTCCCTTTGCGATCTGGAGCAGGAGATTCGTGGACTCCCGCACCTGCCCCACGCTGCCGGGAGCCGAAGTCACCTCTTCCCGAAACATGGTCTGAATGGAGTCAATAATCACCACATCCGGCTTCTCCCCGGAGATGGCGCCCTCGATCGTATCGAGATTCGTCTCACAGAGAAATTTCAGTTCCCCTGTCACAGTTCCGATCCGGTTGGCCCTCAGCTTGATCTGCTTTAACGATTCCTCGCCCGAAATATAGAGCACCTTCTGTCCTGATGCGGCCAGATTCCTGCACACCTGCAGGAGCAGAGTAGACTTGCCGATTCCCGGGTCTCCGCCCACCAGAACGAGGGAGCCCCTCACCACGCCGCCGCCCAGCACCCGGTCCAGTTCCTCGTATCCGGTCTGCATGCGGTCCTGTTCATCCAGCGATATCTCCGATAGATAGGAAGGCCTGATCTTTGACATGCCGCCTTCCCCTGCGCCGCCCTGGCCGTTCCCATAGGAAGCTCCAAGACCTCTCTTCGCCGCCGGTTCCTTCTTTGCCGTCAGCTCTTCCACAAAGGTGTTCCACTGCCTGCATCCGGGACACTGTCCCAGCCATTTCGGCGATTCGTATCCACATTCTTTGCAGAAAAATGATGTCGCTTTCGCTTTTGCCATGCTGCTCCTTTCCTACTAAAAAAGAGGCTGGTAAACCGCCAGCCTCTTTCTGCCATTCTGATTTTATCTTCTTACGACTTTAACAGACACAGGTTCTTCCTCGTTCAGTTCCACACTGACAGACAGCTTGCCGCTCATGTTGGTCATCATGCTTCCCACTGCCGCGTCGTCCACGAATACCTCATATTCGGTATCATCCTCCAGCTGAATGGTCAGCTGCGCGTCCTTGTCTCCTTCGACGGAAAATTCCACGCCGTTGTTCGAAACGGTAAAATGTTCCACAGCGGTTCCCGGCACAGACTCATAGACAAACATGCCGTTGCGCTCCAGTTTCGTAATCTCATAAAACGTCTTTACTTTATATAAATCACCATCGTGCTCAAAATCCTGTAATTTTGACTTTGTGCTTAACTTGTAATTACCAAAACTGATTGTTCCATCCTGCTCTGTGCGGATTAATTCTTCAATTACCGGCATCTGTACGCCCTCCTAGTATTCTTGTTTACTTATCCTTTTTGCGAAGCGCTCATTAATGATTTCGCTTGTCATCATTATACACGAAATCAAATCAAATGGCTAGTTCTTTATGAGCTCGGGAACAGAAAATTTTAACTCCGATTCTCCCTGGCTCACCAGAACTTCATCCCCTTCTTTCACCGCTCCATCCAGAATTTCCTCTGCCAGCCTATCCTCAAGACTGCTCTGAATGGTACGTCTTAACGGCCTTGCACCGTATTTTTCATCATATCCCTTGTTAATCAGGAACTCTTTTGCAGCTTCATCCACGGAGAGTGTGATGTTCATCTGTTCCTTCGTCCGCTTCATGATTTCCTTCAGCATAATGGTGACAATGTCCTTCATGTGGCCCTTATTAAGCGGATGGAAGACAATGATCTCATCGATACGGTTGATAAACTCCGGCTTGAATAAATGCTTTACTTCCTCCATCACACGGTCCTTCATCACCTTGTAGTCCGCCTTCTCATCGGCGACCGCTCCGAAGCCCAGACGTTTCGGGGAAATGATGCTCTCCGCGCCCGCATTCGACGTCATGATAATAACCGTGTTCTTAAAATCGATCTTACGTCCCTGCGCGTCCGTGATATGGCCGTCGTCGAGAACCTGCAGGAGGATGTTGAATACATCCGGATGCGCCTTCTCAATCTCATCGAAAAGAATGACGGAATACGGATTTCTCCGCACCTTTTCGCTGAGCTGGCCGCCCTCGTCGTAGCCCACATAGCCTGGCGGGGAACCGATCATCTTGGAGACGCTGTGCTTCTCCATGTACTCCGACATATCGACGCGGATCAGCGCGTTCTCGGTGCCGAACATGGCCTCCGCCAGTGCCTTGGACAGCTCTGTCTTTCCGACACCGGTAGGCCCTAAGAACAGGAATGAACCGATGGGACGCTTCGGATCCTTCAGCCCTACCCTGCCGCGGCGGATCGCCTTTGCAACAGCTGTAACCGCCTCCTCCTGGCCGATCACACGCTCGTGGAGAATGGATTCCAGGTTTTTCAGTCTCTGGCTCTCCCCTTCCTCCAGCTTTCTTACGGGAATCTTGGTCCAGCTGGAGACGACATCGGCGATCTCTTCCTCATCGACCACCTGCTTCTTGGTGTCTTTATCCTTCTGCCATTTCTCACGAATTTTATCGATCTTCTCTTTCTTCTTTTCCTGTTTCTTCTTGATGGTGCCCGCCTTCTCATACGCTTCGTCCCGGATAGCGGCTTCCTTCTGATCCTCCAGCTTCTCGATCTCTTTCTCCAGCTCCTTGATCTCGGGCGGCTCCACAAACGCGGTCAGGCGTACCTTGGAAGCTGCCTCATCGATTACGTCGATGGCCTTATCCGGCATGAACCGGTCGTTGATATACCTGGCGGAAAGCTTCACTGCGGCCGTAAGCGCCGCATCGGTGATCGTCACATGGTGGTGCGCCTCATAGCGGCCTCTTAAGCCCTTTAAGATGGCTATGGCCTCCTCCTCCGACGGCTCCTCCACGGTAACCGGCTGGAAACGGCGTTCCAGGGCGGAGTCCTTTTCAATATACTTGCGGTACTCCTCGATAGTGGTGGCGCCTATAAGCTGAAGCTCGCCTCTGGCCAGGGATGGCTTTAAGATATTGGAGGCATCAATGGCGCCCTCCGCGCCTCCCGCGCCGATGATCGTGTGGATCTCATCGATGAACAGAAGGACTTCTCCGTCCTCCATCACCTCCGCGATCACCTTCTTGATTCGCTCCTCGAACTCACCGCGGTATTTGGATCCGGCCACCATACCGGATAAGTCCAGCGTCAGAACGCGTTTCTCCGCAATGGTTTCCGGCACATTTCCCTCGATAATCATCTGGGCGAGGCCTTCCACCACCGCCGTCTTACCGACTCCCGGCTCACCGATCAGACACGGGTTGTTCTTCGTCCTACGGCTTAAGATCTGAATCAGACGCTTGATCTCCGTCTCGCGTCCGATCACCGGATCCAGCTTTCCCGCCCTGGCAAGCTCCGTCAGATCACGGCTGTAGCTGTCCAGTGTGGGCGTACTGCCCTTTGTCTTGGCTCCCTTTAACAGCTCCTCCTTGTTGGCCGGAGCGTCCTCTCCCATGGCCGCCAGAACGTCAATATAGAGCTTCTGGATGCTGATGCCGATGGTGTTGAGCAGCCTGGAAGCCACGCAGTCGTTGTCCCGGATAATGGAAATCAGCAGATGCTCGGTACCGATCAGTCTGGCCTTAAAACGCACCGCCTCTTTGTAGCTGTTCTCCAGCACTCTTCTGGCGCTGGGTGTATAACCGCTCTCCTCCATACGGACCGTCTGGTCCGGAGAGATGAGCTGGCTCACAAGGCTGATCACCTTCTCTTTCTTAACACCATTCTCGGAAAGCACCCTGGCGGCCACACCGCCGCCTTCCTCCAATAGTCCAATCAGCAGATGCTCGGTTCCCACGTAGCTGTGGCCCAGCTCCTCCGCCGCCTGGACGGCCAGATTAATTGACTCTCTGGCCTTTGCTGTAAATCTGTCTATCATGTCAGTCTGTCCTCCTTGTAATGAGCACTCCGTTCAGCTCGTATGCTTTGTTGTTTCACGGAATAAACCGTCTTTACTCTAAATCAGGCAATTCTCCACGGATAAATTCCGCCCTCGCAATATCCAGTTCTTCCTTGCTTAACGGCCTGTCGGATATCTTCTGTAAATTCGCCGGCTGCAGGCCGAGCATGAGGCGGTAGACGGAGCACGGCTCCTTCATCACAAGCAGCCCGTCCGCCGCTCCGGCCATGACCTGAGACAAAAATATCATACCGTCTCTGGCCGTAAGCCTCCTGGCATATTTTAACACACCGTAAGATTTATATACCTCGTCCTCCCGTTCCAGGCGCCGCCGCTGGAGGGACATCTTCCTGACGGTCATCTCCTGGTTGGTCAGCTGGATGGCCGCCTTCGTCACCACATCGGCGATCTCCTTTTCACTCTGTCCCAGCGTCTTCTGGTTCGATATCTCATAAAGGGAGCCAAAATTCTCCTCCCCTTCGCCGTACACGCCGCGGACTGCCGTCCCAAACCGGCTCATATCGGCTATCAAAGCCGGGAACTTCCGCCCCGAGGACAGCATTGGCAGATGCACCACCACCGAGGCCCTCATCCCGGTTCCCACATTCGTCGGAAAAGAAGTCAGGTAGCCGTACCGGTCGTCAAACGCATACGGAAACCGTTCGTTGATGTAATCATCCAGGGCATCGGCCCGCTCCCATAATTCCTCCAGATGAAGCCCGGAAGAGAGAAGCTGAAGCCGGATGTGATCGTCACCGTTTAGCAGAATGCTGGTATCCTCGTCCTCAGACAGTATGATACCCGCCGGGGCTTTCTTCTCCACCGCAGCACGGTTTATGATTCTCCGCTCCCGCAGCGCCGCCCGGTCCAGTTCCTCCAGTTCCTCCAGCATGGCGTATTCGTATTTCCTGCCTTCCACCTCCGCGAGATCCTTCAGCCCGAATTCCAGCCTGCGGACCATCTCCTCGCTCTCCTGTGTCCCCAGCATGGCAGGGAACTTATACTCTTCCCAGTTTCGCACCAGACGAATGCGGCTGCTGATGACACCCGGCCGTGTTTCGTCCGTCTTTTCAAACCATCTAAGCATTCGTCTCATGTCCTTTCTTTAATTCCCTGATCTTGTCACGGCATACCGCCGCGGTCTCATAGTCTTCAAACTGAAGCGCTTCTTTTAACTTCGCATCCAGCTCCATAATCTCCTCTTCATGTTCATAAACGGCATCTCCCGCCGTCTCATCCCCGCTGCCCTTTAAATCCGGCGTTTTATAGGAAATCTTCTGATATTTCGGCCGCTTCCCCGTATGTGCGGTGCTCCCCTGCAGCTGCTTTAAGCTCTCTTCCATCAGGGGGCCGAACACACTGTAGCAGTCGGCACATCCGAACTGGCTGTTCTTGATAAATTCATCGTAGCTGGTCTTGCAGGTCGGACAGACCACCTGGTGCAGCTTATCCGGCACCCGGCTGGTATCCTCGATTCCCAGGAGTCCCGACAGCAGCTTGCCCAGCGGAAATTCTCCGTCAAAAATAGCGGAATACGGTCCAAAATCCATCTCTTTTGCACATTGAGCACAGAAATGGTGTTCCTTTTTCACGCCATTTATTACCTCTGTATACTGGATATTCGCTTCGCGAATTCCGCATCTCTCACATAACATAAGTAACCTCCATTCTTCCGGCTATTCCTTGCTGTCTGCTCCCTGCCTGGGGCTGCCGCCGTCTGGTCCGGTTCTGCCGGTTCCCTCCCGGCTCCCAGCTCCGGTTTCGGGCATAAGCAGTTCTAAACGTGCAGGATTTTTCTAAAAACCAGTGAAAATTCCCAAACTCGCTGCGCTCAGACAGGTGGGCATTTCCCCTGAACGAAAAATTCTACGCGTTAAGAACTGCTAATACCCTGCAAAGTCACAGGGAGCCGGGAGGCAACCGGCAGAGCCGGACCAGACGGCGGCAGCCCCAGGCAGGGAGCAGACAGCAGCAGCTATTCCTCCTTCTGACCTCTGGAAAACAGCATGAAAATCTCATCCACAAGCTGGTGCACCTCGTCACAGGTAACATTCTTGCAGATCCCGCGGGCCAACACGACGCTTAAATCTCTCCTCATCTCATCGAGGACACGCATCTTATCCACGTCCAGGGCCACGACCGCCCCCTTGCGGCGGTCCAGCTTAACAAAGCCCTCCTGCTTTAAGACAGAGTACGCCTTATTCACCGTGTGCATATTAATTCCTATATTGTCAGCCATCTGGCGCACGGAGGGCAGGGGATCCCCTTCCTTTATCGTTTCCGTGGCAATTCCAATAATGATCTGATTCCGAAGCTGGATATAAATTGCCTCATCACTGTTAAAATCGATTTGCAATATCATATACTCACCATCTTTCGTTATATCTGTTATACACATAATAGCACACAAGACTTATTTTTTCAATATGTAATATATTTACATCGGACATTCCTTAAAAAGAACCGAAAGAACAACAACAGGACTGCTTCTTTTTCCAGAAGCAGTCCTGCCCGTCATTTGTTATCTTGCTTAGTCGTCAAGATCCATGAATTCAAAATCATCTTCATCTTCCATCTCCGGATACCGCACTGCCGGATCCGGTCTGGACGGCTGCGGTCTGCCCGCATGGGAGGCGTTTGGCTGCGGTCTGCCTGACTGTCCCGGTTTAGCCTGTAGTCCGCCTGTCTTGGACGCATTCTGCTGCGTTCTGCCTTCCTCTCCTGCATTCTGCTGCGGCCTTCCTGCCTGCACAGCATTGGCCTGCGGCCTGCCTGTCTGTCCTGCATTCGCCTGCGGCCTGCCTGCCTGCCCCGCATTCGCCTGCGGCGCTCTTCCTGCCTGCGCTACATTCGCCTGCGGTCTTCCTGTCTGTCCTACATTCGCCTGCGGCCTTCCTGCCTGCCCCGCATTCGCCTGCGGCACTCTTCCTGCCTGTGCAGCGTTTGCCTGCGGTCTGCCAGCATGGCTCTCCTGCTGTGGTCTAACAGCCTGTCCTGGTTCCTGCGTCACACGCGGTGCTGCATTCGGCTGTTGCCGGACCGGTGTCTGTTCTCTTGCGGTTCTCTGCGGTCCGGCTGTGTCCCGCTCTATTTCTTCCGCCAGATGGGCCGACAGCTTCTTCTCCATATCATCGAGGCTGTCTTCCATCTCGAAATCATCATCTTCCGGTTCTTCCTGTGCCTTCAGAGGCACTTCCCCGTCCCCTTCAAACTCATCACGGCTATAGCGGCGCACACGGCCTGCCTGGCTCTCCGGTTCTGTGAAAAAGCCTTCCGGCACCTCATCTCTGCCGCGCCGTTCTTCCCGGAAACCTCCGTCAGAACCATTGCCGCCCCGTTTTAAAAGGACGATAATCACGATCAGAAGGATAAATGCCAGCACACCCACACCAATTAAGATATACCGCTGCAGGTTATAATCGCGGACGAGGCTGTTGTAATCCTCTTTCATCTTGTTATAAGAATCCATGGAAACGCCGGAAGCGTAATACCGCTGGATCGTCTTTTCCGTTAAATCATACCGGTAGAAGTTCTTCTCTCCGTTCCAGTTCATCGCATAGAACAGACAGTACTGCGGATCGCCTTCAGACTTCGGTACCCAGCCGGTTACACGGATTCCGTCGATATCGATCTGTCGTTCCTCGAAGCCTTCCGGAACCGTTATACCCGCATCAAGCGGCACGATAACAATCGCCTTGGAGCTTGTCTCCACAGAGACGAACTGTGACCAGGAATCTGCTTCTGCGTTATAGATGTAGAAGCCGCCGTTTCCGCCCGCATCCTGGAGATACAGGAGAGTCAGATCTTTTTCAAGACCCTTTCCGGCCATAACTTCCGTTCCCTTATAATCATAGGTGCTCGCTTCAAAGCCTTCCGGCAGTGCTGACTCGTCGAAGGAAGCCGCCACCTTATATTCCGTACCGTTCACCGTCACAGCGGCATCACCAAATTCTGCGGATACGTCCGCTCCGCTGCTTCCGCCCGGTGTCGTCTCACCGCCTTCCGCCTTCGTCACTACGATTGTGTAGTTCTTAACGGTCTGGCCATCCTCTGCCGTAACGTTGACCACGACCTGATTCTCTCCGGCCTTTAAGCCCTTGTCACCCTGAAGCGTCACACTGGCGCCTGCATTAGCCGCCACTGCGTTCACGACTAAATCTGCGGTGCTGCCATCCACGGAAGCCGTGTAGCTATCCACCTCCGGTGAAAATTCCGGAGTCAGCTCGCCTGGTGATATCTTCAGAGACTTGAGCGCGGCATCCTTGGAGGAGGAGGCCGGGGAAGTCACCTTGACAGTGGAACCGCCCTGCTTATCCACCGTTACGATCTGGGAATCCGCATCGTAAATCTCCTGGGACGTCACGGAAATCTGTGTGTTTCCCGCCTTCAGAGCCTTAAACTTCAAAGTAAAGCTAAAGGATTTCTGATCGGCAGCGTCCGTGGTGTCCTGAAGCTTCAACGCTCCGGCTCCCCCGTTCGCGCCGTTGCCGCTTATAAATTCCAGTGCGGCCGAATCGTAGGCCAGCATGACATCCGCCTTGCCCAACGCGGAATCACTGGTAATCTTCATCGTTACCGTCACTTCGTTGCCCACCATGACCGATGGGTCGGAAAATGCAATTCTTGTATTGGCAGCCCAGGAGACCATCTGTCCGAATGGTCCCATAACTGCCAGCATGCAGACCAGCATCAGGCCGGCCATCAGTCGTTTCAGTTTTATTTTCATAGAAATCTCCTTACTTACGTTTAGTTAGAACCATCCGGAGCGATTGAGATATTGCTTCCGCCTGGTGTTCCCGCACTGCCGCCGGAAGACGGATCCGATACGCCCGGTCCGCTGCTTACGCCAGGGCCTACTTCTCCGCCGCCCGGGCCTGCCGATGAACCGCTGCTTCCGCCGGTGCTTCCTCCGACAGAGGAGGAATACGTCGGTCCGTTATCCTGACGAACCACATGAACCACGTACTCTCTGACACTGCCGTTCTGGGCCGTTACGGCGATCCGCACATCATTGGCGCCGCTCTGCAGCTGGATTGTTCCGGAACCGTTCACGGTTGCCTTTCCATCGATGGCACTGGCATTGACCGTAATACTGGAAACGGAAGGATCGACAATTAAGTTGTACTCCAGAGTATCTCTGTTGTAGGTTGGCGTCATAACAAATCCATCCACGCTTAAATTCGACAGCTTGTTATTCGGATTGCCGTCTGTAGTCGGCTGGCTGCACGCGTTATCCGGCATGTTGTTATAGACCGGTATCTTAAACTCCAGCGCAGTCTGCTTCATCTCGTCGTTATATGCCTTCGCATAGACCGCCCCCTCCGAAGCCGCGCCCTGTATATTCGTCATATACTGGTGCTTATAGAGATTATTCCCCTGTACGTTGAATTTCTTCAGATAAAATGTATCCTGTCCAACTTTTACGTAATTATTACCATAATAAAGAGCTCCGCCCAAAATTGATTTTTCAGGGGAATTCCATGGTCTCTCATAGCTGCCTGACTGAGACGCCCACCAGAGCCCTCTCTGTACGGCAGACATACTGCCTGACTGATATGCCTCTATATTAAAGAAATTATAATAGCCTTCATAGCCTGCTTCTGTTCCGGTAATGCTGCCGCCGGTTCCGCTTGAACTCTGTTCCTGGATAATCATAGCAGCCAAAACGTAGGGATTGACTCCCGACTGGGTTCCGGCGTTCATAATAATATCCACATAGTTGGTGCTGCCGCTCGGTGTCACAGACCCGCTGCTGTTATCTGCCGAAGGACCGGTCAGACTGACTCCCGGGCCGTATTCCATGAGCACGCGCGGCGTGTTCGGTGTGATGGAAGCGTGAGGCGATTCCTGGCTGACTCCCGGCGTACTGCCCTTGCTGGGAGCGGCGCTCTCGACTGTACCGGAGCCGCTGGAACCAGATGAAGATCCTCCTGAACCAGAAGAAGACCCTCCGTTACTTGGAAGATTAACCCCCGGCCCTCCGCCGGAAACACCGGGACCATACGAGGAAGAATCACCGCCGCCCGAACTGCCGCTGCCGCCCGGACTGCTGCTGCCTCCCGGAGACGAGCTCCCGCCGCCTGCCGCGGTACCGGCCAGAAAGGATCCCTTTACCATGGTCTGAAGTCCTTCCACCGTGTGGCTGTTGCTGTCGTATGTATGGGTAAGGAACTGAAAAACATTCGTCTCATCCAGAAAATTTCTCGGATCCATGTAATACTTTACAATATCCTCGGATGCCGCCACCCAGGAGCTTCCGTCGAAGCCGGGCCATGTACTGCTGTCCCAGTTAAATGCGCCATCCGCGATGGATTTCCAGGAAGACATGCTGTTTGTGTGAACCAGGTTGCGTCCCACCTGACTCTCCTCTTTAACAGCCGTGTTCCAGTCCAAGTTCGTATGCTGAGCCCGGAATACCCACTTCGGGTACTGCGCATGAAGCTCACGCAGCCTCACCTTATAGCTCTCCGGGAATCTCTCCGAGTTTAAATACGCCTCAAAATCGGCGTCACTCGTGTAGGAAACCGGGAATTTTAAATAACTCTTTGAAACATATCCGGTCGTCTCAGTTCCTCCTGAGCCCTTAACCCGGATCTGATACCATAACGCGCCGTCTGAGGCCGTCTTCTCATCTATAACCGTTACTGCCGCCCCGCTGGTCAGCTTCGTAACGATAGAATAGGTCGTACCAGGACCGCTCCTCACATTCAGCGAAGAAGCGTTAACCGTCGCCGACCTCTCCATGTATGCCATACTCTCTATGTGCGGTGAAACGTATCCCACAAGGGAATCAATCACCAGGACACTGGCCAGTAAAGCCGCCATTTTACGAGCTTTTTTATATCTCCTCATCTGTCTCTCCCAACATGTCCTCAGTATTTTTCCAATTATACTAATTTATGTAAATTTAGCATTCAATTTATTATAATGACAAATACTGCCATGTGTCAACCTCAACACGAAAAGTTCACACAATTGGCAGTATTTGTAAGAAAATCTTCAAACTCTTGGGGAGACGCTATTCCGTCTTATTCCAGCGGCAGGCGCTCCTGCTCGACCGCCTGTACGACCCATCTCCTGGTATATCCGTTTCCCGTGCACGTGGAGAGCATCATCGTATGGCTGGCCGGATCGGGAACAATTCCTGTAGCATAAAGTGATTTTTCGACTGCATCGGAGATAAATGCCTCTTTTTCGCTTTCACCGCCGAATTTCACGGAATACTTTTCCGCTTCGGCCTCCTCTTCATAGCAGGCATAGACGGCATAACGGATCCGCAGGCCTGGCACGTAGTAATCAACGAACGGCCGGCTTTCCCGGTACTCGGAATCCCTGTATTTTCTCAGACCGCCAAACATCGAGCCGCTGTGCATGTTATGGCCATAGAGAATCGTATTATCGTCAGAAAGACCGGCCTCATTTCTGTAATCCATAAACACAGCGCCCGATCCGCTTTTCTGCCTGCCGACTCCGTGGCTCAGATAAAAGGCATTGTCCTGCGCCTGGACCACCGGATAACTGATCGATGTCCCTGGAATATCAAGCCATCCGGTTATATCAGGATTTGTCTGCCGCAGGCTGTCAAAATCAATCACCAGAATCCGCTCCAAATCCACGGATTCTGTATTCTTACTATTTGTATTTTTACTATTTGTACTTTTATTATCCGCACTCTTATTATAAGAAGTGCCGGGCAGCACTTTTACCGTCTGCCCGGCTATTTTTGCGTATTCCTCTTCTGCTTTCCGGTATTCATACAGTGTTTTCACAAGGAATCCGGACGAAATCAGGAACACGGCCAATATCACTGGAAATAAAATCTGATATACTCTTCTTTTCATATCGGTTTAATCTTCTTTTTTCCTTCGAAGCCTTTCGGCCAGGTACAGTAAGGCGATACCGCTTCCGATGACTGTCGCAATCATTGGGATTAAGGGTGTGGTATCTCCGGTCTTTGGAATCAGGGCAAGGGGCACCGGACTGTCTTCAATTACCGTTAAGTCGCCTGCCGGAACCGGGCTGTCGGGAATGGTAACGACTGTATTATGATCAGGCTTACCCGGATTGTCTGAGCCGCCTCCATCAGGAGCTTTCACCTCGGTCACCATGAATTTCCAGTCAACCTTCGTCAGAACTCCTGCATACTTCTCACTTCTTCCGTCTCCCAGCTTAAGCGTCGGATCGAGCGATAACTCAACCTCGATGACTCCTTTATCCCCGGAGGCATAGGTTCCAAGCGGAACCGCCCGGTTCAGTCCTTCCTCGGTAATGAGAGACGCTCCCGTAGCTTTTCCATCGTAAATCAGTGTCCCCTGATAGTATACTTTCATAGTAATTAAGTCCAGAAGCTGGGCTTTGACTGTATCCTGTTCTCTCGGGACCACCTGTGCATAGAGTCTGTATTTCTTTTTCGAAGCATTTTCTATGGACAGCTTATCCTTATAGATTCCGCCCGGAACCATGTCGGTAAAGCTCATGAACCAGTTGCCCGTCTCGGCTCCTTCCTCACTTCTGTATGGAACGTATACCATCCTGCCGTTTGACTCCTCAAATTTCAGGGTCTTCACCTCGGCGGATTCAAATATCCCGCTTTCCGCCACCTGGCCGGCCAGATAGGCAAGCGTCTCATCTCCCGTTCCGAAGATCTCCTCCACAGCCGCCTTCGTCGCCTGCACGGTGGAGCCCTTGATGTCCATGGTGTATTTGGCAGAGTCATATCCAAACTCGGCGTTGACGCTGTCTATGGTAACCTTCTTTGTGGAACCGTCCTCCATTTTGATAAAACGGGTTTCTTTTCCGGTAATCGTCCTTCCCAGTTTCCGGTTCAGCGTCACGCTTTCCAGAAATTCCGGCGTAGAACTGCCTGGTTCGATGATTCCCATGTAATAAAGCGTGTACTGGCCCTTTGCGTCCGGCACTTCATTCAACAGAAGCCATTTCCCTCTGGCCGCGTCCACGGTACTGACCGCCGAAAGCCCCAGGCTGAGCGAGCTGTCCGCCGTCTTTCCGGAGTCCAGGAGTACCACTGCATTCTTATTGAAATTAGGGATAGAGGCATACTCCTCACCTTCATCCGTCTGAAAGGTCAGAGGAAACGCTTCGCCTTTGAAAGGTGCCACCGGCTCCTGCACAACATCACCGGAAGCGTTTAACCGTGTGGCATAGACATCCTCCCTGCGAATCCAGCTCTGCGTAATAACAGCCTTAGCCATCACCGGAACGGTCCCCTTATTGCTGATCCGGACCCTTTTTTCCTGTTCCGTACCCGGGGACCAGTCCGTTGGAGGAGTGAACTTTTCGTCAAGAGAGGTCTCATAGGTCCCAGGCATGAACTCATTGCCTGCCGTTATCTCCTGAGTCCATGCCGCCCACGTCCCACCGATCAGCATCAGTGATGCCAGCGCCGCCAGCCCTAATAATTTGTGTCCGCCTTTCCTCATATCTCTCTATCTCCTGTCTGCTGCTTTAAAATCAGGGGCCTGATAACAGGGGCCTCCACCGCTCACCGGATTATGGCTGTACGGTTTCATTCGTCTCTGCCGGCAGTTCTTCCGCCATCAGATGATTTCCATTTACAGCAAGGAATTCATCAATCTGGTCCTTGTTTATATTTTTAGCGCCGAAAATCGCTTCAATCGCACTTTTTGTCGCCTGAACGGTGGTGGCATTGATTGTCATGGTATACTTCGCACTGTCATAACCAGAGGCTGCATTCTTTGTAGTCTCTGTCCTGGTTACCGTATTTCCGTTTTCATCGACAGAGGTGGTTGTCTTTTTCGCGGTGATGGTCGTATTGATGGCCTTATTCAAAGTAGCGCCCTCTAACAGCAAGGGGGTTGCATCTTTGCCGTCGGTTCCCTCTGCTTCAACAATTCCGTTGTAGATAAACTGTACGTCAGAAAAGCCTTTTCCGTCGGAGTTTGTTTCTTTTCCGTCTGTATCCTTCGTATTCACTGCGTTTACCATCACCCATTTTCCAGCTGCTGCTGTATCGTCAAGACCGCTTACCGTTGCTGTAATGCCCATACCTGCTGCCGCATCCTTTACGGATTCAAGCGCCACCACTTCGCTGCCCCAGCTTACAATCGAAGCGTATTCCATCGCATCACCGTTCTGGAACATCAGGTCAAAATATTCTCCTGCCTCTGGAGGAATCGGCTGGCCTTCGTTCTCGTCATCCGTATCGATTACATCCTCGGTTCTGACCCATACCTGATTAACGGTTGCGAGAGCCGCCAGTTTTACGTCGCCCTTATTGGTAACGGTTACCTTTTTCTCCACCTCTACGCCAGGAACCCATTCGCCAGGAGCCGGAGGGGTAAAGGTCTCGGTAATGTCCGTATCGTATTTGCCTGTTTCAAACTCGTTGACCGCGCTTAAATCCTGGTTCCAGTATGCCCAGGTTCCTCCGATTACGGCTACTGCTGCAAGGGCGGCGAGGCCCATGAATGCTTTTTTATTTTTTCTCATCTTTTTTATCCTCTTTCTTTTTCATCTTGTTCTCACCGGCACATCTCTTTTAAAGAAGCAGCCAGTTTATCAAAGTTTTCCGGAACCATTTCCCGGTTCCCTGTAAGCACTTCGTCAACCGCGTCCTTTGTGGCCTGGACGGTCTTTGCCGTAATATTCAGCCGATACTCCGCACTGTCGTAACCAAACGAATTCGTATCATAAGAGAATGTATATCGGTCTTTTTTATTCTCCTTATCGTAATCCGATACCAGCTTCGTATGTGTTACGGTTGCCTGTGCCCTGGGATTCATGGTAACACTCTCAAGAAGACCGGGCGAAGTATTTCCGCCTTCAATCAGCCCCATATAGATAAAGTAATACGCCTTACTGTTCTCATCGTAGGTGTAAACCCATTTGTTGCGATACTCTTCGGGCGATTTCGCTTCTGCATACGGCACGACATCACTGCCAAAATTCTTCAGAGCAAATTCCTGCTGCGTCCCATCTGAAGCTTCAAACTGCAAAGGAAGCACATCACCTTTCGATGCTACCTTTTCCTGGCGTTCTGTCTTCCGGCCATCCACCGTTTCATAGGTCGTTATGAAGACATCCTCTTTTCGCACACAGCTCTCTGTCATCCTGGCTACTGCCACAACATCTACATTTCCTTTATTTTTTATGTCGACCTTCTTTGGAATTTCCACCCCCGGCTGCCAGTCTCCCGGAGGCTTAAATTCCTCATGGAGGTCTGTATCATATTTGCCGGTCAGAAATACATTGGAGGCTGACAAATCCTGATTAAAATAGGCCAGGGTACCGCCAATAATCAGAACAACGGCCAGTGCTCCCAGGGAAACTATTTGTCTTGCCTTACGATAGTTTCTCCTCATTTTTATTCTCTGTCCTTTCTTCCTCCTTCTTCTTTTTGGGGAAAAGGCTGTCTAAAATTATATTCAGTATGATAATACCAGCCATCATACCGATTACTGTAAAATTCTTGCTGTATGCTACGAAGTATCCCGCATATGGAACGCTGAATTTCAGAACTTTACCAATTACATTCGAGTATTCCACAGGAGAGGGGTCCTCGCTTGGATTTGCATCTCCCTTTGTCGTAAAGGTTCTTGACAGTTCACTCTTCGATGTCACCCTGTGGGTTACCATACCATCCGTTCCTGCACGGAATGTGATGGTGTCACCTACCTGGATATTGGCGAAAGCGGTGTGTTTATAGTAAATTACACTTCCTACATGGTACGTTGGCTCCATACTGCCGCTGAGTACTACAACCGGTTTGTATCCGGCGATCATTGGTGAGGCGATCAGCAGATAGCAGAGAATACAGGCGTAAACGATCCCGGATGCTATGCCGACCAATCCTTTTACTATTTTCATGGTATCTCCCTGCTGGGTTTATTATTGTAACAATCCTGAAACGGGTAAATTTGTTCCCCATTCGCTCTCTACCGCGTCTTTCGTCGCCTGAATGAATTCTGTCGTGATATTTAATGCATAGTTGGCATCAGAGTAGCCCTCCAGACCATCCTCTGTCTTCGATGTGGAACGGCTCCAGAGATATTCTCTCCCTGCATCAATCTCCGCTTTCTCAGCCTCACTTAATTTCTTATCATAGATATCTGTTAAAGAAGAGAGTCCGCTTGATTTCCAGACATCATCTGCAATCTTACTCTTATCGCCTTCTTCTGTTACTGCATAATCCAGAAGTGTTCCGTCTGTATACTTACCGGTATCTACGTTCTTAGCAAGCGTAATTGCAGTCATAAGCGGAGTCTCTGTTGTGGAGGCAACTGCCTTGCCATCGGCAGCTTTCGCAGCTGCCGGCAATACTTTCTTATAATACCAGTAACCGTCGGTATGATATTCCCAGTTTGCTGCGTCCAGATTCTTATACACAACCGTGTGATCCTGTGCATCAAAAGCGGCATCATCCGAGACAGCTTCATAGGCCGGTACCAGGCCGTCTCTGGCTCCGTCCTCCGAGAAGGCCTTTCCATCATACTGCATAGCCAGAAGGCTTTCCGCATCCACGTCTGTAAAAGGTACTCCGTTAATACTCTTAATCGTAGCGAACGGCTTACTCTCGCTCTTTCTCGTCCATGACTCATCCATTTTTACACGTACCAGCACATCGTAATCGCCGGTATTCTCTGCTGCGACCCACTTGTCAACGGTTACGCCCGGCTGCCAATCTGTCTTAGGGGTGAACCGCTCAACCATGGAGGTTGCATAAGTTCCTGTGCTCAACGGGTTCGTAATGGATGTTGACTGATTGAAGTAAGCCCATGTAGCGCCAACCACTGCCAGTGCCGCCAGACCACTTACTGCAAATATTTTCTTATTTAATTTCATATGTAATTCCTCCTGTTCCTTTTTTCAATAATTACTGATTGCCGACCGTCTCATCTCTCAATGACCAGCTTGTTCCTGTAAGTGTAAATTCACTGTTATTTCCGAAAACTGCATTTACTGCCTGCTTTGTCGCCTGTACGGTCTGGCTTGTAATGGTCAGCGTATAGTCGGCATTGCTGTATCCAGGATTTGCCCCAGGTATAATATCCGATTTGAAATGCTGTATTTTAGCATAATTCTCTTCTCCTATTTCTGCTTTCAAATCTTTTTCCGATACGTATTCACCCTTACTGTTGGTCGGAAACTCCACCCAGTTTTCCGTTGCTTCATCTGCATCAAACGTATAGTATTTCTTTTTGGCATACTGTCCCATATCCGCATTCTCAATCAGTGTTACTGACTCCAGGAACGCTTCGGTCGGATCACCCGCTCCTAATTCATCGGCATAGTAGTAATAGCCATCTTCTTCACGGTAGATCCATTTCCCGGATTCGTTCAATGCTTTCTTTACTACGGAATCATCGACTGCCCACTGTCCATCCTCCGGATCTCCCTGATAAACCGTTACCAACTGGTTCGCTCCAGCCACGCCAGCTGCCTTCGCAGCATCAGATGCCGCTTTTGCCGTGCTGACTTCTTTGATTAACGTATCCTTATCCTTATTGATCCATTTTTCATCCATCTTTACACGTACTACAACCGGTAAATTTCCGGTATTGACTACTTTAACCACCTTATTTACGGTTGCACCCGGCTCCCAATTCTGGCCCTCTGACGGTTTAAAATCCTCCACCATGGTGCTGCCATATTTTCCTGTATCAAATACGTTCTCTGCCTCCATGGTCTGATTAAAATACGCCATGGTTCCTCCAACTGCACAAACGGCCAGTACCCCTGCCAAAGCTAATACGTTTTTCTTTTTCATTATGATTTTCCTCCTGAATTTTCCTTTTTATCTTGCAGACGGATAAAACCGCCTTTGATAACAAACCTTTCATTCTTACGGTGCGAGAAGTCCCTTCCAGTCAAAGGCAATCCCCTTCGTATTTTCCCCGTTAATCTGTCCGCTCCAGCTATCCAGAGAAAGACTGTCCGCAGGTACTGCATCTGACGTAAACTTCAGTTCATAGACGAGGCCGCTGTAATCATAGTCATGATGATCATTGCTCACCTCCGGGCTGAGTGTCAGACTCTTTAAAATATCTTCCGTCACACTTCCTTCTGATCCGGATTTCTTCAAAACATGTTTATAGTAGTAATAATCACCGACTAGAAACCAGTCTGTTTTCCACGAATCTGTCCAGTTTTTGCTCACTTTTTCGGTATCCGGCGGATTTGTCGTCACGGGATTCCCCTGGCTGTCCTTCCAGCTTTCTAAAACCTTAACCCGAAGAATCAAATCCAACTCGCCTGTGTTCCGGAAAAAGGGCTTCTTCTCAACGGTTTCTCCCGGAAGGAATGTGCTGTTGGGATTAAAATTTTCTACCAGTTCCACACCACTCTTTTCTGTTGCAAGGGGATTTCTGATCTGTACCGTATTACTATAGCTGGCCCAGCTTCCTCCTATCCCTGTTAAAAGGACAAAGGCTGCGAGGATAACAGCTAATTTTAGGGATTTCCTTTTCAAAATCAGTTTCCTCCTCTCCAGTCAAGTAATAACGAATCTTTGCTGCTCTTCCAGAGCTCCGTTGTCAGCCTCTGATCTTTCACCTGAAAGCTGGTTTCGAATACGGCTCCCACCGCGTCCAACGCAGCCTCCAGCTGGTCGCTGGCCTGCACCGTCTCTGTTCGGAAATACAGTTCGTACCCAGCTGTGCGGTAACGCTGGTCAGACAGTTCCGCAGTTCTTCTAAAATCTACGGCCGTCAGTATATACGGCGTACTTTCCTTCGGTTTTAAAACCCTTGTATAGTAGAACCAGCCATCTCCGCCCTCCTGCCAGCTTCCGTCTGTATTCCAATTTTTTACAGCAGCTTCTTTTCCCTCCGGCTCATTGGGAAGAATCATACGCTGCTCCCCTTCCTGATAAGTCCATGTCTCACCGTATGAGACGCGGAGGAATACATCTGCATTACCTGTATTTTCAAACTTTACTTTTTTTGTCTTCAGTCCTTCCTCTACCGATCCAACCTCTTCACGAACCTCCACACTCACCGTCGGTGTTCGAATCTGGTTCGTCAGCTCCATTCTGTGGCTGATACTTGCTCCCGTAACTCCGATTCCAACAGCCGCAATCACAAGAAAGACGAGACTCATTATTTTTACAATATTTCGTTTTTTCTCAGGCAAGCCTCTCATCCTCCTCTAATATTTTGATTGCCACACGCCGTTCCCCCGGATCTACGGCAGCTGCTACCGGTGATTCCGGAAGTGAGGTATTTACCGGTCCCTCCTGATTAAAGGGGACCTCCGCGCTTCCATTGGTATAATTCGTTACTGCTGCTGCCGCGTGAAAATACGGTTTGTGCCCGAATTCGTTATGAACCTCAATCAATAAATCATCACCCGGATTCACCGTAACTTCCGTTCCGTTCAGCCGTCCGTCTGCCACATTACCACTTTTTGCATCCTTCACCACAAGGAATGTCCCGGCCTTCCGATATTCCATGGGAACCGATTCATCAATCCGGAATACCCCGCTTTTCGTAACAGGGATATATGGACTTATCTCTCCGTTTTTCAAGGCAGCCGACGTATAACTGGAATCCCCCTGGTACATATGGATGAGAAATTGATCCTCCGGATCTCCTGCGGCTCCATCGACAATCTTTGTAAGTCTTACCTTCCCGACACTTACCTGAAGTACCGGATGATCGTATTCCAGAGTCCCATGGGAGGTGCCTACAGAATACTGAAGAGTCGCCTCCGCATTTGTATGAAATCCGGGTTTGCCGGAACTGGTATCATTGCCAGGAGCATCGGTACCCCTGTCACCCATGATTCCACCATAGGGATCGTCAGGATTCACGGCTGTATTGGCTGCGTAGTCCTGATACGCTCTGTCCGTCGGTTTCACACCAAATGTTACACTGTATACAGCATCCTTTTTCAATTCATAGTCTGCCTTAAATGTTACGACAATTTTCGCCGGCGCCTCTCCGGTTCTTTCAGAAATCGCTATGCTTGAAACTGCTTTCCCATACTCTTCAGCAGTCATTGCCTTACCGTTGATGGCTATCGTTACTTTTGATGGATCCGTCGTAACAAAATCGGCGTAATCGCTTAACTCATCTGTAATTGTTACACCGGTCACACCATATGTATTTTTCTGAAGTGTATTCAGAATTTCGTTCTCAATGGCATTGAATACGGGATCCGTATCTCCTTCTCCAGCCGCTGGCAGGAAATTTGTCTTGATATTTGGTGTTGAAGTCTTCATATAGTTCTCAATTATATTTAAATAACCATCTTCACTCAGCGCATCTTGAGAATACCCAATTGCAAAAAAGGTAACATCGCCCAGCTTATTTAGCTTCTCAAGCTGAACTTTGGATTTTGTCGCATCTTCCTTTTCATCATCCTCTGAAGGCTCTCCATCCGTCAAAAACACAATGTATCGTTTCAGGTTTTCTGCACCCTGGTGTGCCGTTGATCCTGTACCCAGTAATTCAATCGCTTTCTCCAGACCCAGATACGGATAAGTTCCCAATACAGGATTCTCAATGTTTAATTCCGTTCTATATTTGTCTGTTACGCTTGGCCACTCATTCTCCCCATTGGCGGGAAGCACCTGATCTGCTTTTCCATAGTATTGGCCATACCAGCTAATTCCATAAAAATGCACTCCCGCATATCTTACATCGCACCCCTTTTTGCCCAGACTTTCGATAAGTTTTTTTACAGCCGCATTGACGAGTTCTCGTCTGGATTTACCTTTTGCAGGATTATCCCCACCTGACATTGATTGTGCCATACTTCCTGATTTATCAAGTACAAACACAATATCAGCCGGAACTTTTTCTGTCGTTGTGCTGCTTGTGGACTCTACTGTTGATCTTACATTGAGAGTCAGATCATACGTTCCATTGCCGTTATCCTTAATGTATTTTTGATAATCCGGTTCATATGGAGCCTGCACAACTGGCCTGGGATATGTAAAACCTTCTGTATTGCCGCTCCAGATTGCTTTGGCACTGTCATTTGAGAAAAACCCTGGCTGGCCGCTGCTGGTAGTATTTCCCCCATAGTCCGTTTCATCTTCGCCCGTATCGGGATACTGACCCGTCTCATGATAATAGTCTTTTGCACTATCGCTGACCTTTATTTCAAAAGAGACACTGTAAGCTGCATCTCTGTTAAAAATACCATTGGAAGTAGCTTTTGATAAATCCAGTGTTACTGTTCTCGTTTGGTTATCGTAACCCAAACGGTATTTACTGTGATCGAGTACCTTTTCTTCGCCATCTGTCGTCACCTTAACTACCGCATTTGAGAGAGACTGATCTTTCAGCTCAACCCACTGGCTAAGAGTATCTGTTATCTTTACATTCTTTAATTCCATAGACTCTAAAATTGCCGTAAATGCTGATGTCAGTGCTGTATCATTCGCTGCGGTAATGACTCTGCCCGGATCTTCTGCAATGGCATTTAGTAACTTATTGCTGGCACCGCCGCCTATATTGACAGCATAAGAAATCAATCCTCTGTTTAACTCTCTGAATCCATTTTTACAGGTAACTGCTGAAATAGTCTGACTTGTATAATCTTCATTCGTATAACCGGAGCCGCGTCTTGTACCATTTGAATCAATACCCTCAAATGTATCCGCTCCTCCATACTTGCCTTGTGACATGTAAAAGGTAGGCTGACCATCACTGAGAAAAATCATATAGGGAATATGGCCTGATTCAACATTCTTTAACATCTTAGACGCTTCCCATAATCCGTCCTCACAGTTGGTTCCATTTTGAGCAGTTAAGCTGCCCACCGCTTCCTTTATCTTACTTAAGTTATTCGACCACGACAATTTCGCATTCGCCGCTTGATCAAAGGAAACAATTCCAAATCGGCTCTCTGAATTTTTCTCCAGAATACTGTCAATAAATCCATCCACCTCTGTTCGCCCACTTTTATAGCCAAGCAGCTTTTTTATCTTATCCAGTCTTGAATTTCCGTTAAAGTTCATACTGTCGTTTGTCAAATTCCACGCCATACTCCCTGAAGTATCAATCACCAGTAAAATATCCAGCGGAGTTCCGCCTCCCGCAATATCCAGATGCAGCCTGTAATCATCTCCGCCCAGGTATTCAATCTGCTTATGCGCCCCCGAAACCTTCGGCACTAAATTGCTTACACTGGTAACACCCGCCTGCAGCACCGCTCGTTCTGTAGTATCCTGTGCCTTAAATAGCGCTCTGCTGAAGAAATTTCTTTTTGTCTGTTCTTTCTTTACTTCCGCCACGGCTGCCGGAAGAACATTCAGACTTAAATGGATAATTCCCTCTTCCTCATCATAAACCGCATTATCGCTGTCATCATACTCATCCTCGTCCTGATCATCCCCTATCATCGCCTGCCACTCTTCAAAGGTCATCTCGTCCTCAGACTCATTCAGTTCTTCCTCATCGGCCAACGGTTCCATTAAAGTAAACACGTTATGTCTGGAACTGGAAATCTTTAACTCTGTTTTAGCAGCGGCATTCGATTTCGCTTCAGGATTCTGAGTATCATTTCCTGCCGATTTCTCCGTTTCTGAGGCTTCAGAGTTTTCTTTCCTATTGCTTGTATCCGCGTTTATAAATGTAGCTTTATTTCCGGCAGTATTGATGGTTTTCTGCGATCCTCCAGTTTCTGGTTTTTCGTTATTCTCCTGCTTTCCTCCACCCTCTTGTGTTCCTCCGGCTTCCGACTTTCCGCCATTCTCCTGCTTTCCCCCGGCTTCCTGCTTTCCTCCATTCTCCTGCTTTCCCCCGGCTTCCTGCTTTCCTCCGGTCTCCTGTTTTACTTCGGCTTCCTGCTTTCCTCCGGTCTCCTGTTTTACTTCGGCTTCCTGCTTTCCTCCGGTCTCCTGCTTTACTTCGGTTTCCTGTTTTCCGCCATTCTCCTGCTTTCCCCCGGCCTCCGCTTTTCCGCCATTCTCCTGCGTTCCTCCGGCTTCCTGCTTTCCTCCGGTCTCCTGCGTTCCTCCGGCTTCCTGCGTTCCTCCGGTCTCCTGCGTTCCTCCGGCTTCCTGCTTTCCTCCGGTCTCCTGCGTTCCTCCGGCTTCCACCTTTCCGCCACTCTCCTGCGTTCCTCCGGCTTCCACCTTTCCGCTACTTTCCTGCGTTCCTCCAACTTCCACCTTTCCGCCACTCTCCTGCGTCACTCCGGCCTCCGCCTTTCCGCCGTTCTCCTGCGTCCCTCCGGTTTCCTTCGCTCCCCCGCTCTCCTCATTTTCACCAATTTCTTCATTCCGGTCAGGTGCGGGGTTCTCCGGATTTGCCTCATCTTTATTTTTGCCGGGATCAGCCGCTGTATCCGGATCCGGGCTTTCCGCCGGCGTTCCATTTACACCGCCTTCAGCCGGCAGACTCACTTCCGGTTTATCAGGCTTATCCGGTTCTTCCCAAATCGCATCCGCGTTTGGAACTGTCACCTCACCAGCTTCGACATCCTCCAGATTCAAGTAAAAGGACACATCCTGCTCACCGGCATTTACATAGAGGAAGATGATATCCTCATCCCCCTTTAACTTGTAGCCGCCTTCTGCCGCATCAGCCTCCGAAGCAGTTGCGGTCCTGACGGAATCTTCTCCGGTAAGATAAGCATGATAGGCTTCTTTTGGAACACGCACCAGGATATATGCATACGCTTCCTCGCTGTCGCCTCCCAGGCGGCCAAACTTTCCATTATCGTAAAACAGAGTAAAACTGTCATATCCCTTAAATAACTTCTTATACCGCTCAGCGCTGCCGGTATCCGATTCATCTTCCGCTTCGTCATCCTCTTCGTCCGGATTCCCTGCATCGATCATTTTCATTAAATTGTTAAAATCGAACCGGTAATCATTCGTAACCGCCCGTTCCGCTTCTTCTAACAGCTCTGCTCCCTTCATCATTCCATCAGGAAGCCATATTTCCGATGCAGAACGGTCTGCGTTGCTCGGTGTTGCAGAATTCTCTTTCTTTGCATTGCTGGGAGTCGCACCAGTTCCTCCTGTTTCCACGGATTCCGCAGCAAAAGCAGCAATGTTCACATTTCCCAGACAGATGCAAACGGCCAGAAGCCAGGCCAGGCTGCGCCGCCACAGCTTCTCCAGCCGGCGTTTTTTATGTTTTTCATAAAATTGTCTATTCACAAAACTCATCATAACTCCTGCCTTTCTCAGACCCTTTCGTTCAGCCTTCTGTATCAATCTTTCCATGATCCAACGCGCTGTCTATCATTTTCAGCAGTTCCAGTGCGCTGCGGAAGCACTTCTTTTTCTTTTTATCCGCCCAGATGACTTCACCCTGCCAGGTTGCGTTCTGTCTGTACTTTACGTAAATAATAAATGTAGCCTCATCGCCCTTTTTCTCCAACAATTCCTGAACAGCCATCTGCGCCACTGCCTCCTTTTTCTCCTCCGGTTTCCGGCTTTTCTCTTCCATATAAAATGTCCGGCTTACCGTTGATGCCTCCGGGTAATTCAACGTATCGAAAAAACCATCCATCTTCTTTATTAAATCTACAGTATTTGAAAATGGGACGGGCCAGTTCTTATACAAGTACCAGATTCGTCCGCCGCACTCTCCGTTTTTACTGCTGTCTATACAAATATTCAGCAGGTTTGGTGCTGAAATCATTCTCTTAATATTTTCCATACTGATCACCTTATGTATCTACTTTATCAATTCACATATCATCAAACCCATCACGCAAATGGAAAATTTTGTATTTTTTGCTCTGAACGCAATAAAAGTATCCTCTGATATGCGGATACTTTTATTCTAATCCAGGGCCCTGTGCAGGTTGGAAAGTGATGTGACGTTAAAACTCAGTTCTGCTCTCGGCCCCGCCAGTTCCTTTAATTTACGGTTAATTCTGCGGTATACCACCGAGCAGTCCTCCTGCTTCGTTCCCACCAGCAGTACGAGATACTGAGAATTGCTGTATTTTGTATAAGCGTCTCCGCGGCGCAAAGACTGCTGTATTGCATTCTTCAGGAGATCCGAGCGTTTTTTTAGTTTTTCCTGGTTTTGAATCATTTTCCCTTCATAGTCAACCAGTGTACAGAGCATCAAAAAAACGGACTGGCCGCTTCTCTCCATAATACGGCTCATCAAACGGTACGCATCCAGAAAGCTGGGATAAGAGCAGCAGTATGCGCCCTCTCCATACTGGCCTCCCTCCTCCTCAAATTCTTCCAGTTCCGACTTGATCACCTGCAGCTCATTGGGACAGCAGGTTAATTTCCCGCTCATCCTCTGATAACATTTCAGCATGGGACCCGACGGCGGGATTCCAAGTTCATCGGAATACAGTTTCACAGTCTTATCATAAAGACGGTACGCTTCCTTATATTCTCCCCGGCAGATCAGGCTGTCAATCTGGTGAACCTGCCAGTCGTCAAAGGGATAGATCTTCGCCGCTCTCGTATAGAGCCGGTATGCCGCTTCATAATCCTTCTGCTTCTTTAAATAGTCTCCCAGCCACCTGACACACGTTTCAAATACACGTTTTAACTGAAGGCTTTCCATCATAACCCAGGTTTCCGTGGACAGCGCCGGCAGAAACTCTCCCTGATAAAGCTTTGCCGCCTTCACGTAATAAGAAGCTTTTTCACTCTCTCCAACTGAAAGATTTCCTTTTTCCATCAATCTTTTAAATTCAGCTGCATCCACATTTACCGGAATCGACTCATCGATTACGCAGAGCCCGTCCTGATTGCAGATATACATGGCTTCCGGCAATCCGGCCTGCACCATCTGTCTGCGCATACGGTAAATCAGATTATTCAAACTGTTATTAATATTGGAAACCTGCTCCCTGTCATAAAGGCTGTTCATCACCTGTTCCTTCGAGATGCCCTTTTCCCCATGGAGCCATACGATCTGAAGAAGCTGAATAAATTTGGCTGTGCTGCTGCGTCCCAGGGCTATCTCCTGCCCATCGTAAGATATGGTAAATCCCCCCAGCATCCGAATCTCCATCGTTCCAAACATTCTGTTCTCCATCTCTGTTCCCTCTGTTAATCTCCCATCGCGTTGTCCATCAGCTTCAGCAGTTCCAGCACGCTTCGGAAATTCACTTTCTTTTTTTCCTCTTCCCACATCACCTGTCCCTGCCAGCTGGCATTCCGGCGATAGCATACATAGACCGCAAAGGTCGCTTTCATGCCTTTTCGCACAATGGGACGCTTCATAACCGGAACATCCGGTCTTTCCTCATTTACCCTCTGAGATTCTGTCTCCGAATGGAAATATCTCTCTTCCATTGCACGTTTTGGAGATTGTATCCTGTCAAATAACCGTTCCAGAGTCTTCACCATATCCAATACACTGTGAAATTTCTCACACTCATCTGCGTAAAGATGATACAGCCTTCCGCTCATCTCATCATTTTCATAGTGATCCACGCTGATGATCACTCCTCCGGGTATCATACCGTCATAGCTGATTTCCATGCCATCACCTGACTTCCTCTTGTACTCCTGACCGCCTATTTCTTTTTACGGAAATGCGCCTTTTTTTACAAAAGTATATTTTACTTTTATATAAGTATTTTTTAGTTTATACAAGAATATCTTTTCCACGATTTGTAAACAACTAATCTATGGTCTATATATCGACTTTTATGTACATTTTTCTTCCGTTACAAAGTCCATTATAGCAATACTTTAGTATTTTGTAAACATTCTTTTTTCAGGATAAACTTATGGGGAAGGAGAATCATATGTTTGGTGAAATGCTTAAAATGATGAGAAAATCAAGAAATTTGAATCAGGTACAACTGGCTGCTCAACTGAATGTGACCAAACAAACGATATCGAACTGGGAAAATAATAATATACTTCCCTCTATTGATATGCTGGTAAAGATCTCCCATTATTTTTCCGTCAGCACCGACTATCTTCTGGAGCTGGATAACCGCTTCTATCTGGAAGTCTCAGGCTTGACCGTGGAACAAATTGCACATATCCAGCAAATTATTAACGATATCCGACGCCATTGATCCGATTCTGTTTACACAGTTATCTGCAGCAGAAAAAGGGGCCGCCGCACGTTTTCGTGCGGCAGCCCCTTTTTACTCTAATTTAATAAAATCTCCCGTCTCCTCCAGATGCTTGATCAGCCGTCTGTGCATCTGTGCCATCAAAGTGTGCTCCCAGGGAGAATGAGATATCAACGGATTTATTTCATATGGATCTGCCTTCCTGTTAAACAATAAATATCTTGGTATATACTCCGGCAAATACCCTTTCTCAATCACATATTTGTATTCTGGTGTTCTGATACAGCGCCAACCGCTTCTTTTAGGATCCAGCCCTTTCTCCCTGTAAGCTTCTAAAAAAATGTCACGGCTGATATAGGCGGAGGAATATACCGCTTCATTCTCCGGTCTTTTACCACATATAAGCCAGTCTGCCAGACAACGCCCCTCCACAGAAGGAGGTATTGCAATATCCATAAGCCCTAACAGCGTAGGAAATATATCCACGGTCTCTATCGAGATATCATTGCGGCCTACCGGTATTTTTTCCGGGTATCTCAGCAGAAAGGGAACATTGATGGATTCCTCATACCAGGTGTGTTTTCCCACATAACCATGAGCCCCCAAATGTTCGCCATGGTCAGCAGTTAATAAAACGATAGTCTGGTCGTAAAGCTTCTTCTCCTTCAGCCAGGTAATAATTCGGCCAAATTGTTCATCCAGTCCCGTAACCGCCGCATAGTAGCAACGGATCGCCTCGTCCAGTTCTTCGCGGCTCTTGAACCCTGGTTCTCCCGTCTGATTGTCAAAACGGTCCCCTTCGACATTAGGCGAATAATCCGGTTCTAAATCACGGTAAAGGTCATAATACTTTTCCGGTATCTTTTCAAAAGGAGGATGGGGCGGATTCCAGGAGAGGAACAGTGCAAAAGGCTCCTTCTTCCTGCTCTCCATGAACTCCAGTGCTTTATCCGTCTCATGAACCGGCGACCAGAGGTCCGTGAAGATTTTTTCGCAGCTCTCTTCCCAATAATGCATATGCAGGTGATCGTTCCATGCATTATACGCATGCCAGTACTCAAAAGCATGCCGTTTTTTTCCCGGTGGCGTATAAGCATCCCAGCCCTCCGCTCCTGATAATGGCTGACTGCCTGAGTTTAGCTCAGGACTGTCCAAGTGCCACTTTCCTATATAGCCGGTCCGATATCCAGACTCCTTAAGCACCTGGCTGATGCATAATTCATCCGGAGAAAGGCACATATCATATCCTGTCATGCAGTTTCCAATGACTCCTGTATGAACGGCACGGCGTCCAGTAAGCAGTTCACTTCGATAGGGTGAACATAACGGACAGCCACTCACTGCCTGATCGGTGCTAAACGCCTCCTCCGCAAACCGGTCCATATTAGGTGTTGCAATCTGAGGATTGTGGAGACCTCTTGCTGTATTTCTCCATTGATCTGCAAACACGACAAGCAGATTAGGCTTTTTCATGATTCACTCTCCCTTTCATTTATTTTATGCACGTTCTGAGCATGCGCAGTTCCAATGGCTCCAGTCTGTATACTTCCTCCATATCGTCTTCACATATACACAGCTTTGGACCGCAGCGAAGGCAGACCCTCTGTTTATCCAGTCCCGTGTTTACAAGGGCCAAAAGACCTTCTCCTGTCTTTCTGTCCAGATAATAAAGCGGCGCAATATTGGGACTGTCTTCCACAAGAACAGGAAACTCCCCCTTTGACAGCCAATCCACAATACGCATCATCTGCCAGCTCCTGCTGCGATAAGCAAACTGCCATGTTCCTATATATCCGGGAATCACGCAGACTCTTCCCCCCAGTCTGTTTTCGTACAATGTGATTCCATTTCCCAATACATTCTTGTCTTTGTCAACAAATTTAGTCAGAACTCTGCAGGCAGAATCATATTGAAGCAGAGGAATTCTGATTTTTTTATATTCCAGCCGCAGCCAGTCAGTTGGAAGCAGATTCCCGGCAAATGTTCCATGGAATTCTTCCCCACATAAAAGCTCTGCCGATGGCGAATTTAACTCGTCCCCCACATCATCACAGCCGATATAACTTCCCAGCCCACGCCTGCATACATATCTGGCCGCGTCCCCATCCAGAATCAAACCCTTTTTCAGCAGCCTTATGAGTTCCTCACGGCTGCAGCAGAGCGCATTGACTCCAGACAGCAGGTTCACCTCCCGCTCCTGGAAACATACAGGAATACCAATCAGCGGAAAGAGTGTATCGAACTCCCTCTTTATAATCAGCTCTTCCAGCCTTCCTCCTGGTGTCTCCAGCAGATTTTCCTGCCCCGGATACCATAAGAGCCCCAGCCCATCCTGCGCTTTTCCCCTGCGAAGCTCTGCCGCCTTATCAAGTTCCTGTTTCCTGTCCCTGATCAATTCAACCATGGGCTTTTCCTGTATATAAGGTGTTGCCATAAAATCAAAAACATTCAGAGAAATCTTATCCGCCCCCGCCAGTGTATGCAGCTCCATCTGCAGTCCTGTCATGTTCAGGCTCTTCGTAAATCTCGTATGAGGCCAGTTTTCTACTTCACTGATAATTTCCACTTCCGGAGAAAGCTGGGCCATACTAAGTGCCATTCCCTGATGGACCGCGACCAGATCCTGATGAAGACAGTCGTAGTACGCTCCTCCAAGAGGCCTTGACAGGGGCCTGTTCGCTCCTGCAAACGTGCGCAGGAGCGTTTCCATGTCCCTCCCCTGCAGTGCATGAGCCGCCTCCCCGCTGTTCATCAATCCAATTCTTATAGCAGGATCGACGCGGTGCACCGCCTGTTCTATTCCTGCTGCCGCCTTCTTCTGGCCCTCAAAATTGACTTCCAGCCACGCTCTTCTCACCGATCTCCCTTCTTCCGAATTGCGTGTAACCGCAGCCAGAAGTTGGCCGCTATCCAATTCTCTCCCCAGTTTTTCAGACACAGCCTTCGCATGGATCGGACAGAAGCAGCCAAATGCAGCCGAATGATTCAGGCTTCGAAAGTCATCGTCCACCATCAGAACAGCGGGGTGAGTAGATGCATAGACAGCACATACACTTGCAATGTAATTCTGCCATCCCTCATCCAGAATACAGTATACAGAATCTGCCGGCTGTAGACTCTCCCCTGTAAACTTTCCATATGGGAGGAGATCTTTATCCTTTAGCCTGCAGTCCACATGTCCTACGCTGGTAGCAAGATTAATACTGTATGTAATTCTCTCTTCTCTTAGCCGCTCCGCCATTTTCCCATATATCTCTGCCATCCTGCGGTGCTTTTCCATAGGAAATGGGGACATTAGTATCTGATGACACTGTTCCTTTAAATAAACCTCTTCAATCCCTGCTTCATGACACACCCAGACGATATCATCCAGCTGCCGCTCCCATTGATCCTCATGAATCACTGCGCGCAATATATAGTTCATTTCAGGCCTCCTGCTAATTTTTCATTCCACTGGTCGCGATTCCTTCAATAAAGTATCTCTGAGAGAACAGAAACATCACAATAATCGGAATCAGAACCATCGTAGCCGCAGCCATCTGAAGCCCATAGTCCACAGAATTATTCACCTGGAACATCTTAATTCCGACAGACAGCATCTGTTTGGCTGGCGTAGTGATGAATATATAGGGTCCCATATAATCGTTCCATGCCCAGATAAAAGTAAACAGGATCATGGTAATGACTGCCGGCTTAGCCAGAGGGAGAACAATCTGAGAGTAAATCTTAAAGTGACCGCAGCCGTCGATAATAGCTGCCTCACTCAGCGTCTCCGGTATTCCCAGGAAGAACTGGCGCACCATAAAAACAAAGAATACATCAAAAATTGATGGAAGAACGATACTCCACATGGAGTCTGTGATCCCAAATGCTTTAAAAATCACGTATTTCGGTATAATAACCGCATCCGGCGGGATCATCATGGAGGACAGCAATACGACAAAAAGTATATCCCTTCCCTTAAAACGCAGTCTGGCAAACGCATATGCTGTCAGAGTCACAATTCCAACCTTCAGCACAAGTATCGTTCCCACCATAACGAACGTATTAAAATACCATCGTACAAAACTGTACTGCGCGGAAAAAACTTCTTTATAATTGCTGGTGATAAAATGTTCCGGTATCAGCTTCACCGGATAGACAAATATTTCGTTTAATGGTTTGAAAGAAGCGGACAGCATAAAGATAAATGGAAAAATATTTGCTGCTCCCAAAATCAGAAGCACTGCTGTCATCACATTCTTTCCAACCTTTTTCTTATTTTGTTTCATACCGATGCCCTCTCCTAATAAATTTCGCTGCGGTTTTTGCCAACCCACTGAACAATAGTAACTCCCATAACCAGAATAAACATGACCATGGCCTGGGCACTGGCATATCCCATCCGCGCGGACGCAAAAGCCGTATCAACAATGTTGAGAGGCAGCACCGTAGTAGAATTTCCCGGTCCCCCGGCTGTGAGCACCTGAATGATCGTAAAATTCTTCAGTGAAGTAATAATAGAAGTAATCATCAGCAAAAATGTGGTATTTCTTATGAGCGGCAATGTTACATAGATGAACTGCTGGAATCGGCCAGCTCCATCAATCTGGGCTGCCTCCTTCAGCTCCGTCGGAACTTCCTGCAGTGCCGCCAGATACGTAACGAACTGCAGCCCCACCTCTCTCCAGACAGCGATCATTACCACCGAATAAAGAGCCGTCTTCGATCCCATAAGCCACATTGGCGCATTGGTGAACCCCAAGGCGCGCAATGTCTGATTCACAATTCCATCTACCGGATCTAAAAGAATAGACCATACAATGGCAATTGCTACCATATTGGAGACGTAAGGCATAAAAATCATCGCCCGTATCCCATTGCGAAAATGAATCTTCTGATTTACCAGGACTGCCAGCAAAAGGCCGGCAGCCATGACGAATGGTACAAAGCATACGGAATAAACGATGCTGTTGCGAAATGCATTCCAGAATTCCGGATCGCGGCTCATCTCAATATAGTTCCCCAGTCCAATTAAATGAGTCTTATCAATCATGCTGATATATCTCATATCAGTAAGGCTGAGTACTGCGGACAGCAGAACAGGCAGAAAATGAAACAGTGTAAATCCAATCAAGTATGGCGTGATAAACAGCCATGCGGTGAGTGCCTCTTTTTTACGCAAAGAAGAAGTCACGTATTATCATCCCTTTCCACTCTATTCTGTTATTTCTCAGCAGTTTCAATAGCCGCGTCCGCCTTTGTCTTGATATGCGCCACTGTATCATCGAGTGACTGTTCACCGATTCCATAAAGACCGCATTCATCGACAATAATATTTTTAATCTCTGTGCTCGCTGTTCCAACCGGTTTCTCATCGAATATATTTACATCCGGATCAAACCACATTGCCTGGATATCTTCTACCGTAATTCCGTCCGGTTCTAATGCCGGCAGTATCTGATCTCTGATGTAATCCTGGATTTCAGCGTCAGTCAAATCAATTCTTGCCGGAATACGTCCATATCCCAAAGTATACTGTTTTTCCGCAAACAGCTTCACTACTTCAAATGCTCTTTCTTTATTTTTCGAAGTTGTTGGAACCCATACGTTACTGACTACAACGCTGACAGACGGATCTTCTCCCTCCGGATGCGGCATGGGCAGTACTCCCGCCTTCCAGTCTCTTGGATACTTATCATGATCAATAATCCAGTTTGTTGTCCATCCGCCGCAGACACTCATTCCTACCTTACCAGTGGTAAAGTAATCCACCGGCATCTGCTTACTCTTCTGTACCAGGTAGGAAGGCTGAATCTTCTCAGTATTTCCCAGATCGTAATACCATTTCACACTCTCCTTAAACAGCGGATCGTCATAATTGGAGGTACCATCCTCTTTATAGTGGCTGAATCCCTTCTGCATGGCATACATATAATTGTAATGAACCCAGTCCGGATTGTACGCACCATAGATACCTGCCTTTTCATCTGTCAGCTTCTTTCCAATCTCGATAAACTTCTCCCATGTCCAGTCCTTTGCCTCCGGATAAGAGACACCAGCCTGGTCAAACACCTCCTTATTATAGATCGTGATCGCCTTATCTACATAGGCAGGAAGGCCATAGACTTTTCCGTCAAAAGACGCCGGATAATCACCAAAGATCTTTTCGATATCGTAACCTGCTGCTTCCGCCAATGGTTCCAGGTCCTCGATCACCCCGGCTTCATAAAATTGCTTCATATTGGAATAGGCATCCTCTACAATATCAAACTCATCTCCAGCCATCAGACTGATCAAAAGCTTATTGGCCTCTCCCGCTCCCGGATCAGGGAGTGCAATTATCTCTATATCTACATTGCAGGCTTCTTCCGCCATAGCCGCCATCTCTTCAAATTCTGCCCGTCCGGCCTCACTGGCCTTCACCGCCCATTTTAAGTGAACCTTTTCCCCCGACTGCTCACTCGCTGGCTGTTCATTTTTTGACTCCTCGTTTTCAGAGGATTCCTTTCCCTCTTCCTTTGCTGCTAATGACGGATCCGATGCACTCTGCGCCGTATCTGCCCCCTTGCAGCCGCCCATCACAGAAGCAGCCATAGCAAGCGCCAATACAAAACTCAATTTTTTCTTCATGGTAGTTACCCCTCTCTTTCTTTATGGCTCAAGTATAGCATTGGGTCCGTACCGCAGCCATAAAAAAGAACTACGATTTCCGGTACATTTTTACGATTCGTCTGTCGGTATCCGGATAATCACTTCCGTCCCTTCACCTTCCTCGCTGTATATCTCCAGGCCATACTGATTTCCATAATAGAGGCCAATTCTCTGATGGACGTTTTGCAGTCCGATTCCCCTTCCGCTGTTCCTTCTGAGTTTTGCATTCTGTTCATCATATTCCATCACATTCTGTTCCTTCAATCCCGCCCTGATGCTTTCCAGTTCAGCCTTTGGAATACCGATTCCATTGTCCTCCACATCGTAGACCAGCATACCGCGGTTTAAATAGACTCCGATATGAATCGTACAGTCCTCCTGCTCTTTTGTAAAACCATGGAGGATAATATTCTCAACGATCGGCTGAAGAATCAGCTTCAAGGTACGATACTGTAACAGTTCCTCATCATCTAAGTCAATCCTTAGATCAAACCTGTCATTGTAACGGTTATTCTGCAGGTGCACATAGAGCTTTACATGCTCCAGCTCCTTTTCCACAGCCAGCATACTATGTCCCTTATTTACCATAATATTAAACATTTTTCCCAGAGAATAAGCCATGTCGCTGATCTTATATGCGCCAGCCGCTCTTGCCTGCCACACAATGGATTCCAGTGTATTATAGAGAAAATGCGGATTAATCTGCGCCACAAGAGCATCCAGTTCAGCTGCTTTTTTCATCCGTTTTATCTGATACTCTTCTCTGATATAACGTTCCGTATTTTCCAGCATATTGTTGTAATGATGAATTAACCGTGCAATATCAGAAGGCCCCTTTTCATCCACCCGAACAGAAAAGTCGCCGTTTTCCACTCTTTCCATAGAGGCAATCATGGTTTCCAAAGGCTTTATGGCCTCTCTTGACAGCAGGACAGATACGGATACAGATATAATCAGAATCACTGCAATTACGAAGATAAACCGTTTATAGATTCCCACAACCTCACCAATCATATTGTCCAAAGGAATTACTGCCACTGCGATCCAATTACCATCATTAAGACGCTGTGACATCACGACTTCCCGGTTTTCAATAAAATAGTTTCCGGTGCCTTCCATCACCCGCTGCGTATATATCTGGTTCTCCACTTCCTCTGGACAAAGAAGCATTGCCTCATTACTGTGAGAAATTAATTTGCCATTCCCATTGATAATATACAGATAACCTTCTTCCAAAAGCTTTGACTTCTTGTATTGTTCATATATCTGTTCCTCGCTGAGGCTGTAAATCAGTGTTCCCTGATAACCGCCGCCATCCAGCAAAAGATTCTTAAACACAGGAATCATTCTGTCATAACGGATATTTCCTGTTTCAGGAGCGAAGCAGTTTATCTGAAGCGGATACCAGTCATAACCGTATTCCAGGCGCTTTTTTTTATTCATCAGCGTCTCTGCAAATGCTTCTGCCTCATCCCCCATATCCATAGGATACTGGAGATTATAAACAACTCCATTCTTATTGATAATTCCCGCCAGAGCCCCACTCACTCTGGAATACGAATTTCTGCGGGTCAGATAGCGGTTCATGAGATAAATATCAACCAGTTTATCATGCGGGTTCTCATAATCCTCTGGTCTTCGTTCCAGGTGCTCTTTTAGATCCGAATCACTCTGCATGATCTCCGTGCTGATCTTTACCTCAGTCGTGATAAAATCGTCCACACTTCTGCATACATAGGTCAGCATATCATACGAACTGTTAATCAGATTCTTCAAGGATACCTCTCCGCTGTAACGAATCAGCATGATCGAACTGTACAGCAGAGCGGCAGTCAGCAGAATAACATTCACCACTACAAGATTGCGCTTCAGGGTCCATTTCCTAATCATAGAGTTTCTCCTCTTTCTGCCTGGCAACGGTCTCCCGATAGCTTGCCGGACTGAGTCCTGTATAGCGTTTAAATAGCTTTGCAAAATAGGAACTATCCGTATAGCCTATGGATTCTGCGATCCGGTACATTTTCATCTGTCCATCTCCCACCAGGCGTTTTGCCTTTTCCATACGGTACCGCACAATCTCATCATTAATGTTTTTACCGGTTTCATTTTTATAAACAGCAGAAAGATAATTCACCGTCCGCCCAGTCTTATCTGCAATATAGTTTAAAGACATATTGGCACTGGAATAATCCTCTTTGATAATATGTTCAATATCCCGTACCAGCCTTGATTTCACCTCAGTTCCCATAGCAGAATGGGCCATCTGGCTTATTTTTGCAGTCAAGAACGCCTGTTTCCCGCTCAGAGAATAAATGTTTGCCAGTTCTTCTGCGAATTCTGCTCTGGAACACGTCTCCAATACAACAATTTCCCGCTTATCTGCATAACGGAGAAGTTCCAGATACATCTGTATACACAAGAAATCCAAATGGTTGTAGTCGTAGATGTATTTCCCTTTAAAATGGCTGAAAAAGCGTTCCAGCTCCCGCTCCCAGTCGGCTTCACCATTTAAAAAAACACCGTTAACAACCGGCTCCACCGGTAACTGAACCACTACACAGTCTTCGTCGAAAATCAGATCCTGATAGCTGAATATCTGTTCCGTTTCCATAAATATCATCTGATGGAGTGCAATATCCGCCTCTTTCAGTCCTTCCGCCATCTCTTTCATACCGACTAAGGAACTGATTCCAAAACAGAGCCCGATTCCCCATTCAGCCCACGCTTCCCTCAGCATTTCCCGAATCTTTCTCTCCAGCTGTGCCTCGCCCACAACCTCCGGAGAAATCACTGTCACCAACTGTTTTTTATTCACAAATACAAAGCCGTCATTTCCCCGGAAATACTTCTGCGCACATCTTCTTATCTCTGTTCTGCCCGCATCGTCCTCTTCTCCGTCTTCTACGCGCAAGCCAATTTCCACCACATAACCTTTGAGCGGCAGTAAGATACCGAATTCCGACGCCTTCTCGCTAATTTCTCCGATCTCCCGGTAAATTCCCTCTGACAGATCACAGAAAAAACTTTCCAGCAGGGCCTCCCTGCTCTTGTTCCAATGTTCCTTAAAATAATGGTATCGCTCTTCCTTGCTCCGTTCCTGATCCAGAGTCGTCCGAAGATTACCAAAAATCTTCGAAAAGTCTTCCTCTCGTGACGGTTTCAATATGTAATCAAAGACTTTGTACTCCAATGCCTTTCGGTAATATTCAATATCGCTGTATCCACTTATAATCACGGACCGTATCTCCGGATATTTCTGATGAACACGATCAATCAGCTGAATCCCACTCATCTCGTCCATCCGGATATCCGTCAGCAGCACATCCGGGATGATTGTTTCAACGAGTGACCAGGCCTCTTCTCCGCTGGATGCCGCGCCTGCCACTTCAAATCCCCATTGTTCCCATGGAAGAGTATCCCTCATCCCCTTAAGGGCCTCCCATTCATCGTCTACAATAATCAGTCTGTACATGTTTCATTCCTTCTCCATATTATAGAAAAGGCGGGTCTACGCGCCCGCCTTCTGATTGTTACGGTAACTCGTACAAAAAGCATACGGTGATCGTTTCCTGTCAGTTGTTCTGTCCGGTTTTTGAACCGGGAATGTTTAAAAGGATTGTGTTCTTAATCAGAACGATTAAAAACACAATCCTTTTCTATTTTACTTTATACCGGATAAGCCTTGCTCCCCTTATCCGCCACAGCAGAATCCACACCGGTCTGCTGAGCCGCTCTGTACTCGAAGAATTCCTTCGCTACAGCCGGGAACAGCGCATAGGACAGTACATCCTCATCCTGCTGCTTCCACTGCGCGCAATCTTTCTCGAACTGAGGAAGCTGCGGAGCGATCAAGTCTGCCGGACGGCAGGTGATCGGTGTCTCGTCGCCGATGATCTTCTTCTGAACTTCCGCATTGAACGGTTTTACCGTCTGGCCGAACTCGCCCATAAGGATCTTCTTGGACTCTTTTGTTACCATCTTGTAGCGCTCGCCGCTGATCACGTTTAATACGGCCTGCGTACCCACGATCTGAGAAGACGGGGTAACTAACGGCGGCTCGCCGAAGTCTTTTCTTACTCTCGGAACTTCTTCCAGAACCTGTCTGTACTTGTCTTCCTGGCCTGCTTCCTTCAGCTGGCTTACCAGGTTGGAAAGCATACCGCCAGGTACCTGGTACTGTAAGGTCTTGATATTGACACCAAGAACCTTCGGATTTAAGCGGCCGCTCTTAAGAGCCTCCTCACGGATCGGCTGGAAGTGGTCAGCGATCTCAGCCAGCAGGTTCTGATCAAAGCCTGTGTCATACGGTGTTCCGCGGAAGGTCTCAACCATAACCTCGGTAGCCGGCTGGCTGGTTCCCAGTGCCAGAGGTGACATTGCGGTATCGATGATATCGCAGCCTGCTTCTACTGCCTTTAAGTAGGTCATGGAAGCAACACCTGAGGTGTAGTGGGTATGAAGATCGATCGGAAGCGCGGTGGATTCCTTTAACGCGCGTACCAGCTCGTCTGCCTTATAAGGTGTCAGAAGGCCTGCCATATCCTTGATACAGATGGAATCGGCGCCCATGTCCTCGATTCTCTTGGCAATATCTTTCCAGTAATCCAGTGTATAAGCATCGCCCAGAGTGTAGCAAAGTGCAACCTGTGCGTGGCCCTTTTCTTTGTTGCAGGCTTTTACAGCTGTCTGTAAGTTACGGATATCATTCAGACAGTCGAAAATACGGATAATATCAATACCGTTTGATAAAGACTTCTGAACGAAGTACTCTACCACGTCGTCAGCGTAATGATTGTAGCCTAAAATGTTCTGTCCACGGAACAGCATCTGCAGCTTTGTGTTCTTAAAGCCGTCTCTCAGCTTGCGAAGTCTGATCCACGGATCTTCCTTTAAGAAACGAAGGCATGAGTCAAATGTGGCGCCGCCCCAGCACTCCACAGCGTAATAGCCGACCTGGTCCATCTTATCGACAATCGGAAGCATCTGCTCGGTTGTCATTCTCGTAGCAAGCAAAGACTGGTGAGCGTCACGAAGGACAGTCTCTACAATCTTAACTGGCTTTTTCTCTATTTCTGCCATTATTTTACCTCCTAATAATCTTTATTATTTCACTCCGAAGATAGCCATGAAGGTACCGGCCGCAACTGCGGTACCGATAACGCCTGCCACGTTCGGGCCCATCGCATGCATCAGCAGGAAGTTGGTAGGATCTGCCTCGGCACCGACCTTCTGGGATACACGTGCCGCCATTGGAACTGCGGATACACCGGCAGAACCGATCAGCGGATTTACTTTTCCGTGAGTCAGCGCGCACATCAGCTTTCCGAACAGCACTCCGGCTGCCGTACCAACGATAAATGCTACCAGACCAAGGAATACGATCTTTAATGTGTTCCAGTTCAAGAATGCTTCTGCACTCGTGGTTGCGCCTACGGAAGTTCCCAGCAGGATAACTACGATGTACATCAACGCGTTGCTTGCTGTCTCTGCCAGCTGCTTCACAACGCCGCTCTCTCTGAATAAGTTACCTAACATCAGCATACCAACGAGTGGCGCTGTGGTCGGGAGGATCATACAAACGACAACGGTTACGATGATCGGGAATAAGATTCTCTCAAGCTTGGATACAGGACGTAACTGCTCCATCTTGATCTTACGTTCCTTCTCGGTAGTAAGCAGTTTCATAACCGGTGGCTGGATGATCGGAACGAGGGCCATGTAGGAGTAAGCCGCCACGGCGATCGGTCCCATTAAAGCCGTCTGTCCCAGCTTGCTCGCAAGGAAGATGGAAGTAGGGCCGTCAGCACCACCAATAATGGAGATAGCAGCTGCCGCTTTTCCGTTGAATCCTAAGAGGATCGCCAGGAAATAGGCGCTGTAGATACCAAACTGTGCAGCCGCACCGAGTAAGAAGCTCTTCGGATTGGCAATTAACGGAGCGAAATCCGTCATCGCGCCGACGCCCATGAAGATAAGCGGAGGCAGGATGCTCCATTCGTCCAGTTTAAAGAAGTACTGCAGAAGTCCGCCGCCGGAACCATCTGCACCAATTTCCTTCATAATATCCGGATAGATATTAACAAGCAGCATACCGAATGAAATAGGAATCAACAGTAACGGTTCAAATCCATGTCTGATCGCAAGATATAAGAATACGAACGCAACCAGAATCATGAGCAGATTGCCGCCTGTCAGATTAAAGAATGCTGTTTGATGAAGAAGATTGTTCAATGTGCTAAATATATCCATGTTAATCCCTCCATATGGAATCCGCCTCTATCTGGCGGAAGCTCTGCCTTAGTTTAATGTAGCCAGTGTTGCGCCTGCTTCTACGGAATCGCCGGTTGCTACATTAATGCTTGCAATTGTTCCATCCTGAGGAGCTACGATTTCATTTTCCATCTTCATGGCTTCAAGAATAACGATTACGTCGCCCTTCTTCACTGCCTGTCCAGGATTTGCCTTCACGCCTAAAATCTTGCCTGGCATTGGAGCCGCTACCGTTACGGATCCGGCTGCTCCGGCCGGTGCTGCTGCCTTCGGTGCTGCAGGAGCTGCCTTCGGTGCTGCCGCCGGCGCTGCCTTTGGTGCCGCTGCTGGTGCTGCGCTTCCGGTTCCTTCTTCTACGGTTACGTCATAAACATTACCATTAACTGTAATTGTATAATTCTTCATGATGATAATCCTCCTGATTATTATGCTTTTTTCCATTTCCCTGCCGGTGCACGTCTGATGGAGCGTACGACAAGACCGCTTGGGCTCGTTCCTGTAGATGCTGCAATCGCAGCTGTAATGACTGCTACCAGTTCCAGATCATCGGCCAGGTTCTCTTCCACTGCCTGGTAAACTGGTGCCGGTTCTGCTGCCGCTAATGGTTCCGGATCTTCTTTCTTTCCCTTGTTCTTCATCTTCTCTTCAAAACGGTTAATATATTTGAAGCAGCCGATGAGGAAGCTGATGAAGATCAGGACAATAAATACGGTTCCCATACCCATAACCATATTCATGGCGGCCTGTTCCATGTTTTCGCCTAACGTATACTCCGGGACAAAGGAAACGCTGGTAATCGCACCTTCCCTGTCGGTCGTGATACCGAAGTCCATCTCTCTCTTCTCAAAAACCGCATGAACCGTTGCGCTGTAGCCGCTGTCAATCTCTTCTACCTCAGCCGTGTCCTCTACGGAAATCATGGCGCCAAGGTCATGCTTGACGTTCTTCCAGGAGTCCACACCCTCGGCAAGAGCTTCGCTCTGTTTTGCAGTCTGGCTTCTCACCTCGTCCAGCTGATCATCCGGAATGTTCACGTAAGAGCTTAAATATCCGGAAGCCATCTGGCTTAACTGAGCCTGAATGTTGACATCGATCTCTGAGGAAGCGGTGTCAGCCTTACTGCAGGCAGATAATGAAAAGAGACAGGCTGCCATGCAAAGTCCTAATGCTACTCGTTTCATATTCAGTTTCATATACCTGTCACCTCATTCTAGACCGTGCCATGTTTTTTATCCGGACGATCCTCTCTCTTCGTGAATAACATCTCAAATGCAGCAATCACGCGGGCTCTTGTCTCGCTTGCATCGATGATATCATCAACATAGCCTCTCTTTGCAGCGGCCAGTGCGCTGGACTGTAAAGTCTGATAGCCTTCCGCCTTCTCATTGATTAAGGAAACGCTGTCGTCCGCCTTGCCGATCTCATCCGCATACATGATCTTCGCCGCTTCCTTCGCATCCATCATGCCGATGGAAGCGTCCGGCCATGCGTAAACCATATCGGCGCCGATTGACTTGCTGTTCATTGTTAAATAAGCGGTTCCGAACGCCTGTCCGATGACAACCGTTACCTTCGGAACTGTTGCATTGGCAAATGCATACGTCAGCTTGGCCGCCGCTTTGGCGATCTTTCTCTCTGTGCATTTGCTGGCCTTATAGCCCTTTACATTGACAAGCGTAAGCACCGGGATATTAAATGCATCGCAGAACTCCACGAATTCCGCAGCCTTGGTGCAGCCCTGAGAGGTTAAAACCGCATCGTACTCAGCAGTCTTTAAGCCGCTCTCATCATAGGATTCTGTGCGGTTGGCAACAGCGCCCACCGTCGTTCCGTTCATACGGATGAATCCGGTTACCATGGAAGGAGCGTAATCCTTCTTCACTTCCATGAAGAAATTATCATCAGAAATCTGTGTCAGCGCGATAGCCGTGTCTCCCACATAGTTTGCAAGGTCGGAGCACACACGGTTTAAATCGTCGTTACACTCGTCGTAGGACATGTCATCTTCGTTATTGGCCGGGAGGATGGTAACCAGGGTTCTGATACCGCTTAAAATCTCCGCCTCATCGCCTGTAAAATCTGCCAGTCCGGTTTCCTTACTCTGGAAATCAGCGGATGCCGTGTCGCATTTGCCGGTATAGTTGCCAGCCAGTGCGTTCGGGGAATTCACAAATAACTTTCCGTTCTTGCTTTCCACAAATGTGAAATCAGCCATAGCTGTGGAAACCGCCATACCGCCGCCGCAGGTTCCAAACACTGCGCTGATCTGCGGAATCACACCGGAAGCCATGGTCTGGCTTAAATAAAGCTGGCCAAATCCGTCCAGGGCATCGGTAGCTTCCTGAAGTCTTAAGCCTGCGCAGTCGATCAGGCCAATGACCGGAGCGCCCGTCTTCATGGCCGCCGCATAAAGATTAACGATTTTTTTTGCATGCATTTCGCCGATGGAACCACCCAGTACGGATGCGTCCTGGCTGTACACATACACAAGGCATCCTTCGATGGTACCGTAACCGGTAACAACACCGTCAGCAGGGGTTTCCCTTGATGTCATGTTGAAGTCTGTGTTTCTGGCCGTGATATAGGCGCCGACTTCAACAAAACTGTTCTCATCAAGCAAAGCATTGATTCTGTTGCTTGCTGATGTCTGTGCTGAATTACTCATTTTGCAATCCTCCATTTTGTAATATTTGTACGGGCTCTGTTAAGTAATTAACAAAGATCCGTAGAATAACACCAATTTCTGCCGATTATAATTGTATAATTAATTATGACAAATTTCAAGGTTTTTTTGGAAAAAAAAGAACTGCATTCTATGGATTTTTCATAATCCACATCATGCAGTCCTAATAACTTGTCAGCATTTTTTCACAATCTTTCTTAACTTCCAGCGAAATACACAAGTTTTCGTTGTCTAATTTGTAACTATTGCACACGTCATTCCCGGATGTCCATTATGCGAAATGTACCATCCTCTGTCTTTTTATAGCGGATATGGGGATTTTCCTCTCCCATGGTCACGCCATCCGCGTTCGCTTCCAGTGTCGCCGTGTCAACTCCTGCGATCGCCACCATCAAATCGTCCCCGAAGATCAGATCCGGATTCTGTTTTAAGAACTCGTTTCTGTCTGCAAAAGTCATCTTCTCTCCATCAGCGGTCTCCAGATTTAAGGGGAACGCGGCCAGATCTGCCAAAGCCTCCATGTCCCTGTCCGCTACCGCTTCCTGGACCAGCTCTGCAAATGCCTCGATATCCTTATCTCCTGCCTCCGATTCTGCCGCGCCGCCGTCCTCTGCTCCCGGACCAGCTGCCGCCCGGGCCTCTTTCTCCATATCTTCCGGAGTCGTCTCTTCCTCTTTTTCTATCTCTGCGCGAAACGGCGCCGCCTCATCCTTCGCAGCCTCTGTGGCTTTCGCCGCTGTCGTCTCTGCGGCTCCCACTGCCTCAGACGCGCTTTTCCCTGAACAGCCGCCCGCCGCCAGCACTGTGATGACAGCCAGCAGAACGGCCAGAATCTTTCCTCTTCTCACCATAAGTGCACACTTCCTTTCTGCGCTTCGGGCAAAGTATATACCACGCAGAAGCGGAAGTCAATAGAGTTTCCAAAACTGTAAATGTTAGTCAGTTTTCTGTAAGATTCTTCCCTTATTTATACTCCTTGTGAAGGGTAAATCCACGGCCGCGCACCTCGCTGACCTGGTTGATAATCATAAATGCATTGGAGTCCAGCCCCATGACGAGTTCATTCAGCTTCGACAGCTCCCGGCCCGATACGACCGTGAGCACCGCATAGGATGCCTTTCTCAAATGGCCTCCCTCGATCAGGAGCAGCGTCGTTCCCCGGTCCATCCGGTTCTGGATCGCCTCGCTGATGATCTCGCACTGCTCGCTGATGATCTTGACCTGCATCTGGTTCTGTCCGATCATCAGCACCTTATCCAGCACCATGGTGTAGAGAAGCACCAGCAGAATTCCGTACAGGATCTTCTCCTTGCCTGCAAACACCATCTGGGTCAGCAGGATCAGGCAGTCGAACACCGACATCGTCATGGAGACCGGAAGGCGGAACTTCTTATTGAGAATCAGCGGCGGTATATCCATGCCTCCGGTCGATGCCCCCGCACGGATCACCATGCCGATTCCCGCGCCGATCAAGAGTCCGGCAAAGACGGTCGCCAGCATCGTATCCCCGGTGATGGGAGAGGAACCGAACAGTCCTTCAAAAACGCCGAGAATAAACGGATAGTAAAAGGTACTGATGATTGTCGTAAATGCAAACGCTTTGCCGAGAACCGCCGCACCCGCCGCAAACATCACCACATTAAAAACGCCGACGAACGCCGCGATGGGAATCCCGAACTTATACTGGGCCACCAATGCAAGACCCGTCGTCCCGCCGGTGATGAGGCCGTTTGGAAGGATAAAGAGGGACACGGCCAGGGCGTAGAGCGTATTTCCCGCCAGCACGGTTATTATTTTTTTCATATTCATACAGATCTGTCTTCCTTTCATCGGTAAATAACACCGCCTCCCAGTATAGCATAATCCCCGGTTTCTTAAAACCCCCGCCGTTAAGATTTCGTTTCAATTCCTCTCCGTTTTACTTTTTCCGCCGTCCTCCTGTTATACTTTATGATGAAAATTTATACTCAGAAAGGAGCGAACACATGGAGTTATATTTAATTATGGCTGCATTTATCTGCATCCTGTGCATCTTTGCAGGGAGCCTGTCAACCCGCATCGGCGTCCCCTCCCTTCTCCTCTTCATCATTCTGGGCATGATGTTCGGGACAGACGGAATCTTGCAGATTCCCTTTTCCAACTATGGGCTCGCGGAGAGCATCTGTTCCGTCGCCCTGATTTTCATCATGTTTTATGGAGGATTCTGCACCAACTGGGAGGCCGCCAGGCCTGTGGCAAAAAAAGCCGTGCTGCTTTCCAGCGCCGGCGTCATACTTACCGCACTCTTAACCGGCCTTTTCTGCCATTTTATTCTGAAGACTTCCCTGCTGGAAGGACTTTTAATCGGCTCCGTACTCGGATCCACGGATGCCGCCAGCGTATTTTCCATTCTCCGCATGAAAAAGCTTAACCTTGTAGACGGCATGGCGTCCATCCTCGAGGTGGAGAGCGGAAGCAACGATCCCGTCGCCTATATGCTGACTACAATCGTACTGGGCATGATGGCGGGCCACTCTTCCGCCGGCTCCGTCGCCCTCGTCTTCTCGGCGCAGGTGCTGTACGGTATCCTGTTCGGCGTGGCAGCCGGCCTGGCCGGATCGAAGCTTTTAAACTCCGAACAGTTTTTTTCCGGGGAAATGCTTCCGATTCTCACCATGGCCCTTGCAGTCCTAACCTACGGTCTCTCGGCCTCAGTCTCCGGCAATGGCTTCTTAAGCGTCTATATCGCCGGCATTATCCTGGGCAACAGCCAGATAAAAGGAAAAGTGGAACTCGTCCACTTTTTTGACGGCATCACCGGAATGATGCAGATTATTCTGTTTTTCCTGCTGGGGCTCCTGTGTTTTCCGTCCAGGATCATTCCCGTACTGGTCCCTTCCGTCTGCATTATGGCCTTCATGCTTCTGATCGCGCGGCCTGTGGCCGTCTACATCATACTGCGGCCCTTTAAAGTTCCATTCCGCCAGCAGCTGCTGATCTCCTGGGCCGGCCTGCGGGGAGCCGCCTCCATCGTCTTTGCCATCACCACAGTCCTGAGTCCGGCCGCCATGGAATACGACATCTTTCATATCGTGTTCTGCGTCTGCCTCCTGTCTGTCGCCATTCAGGGCTCTCTGCTTCCATGGATGGCGAAGAAGCTGGAAGTAATCGGTTCCACCGACGATATCTTCAAGACCTTTAACGACTATCAGGAAGACCAGTCCATCCATCTGACCGAGGTCCGTCTCCCCGAGGGACATCCCTGGATCGGCCATACCTTCCAGGATATCTCCATTCCGGAGGATATGCTGGCCGTCATGGTACTGCGGGATGGGAAGACGCTGATTCCCAACGGAAGCACGTTCATCACAGCGGATGACACCATCATCCTGAACAGTCCGGCCTATGCGGACAAAAGCGGCATGAAGCTCCGCGAAGTCCGGATCGGCCGGTACCATCCATGGGTGAACAAACCGCTGTCGGAGCTTACGCTTCCCGCAGACACCCTGATCTTTCTCATACGCAGGGCCGGCCGCTCCCTCGTTCCGACGGGCCAGACCCACGTCCGCGACGGAGATGTCCTGATTCTGAATGCGCAGCCGGTAACGCACACGGCGGCGGCTTCCGCTATCTTATGAAATCCGCTTTTTTATGAAATAAGAAATTTTCGTTTCAGTTCCGCCTGCTTCCGCTCATTTATGCCAATCCGTTCATTCAGATAGGCATCCACGGAACCGCAGGCGGTTTCCATGGCGGAAAACGCATGGCGGATATAATCCTCCGATACCGTCAAAAGCACCTTCACACACTCTGCAAGCCTCACGTCCTTCGTCTTTTCCCGCACCATATCCGCGGTCTTCACCGCATTTTCCATCACGTAATCATTCGTCCGGATAAAATCCCGGATAATCGTATCCCGGTCTACGGATAGGGCGGACAGCAGAAGGGCTGTTCCCACACCCACCCGGTCCTTTCCGGCGGTACAGTGCCAGAGCACCGCGCGGTCGTCTGCCTCCAGAAGGATATCGAAAAAGCGGCTGTAATACGCCGCAGCATGTTCATCCATGACGAGATTCTCATACAGCTTATCCACATAGAGCTCCGGATTCCCGCCCAGGGAAGAGGCGTGTTCCAGCATTCCGATTATGGCATCCTGCTTCGGCTTTCCCTCCTCCTCGTCCTCAAAGGTGATCCCCACCGTCTCCTCATTCAGAATCGGATTGAAAATGTTGATGACGCCGTCTATCTCCGGGTCCGGCTTCTGGCTTCTCTCCACAGAGGTTCTGAAATCCACCACCGTCCCCAGACGGCACTCCCCTGCCAGACGCGTTATGTCCGCCGGCGTAGCCTCATAGAGCGCTCCGCTCCGAATCAGCCGTGCCGGTACAATCTGCTTTCCATCCATGGTATGTATGCCGCCAAGATCTCTCGTATTGGGCAGCCCCTCCAGAGGGATTCTGCCTGTGTAATGTTTTGCTGTTCCGTTTAAATTCTCTTCCATTCTGTACGCCTCTTTCTTTCGTTCATTCTTTCTCAATGCTCATAGTATATCACAAACGCCCCATTCCTAAAAGCCCCTGCTTAGGCCATCACGCCCCGGCAGTTCATTTGTTGCTGTTCACTCCGCAATGCCATTTACAAATGAAAATGGTGACCGGAAGAGCTGGATCACACGGTCGATGCACCACCGGAAGGTGATTTTCTCCACATCCTCGGTGAGATAGACAGGAAATGTCTTTACGGTCTCTCCCTGCAGGCGGTAAGTCACCGTTCCCACGGTCTGCCCCTTCCTAAGCGGCGCCTTTAAGCGGTCCGGAAGCTCCTCGGATACGGTCACTTCCTCGTCCTCTGCCATGAGAAGCTTTAAGCTCTTCTCCTCATCCTTCAGATTTAAATCGGCGTGAACCATCACCGGATCGCCCAGGTTTCCGGAAAGGGGGACTCCGTTTTCCACCGGAATTTCAGGTAATGTCTTTTCCTGGTAGACCTCCCGGTACTGATAGTGTTCCTTTCCATACCCGAACAGCTTCCTGGCATCCGACCATTTATACGTCTTGTGAGGTGGCCATCCACAGCCCAGAAGCGCGATGGTAAACTCCCGCTCTCCGTCCTCTAACGCCCCCACATAGGAGTAGCCCGCTCCGCCCGTAAATCCGGTCTTGCCGGAGAATACGCCGCTCATCATGGTCAGCAGTGCATTGTGGTTCTGGCAGCTGTAGGACCGTTTCCCCTCCTGATCCGTGAAATAATAGCTCTGTGTCCCCGTAATCTTCAGAAATTCATCCTTCTTCGGTGACGTGCCGATGCAGTAATTCATGATGCGGGCCAAATCCGCAGCAGTCGTGGAGTGCTCCTTCATCTGGCCGTTCTCCTCCTTGCTGGCGTCCAGCCCGTTGGGTGTGATAAAATACGTGTCGCCGCACCCTAAATCCCTGGCCTTCTGATTCATCAGGACCGCAAAGCCCTCCACACTTCCGCCCACATGCTCCGCGATCATCACGGCCGCGTCGTTGTGGGATTCCAGCATCAGGCTGTAGAGTAAATCCTCCAGCCGGAAGGTCTGCCCCTTATACACGCCCAAATGAACCTTCGGCTGGGCCGCTGCATTCTGGGACGCCGTCACAGTGTCGGAGAGATTTCCATACTCCAGGGCTATGATGCAGGTCATGATCTTCGTCGTACTCGCCATGGGACGGGCCACTCCCTCATTTTTCCCATACAGGATTCTGCCTGTTTTCGCATCCATCAGAACAGCCGACTGCGCATACAGCCCCAGTTCATCCTTCTGATTTTGTTGTTCCTGCCCGTCCGTCTCCGCCTGCGCCGTAACCCTGCCGCATATTCCCGTGCACAGCACAAGGCACAGAATAAATAGTATGACCTGCTTCATCCTCATACCACCCTGTATGATTTTATTTTATCCTATTCCTTCTATTTTTCATTTATTCCGGTTAAGAGGTCTGGCCTTTAAGTTTCCTCTTTACTTGCGAACATATATTCGATATAATAGAAGCAGATCATTTCTTCATTTACACAGGGAGGGAATCTTATGGCACAGAGTCCGCTTGTCTTTCATATTGATGTTAATTCCGCATTTTTAAGCTGGGAGTCTGTCTGCCGTCTGACGGAGGATCCGGAGGCGCTGGATCTCCGCACGATTCCCTCCGCGGTAGGAGGGGACGCCGCTTCCCGTCACGGCATCGTGCTGGCTAAGTCCACACCGGCGAAAAAGTATGGGGTCACCACCGGGGAGCCGCTGGTTCAGGCGCTTCGAAAGTGCCCGGGGCTGTGTGTCGTCCCCTCGCGGTTCGATGTCTATATTCACTATTCCACTCTCCTGATGAACCTCTTATCCGACTACACCCCTGATATTGAAAAATTCAGCATCGACGAAGCCTTTTTAGACATGAGCTCCACCATCCATCTCTTCGGGGATCCGTGGACCACGGCCAATCAGATCCGTGAACGCATCTGCCGGGAGCTGGGTTTTACCGTGAATATCGGGATTGCCCCCAACAAGCTTCTGGCCAAGATGGCCTCCGATTTCAGGAAGCCCGACATGTGCCACACCCTCTTTCTCGATGAGATCCCGGAGAAGATGTGGCCGCTTCCCATCCGGGAGCTGTTTTTCGTGGGCCGTTCCGCCCAGAATAAGCTGGAGGGAATCGGAATCCACACCATCGGCCAGCTGGCCGCCTGCAATGTGGAACTGTTAAAACCCATTCTGGGCGAAAAGTATGCCATACAGATTCACGACTATGCCTGCGGCATCGATCCTTCCCCCGTGGCGGAACGCGAGCCCATCAACAAGGGCTACGGCAACAGCACCACGCTGTCCCGCGATGTGGATGACCTCGATACGGCGTTCACCGTGCTCCTGTCCCTCTGTGAGACTGTAGGAGCGCGGCTCCGCGCAGATCACGTGATCTGTGACTGTGTCTGTGTGGAAATCAAGGACTGGGACTTTCACGTACAATCCCACCAGACGACGCTTAACAGCCCCACGGATTCCACCACGGTGCTTTACGAGAACGCCTGCCGTCTGCTGAAGGAGTTCTGGGACCGCACGCCGCTCCGCTTGATCGGAGTGCGCGCAACGAAGATATCTGACGATGAGTTCAGCCAGATCAGCCTGTTCGAATCGGAGCAGTCCAAGAAGATGAAGGAGATGGAAAAGGCGGTTGACCAGATCCGCAGCAAATTCGGCACCGACATCATCAAACGGGCCAGCTTCTTAAAGAAGGACTCCATCGTCGATCACGCCGCCAGCAAGCAAAAGCATCTCTCCCATTCCGCCTTAAAGGAAGACGAAAAAGGTTCAGAGGGCGGCGGATCAGGCAAAGTACGGGATTATAAAAGAGGATGGAATGAAACGTATTGATAACAATGCTGATAAGATAGAATTTGAGCGGGAATACGATTGCTTCCCGCTCTTACTGTCATATGATCTCAATTGGCTTAAAGCCCTCTCCAAACACCTCATTCGAATCTGTGATAATGATAAACGCGCCCTTATCGATCTCATGGACCTCGCGTCTGATGGGGATTACCTGGCTGTTATTGCATGCACACATGACGACCTTCTTCTCGTCCAGGGAGTAGGAGCCCTGTCCTTCCAGAAACGTACAGCCCCGCCCTGTGGCCTCCTCGATGGCGGCTGCCACCGCCGCCTCGCACGACGTAACGATAAGCATCAGCTTTCCGGCGCCGAGACCGTACATGATCTTGTCGATGACCATGGTGGTCACGATAGAGGAGATCATACCCAGGATCACCGCGTCCAGATTGCGGAACACGAAGCCGCCGGCCATGATGACTACGGCATCCACCACCAGAGAGATCTGGCCGATCGTCAGGTGGGGAAACAGCTTCCTGATAGCCATGACCAGGAAGTCCGTGCCGCCTGTGGAACCGCCCCGCAGGTAAACAATCGTAAGTCCCAGTCCCGAAAAGATACCGGTACAGATCGATGCATAGAACGGGTTTCCGTCATAGACAGGAATGATGGGCATCACATAGTCCAGCACAAACGCGAATATCACCATACTCTTCATGGAGCGGAGCAGGAACCGTCTTCCCAGCAGCTTATAGCTGACAAGCAGGATCGGTATGTTGAGCAGGATGCTCACGATACCCATGGGAAGTCCGAATAAGTAGCGCAAAATAAGGGCGATACCGGAGACGCCGACAGGGGCGAACTCCGCGTTCACCGCGAAATTATAGATCCCGATATTGAAAAGGAATGCGCCCGCGATATCGCAGAGCAGGTCGATTCCCAGGTCTTTTACTGTATACTGCTGTCTGATTCCAGTCATTTGATTCTTTCCTCCATTTCATCTCCGTGCAGCTGATACGGCCTGTCTCTAGAGGAAATAATCGTCGATCTCAAACTCCTTTTTCCCTACACGAATCCATTTGATCAGCACGCTGGTCTCTCCGTCTTCCTCCGCGCAGACTCCGCAGCCGTGAACCTCCGTCCTTCCATAGGATTGCTTAAAGATGACTTCTTTATCCATAATTCCGCGTTCTGCTATATTTTCCGCCAGATCGAGGAGCACATCCTCCACATCTTCCTCTACATGATTCTTCTCTAATTCCTGTTCCAGTTTCTCATAAAGCTCTTCGTTCATCATAATCGTATGTCCTTTCTTCTTTTCCATAAGACAATTATACATTTTTAAAATTTCTTGTCAATCTCACCCAGCCATGATAAAATTTATGCCATGAAAACGACTATGACATACCTCATTCAACAACAGGACATACAAAAGACCGTAGAACAGTTTCTGCTGTCAAACGGCTATTCCGCAGCTCTGATCCGCCGGCTGCGCCACACGGAGCAATCCATTTTAAAGAATGGAAGCCCTGTCTATACGACGTACAGGCTGGACGAGGGCGACTCCCTCGCCGTCACACTGCCCGAAGAACACGGTTCAGAGAATATTGTTCCCGTTCCCATGGACCTGGACATCCGGTACGAGGACCGTGACCTTCTCGTCGTCAATAAGGCCGCCGGCGTCCCCATTCATCCGTCCCAGGGAAATCACGATAATACACTGGCTAACGGAATCGCCTGGTATCTGGGGGAGAAGGGAGAGGCCGCTACCTACCGGGCCATTAACCGCCTGGACCGTGATACCACCGGCCTGCTGATACTGGCGAGGCACGCACTCAGCGCCTGCATGCTGTCCGAGATGGTCCGTACCCATGCCATACGCAGATGTTATCTGGCTGCGGCCTCCGGTCTGGTTCCCCCGGAAGGCGTGATCGACGCCCCCATCGCCAGAGCCGGCGATTCCACCATCGAGCGCTGTGTGGACTTTGAACACGGGGATTCTGCCAGAACCCATTACCGCACGCTGTGTTACAATCGTGACACCGACTGTTCCTTAGTGGAGCTGCGCCTGGAGACGGGACGAACCCATCAGATCCGGGTTCACATGAAGCATATCGGCCACCCATTGCCCGGCGATTTTCTCTATAATCCCGACTACCGCCTGATTGGCAGGCAGGCCCTCCATTCCTGGCAGCTGGATTTTATTCATCCCATCAAAAAGGAGCCCCTTCATTTCGAGGCCCCTCTTCCAGAGGATATGCGCCGGCTCTTCGGTCAGGAGACGAATACCGTCCCTCCCATCCAGCGCAGTCCCTTCGGATAATGATTTTTTAAGATTCCACCGGCCAGTTTGGAAAATCCCAGGGACCAGCCGTCCACGGTCATCAGGACCCAGCCCTTCTGTCCGTTTAAATCACAGTTTTTTGCTTCCTCGATCCTCAGCGTTTCCCCCTTCAGATACCGGACAGCCTCCATCCCATCTGCCTTCATGGAGAAACGGCGCACCGCCTCCTCTTCCTTCATGGATAGCGCCAGGGCGTGGGATGGCTCAAAGCGGTTCTTCTTCATCGTTCCCATATGAAGGCCGGGACGCACCACCTTTAGGCCGGCCAGATCGATCATCTGAGGCGGAAGCAGATACAGCTGGTCCCCGAACAGGATATACTCTTCCCTGTCCAGGTATCGCTCCGGTTCCGTAAACAGCTCCCTGCAGAAGCCTTCATACTCCTTCCACACGGCCTTGTCTTTCAAATACTTCGGCCCCTTTCGTTTCCACGTCCCGTCGTCCTCCCCCGTCTTGCGAAGCACGGCCAGATAGTGGCCTTCCCCCTCCGATAAATGGGGCCATATCCGGTAGGTTTTCCGGAGTGTTTCCATGGACAGGGTTCCCCATTCCGGCCTCCCCGGTGAAAGGCCTTCCCGGGTCCCCATATCCTCGATCTCAAATTCCGGATGATCCGAAAGAAACATCTCGATGGTCTGCTCGTCCTCCTCCGGGGAAAAGGTGCAGGTGGAATAGACCATGCGTCCTCCGGCCTTCAGCATCTGCGCTGCATGATCCAGAATCTGGCGCTGCCTCGCCGCGCACATAACCACGTGATCCGGGCTCCACTGGCTGCGGGCTTCCTCGTCCTTACGGAACATGCCTTCGCCGGAGCATGGAGCGTCCACCACGATTTTATCGAAAAACTGAGGGAACCGCTCTGCCAGCCGTTCCGGCGTCTCATTGGCCACCACCGCGTTCCGGATTCCCATGCGTTCCACATTCTGCGAGAGGATCTTCGCCCTGGCCGGATGGATCTCATTGCTCAGCAAAAAGCCTTCTCCCAGCAGGTGTCCGGCGATCTGAGTCGTCTTGCCGCCCGGCGCCGCGCAGAGGTCCAGCACACAGTCTCCCGGCTTCGGCTCCAAAAGTTCCACCACTGCCATAGCGCTGGGCTCCTGAATGTAATACAGCCCCGCTTCATGGTACGGATGCTTTCCGGGCCGGTCATGCGAATCGTAGTAATAGCCTTCCCTCGCCCACGGAATCTTTGTCAGGTGAAACGGGGCCTTCGCTAAAAACTCCTTCGCCTCCGCCTTTCCGGGATTCAGCCGCAGTCCCTGCACCCGCTCCTTTTCGTAGCTTTCCAGAAACGCCTCATATTCCGTTTCAAGAAGGCCCATCATCTTTTTTTTAAATGCCTCCGGCAGCTCTATCATCACAACTCCTCATTTTTCTCAAGAATTCTTTCCACCAGATTACCAGATTCGGCCTTTTCCGTCAATGTTCCGGAATAATTTTCCTTTATTTTCCCAATTTTTTCGACAAATTACACACTTTGTTTATAAATATTTTCGAACTATATGATAAAAATATATAGGAGACGTTAAAACGATTCTTCAACTAATGAACCTGCGAGGTACGACATGATATTAAACATCACCGCTTACTTTATTATTCCCGTTTACACGTTTCTTTTTGCCTGGGGAACCGATTTATTCAGGCTGAACTTCTCCGTACTGGGCAGTCTGGCCAACCGCAAGAATGCCTTTCTCTTATGGGGAATCATCGTGGGCATCTATTTTTACTATGTGCTGAGAAAAATTATTCATCACCTCCCACGCAACCGGAAGGAGACGGTTACGAGCGTCAGCGCTCTGATCCTGCTGGCCTTCGCGGTCACCACGCCCTATCTTCCCGAAAACAGGCCCTTTCGGGCATTTCTCCACGTGATCTTCGCCTTCAGCGCCTCCGTGCTGCTGCTGGCCTGTCTCTACCTGATCGTGTGGAAGCTCTACTGCATGAACCGGGAAGTATACCGTCCCTACTTCATCTGTCTGAACATCATCACTGTGCTGTCGGCCATGCTCTTGTGTCTGGCCGGAATCGTCAGCAGCGCGCTGGAAATATTCTTTACCGTATCCTGTACTCTGATGCTCATCAGACTGTACCGTCGTGTTACATCATCCAGGGACGGTTACTACAGTCTGAAGCACAAAGTCTAAAAACGCCGCAGACCGCCCGCAGGTACGCCATCTGACTCGCTGCCGGCAGAAAAATAGTGCTGTAAAAAGAACATCATCCGCAAAAAACGCGTCCATTCCTTTTACAGCACCGTATCGTGTTCTATGTATTCAATTATAACATAACCTTATACTGGTCAGAACCTTCGCCGTTTACAACGTAGTAAGCAGCATGCTCTTCCGGCTTCACATAAATCTCGATTGTCTCGATGACAGCGCCCTTGTTCATGGACTCATAAGCCTTCTTTGCAGCTTCCAGAACATCTTTTGCAGCGATCTGCTTTCCAGCAAACTCGATTACTACGGAAGATTTTACTTCCTTCCCGGCTGCAGGCTTCTTAGCAACAGCTTTCTTTGGCGCAGCTTCCTTTTTCTCAGGTGCAGCCTTCGGCGCAGCTTCCTTCTTAGCCGGAGCAGCCTTCTTTGGTGCAGCCGCTTTCTTCTCAGCCGCCGGTTTTGCTGCCGGTGCCTTCTTAGCCTCGGACGGAGCTGCTTTCGCCGGCTTCTTTTCTGCCGTCTTGACTTCTGCTGTTTTCGTCTCTACAGCTTTCGTCTCTGCCGTCTTCGTTGCTGCCTTAGTTTCACTCTTAGTATTCATCATAATTCTCCTCCTCAAACAGATTCATCTGTTTCTACTGTTGACGTGTATAAGTTCAGCCTGCCTTCTGATGTTTATATTTTAGCTGAGTGAATTATAAAACGAAAATATCGTTTTGTCAACAAAATGACTCGCATTAACCCTGCTTTTTTACTTATTTATGCAGGATTTTAGAGGAAAATTACATAAATTTTGCATTTTACAGGTATTTTAAAATCTGTGAATAGGCAGCCCTCAGTTCTTCGTAACTGGTCCGGCAGTTGGCTGGGCTGGTCGACGGAAGCCGGATGGAGGCAATCTCCGTCTGGGAAAAGCAGTATCTTTCATACAATTCGTCCGCTTTTGTCCCTGTCGTAAACACGGCCCTTATGTCTGCCCGGGAAAGGATCACGTTCATGTCGTTGGGTACCGGATTTTTAATGGAGCTGTCGTCCGCTCCGCAGATATCGCATCCTGCAAGGACGTCCCATACGGCGATCCGGCGGCGCAGTGCCAGGCTCTTCTTCTCCTCAATCGTCCCAGGCGCCGGCTCCCCTAAAATATCCGCCAGGACCGGCCAGAAACGATTGCGCGGATGACCGTAGTAGAAGCCCTGCTCCCTGGATTTTGGAGACGGCATGGTGCCCAGCATGAGAACTCTGGAGTTTTCGTCGTATACCGGCTGGAAGGTATGAACGACCGTTTCCTCTCTGTTTTTCTTCTGCATTATGGCCGGATCACGGAGCTGGCCCCGGACAGCTTCTCGGCGATATCGTACATGTTGGTGACATTTCCAACCGCCAGCTTCTCGGAAAGGCCGTAAAAGTTCAGGCATGTGCCGCAGGTAAGGATCTCGACTCCCTGCGCCTCCAGACTCCTTAAATCTTCCACAGACTGCGATCCCTCCGCCGACAGCTTTGCACCGCCGTTATAGAGCAGGACCGTATCGGGCAGCACGTCCAGCTGGGTCTGCGCATAGAGAAAGCCCTTCATCAGCTGCCTTCCCAGCTCATCATCCCCGCTTCCCATACAGTCGGAGGAAATCACCACGACCTGGCCCTTCCTCCTGGCATCCGGAATACAGGCTTCCGCCTTCACGTCTGCTTCTGCAGCCTCATTGGCGGTATTTCCCTCTTTCTGAGGATCTGCCGCCTTCCGCTCCGTGACATCGTAGCTCACCCGGAATTCTTCCTCTGTTAGCTTTTCCGATACCGGCTTCAGTCCAAAATAGCCGCCCAGCTTCATTAAGTTCTGTACGGCGATCTCATTGTCCACCAAAACCTCGACGGTTCCCTCCGTCATCTCTTTCAGTACCTCTTTTGCCTTAATCACAGGCTGGGGGCAGGGAAGTCCCTTTGCATCAACGATTTTCTTCATCTTATCTCCTTTCCGGCCGTCTAGTGCCTCCCGGCGTAAATACGTCGGGAGGCACCAGCACAGCTTTGCATTAATTCAGTATAAAATATCACATATAACGCCGTTAAAAAAGAAGAGCTATCATCCGAAGACAATAGCTCAGCCTCTTTATTCGTTTTCTTCTGTCTCGTCTTCGCCTACCAGTTCATCGTACTCCGCATCATCCAGCAATTCGTCAAATGCATCGGCTACGATCTCATATTCATCATCATCTTCGATATTCTCCAGATTCGGCTGTCCATCCTCTGACTCGGAATAACGGTATAAGTAAACCTCTCCCTCTTCCGCCTCAGCACCTTCCATCGGAAGCAGAGCAATGTAATCGCGTTCGCCGGCCGTAAAAATGGTGAGAACCACACACTCGATTTCTGTACCATCGTCCAGAGTCAGTGTGACGGTCATTTCCTCCTGCTCTTCCATGTTCTCCTGGTCTAAATTCGGATCCTGTGCCATGTCGATACCTCTCTTTTTGTAATGTTCTTTTCTATTATTTTGACGACTATTTCGTCTCTTTCCACTCTATCAGACAATGGTATAAAAATCAAGGGATTTCTGTCTGATCCGGAATAAACTTGACTGTATAAGTCACCGTTTACTGCATACTTAATACTCAATTCCCTCTCGCGCCTGGATCCCCTGATCGTAAGGATGCTTGATCTTTTGGATCTCTGACACGTAATCCGCCATGGAAATCAGTTCCTCCGACGGCCCGCGCCCGGTCATCACGACCTCCAGGCCGGAGGGACGTCCGGTTATAAAATCTCTCACCGTCTCTTCCCGCACCAGTCCATAATTCATGACTGCCATGATCTCGTCGAGAACCAGCAGATCGAAGGCGCCATCCACCGCTTTCCTAAGCGTCATATCCAGCAGCTCCGTGTAATACACCGCCGCCTCCTTCTTCTGTTCGTCTGTCATACGGAAGAAAAATCCGAAGCTCTTCTCACACGGTGTGACCGAGATTCCAGGTATCAGCCCCAGCGCCGCCACCTCACCGGAATGGTCGGTCTTTAAAAACCGGGTAAGCAGTACCTTTCTGCCGCATCCGGCCGCGCGGACGGCCAGTCCGACGGCGGCCGTCGTCTTTCCCTTTCCCTCGCCGCAATAGATGTGTACACACGAATCCATGTTATGCTCCTTTCTACTCCCGTCCCAGATACTCCTTGACAAACCGGGACACCTCCTGTTTCTTACTGTACCGCTCGCTCACGTAATTGACGTGGAGCCGCTCCTTCGCCCTCGTCATGGCGACGTAGAACATGCGGCGTTCCTCTTCCATATCCGCGTCCAGAACCGCCTTGTGGTGCGGTGTAACGCCTTCGTTGGCATCGAGAATGTAAACGATCCGGTACTCCAGCCCCTTGGAGCTGTGCATCGTCATGAGGGAAACGCCCTCCGTCCGCTTCTCCCTGGATCGGGCCTGAAGCTTCAGTTCTCTGGCATACTCCTCCATATGGGCGAACCACGCCTCCACCGTCTGAAATCCCGCGGCGCTCTCCGCCAGCTGGTCCAGAACCTCGAACAGCTCCTCCGGCTTCATACGGCGGTACTCGGCGTACTCTCTGATGTAATCGTCATATCCCACCGCTTTGCGTATGTAATTCACCGCGGCGGCAGGCGCCAGCTGCCTCAGGAATTTCAGATCGTATTCCAACTGTTCGATCCGCTCCACCATCCAGCCCTTGTCCTGATAAAAGGACTTGACCGCCTCCCAGCTCACCACCGGCAGTTCCAGTGCGTCCCGGCTGATGTACCGGTTCGGGCGGTTGATCACCGAGAGAATGCAGGAGCGGCTTAAATCACCGGCAGCGGCATTTAAATAGGCGATGATATTTTTCGCAATCCAGTGGTCGTAAAGATTCGGCACGGCGTCCTTCATGCAGAAGGGGATATTGTATTCCATCAGCTTCTCGATCAGCAGACGCGGCCCCAGATTCGTCCGGTACAGGACTGCGATATCGGACCAGGCATATCCGGCTCCGGTGTAATCCGTGATCTCGTGGACGATCTCCAGCGTCTCCTCCTGCGGATCCTTCCAGACTCTCGTAACCACAGGCTTTCCCCTGCCCTGCTTCGTGACGATCTCCTTCGGAAAACGCGTTTTATTATGGGCAATCAGCTTACCAGCCGTGTCCACGATGTCCTTCGTACTGCGGAAATTGATATTTAAGAGGACCCGCTCGGCATCGGGATAGTCCTTCTCAAAGCCCAGCATAATCTCCGGCTTCGCGCCGCGGAACCGGTAGATGGACTGATCGTCGTCTCCCACAATAAACAGGTTGTTCTCAGGAGCCGCCAGCATCCGCACGATCTCATACTGAACCCGGTTGATGTCCTGAAACTCATCTACCAGTATGTACTGATACTTCCTCTGCCATGCGCCAAGGATGTCCTTCCTCTCCTTAAACAGATCGTAGCACATGACCAGCATATCATCAAAATCGATTAAATTCGCTCTCCTCAGCCGCTCCTCGTAGCCCGAATACAGCTTCTTGAATATCTCTTCCGAACAGTTCTTCGCATAGTAGTGGTTCAAGTGGATCATTTCCCCTTTTACGGAGCTGATCTCTGACAAAATGGAGCTCACAAACTCCGCTTCATCCTCCACCTCAACATGGTTTGTCTCGATCAGTTCCCTGATGTACTGCATCCGCTGTTCATCACGCACAATGTTGCGCGCGTCATACCTGTATGCAAATTTTAAGATTCGGAAAAATATGGCATGAAATGTGCCGAAACTGACAGATGACGGTCCCCCGCCGCACAGACTCTCATATCGCTCTTTCATCTCCATGGCCGCCGCCTTCGTAAAGGTGATGACCAGGATACTGGACGGATTCACTCTGCATTCCTCCGTTAAATACTTAATCCGGTGGGTTATGGTAAATGTCTTTCCCGAACCCGGACCGGCCAGCACCAGCATGGGACCCTTATCGTGAGTCACCGCCGCTTTCTGTGCACCTTCAAATATTACTTCTGAACTCATTGGTTTTCCCTTCTCTCAGAGGGAATTAGAGCGCGTCTGAAACGTCTGATCAGACACGCTCAAAACCCTTATATCTTCTCTTTACTGACGGCTCAACAGCTCGATTCCCGTCTGAATCCTTGCAATGGATTCTTCCCTGCCAAGCACTTCCATAATCTCCGTAGCGCCTGCCGGTGTCATCTGCTTGCCGGAAACCGCCGTACGGATCGGCCACATAACAAAGCCGGTCTTATAGCCCTTTTCCGCCACATACGCTGACAGCGCCGCATATAAGGCGTCGTTGCTGAAGTCCTCCTGTGCTTCCAGGATCGGCAGAACTTCTGTGAGAACCGTCAATGCGGTCTCCTTATTCGTCTTCATCTTCTTATGAACGTACATCTCCGGATCGTACTCCGGAAGTGCCTCAAAGAAGTCGATATGGTCTGCAATATCCGGGAAAATCTCGATTCTCGTCTTCACCATGGCGGCGATCTTCTCTAAATCGAGATCCTTCGTGATGACCTTCCTGATATGAGGCTCCGCCATCTCAAAGAACCGGTCAAACTCCATGGCCTTCATATATTCGCCGTTCATCCATTTTAACTTCGTCATATCGAATACGGCCGGAGACTTACTGATATTATGGTAATCGAATTCCTTTATTAACTCTGCCAGAGAGAAAATCTCACGGTTGTCCACCGGAGACCATCCCAGCAGTGCCACGTAGTTCACTACAGCCTCGGAGATGAAGCCCTGCTCGATCAGATCCTCGTAGGACGCATGTCCGCTCCTTTTGCTCAGCTTCTTATGCTCTTCGTTCGTAATCAGCGGGCAGTGCACGTATACCGGAACGTCCCAGCCGAAAGCAGCGTAGAGACGGTTGTACTTCGGTGAGGAGGAAAGGTATTCATTGCCGCGGACCACATGGGTGATTCCCATCAAGTGGTCATCGACTACATTGGCAAAATTATACGTTGGGTATCCATCCGACTTGATCAGTACCATATCGTCCAGCTCGGAGTTGTCCACGGTGATGTCACCGTAAATCTCATCGTGGAACGTGGTAGTTCCCTCGGTTGGATTGTTCTGGCGGATGACGTAAGGCATGCCGGCTGCCAGATTGGCCTCCACTTCTTCCCTGGATAAGGAGAGGCAATGCTTGTCGTAGGTCATAATCTCCTGGCCTTCCACCGTCTGCTTTAAAGAATCCAGACGCTCCTGCGTACAGAAGCAGTAATACGCCTCGCCCTTTTCCACCAGCAGCTTCGCATACTCCAGGTAAATACCGGAAGCCTGACGCTCGCTCTGAACGTAAGGGCCCACGCCGCCATCCTTGTCCGGGCCTTCATCATGAACCAGTCCGGTCTCCTCAAGCGTTCTATAGATAATCTCGACAGCACCTTCCACATACCGTTCCTGGTCCGTATCTTCGATACGGAGAAGAAACTCTCCGTCTTCATGCTTTGCAATTAAAAATGCGTACAACGCGGTCCTTAAATTGCCGACATGCATGCGTCCTGTAGGGCTCGGTGCGTATCTCGTTCTTACTTTGCTCATTTTGGCACACTCCTAAATTATTATTTTACGCGTACCCTATTATATAACGAAGTACTGGAAAAAACAATCATTTCATCGAAATTTGGCAGGAAATCACCGGTTCCTCCGCCGTATATGGAACCGGCGGGAATCCGTAATAATCCTAAGAATAATTATGGCTGTGAATAAAAGGATCGCAGTTGTACACAGCTCCTGGTAAGCTGTCCCCCACTTTTTCTTCCCTTACGGAATCGGCGGGAACACAGAGATAATCCCCAGAATAACCGCTGCGATAATAATAATCGCCGCCAGACGCCTGTCCTTTAAAATCAGAGGATTCCTCCAGCCGTTTTCACCCTCCTCCTCTTCCGAGTCTCCGTCATCGTCCAAATCCCCCTCCGCTTCCGAATCCTCAGCAGCCACATAATCCTCATCGACCTCCGCGTCCTCCTTCATGCACTCCCACTCCTTCAGATATCCCTGGGCAGCCAAAAGATCGGAGGCGCGCACATAGATCTTTTCCCCGAAAATCGAGTAGCCCATGTAGACCCTCATATATTCGCCGCTTTCCTCATCCATGGAGTACGATGGAATTCTATGATTCTCCAATATTCCCTGCAGCAGCTTCGCCTCTATGTGATCGCTGACCGTCGTCAGCATCTCCACATCGACACCCTCAGACGCAAATTCCACATTACCTTTTTTCCCCTCCTCTTTTTTGACGAGCGGGGTCTGGCAGTCCGTGCATACCTCTCTTCCATCGAAAAACTCCGCGCCGCAATTGGGACACTTCATCGTCATAGCACATACCTCCCTTTCCGGGCCACTTTCGGCATACAGGCGGCCATTCTTTTCATCCATTATACCATAAAATCCCTGTGTGTAAAAACTGTTTACATTTGTCTCCGCATCGTGTAAAATACTTTATATCCTACTAAACAGATAAGAATGATAGGAAGGAGAACGACACCATGAAAATCTCTACAAAGGGACGGTATGCCCTTCGTATGATGCTGGAATTCGCTCTGCATCCGGGTGAATGTACGAAAATCAACCAGGTGGCCGAACGCCAGCAGATATCAGACAAATACTTGGAACAGATTGTGACGATTTTAAGCCGCGCAGGCTATGTCAAGAGCATGAGAGGCGCCCAGGGCGGCTATTATCTGACGAAGGAGCCTGCCGATTATACGGTTGGCATGATCCTGCGTCTCACCGAGGGCAGCCTTGCCCCTGTAGCGTGTATGGAGGACGAATTAAACCAGTGTGTGCGTTCCGGCCACTGCGCTACCTTAACCGTGTGGAAACAGCTGGATCAGGCGATTAACGGGGTTGTGGACAGCATTACGCTCGCCGATCTGGTGGAAGAACAGAAGAAACTGGATGGTGACAGTCATGATTCATGAATTCTCACGGAGTGAACTCCTTCTGGGAAAGGACTCCATGGAAAAGCTGGCAGGCTCCTGTGTCGCCGTCTTCGGCGTCGGCGGAGTGGGATCCCACTGCATCGAGGCCCTGGCCAGAGGAGGCGTCGGCCGTCTCGTCCTGATCGACAACGACACCGTCTCGATCACCAACATCAACCGGCAGAGCATCGCTTATCACAGCACCGTCGGCATGTACAAGACTCAGGTCATGAAGACGCGGATTCTGGACATGAATCCACAGGCGGAAGTCTTTGCATTTGAGACCTTTGTCCTGCCCGATAACATAGAAAATCTGTTTGAACAGATTCCCTGTAAAGTCAACTACATCATAGATGCCATCGACACCGTCACAGCCAAGCTGGCCCTGGCCCAATACGCCATTGACCACGAAATCCCTTTCATTGCCTCTATGGGAACCGGCAACAAGCTTCACCCGGAACTGTTTGAGATCACGGATTTATCGAAAACATCGGTCTGTCCGCTCTGCAAAGTCATGCGCCGGGAATTGAAAAAACGGGGCATCACTTCTCTGAAAGTCCTGTACTCCAGGGAAGAACCGCTGAAGCCGCTGGAAACCAGCACAGAAGTCACCTCGAAGCGCGCCGTGCCAGGCAGCGTCTCTTTCGTTCCCCCAGTCGCGGGTCTCCTCATCGCAGGGGAAGTGATACGCGGGCTGACAGGGAAGAATTAGATGCAGGACAGTAAATTCTGCTGCAAACAAATATGCAAAACCAAAAAAAACGGAAGCATTTAAGGGCCGCTCATTATATCCCGGCCTCTCAAACGCTTCCATTTCTTATACATCTTTTATCTACTTTATCTACCCGTGAAGCCTCTGCTCAGCGCCATATCGCCTCTCTAGAACTTTGCAATATACCCCTGAATAAAGATTACCAGCACGATCAGAGGCAGGACAAATGTCACATATCCTCTCACCCATCTCGGAAACTTAATTCCCTTTCCTTCGTTGGCTTCCTTCATAAAATTCTCAAATCCCCAGCCGTATCTTGTGGTACAGAAGGCCAGATAGATGAGACTTCCCAGCGGAAGCAGGTTGTTGCTGATAATGAAGTCCTCTAAATCCAGGACATTGCTGCCTTCGCCGAATGGCATGAAGCCGCTCCACAGATTGAATCCCAGCACACACGGCAGGGAAAGCAAAATCACTGCAGCCGCGTTGCACAGTACGGCCTTTTTGATGGTGCAGCCCGTCAAATCCGTGGCAAATGACACGATATTCTGGAACACGGCGATAACCGTGGATACAGCCGCAAATGACATAAACAGGAAGAACAGCGATCCCACCAGTCTTCCGCCCGCCATATTATTAAATACATTCGGCAGTGTCACAAAGATCAGCTTCGGTCCCTGACCCGGTTCAATACTGAACGCAAAGCATGCAGGGAAAATGATCAGTCCGGCCATAAAGGCTACGAAGGTATCAAGAATCGTAACGGAAATCGCCTCGCCCATCAGGCTGCGCTCCTTGCCGATATAGCTTCCGAAAATCGCCAGGGCGCCGATTCCCAGGCTCAGCGTAAAGAACGCCTGTCCCATGGCTGCGAAGATTACTTCTCCCAGTCCGGCTTCCTGAATCTTTCCGAAGTCAGGCTTTAAATAGAATTCCAGTCCCGGTCCGCTGTTGTCCATCATGACCGAGTGTACCGCCAGAATCACCATCAGAACCAGAAGGCAGACCATCATCACCTTGGTGATCTTTTCCACACCGCCCTGCAGCCCCTTCGCGCAGACCGCGAAGCATCCGATTACCACAAGTATCATAAATACAGCCATCAGAACCGGATTTGCCAGCATTCCCTCGAATTGCGCGCCGACACCAGCGGCATCCAGACCCGTAAAATCACCTTTTGCCATCTTGAAGAAATATAAGATCATCCAACCGGCGACCGTGGTGTAAAACATCATCAGGATGTAATTTCCTGCCATGCCCAGATATTTGGCGTAATGCCACTTCGTTCCTTTTGGCTCCAGCACATCATAGGACAGCGCCACACTTCTCTGGCTTGCCCGTCCCACTGCAAATTCCATGACTACGATCGGAAGACCCAGTATCACTAAGAATACCGCGTAAATTAATACGAATGCCGCGCCGCCGTACTGGCCTACGATGTATGGAAAACGCCATACATTGCCGAGTCCGATTGCGCATCCCGCTGAAATAAGAATAAAGCCCAGCCGGGATGAAAATTTTTCTCTCCCCATACTCTTTCTCTCCTGGTTGTTTAAATTCGATCCGCCGGATCAGCCAAAATAAGCTTCCTTCTGGCCAAAACGGCAAAGATTCTGTACCATTATAGCACAGAATCTCTGTTGTGGCTACTTCATATTATACTGTATACGATACCGTTTCTAACGCCGGATGGAAGCCGCCATCCGGTGGTACGTATGGCGCACTCCGCGGATCACCTTTCCATATTCCAGGATATTTTCAGGCAGTGCCATGCCGCCGTATCCGGCGTCTCCCAGGTGATGCATATCCGTTCCCGTCATCTTGCACATCAGCGCAATCTCCCGGATGGTAGCCGGATCTGAGCCCTCCTGGGAGGTTCCTATCGCCGTCAGCGTCAGAACCCCCAGCTCATGAGCAAAGGAGACCAGCCCCCGGATATACTCCATGGTAATTCCCGGGACCGTCCCCGGAGCCGGCATAAGAATTACATCGGCTCCCGCTTCGCGAAACAGCTTCACATCCTCCCGCGTGATGATCTTCTCTCCCGCCTCAGAGAGAATTCCCGCCGCGTGCATCTTTCCGGCCACCAGGACAATGCTGTCACCGAATTCCTTCCGGTAGACCGCCAGCGTCTCCTCGATGGCCCGGTTGGTGACACCGACACCCGGATTCCCTGTCAGAACGATGAAATCGACACCCATATCGACCGCCTTCCTCGCATTTTCCAGCGTTCCCAGACGGCCACCCGTGATTCCCCACATGGAGTCCGCCTCCACCGAGCTTTCCACGCCCTGTTCCTTTGGCTCCAGGTTGATGCCCACAGGACGCCCGGTCAGCTCCTTCACCTTCCGGATCAGATTCCCTTTGTCAACAGGCGGAAGACCGTTGATTACAGGGTTATCCACATCAAAGATATTTAACAGAATCACATCGGCGCCCATGGCCGCAGCCAGCTCCGCATTGCTCACATCTCCCAGCATGGGCTGCAAATTTCCGATGGTCTCACAGACCAGCACCCGGCCCTCGCTGGAGGCAATGGATTCCACCAGTTCTTTTCCGTTCATTTTCTCAAAATCCGATGCATTGCAATTTAAAAAACGTTTCACTGCTTTTTCTCCTTTCCCGTTGGAAATGATTGGTTCCCGTGTTTCACCTTATATTTCCCGCTGCTGAAATTCCTTCCGTGAAACAGAAGCGTAACAAACACGATACCGAGACAGACCATCTGATATCTCATCTCCAGATGAAGCGCCCCCAGCGCCAGACAAGCGGCCGCATCCACGAGAAACAGCGCCCCTTCCACCCTGGAAAGACGTTTCATATCGTAGTCCTTCTGTTTAAATGTCGTTCCGTTAAAGATCAGCATGTCTTTCCCCAGAAACAGGAAAACTGCCTCCCCCAGACATATCATACCCGTAAACAGAAAAATAAAATCCATATATCCCCGCCCCCTTTATATTTAATACTTGATACTATTATAAAGGAAGAATCCCCATAATACAATTATTTTGCATAGCCTGTTTCATATACTGCAACAGCCAGCAACTATTCCTAAAACGAAAAAGAGTCCGGCAAGCCGGACTCTCGCGCCGGAGCGCAGCCGCTTCAGCAGTCATACTTCATTCATTCTCTTTATTCCATACGAACTGCCTGGTCCAGCTCAATTCCCGCCAATAATACAATCCCAATACCATGGGTATCATTCAGCGTCCATCCAAGCGTATCCCGGTAATAATCGCCGGAGAAGGAGTAGAAGGAGCCGCGGCAGATTCCATATACATTGCCAAAACGGTCCAGAGCTGTCTGTTTTAAGCCTTCCCACGCCTTCATGGCCGATGCCAGGAGTTTTTTGCCTAAAGCGTCTTCGATCCAGCCAAATCTGACCGCCCGGCTGAAGCCGTATATAAACATGGCGGTACAGGAAGCCTCCTCATAGGATTCCGGGAGCGTCAGCACCTGATGCCACAATCCTCTGCTTCCCTGCAAGGCCACGTATCCCTCACAAAGGCTTGTAAAGAATTCCAGGATACTGCCTCTGTCTTTATGGTCCTGAGGCAGATATTCCAACAGCTCCGATATGGAAAACAGCGCCCATCCATTGCCTCTTCCCCACGGTACCTGTGTGGCCGCTTCCACATGAAAATCGTATACATGGCTCATGATCTTATACTCCGGCATATACAGATATTTTTTAAACATCAGTACCTGATTCGCCGCGTCATCCAGGTACTTTGCGTCTCCGGTCATTTTTGCGTACCGGCATAAAAACGGAATACTCATATAGAGATCATCGGCCCACATGGTCGTATGGCCCTCTCCCAGGCGGCAGAAGGCCCCATCTTCCCTTCGGGACTGTCCGCTATGGATATAGCTGCCGATCCGGTCGGCCGTCATTTTGACATTCCCGTCCATTTTGTCTTTGTAAAATTCCAGCATGGCAGAGCCGAAGGAGCCACAGGTATCCAGCGAGTCCAGAACCACAAGCTGGTTATTGATCTCCGGGTAACCATACGTCTTTGCATCCCACAGACTGTATTCATGCATGGCAGCACACTCATGGATATGTTTTCTTACATATTCCGTAATGTCCGGCCTGTCTAATACCCGGGCGGCCTGGGTCAGGCCGTAGAGCGTTACACCTAAAGGATAATTCCAGCGGCCAAAACAGGGATTCTCGAGATAGGGGCGAACCACCGTATGTTCAGCTGCTTTCCAGTAGCATTTCTCAGAATCACCGAACAAGCCGTAAAAGCCCGGAAGCTTCCAGTCAGGCTTTGCATCAAACAGTCCCAGGTAAAGGCAGGGCCCCTTCACTCCATCTGCCCCAGGATTCATGAGCTTCAGCTTTGTACGGTCTTCATACTCTGCTGAAAACCTGACAGTCCAGCTGCTCTCCTCCGGACAGCGGGAACAGGCCAGCAGATCGTGGTTTCCCGCAGTTACTGTAATGTCACCGGACTCGATCCGTCTTCCATCCAAATAAAATTCAGCGCCAAAACAGGTAAAGGCAGCCGTCTGTTTTCCCGGCAGATTCTGTCGGATTTTACTCCATATACAGGCCCACTTTCCTGGCCGGCGGCCAAAGACAGCCTCCAGATCCCCGGGAGATTCCATTGTCTCACGCGTCTGAGCAGGATACCAGCAAAGCCCTGTATCCGCCTCGTTTCCATTTAGATCAATGTCCGGGACATTGACTCTTGGGCCGTCAAACGGCTGGCTGTATACCAATCCGCCCTGTCCTTCTCTTTCTGCAAAAGGCGTCAGAAACGGAATCCAGTTCCAGACTGACAGCTCCGGTTCTAAATGGCAGCCGAAACCGGAGGTTCGTTTACAGCAGCGAAGCATCAGCGAATTCCAGCCGGCACCGCAGGGCAATACAACGGAGGTCACCTTCTGCTCATTATTTTCTTCATAAGGAGTGGATTCCCACAGCAGGCTGCCATTAAAATACACATCTGCCTGACTGTAACACCGTATCAGGAGTGTTCTGTTTTCGGAACCACTGCTGTAAAACTTAGCGGCAATTAATGCATACTGACCCATCAAAGCCTCCGGCAGCTTAGCATTCAAATCCAGATTATAGCTTCCGTCTGCATCAGGAAGAAAGGAATCATCACGAAACGCCCGGAATCGGAAAGAGCCGGCCGGGTTCTGTCCTATGTACCTCCCCGCAACGGTACTCAAAATATCATGAAGCGGCGCATTGCCAGATTTCATACTGATATTGCTGTCAAAATACGTATTAAATGTCTCCATCGCTTTCCCTCTCTCCGAATACTAATAGATTCTCTTTGCAAAAACATCGTGAAGGCGCTCTATGGATACCTTCGGTTTTCTGTCCTCCGTTAAAAGCCCGTTTACCTCCTGCATGACATCCGTCAGCTGGGTATAGCAGAAGCCGTTGAAATGGCCGCTGCGGATTAAGAATTCCGTAATCGGCTCCAGGATTCCAAGAAACTGTTCCTCATCCTTTACTCTTCCGTAATACCCCCAGGAACCTTCCGCTCCGTCTCCTTCAAAAGCAATGCCTCCGTACTCGGTTAAGATAACCGGCTGTCCCTGATAGCTGTTTCCTTCTGCAAACAAGCGGCGGGACTCGCAATACGTCTTTAATACGTTCTCCATATCATCATACTTTTTCTCCGTTTGCGGGAAAAGAGCGTAATCGTGAAGGGCACAGATATCCGTGTCACTTACCTGCTCCCAGCCATCATTGGCGCTTACGAGGCGGACCGGGTCCATGGCTTTTAACAGGTACGTCAGCATACGGCAGTAATTCTGCTGCTGTAAATTCCCTCTTATGGACCGGACTCCCCAGCTCTCATTGACCGGGACCCAGGTCACGATACAGGGATGGTTATAGTCACGTTTAACAAATTCCATCAATTCCCTGGAAGAGGCTTCCATCGCATTGTCATTGAATTCGTAGGCGCTCGGCAGCTCGCCCCATACCAGAAGCCCCATCTTATCCGCCCAGTAATAGTATCTGGGATCTTCGATCTTCTGATGTTTTCTGGCGCCGTTAAAGCCCATCGCCTTTGTCAGACGGATATCCTCCTGGATGGCCTCGTCACTTGGCGGCGTCAGTATGGATTCCGGCCAGTAGCCCTGATCCAGTACCAGACGCTGGTAATAAGGGCTGCCGTTTAAGCTGATGATTCCATTTTCCCATTCAATGCTTCGCATTCCGAAGTACGCTGCCACCTCGTCGGCACACCCACCTTTACCGGTTATTTTCACAATTAAGGTAATCAGATTCGGCTCTTCCGGCGTCCAGAGCAGCTCTCCCCGCCTTATATCATAGTCCGGGAATGCCAGGCTTAACTTGCCGTAGCCATGACGGCAGGGAATCGTCTGCCTGCATAGAAATACGTTCCCATTCTCCAGATAAGCCGTAACCTCTGCTTCCACCTCTTCATCACAGGAGACAAACACTTCACAGAGAGCCGTCAAATCGCTTAACTGCGGTGTTGCCTTCACTCTCTTTAAATAGCATGCTCCTGCGTACTCCAGCCAGACACTCTGCCAGATACCGGTAACAGGGGTATACCAGCAGCCGAATTTCTCGCCGGTCCATGTCTGTTTTCCTCTCGGCTTGTCACTGTTTGTATCATCCACGGCCTTTACCGTTACTTCATTGCTTCCTTCTTTTACAAGTTCTGTAATGTCAAGTTCAAAAGAAGTATAACCGCCTGTATGGCCGCCTGCATAGACACCGTTAATCCATACGGAGGCCTCGGAATCCACTGCGCCAAATTTCAGCAGAAGACGTTTTCCTGTTAGCCTTTCAGCTTCCACAAGGAATTCACGGCGGTACCATACCACATCATGGTCCTCCGTCTCTCCAATGGTGCTCATGGTGGACTGATAGTAGAATGGAACTGTAATACTCCGGTCGAACACCGGCTGATCGAAGGAAAACTGCCAGGTCCCATTTAAAGGACTCCACTCATTTCTCACAAAATCCGGACGCGGAAATTCCGGGCGCAAAACTGCATTCATCTCTGTACCCACGTTTTTATCTCCTCTTTGCATACTTAATTTTCGTTGCTTTTCACTCCGCAGAGCATACGCGCTATCCCTTTAAGCCCTCCGTGCTGATACCATTTACCAGATATTTCTGAAAGAATACAAATATAAGGAAAATCGGGATAATAGACAGCGTAGCCATGGCGAACATGGCGCCCCAGTCAGTAATTGAGGTCGGGTCTGCAAACATTTTAAGAGCCATCGTTACCGGATACATGCTCGGCTTGTTTAAATACAGAAGTGATCCCATGAAATCATCCCATTTCCACATGAAGGAGAAGATAGCGCAGGTCACAAGAGCCGGCACGATTAACGGTATGATAATGCGGATAAAGATATCCAGGTAGCCGCATCCGTCAATTTTAGCAGCCTCATCGAGATCCTTTGGAATTCCATATATAAACTGAATAATCAGAAATATAAAGAAAGATCCGCCAAAAAAGCTCGGTACGATCAGGGGCAGGAATGTGCCTACCCAGCCCAATTTGTTGAAAATAATATACTGCGGAATCATAATAACCTGGAATGGAAGCATCATGGTAACAAGCATGCAGATAAACCAGAAATTACGTCCCTTAAACTTCAGTCTTGCAAATCCAAATGCAATAAATGCCGAGGAAAAGACAGCGCCGATGGTTCCCACTGCAGCGATAAAGAAGGAATTTTTAAAAAATGTGGCAAAGCTGATCTTTGCAAATCCGCGCCAGCCGTTTGCATAATTTTCAAAATGGAATTCCTTTGGAATCAGGCTGCTTGCACTGCTGAATATCTCATTGTTTTCTTTCAAGGAGCTCATAACCATCCACAGCAGCGGATATATCATCGTAAGTCCGCCTAAAATAACCAGAATTGTGGTTATCACCTGTCCGGCGCTGACTTTTTCCTGTGTTCTTACGGAACTGTTATGTTTCATGCGCATCACCCTTCCTTCGATTCATTATAAACCCACCTGGTTGACGACTGAAAGATCAGAGCTGTCAGGATACCAATTACCACGAGCATAAACCAGGCCATGGCGCTGGCGTATCCCATCTCATGAAACTCGAAGGCCCTCTGATACTGGTAAACACAGTAAAAACGGGTTGAATCCCTGGGGCCGCCGCCAGTAATCACGAAGCTCTGTGTAAAGGCCATAAACGCATTAATCGTCTGCTGCACCAGATTAAAGAAGAGAACCGGCGTCAGCATGGGAAGCGTAATGCTTATAAACTGTCTGAACCTGGAGCCGCCGTCTACGGTAGCTGCCTCATAAAGACTGGCCGGAATCTGTTTTAAGCCCGCAAGAAAGATCAGCATGGAAGAACCGAACTGCCATACGGCGAGGATAATCAGGGTCCAGATGGCTGTATCCTTTCTTCCCAGCCACGCAATATCGCCCGGCAGCCCCACCAGAGCCATAAGAGCATTTATGACACCGTCGCTGGCAAACAGTCTTCTCCATAAAACGGCTACGGCGATACTTCCGCCCATGATGGAAGGCAGGTAGTAGACCCCTCTCATAAAGCCTGTAAAACGAGTATTTTTTAAGAACAGCATGGCAACAGCCAGTGCCATAATCAGCTTTAGAGGAACCGATACTGCTGCGTAGAAGAATGTGACTCCGAAGGTTTTCCAAACCTTCGGGTCAGCCGTAAACATTCTTATGTAATTTTGGAGTCCAATAAATTTCGGACTTCCCAAAACATCGTATTCTGTAAAAGAAAGATATAAAGAAATCAGAATGGGAATCGCGGAGAATGCCAGAAAACCGATAATAAATGGCATAATAAACAGATATCCCGCAACTGCTTCTCTTCTTACTGCGGAGTTCATCCGCTTTTCATTTTTCATCACTGCGCCACCTCCTGGCCGCCAGCCCCTTTGCAAGAGTCTGAATTATTCTGCCGTACCTTTTTGAAGAAGCTCTGCTGCCTGCTCATAGAAGCTATGAGCCGCTTCTTCCGGAGTAATCTCCTGGTAACGAACTGCATCTGCCAGATCGCTGATCATTTTGCCGATTTCCGCCGATGCAGGAGGGAACGGAGGATCGATTTCCGCAGCTACTTTTGCAACCTCCGCCACATAAGCATTGATTCTTCCGGTGCACTCATCTACCACTCCATTAACAGCTTCTGTCACAACACTGGAGATCGGCACGCCTCTCTCTCCCTTTAAGGCTTCTGTGTTAGCCTCTACAGAGTTTGTCAGGAAGTTGATGACATCTGCCGCAATTTCCGGATTTTCAGAGTCTTTCGTCACACTATAAAACTGAGACGGCTTAATGAAGATCGGCTGAGAAACTGCATCTGCTTCTGTCGGGTACATATAAATATCGTACTGTACATCATCTTCGCACTGGGCAATGGTATTGACAATCATGTTGGAGTTGGTCAGCTGGCACCACTCTTTTCCTGCTGCAAAGTTGCTTAACTGATTGGTAGATGATTCTGCCATGACCTCCGGGGAAACATGGAAGCCCTCATCAAGCGTCTCCTTCAGTCTGGTGTAATAACGAAGGGCTACCGTATCATCCGGCATTCCGAGTGCTGTTCCGTCTTTCGTAAACATAGTCTGTCCAAGGGCTCTTGCCATAAACAGCATGGACTGTTCATCGTTGCTTGGAATCGCGATCTGCTGGCCGGTTTTTTCATAAATCGTTTTTGCAGCTGCAAAGAACTCTTCATAGGTTGGCTGTTTGGGAAGTGTTACACCAGCTTCTTCCATTACTGCGGTATTAACTAACAGCGCTTTTGCATTGGTTCCTGCTACAATGGCGTAGGTACCTCCATCGATCTCACCACTCTTCATAATACTGTCTGGTACGTTAGTGGTATCAATCACACCACTTTCAATATATTGATTCAAGTCTACTAACTGCCCTTTTTCCTGATACTGGCTTAAGAATGCATAATCCATTTGAATAATATCCGGAAGATTTCCTCCTGCCGCCTGTGTCGCCAGTTTATCCCAGTAGCCATTCCAGTCAGAGAACTCCACTTCAAATTTTACTTCCGGATGCTCTGCTTCATACATCTCAAGAGCCTTAACGGTCCCGTCATTTCTGGTCTGATTTCCCCACCAGCATACACGGATTACGGTCTGTCCCTCCGCTGCTGCCCCTTTCGTTGTTTCAGCATTTCCTGCTGTCGTCCCTTCTGCGGTTCCTGCTGCCGTTTTTTCCGAATCCTTAGAACCACACCCTGCCAACATGCCCGCTGCAAGGACCCCTGTCATAGCAAGTGCTGCTACACGCTTCCAAACTTTCATAATCGTCAACCTCTCTTCTTCATGATTTTGATTTTCGCTGCTGGTAAAATCATATCACGCTTTTTCGTACATTTTAATCAAATTTCTTTACCTGTTTTGTTCAATTTCATTACCTTTTACACAAACAGCCTGTACTTTCGGCCAAAATCATGCTATATTACAAACCAAACACAGGATATAATCCGGCATTTTACACAGGGGATACTGCTTATGAAGCTTCCGCATTTTACCTATTCGTTTAACGATCTAAAACTAAAACACAGACTGATTCTTATCATTATTGTTGTGGCCGCTACCATTACCGGTTTTACTTTATTTGGGTTCAACTATGTAATCCACCAGTATAACAAACTTCTGTATGGCCAGACTGCCAACTCGCTTTCCTTCGTCTCTGACGAATTAATGTATCAGCTGGAAAGCATTGAGACGGTCTCCTCCTATATCGCTTACGGTTCCGCCTTTCAGGAAAACCTGGCCGTCTGCAGCACCTCCAAATCGTCGCCGCTTCCTGCACAAAAGGCAAGAAACGAAATTATTGCTATCTTTAACCAGTATTATACGTCTGACATGGTTCATCTAACTACCCTTACGCCTAATGGAAAGAAAATCTGGTGGGGGAAAACAAGCTATTCTGAATCGGAGGAAGCCACACAACGTCTGATGGAGGCATGTGACAATGCCAACGGGCGCCTGGTCTGGCGTCCTTCCGAAAAAGGTGCCCGCCTTCTCTGCGCCCGCAAAATACTGAAGGTAAAAAATTTAAGTTTAAAACCCATGGGATATTTAATCATTGAAATTGACTTGCAGGATACGGTACAGGACATCTTAAAGTCCCGCTATTCCAACGGTCAGCATTTTGATTTGTTCATCAGCAGCGGCGAACAGCTGATCTATCCGGCCGACAATGAAAGCTATCTCCGTCATTACCAGAAGCTTTTCTCTGATACCCAGCCCTACGCCATTAAAAATATTGACGGCAGGCGCATGTTTATAACCTTTGCAAAACTGCCGGTTGAAAACGGAACGTGGCGGATCTCCCTGGCTGTTCCCTATGATAATATTTTCCATTCTATTAACCGGTTGATTCCTGTGTTCGTGTTTTCTCTGATTCTGTCGATTTCTATTGCTACATTTCTGGCCGGACGCATTGTAAAAAATATTTCCTATCAGTTCAATATGCTGGTGGAAAAAATGGAACGGATTAAAAAAGAGGGAATTATGAAACCGCAGGCTGCATTGACGCCATCCACCAACAGTCAGGACGAAATGACCATTTTAAATGCATCCTTTGATCAGATGGTTGTAGAGTTAAAAAAGCTGATTGAGGACAGCTATGTAAATGAGCTTCTCATTACCCAGGCAAAGCTTAAGGCACTGGAGCAGCAGGTAAATCCGCATTTCCTCTACAACACCTTAAACAGTATTAACTGGCTGGCTAAGAGAGCTGGGTCAAAGGATATATCCACCATTGCCCAGTCCCTGGGAAGTATGCTTCAGAGCACATTGAATAACCAGGAAAATATGATTTCCATTGAAAAAGAGCTGGAAATCGTATCCTGCTACGTTAAGATCCAGCAGATCCGGTTTGACGACCTGGTAGTAGAAATGAACATTGATCCGTCCGCACTGGAATCAGAGCTTCCAAAGATGACCATCCAGCCTCTGGTGGAGAATGCCATACTCCATTCCCAGGAGGAACCGCAGGATGAATACGTGATCCGTCTGTCCGTTACGGAGGAAAACAACACGCTCATAAAGGTACAGGTGGAAAACAGCGGTTCCTTCATCGATACCCGGATTCTGGAGCATCTAAAGGATCAGACGGTGAAACCGAAAGGAAATGGAATCGGCCTCCTGAATATCGATTCCCGCCTCCGCATCCTATTCGGAGACGATTACCACTTAAATTTTGATAACAGAAATAATATGGCCATTGTGTCATTTTCAATTCCCAGGAAGGCAGAAGCCTCCTCTTCTGACCTATCGTGAAAGGAGTATTACTATGCATAAATTACTAATTGCAGACGACGAAAAACTTATCCGTGAAGCCATTGTGGAATTAATCGACTGGGAGGCCCTGGATATCCAGATTACCGCAAGCTGTAAAAATGGCATGGAAACCCTGGATGCAATCATGGATACGGCACCAGACATCGTAATGACCGACATCCGCATGCCCGGTTTGGACGGACTGGACTTAATCGAGAAGCTCCAAAGCCTGGATTCTCATATTCAATTCATCATTCTCACCGGATACCCGGAATTCGACTACGCACGCCGCGCAATAAAATACGGTGTTCGTGAATACTTATTAAAGCCTATCAGTGAGGAGGCGATTATAGATGCTGTAAACCACGTAAAAAAGTCTCTCCCGGTCTACAGTAATCCCGGTATTGCCGATCTGGTATCCCGTCTTTTAGTCTGCCGCCAGGAAGGGAATACAGAACAGGCCCGGCTGCTGTTAGATCACTTTTTTACTCATTTTGCCAAACCGGCAGAGCTGCGTCCTGTCGGCCTCAATCTGCTAATGGAGCTTCATACCCAATTCCTGCCGCCTTCCGCCGAAGACCTGTCTCATTTTACGGAACAGATCCTGAGCGAACAGAATGTGATGAATTTGAGAGACATTATCAGCAGACAGATTATAAGCCTTCTGTTTACCGACAGCAAACAGAAATCAGCTTTTGCGAAAACGTCTCTTGCCGATACAGTGAAGGCTTATGTGTCCGCTCACTTAGACGATGAAAACCTTTCATTAAAATACATTGCTGAAAACCTGCTGTACATCAATGTCAGCTATCTGAGCCGAACCTTTACGAAGCAGTCCGGTGAGAAATTTTCCAATTACATAAACCGAAGCCGCATCGAGAAAGCCCAGAGACTTCTGCGCCAGAGCGGCGCCGATCACATTCACGTCATCGCGGAAGCTGTGGGATTCGGCAGCAATCCCCAGTATTTCAGCCAGGTATTTAAAAAATATACAGGCTCTACGCCGTCACAATTTGCAGAGAATAAATAGGCTGCTCCCGCCGTACTTTACCTGACGCCGCGCAAAAGCCCCGAAACCTTTTGCGGTCCGGGGCTCTATCATATCATGTTCCTGTATTATGTTCCTGTTTCGTACTCCTGTTATATTAATCCACCGTCATATATGTCCCCAGCCCATCAAACTGGCTGCCATAGCTGACTGCCTCCTCATACTGGTTAGACTGCAGAGCCAGACTCACGGTATTGCAGATGCATCTCTGCAGTGCTCCAGGCTCCAGAGTTCCCTCTTTCAGCTCCTGACGGATATTGTCATGGTCTGCTTTCACGCCCGGCATTACCATATCATTGCCTGCCCGCATACAGCCCGCGGCCGTGCATACGCCTGCGGTGGAGGCTGTTGTGGTGGTCCAGTCTGTCATGATTGCGCCTGCAAAGCCCCACTCGTCTCTGGCTGCCTTTGTGCAGATATCGTAGGAATTTGCCGCATGGACGCCGTTGATCTGGTTGTAGGACGTCATAATCGACATGGGCTGCGAATTCTTCACTGCGATTTCAAATCCCTTTAAATAGATCTCGCGCAGCGCTCTCTCGGAAAGGACAGAATCAGACCCCATACGGTTATCCTCCTGATTGTTGCAGGCAAAATGCTTGATCGTAGTTCCGCATCCCGGAATTTTCTGGACACCGAGAGTGATTGCGGACGCCATCATACCGGACAGAAGCGGATCCTCGGAATAGTATTCGAAGTTCCGGCCGCAGAGCGGATTCCGGTGAATATTCATGCCAGGCGCCAGCCACAGCGTCACGTTAAACAGTTCCATCTCACGGCCGATCATCTCACCGACTTCCTTCAGAAGACTGACATCCCATGTCTGTGCCAGAAGCGTACCGACCGGGATTGCGGTACAGTACTGATAGTAGGTTGTGCCTTCCACTTCCTCCGGATCGGCAAAGAAGCCGCCCTCAAAGGCCTGGAGGAACCCGCCTTTTTTGATCATACCGTCCACTACCTGATACGTCTTATGGAGCCTTAAACCGGCAGGTCCGTCTGCCAGTACCATGCTGGCCACATTCCATGGGGAATCTATTGCAGCGGAGGATGTCTCAGCCGCAGCTCCCGGCACCGTAAGTCCTGCGGAGCCAAGGGCGCTTTCCTGGCCTTTTCCAGGATCGCCTGTGGCAAGTGCAATCAGCTGTTCCTCGGATAAGGTGCTCACGATCTCTCCGGCTTTTCCTTCCGTCACGCCTAAGTGTTCCGGATACACGGCGGTTTCTGTCACGATCTGGTCCGCACAGACCGATATGCCAGGAAGCTTTAAGGATTCCGCCAGACTCTTCCACGCTTCCTCTTTTGCCTTCGTCTTACCGGCATCCGGCACCAGTTCCGTTAAGTCTTCTTTTCTCTCACAGATCGTTTCACACTGCACCATCACGACGTCCGCGTCGAGACAGATCGTAGCGGATAAACTGGAGGCTTCCAGGGAATTCCCCACCCAGATGCCGTATGTACCCGATTCCAGGATCCATGCCGCCTTATCTTCATGATAGGAGGCCAGCTGATACAGCGGGAAGGTAATCGTTAAATCCTGGGTCTCGTCAGGAGATAAAAGCGCGGTCTTTCCGAATCCGGCCAGACGGCGGAACTCTTTTGGCATATCATTCTGCGGACAGGATACGTAGACTTCCACAACCTCCTTTCCGGCATACGTATGTCCGATATTCTTCACGGAAGCCGTAACGGAGATTTTCGGCTGGTCTGTGTCCAAACCGGAAGCGCTGATTCCGGTTCCCACAACGGAAAATTCCGTATAGGACAATCCGAAGCCGAAACCGTAGCGAACCGGTACATCGAAGGTATCGAAATAACGGTATCCGACGAAAATCCCCTCTTCGTACTTCTCTGTCTCTATGTTGCCGTTCTTATGGCTGAAGGTCTGGGCGTTGGGGTAATCTGCGTAGGTATAAGCCCAGGAATCCGTCATTTTTCCGCTTGGATTTACGGCGCCGGAAAGGATATCCGCAAACGCCGAACCGCCTTCCTGACCGGCCTGCATGAACTGCACGATGGATTTTATATTTGCAAACGCCTCAGTAAAGGCCAGGTCAATCAGACCTCCCGTATTGATAACGAGAACTACGTTGTCATAGGAAGCAGAAACCTGTGCCAGAAGCGCTTTTTCTTCTTCTGTGATGAAGTAATCGCCTTCCGTATCGTGACGATCCGCATTTTCCCCTGCAATACGGCTGAGCACAAATACCGCCGTGTCGGCTCCATCCGCCTTTGCAGCTTCCTCGTCCAGCGTATTGCCGCAGGGAACGACAAACGGTGTGGTGGAGTACGCCTGGAAAAAGTTGCCGTCATACTGTTTCAGTTTATCCAGGACCGCCTCTTTCCAGGCCTGTCTTGCATCCGCGTAAATGGTCTCATAAGAGGAGAGCCATGCATCGCTGGTCACTTCATAGCCTGCGGCCTTTAACCCCTGATAAATGGAAACACAGTCCCGCTCATTGACATCGCCGGAGCCGGTGCCCCCTTTTATGGTCTTTACTGCCCCTGCTCCGTAAAGCCCGATTTTTCCCTTTGCAGCAAGCGGCAGCAGATGACCGTCATTTTTTAAAAGTACAAATCCTTCGGAAGCCGCTCTGCGGGCGATCTCCCTGTTTTCCTGCTCTCTTTTCGTTACCGCGTCTGATGTGGAACCGGTAAATGTCCTGTTTTTTAACTTCATATCTGACCTCCAAATGGTATCTGTCTGTTTTTCTCTATTATGCACGATTGCCTCGACGGCCGCTAGATACTTTTTTAACCTTTTATAGGTTGATATTGATATAATCGCAAACTTTTAGTAGAATAAAAGCAGATATTCCTGTCACTATTGATATACAACAGAGAAAGGAACGCAGGATGGATCACATCATTCACGAAGAAGTTTCCGAGAACATCAATCTGCCGGCAAAGCTGGAGCTCGTCCATTGTATGCCCATGACCATACCGGCTCACTGGCACGAATACTTAGAGATCCTGTGCCTGATCGACGGCCGCCTGACGGCAGTCATCCAGGCCGAAACGTATCAGCCGGAGCCGGGAAGCCTGCTGGTCATCAATTCCAACGAGCTTCATATGACACAGACCGCAGGCCTTACCACCTATGTGCTGCTTCAGATTTCGGCGGAGCAGATGAGGCGCTTTTTCCCAAACTTTGAGGCGCTCCATTTCCAGACACTGATCACGAAAGGAATCCAAAGCCCGGATCAAAAGGAGATGTTCTTCCATTTGGAAGCCATGGTGAGCGAATACGAAAAACAGGCGGACGGCTATCAGCTTCTGGTAACCGCCCACCTCTATGAGTTTCTCTATTATCTCTACCGCTGCTGTTCCCACTGGAACGAATCGGGAGGCGACGACAATTCCAGCCGGGATATGAAGCGGATTGCCGGAATTATGGACTACGTCCGCCGGAATTTCCGCAGGCCGCTGACGCTTAACGATGCCGCCGCTTCCCAGGGCCTAAGCCGGGAGTATTTCTGCCGCCTGTTTAAGAAATATACGGGCCAGACATTTCTGGCATACGTAAATTCTGTGCGCACCATGAATTTTTACGAAGAGCTCCTGAAATCGGATGAAAGCATTACGCAGCTGATGGTACAGAACGGCCTTACGAATTACAAGGTCTTCATGCGGGTTTTTAAGGAAATGTATGGGACAACTCCGCAGAAGATACGGAAATCTGCTGCAAAATCCGCAGCAAAAAATGCCGCAGAATCACTTTTTACTCCGTGATTTGCGGCATTTTATATTTACTGATTCATGATGTATTATGCGATGGTCTCCGCATACTTCCTGATGTTGGAGGCATTGGCGATCTTCTTCACCTGGCCATCTCTCACGACTACCAGGGTAGGCGCCTGCATGATGCCAAGCTGTTCCGCCAGCTCTGCGTTCTCCTCTGCATCCACTACCTCATAATCCACGTCCTTTAAGAACTGCTTTGCCATCTTGCAGTTTGGACACGTCTTGGTCGTGAAGAGGTAGGAACCAGCCGGAATCTCTGCGTTGTGAACGGCTTCCTTCACCGTCTCCGCACTCTTGCTTCCCTTCTTCAGTACCGATCCAGTGATGTCGTAGGTGGTACGGTTCTTGTATTCCTGCGTCTTGCCCTCGTTCCAGTTCTGTACCGGTCTGTAGTAGCCGGTGATACGGCTGTAGATCTCAGCGCGCTTTCCACAGATCGGGCAGACGCTGTGTTCGCCGATCAGATAGCCATGCTCTGCACAGATGGAATACGTCGGTGACAGCGTGTAATACGGAAGCTTGTAGTTCTCCGCAATGGTGTGCACCAGTCTCGCCGCGGCCGCCCAGTCAGGAAGCTTCTCGCCCAGGAAGGCATGGAATACGGTTCCCGAGGTGTATAAGGTCTGCAGCTCATCCTGAATATCCAGAGCATCGAATATATCCGCCGTATAATCGACAGGCAGATGAGAGCTGTTGGTATAGTAAGGCGTATCCCCTTCGGCTCCGGCCGTCTTAATATCCGGATATCTCTTCCTGTCATGCTTGGCCAGACGGTAGGTCGTGGACTCCGCCGGTGTAGCCTCCAGATTGTATAAGTCGCCGTATTTCTCCTGATAATCGGAAAGGCGCTCTCTCATATGGTTTAATACATTCTTTGTAAATTCCTGTGTCTGTACACTTGTCATGTCTTCGCCCAGCCATCCGGCATTGAGGCCAACCTCGTTCATGCCGATTAAGCCGATGGTGGAGAAATGATTTTCAAAGGTTCCCAGATATCTCCTGGTATAAGGGTACAGTCCCTGGTTCAGCAGCTTGGTGATCACTTCCCGCTTCGTCTTTAAGGACCTTGCGGAAACGTCCATCATATGGTCTAAACGGCTGTAGAAATCGGCCTCGTCCTTTGCCAGGTAAGCGATTCTCGGCATATTGATGGTTACGACGCCCACCGATCCGGTACTCTCGCCTGATCCGAAGAACCCGCCCGTCTTCCTGCGCAGCTCACGGAGATCGAGGCGCAGACGGCAGCACATACTTCTGACATCGCTGGGTTCCATATCGCTGTTTATGTAATTGGAGAAGTAAGGCGTACCGTACTTGGAGGTCATCTCAAACAGCAGTCTGTTGTTCTCGGTATCGGACCAGTCAAAGTCCTTGGTGATGGAATAGGTCGGGATCGGATACTGGAATCCGCGTCCGTTGGCGTCTCCCTCGATCATCGTCTCGATGAAGGCCTTGTTGATCATGTCCATCTCTGTCTTACAGTCTTTGTACTTGAAGTCCGCTTCCTTACCGCCTACAATAGCCGGAAGCTCTGCCATATCGCCCGGCACGGTCCAGTCCAGCGTGATGTTGGAGAACGGCGCCTGAGTACCCCAGCGGCTTGGCGTATTAACGCCGTAGATGAAGGACTCGATGCACTTCTTCACCTCCGGGTAGGTTAAGTTATCTATCTTTACAAAAGGAGCAAGGTAGGTATCGAAAGAGGAAAATGCCTGAGCGCCTGCCCATTCATTCTGCATTATGCCTAAAAAGTTGACCATCTGGTTGCAGAGCACGGATAAATGCTTTGCAGGGGATGATGTGATCTTGCCCGGAATGCCGCCCAGACCTTCCATGAGAAGCTGCTTTAAGGACCAGCCCGCGCAGTAGCCTGTCAGCATGGACAAATCGTGGATATGGATATCCGCATTCCTGTGGGCATCCGCGATCTCCTGATCGTATATCTCGGACAGCCAGTAATTTGCCGTAACCGCACCGGAATTGCTTAAGATCAGGCCGCCTACGGAATAGGTAACGGTCGAGTTCTCCTTGACACGCCAGTCCTCCACCTTCACATAGCTGTTCACCACATCCTTATAGTCCAGGATGGTATTCTTCATGTTACGGATTTTTTCTCTCTGTTTTCTGTATAAAATATAGGCCTTTGCCACATCCGTGTAACCGGTCTGCTCCAGGACGTGCTCAACGCTGTCCTGAATCTGCTCAACCGTTACCTGGCCGTCTCTCATCTTTTCCTGAAAGTCCGCCGTAACACGGAGGGACAACAGCTCCAGAATCTCATTATTAAAATCCTTCTTTGTAGCCTTAAATGCCTTCTTTATCGCTTCCGTTATCTTATTCAGACTGAATTCAGCGACCTCCCCATCTCTTTTCAATACTGATATCATTTATACCTGACTCCTTTCCTTTTACAACCCTGACACCGCCTTAACCGGTGCATTGTTTATTATAGCAGAAGAGAAACAAAAACACAATATCTGGTTTCGCAAAAAACATTAAAACCATATATTGTGTCTTATTATGTTTTCTTATAAGCTTCGAGTCACTTATCGCAAAACTGCGGACTGTCTGTCAGTATAGCACACCTTACACAGTTTCTCAACCACCAATTCGACCGGTGTGCTCCGCAGCCGTACATTTATGCTTTTTGCCATTTTAAATCAGGTTTGCATACATCTCCGCAGGCACATAGGCGCTGACAAAAATACCGTCGTCCCGGTACTCTTCCTTCAAAAGCTGGCCGTATTTCCGGATCAGCTGTATCTTTCCGGCATCCTGATAGGGGTATATCCGCTCCAGGAATACTTTCCTGCTCCTCAAAATACTCTCCAGCAGATTCAGGAGCTCGTCCAGTCCCTCCCCGGTCTTTGCCGAAATCTTCACCTGGTAATCGGAAGATAAGTCGCGGGGAATCCTCATCTCACCTGCCGCGTCTATCTTATTAAAGACTGTGATCACTTCCTTGTCGTGAACGCCCAAATCCTTCAGCGTCTCATAGACCACATACATCTGCATATCCATCTGGGGATTGGAGCAGTCCACCACATGAAGAATGATGTCCGAGTATTTTGCCTCCTCCAGTGTGCTCTTAAACGCCTCGATCAGATTATGGGGCAGCTTCCGTATAAATCCGACCGTGTCAGTCAGAAGAATCTGCTCCCCGCCGGGAAGCTCTAAGTTTCTCGTTGTCGGGTCCAGCGTGGCAAAGAGTTTGTCCTCCGCCAGAATTCCGGCGTCCGTAAGCGTGTTGAGCAGCGTGGACTTTCCCGCGTTGGTGTAACCCACAATGGCTGCCACCGGAGTATGGTTCCTTGTCCGCTGCTGCCTGGCCACGTCCCTGTGGCGCTTCACATCCTCCAGTTCCGCTTTCAGCTGGCCGATCCGGTCGTGAATCAGACGACGGTCCACCTCCAGCTTCTTCTCGCCGGGACCTCTCGTTCCGATTCCGCCGCCCAGACGGGAGAGCGAATTTCTCAGTCCCACCAGTCTGGCCGCCCGGTACTTCAACTGGGCCAGCTCCACCTGGATCTTACCTTCCCTGGTTGTCGCCCTGGAAGCGAAAATGTCGAGAATTACCATGGTACGGTCCATCACCTTCGTATCCAGTGCCTCCTCCAGATTCCGAAGCTGTGCGGGCGACAGCTCGTCATCGCAGACAATGCCAGTGGCATTCAGCTCCCAGACGCGCTCCTTCACCTCTTCGATCTTTCCCTTGCCCAGATACGTCCCCGGATGAATCCGTTCCCGGTTCTGGATGATCTTGTCCACCGTGACGGCTCCCGCCGTCTCCACAAGCTCCTCCAGCTCCTCTAAGGAGGCTGCTGCCAGGCTTTCCTCTTCCGTGCTCACGGCCACCAGAATGACCCGCTCTTCGATTTCCTTTAACTCCACTAAATCAGCCATTGATCTCCTAATCCATTACCTTGTTTTTAAAAACTCCAGTTCCCGCGCGGCTTCTTCGTCTGAGCTGTTTCCTGCCACATACTGCTCCATCAGCTCCCGCGCCTTGTCAAAGTCTCCCTTGTACTCGTATGCAACCGCCTGATTGTAGATCAGGTCCGGCACCGAGGCCGCGTCCGGCTTTAATAATCCCTGGGCGAAATAGGTAATAGCCGTCTCATAATCTTTTTCCCCGAATTTGCAGAGGCCCATCCGGTTGTACAGCTCGGCATTTTCGATTCCTTCCGCCTGGGCGCTCTCATAGAGCGTCATGGCCTCGGCGGATGCTCCCTGGTTCTCCAGCGCCGCTCCGGCCGCGAGAATCGCCTCCGCCCTGCCCGGAGCATTTTTCTCCGTATCCAGTTCGGCTGCACGCTTATAATCGTCCAGCGCCCCGCTTAAGTCTCCCGTCTGCGCTTTGGAGACGCAGCGCATGTTCAAATATTCCGGCCGCTCCTTATCCACCTGGATCAGGATACCGTAGGTATCCGAGGCAGCCTGGTAATCTGCGGCACGGTATTCCGCCTCCGCACGGTATTTCAGTACGTCAATATCGAATGCGCCCACCAGCGCGTTGGAGGCATTAATCGCCTCGTCGAAAGAAGCGATCGCACTCTCATAATCCCCAGCATTCAGCGCTTCTATTCCCGCATCGCGGTACGTATATTTATTTTCACTCTTTCCGCATCCTACGGTTAAGCTCATGCATACGCCTGCCGTCAGGACGAGAAGCTTTAATCTGGAACCCATTTTTACTCTGGAACATGTTTTCATCTTAAATTCTCCATCCGGGGAAGTTACTGCTTTCCGGTACTTCCGTGGCCTCCGCGGTCCTCATGGTCAAGCCTGTCCGTTTCCTCAAATGACAGCTCCGGCTGGTGCTTCATGATACGGAACTGGCAGATTCTGTCATTGGCGTGAATCACCGTGTCACGAAGGGCATAAGCCGGGAAAAACCACTGGTCATTGTCCCCGCAGTACGTCTCATCGATGACTCCCATGCTGTTCGTCTGGATCACACCGTAATTCTTAAACGTGCTGCTTCTCGGCACCACATGGGCCTCATAGCCGGCCGGCAGCTCCATGGCGATTCCAAGCGGAATCAACTGAAACTCTCCCGCCTTCAGTTCAACCTCTTCCGCCGCACGTAAATCGATCCAGTCGGATTTGCCTCCAATGTAGCATAAACGCTCGATTTTATCTGTAAAATATTTTATTCTGATCTTCTCTGTCACTGTATGTCCTCCTGATTGTGAGCACGAAACGACTGTCTCTAAGCCGCCTGCGTGCAGTAATTATTCTGTGTTTCCATCGTCCTCACGGGTTACAGCCGCTTCCGCGATCCCGTCTCCCAACTCGGTGAGGGGGATTTCCTCCAGAAGCGCCTCATCTTCGGGGAGCAGCTCTCCGCTTCCCTTTAACTCCTCCTCCACCTCCATGCGGATCTCGGCAGCGGTTTCGGGGTCCGGAGTGGGGAGATTCTGAGTCGAGCCGATTCCGAACCGGCGAAGGAACTCTTCTGTCGTGGCAAACAGTGCGGGGCGGCCCGGAGCATCGAGACGGCCCACCTCGTATACCAGGTTATATTCCACCAGCCTGTTCACCGCGTGATCGGACTTGACGCCGCGGATCTTCTCAATCTCCATCTTCGTGACCGGCTGCTTATAGGCGATGATCGACAGCGTCTCCAGGACCACATCCGTCAGCACCTGTTTTTTCGGGGTGGCGGCCACACGGATGAGATTCTCATAATACTCCGGCCTGGTGCACATCTGGTAGCTGCTCTCCAGTTCGATAATCTGCATCCCCTTCCGTCCGGCTTCATACTGCTTCATGAGCCGTTTTACGGCGGATCTTGCCGTCTCCTCGTCCTGTCCGATCGCGGCTGCCAGCTGTCTCACCTCGACGGAATTACCCATGGTAAATAAGACCGCTTCGATCACGGCCTCATACTCCCGCTCTTCATTCGTAATCTCTCTCAGTTCCTCAATCGGCAGCGACTCCTGCGCTTCCCACTTCTTCTTCATCTTTTTTATACCCTTCGATATCTTCCTCTAACTCCGATAAGTCCAGATCCTCTTCCTCGCCTTCCGGCTCCAGCGTCTCAATAAACATATCGTCGAATAAATGCTCCTGGGTCAGATGAATCTTACCGATCTTCATCAGCTCCAGAAGCGCAAGAAACGTCACCACGACCTCCGTCTTGTCCGCCTGCCTTTCGAGCATTCCCCGGAAAGAGAATTTGCGGTGCAGCCTGGCATAACTCAGAACCGAGGTGATCTTGTCCTCCAGACTCACCGGTTCTCTCGTAATATTACCGAACCGGCTCCTCACAGGGTCGATCCGGTCCTCTGTCCTTTTCATCACGGACTTGAAAATCTCCTGAAGCTTTGCCAGCGTCAGGCCGTCCAACAGGCCATCCAAGTCCACCGGCGGCTCATACTTCGCCACCTCCGGAGGCACCGTAGGCCCCTTAAAAAGCAGGCGGTCCGCGCCGACCTCCTTCTCCTTCAGTTCAAACGCCATGTATTTGTAATACTTATATTCCAGAAGACGCGCCACCAGTTCAGCCCTCGGATCTTCCTCCTCGCCGTCCTCATTCACTTCTCTCGGCAGGAGCATGCGGGATTTGATGTCGATGAGCGTCGCCGCCATCACCAGGAATTCACTGACAATGTTTAAATCCTCGGTCTCCATGTGGCTCACGTAATCGAGATACTGCTCCGTAATCGTCACAATAGGAATGTCATAAATATTCAATTTATTCTTTTCAATCAGATGGAGCAGCAAGTCCAGAGGACCCTCAAAATTCTCCAGCTTATAGGATATTCCCATAGTTTCCTCCCGGCATCAGAAAGTAAGCGCTACCGATTAGTATATCAAATCCATCGGCTTCTGTAAATATTTAACCTGATTTTCTCTTTGATTGGGCATTAAGAACGTTGCAGTTCACAGAGTACGGCTGCATCTTATTAAATCCACCACCACAAGCTGCGGTTTGTTGTTCAGCCTGATATTGATGGAATGCGTCCCCAGGCCGCGGCTCACGATCATGTACTTCCCGCTCTCCTCAAATGTTCCGGCGCACCACGGCAGAAAGAACTGAAACTGAGGGGTCATGACCCCGCCCAGATACGGAAGGCGTATGGTTCCCCCATGAAAATGGCCGGACAGCGTCAAATCCGCGCCCCATTTCCGGCAGGAATCGAAAAAGAGGGGCGAATGGCAGAGCAGGATCTGAAACCGCTCCCGTTCAGCCGGTCCCGCCAGCCTTCCAATCTCCTCCGGCCGCAGATGGTCGGGATGGAACTTCTTATAATACCGTTCTGCCAGATCGATTCCGGTGACGGCGATATCATCCCGGAACTCCATTGTCCTGTTGGAAAGGAAATGGACTCCCATTTTCTTTAGCTTCCTCACATAGATGTCATACTGCATCCCGAAATTCTTCCGTTCCCGGTTCATCCGCGTCTCATGATTTCCATTGCCGTAATAGACGGGGCAGCGTTTCGTCAGTTCCCCGATCAGTTCCAGGGATACCCGCAGATCCGCGCTTTCCCTGCTGACCATCATGTCGCCCCCGATCAGGATCACGTCAGGTTTTACCTCATCGACCGCATGGAGCAGGCGTTTATTATGATCACCAAACTCATGATCATGTAAATCAGAGAGGAACACCATCCGGCAGTCTCTCGTTATCTTTTCAGTCAGAATCTCCGTCCTCTCTACGGACAGCTGCTCCCTCTCATACTGCGAGCGAAGCAAAAGTCCCGCTCCTGCAGCGGCGGACAGCACACCGGCGGCAAGCCACATATCATTCTTCCTCATCTTTCACCAGTCTTCCACTTCATTTTATTTAATATTATTTCATTTTATTTCTTTTGACAGCTTTTGATTTTGTATCATCATACACTGAAAAAGTATGCTGCGTCAAGGCAAAGCATACTTAAGCTTTCGCGTTTATCCGAACGGGCTTTCCTGAATGGGATTAGAAAGAAGGATTGCTATGTTTACAGGACGCAAAATGGAACTATCTTTTTTAGAAGAGAAATATAAAAGGGGAGACGGGCAGATGGTCTCAGATTTCAAGAACACATTACAGTAGAGTCTGTTCACCCATTACTCATACTGTCACTTTTCCCTAATACCTAATAAAAGGAATCCGCCTGGGTGTGACAGATTCCTTTTATAACTTTTTAAGTTTATGATGTTGGGCCCAGCCAAAGCCTTGCTCTGCCCCTGGCGTAGAGCAGCGATAACGGGCTGTCATTCCATACAGTGAGCCGATGGAACAGGAGCAAACACGCGGGCGGGATATGCTTTTACACAATCGTATCTTCACGTTCCCCCACTACTTCTCTCAGTGCCTCCGACAATAGCTTCATATCAATAGGTTTTGCCACATGGGCATTCATGCCCGCCTCCTTCGCCTTCTGGATATCCTCCGCGAAAGCATCTGCCGTCATCGCTATAATCGGAATCCTCCGGGCATCGGGCCGGTCAAGACCGCGGATCGCCCGTGTACTGTCATAACCGTTCATAACCGGCATCTGGACATCCATGAGGACAGCGTCATAACACTGCTCACCGGACTGTTTAAATATCTCTACTGCCTCCCGGCCATTGCCGGCTAAGACAGCATCGGCTCCCTCCATAGCCAGAAGCTGGCAAATGATCTCCGCATTCAATTCATTATCCTCGGCGACCAAAAAGTGTTTGTTGTGGTAGTCAAAATTACCATACTCCCCGGCTTTGGCACTTTCCTGAATTACAAGCGTCTCCTTCTCGATTCGCAGAGACAAATCTACCGTAAACGTACTGCCCTCCCCAGGGACGCTTTCTACCTGAATAATTCCTCCCATCAGCTCTACGATGCCCTTACAGATGGACATGCCCAGCCCGGTCCCCTGTATTTTAGACACCTCCGCGCTTTTCTCTCTGGAGAAAGGATCAAACAGGGTCTTTATGTAATCTTCTGTCATTCCCCGCCCATTGTCTTCTACCGTAAAACGAAATCCTACATAGTTAGCCGATGTTCTCTCCCGCTCTTCTGCGGAGAACAGGATTTTCCCGCCTTCCTGCGTATATTTCACGGCGTTTGACAGCAGATTGAGAAGCACCTGGTTCAGCCGCAGGGTATCGCCAAGCAGTTCATGGTTCTTAACCTGTATTGAAGTCTCCAACGTCTGCTTCTTCGCCACCGTCTGGGGCTGTATGATTTCCATAATGCCCTCCACCAGCTGTTCAATGGAAAAGCGTTCGTAATTGAGCGTCATTTTACCACTCTCGATTTTCGACATGTCAAGAATATCATTGATCAATCCTAACAAATGTTTCGAAGAAAACGAAATTTTATTTAAACAGTCCTCGATCTTGGCCCGATTGTCCAGGTTGGCCTGAGCAATGACTGTCATTCCGACAATCCCATTGAGAGGTGTCCGGATATCGTGGGACATATTTGATAAAAACGTGCTTTTTGCAGCATTTGCATTCCGCGCGACATCCAGGGCCTGGCCCAGACGCTCATCATTCTTCTTCTCATCGGTGCGGTCCGACAGGATGAGGATGTATTTTTCACTGCCCTCCACCATCTCATGGTACATCACAGCGCAGTACCAGCGCCGTTCCCCTGTGCTTAAGTTGCGCATGTAACCATCCTGACGGCGGCTCTCCCCAATGGGAAGTTCTCCCAAATCCGAAAACAATAATGTATCCCCAAGTACGGCGCACTCCAATTTTAAAACATCCGCCTGAACCTGCTTCTGGGAAAGCCCCAGCAGCCGTTCCACGTTTGGACTCACATACTCGGCACTTACCGCCCCCGGGCTATACATGACAAAGATATCATCTACATTGGTAATCAGCAGGTTAAACAACTGCTCCCGGTATTTCAGTTCTACGTCCTTGCCATGGATTAAATCACGGTTTCTGCGCATCAGACTGAATATGACCACAACAGACAGTCCTAAAAACAGCGCTCCGATTACAGCAGTCGTGACCATGCGCAGGCTGTTGGTATTGGCATTGACCGCATCCTTGGGAACGAGTCCCAGCATCGTCCAATTCTCCAGACCAACCGGAAGATAAGACAGATAGTAATCCACGCCGTCCTCATAGAACTCTACCATTCCCATTTTCTTGTTCCGGATATCTGAGCGAAATGAATCCAGAGTTCCATGCCGGAAGCGGGCGTTGTTTTCCAAATAAGCAAAGAAATTGTAGGTTATTTTCTCTTTTTTCTCCAGTCCGGACATGGCAATTGCACCATTTGGCGAAATGACAAAGCAATTCGCCTGATTGTCAAAGGCGTTGATTTTCAACAAATTCATCAAGGTATTCTGATGAAAGGAGACACCGACCGACCGATAAGTAAAGTCACCCAGCCTGCCCTCGTTTATAGGAACCGCAAACAGAAAGATCGGTTCCCCTGTGCTGAGCGTATTGTTGACTACGATATCCATATCCTCGTTCATCAGGGAAAAGAGACTGTCCCCTAAATCAAAATAGCCATTTTCTCCTGAAAGAGTCATGTAATTTCCGTTTTTATCCAGGAAGTAGACATCGATAAAGTCCCAGGCTTCTTTCTGCTCTTCCATATACGCTTCCAGCTGCCCTTGACCTTTCTGATCTCCGCTTTTTTCCTGAATGGGCATTTCCCAGCCATGCAGAATATTCCATGTGCGGGACACAACATTGGAGAATGTGTTGTTGACCTGAAGAAACAGCTCTTCCAGATGTTGGGCGCTCTCATTGCGAACCTGGCGGTTCATATACCGGGTATATGGGACAAATAACAGAAGTATAATTGCCACACCTAATAAAAGTTGCAGGATAATGCGACGCAGCTTTACCTTCATAGTTCTCTCCTATTTGCTTATTACAAGATAGTCCGATGGCGGCAGCGGCTGATTCCCCCTGGTCAGATATCCTGTCCAGACCGACTGCAGGCTCTCGCCCTCCACTGCCGAAAACTTATCGCTTCCCCCGACGTATTGAAGCGCATTTTTCACGTTTTTCCCGGCTTTATCGGAATAAGCAAAGGTAAACACCTTATCCTGGGACAGTTCTGTTCCCCTGATCTTCAGGCCAGTTAGTTCAAAGCCATTCTCCGTCTCTTTGATTTCCATAGTGATTCCACTGACGACCGGAAGCTGATATACCACACTGGTCTGTGCAACCAACTGCTTCAATAAATTCTCCAGCTCGCTTCCCGTGACTGTCCCCATGACAATCGAGTGCCCCTGGGCGGGAAATCCTATTTCCTCCTTGGTCTGCTCACCGGCATAAATTCCGCATGTAACGTTAAAAAACGGCATGACCAGCACGTCTGCCCCCAACGCTTCGCAGACCGTGTTGGCGACACTGGAACCGGCTACATTCCCTTTTTCGGAATCCCACGTATACGGATAACTCTGTTCAAAGGTAACCGCTGTTTGCTCCGGCTCATCCCCTGCGCTATTCAGGCTGGCATCAAATGCCTGATACGCCTGTTTTGCATCGTATTTCCCTGACATCATCCCAGAAAAGACCTCCAGAGAAGTCTTAAAAAAGTCATTGGAAGCGATTCTGATGTAAATATGATTCTTTTTAATCAGCGGCTCCATCCGGGACATTTCCTCCAGCAGCGGCAGGGTAATGTCTTTGTTGTAGGAGATCTGCGCGCCAATCTTTTCGTTTAAAATAAGCTGCCCGTCCCGGCTTAACATGGCATTCAGCACGTCCAGCACCAGCTTTTTACGGTTCTCGTCTTTCTCTGTACTGCGATTAACCGCCGTCTGGAATACCGGGTAGGTCAGCGCCCAGTTTTCTTCCCCGGAGCTTCCAAAGTAAGGCAGTGCCACCGCATCCATCTTGTCATTATTGACGTGATCCGAGACAATTGCGCCGGTTCCCCGGATCATCGCGATACGATTGTTGACAAATTCCTCCTTCACCTTATAATAATCCCAGTCTGCCTCATCCGCCTTTATGACGCCCTTATCAATCAGATCCTGAATACGCTCAAAGGTTTCCGGCCATACAACATTGTCCAGCCCTCCTGTCATCCTGTTCTCATATTTGCGCCGCCATGTTTTCCCCTCCAGTGAGGAAAGAGCCTCGATGGAAAGCCCCTGAATGATCTCCATGCTGGTATAGTCATAGGCATAATCGCTGACAAACCCACGAATTCCATTCTCTTCAAACGCAAGACAGGCTTCTACAAAGCTGTCATAATCCGTGGGCAGCGGAATCTGATACTGGTCAAATAACGCCTTATTGACAACCAGATTGTCAAATATCCCCGGAGCCGGCAGCCAGTTCACCGTGCCTTCCTCGTTTCTGTATTTATCTAAGTAAACGCTGTGGTAGGAGGAAGCCAGGTCCGTCTCACTCAAATCCAGAAGACTGTCCTTCAGAGTCTGCGCATCCAACACCGAAAAACGCCGGCTTGTCATAATGTCCGGCAGATCGTCATGCTTTTGCAGATAGGTATAAAAATTCAGTGTGTTCTTACCCACACTCCATTCAATCTCTGCGTCCGGCACCTGCGCTTCCACATAGTCCGTATATTCACCCAACAGATTAAAATCGTAAAGACTTACCTTAATGTGGTTATCTGCTTGAACCGTCCGGCTTCCGCAGCCGACACACCCTGCAGCTGCTGCAAAAACCAAAAATCCCATAATCATCCCTCTTTTATATTTTCCCACTTTTCATTCCTCCACAATTTCGTTTTCTATCCATTCTGCATATCAGAATCACATATGGACAGAGTACACGATGTAGTATAACATAAAAAACTGGAACGAACAATGGAGGGAACCTTTATTACAGACATTTTACGGAACAGATTACCTCGATATAAAAACAGTATTGATTCCTTTACCAGATCAAAAAGTCTTTATTCAAAAGGCGGAGAATTCCTTCCACCAAAAAGTAATCTCCATAGATAACAGGCACCTCCCGGTCGGCGGCCCGGTCGTATCTGGCGGAGCCATGGGAGACAATCGAATCCTTTTTGGGGTCCCACTCGCAGTACTCATCTGTAACCGCCTTTAAGCAGCGGACAGCCGACTTCACGTACAGATTTTTTTCCAGCGGCTTCACGTGTCCGGCCAGTTCCAAAAGTCCGCACGCGGCGCAGACCCCCGCCGTCGTATCCAGGTAGCGCGGCTCCTCCGGCGCCCGGAAATCGATCAGCGGCACATATCCGTTTATCGCCGCGTTGGCGCAGAAATAGTGAGCCACCCGCTTCGATGCGTCCAAATACGCTGTGTTTCCGGTATACCGGTAGGCCAGCGCCATGCCATAGATGGCCCACGCCTGCCCCCGGCTCCAGGAGGAACCGCTCTCATAGCCCTGACCTCCCGGATTTCCCAGATATTCTCCGGTCTCCGGGTCAAATTCCACCAGATGGTTGCAGGAGCCATCCGGCCGGATGATGTATTTCAGCGCCATGCCGGTATGATTCACCGCGATCTGACGGAGTGCGCTGTCATGAAGCTCTCCCGCTGCCCAATAGAGAAGCGGCAGATTCATGAGGCAGTCCACAATCGCGATTCCGGACCGTTCCCCGTTCCACGCCCTTAAGTATCCGGCCTTCGGATTATAGCGGCCTGCCAGAATTCCCGCCGCGTGAAGGCCTCTCGTTCTGGAAGCCTCGCTGCCGGTCAGCCGGTAGTCGGCCACAGCCGTATGCAGCCAGAGGAAGCCCACATCGTGATCCAGCTTTATATAGGAAGCGAGAGCCTCATCCAGCCGCATCTCAATTCCCTCCGCGGCCTTTCTGTAACATTCCTTTCCTGCCGCATGATACATCTGCCACAGAATTCCGCTGTAGAACCCATTTGTCCAGGCCGCAAGCTCCTTCTTTCCCATATCTTCGTAGACGCCGTTTACAGGAACGTAGGGCATCATGGAGCCTAGACGGAGACACTGGGCCTCCAGCTTCCGTTCTAATTTCCCCCAGATTTCCTCCGCCCAGATATGGGTCTCACCATCAATCTCCCAGAGCATAACAGTTTCCTCCTCCGATCACAATCTTCCGATCCGTAAATTCTGTTTCTACCAGTGTCCCGATCTCCATTTTTCCTGCCGGAACCGCGAAACGGACTGCCGGTATGCAGACATTGGGGAAAATGAGATTCATATTGGGCAGAGCCGTAATGACAATGCCGTCTCCGACTCCATGTTCGGCTTCGATCCGGCTTTTGCCATGATCATCGGATACCTCCGCAGCTCCTCTTCCCTCCGTCTTTTTCGTCTCCTCCATACAGTTCGGATAGGAAAAACCGCAGTCATAAGCTACGCAGGATATGGTGCTGGTTATCTTATGTCTGCGCTTATGGCCGCCTTTCACCGGCAGAAGCCACGTCTCCACTTCGATGCCCTCCACCGGGCTCCATCTGGAATAGACACCGTTCTCCGAAACACGGTATTCCAGACACGCCCTCCGGACGTAGTACATGCCATGCGCGTAAAAAGCCAGCATGCTGTCGGTTCCCGCCTGTTCCAGCTGATGAAAGGAGCGGGATACGCAGAATCCAAATACGGACGAATAGGCAAACTTGGCGTATTTTTCCGCCGCAAACGGATGCTCCATCACCGGATACTGGCCTGCGGTCAGGGCCACAACCTCGTGTTTCCGGTGACACAGCACCATGTCGCATTCCTTCACCGCAAGAACCTCCGAAAGCTTCGGAAGCGGCTCGCTTTCTGCCTTCCAGAACGGATGGCTGTCAGGCAGAGCCAGGCATACGAAGGTCTTAAACGACCAGTAGGGCGAGCCAGGGGCATTGTAGCTCTCCGACATCAGCAGATTCGGATACGTATAACCGACGGTGAGGACACCTCCATTGTCAAAGACCGGCTGCGCCATCCAGTATTCCATGTGGCGTTCCAGAATCCCCTTCATCACGCCCCATGAAATGCACTCCACACCGGCCAGGGCGCAGGCGCTGAAAAATGCTGCCTGCGCGAAGCGGTAGGTTAAGGAACGGCCAAAAGGAAGCGCCTTCCCCTCATCATCGAACCAATAGAGAAAGGTCTCTGCAAATTTCGCCGCACGGCACTTGAACCGTTCTGCAGTCTCCGGATCGTCCTGTCCCATGAAAGCCGCATAGAGAAGGCAGTAAAAATGAATTCCAAAGGATGTGTAGTAATCCTTTTGCGGCCGTTTTCCATCGGAATACCAGCCATTTCCAATATAAAAGGATTCGTACCGGTCCATGGCATCCTTTACCTGTTCTTCACTCCATTTCCTTCCCACGCTGCGCAGCGCCAGGTTGGTGATCACCTTAAAGTACTGCCAGTTGTTGTCTGCCTGGGAGTACCGGTTGATCTGATACAGCCAGTCCGCCAGACGGTTCTTTTCCTTCTCTTCCAGCGGATCCCACAATTTTTCCGGAACCATCAGGATCCCGTAGCTGATCGCAGCCATTTCGACCATCCGCTGATCCTTGTCGTGTAAATCCCCCCAGTATGCCTCCGACTCCGGGTCCGTGCCCGCAGAAAGGCCTTTCCGGTAAACCGGCAGAAGACTTTCATCCGTGCCTCCGCCGGCCCAGTACGAAACCAGCCCCCACAAAACCCGTGAGAATCCCTCCATTCCGGCGATCTGGCTGCCGTATCCAGCCGCGGCCGCCCCCAGTTCCAGATGGGCGCAGTCTTTGCTGTAGTGTGGTTTGAGCGGTTCTACCATCTTTAAAAACATATTCTGATAATACAATTTTTTCATTATGTTTCCTCCTGATCCTTTTTCTCCGGCGCGATATCTCCTTTTCCTGTTTTCAGACTCTGCAAATACTTACCCGCGTTATTTCCAGCTTCGTCCCCTGTCAAATTATAGGCTTCCTGACAGTAGTGAAATTCGTCTTTCATAAGTCCCCTGCCTGCAAAGGTTTTTAGCTGCCTGCTCACCATAATCACGTTTTTCTCTTCAGCCGCAAGCTCTTCCTGTGCCAGCTGTATGGGAACATAAAGCTCCGGATTATCCCGATGGCTGCCTGTCTGAATTAAAAAACAGACCTCAATCCCGCAGTCAGCCATAAATGCATGTAAAAATCTTCTTGTATATTCCCGGTATTCTTTTTTATCCATTCCGCGATCACCGTCTGTACAGCCCTGACACCATGCCATCAGGCGATGTCTTATTATGTATCCGTTTTCACTCAGCCAGTGTTCACACCGTTTCATTCTCCTGACACCGTCTTTATAATAGGCCTGTTCCGGCATCCAGTCCAAAATGGAGGTGCCTCCCTTAGAACAGGATACCCCAGCAATCGGAACCCCAGTCTGCTGAAAGCAGGCATTAACGAAAGCAGCGGTCAGAGAGCCTGTTTTCATACCAGGTTCATATACTCCGTCTTTATCATTTTCCCATACACCAAACGGTTCTTTTAAAGGCAGCAGGCCATCCGGCGCAGAAACAGCGCGGTACTCATATGCAGCTCCCGATTCTACTTTCGGAGCTGCTCTAAAATCCCCTCTTCCGGCCATGTTGCTTTGTCCCATAAACATGATTAAATCCACTGCTTCAGTTTTCATATCAGCTCCATCTGTTTTGAAGGTTGGCAAAGGCGCTGTAAAATCCAAATATTTCACAGCGCCCTGACGTTATATTACTATTAGTTCGTTTTTAGCTCATCCAAAATTTCCTGATACTGCTCCACCAGTTCTTTTGCTGCCTCTTCTGGTGTGATATCTCCATAGATAACCTCCTGAATCAGGTCTTTTCGGACTACTTCCAGTTCCGTGTTTCCGCTGATCATATTATTCGTATAGGAGTTCTCCGCAGAAACTTCTACTGCCTTTTTCTGTACCTCGCTTATAACCCCTTCCGCTATCAAAATATCATCCGACTGCTTGGTAGGACAGTAACCCACATCTGTTTTACAGATTTTGATAGACTCCGGATCGTTCATCAGGAAATCCAGGAACTTTGCAGCTTCCTCTTTATTTATGGAATTATCATTAATAGCGTATCCGCGGTCGCCTCCATAGATTGATCCGCTGGTCTTTGCATTTTCAATGACCGGAAGAGGAATTACTTCCAGGGGGCTGTCGATCGAGGCGATATACTTCGGTGCACTTCCTGTATAATCCACGATCATGCCAACCTTGCCGTTGATCCATTTCATATTCTGGTCTGCCTGCCCCGCAAAGGCCGCCGCCTCACCGAATGGTTCTATCGTATTGGTTGAATATAATTCTTCAATATTCCGGAATGCTGCTGCCGCGTCTGCCTCTGTAAAGTTCATCGTATAGGTCTCCTCGTCAATCAGAGGCTTTCCTGTTATCTGTGCCAGATAAGGCTGAACGTACAGACGGTTCAGCATGTCAGCATCAGCCGTCATCAAGTATACGTCACTATCCTTTTCATGAATCGATTTACCCAGTTCTTTGATCTCATCCCAGGTATATTTCTTCGTCAGGTCTACTCCGTACTGTTCTGCGAAGTCAGTATTGACATATACGATTGTGGAACCGCCGACCGTACACGGGAATATATTGGGTTCTCCCCGATAAGTGCCGGATATCTCCAGCAGATTGTCCTTCAGCGTACTCAAATCCACCGGCAGCGTCGATAAATCCGCCAGATAGTGTTTCGCCCCCTGAATATCCGGCAGCCATTCCTTACTAAGCTGTATGATATCCGGCGCTGTATTGCTGGAGAGTGTCGTCATGATTTTTTCATAGTAACCATCGTATCCCTGATATTCCGCCTCCACGCTCACATTGGGATTCTTTTTTTCATAGGCCTCGATCACCGCCAGGAGCGCCTGATGCCTGCTGTCACTCCCCCACCAGGAAAAGCGAAGTGTCACGGGTTCTTTGCTGGCTTCTGTGGTTCCAGCTGCCGTACTGTCATTGGCGCCTGCTGCCGCAGTACTGCTTTCCGCCGCCGTCGTATCTGTCTTCTTATCTCCTGCTCCCGATCCGCATCCCATCAAGGACACCGCCGCCATGGAAGCGGCCATCACCAGTGCCGCGCGTTTCATTAACTGTTTCTTCATAATAATATTTCCTCCTTCATCGTTTTCCCTTTACCTGTATTCTATCACAAATCCATTTTTCCAAGCCCCTTCTCAGATTGCAGGTGCCTATCATAAGATTCTATCTTCATATTATAAGCCTATCATTTTATTACTTCACAGGAAAACTCGTCCTGTGAAATAATAACGTGCTTATCCCTTGATGCCTCCGGCTGTGATTCCTTCCACAAAGTATTTCTGTGCGAAGAAATACAGCAGCACCGGCGGAATCAGCGACAGAAAAGACATGGCCAGTATCTGGTTCCACGGTGTAGATGCGCCCTGGCTGTCTATCGACATCTTTAAGGCCAGCGACAGCGTATAGTTCTTCACGCTGCTGATATACACCAGATTGTTGAAGTAATCGTTCCATCTCCAGAGCGTCTGAAAAATAATAACGGAGAAAATGGAGGGCTTCATCAGCGGCGCCAGAATTCTCACATATACCATCAGCGGATTGCAGCCGTCCATATAGGCCGATTCGTCCAGCTCTCTCGGGATTCCCCTCAAAAACTGTATCTGCATAAAAATCAGGAACGGATAGCATGCCAGGACCGCCGGAACCCAGAACGGCAGGTAGGTGTCAACCCAGCCAAACTTATTAAACACCACGTACCGCGGGATCATGATAACCGCGTCCGGCAGCATCAGTGTGGAGATCATCAGCATGAACAGCAGCTTCTTCATGGGAAACTTAAATCGCGCAAAGCCGTATGCAACAATTCCGGTAGAAATGGCGGTCAGTGCAACCGTCGGAATAACAAGCTTAAATGTATTTAAATAGAATGTCAAATAGGAAAATTGTCCGCTTCCCTTCCAGCCTTCTCTGTATGCCGAAAAAGAGAAGTGCTCCGGAAGCAGGGTCATCTTTCCAAACAGCTCCTTATTGTCCTTAAATGTGGCGAAAAACAGCCAGAACAGCGGATAAATCATAGCTGCGCCCACAACAATCAGGATCACGTAGGCGATCAGATTATTCTTTTTACTTCTCATCAGTCCATTCCTCCATCGTTATAGAATACCCACGCGCTTGACGAGCGGAATACCAGGAGCGTAATCAAAAGGATTGCCACAAACATCACCCAGGAGGATGCGGAAGCATATCCCATTTTCAGATTCTGGAAGGCGTCCTCGTATATCTTGACTCCCATCAGGTACGTTCCATGGTTCGGTCCGCCGTTGGTGATAATGAAGGCGGAGGTGAATTCCTGGAGCGCATGTATGATCTGCATGATCAGGTTAAAGAACACGACGGGTGTCAGCATCGGAAATGTAATATTCCAGAACTGGACCCATTTGTTCGCCCCGTCCACCGAAGCCGCCTCATAAAGCTCTGTCGGAACGTTCTTAAGCCCTGCGAGAAACAGCACCATGGATGAGCCGAACTGCCAGATCACCAGAAGGCTGATGGTTACGAGCGCGATGTCCGGATCTCCCAGCCAGTCGACAGCCGGAATATGTACGGCGCCCAGCATCTTGTTTAACATGCCTTCCTTCATAAACATGAATCTCCAGAGTATGGAGATGGCCACGCTTCCCCCCATGATTGACGGCAGATAGTAAACCGTCCGGAACAGGTTGATCCCCTTCAGACGCATATTTAAGATCATCGCTACGATGAGCGCCATGACGAGCTTCATCGGCACCGACATCAGTGCGTACTTAAAGGTCAGAAAGAACGACTTCAGGAAGTACTTATCTTTCGTAAACAGCCTGATGTAATTGTCAAATCCGACCCATTTTCCTTCCGATAATATGGAGAAATTCGTAAACGAGTAATACAGTGACATGATTAACGGGTAAGCCTGTAAAATAAGGAATCCCAGAAGCCATGGCAGAATGAAGAGCAGCCCCCATCTCCAGTTCTTCGGATACTTTCTCACGACAGTGCCCCCTGCGGTTTTTGGTTTCAGTGACGACATGATACTTTCCTCCTTTGCTGATTTCCGGTTGTCATTCGCAGCCTGCCGCAAGCCTTTGCTGCCGGGTCTGGCTCCACCGGTTTACGCTCCGGTTCCTGTGACTTTGCAGGGCATTAGCAGTTCTTAACGCGCAGAATTTTTCGTTCAGGGGAAATGACCACTTGTCTGAGCGAAGCGAGTTTGGGCATTTTCCCTGGTTTTTAGAAAAATACTGCACGTTTAGAACTGCTTATACCCGAAACCGGAACTGGAACCGGAGCGTAATCCGGTGGAGCCAGACCCGGCAGCGAAGGCTTGCGGCAGGCTGCGAATGGCAACAGTTTCCATTCCCTTCGGAACATAACTCATGGACTGTATTCTATCATGCCCGCTTATTTTTGCGCCCCTGTGCCGATTGTGAACGCCTATCATTTCAATCTATCATTATTTTATCCGCCTATCTCTATTTTAGGGAAAATCGATTTCATGGTTATACCTTTGACTGTGGCAACTTTCCCATGATATACTGGAATCACTTAATTCTGGGGGAGGAAATACCATGTATGAACTACTGATCGTAGATGACGAGGCCAGTTCCCGCGATATCCTCGCGTCCTGTTTTCCGTGGGACGAGCAGGGCTTTCACGTATGCGGGCAGAAAGACAGCGGCCAGGAAGCGCTGGACTATCTAAAGGATCATTCCGTCCACGTAATCCTGACCGACATCAGCATGCCCGGCATGGACGGGATCGAGCTGGCAAAGAGTGTTTCGGAGCTGGAAGGTGCCCGGCCTATGGTCGTCTTTTTAAGCGCCTACGATAACTTTAAATACGCACAGAACGCGATCCGGTACGGCGTCCGGTATTACGTTTTAAAACCGACTAATTTTTCAGAGCTGAAGGAGATCTTCGGAACCATCCGACATGAACTGGATGCCAAATATAATGTAAGTTCTGACGATACCCAGGACTACTCCACCGATGAAATCATCCAGAAGGTCTTAAGCTACTTAAGTCAGAATTACAGGGAGGGCTCCCTGTCCTCACTGGCCGAATCCCTGTATTTAAACCCCTCTTATTTAAGCCAGCTGATCAAACAGAAGACCTCCAAAACCTTTTCCGATCTGCTGGGCGAGGCGCGGATGAAGCAGGCCGCCCTGTTCCTCAAGGATCCTGACACCAAGATCTACAACATCAGCAACATGATCGGCTATGTGAATCCCAACAACTTCGCACGGGCCTTCAAGGCCTACTGGGGCGTCACCCCGACCGAGTACAGAAGCCATGAAAAATAAATCAATCCTTGAAGGTCTGGAACGGAAATACCATTCCACCACAATCCGTTTTTTCATCAGAAGCCTGCTGGTCAACAGTCTTCTGATGCTGATCCCTCTTCTGCTCATCGGCCTGTACAGCATATTCCGGACAACGAATGAGAGTACCAGCGAGGCCGAAAAGAAGGCCTCGGTAATCTTAAACCAGGCCGATGACATTCTGGAGACCTTTTATACCCACGTGGACAACGCATACCTGTTCTTCGCGTCCAATCCCAGGGTGACGCTGCAGTTAAAGAACGCGTTTGATGAGAAATCGCTGACGCTGGATTCCATCAAGTCCGTCGAGAACATTTCGCTGAACTTTCAGAACCTGATTTACACCGACGGCTATTTGAGGAATATCTATGTCTATTATAAAAATGACTACAGCCGGATCTTCGTGCCCTTAAGCTCAAAGCTCATCTCCTTTCCTCCTGACAAGGAAAAGGACGTCTTAAACTCCTACGGTCACGCAGGCGAAGAGGACGTCTGGATGGAGTTTTCCGATGATCCGCTGCTGTATACAGAATACCGGACTCCCAGCCTGTTGGTCTACCGGAAACTGTACCGCCGAACCACCGATATCCAGAACGGACTGGTCATCTTCAGCTTCAGCGCGGACAAGCTGAAGAGCGAACTGTCCGGCCTGCTGGAATTTCCGGATCAGAAGCTCTTTCTGATGGATGCCTCCAGCCGCCTGGTCTGGCCTTCAACGGAGGAATTTCCGGAAGGCGCCCTTCTGGATCTTGCGGCGCAGATGGCCTCCCTTCCTGCCACCTCCCCTGCGGACGCCGTCAACCTGGACTATAAATCGTATACTGCTACGTACCTGCCGTCACCGAGATCCTACGGATTTTCGTATCTTCTGCTGACCCCCAGGAATGAAATCTACCGAACGGCCATCAGTCTGACCAGCATGTACATCATCATCACGCTGGCGGCGATCGCGGTAGCCTGCATGATCGCATTTTTCAAGACACGGCACGATTACAAATACCTCGATAAGATTATCAGCGTATTCAGCACACCGGATACCGCAGTCAATCAGATCCGTCAGCCAAAGAAAGGCAGCTCCAGCCCATTTGAATACATCTTGTTCAACGTAATCCGCCTCTTCATCGAGCAGGACTACTTAAAAATGCAGGATTCCGAAAAAGCAGCCAAGCTCCAGCTCTCCAAAATGCAGGCGCTTCAGCACCAGATCAATCCCCACTTCCTGCATAATACGTTAAACAATATTTACTGGGAATCCGTCAAACTGACCGGCTCGGAGAACCGGTGCAGCCAGATGATATCGTATCTTTCCGCGATCATGCGCTACTCGCTCAGTGATCCCCAGGATAACGTAAAGATCCAGGAGGAGATCAACTACTTAAAGAAATACCTTGAAATTATGAAGCTCCGCTACACCGACCGCTTCGATGTCAAGTTTTCCCTCGCGCCGGACTGCTCTATCTACCCGGTCAAAAAAATGATTCTGCAGCCCCTCGTCGAGAACGCGATCTACCATGGAATTAAAGAAAAGAAGGAAAAGGGTCTGATCTCCATCTCCATTCACAGAAAAAAGGACCGTATCTACTTCACCATTTATGACACAGGAAGGGGCATTCCGGCCGATCAGCTGGCTTCGATCAGAGCAGGCCTAAAAGAGACCAGCCGAAACTCCAATCAGCATATCGGACTGGCGAACACCAATTCCCGTCTGGTCTTATCCTACGGTGAAGGCTCCGTTCTGCATATGAACAGCCGCTGTGGAAAGTTTACCGTAATCTGGTTTTCCATACCGGTACCTGACGAAACATAAAAGAAGAAGGCATGCTGCGGTTACCCGCACATGCCTTCTCCTCTATTCCTGAACCTCTTATCCGGCCTCCATCCGCCTGCTACTGAATGGACACCCGTTTAATCTCACTCCTGGACTTAAAAAGCCCTGCCAGCCGTATATTGTCAGATTTGCACGACTCGTTCCGCAGCGTCTGTTCGATGAACCGCAGGATGTCCTCTCCCGGATTCTCACGAAATTCGATCTCCAGCTCTTTGTCTTCCTCGTATCTTCCTACTCTGCCTTTCGCAAAATGCACATGCAGGTTTATGCACTCAGCCCCCCCCTTTTCAATAATTTTAAAATTTCCTCTTGCCATTTTACCCGTAATTATAGTAGAATATACGCAAGCACACCTCTTCATTGAAACCGCAAAGGCTCTGTGAATAAGAATCCCGTTATGTAACCCTGATAAAACTCATGGTTGCGAAGACACTTATCTTACAGTATGAAGCAGGTATGCTTGGGGTCCGATAATCGAACCCAAGCTATATGTATCTACCATAAAGAGATACAATACTCTGTTCGCAGAGGCCTGTCAGGCATATCCAAAACAGGCAGGCTGCCGTCAATCAGCCTATTGTAGCCAATGTTTGAGGTAGGAGACAAGCATAGCATGTCGTACTACGTGTAGTTGAGTTACAAGCCTATGCCTGAACCTGCCCCGCTTTATCGGGCATTTGACATGGGCAATTGACAACCAATTAGTCCGCCGCATAACGCGGCGGACACCAGCCTCAGCACATAGATAAGCTGTTCCATGACAAATTCGTTCAAATTATCACCTCTGTCCGGATCGTCCTGTATGGCGGATTGTCTTCTACTTCACCCATACGCCGGACGCATCCAGCGTATATCCATCCGGAGTCACCGTATTCTTCATCATCGCCCCATCGGCGCCCAGGTAAAACCATTGGCCGTCGGACTCCACCCAGGTACTGGAAGCCATAGCGCCGCCGGACTTGAAGTAATACCACGCGTCGTTGGAATAATGGCGCCAGCCCGTAGCCATGGTCCCGTCGGAATCGAACCAGTAATCAGCCCCGTCTATCGTCATCCACTCATTGGCGGCGCGGTTTCCGTCGTTCTTTACAAAGTACCACTTTGCCCCCTCCTGCTGCCACTTTGCAGTCTGGGAGCCTCCGCTCTTCAGCGCAAAACCGTAGTCCAGCAGAGCCGAGGTATCCGTATACTGTGTAGACTTGCTCTTCATGATAACCGCGATCAGACGCACGCCGTCCCGCTCCGCACATGTCACCAGCGTGTTGCCTGCCAGTGAAGTATATCCGGTCTTTCCTCCGATAACGCCCTGGTAGTATCTGGCGTCATTGGGATAAAGCATCTTGTGGCCCAGGGATATCGTGCGGGCCGCCGCCTTCTGCGTCGCCGGAATCTGGTAGCTTAAGGTCGATGCGATCTTGCTTACCGTACCATTCTGAAATGCCGCCCGTGCGATCAGCGCCATATCATGAGGCGTCGTATAGTGGTTGGAATTGTTGAGGCCGTTCGGATTGACGAAATTCGTGTTCGTACAGCCCAGCTCCTTCGCCCTGGCATTCATCATGTCCGCAAACTTGCTGATACTCCCCGCCGTATGCTCGGCCAGACCGTTGGCCACCTCGTTGGCAGATTTTAAAAGGAGACCGTAGAGACTCTGACGCACCGTCAGCTTGTCCCCTTCCACCAGTCCCAGTGTAACAGCACCGGACTCCAGATTCGTAACCGCTGTCTTGGAAAATGTAACCGTATCGTCGAGACTGCACTTTTCCGCTACCAGAAGAGCTGTCATCAGCTTCGTGATGCTGGCCGGGTAAAACTTCGTCTCTGCCTCCTTCGAATAAAGCAGATTTCCCGTGGCCGCATCCATGAGCACCGCGCCCTGAGCCTGGATCTCCGGCTGTTTTAATGTGTTCACCACACTGCCGCCGGTCCCGCTTCCCTGGGTGGCCCCTGGGCCTGCGGAAGTACCCGGCCCTGTCGAGTTCCCTGTTCCAGCGGAAGTTCCCGTTCCCGTCGAATTCCCTGTTCCCGTCGAAGCTCCCGGGCCGCTCTGGGTATTATCCCCGCCAGGTCCCGCTGTCTCCGGCCCTGAAATTCCGTTATCCGATCCGCCGCTTATGGGCGGGACGATCGGAATATCACCGAAGGCCGGTACCGAAGCCAAAAGGCTTAAGCTGATTGCAATGCTCCATATTCTGTTAAAGCGTTTTACCATGTCTGTTTCTCCCCGTGTCATCCTGTATTCTGTATTATGTACAATAACCTTTATCCTGCATCGGCACACAGTACGGTCCGCTGTCCCGCCTTAGGCCGGACAACTGCCAGGTAAAATCTTATATGCCGATTTTTATCTGTAGTATTTCCTTGTTTCAATCCACGCTCGATAATTTCACAGAGTGCGACTACATCTTATAGATGCGCGGCTTGACTTCATGTCAGCGAGGGATACCGATTTTTCTCTGCCCGCCACTGCCGTTAAGCTTGTTTTTGGCGTTTCATCCCTCCACCTGCAGAGGTGGGGGAATTCTCGCTTGTTTCCTTAAACAGTATAGCACAAAATTGCACGGATACGGATTAAAATTTTCTTACAATAAGAGCGCACGCCCGGCGGAGGCCGGAACCGGATAATCCGGTCCCTGTCTGCGCCAGGCGTGCTCATTTTATGCCTTATCTTTTTTTACTTTCTGCCTTATGGGCGTTTTTCCACATGGCCCAAATCACGCTGGCCACGCAAATAGAAGAAAAGCATCCGCTCACAAGTCCGAATAACAGAGGCAGGGAGAATTCAAAAATGGACTGGATCCCAAAATGCCACGATGCAATCACCAGGATCAGTACGCTGATGCACGTCGTCAGCGAGGTGTGCAGCGACCGTCCAAGACTCTGTGATACGCTGGTATCCACCAGCTCGTCGATATTTTTACACTTATGAAGATTCATGTTCTCTCTGATCCGGTCATAGATGACGATCGTATCATTGATGGAGTAACCGATGATGGTCAGCACCACCGCCACAAACGCGTCATTCAGCGGAATCGCAAAGATCAGGAACGCACACAGCACGATCAGCACATCGTGGATCAGCGCGATCACCGCAGATACTCCCGCAGAAAGGCCCGAAAGGATGGAAAACCGGATCCAGACATACACCGTTATCAGTACCGCCGCCAGAACCATGGCGATCACGGCGTTGTGGAGCGTCTTCTGCCCCATATACGGCTGAACCGCATACGTCTCCGACAGGGTCGCCGTAAAGCCATCCTGATAGCCGTTTAAGATCTGCGTCACGTATTCCTGGCTCTCCGGGCTGATGCCTTCCTGCCCTGCAAAGGTCAGAACCATGAACTGTTTTCCAAGGCCATCCTCCTTTGTCAGGCGGACATTTACATTTCTTCCGGTCTCGCCGGATACCTTGGCAGCAACGGCGTCGGAATTCACATCGGCCGCGCCCTCGATCTCATACTTTAACGTCGTTCCGCCCGTAAACTGGGTGTCCAGGCTCACTCCGTTCTTCATAAATCCCAGCACGCCGGCCAGGAGCATACAGATGGAGATGGCAAACCATATGTATCTCCGTTTCATGATCGGATAAATCTTCTGGTTCTTCTTCACCTTATACCACTTCAAATCGTGGAATCTGCCTTCCCGTATGATGGAAAGAAGCACAGTCCTGGAGAACCAGACGCCCACCACCAGGTTGATGATCAGGCCCACAAGCAGCGTATAGCCGAAGCTCAGCATGGTGCCTGAACCGAAGAACATCAGGATTATCGCCACGATAGCGCTCGTCAAGTTTCCGTCCAGCACGGAAGAGAAAGCCCTCTTGTATCCCCGTTTGACCGCCTCGGTCAGCGAAACGCCGTTTCCAAGCTCCTCACCGATACGCTCGCTGATGATAATGTTGGCATCCACCGCCATACCTATGGTCAGTATGATACCGGCGATACCGGGCAGTGTCAGCGTATACTGCGGGATCGAGATCGCCAGCAGCTGTATGGAGGTCTGAAGAATCAGGCCAAAGCATGCCACCATTCCCGGCAGGCGGTACATGGCGATCATGAAAATACAGATACAGAAGAATGCTACCACACCTGAAAATACCATGATATTCAAGGCATTAGAGCCCAGGCTCGGGCTGATGGTGCTGAAGTTCTTCGTCTCCATGGCGTACGGCAGGGCACCCGCATTGATCTTGTCCGATAAGCTCTTTGCGGACGCATACGACTCCATGCCGTTGATCACGGCGTTGCCGCCCGTAATCTTGTCCTGCACCACCGGATTGGAGATCAGCTCCTCATCCATGTAGATTCCCATGCGGCGGCCTACCAGTTTACCGGTAGCATCGGCAAATTTGTCCGCGCCGTCCTTTGTAAACTGCAGCTCCACCTCATATTTTTTAATTCCGGTCTGGTCCGAATACTCTACGGGCCGGCTGGTGGAGATGTCCCTTCCCTCCAGCATTACAGTGCCGCTCTCATCCCGGAAGGTCAAATTGGCCATGTCGCCCAGTTCCGCGATGGCAGCCTCCGGCTTAAAATCCTTTTCGTCGGATTTCCACGGAAAACGGACGATTACATAACCCTTTTCATTATCCGTTGTCACCTCGCGGTCCGTGATATTCTTATCATCCAGTCTCGTCTCGATTATATTCCTGGCCGCTTCGATCTCATTCGGCGCGGGATTCCGGTCTAAGCCCACTGGCTCGAATACGGCCTCGACGCCGCCCCGGATATCGATTCCAAATCTCATGTCCCCCGCGCCCTTAATGTCTTTTCCAAGGCCGAAGCATGCGGTATAAACCGCAAGGATGACGATTACCGTCAGGATTCCAAGTGTTTTCTTTCCTGGTTTCATAGTGCTCTCCTTTTCGTCTCATCGTAGTCTTCTTATCGTCATTCATTATAGACTGTTATGAGAGAAAATGGTGCTAAGAAACCATTAAGATTTTCCCCGGTCCCTCCACCAGCGCTCTTCTTCCAGTTCCTTCCGGATCTCCTGTATGAATAAAAGCAGCACAACGATGGATATGGACCCCATGATCCCCATCAGAATCTTCACTGACACATCACCTCTTTACAATTTCATAATATTTTTTAGAAGTAACCCCATAGATCACCCCGTAAAAGACAGCAAACAGCAGTACCGCCCCGGCCGTGGACACGGCAAACAGCCCGACATTCCGCAGATTCAGCAGTGCCAGCAGCCTTGCGATCATCGGAAATGCGAAACAGATATGGACAGCGGCCGTAACCAGAGGCAGAAAGAACATGGTGAGCACCTGGGAACGGATGGCGCTCTTGATCTCGCGGGCCGACAGCCCCACATTCTGCATGATTTCAAACCGCTTCTTATCCTCGTAGCCCTCGGAAATCTGCTTGTAATAGATAATCAGCACCGTCGCCATCACGAACAGCGTTCCCAGAAACAGTCCGACGAAGAACAGCCCTCCGTACAGGGAGAAAAAGGACCCCCGCTCCATGGCTGCGGATTCGAGGCGGCAGGTCAATCCCAGACCATTTAACCGTTCCTCCAGATCTTTGTACAGTCTGGCAGACCCCTCCTTGCCGTCTCCGGCGTCGAAGGCCACATAGTAAATGGGTCTGGATTTCGCCTCCCCGTAGGCCTCGGCCTGCTTTTTCTCCATCTCCTCCAGCTGGGAAAAATTCGGCAGGACGATATGAAGGCTTCCCACAGACCCCATGGCGTCCATACCGTCCTCTACGGTCTGGCCTTTTAAGCCGGCGACATCGTACCGTCTTCCAAAGATGGAAAATGTATCCCGGTCGTAACGCATCCCATCCGCAAGCACCATCACCTGATCATCACGCAGGCTGACATTTTGCCCTGAAATCCGGTTATAGTCCTCCAGAGTCATGAAGAAGAGATAGTCCAGGCTGTTGTAGTCCGCCAGATTCTCCTCCCTTACCTCGTAGCCGTCTCCCGTATCCACCGCGGCAAAGCTGACATAGCGGTAGCTGACAAGCCCTTTTGCGGTCTCCCCCGCATCCTTTAAGACACTCTCCACAATCCCGTCGGTCTTCGCGGCCGTGTCGTCGGAATAATCGTACACCGTCACCACGTAATCCCGTTTAAAACGGTTTCTCATCACATCGTCCAGTCCCACATAGAGGGAAACCGTGGAAGAAAGCATGACTAAAACCGCTGTTGACAGAAGGCAGATCACAGACAGACCGGCCGCATTCTGTTTCATCCGGTATATCATACCTGAGACAGAGATGAAGTGGCGCGTCTGATAATAATAGCCTTTATTCTTTTTCAGCAGCTTCAGCAGCGTAACGCTTCCCGCAGTAAATAAGAGGCCGGTACCGGCAATCACGAACAGAACCGCGATGAAGAAGGCAAAAATGATCATCGCTGTCCGCTCCGTCGAGACAGCAATCCAGTACCCCGCCGCCAGAGAAATGACACCCAGCACAGCCAGCAGCCACGGCGCCTTCGGCTCCCGCTCCCCCGCCTGCTTTCCCGCCAGCATTTCCACCGGCCTCGCCTTTACGACCTGCCATATATTATAGAAGAGAATCACCAGAAATATGACGCCAAAGAGCTTCACACACGCAAAAGCCGCCTCCGGGACGAAACTGAAATCCCAGGAAATATCCAGTTTCATCAGGCGGTACAGCAGCAGCGCAAAGACCCGGTACAGCAGAAAACCGAGCAGAATCCCGGACACCAGGCTCACCGCCGCCGTAAGCAGCGTCTCGATCGCCATGATTCGGGCCAGATGCTTTTTCCCCATGCCCAGGACCTGAAACAGCCCGAATTCCTGCTTTCTCCGTTTCACCAGAAAGCTGTTGGTGTAAATGAGAAACATTACGGAGAACACGGCCATGACCACGCAGCCAAGCATCAGAATAAATGCCATGGAGCCGCCTCCCCGCATACGGGCAAAGCCCGGATTCCCCGTCAGGGAAGAGATAATATAATACATCATCACGGAGCCGATGCAGGTCAGAAGATACGGAACCGTGACGGCTGAATTTTTCTTTAAATTCTGAATGGCCAGCCTTGTGTAAAACAGGTTATTCATCGCGGCCACCTCCCGCCTCTAAGACGGCCAGAGTATCGGAAATCCGCTGATACATCTTCTCCTCCGTCATTTCGCCGCGGTAGAGCTGATGGAACACCTCCCCATCCTTGATAAACAGCACCCGTTTTGCATGGCTGGCCGCCTTGACGCTGTGGGTTACCATCAGGATTGTCTGCCCCTCCCGGTTGATTCCTCCGAACAGATCGAGAAGCTGGTCGGAAGCCCGGGAATCCAGCGCGCCCGTAGGCTCATCCGCCAGAATGATCGCCGGGTCCATCACCAGAGCCCTGGCAACCGCCGCCCTCTGCTTCTGGCCGCCCGAGACCTCATACGGAAATTTCTTCATAAGCTCCTTAATCCCCAGCTTTCCCACTATGGGGTCCGCCTTCTGTTTCATTTCCCCGTAGCTCTTCTTTGCCAGAACCATGGGCAGATAGATATTGTCCTCCAGAGAAAACGTATCCAGCAGATTAAAATCCTGAAACACGAAGCCTAAGTGGTCTCTGCGGAACGCGGCCAGTTCTCCCTCCGGAATCGTTTTCATATCTCTTCCGTTTAAGAGGACGGCGCCTCCGGTAGGTTTGTCAAGAGCGGCTAAAATGTTTAATAGTGTGGTTTTCCCCGATCCTGACTCTCCCATGATCGCGACGTATTCTTCCTTTTCCACCGTAAAACTGACTCCGTTCAGTGCATTTATCTGATTTCCTCCGAAACGGGTGGTATAGACCTTTTTTAATTGATTCACTTCAAGCAATGGCATAATGCTGCCTCCTTTCCTATGACAGCAGTATATCAGACGGGAAAGAGCGGCCGCCATCGATGAGGCTTACATTTTTCTGCGTATCCTTACAAAAATGTAAGGGAAGCTTAAAGACTGGGACCGCATTCCGGTGGTATACTGAAATCACAAACAGATCGTTATCCATGCAGCGGAAGGAGGTATTTCCATGTACAGCAGTTTTGAACAGCGCGCACGCCAGAGGGGCGCCTACACCATTCAGGAATTTGAAAACACCCATGGACGCCCTGGCAAATCCCGCACGCCCATATCCGGATATAACCCCAAAAAAGCCATGAAACAGGCGGAAAAAGCGTATTTGGAATCCATGGGAATCCATAAGAAATCCCTGTTTCAAAGGATTAAGGGGCTATTTATTTCATAGGCCAGCTTCAGAAGCCTCTCTATTCCGGTATAAATTTCGTCATATCCAGGCGCAGCTTCACTTTCGTCCCCACTCCTGGTTCCGATTCGATCACCATCTCGTGCGCCAGACGGGTCATGACCTTTTTGCACAGATAGAGGCCGATTCCCGTCGATCCCTGACCCGCTCGGCCGTTACAGCCCGTATACCCGTTCTCGAACACCCTGGGGATGTCCTCCGGGGTGATTCCTCTTCCCGTATCTTCGATCACCAGCGTCCGTATGACTTCCCCCGCCTTACGTTTTGCCGAGCTCCGTTCGGAGGGACTTTCCGTCTCCTGATAGACCGAGATTCTGCCGCTCTCCGTGTACTTTAACGCATTGGACAGAAGCTGTTCTATGACGAACAGAAGCCATTTTTCATCGGTCCGTACCAGACAGGCTGCGGGTCTGTAATCGAGTGCGATCTTTTTCCGGATAAATACCGGAGCATACTTGTGAATGGCTTTTTTGACGATGGCGTCCAGCGAGCATTCCCGGATGACCAGATCGGCGGAAGGGCTGTCCGCCCGCAGGTACTGAAGCACCATTTCCACATACTGTTCAACCTTAAAAAGCTCATTGGACAGCTGGCTGTGGTCCGTTTCTCCGCCAGGGTGTGTTTGAAGAATCAGGTTCATGGCCGCGATGGGGGTCTTTACCTGGTGAACCCACATGGTATAATAGTCTTTCATCTCCGTCCGCTTCTCCTCTTCCTCCCGAAGTAGCCGGTCCCTCTCCTCATAGGAAGAGGCGAGAAGCCTCCGGTACAGAAGCTCCAGCTGATCGGAGGTCTCCTCAAAGGGTTCCGCATACCCCGTCTTCTGGGCCGCCATTCGCTCTAAGTCCCCACATTTTTTGCAGTAACGGGAAAAGCTTCGGACGGACAGAAGGAGCCCCGGCACCGCTCCCAGAATCCAGGCGTAGAGCACCGCCTCCACGGGAAGACGGTACAGCCAGAATACGGCCGCACACAGGATTCCGCCGCAGACGCCCGCCGTAATTACCGTACGATTCCTTTTTAAATAGAGGCCTGTCAGAGACAGCAGCTTCCTTCCCTTCATTTTACCATGTACCCCATGCCTTTCTTCGTGACAATGAAATCCTCAAGGCCAACGCCGTCCAGTTTCTTCCGGAGCCGGTTCACATTGACGGTCAGCGTATTGTCGTCCACATAGCTGTCCGTCTCCCACAGCCTCGTCATCACCTCTTCCCTGGAGACGGTACGCCCCGCCTGTTCCATGAGAAGCTTAAGAATCCGGAATTCATTCTTGGTCAGTTCCACTTTCGTCTCCTGATGAGTCAGAGTGGCGTCATTGATGTTCAGGACTGCTCCGCCGTGTTCGATCAGGTGGTGATCCCCTGCAAAATCATACGTCCGCCTGAGCATAGCCTGGACCTTGGCCGTCATCACATTCAGATCGAAGGGCTTTGCTATAAAATCATCGCCTCCCATGGAAACCGCCATAATAATATTCATGTTGTCGGACGCCGAGGACAGAAAGATCACAGGCACATTGGAAAGCTTTCGAATCTCTCCGCACCAGTAACAGCCATTAAAGTATGGCAGCAGGATGTCCATCAGGACGAGATGCGGTTCGAAAGCCGCAAATTCGGCCAGCACATGCTTCAAATCCTTCACACAGGCCGCCTCATAGCCCCACTCCCGCAGGTGATTCTGCACGGTTCTGCCGATTACCTCATCATCCTCGACAATCAGTATCTTATACATTGGCCGCCTCCTCATTTACTTTCGTTCCCTATTCTACCAGCCAAATCTTAATTTTTTCTTTAAATATTTCAGAAGCTTTGCTAAGGAACTGTTCTGTTTTAAAACCGTATGGATTTTTAATGAAAATGTAAAGAAGTCCGGAACCGGAAGTGGTATACTGAAACTAAGAAGAAAGGGGGATTTGACCATGATTACCATATTTAACCGCAAAGAGCTGTACTCCGGTTTTTCCATGGTGGAATGCTCCCGTATCGGACGGATTCTGAAGAAGAATAAGATTCCTTATATCATAAAGGAGTGCGATTTGAATCCGATAAGACCGGGATTCATTTCCACATCCGCCCCCATGATACAGACAAAGCCCATAAGAGAATACTATTTATACGTAGATAAAAAAGATTACGAGGAAGCCAGCTTTCTGCTCACCTGTGAAGAGGGCTGCGTCTGACCTCCCCATCCCCGGAACGTACTGCATGGATCACGCAGTGCCTGATAACGCCTTTCATACAAAAGGCCGGGAAACCAAAGTATGCTTCTTTGGTTTCCCGGCCCTCTCTCTGCCCTGCGGCAGCGGTCTTTTGCCTCGTCATTCCAGCTGTTCGCGGTACTCCTTCTGCATCTCCTCCAGACGGTCCAGCGCCGTATTTAAAATATAGGCGTGGTCGAAAGCCAGCGCTTCCGTGTCATTCACATCGATCGCAGGCAGCAGTTCCGCATGTGTATCCTTCTTCCACATGAGTCCCATGTGGGTATATCCTTCCGTAATCCGGTATCCGATGAAAATATGACGTTCCTCGTTCTCCACAGTCAGGGCGTATGTCGCACCATCTGCCAGATCCGACAGCTTCTTTTTCTTAACCTGAAACCACACGGCCTCCTTTGCATCGTCTCCTGCGACCGGATTCAGTTCGTCCTTCGGCACAACCGCCATATACGATACAGAGATAATCCGCGTCCGCGGGTCACGTTTTACACTGCCCCATGTATAGAGCTGTTCCATGCAGACACCGGTGATCCCGGTCTCCTCCTCCAGCTCTCTGGCCGCGGCTTCCTCCAGCGATTCGTCCATATTCACGAATCCGCCCGGCATAGCCCACTGGCCGATACACGGATGGTTCCGTCTGCGGATCAGCAGAAGCTCCGGGTCCTCATCCTCTGCCTCCGGATCGACTGCAAAAATCAGCATATCCACAGTCACCGACGGCCGCTCATAATTTCCGGGCCTGTACTGTGCTAAGAATTCTTTCTCGGTCAGCCCATCTTCATTCTTCAGTTCCATAGGAATTCCTCCTCCCCGGTCCCTGCGGCCCGGCTTTAAAAAATAACAGAATTAAGCGCTCCCAAAACGCCCACACTGGCCAGTCCCATAATGACTCCGGCAAGAAGTACGCCTCCCATGACTGCGAGGATACTGGATTTGAAGTCGATGTCGAGAAGGCTGGCTGCCAGCGTACCGGTCCACGCGCCCGTACCTGGAAGCGGGATTCCTACGAACAGCAGCAGAGCGATAAACAACCCTTTGCCTGCCTTCGCCTGCAGCTTCTCGCCGCCGTGCTTTCCTTTTTCCAGACACCACGTGAAAAATCCGCCGATCACGGGCTTGTCCGCTCCCCATTCTAAAACCTTTCTGGCAAATAAATAGATGATCGGAACCGGGAGCATGTTTCCGATAATGGCGATGATATACGACTCTAAAAGAGGCAGGCCCATCACCTGGGAATAAGGAATGGCGCCGCGAAGCTCAATGAGCGGTACCATGGAAATAAAAAAAACCATTATATAACTTTGTAACATCCTGATATTCCTTTCCTATAAAAAGTCTGCCATTATACTATACACAAAGATCGGGATCCTTACAACCTTTTTAGAAAAAGATAATAAATTTATGCGGAAAATTAATACGGGAAACTGCTGATTCAGCAGTTCCCCGTAGAGACGTATTTCAGACTTTCCGCTTATTTGTAACCCAGACCCGGCAGGATATTTTTCGGATAATCCAAGAACAGCATATCCGCCTTGTCGTCCAAATAGTGGCGGTTCGGATGGATAATCACCAGCCACCGCCCGGTAAAATATTTCACGTAGTTTCCGAATACCTCGGAGTCCAGCGTCGTTCCGAGAAGCAGAAGGACCTCTGCCTTCGATATCTCATTGGAGGTCTTCGTCATCAGGCGGCTGTCCACCATTTCACCGAACAGCGATACCTGCGGGCGGATCGGGATATCGCATTTGTCGCAGAGAAGTATCTTTTTCGCATCCCGCACCTGCTCCATGGTGTATTCCCTGCCGCAGTGCGGGCATTTATTCTCATAGATCGTCCCGTGAAGATTCACCACGTTTTTGCAGCCGGCCCTCTGAGCCTTTGCATAAATGTTGCTGGTGATGAGACACTGCAGCTTCCCGGCCCGTTCCATCGCTGCCAGTGACGGACCGGAATCCGTGTCCTCTGGCGGATTCTCCAGCATCTCTTTCTTATAGAATTCAAAGAAAAACTCGGGCCGTGTATTATAGAAGGCGCTGGAAAAGATCTCTTCCGCAGAATATCCGTACTTCGTCTCGATATCATAGGCTTTATCGGGATTCTTTACCCCTATAAAGCCGCCCTCCTCCATCATGCCGGAGCCGCAGATAGCCACCGTGTACCTGCTCTCATCGAGAATTTCCCTCAGTTTTGAAATCTTACCTTCCATAATAAAACCCTCCCTTCAAAGCTTCTTGTACTGCTCTGTTTTATGATAATATTATACTATGAAATAACAGTATTTTCCATGTTATATTCTATTTATTTTCTCTTTTTTCTTCTCATACTTTATTCGTGCGGCAAATCTCTGCTTTCCGCACAATTGCACAGTGTATTCAATCCCTGAAAATACAAAATGCCGATTCCATGGACTAATTTGACTTTATCCATGGAAATCGGCATTTTGCATCTGCACGTTCGATCTCTTACATCGGTTTTCTCTTCGTATTCGGTCCCATACCTTCCCGGCGTGAATTATGGGTCTGATTCTGGTTTTCCGTCTTTACCTTCTCGGTAATGCTGTTGAAGGTCTCGTTCGATTTCTTCTGCGCCAGTTTTTCCTGCTGGTCCTTGTCCATTTTTATCACCTCACGGATAGTATGAGCCGGACAGGAGCATTGTACTCATGACCGCAGAAATGGGAGCTTAAACTTTCGTAATAAAAATCTTAACATTTCGTTAACCCCCTTGTACTCTCCAAACTGGTGTGATATAATCCACGGAAGTTGGTAATATATATCAATAGTATCAGAATCTGACAACTCACACCTAACAACAGAAGGGGTTGATCTTATATGAAAAATCTGCTTCACAAGTACAGGCACGCATGGGTTTTATGCTACGCTTTCATCTACATTCCCTGGTTCGTTTATTTAGAGAAGACGGTGACGAGCAATTATCACATCATGCACGTCGGGCTCGATGATTATATTCCGTTCAACGAATACTTCATAATTCCTTACATGCTCTGGTTCGCCTATGTGGCGGGCGCAGTCCTTTATCTGTTCTTTACAAATGTTAAAGATTATTACAAGCTTTGTACCATGCTGTTCACCGGAATGACCATCAGCCTTCTGGTATGCACCATATTTCCGAACGGAACGGACTTCCGGCCGGTCATTAACCCGGATAAGAATATCTGCTCCGCCATCGTAGCGTGGCTCTATTCCACCGACACGTGCACCAATGTATTTCCAAGCATTCACGTATACAATTCCGTCTGCGTCCATATCGCAGTCAGCCACAGTGAACGGCTTAAGAAGTATAGGTCCGTACAGATTGGTTCCTTTGTCTTAATGGTTTCCATCTGTCTGGCTACAGTTTTCTTAAAACAGCACTCCGCGTTCGACGGTCTGGGAGCGGTCATGATGGCATACGTCATGTTCCAGTTTATCTACACGGACGGTTACGTCACCAGCAGAAAGAAAGTCACGCAGAAAGCTATCAGTTAATACGAAACGGTCACCCGACGCCAGCCGTTCGGGCCGCCATAATAATCAAGAGCCTTCAGTCGATCCGATCGGCTGGAGGCTCTTTTTCACTTTATAATTCTGCAAATCAGTTGAAACCGAAGAATTTCTGTGTAATCTTATATCCTGCAATGGAAAACTTACGGCCGCTCTTGCCCGGAAGGTTCGTTCCCTGTCCCAGGAATCCCCATCTCAGCCGGAGATACAGCGTGAGATTCAGCTTGCGCAGATACTGCCACAGCTCCTTCTTCTTCGCCATGTTCTCCTCTGTCCCGGACTTGATCGCCAGTATGGAAGAAACCGTCATCATAATCTCGAGATAGCGCACCATGTAGCGGCGGAGCTTGCGTTTCTTCAGCTTCGTGACGTCGCAGTAGCCAAGCATCAGCTTCGTCACGCGGATCTGCTGGTCGATTCGGCCGATCATGACCTCCTCGTTCACCGACTGGTCTTCTCTTCCGATAAAATAACGGTAAAAATTCACATTTAAGTAGTACATGGTCTTTACATGAGGAAGCGGCTGGTATACAAAAATATTATCCACATAGAATGTATGCTTTGGAAGCTCTAATCCGCATTCCCGCAGAAGTTCCGTGCGGTAAATGACGGAATGCATCAGAATATACTGGCCCAGCATGAAGACCTTCACATCATCCCAGGTAAACAGTTCGTTCTGCGGAAGCGCCGTCCGGTAGTTCATAACCTTTTTTCGCTTCGCGCCCTGTTTCTCATAGACAAAGTTGCTGATCAGCATGTCCAGCGTCTCCTCGCCGCATACAAACCGGCGAAGGGTCGAGAGTATCTCCTGATAGGCCGCCTCATCCACCCAGTCATCACTGTCCACAACTTTATAATAAATGCCCTCGGCATTGCGAAGTCCTGTATTAACTGCCTCACCGTGTCCGCCATTCTCCTGATGGATAGCCCGGCAGATACCCGGATACTTTCTTTCGTATTCATCTGCTATCTCCGCTGTACGGTCCTTCGTGGAGCCGTCGTCGACAATCAGAATCTCCACCTCGTCGCCTCCCGGCAGAAGCGATTCGATGCAGTGCCTCATATAGGCCTCTGAATTATAGCATGGAATTGCAATGGATAATAACTTCACACTTCTTCCTCCTTTATATTCGTCTTACGTTCTATTCTGATCAAACAAAAAACCGAGAGAACAACTGCCAGCGCAAGAGCGGTATAAAACGCAAACGCCGACCTTTTCTCCGCCAGAATCCCAAGTCCTGTATTCACAATAACAATCGATGTAACATTTGCCGCAGCATGAAATACCCAGGGAGCGGCCAGCGTCTGAAAACGCTCATAAAGCCATGCCATGACCAGCCCCAGAAGAAATGCATAGACTCCCTGAAGCAGATTGCCATGGTAAAGCCCAAACAGTACGGCCGATATCAGGGCGGCCGGCCAGAACGCCATCCGGTCTCTTAACGGAGCAAACATCAGCCCCCGGAATATCATCTCCTCTGCCGCAGGTATCACCAGCCCTGGCCCGAGTATCTGAATCAGAAACGGAGGGGAGTAAAGCACTTCCCCGACCTCTTCGAAACCGGGAGACCATTCCGGCAGCGGTGTTAAACTAATCATATTATTGACAGATAAACATATTCCAATTCCCAAAAGGATAAGGATGGGAAGGCAGCCCCGAAACCGAAATGGTATGGGCGGCATCACGCCCCGTCTGGCCTGATCGAACCGATAAGGCCAGTAATAGAGTACCGGAAACGTAACCGCGGCACCCAGCAGAGTGCACATCAGAGCCTGTAACGGCAGAGTCAGCGCGATGACACCCGTCACCAGACTGTAAAACACAAGCGGAAGTATCAGGTACAGAACCACCATCAGTCTCTAACCTCTCTTTACCTATATTAATATGAACATTATATCATTTCTTAGCAATATATCCAGCCCCAATTTTCTAAATTATTCCTTATCATTTCCTGATTTTTATGTCCGGTTCCCGCCGCAGCGCCGGTATGACAAGGGCCGGCGGGTGCTTTATACAGTGACGGCAGCCCGGCACACAATCCTGTGAAAATAAGAACTGGTTGCTTTTTCTCTGTCCAGATAATATAATATCCTTATACTTTTTTGATTAAATTACATCGAACTGAGAGGTAACTGATATGGCAAAGAAACGTATTGTTATGGCATTGGGTCACAATGCCCTGGGAACAAATCTTCCGGAACAGAAAGAAGCGGTGACTGAAACGGCGAAAGTAATCGCGGATTTTATCCAGGCCGGATGGCAGGTTGCTTTAACGCACAGCAACGCTCCGCAGGTCGGAATGATTCACACGGCTATGAATGAATTCGGAAAACAGCATGACGGTTATACCTCTGCTCCCATGTCCGTCTGCTCAGCCATGAGCCAGGGATATATCGGATATGATTTACAGAATGGAATCCGCGCAGAACTGGTAAAACGCGGTATCTATAAACCAGTAGCCACCATCCTCACCCAGATGATGGTAGATCCATACGACGACTCCTTCTACACACCCATGAAGCCGGTCGGCCGCTTCATGACGGCCGGGGAGGCAAAGGAAGAGGAAGAAAAGGGAAATTACGTGGAAGAGATTCCCGGAAAGGGATTCCGCAGAGTGATCGCGTCACCAAAGCCGGTTTCTATCGTGGAGATCGACGTAATCAAGGCAGTCATGGATGCGGATCAGATCGTCATCGCCTGCGGCGGCGGCGGAATTCCGGTTATGGAACAGGGCTATAACTTAAAGGGCGCCAGCGCGGTCATTGAAAAAGACAGGGCGGCGGGACTTTTAGCCAAGGAGATCGACGCCGATGTCCTTATGATCTTGACCAGTGTCGACAACGTCACCATCAATTACGGCACGCCGGATGAGCGTCCGATCTCACACATGAGCATCGAAGAGGCTGAGAGCTATATCAACGAAGGACAGTTTGAATTTGCCTCCATGCTGCCGAAGATTGAAGCGTCCGTGGACTTCGTCACACACGGCAAGGGCCGCAGCGCCATCATCACCTCTCTTTCCAAGGCGAAGGCGAGTCTGGCAGGCAAGGCCGGTACGACAATCGAGTAAAAGAAAACCCGTTACATTTATGAAGAAATCCCTCCATCTTTACAGGTGGAGGGATTCATCGTCATAGACCAGAGAATGGAAACAATCGTTTTATTTCAGGAGGCTTTATGAAAGTTGATTATCATATGCATACGCTGTGTTCAGACGGAATCTGCGAAGTGGAAGCTGTCGTTGACATGGCGGTAAACTGCGGAATTCTCGCCATGGCGGTCACGGATCACGACACGCTGTCGGGCATCGGCAGGGCCAGACAGTGCTGCCTGGGCCGTATCCGCTACGTTACCGGCACGGAAATTACGTGTGCGGAACAGCTCTGGGGAAGTCTCCCCACTTCCCAATCCATCCACCTGCTTGGTTACGGGTTCGATGAGACCGATCCGGTGCTGTGCGCGCTGCTCTCCGCCCGGAAAGAGCGGACGGAAGCCGTCTACCAGGAACTGGCAGAGGCTGTAACCGCGTCAGGATATCCGATTCGTATCCCGGATGTCCCCATGAGCTGCGGAAATGTCCTTCAGCTTCGAGATGTCATGGCTCACGTCAGGGCAGCTTACCCTGCGGTCAGCGAGGAGGCCGCGGAACTGGTCGATTCCTATGCGAAAGCCCTGACAGAAGCCAATATCACTGTGGAAGACGGCATCGCAGCCATCCACCATGCGGGAGGAAAAGCCGTCTGGGCCCATCCTTATAACTGCTACCACCATTTTCAGAAACAGTCCCTCCATGCACAGGAGGTGTCCATCATGCTGAAGGAGCTGGCACTCCTGGGAATCGACGGCATAGAAACCGAATATCCCGCATTCTCCGACTCAGAAAAAAGCTTTTTAAACGGACTCGCCGCTGAATATGGACTGTTTACGACTGCCGGCAGTGATTTTCATGGTTCCGAAAACAGGGACCATATGGGGATGGAGACAGATCAAAACTCCTTTTTATTATAGACCGACACGCTGATAAAGTACGAGAGCACCATCATCACAACGGTTCCCAGAGCTCCTGCGATGATGACGGCAGTCACTGTGCTGTCACTTACAGCAATATCATCCCCATACGCCGACGCAAGTGCTACGATCAAAAAGACTGCCACTCCAATTAAAACGCTGGGAATCATTCTGGCCTTCTCCACACCCAGCCAATACGTGAGCGGGATGGAGATCGAATTATAAAAGAATGCCAGGGCAACGCCGGTCAGCCAGTTAATCAGCAGCTCAAACAGAAATTCCGGTCCCATTACCATGCCTTTTATGGCTGTCGCGGCGGCCACAGCCGCCACTGCTATAATCCCAAAGAAAGCAGCAATACAGACCGAGTAAAGATACTTCTCCAGTACCATCTTCCAGCGCGGGATCGGCATAGTCAGAGCATACGTCTCCCACTTTGTCTGCCTGTCATAGGAAAACAGATTCAGTACATTCATTCCAGCTATCATGATAAACATGGGAATCAGGAACATTCCCGTCTTTTTACCTCCCAGAAAAGCTATTGACCACACCACAAGGATAAACAGCATTGACTTTATACTCTGGCGCATGATATACATATCTTTGATCAGTAATCCTGTCATTTTCGATCCCTCCTCACGGAATACAGCATGATTTCCTCGATGTTCGTCCGGTCCACCACAAGCTCCGGATATCTTCTTTTCACAATATCTCTCCCATGAATCAGTGCTTCCACTCCATAAGGATTCCGCCTGACGCCCACGATACGGACACCGGACAGCCCGGCGAACGCTTCTTCCCCGCATCGCAGAATTCCCATATCCTCCAGAAGCTGATCTTTCTCCTCAGAGAACAGGATGCTTCCATTGTGGATCATCGTAATATAATCCGCAACCTTGTCGAGGTCACTCGTTATGTGGGAGGCAATCAGCACGGAATGCTCTCCATCCTCAATAAACTCAAAGAAGAGATCGAGAATCTCATCCCGCGCCACCGGGTCTAATCCGCTGGTCGCCTCATCCAGAATCAAAAGCTTCGGATGATGGCTCAGTGCGGCCGCGATCGCCAGCTTCATGGTCATTCCTCTTGAATATTCCTTAACCTTTTTCTTCTCCGGAAGAGCGAACCTGGAAAGATAAGAGGAAAACAGCTCCTCATCCCAGTTTTTATAGATTCTTTTCATAATTCCCGATATCTGAACGGCGTTGAGAAAATCATGGAACTGGCTTTCACTGAAGACCGCGCCGATCTCCTCTTTAATGTCCTGCTCCCGCTCCCTGATATCCATGCCCAGAATCTCGACTTCACCTGCGTCACGCTTCACAATATCCAGCATGGCCTTGATTGTCGTGGATTTTCCAGATCCATTTTCCCCAATCAGCCCCATTATGCTTCCCTTGGGAATATCCAGGCTGATGTTATTTAATGAAAAATCCGGATACTGCTTGCTTAAATTTTGTATTCTGACTGCATATTCCATAGTTATTCCCTCACTCTCCGTCATAGAGCATCTTTAATACATCGCACAGTTCTTCACAGGAAATGCCGCTTCTCCTGGCAATGTCCACGGCCTTCGTCAAATACTCTTCCGCGATCCTTAAGTTTCCTTCCCGTATTACCTCCGTGTTTCTTGCCGCCACGAAGCTGCCTTTTCCGGTTATCGTCTCTATAAACCCTTCCTGCTCCAGATCGTTATACGCCCTCTTCGTCGTAATAACGCTGATCCGCAGATCCTTAGCCAGAGTTCTCATACTGGGCAGGGCGTCCCCCGCCTTCAGATGGCCGCTGATAATCAGATTCTTTATCTGAGATGTGATCTGCTCATATATTGGTTTACCGCTGGAATTGCTGATGATGATATTCACTGCACCGCCTCCAAATCTGTTATCCCTATCCCGCATTCATTGTAATCATTGTATATAGTTTATATATACACTATATCATCCCATCACACATCTGTCAACAGCCATTTCCCGCCGCAGAAATAAAACCTAAAAATTTGGTAACAGTTCAGACGGCGGGAAAATTGGTGCAAAAACGGACGTTGAGCTGGCTCATAAGGCCGTCTTTGCACCAATTTTCACATCGGATGGATATCCGATGCTTCTTGACCGGCTTTTTCGGTCAAGAAGATGAACCGTTTGAATTGTTACAAAATGCGAATAGAGACAGACCATTCCCCAATATATTAAATCAAACGGACTCAGGTGATGCTATGGATAAGAAAAAACAACTCTTCCGTCTGGTAAAGGTGCTGCTTTTATTTGCCCTGGCCTTTATGGCCGGCCGATTCGGCGCCATGATGACGGATGGAAAACAGGCGGTAGAAACGGCGGCTGACGGGAACTGGGGCTTAAGCTTCCAGCAGGAGGGGCAGCCCCCGGTGGCTAATGCTACCGCCGATTACCTAAAGAAATTCAACGCATACTATGCAGAAAACACACCAGAAAAAGTGCTCTATTTAACGTTTGACGCAGGCTACGAGAACGGCAACACCCCTGCGATTCTGGACGCGTTAAAGAAGCACAATGCACCGGCCACCTTTTTTGTGGTTGGAAACTACATAGAGACCGCACCGGATCTCGTAAAGCGAATGGTAGCGGAAGGCCATACCGTAGGCAATCACACGTACCACCACCCCGATATGTCAAAAATATCATCTAAGGAAGCGTTTGAGAAAGAGCTGGGAGATTTAGAGAAGCTGTTTACTGAGACCACCGGACAGACCATGAAAAAATACTATCGTCCGCCCCAGGGAAAATACAGCGAAACCAATTTGCAGATGGCAAAAGACATGGGATACAGCACATTTTTCTGGAGCCTCGCCTATGTAGACTGGTACCAGGATAAACAGCCGTCCAAAGAGGAAGCCTTCAAAAAACTTCTGGGACGCATCCATCCCGGCGCCGTCGTCCTCCTCCACAGCACCTCCAGCACCAACGCCCAGATTCTCGATGAACTTCTGACAAAATGGGAAGAGATGGGATATACATTTAAATCACTGGATCAGCTTGTAACAGAATAAGACGCAGTAATCACACAGGTTTTGTGTATGAGGATACGCGGACTTTTGCGTGAGATATCGAAAAAACGGAAGCGTGTAGCCAATCATGCATTACAATGACAATCCTGCCCGTTAGTAAGAATCAATGGTTTCTCGTAAAAGTTGAGTATAAGGGCAGACCACCTGTTTTTTATAGCCAGTTCCATAATGGATGTCCAATGGTAACTATCCACCCCCTTGTGGAGCCAGTACACAGCGGACTTTTTCACAGCCTGGCCGGAAAAGGGAGAGCGGGCGGCAGGGAGGGAAAGGTGAATGATGCAGAGGTCGGTGGGACTTAGGGCTAACAGCCGCCGGAGCAGGGGCAAAATCGCGTTTTCAGGACGCAGCGGTAAGTCCCCCTCACATACGTTCGGCGGAATGGTTTGCGGGCACTGAGAGCGAACGCATCAGGCGTTCGGTCGAATTGCCCGGGACCCCTGCAGAGGGGGCTGTTCGCCCTTAGTCCCACCCCCTCGGAATCCCTGAACCTTTCCCTCCCTGCCGCCCGCTCTCCCTTTTCCTCAATCCCCCGCGCAAAAGTCCGCGTATCTTTACCCACAAATCCCCCGTCTCACTCCCCTCTCCGGCAGATCACAGTAACCGGCTCCGCCGCTCCTAACTGTCTGCTCCTGGCATCCGGCTGGCTCGTTCCGATACTGAATTCATAGACTGACGCATTTTCCACATATTCGCCTTCGGCGTTTACGCACTCATACGTATGGGCTCCCAGATCCAGTTCTACCCGCTTTTCTTCTCCCGGTTCCAGATCTACCCGCTGAAAGCCGCACAGACTCCAGTGCTCTGCCCGGTCCGGCGAATCCACGGGATTGACATAGACCTCGATCACCTCACGCGCGCGCCGGTCTCCGGTGTTTCGCGCTGTGACATACGCTTTCCTTCCGTCCACCACTCCGTCAGACAGCTCCGTCTTCCCGTAGGTTAATCCAAAACCAAATGGATACAGCGGCTCTTCCCGGATGTAACGGTACGTTCTGCCCTCCATGGAATAATCCTCAAACGCCGGCAAAGCGGATAAGTCCTTATAAAAAGTCACAGGAAGCTTCCCCCCCGGAGCACTCTTACCGAAGATCAGACGTGCAAACGCTGTGCCGCCTTCCGCTCCCGGATACCAGGCCTGAATCACCGCTTTGGCCTTTTCCTGGGCCAGCGATAGGTCGATCGCGCTTCCCGTCATATTGCAGACGATCACCGGTTTGTCCTGGGCCAGAAGTTCTTCCATCAGCCTGCGCTGAGAGGCCGGAAGCTCCAGTCCCTCTTTGTCCCCGGAGGAATAGCTGTTGCCGGTATCGCCCTCCTCGCCCTCCAGCGTTTCGTCCAGCCCGACGCAGAGAATCACCACATCGCTGTGCCTCGCGGCAATTCTCGCCTCCGACAGCCGGTCTCCCGGAAGACCTAAATGTTCCACCCGGTCCTCAAAGAGATGGCAGCCCTGGGCGTACAGCACCGTGGTTCCCTCCGCCGCTTCATTCTGAATCCCTTCCAGGATCGTCGTATAGTGGGACGAGGTTCCGTGGTAATTTCCGATCAGCGCAATCCGGCTGTCCGCGTTGGGACCGATCACCGCGATCTTTTTTACAGTATCCGGATTCAAAGGCAGTATTCCGTCGTTTTTCAGTAAGACCATGCTCTTTTCAGCCGCTTCCACAGCCAGTCTGCGGTGCTCTTCACATTCCACCGTCTCGTACGGAATTGCATCGTACTCTGTCGTCTCGCCCATGCCCAGCAGGTACCGGGTCGTAAACAGCCTTACAACGGCCTGTTTAATCTCCGCCTCCGTAATCATCCCTTTCTCATACGCCTTCAGTACGTATAGATACGTATTTCCGCAGTTTAAATCACAGCCCTTTGAGACGGCCAGAGCTGCCGATTCCTCTGCATTGTCCGTCACCATGTGGCTCTGATGGAAGTCACGGATGGCCCAGCAGTCCGATACGAAATGGCCCTCAAATCCCCATTTTCCACGGAGAATCTCCTCAATCAGCAGTGTGCTGGCACAGCACGGCTCTCCCTCATAGCAGTTGTATGCCCCCATGACGGATTCCACGCCGCCTTCCTGCACACAGGCCTCAAATGCAGGCAGATACGTCTCCCATAAATCCCGTTTCGTTGTGGTGGCGTTAAATTCATGGCGAACCGCCTCCGGCCCGGAATGCACGGCAAAATGCTTTGCACAGGCGGCTGTCTTTAAGTGTTCGCCCTCTCCCTGAAGGCCCTTTACGAAAGCAACGCCAAGGCGGGAAGTCAGATACGGGTCCTCTCCGTAGGTCTCATGGCCTCTGCCCCATCTGGGATCCCGAAAGATATTCACATTTGGAGTCCAGTAGGTCAGTCCCTTATAGATGTCCGTGTCGCCTTCCTTCTGAAATTCATTGTATTTTGCCCTGCCTTCTGTCGATACGGCATCCGCCACACTGCGCATCGTCTCCTCGTCAAACATGGCCGCCAGCCCGATGGCCTGCGGAAACACGGTAGCAGTACCGCCTCTGGCCACGCCGTGCAGTCCCTCGTTCCACCAGTTGTAGGCCGATATCTGCAGCCTCGGTATCGCGGGCGCGTCGTAGCGCATCTGGGAGGCCATCTCCTCCACCGTCATCTGTTCCACCAGTTCCACTGCTTTCTGCCTTGCTTTCTGTCTGTCCATAGGTTCCTCCAAATTATCTTTATTCAAAAGTCTTATCTTAGATTTTTCTTTTCAAGCCCGCATGGCTGCGGTATAATTGCATCATGATTTCACCGTTTCCCGTGAAAGGAGGATGCAGTATGAGCCGTTTAAACTATACACTGCCGGATGAATACCACGGCAGGGAGTTGGAAGGATACGTGGAAAAAGTAGATTACTACTTAAATTCCAATATCCGCATCTGGCACAATGTCCAGAATGAAGGGTATGCCCTGCACCAGCACAGCGCCATCGAGATTCTCGTTCCGATCGAGAACGTATACACCATCATCGTCAACAACAATACATACCATCTAGAGCCGGGCGATATCCTCTTTATTCCCGGGCTCACTCTTCATGAGATCATAAAGCCGGACTGGGGCGAGCGCTTCTTTTTTATGTTCAACATGGACCCGTTGACCAGTTTCCACGATTACAGCGCCCTGGAGCCGGTGCTGCTGGACCCCTGCCTTCTGACGAAACGGGCGAACACGGGAATCTACGAACATATCTATTCCAGGCTTATGGAGATCAGCAATCTCTATTTCTCTCCCGGCGTCACCTTCCGGGAATACTCGATCTATGCCAATTTAATCGATATTCTGACCACGATCGGCCGGGAACATTACGACACCCTTTTTGCCGGCACGGATAATACCGCCGAGAAGAGTTACGATTATTACCAGAAATTCAACAGCCTGCTGGCCTACATCAACGATCACTATGCCGAACAGCTGACGCTGGAGAATATGGCCGATTACACGGGATTTTCCAAATATCACTTCACCAGGCTGTTCAAACAGCACACGAACTCAACCTTTTACGATTATTTAAGCCGCAAACGGATCCAGGCAGCCCAGACGCTTCTGACGACCGGCGCCTCGATCACGTCTATCGCATTTCAGACGGGATTTAACAACTCGACGTCATTTACACGATGCTTTAAGAAGTATACGAATTACAGCCCCAGCGAATACCGCACGAAATTCATCGAGGACGTGCCGGGGAATGTTCCGGTCTTCTAGAGCGCTTTTATCCCTGGCCATTTCGTCACTGACTTATCCCTTTACGCCGCCCAGGGCGACGCCGGCAATGATGTATTTTGACAGCAGTAAATACACGATGATCAGCGGAAGCACCGTCAGGGCCAAACCCAGATAGACAGAGCCGTATTCCGTCTTGTAGATATCGCCCCGGAGAAGGCTTACCATAATCGGCATTGTGTATTTGTCTTTGTTCGTGAGGAGCACCAGCGGTGTGAACAGGTTGTTCCAGCTGGATACAAAGCTGAATATGGCCTGTGTTGCAATCGCCGGTTTCATGATCGGCATAGCGATCTTATTAAAGATATAGAACTCTCCCGCCCCGTCGATCCGGGCCGCCTGCACGATTTCCAGGGACAGAGACGGCAGCATATACTGCCTCATAAAGAACACCATGGCCGGGGAAGCGATCGCGGGCAGAATCAGCATCGACAGCTGATTTGTCATGTGGATCCGGTATACCATCTGGTAAAAACCAATCATCGTCACCTGGGCCGGAATCATCATAACCGCCATGATAAAGCTGAAAAATGGTCTGCGCAGCCGCCAGTCATACACCACCAGCCCGTAGGCAGTCATGGTGGAAAAATACACCGCGCAGCCCGTGGAAAATGCCGAGATGATCAGCGAGTTCATAAATCCCACCATCGGGTTAAAGCTCTTGCCCAGCAGAATGGACAGGTTGCGCATCATATAGCCGGAGGGGATCATCGAGATGGCATGCTGCTGAATCTGTGTCGTTGAACGCGTGGCGTTGACGATCATGATCCAGAAAGGAAGGATGCTCAGTATGGCAAGGCAGATGCAGACAACGTAAATGACGATTTTTAATGCGGTCGAAGTACGTTTCTTATATTTCATCAGCTTTTCCTCCCTTCTTTTAACGCTTTTCTGTATTCCCGTTCCTGTCTGCGCATCTGTTTATTCAGAAGCACCTCGTCCTTATCCCGCATCAGGAAAAACAGGACAGCCGAAGCTGCGCAGATGATTACAAACATAATCATGCTGGCCGCGGCGGCGCGGTTGTACATGTAGCTGCCGCTGAACGCCTGATTATAGATGAAGACGCTGGTGGTAAGCGTGGCATTGTCCGGCCCGCCCATTAAAAACAGCTTCGGAATATCGAACATCTGCAGACCGCCGATTAAGCTGGTAACCAGTGTGAACAGCAGAATGGTCTTTAAATTCGGAATGGTAATATAGAAAAATGTCTGAATCCGGTTTGCTCCGTCCACCTCTGCGGATTCAAAAAGCTCCGGATTGATTCCCATGACGCCGGAGATCAGAATAATCATTGTGTAGCCATACCACATCCAGAACTGGATAAATTCCACTGTTCCGCGGGCCACCGACTTGTCAACCAGAAAGTTGATGGGCTCCTTTGAAATTCCCAGGCGCATAAAGATATCGTTGACCGGTCCCATCGGATATCCCAGCAGGGCGTTAAACAGAATGGCGATGGTTGCAGCCGTGATGATATTCGGCATGTAGAACAGCACCTTAAACAGCCCTTCCCCCCTGATGTGATACCGCTTATCGGTAAACCACGCAGTCAGCAGGAGCGCCAGACCAATCTGGGGAACAAAGTTGAACAGCCATATATGGATGGTGTTGCTGAACGCCTTCTTAAATGACGGATTGGAAAGCACTGTTTTAAAGTTCTGAAACGGGTCCTCCAGGAAATTAAAATCCACGGCGCCCATTCCCTTAAAATCCGTAAACCCGATCACCCCGGTAAAGATAATGGGATACAGGGAAAAGATCAGAAATCCAAGTACAAACGGAGCACAGAATATGTAACCCCATTTCGCATATCTCAATCGTTTGCGTTTCATAGTTATAACCTCCCTGTAAAATGGGGGAGGACAGAAACTGCCGTCCTCCCCTTGCTGATGTTCTGTCTCTGGTACTTACTCCACGATGATATCCAGGTTATCGGCTACCTGCTGTTTAAAGTCCGTGATCGCCTGCTCTCTGCTCTTATTACCGGCAGTGTATTCACGCACCTGGCCGCGCCAGTAGTTGTTGATGGTCTCATCGTACTGGGTTAAGTTTGTACCATTGGCGTACTTGTTGGCCGGAACAAAGACCTCAAACATATTCTGACCGCCTAAGAAATCTACGGAACCGTCCGATTTGCTCATAACGGTACCGGAAGCAACCGCATCCTTCGTACCTGCGTCATTCATGGTTCCATTTGCCCACATATACTGAAGACTGTCTTCTGCATCGTCCAGAGTGATCCATTCGACGATATCCGCAACTGCGTCTTTTACTTTGGTGTCTTTATTAGCCAGTACCCAGGTGCCGCCCCAAAAGAAGCCGATCGGGGAATCACAGACAGCCCAGTCACCAAATGTTCCTTCGCCAACTGCAGTTCCGCCGCAGTTTGGCGCCATGGTGTAGTTGATCAGCCACGCCGGTCCGAAGAAGCCGAGAATCGGTTTTGCGCCTTCTCCCTTCATATCGGCAAACCATGCATCCTGCCAGTCCTGCGTGTCATTGTGATAGCCGTTGTCCTTTAACTTTTTGGATAAATCCAGGAACGCCTCTCTCTTTGGATCGATGTTTAATTTTCCGTCCACAATCCAGCCTTTGTCCGAGCTGTTTTCCACTGCGTGCCAGATATCTCCGTCGCCGGATACAATGCCGTAGCCCTTGCCCTTTAACTCTTCTGCCGCGTTAAAGAATTGCGTCCAGTCGTTGGTGCCTGCGCCAAGCTTTGCACCAATCTCCTTCGGATCATCGGTTCCCCAGGTGTCCTTGGCGATGGAACGGCGATAGATAAACGCTCCGCCGGTTGCCTGGTAGCCCAGCGCCACCACTTTACCGTCAGGATTCGTTCCGATATCGACTGCATACTGTGCGATCTCAGAGGATTTGATCTTACCATCCGCGTCAATTCCAAGATCTTCATATGGCGCGGCATAGCGGCTGGCGTCACCCTGCGTATATTTCAGGACAAATGCGGCTTCCGCACAGTAGATATCCGGCGCATCACTGCCGCCTGCTGCCAGTGCCTGATCCAGCGCCGGCTGGTACGCGCCATCGGTAGTCGCAATAATTGTTGTTTTAATCTCATAATCAAAATCCGGATGCAGTTCTTTGTACTTTTCAATCATCTTTGGCACTTCGTCGGTAAACGACCAGACATTAATTACCTTGGAACCGGAATCGGAAGAAGCTTCGGTTTTATCCGCAGTTTTATCTGCTGCTTTTTCTGTCTCCGCACTGGCAGCCTTTTCTGTCGCACCACCATCGGAAGCAGGCGCTTTTCCACAGCCCGTTAAGGAAGCCGCGATCATACAGCCGCACAATAACCCAGCGATCATTTTTTTCATTGTAAATCCTCCTTTGATCATGGTTCGCAGGCTCATTCGCTCTAAGCCTGCAACGTTTTTGATGGATTCATTTTACCATATGTAAAAGGGGATTTTCTCTACATATGTTGCTTTTCATGCAACATAAATTGCGATGTGTCTTTGTGTATTATGTTAGATATTTATTTATTTTAATATTTATTTTATGTATTTTTACCCATTTTGTAATATGATTGCGGGTTTGATCCGTGATTATTCTTGTTTTTGTTTATATTTGTCTAATTTTCGGTATGCGTGTATAAGCAATATATGAATGGTTAAATAGCTGTATTCATTCCTTATAATTTCAAAGGCATATTTTGATTCCAATGTATTTTTTTATTTATATATAATCAGAAACAAGGACAATATTTATCCCTGCCAGCAACAAAAATAAGGACCCGGAAAAGCGTAATTGCCTTTCCGAGTCCGTTTCTGATATTTCTCAGTAAACATGTATAAATAAACTCTCCCCGCCCGCACCGTCATATTCCGTTCTGCTCAAACCATTCCCGGAATTCCAGTGCGTCCTCCAGCGTATGATGCCACCCAAACTGCTTCAAATCCACCCGGTTCTCGTCGTCAACGATTACGCCCTCCGCTTCCAGAAGCTTCTTCTGCGTATCCGGAGTTCGAAAGGAAGCCGCTCCGCTTAGATATCCGGAGGCGTTCACCACGCGGTGTGCCGGCAGATCCTTTCCTCCCAGGCGGCGGTTCAGTGCATACCCCACCTGCCTCGAATTCCTTGGCTTCCCGCATAACAGGGCGATCTGGCCATAGGTGGCCGCTTTTCCATATGGAATATGATTCATGACGAATCTGACACGCTCATAAAAATCCATGGTACCTCTTCCATCATGAGTTGAACATCTGCTCGATTGCGGCCTGGGGCTTCACACCCACGGAGGTGGCAACCGCCTTTCCTTCCTTCATCAGAATCAGCGCCGGAATGCTCATAATATGAAACTTCTCAGCCAGCTCCTTCTGCTCTTCCACATTGACCTTTCCCACCTTGATATGGGGGTTTTCCTCTGCAATTTTATCTACAACAGGGGAAAGCTTTTTACACGGCCCGCACCATGGCGCCCAGAAATCGAGAAGCACCGGCTTTCCTGAAGTTACGACTTCCTCATGATAATTATTATTTGTGATTGAAAATACAGACATTTTATTTGTACTCCTTTTATTCATTGATTGATGATATAAGAATACACGAAAACGATCTGCTTTACAGTGACTTTGTTACACACGTAATTTGTTCCGGGTGCATACCGATATATTTCCGGCCAGCTACCGCAGACTATCCGCCGCCAGCTCCGTGAGCCTCTTCTCATTCAGAAGCTCGATTCCTCCGCGGGTCAGCTTAACCAGGCCATCTGCCTGAAATGCCTTCAGCATCCGGGTGATAACCTCCCTGGCCGTCCCCATGTGGCGGGCGATCTGGTCGTGGGTGATAGAAAGCTTCCGGGTCTCATCGAGCCCGCTCTCCTCCAGCAAAAACGCCGCAAGACGGCTGTCGATCTTCTTGTTCAGCACCTGGTCCATCAGCCACATCACATCGGAAAAACGCGCCGCCATCAGCTCATTGGTAAAATTGGCAACCGCCGCGCTGTTGTCCATCAGATCTCTGTAGACATCGACTGGGATATGAAGAATCTCCGTGTCCTGCTCTGCTTCCACGATTACATCGAACAGGATGCTCTTCACCATGCAGGGCGCTGAAAATATACATAAATCCCGTTCCAGCAGCCGGTACAGTGTCAGCTCCCTGCCCTCCTCCGATATGGTATAGACCCGCAGCTGTCCGTCCAGCGTAAGAATCAGCCCGGTACACTCATCCGCTCCGTGGTGAAGCACCTGCCCTTTTTCAAACCGGCGTCTCTGCACGCTTCCGGCCAGTGTCCTCCGCTCTGCTTCCGTCAATTTTTTCCAAAATGGAAGGTATTCTCCCAACTCCATGAACATTCCCTCTTTCTGCTTCCACTATCCATTATATTACCTTTTACCGAAAAGTGACCTCGTCGTTGCAGTCGAACAGGCGGAAAAATTCGGAATACTCCATACGGCCCGCCTTTAATTCTTCTGCCAGCAGCAGAAGTGTCACGGAGTCTATCGCGCCGCCGCAGAGTCCGGAGCGCATGTGGATATTTTCCAGACGATCTTTAAAGCCTCCGGTAAAGGAACCCGACACAAAAGCAAACCGGTAATCAGTCACGCCTTCATCAAATACCTTCCACCAGCGGTTCGGATTGATCTTCTCGTTCCGCTCCTTATTTTCCTCCAAATAGCGGTACATCTCGTCCGCCTGCTTGATCGGAAGGGAGTATCCTTTTCCATACGCCTTATTGTCGATAATCATGCCGTCTTTTCCATAGTAAATGCAGACATCCGGCTTCCTGGTATCTCCCAGTCTTCCTCCCAGGAAATCCAGTTCCCTGGTGAGAAGCTCCGCCGTCTGAATCTCATAGTCGCGGTCTGATGTACCATCGAAGCCCAGATCGATTAAAAGCAGATACTCGTGGCTTACATGGGCCAGCCGCTCTCTGACGCTGTCCTTTACGACAGCCATATCGGATTTTACGGAGATCCGGCCCGCATCGTCCGCCGGAATCTCCAGGCCTACGATATCGTCCATGATCTTATACGTCTTTCCGGTACGCTTCACATTTAAGCCGATGTTCTCAAAACCACGGATATCATCCTTAATGGTCTCCACCGTCTCTTCCAGTCCCGCCGTCTCCAGATAGGCCTTCACCTGCTCCGGCGAACGATAATCCTTCAGAAGGTACTGGATAATGCGGGTCCTCCGGTTCCTTAAGTAATCCCGGTCTGCTGCCTTCGTTGCCAGCATATCCCACATCACCCGCTTCGGTATCCGGGCAAACTTCGAGACACCGGTGGTATGCTTGAACACGGTTCTCCCCTTTAACGTAAGCCGGTAGGACTGGGGTATGGTTCCCTCATACCGCCTGGTTCCAGCATCCTCTGCCGCCGTCTTCGCCGCCTGTTCCACCCAGCCCATCTGTTTCAGCCAGCTGCAGATGGTTCGGACGTATTTATCACTGGTTCCTTCTGTATCCTGAAGAAGCTTTGCCCTGTCCTCCTCCGCCGTTTCGGAGAGTCCCTGCAGGATCATATGCTGCGGAATCGAGGTAAAACCGGCCTCACCGATAAAGCCCAGTTTGGCTCCTATTTCAAACTTTGTCAGATGGTCGCCCGCTGCCAGCAGCGAAAGCACCCGGCAGACAGGAGGATAGGAGAGAAATGCCGTTGTAAGCGCCTCCTCCTCTTCTTTGCTCCCTGCTTCCGCCTCCGCATAGGAACGTCCCAGAGCGGACAGTGAGCAGGTATCGCCATTTCTGTCATAATTCAAAAAACCGATGCTGACCGCCCAGCGCAGAAATGAATCCGCCGGCCAGTCACTCTGGTACTCTTTTCTCTGCCCGGGCAGCACCGCCTGGATGATGCCAGAACACGGTGCATTACTTCTCGTATATCCCTTCGGTGTCCCTTTCCCTTTCAGATGGGCGTACGGCACGATGACCGGATCAGCCTCCAGCTCCTCTATAAATTCCGCTTTGCCATCTTCATCTGAAATGAGCCGGACCAGTTTGTCCTCTATTAACCGTCTGTTGACGGGAGACCCCGGCACAAAGACCGATACCACATTTTTTAAATTTTCCAGCTTATAAGCCTCCTGTACCCAGCCAAATGTTCTGACAGCCACTCGGAACACCTCCTTTTCATCTTTCATCTTTCATCTTTCATCTAGCATCTAGTTTCTTTCGTCCAATATCTTTCATCTTCGTCTGCATTACCCAACACCGAGAACTCCGCCGCCTTCTCCGCATGAATCAGGGCCGTATCAAACAGCGGCACCTCCGTGTCCCCGTCCTTTACCAGAAGGCCGATCTCTGTACAGCCAAGGATCACTCCCTGGGCGCCCCTCTCTTTTAAATGGGCGATGATCGTTAAATATGCCTCTTTTGATGTCTCAGACACGATACCCCGGCACAGCTCCTCGTAGATCACCCGGTTCACGGTTTCGATCTCTGCCGCCTCCGGAATGAGCACCTCCACGCCGTACTCTGCCAGTTTTCCCTTATAGAAATCCTGAGTCATGGTATATTTCGTTCCCAAAAGGCCCACACGGTCCATGTTCTCTGCCTTAAGCCTCAGAGCGGCCGCCTCCGCAATATGCAAAATGGGAATATCGATCTTACTCTGAATCTGAGGCGCTACCTTGTGCATGGTATTCGTGCAGATTACGATAAAATCAGCCCCCGCCTTCTGCAGGCTTTTGGCCGCCTCTCCCAGTATTTCTCCGCTTCTCTCCCATTCTCCCGCGGCCTGGCACTCTTCGATCTCCTGAAAATCCACGCTGTAAAGAACGCATCTGGCGGAGTGGAGACCTCCCAGCCTCTCTTTCACCGCCTCATTGATAACCTGATAATAAGTAACGGTGCTTTCCCAACTCATTCCGCCGATCAGGCCGATTGTCTTCATCTCTTCTCTTCCTCCATTTTTTGGCACAACGGACAGTAATAGACCGCCCCGCCCAGATAAGTTTCTTTGACGATCTCTCCGCCGCATGCGGGACAGCCGGAAGCCCATGTATTCTTTGACATCAACGTCTGATAGCCCCCTGGATTCCCGAAGAGATCTTTTTCGGTATCGCGCCCGCCCTGTTCCGTCATGGTTTGAAGCACCGTCTTTACCTGTGCCCACAGAACGTTCTTTTCACAGTCTGAAAGGCTGGAAACCTTGCGTTTCGGATGAATTCCCGCCTGAAACAGGATATCCTGAAGGCAGCCGTTGCCAAGCCCCGGCATCCGCTGCTCCGTAGCCAGAAATGCCTTGACGCTCATGGCCGGTTTCACAGAAGCCAGCAGTTCTTTAAAGTACCCTTCATCAAATTCCTCTGTCAGCGGCGAAATGCTCTCGATACTCTTTCTGTAGTACTCATTGTCATAATCTCCCGAATGGCAGGAAATACTGCCATACATGGCCACTGTAAATGCAATCGCGGACCCATCCGTAAATTCCAGGAGAAGCTGGTATTTCTTCGGACGGACCTCTTCCTTCCGGATAAAACGGGGATTTACTCCGTCATTGAAACACAGCCTGACGCCGCCGTCGAATTCCAGTTCCGAAAAGATACCAAAACCAGCCGCGCCAGTTACCGTATGACCGGCCAGAAGCGCCTGATACTCCTCCGGCTCATGGTTAAACCAGCAGAATTTGTGGGGTGAGGAAGGGGGATATACCGCGGATACCGTCTTTCCTCTCACTGTCTCTCTCATCTGTTTTGCCAGGTTTATGGCCTCCGGCAGTTCAATCATCGCGTGTCCTCCATTCTGACGGCCTTAAACCGTTCCTTCAGCAGTCCCTTTATATATTCGGTATCATAAGTCAAAATCTCCTGTTTCTCATCTCTGGTGTTATATGCTTTTAAAATTATATTCCCATTCTGAAAATCGGAAAACTCGATATCGTCGTAAATATCATAATCCCGATCCATTAGTTCGTGACCATTTATTCCCTCCGGCTCTGTAAAAGGATTCTCAAAGTCGAGAATCATGACATCAAATGGGCAGGCCCAGAAACAGCCTGTCACTGCCAAAAGGTCGGATTTACTGTCATATACTGCATCTGTCCAGATAAAACTCTCCTGAAAGTCTTCCTGTTTATCCGGATAAACACATGCCGGTACATAACGGAACACCTCTCCCGTCTCCACACAGAAAATACTGCATCCGTATAAATCCTCCCGGAATACCAGATACCGCTTCCCATTCCGGTGGTGAATCAGCCGGCAGAAATCCCCGTCATCATCCAGGTTCCTCCAGCTTAACAGTACGGTTCCGTCCTCTCCCACAAGATCATGGATCACCGCGTGGATATTCCCCTTTAACGTTCCTGTATAATATCGGGAGCACAAAGAGAAGCCATCGTCTAAAGCCGCTGTTTCCGGTATTCCCTTCTGCTCTTCTCTGTGTTCCTCATTGAATATGGAAGAGAAAGATTCCCGATAGTGAAGGTAGGCTTCGTTGTAAGCCGCGTTCATTTGCCTCACATCCTTTTCTGATTGGCTGTCTTGCATTTTTCTATGTATTTTTATATTCTATCATAAACACGAAATTCGCGAAAGTCCTCATGAAAGGTTTCGATCTGTATCTGTTCCGGCATGCATGTCCGCCAAACCTGAAATGCGTGCTGTATCAAGGCCGCTCCAGATTGACAAGCTTCGTGTAATATTATACACTGTCCATAACATCATGCTTTTATATCAGACAAATAAAGTCTTAGCAAAACGGATTCAGAAGGGAAGGACAATGGACAAAAACAATATTCCGGTTATTACGTGTATGTGTTCCGGTATGACAATCGGGCTTGCCATCGGTGGTGCGGTTGGCCTGGCACAGGGAAGAGCAGGCATAACAATGTGTTATGGCTTATTATTTGGAATGATTATTGGAGTGATAATAGGAACTGTCATTAAGAAAGTCAAAGAAAAAGAATAATACTTGTAATGTCGGCTTGCTTTACTCTGCTTTGTGTCATTTATGGAATTATATCCAACAATCCTTATGAGATAACCTGAATACCTGAAGTAATCTTTTTCTTACTGTTCTTCTTTGAAAATATTATTGAATACTTATGGAAGAACAGGAAAAAGCAGCGGCTAATAAATGGATCATTATGCATGGAGGTATACGATGAAGCATGAAACAGAGGGTCTGCATGAACAAAAAGGCAGAACAGAGCAAGTCTCCCAATTTCAGAGAGCATGCAGTCAGATCTGTACCTGCTGCCAGCTCCCTTCCAGCGGACATTTTACAGTTGGAAAGATTTATGCATTCAAATATATCATTGATGCACAGCAAGTCATGGATGAGGAGGAGGAATGGGTTACGCTGTGCGATCAAGCATTCGATTCTTGTTTTGAAGATATTACGGAAGTGACTACTTCTTTCTGCCCAATGTCTTTTGACAAAACGATATACCATATATATCTGATTTTGGACGAAGACAGCAATAATCGCAAGGAGATAAAAGCCTGCGCCAAAGTCCTGAATATCAACTATCTTAAGGCAAGAGAAAAATTGAATCACAAACGGTGTTTGCTTACAAGCGGGGAAGCCGGTATGATACAGGGAGTGCTGGAGAAATTATCTGCTTTTGATGTACACTATGAAATCGAACCTCCTTATCCTTATTAACAAACACCCCGATAAAGCCCCATGCCCATGCCCTTGCCCTCTACTCTCACTCAAACAATGACATCTGAACCCCCGCCTGTTTATCCTCAAAGGTATGCATATACTCAAACAGCCGATTGCTGCTGCAGACCATTCCCGTATTACGGCATTCTTCTTTTACCAGGGCGAGCAGACGCCTGGTATCCGGCGACGGGATCTCGTAGCTGTTTCCATAGGTACGGATATAGCGCTCCTTCATCCCCGGAAAATGCTGATCCAGCTGCGCATAGAAATACTGCCTGTCCCCATCCCGCAGCGTCACGCCGATGCCAAAGAGCATCAGCCCGTATACCGACGCGTCACGGCAGTATGACAGAATGCCGCGTATGTTCTCCTCTGTATCGTTTATAAATGGAAGAATCGGAGACAGCCAGACGATGGTTGGAATCCCCTCCTCCTTAAGAATCCGCAGCACCTCCGCTCTGCGTCCGGTTGTGCAGACATTCGGCTCGATGATCCGGCAAAGTGCCTCATCATACGTCGTAAGCGTCATGGAAACCACACACTTCGTCTTCCGGTTGATGCTTTTTAATAAATCCAGGTCGCGCAGGATTAAATCCGATTTCGTCTGGATGGACAGGCCAAATCCATAGTAATCGATCAGTTCCAGACTCCGCCTGGTAAGACAGAGCCGCTTTTCCAGATGTAAATAGGGGTCGCTCATGGCGCCTGTTCCGATCATACATTTCTTTCGTTTGCTCTTAAGCGCCTTCTCCAACAGTTCTGCAGCGTTGGACTTTACTTCAATATCTTCAAACGCATGATCCATCTGATAACAGGTGCTTCTGGCGTCGCAGTAAATGCATCCGTGCGTGCAGCCTCTGTAAAGATTCATGCCGTTCTGTGCAGACAGAATCGACTTTACCTGTTTTTCATGCATACAGTTTCCTCCTAATTTCCATTTCCATTTCCATTTCCATTTCAAAATCGAATATAATCGAACTGTAACTACAATACCACACTAATCACGTCATCTGTATGTCATGTTTATTCATTTCTCCGCTGTCCGCCGGCAATTATTTTTATACAAAAAAACGGCATCGAAGCAGGAAGCAGCAGATGATATCATATCTCTCTGCTGTGTGTCCTGCTCCGATGCCGTGAGGGTTAAACGCCCCGCAGGCAGAGCCTGCCCCGCTTGATCGGGTACAGTACCTGCCTCACCGCTCTCTGGAATAACGGTCGCTGTTCATCCACTCCTCAGCCAATATGGTTCGCCACCTCAAACGCATCCCATATCGCATACATAATATTGGATACCTTCCTTGCGTCTCCCAGCAGATACAGCTCCGGTACGTCAAATTCCAGCTGGCGGTACAGAGAGTCCTCCTCCTGATACCCCACTGCAAGAATTACACTGTCACAGGCGATTTCCCGTTCTTTTCCGCCGCAGGAAGCATGCAGAATTCCGCCGCGATACCCGGTCACTCTGGCGGAGGTTATGGCCTTCACTCCGTGATAGGGAAGCAGGCGTTCCAGCATGTCCTTGTTGGCATGGCACAAGGGGCCGTTGACCGCCATCAGCCGGTCGAGAACTTCCACGATCGTCACGTTTTTCCCCTGTTCTGCCAGCCAGAGCGCAGTTTCACAGCCGACCAGACCGCCGCCTACGACCACGGTGGTATCTCCGCAGTCCTTTTCCCCGGTCAGGACCTGAGCCGCAGGATATACCCGCTCGTCATCACCCAGGGAAAATACCTTAGGCCTGGAGCCGGCAGCAATGATAACCGCATCATAATTTCCCGCCAGAACCATGTCCCGGTCCACACAGGTATGGAAATGTACCGGAACTTTGAGGTTCTGAAGCTGAACCTCATACCAGTGCGCCAGTGCGAGATCGTCCTCCTTAAAGTCAGGAGCTCCTCCTGGAATCAGGTTGCCGCCCAGCCTGTCGCCCTTTTCGAACAGCTCCGGCTTATGGCCTCTCACCGCCAGCACTCTGGCGGCCTCACAGCCTGCCGCGCCGCCGCCCACCACCATCACCCGTCTGCTCTTTAAGATGGGTTCATAGGCGGTCACCCGCTCCCTGGCAGCCTGCGGGTTCACCGCGCAGTTGATCATGGAAAATTCCTGAACACGGCCCATACAGCCTTCCTGACAGGAGATACACGGGCGGATCTGTTCCCATTTTCCGGCCCTTAGCTTATTCACATAGTCGGGATCGGCCAGAAGCGGGCGGCCAAGGCTGACGATGTCGCACTCTCCGGCCTCCACAGCCTCGGAGGCCATCTCCGGATTGTCCATACGGCCTGCGCACAGCACCGGGACATCCACAGCCTCTTTCACCATCTTGCAGTACGGACGGAAAAGCCCCTTTTTCTGATACATCGGCGGATGGTTCCACCACCATGCGTCATACGTTCCCACATCTGTGTCCAGTGCATCATAGCCGTACTGCACCAACAGCTTCGCAGTCTCCAGGCCCTCCTCGATATCGCGGCCCTTCTCCTCAAATATTTCTCCCGGCAGAGCGCCTTCCCGCCAGTCCTTAATCATACTCTTTAAGCTGAAACGCAGCACCACGGGAAAATCCTGTCCGCACCGGGACTTGATCTCTTCCACCACTTCCCGGGCGAACCGCAGCCTGTTTTCCAGTGATCCCCCATACTCGTCCGTCCTCTAGTTGAACATGGAAATGGCAAACTGGTCCAGCAGATAGCCCTCGTGAACCGCATGAATCTCCACGCCGTCAAAACCGCCCCTTTTCGCATGATACGCCCCGTCTCCGAATGACTTTACAATGCTGTGGATCTCCTCCGTCGTAAGCGGCCTGCAGATTTTATCCAGCCACCGGTGCGGAATCGCGGACGGAGCGACCGGCGGAAACTCTCCGAGATTCGTCGGTATTGTCACCCTTCCGAAGCCGGCCGACATCATGAGAAATATCTTGCTTCCGTAGGCATGAACCCGCTCCGTCATCTCCTTCGACGTCCGGATAAAATGAACCGGATTGTACGTGGAATTGGGGCAGTTTGGCATACTCTGGGTCTCAACCTCGCAGTCCGAAAAGGTTACTCCCGTGATGATCAGACCTGTGCCGCCCTTGGCGCGTTCCGTGTAATAGTCGATTCCCCTCTGATTAAAGCCGCCCTCGGCGTCAGCCAGTCCCAGCGGACCCATGGGGGCCAGGGCAAAACGGTTTTTCAATGTGACCGATCCTATTTTGACCGGTGTAAACAGATTCTTGTACTTCATGGCACCCTCCTGTTATTTTTATAACGATATTATACCGTTCCATACAGGACAGGCGCTATCAACAATTGCTTGATGGCTGTCAATAATTTTTTTATTCCTCCGGGAAATCCGCAGACTAGTACAGCATTGCGTAAGTTTCGGTGAATTGTGTGGTTGATATTTGCGTCAGGGGTGCGTCCGCGAAGCGACGGCGTAGTGAACCCTACGGTTAGCTTCGCGGGCGTGGTCCTGGCGTGAATAGCGAGTGCAGAATTCACTGGAACTTATGCAACGCTGTATTGGCTCCGCAGAAAATCCTCCAACGCCCGGATCACCGAATACCAGCCGTTATTCTCCTTATAAACGCCGTACACTTCCCATCTCAGCCTCTCCCGGAAGGGAATGGCCCTCATATGGTCCATGCGGAAATGCTCCGCGGCAAAATCAGGCACCACCGCAAGCCCCGTCTTCTGCCTGCACAGCTGGTACTGAAAGTTTGCATCTGCGGTTTTGGCAGCAATAAGCGGCTTAAATCCCCTGACCTCGCAGGCCTCCAGAAAATCGTGGTACATATGAAAGTACTCGTTCATCAGGATCAGCTTTTCACCACGGACCATATCAATGGTGACCTCTTCCAGATCATAGAAGGGGTGGCCTTCGTAAACCAGAAGACAGACTCTGCATCCGGCCAGACGCCTGTTTTTTACGCCGTCTTCCTTCCACGCTCCAACGACGAAACCGTATTCGATGGTGGAATCCTTCAGCCGCTCCTTCACCTCCTGATTCGAGTACTCACACCATTCCACGGAAATCTCAGGATTCTCATCGATAAATTTCTGAATCACCGGGAAAGAAAGTACGTTAAATACTCCGCAGGCACAGCCAATGCGGAGCAATCGTTTTTCATTTTTCAGCTGTTGGATACCGTTGCGGATTTCCTCGAACTCCCGAATCAGGATACCCGCCCTCTCATGGAGCAGTTCTGCGCTCTCCGTCGGCCTCACACCCTGTTTCGTCCGTTCAAAGAGCACCGTATCCAGCTCACTCTCCAGCATCTTAATATTGCGGCTCAGGCCCTGAGGCGTGATAAACAGCTTCTGTGCCGCCTGGTTGATGCCGCGTTCCTCATAGACCGCCTCAAAGCTTTTTAAATCCTTGACATTCATACCATTCTCCCGGGAGCCGTAATCCCTATACCCCGTTTCGGGCGCAGATATCCTTCAGGCAGCATTTTTCACAGAATGGCTTCGTCCTGGCTGTACAGACATCTCTGCCATGGAATACGAGGCGGTGACAGAAATCACTGCCCTCCTCCGGCGGAATCAGCTTCCACAAAGCCATCTCCACCTTTTTCGGGTCCTTTAAATCCTCCACCAGTCCCATACGGTTTACCAGACGGATACAGTGGGTATCAGTGACGATGGCCGGTTTGCCGAACACATCGCCCATAATCAGGTTCGCGCTCTTTCTCCCCACTCCGGGAAGCTTTAAGAGTGCATCGAAATCGTCGGGAACTCTGCCGTCATACTGTTCCTTCAGGATCTTCATGCACGCGCTGATATCCTTTGCTTTGCTGTGCCCCAGGCCGCAGGGCTTCACAATCTTTTCGATGTCTTCCACTTCGGCCCCTGCCAGCGCCTCCACGTCCGGATACTCTGCATATAAATCCTGTACAACCACATTTACCCTGGCGTCGGTACACTGGGCTGCCAGGCGCACGCTCACAAGGAGCTTCCAGGCCTCATCGTAATCCAGTGTACAACCAACATCAGGGTATTCTTCTTTTAGGCGCCTGATGATTTCAAGCGCAAGCTTTTCTTTTGTCATAGCCGTCTCCTCCAATCCTGTAATCATATTATCATTGATTGGGGAAGACGGCAAGTGGCAGTGCATCGTTTACAGCATCTGGCTGAACTCAACCTTTTCCCGGTTCGGTCCCAGAATGGTGAAAAAGCGGACGCCATTTGCCCAGAAGGGCAGAAACTGGATCTCCTCGTCAAGCATGGGGTATCCCGCTTCTTTGATCTCTGCAAATACTGCTTCAATATCCGTCACATCGAGAGCCACGTGATCCACCGCACCGTTCCTCTCCGCCGCCTGATGGTTCTCATACGTCTCGATCACAAGACTTCCGCATCTCAAAAAAGCAACTCTCTCCCCAGCCGCTTCATTTACCGTTTCAAATGCCGTCTCAAACCCCAGTTCATGGTAAAATGCTACCGTCTTCTCTATATCATTCGTCGGGATGCCAATATGCTGGAGTCCCGTTATGTACTGTGCTGCCATTTTATCTTCCTCTCCCCTGTATCATAATCCACAGCTCCGTCTATTCTTCCGCGTTACGATTCTGCCACATTGATAATCACCTTCATGGTGCTCTCCCGGTTCTCATCGATATACCGGTATGCCTCCAGATAGTCCCTGAATGCGAAATGTTTGGAGATCAGCGGCGCCAGCACCACCTTTTTTTCCTTTACCAGACGGATCGCATCGAGATAGTCCTCATTTCGGTACATCATACTGGTATTCAAGTCCAGCTCATGGTCATTTAAGACAGCCAGATCAATCTGGGCGGTTCCCGCAAATACCGCCACCAGGATGATGGTGCTTCCCTTGCGCGCATATTGAATGGCCTGTCCCATCGTAATATTATTGCCCGCACAGTCGTAGATGACGTCAGCCTTATCCGGCCCGAAATTCTCCACCATGGCCTCACCGAAATTCTTCGTCTTCGTATTGATGCAGAAATCCGCGCCGCATTCCTTCGCCTTTTCCAGCCTCAAATCGCTGACATCCGTAATCATGACGCTCTCCGCCCCCAGACCCTTCGCCGTCTGGGCCACCAGGATTCCGATCGGTCCCGCTCCCAGGACTGCGATCTTAGCGCCTTCCACATTTCCGGCACGCTTCACCGCGTGAACCGCCACCGCCAATGGTTCAATCATGGCGCCCTCGTCAAAGCTCATCTCCTCCGGAAGCGGCGTCACCTTGGCCGCGTCGACAGCGAAGTAATCGGATGCCACACCGGTCGTCTGAAATCCCATTACCTTCAGTTCTTCGCAGAGATTGTATTTGCCATGACGGCACGGATAACATTTTCCGCAGACCACCTGCGGCTGGATCGTCACCTTCTGCCCCGCCTTCCATCCTTTTATACCGCTTCCGAGCTTCTCGATCTCCCCCGATACTTCGTGTCCCTGGGTGACCGGATAGCTGGTAAACGGATGCTCGCCATGGTAGACATGGATGTCCGATCCGCACACGCCGATCTTTCTGATCTTAACCAGTACCTGATTCTCTTCCGGCTCCGGAACCGGCACCTCCCGAAACTCAATTTCCCCCGGAGCAGTCATTACCTGCTGCAGCATCATACATGTACCCTCTTTCTACATTTTGGTCTGTGCAATAATATAAATACTTTTATATATCTTTTTATTAAAGTATTTATATTATTGCACAAACCAGGGAAAATGTCAATCCTGTATGTCACCTTAAATCTGCTATTTGTTTATAAACATAATCCGGCTCACCGGACAGAAAGCAGTCCAGACTTACTTCTTCTTTTGCGAGGATACGGATATTCATAGTCTAAACGATTACTTACAGACGCATAAATCCCCTGTGCCATTACCATTTAGTAAAGTCACAGGGGATTTGATTTTCACTTATACAGGATTCGATACTCCGTCCTTTTTCAACAGCCTGTCCGTAAAATGTTTCAATCCACGCTCGATAATTTCACAGAGTGCGACTACATCTTGTAGATGCGCGGCCTGACTTCATGTCAGCGGGGGATACCGATTTCTCTCCGCCCACCACTGACGTTAAGCTTGTTTTTGGCGTTTCATCCCTCCACCTGTAGAGGTGAGGAAATTCTTGCTTGTTTTATTAAAGAACTGCACAAAAGGCCCCAGTCCCAAAGCGGATACCAGCGTTCCCAGGCCGACAATTCCGCCTGCCGCGAAGCACACCACCGCGCAGAACACGTCACAGGCCATACGGCACCAGAAGTAGGAGATCTTTTTCTGCTTTCTGCACATGATCAGCGCAAGGCTGTCATACGGCGCCACGCCTACATCGGAGGTCTGGTATAAAGAGAGCCCGAAGCTGCAGACCACCACTCCGATTAATACGGTCAATAGCTTCTGCCACAGCATGGAAGGCATTCCAAGGGTCACCTCCCATATTCCGAAAAAGAAGGTAACGATGTATCCCAGAAGCAGCGCGTTCACAGCCGTGCCCAGGCCGATCAGCTGCCGGCCCATGGTAATCTCAGCAATGAAAATCACAAGATTTACCAGGATAAGGAAAAACGCATACTGAATGCCGGTGCAGTCCGACAGGGCCATTACCATGCCGCTGAAGGGGTCGTTGCCCAGTCCTGAAAGTTTGAAAATGCTGATTCCCATTCCCGTAAAAATATTACCGATAATCATGATGACGGCCCGCCTGCGGTCCAGTTTCTTAAAGTAATCTCTTATCATTTTATGAAGGGGTCCTTTCTCCTCAGTTTGCGCGTTTCGCGGCTGGTTTTTCATGCCTGCACCGCCAAAAACTGCGCTCCTGCCTCATCATACCATCTTTTTCCAGAACATGCCATAACAACCTTTAAAAATTTATGGCGTTCTCACTCAATTGCCTGGCCGCAGCGGCAGCTTCTTACACCGCCTGCGGAGTCTCATCCTCCAGAATCTTAGAAAGCGCCGTTCCGCTGCTGGTATGGCAGCGGACCACGCGGGTGGCGCCGTCATCGATGCCGTCCAGGGCACATTTTACCATCTTGTGGGAAACCGTGTTGGTAAACAGGACCAGCAGGTCCGGACATCCGATCTTCTTATCCATGTTGGTGCTCATCTGGGTAAAGACCTTTGCCTTGCATTTGAATTCCTTGCATATCTTCTTGTACTGGCTCACCATACGGTCGTGGCCGCCGATAATCACTACGCTCATTTATAATACCTCCAGTTCTCTATCGTGCTGTCTGTAATTCACAGCCTGCCGGGTTTTACAACATTACTGTTTCCTCCGGCTCTTCAGTTTATTTAGTTAGTTATGACTAACTACATTTTACCAGCTATTACAACATTTGTCCATAGCCGTTCTTGAGAACATTTCTTAATAGATGGGAAATAGAAAAAAAGAGTCACACCGCTTTTCGTGGTATGACTCTTTTAAACCGTTTTCTATTGTTTCTGTTCCAGTAAATTGGTCATGCTTTTCAGACTGACCATGAGCGTCGATGTATTATGAAGCAGCGCAGAAGTAGCCGGCGCCAGGATTCCGTTGACACCCAGCAGGATCAGACCCAAATTAAATCCGATCACAAACCGGTAATTTCTGTTTACACGGACCATCAGCGCGTTGCTGATTCGTTTCAGTGTCACCAGTTGATCCAGTGCGTCCTCCGAAATGGTGATATCCGCGATTTCCCTGGCGATCTCCGCCCCTTCGCTGATGGCGATTCCCACATCGGCGGCTGATAAGGCAGGGGAATCGTTGATACCGTCACCGACCATGATGACTTTCCTCCCTGCGGCTCTCTCTGCCTCCACGAAACTGGCCTTGTCCTCCGGAAGTACTTCGGAGTAATACTCGTCCACGCCCACCTTCTGCGCGATGGCCTTTGCAGTCCTGTCACTGTCTCCCGTCATCATAACGATCTTGGAAAGTCCCAGTGCTCTCAGCTGACTGACCACTGAGGCGGCCTCCTCCCGCAGGGGATCGATAATGCAGATCACCGCAGCGAGGCGCCCTCCAACCGCCATGTAGAGATGGGAATACTCCGGCGGAAGGCTCTCATACTGTTCTCTTCCGTCTTCCGGAATCACGCTCCCCTCATCCTCGAAGACAAAGTGGTGACTGCCGATAATCACCCGTTCCCCTCCGATATAGGAGGCGATTCCATGGGCTACAATATAGTCCACCTTCGAGTGCATTTCCTCGTGGATCAAACCTCTCCGGACGGACTCCTGAATGACCGCGTTCGCCATGGAATGGGGGAAATGTTCCTCCAGGCAGGCTGCAATCCGGAGCATCTCATCCTCGTCCCGCCCCTCGAAGGTCACGACGCCGGCCACCACCGGCCTGGCCTTCGTGAGAGTACCGGTCTTATCAAATACAATGGTATCTGCCTCCGCCACGGACTCCAGATAGACGCCGCCTTTGACTGTAACCCGGTAGCTTCCCGCCTCCCGCATGGCGGAAAGCACGGACAGCGGCATGGCCAGCTTCAGCGCACAGGAGAAGTCTACCATCAGGATCGAGATCGCCTTCGTCACATTCCGTGTGAGCAGCCAGGTGAGCACCGTGCCGCCCAGACTCCAGGGAACCAGTGCATCGGCCATGGCGGCCGCCTTTCCTTCCACATTGGATTTCAGCTTCTCGGAGTCCTCAATCATCTTGACGATCCGCTCAAATCTGGTGGATCCGGCCGCCTTCTTCACACAGATGGTGATGCTCCCTTCCTCCACTGCAGTTCCCGCGTATACGTATGTATCCGGTTCCTTCTTCACCGGTATGGATTCACCGGTCATGGAGGCCTGATTAACCATGGCTTCGCCGGTCACGACAATTCCGTCCAGCGGAATCACGCTGCCCACATGTACTGTCACGAGGTCTCCCTCGCGGATTCGGGAGACCGGAACCAGAACCTCCGTACCGTCCACATTCTGCCATACCTTCTCGATGTTCAGGGACATGCTTCTCGCCAGATCTCCCACCGATTTCTTGTGGGTCCATTCCTCCAAAAGCTCCCCGATCCCCAGCAGAAACATCACGGAACCGGCCGTATTGAAATCCAGTCTTGCGATCGACACCGTGATAGCGGTGGCATCCAGAACCTCAACCGTCAGCTTTCCCTTCAGGAGACAGCGAAGGCCCTTTACGATATAGCCAGCGGACTTCACCGCCGTATACACAGCCCGAAACGGTACAGGCAGAAATACCTTTGTAAACGCCCTCACAACGACCCGCTGGATCAGTTTTTCCTTGTATTCCCGGTTCAGCGCCCGGCCGCTGTCCTTCGGGACCAGCTCACAGAGTGACTCGTCCTGAAAGGAAAAACGCCTGATCTCCCCGATGATGACCGACCGCAGGCCGTCCTCATAGAGAATCGCCGCATCCGCGGTCCTCTCATAGACCTTCACCTCCTTCACACCCGGAATGAGGCTCAGGGCACAGCAGAACAGATCTGCCTCTCTCAGAGTCAGCTGACGCCGGTCGAGATGAATCCGAAGCCGACCCTTTATCTCGTGTTTCACTATAAATCTCATGTCTTTGTCTCCTGTCCTGTGTTTCTACAGCTCTTCAAAAAGGAACGCCTGAGGAAAATTCCATCAGGCGGTCTCTGAAACCATCTCTTCGCTCTCGTCTTCAAAGGCTTCATCCGCTCTCTGGCGGTTGATCTCCTTCGCCTCAGCCAGAATATCGTCTGCGTTCTCCTGGATCGAAGTGGCAGTTGTCATCACGCAGTCCTTCGCGCGCAGTCCGGCGGCCAGACAGTTGATGTAAAACTTCTTCGCATCTTTACTCGCCAGAATTTTAACGCCGGCTGTACCGAATAAAACACCTCCTGCAAAGATTCCGATTTTTTTCATTTTGAAGCAGTCCAACATTTCTTTATCCTCCTGTTTTTCTTATTTATGCTTGTAACCCGTATAAAAAACCATTGCCAGGCAGAACAGCATTGCCCAGGCCCAAAACCTGTGTTTTTTCATCTTCAGTCACTCCTTATATAAACGTTTTACTAGAAATTTACCCGGTTAGTCAACGCCAACAGACCTTATTGAGAAATTGAGTCATTTACCGGTGTGATCCGGTAAACAGTGTATCCCGCGTCCTTGACAGTCTCCTTTAACACGGCATCGCTAAGCTCCTGTTTCATGCGGACATCTGCCTCCGCCTCCATTAAATTCACGCGGGCATAGACGCCCTCCAGGGAATTTAATGCATTCTCCACCCGGATCGCGCAGTTGCCGCAGGACAGCCCGTCCACCTTCAAAACCCGGCGGTGCGGATAGTGGGTGAGATCCTTATCACTTACCTTTATTTTCTTCACCGCAGCCTCGCCCGAACCTCCGCAGCAGCCGGTGGTCAGCCTCTTTCTGTAGCTTCTTATCGCCAGAACCCCTGCCATGATAAGGGCCAGGCATATAATCGCTGTCGCCATATGTGCTCCTTCCTTTCTTCCAATTTCTTCTATTAGTTATAACTAACTATAGATTAGTACCTGCTAACTGAATTGTCAATAATTTTTTTCATATTCTTATTTTGACCTTTTTCCCCGGCTATGATAAACTATTTGTATCACGCATTCTGATACTTTAACCGCAGGGAGGTAAACGAACATTGAAGATGAACGAATCATCCGAAAACTATCTTGAAACCATACTGATTCTTAGCAATAGAAAGCCGCACGTCCGTTCCATCGATATCGCCAATGAACTGGATTTCTCCAAGCCGAGTGTCAGCGTCGCCATGCGCAACCTCCGCGAAAATGGTTATATTCTGGTGGATCAGGATGGCTATATCACCCTGACAGATTCCGGGAAACAGGTTGCTGAGACCATGTATGAGCGCCATACGATGCTTTCCAACTGGCTGATGTATCTGGGAGTCGATGAAAAAACCGCGGCGGAAGACGCCTGCCGGATCGAGCATGTGGTGAGCGCAAAAAGCTTTCAGGCTATCAAGGATCACGTGACAAAAGGAAATGAATTGCTGAAAAAATAGGAAAACAGGCGGTCCGGGGAGAAACCTTTTCTCTGCAGACCGCCTGTTTTTCTGTTAGTTTGTATTCTGTTCCGTTTCCTGCTAAAGCCGGTTCATACCTGAATCCGTCTCGCCACATCTTCACCGATCGCAAGGCGCACGTTATCCCGTCCTATGATGATTCCGTCTTTTCCCTGCTGGAAAACACGGATATCGCTTCCCTCTCTGATCCCGTATCCCTTTAGAAATTCCAGAATCTGGGGAGCACCGAACATCCATTTGATCGTATAGTCGTCTCCCGCCTTTGCCTGTGCCAATGACTGCATAGCTGCACCCCCATTTCCACATCACGCGCTGCGTGTTTTCGTTCTATGCGCTTTGAAACTATCCGCCTCTTCTTACTCCTAGTGTAACCATTTTGGCGTCGGTTAGTCAATGGCAATGCGGGTTAGGCACTTTTAATCTTTTTATATTTGACGGGAAAGTCCGTCGATGCTCCAGCCTGCCGCTTTTTCGCGGATATCCACGTAATCTCTGTAGATTCCCTTCTCCTTCATCAGCGCTTCATGCGTTCCTCTCTGCACCACGCGGCCATCGTCGATCACCAGGATCTGACCGGCGGCTCTGATAGTATTTAGCCGGTGGGCGATTACCAGAAGAGTCTTTCCTTTTACCAGCTCTGAAATCGCCTCCTGGATGAAGCGTTCATTATCGGCATCCACGCTTGCAGTCGCCTCATCGAGAATCACCACAGGAGCATCCTTTAAGATGCAGCGCGCAATGGAAATCCGCTGTTTTTCCCCTCCGGAAAGACTCGCGCCGCCCTCCCCGATCACGGTGTCAAAGCCCTCCGGAAGCGCCATGATAAAATCATAGCATCTGGCCTTCCTCGCCGCCTCATACACCTCTTCTTTCGACGCATCCGTCTTTCCCATGCTGATATTCTGGTAAATTGTATCCTGAAAGAGATATACTCTCTGGAACACCACGCTGATATGATCCATCAGCTCCGCCAGCGGCACGTCGCGGATATCTTCTCCTCTCATCCGGATGCATCCGGATTTCACGTCCCAGAAACGGGCCAGCAGGTTGGCTGCCGTCGATTTTCCGCCGCCGCTGGGTCCAACCAGGGCTGTCATTGTATTCGGCTGTATCTGAAAAGTGACGTCCTTTAAAACCTCCTTCTTGTGATAGGCAAAGGTAACGTGATCGAACGCTATCTCCGCCTTGTGATTCCGCTCCGGAATGTGCTTTTTCCCCTCATCCGGCAGTTCTTTCTCCGCGCAGACGCTTTCAATCCGGTCGAGACAGCTGTTCATGACCGTGAGCCGCGTTGCCTCGCCGTACAGCGCCTTCAGCGGGCCGAATAAATCAAACACAAACAGAAGCAGTCCCATAAGGTACGGAATGGTCAGGGAACCGGTCTGCTGCAGATAGATGGACACACCGAACAACAGCGCCATTCCGCAGGCATAAATCAGGTTGAGCCCCCTCTGCCACGGCGTCATCGCTTCCTCAAATCCCAGTGATTTGTCTCTCGACCACTTGAAATTATTGGATAGCTCTGCGGATTTCTCTCCCAGAAGATTGTAGCTTTTGATGATGGCTATCCCCTCCGTAAAGGAGAGCACGGCGTCCGTAAGCTTCTCGCTCTGCTCCTGTCTGCCGGCGGCTTCCTTCATGGAGATCCGGTTCATTTTTCCGGCTGTGACCATCGCTGTCACGGTCACGAGCAGGCCGATGATTCCCAGCCGCACATCGAGGTAGAAAAGAAATACCGCCATGAGAGCTGCAGAAAACGCGTAGCTCATCATATTGGCAATGGAACTCATGGCGATCTCTTCCACAAAGATCATGTCCGTAGTCAGAACCGAGCTGATCTTTCCGATATTCCCCGCCGTAAAGTACCCCATGGGAAGCTTCCGCAAATGAGCGCCCAGCGCCATCCGCTGCTCCGCAAACATCATATATCCGGCCCCACTCTGCAGCCGGTCGCTCATCAGCTGAAAAAATGCTTCCAGAAGCACGGACACACACAGCACAGCAGCAGCGGTCACACAATCTGCGGCCGTAATTGCGCCGGTATAAAACCGGGACAGCATGAGAAATGCCACACAGAGAGGCATTTTCGACAGAATCGCCTTCAGAACGGAAAACAGGAAGGCGGTTTCAATTCTGCCCCTGTATTTTCCTGACAGCTTTAATATTCTCTGAAATAATGGAACCATTACCGTTCCTCCTTTCCGCCCGATACACGCCACTCTGCGCTCTCCATGGAAGCGTTCCAGAGTTTCCGGTACTCTTCGCTGGCTTTCAAAAGCTCGTCATGGGTTCCCCTGGCTGCAATTCTGCCTTCCGCCATCACGCAGATCTGATCGGCATTTTTCACAGAGGATAAACGGTGGGCGATGACCAGAAGCGTCTTTCCCTTTACCACCTCGGAGATGGCGGCCTCCATCTTCTCCTCATTTTCCGGATCCGTAAATGCGGTCGCCTCATCGAGGACTACGACGGGTGCATTCTTTAAAATGGCTCTCGCCAGCGCTATTCTCTGCCTCTGGCCTCCCGACAGCTGTTTTCCTCCGTCTCCGGCCATCGTGTGAATTCCATCGGGGAGTTTTTCGATAAATTCCATGCACTGTGCCTTTGCCGCAGCCTCAAGCACCTCTTCGTCGGTGGCTGTAAGACGGCCGATCCTGATATTTTCAAGCAAAGAGGTGTTGAATAAATACTGTTCCTGGGCCACGTAAGAGATTCTGGCGTTTAAGGCTTCCAGGCTCATTTCGCAGATATCCTGGCCGCCTATGGTGATCTTTCCTTCCCCTACATCGTAATAGTGAACCAACAGCTTCGCCAGCGTGCTCTTGCCCGAACCGGATTCTCCCACAAGGGCTGTCTTCTGACCTTCCCTCACCGTCAGGCTGACGTCGCGGATCACGGATTTCTCCTCGTAGCCGAAGGTCACATGGCCGAACACCACGGTATTGTCCGCGCCATGCCATCCATCGGCGGTCTGTCTTAGGGGCTCCGCCCCCAGCATTTGCTCAAGTGCATTCAGCTTATAATTGATCTGCGGCAGCGAGGGAAGAAAGCTCAAGGCCCTTAGAAGCGGAATTCCCAGGCTTAAGGACAGGCACATCACCAGTATAAAATCCGGCAGAGAGGAATATCCCTTCAGCACAAACCAGGACCCCAGAGGCAGCGTCACAATCAGCGTGCACGGCAGAATACTGTTATAGGCCGCCATCCACGGCCAGCAGGCCTTATACCAGTCGAGGGTCAGATTCCGGTAGGCCAGCACATCTCTCTGGAACCGTTCATAGGATTCGCCATCCCTGTTGAACACCTTCACCACCTCCATGCCGTTTATGTACTCGATAATGGTGTTGTTCATGACCTTGCCGGCCTCATAGTAACTCACCATCCCGTTCTGACCAATGCGGTACATGACCATCATGGCCAGGAAACCCACAGGCAGGGATGCGAGGGACATAAGCGCCAGCTTCCAGTCCACAAAGAACAGGGCTGTGTAAACCACGGCCGGAATCACCGTGTTGGCAAAGCCCTCCGGCAGAGCGTGGGCCAGAAGCATCTCCATGCTCTCCACGTCATCTACGAACAGACGCTTGATACTCCCCGTCCCTTTCTCCTGAATCACCCCCAACGGTAGCTTCTCCATACGGTTCTGAAGAGAAATGCGGATTCTCATCAGGATGTTGTAGGCGGCTTCATGGGACAGGGACAGCCCCTTCACATACAGGCAGGCATGCAGCACCAGGCACACCAGCACGCCGGCTATCCGGACCGCCGCATAGGACAAGTCCATGGGTTCTCCCTCAATCAGCGGCGCGATGATCTGGCAGGCAAAGATAAACGGGAGGACACTCATAAACACTCCCAGCAGGATGACCGCAGAAGCCAGAAAGGTCGTCTTTTTGTAGGGCCCCGCGTACTCTAAAATCTTTTGAAACATATCCGATACCACTCCTTTCAACAGTAACTCCTGTCATGCCGGACTCTCCGGTATGAAAAAACACGTCGAGTTAGCTTTGTCTAACTTGACGTGTTATATTTTACGGCGATAACCGAAGCATTTCTACCAAAAAACGGTATATTTCTAACAGTTTTTCATTTTCCGGCATACTCCTTGGGGAGCACGCCGTATTTCTTTTTAAAGGAGGCGGAAAAATGGCTCATGTTGGAGTATCCGGACAGCGCGGCCGCCTGGCTCACATTCTTCTGTTCGGTCAGCAGAAGCGCCGCGTGCTCCAGTCTCCGCTCGATCAGATAGGAGTGTATGGTTTTTCCGGTTATTTCCGAAAACAACCGGGCCAGCCTGGAGACGCTTACGCCTACCGCCCTTGCCAGCCGTTCGCAGTCCGGCGCATCGGTAAGGTGCCGGTCCAGAATCCGCTTTGCCTCCCTCACCGCTTCCTGATCGGTTCGGGTAATCCCACACAGTCTCTTTTGGGCCTTCCGGCATGTGAGAAGTTCCTCAAAGGAGGCGGCGAGCAGTTCCAGCAGCTTTCCTTCCAGATAGAGGCGGCCAATCCCGTCATCATACCGCCCGGACTGTTCCAGTTCAGCCAGTATCCGGCAGATTCCGGGCGTGATCTCAATGCTCTCCACCGCAGAGCTGAACCGCTCCGCCGATATCTCTTCCCTGCCTTCAAAATACGCGTTCTGAAGCCTGCGGTAAACCTGTACCGGAATCTGCACGCTTTTAAACACGAAATCGCATTTTCCCGGATAGTATCCCCATGTGGTCCTGTCTCCATTCCGATAGATATAGGCATTTCCTTTTTCCATGGAAACAGGTCTGGGGATCCCCTCGATCTCCCAGACCATGCCCTGATTCATGCAGAATACAAACTGCACCTCATCTCTGTTGTTCTCTCCCCGCCTGTATACATGGACATCCCGCTGGTAATTCATGCGCCAGTCCAGAAGGTCGATTCCCTGTCTCGTATTTTTCTGGCAAATGGAAAACCGTCCGATTTCCTCCGGCGCATTTCTCAAAACCTCATAGACCTGCTCCGATGGCATCTGTTCAAAAAGATCGTTGAAATATCGGCTTGCATCCTGCACCTTGTGTTCCTCCTTTAGCGGGCCTTCCTTTGCCGGCTTTTCTTCTCTCCTATGCCAGCGCCTTTCCCAGCTCCTCGCAGGCACTTTCCGCCTCCGCGTCCGGAGCGTCATTGCAGATCACGCAGTCGCAGGCCAGTACAGCGCCATCCTCCCGGCAGGTCTCCTCCCAGGTTCTCATCCACTCGCCGTCTCCCCATCCGTAGGAGCCGAAGAGCGCAATCTTCTTCCCTCTCAGCTTCGCCTCGCAGCTCAGGAACATCGGCTCAAATTCGTCCTCCTCCAGCTGCTCACTTCCCATAGACGGGCAGCCGAATGCAACTGAATCAAATTCATCCATTTTGTCCGCCCCGAATTCCGCAGCCGTAAACAGCGAGACCTCCGCTCCTGCCGCCTGCGCGCCTTCCACCACTTTTGCCGCCATAGCCTCCGTATTGCCTGTTCCGCTCCAATACACTACTGCTGTTTTGCTCATGTTTTAATCCTCTCTTCCTTTCTTTTTTTACCAACCACAGTATTTCTGCTCCAGGGCCGGACCGAACACCGGCACAAGGACAGAAATGCCTTTATCTCGTATGGATTTCGTAGGTTAGTTTCAACTAACTTCAAATAGTATAGCATTGGGATTCCGTAAATACAAGTACCGCTATTTAACAATGTTTCTCACTATCTGAAGGAAGAGACCGGGAGGCAGGGTCCGACAGAGGGTCACTGCGGCGGCCGTCAGGCTTAAGAATCTCGATTGCCATGTACTTTTCTGTAATATTATGGTATTATTTTATATATTTTCACTGTTTTTTCTCTTACCAAAACACGGTAATAAAAAGCAAAAATACAATCAGGAAGGTTCCATCATATGTTAAATACTATCGAATCCATCAACAATGCCGTGAACAATTTTATCTGGGGCGTCCCAGCCATGGTCTGCATCATCGGCGTGGGCCTCTATCTGAGTATCCGCACCAATTTTCTGCAGATCCGCAAGTTCTCCTATTCGATCCGGGTTACCCTGGGCCGGATGTTCCGCAAGCGCGACGCGTCCGACGGTACCATGACGCCATTTCAGGCGGTCTGCACCGCTCTGGCCGCCACGGTCGGCACCGGCAATATCGCCGGAGTGGCTGGAGCCATCGCCATCGGTGGCCCTGGCTCCGTATTCTGGATGTGGGTTTCTGCGATTCTGGGTATGTGTACAAAGTTTTCCGAGGTAACTCTGGCCGTGCATTTCCGTGAAGTGAATGAGAAGGGCGACTTAGTAGGCGGTCCCATGTACTACATAAAGAACGGTCTCGGGAAAAACTGGCGCTGGCTGGCCACTCTGTTTTCGGCCTTCGGCGTCCTCACCGTGTTCGGAACAGGCAATGCCACTCAGGTAAACACCATCACAACAGCAATCAACTCTGCGCTGCTCAATTACCATTTGATCGAGGAAGGTTCTGCGCACACCACCAGTCTTATCATCGGAATCATTCTGGCGGCTCTGGTGGGCCTGGTCCTTCTCGGCGGAATCAAAAGAATCGGAAGCGTGACGGAGAAACTGGTTCCCTTTATGGCGCTGTTCTATATCGTGCTCGCCTTCGGCGTGATTCTTCTCAATATTAACCGGGTTCCCGCCGTATTTTCGTCGATTGTTTACGGGGCATTTAACCCGGCGGCCGTCACAGGCGGCGTGGTCGGAACCTTCTTTATGAGCATGAAGAAAGGCGTCTCCCGTGGCATCTTCTCCAACGAAGCGGGCCTTGGAACGGGATCCATCGCCCACGCCTGCGCCGACACGAAGAAACCGGTCAAGCAGGGCTTTTTCGGGATTTTCGAAGTGTTTGCCGACACCATCGTCATCTGTACTCTGACCGCATTTGTCATCCTCTGCAGCGACGTTCCGGTTCCTTACGGGGAAGCCGCCGGCGCGGAACTGACCATTCTCGGGTTTACTTCCACCTATGGCAGCTGGGTCTCCATTTTTACAGCCGTTGCCATGTGCTGTTTCGCATTTTCCACCATCATCGGCTGGGGATTATACGGTGCGAGATGTATCGAGTTCCTGTTCTCCTCGCGCATCATCAAAGCGTTCATGATCGTCTACTCTCTGGTCGCAATCCTGGGCGCCACCATGGATTTAGGGATGCTCTGGAGTATCGCCGAAACCTTTAACGGCCTGATGGCAATTCCCAACCTGATCGCAGTGTTCCTGCTGTCCGGCACTGTAGTCAGGCTGGTCAAAGAATACTTTGACGGGGAAGGAAAAGAGTAATCCGCGAATTTTAAGAATTATTATTTGCTTCTTGACATACCTCGAGTTTCTATGTATGATAGGATTATGATACATAGAAACTCGAGGTATTATTTTAGGGAAATATTTCCGGGACGGAGGCAAATATGGACAAAAAATATATGGCCGTAGGCTCTTCCATGCTGATCCTGAAGCTATTGGAACAGCAGGACATGTACGGCTATCAGATCATCAAAGAGCTGGAAATAAGAAGTGAACGCGTTTTCACGCTGAAGGAGGGGACGCTTTATCCCCTGCTGCACGCGCTCGAACAGGATGGGGCGGTGATCTGCGAACAGAGAACTGCGGAAAATGGCCGTGAGCGTAAGTATTACATCATAACCGAAAGCGGCCGGAAGCTTTTACAGGATAAGCTGAAGGAATGGGATTCGTTTCAGACGGCGGTGAATCAGGTGATCGGGGGTGCTGTGTTTGGATAAACCCTTCCAGAAGAATCACAATCAGCATACGGATTATGAAGAAGCATTTTTAGAGGATGTGGCGGATCAGATCGCCTATAAGCCTCTGCGTCCGGCAGTGGTAAGAGAATTAAAGGACCATATCGATGACAGGACGGAGGAGTATCTCTCAGAAGGGATGAGTCCCGAAGACGCAGTTAAGAAAGCGGTGGATGCCATGGGGGACGGTGTGGCGATCGGCACCGGGATCAACGCGGTCCGTCACGTCCGGTCCAGCCGCCTTCTGATGGTTCTGACCGTGATTCTCCTTCTCATCGGTCTCGCTGCGGAAACCTGCACGGCCGTGATCCCGGAACTGACGTTCCGCGGGCTTTCTATCTATCTGACTGGCGCTGTCCTTCTGGTGGTCATGGCGCTGAAAGGATACCCTCTGCTGATCCGGTACCAGAAGCGGCTTCTCATTCTGGCGGCAGCCATATTTACCGCGGAAGCCATATTCCTTTCCATGATCGAATTCGATTGGATAGCGGATGTAATCTGGGACACGGCATACATCATTCCATGGCATATGATTGATTACTATGCGCTTCTGCTGACCGGACCGGTTGTTGTCATCCTTCTCTACCGGATGCGGAAGCAGACACCGAAAGCCATGGCAGCCGCTTTTCTTCTCACTGCCGGGGCAGCCCTTATCCATTACTTTACATACAACAGCTTTACGCTGGCCGAGACCGTGACTTTCCTCTTCTCCATGATCGGAACCGTGTTGTATATGATCTGCCGGGAGATGTTCACCGGAAATAAAAGAAGGCTCCTGATCCAGGCCGCCGCCGGGGGCGTGGTACTCCTTCTTTTTTATGGGATGCTTCCCGGCCAGTCCCAGTATTTTCAGGCATTTGTAAATCCGGAGGCGAACGCATACGACACCTTAAGCGACTCCTATAACGGGGTTCTGATTCAGGAGCTGCTCTCCAAATCACCGCTGGCCGGCCGGATTTCGCTTACTCAGGAGGAGCTGATGGAGTATGGAACCGGCGAATGGTATTTCAGCTACGGAGATGCCAGAGAGGCTGCCGCGGAAGGGAAAAAGCCGTTTTCTGAACATCACCGCTCCATCTTCCGCTCCGATCCGTCAGATGTCACTTTATGGAACATTCTGCCCCAGCATTACGCGAACAATTATCTCCTGGCCGTATTCATTCTACAGTTTGGCTGGCTGGCCGGAATTCTGTTTCTTGCAGTTATGGCAGCCTTCTACGCAGTCCTCTTCTCCTGCATCCGAAGGATACACGGCGCGCTCGCCGGAGCGGTGTCCTTTCACTGCGGCCTGTGCCTGCTGTTTCAGAGCGTGCTCTATATACTTGGGAACTTCGGTTTCCAGTATGGCAGCTTTACTAATCTTCCCATGGTTTCGGAGGGCAGTATCAGCATCCTCGTAAATATGCTTCTGCTGGGATTTATCTTCTCGGCCTACCGGTATGACCGGGTCATCGATGCGCCGGCCTGCGGGCAGCGAAGCAGTGCGGTCTGAATTGCAGAGCGGCCTTAGCTGGCCGCCTGCAACTCCAGGCCATAGATAAACATATTCAGGCGGTAGTCTGTATGGGCGCTGAATTCCACCGTTTTCTCTCCCAGCCGCTGCATTCCCCGCTTCTCGTAAAACTGGTAAGTACAGCTGGAATCCGTGAAGAGGTACAGGGTCTTTACCCCTTCCTGTTCCAGATAATCAAGGGCCTGGGCAAAAAGCATTTTTCCGATGCCGGTTCCTCTAGTACTCTCATCCACGGCAAAGAAACAGATTTCCGCGTCAAAAGCATTTCCTGCATTTTTCAGCAGTTCTTCGTCCGTCTGGTCGAAGGTACTGAAGAATTTCCCGATTCCTCTTCCGGTTTTCGTTGTAAACAGCAGCGCAATGGACCAGAGCTGAGCCAGGGTGCGGCGAAGGGCGAATTTCGGAACGGATTTTTTACTCCCGGCCAGAATAACTCCCAGCACCTTTCCATCCACAGCCGCGACACAGGAAAATGTCGCCCGCAGCAGACAGGAACGCAGATACAGCCTTGCCATATGCTTTGCATCCTTCGGATTGCTGCTCAGCGCGTCGTATTTCCACGTCTTGCGTATGATATCCTCTATAAACGGATAATCCTTTCGTGTGATGGGGCGCAGTGTAATATGTTCTGAATTCATGATTCTATTCTCCTTTTTTCTTGTATTTGTACTGTCTTACCTGTATAATAATCCATACAGTAACTGTACGGTCAAGAGGAAAAGGGGATTTTTTTATGGAAAGAGAAAAACTATTTACGATCGGCCAATTTGCAGCCCTTCATAACATCAACAAAAAGACTCTGATGTGGTACGATGAGATCGGCTTATTCAAGCCGGCGGTCGTAAAAGAGAACGGCTACCGCTATTACACCTACTATCAGAGCTCTTTGCTGGAGACGATTCTGGTTTTGCGGGAACTGAATATGGGAATTCCTGAGATCAAAGAGTTTTTAGACAGGCGTGGGGCAGAAGCCTACGTTCAGCTTCTGCATAAAAAGATTCAGGACGTGGACCGTGAAATAGAAAAGCTGAACACGATTCGTGATATGCTGACGGACCAGTGCGGTACCTTCACCGATTTACTGAACACCGATCTGACCCGGATCGACGTTGTCGAATGTGAAGAGGAGTATCTGCACATCATTGCCTCCGACCAGGCCCTGTCCATGGAGGATGAGATCGAACAGATGGTTGAATCCATGAAACAGCACCATTTTAAGAGTCTCCACGATACCACTTACGGCTCCCTGATCTCCGTCTCCCACCTGCTCCATTCCGAGTTTGACCAGTATGACGGCCTGTTTATGAAGGTTTCCCACACAGCTTCTGTAAATGAAATCCATAAAAAGCCGAGCGGCAGCTATCTGTGCGCCTACTGTACGGGAAGCTGGGACAGGCTTCCGCAGCGATATTCAGAAATTCTGGACTATGCGAAGCAGCACGGCCTCACGCTTTTCGGATACGCCTACGAAACAGGGGTAAACGAGATGACCATCAATTCCATTGACGAATACATTACACGAATCGTGATTCCGGTCAAAAACTAGACGATGAATAAAGGCCCCGCATCCCGCTGCCGGATAAAATTCTGCAGTACCTCCAGCCCCCGGCGGAGTTGTTCGTCACTTTCCGCCGAGCTGGTTGCCACTCTGACGGCATTTGCTTTCAGCTGTTTTCCAACATAGAAGCGCTCTGCGCCGAATACGCTGACTCCCCTGCCGGAGAGCTCGGCCTCACACAGCCTTCCGGTTAAATGCTCCGGGAGTTCCAGCCACTGATAATACGATTCCATGCAAAGTTCGCGGTCAGGAAAAAAGGAGGCATAAATCTGATTGCGCTCCGCGGCCGCCGCTCTCTTTTTCTGTATGATTTTCCACGCCAGGCCGCTTCGGATTATCTCGGCTGCAATCTCCATATTTAAAGAAGAAATCTTCAAGTTCTGGCTGAACATCCCCTGTTCCATGGCATTGATATACTGATCGGGCAGATATAAATATGCAATTCTTATCCCCGGACAGAGCGGCTTGGAAAGCCCGCTGACATAGATACAGTGTTCCGGCGCCTCTAAGGCGAGGGGCGAATACGGTGTCTCAAGCAGGGCGGCGTAATTGTCGTCCTCAATTGCAATCAGATTTTGTTTTCGTATAATCTCAGCGATCTCCCTCTTCCTCGAATCTGAAAAGGCGATATTGGTGGGATTTCCTCCCGCCGGCATCATATATACGCCTTTTATCTTTTGAAGCGTACAGACATTTTCCAGTTGGTCGGGACGCATTCCCCACACGTCATTTTCAATGGGCACCAGCTGTAAATAAAGCTGATTGGCCAAGCTGATGAAATTGGGATACGTGTAGGTGTCGACGGCAATGCGGTCTCCCGCCTCAAAAAGTGAGGAAAGTATGGTCGCAAGTGCATTCTGAGCGCCTGCCGCGATCATGGTGTTGTGCTCATTGGCCTCCAGGCCAAACCGCTGCAGCCACCGGGAAGCGGCCAGAATCTGCCCTCTGTCCCCCAGGGGATGGGAGTACTCAAACAGCCTCTCTGAAAATGGTTTTTTCAAAATCTCCATGGTCAGATCCCGGATCGCCGCGTTGGACTCGTAGAAGGGATGGATGATGGCCAGTTCGATTCTGGGTCCGGTATTTTTCTCTACTGTAGACGTGGGGACATTGGCATAAGGCGTCACATACGTCCCTTTTCCGGTGGCGGCGTGGATCAGGCCCCGCATTTCACAGAGCTTGTACGCCTTTGTAATGGTGCTCAGATTCAAATCCAGAAAGTCTGCCAGCTCCCGCTGTGGGGGCAGCTTCGTATTAGCCGCCAGCTTCCCGCTCTTAATATCCTGCTCCATCAGATCGGCAAGACTGTAATAGACCGGGTAAGCCAGCTTCTGCTTGTCCGGCTTCCAGGACATTGGATAATTCTCAAATGAATTAATTGGCATGATAATCTCCTCTATGGCGTGTCTGTGTGTGCTGCCGCGCTGGAAAAGGCGGTGTTACGGTCCCGGGGCTACGATTGCCGAGTGGGTGGGGTTATCCGACAGATTCGGTTGGTTTGACGGACTCGGCTGGTTCGACGGATTCGGCTGGTTCGGCATATTCGGCTGGTTCGGCATATTCGGCTGGTTCGGCATATTCGGCTGGTTCGGCATGGAAGCGTCGGAAATGGGGGATGACGCTGGTATTTGGTCATTTCTGCTTTCGCTTCCAGGCGGGGAGGATGGATTTTCTCCATTGCTGCTGGTATTTCCGGGGTCAGCCGTCTGACTGGCTCCGTTTCCGTTTCCACTTTCAGACGCAGACGTCTGGTTCTCTCCGTCTTCGCTACTATTTCCATTTTCCGGCGCGGCCGTCTGGTTCTCACCAGTCGTATTTTCTGCTGCTGGCGTACTGCTTTCTGTCTGGCTGCTGTTTGGAGTTGTTTTCATCGATCCCTCTTCGGAGACTGATGAATCCGTGGAAGAGGACGAACCTCCCGATACCGATGAAGCTCCCGCCTTCGACGTATCTCCCGCCTTCGACGTATCTCCCGCCCCCGGCGTAGTCTTACCAGTTTCCGTTCCATCCAGATGATAACACAATACCGGTATGTGTGCCTCAATATTTTCATAAATAGTTTTTGCTACCGCAGGAGGAAGGTTTATACAGCCATGGGAACCGTTTTTCTTATAGATGGTCCCGCCGAAACTGGACCGCCAGTATCCATCATGCATCCCGATATTTCCGTTAAATGGCATCCAGTATGTAACAGGCGTATTATAGTTCTTGCCCTTCAGCACCGCGTTGCGCTGCTTATAGGTCAGTTCATAGGCGCCAGCAGGGGTGCTCCAGCCCTTCGCCTCATTTCCGGATACAAAATCCGATTCAATCAGCAGCTTCCCATTCTTATAATAGAACAAATGCTGGGCAGTGAGATTCATTTCCACGTAAGTGTCCCCGTAATCCGGGCCGTCGTGGCTGGCCGCTTTCTGGGCGTAGACAGGCTCCCGCTCCTGACTTTCACCGGATCTGATTATTTCCAACAGAACCTCCGTTTCCGCCTCCTTATCAATCAGCCAGCCGTAATGACCTTTTGTGATCGTCACAATGGATCCATAGGAAGTTTTCAGTTCCTTCGCACAGTATGCAGTATTGTATTTTTTCGCCAGGTTCACCACATACGCTTCCACTCCGCTCCGGTCAACGACTGCGCTTCCTTCTCCATCCATCGACAGCCACGGAAGAATCGTACTTCCGTCCAGTACCTCAGAACGGCTTCCGAACCGATAGGTCACGGTCACATCTGTACAGACCTTTAACGCCTCCTTTTGAGCCAGCAGTTCCGGGTCCGTCTCTGAGACTCCCGGTTCTTTATAGACAGCCCGTTCGTCCAGCGAGATACGCGTTTCCAGGCTGGAGACCGCTTTTCCTATTTCTTCTGACAGACGTTCCCGGACAGGCGCCTTTCCCGGTTCTTCCTTAATAATCTGTAATCCGCTTCCACTCACAAAGGCCACATACGCGTCAGCCGGCTCCACAACCTGTTCCGACTTGAGACATTCCAGAGCAGCGACCGCCAAATCCATGCTTCCTTTATCATATTCCACCATATAGCTGGAGGCATACTCGGCACCTCTTATGGCTCGCAGCCCCCATAGCAGGGAATTCTGCTTCCTCAAAATGTTCTCTAAGGTCCCGTCAAAGACAGGATGCAGACCGATCGCTTCTCCATTTATCCGCTCCTCTGCTCCGTCCCTCTCCTCCAGGATCAGTTCATAACGTTCAATTCCCTTCCTGATCTCTGACTGCACCTCTTCTATGGTCAGCCCCGAGACAGTAATACCGCCAATCCTCGTGTTTGGCAGAAATGTATTTCTGTATTTTAGGCTGATCATGCAGTAGACTATTGCTGCCGCCGCTATCATACAAATGGAAATACGTCTGGTAAAATAGATCCATTTTCTTCTTCTTCGCCGTCTTCTGGCCTTCACGCTGCGGTCCGTGATGTTTTTTTCCCTACACCGCTTCAACGGCCGCTCCCCGCCATGACTCCTTCTTTCAACCATATTTCTTTCTTATACTCCTCATTTCAATCCGTCTGTCACTTTACTTCTGCAATACAACTTTGAATCTATTGGTATTATATCATCAACTTTGCACCACAAAAACAGGAGAATTGTGTGGCAGACAATTTAAGCAGCAAAACCATGGTAAGAGAGAGATTCCCCGATAAGCAAAAAGAAACTATAGACTTTTTATTTGAAATGTAGTAGACTGATTTAGGAAGTGCAGATAGAATTATCTGCATTTTTTTCATTTAACAGATCCGCTCTCAGAAAGTGAACATGAAAATATATGATAAAAAAGGACAGCGCAGATTTTTCAGCCGTGAAAACCAATACGCAATTAATGGGTGATGAGAATTTTGCTTATTTTTCGCCCAGCGAGCAGTTGAAAACACTGATCTCTAACTATACCATCACCTTTCCAAACAAAGGTGTCATTTCCGATGACTATACTATCGTGCCGCATGGAAGTGCAACTCTTGTCCTTACATATGACGGGGCCGATCTGCGCATCCTGATTTTCGGACCGTCCTCCAAACCATATTTTGTTGGAAAAAATGCGAATGCATGCAGCGTGATATTCATTATCGAATTTCAGCCGGCAGGGCTGTTTGTATTCACCGGAACAAAGCAGAATCAGCTGATGGATACGATCATTTCCTTTGAACAGATCGCGCCCCGCCTGGATTCTTCCATAAAAGAAATCTTCTGTAACGCGGGAACCGCGGAAGAACTGCTGACCAGAATCGAGAGTCTGCTGCTTTGCAGCCAATGCAGCCAATACCCGGCTGAATTCCGTCTGGCCGTGCAGCTGATCATTCAGAGTAACGGTAACATAAGTCTCAAAGAAATAACAGAAAAAACATTTTACAGTGAACGTCATTTAAACAGGCTTTCCAATCACTATTTAGGATTTAACCTGAAACATTTTTCCCGAATCGTGCGTATCAACAAAGCCATTTATCTGCTGCACCATACGAGTCACAGCCTCGATTATATATCTGCCGAATCCGGTTTTTATGATATTTCTCACTTTATCAGGGATTTTAGGGCCGTATGCGGCGTTACTCCTCAGGAATACCGAAACAACTTGTCCGATTTTTACAGTGCGATCGCAAAGTTTTAGGCTATAATTGAGAAAAAAAGAGGAGGTATCCATATGAAATACGGAGGCACATTGCTTATAGTTGATGATATGGAAAAATCAAAATATTTTTACGAAACAATCCTGGAGCAAAAAGTCCTCATGGATTTAGGAGAACACGTCTCATTGGACAATGGCCTCAGCCTGCAGGCAAACTACGAAGCAATGATCGGTAAATCACTGAACAGAAAGACAGCAGCAAATAACTTTCAGCTCTATTTTGAAACAGACCGGATCGACGACTGGGAGAGAAAGCTGGAGGCCATCGAAAGCGTGGAATTTATCCATCACCCGACGGAATATCCCTGGGGCCAGCGGAGTATGCGGTTTTATGATTTTGATAAATATATCATTGAGGCAGCAGAAAGCATGGAGTGCGTCATCAGGCGTTTTCTCAGCCAGGGACTAGCGGTTGAGGAAGTGTCCAAACGGACTATGTATCCGGTTGAGTTTGTTGAAATGCTGGTGTAATTGGATAAAACTTTACTGATCTGCAATGTAACGGGACGGCATTCTGGCCATACCAGCGAAAACAGCATAGTATGTCCTGGCACAGGCAAATGTATTTTCACACATTAAAACAGGTATCTGAGGAAGCAACATTTCTTCATCAGATACCTGTTATTATTTACTCCAATACTATCACTGCGTATTAATACAACTTCGCCCCCGCCGGAATCCTGTCATCCACCATCAGCAGATTCAGTCCCTCATGTCCGTCTTCCTCATGCACGGCTGAAATCAGCATACCGCAGGAGTCAATTCCCATCATCTTTCTTGGCGGCAGATTCACGATGGCGATGGCTGTCTTACCAATCAGATCCTCCGGCTCGTAGTACTCATGAATTCCGCTTAAAATCGTGCGGTCTGTGCCGCTTCCATCGTCCAGAGTAAACTGGAGAAGCTTCTTGCTCTTCGGCACTGCCACGCAGTCTTTGATCTTCACTGCACGGTAATCAGACTTTGAGAAAGTCTCAAAATCCACCATCTCTTCAAACAGCGGCTCAATCTTCACATTGGAAAAATCAATCTCCACCGCGGCTTTCACGTTCTCAGCAGCCGGAGCAGAAGCAGCGGCCTTCTCTGCCTTCCTGCTATTATCAGAACTGCCCAGCGTCTTCATGGTGGGGAACAGCAGAACGTCACGAATTGCATAGGAATCAGTCAGCAGCATAACGAAACGGTCGATGCCGATACCGATGCCGCCTGTCGGAGGCATACCGATCATCAGCGCATTTAAGAAGTCCTCATCCATGGAGTTGGCTTCCTCATCGCCTGCGGCCTTTAACACTTCCTGCGCCTCAAAACGAAGTCTCTGGTCAATCGGATCGTTTAACTCAGAGTAAGCGTTAGCCATCTCACGCTTCGTGATAAACAGCTCAAAACGCTCCGTATAGTCAGGATCCTCCGGTTTTCTCTTGGTCAGAGGAGAAATCTCCACCGGATGGTCTATGATAAAGGTCGGCTGTATCAGGTTCTCTTCTACAAACTCTTCAAACAGCATGCTTAAGATATCGCCCTTCTTATGGCGCGCCTCGTACGCAATATGGTACTGGTCTGCCAGTGCCTTTGCTTCCTCATCGGTATGAATCTCCGTAAAGTCAATTCCCTTATATTTCTTCAGCGCGTCTACCATGGTAATGCGCTCAAATGGCTTTGATAAATCGATTTCCACGCCGTCGTACGACACGACTGCGGTTCCCAGAACCTTTAAGGCTACGGAACGGAACAGGTTCTCCACCAGGTCCATCATACCGTGGTAATCCGTATAGGCCTGATACAGCTCCATTAAGGTAAATTCCGGATTGTGGCGGGTATCCACACCCTCGTTGCGGAATACACGGCCAATCTCATAAACTCTCTCCAGACCGCCTACGATCAGTCTCTTCAGATACAGCTCCAGAGAAATTCTGAGTTTTACATCCTCGTCCAGCGCGTTGTAATGGGTCTCGAATGGTCTCGCAGCAGCACCTCCTGCGTTGGGAACCAGCATCGGAGTCTCCACTTCCATGAAGCCCTGCTCATCTAAATGATCCCGGATTGCTTTGATAATCTGGGAACGCTTCACGAAGGTGTCACGCACCTCCGGATTCATGACTAAATCCACGTAACGCTGTCTGTAGCGAAGGTCTGTATTGGTCAGGCCATGGAACTTCTCAGGAAGAATCTGAAGGCTCTTGGTCAGCAGAACGACGCTGGTGGCATGGATGGAAATCTCACCGGTCTTCGTGGTAAATGCGGTTCCCTTAATGCCGACAATATCGCCGATATCCATCTTCTTGAAATCCTTATAGGACTCCTCGCCAATGCTGTCTCTGGCTACGTAAGTCTGTATATTTCCCTTTAAATCCTGAACGTTACAGAAGGAAGCCTTTCCCATCACACGCTTGGACATCATACGTCCTGCTACGGAAACTTCCTTTCCTTCCCATTCCTCATAATTTTCCTTAATATCACTGCTGTGTACTGTTACATCATACTTTGTAATCTTAAACGGATCCTTTCCCGCTTCCTGCAGCTCCGCCAGCTTATCGCGGCGCACCTTCAGTAACTGGTTTAAATCCTCTTCCTTAACCTGGTTCTGGTTCTGCTGTTCTGCCACTTATATACACTCCTTTGTGAACTTGACTTTTGGACTTATGACACTCTCTGGATTTCCAGCACCTTGTACTGGATCACACCGGCCTGGGTTTCCACATCTACGACATCGCCGGCTTTTTTGCCCATCAATGCCTGGCCTACCGGTGACTCATTGGAAATCTTGTTCTGAAGGCTGTTCGCCTCTGTGGAACCCACGATCTTGAACTCCATCTCCTCGTCCTCATCCACGTCGTAAACCTTTACCTTACAGCCAATGTTAATCTTATCTAAATCAATCTCGTCTTCTACAACGACTTCTGCGTTCTTAAGCAGCTTCTCAAGCTCCTCGATACGAAGCTCGATATCTCTCTGCTCGTCTTTCGCAGCATCATACTCCGCGTTCTCAGATAAGTCCCCCTGCTCCCTGGCTTCCTTAATCTTCTGGGCAACTTCTTTTCGTTTCACTACTTTTAAGTTCTGAAGCTCATCCTCATATCTCTTAAGACCTTCATATGTTAAAATATTTTTCTTATCTGCCATGGTTTTACTTCCTCCTGGTTTAATTCTCGCTCTTTCGCATTCAAAGTATTATATCTTAAACGTCCCGGATTGTCAAGAATTCCGCCTATTTTCCCTCGCAAATGCGAGTTCCGTTTTTAGAATCCTGACCGGCCGCAAAACGGTCCTTCCTTTCCCGATCCGGGACATAAAAAATGTGTTTTCTATTCTTATCCATTTCCGATGTATTTTATTCTGCTTTTTTATAAACTCACACTTTATTTTCAATCCTCTTCCAGGATAAACCGCAGATACGTCCTGTCATCGAAGCTGTGAAATCCCGGGGCAATCCCTTTCGGTCCCTTAAATCGGAACATGCACATGGGATCCGTCTCCTTCACCTCCCGGATGACGGCTTCGCTCTCCGCAAGATTCCCGAAAAGCTCCGGGTATCCGTCGCTCGCCAGCACCACCTCTTCTCCTGGCCGGACCGGATACACCTGGGTGTGTTCTTCATGGATGGGAAAACCATCCAGCACGTCGTAGGAATACTCCCCGTCACCATTGGCAAACTGGCACTCTCCCACCAGAAGCGGCATGATGTACTCGCGCCCCGTGTCATGCTCCGCCAGCTCCTCAAGCGTCTTTCCGGCTGCCAGCTCCAGCTGGTTGTAAGCCGATCTGACACCCGCGGTCAGTTCATCCATCACCGTCGTCTTCCTGTAAAGCCTGCCGCCGATCATACACTGGCAATCCCCAAAGCACCAGACCTCCCGGCGCATACGGCTGTATACAATGAGAACAGCCTGAGGCCGCTCCTCCCTCACCCGTTCCAGTACCTCCGGGTTTTCCGCCGCCTGAAATGAGGCCTCCCGCAGCACGCCATTTAAATAAGAAACAGCGCCTTCTGCATTCATATCCGCAGGAAGCGTATCCAACGCCTCCAGAAGCACATCTTTGGCGAATCGGCCCCCTGTCTTTTCCCCTGGCCAGACGAGGCTTCCCTTGCTGGTCACCCCATCGATGACCGCGTAATAGTTACGGCCTGTATACAGGCCATCCTCGCACAGCTCCTGATTCGGATGCTTGGCCTGGATCCATGTTTCAATAATCCGCTCTCCCATTCGGAACACTCCTCCTCCCGTCTGATTCCGCGTGCAATGAGCCGGGCGGCCATGCAAGCATGCCCAGCCGGCGACTTCCGTTTTTTCTCTCCTGCTGCCTCTCTCCACAGCGAAACCGCCCCGCGAACCGCTGCACAGAGAATACGAAATGGCAGGTTTTCTCCCTGCCATCGTTGTCGGAAGCATCTGCCTCCGCTAAAGCCATATAATATCAGTTGGTAGTATACCACATAACGGAAATAATAACAATATTGTCTTCCTAATTCAAAAGACAGGCCTTTCCCCTGTTTTTCCGGGAAAAAGGTCTGTCTTTTTGCTCTCAGCCACACAATTAAAGCGGTTACAATTCACGGCCCCACCGCGGGCCTCTGCCGTCTGGTGCTGTCGGTTCACGCGCGCTTTTTTGTGACTTTGCAGGGTATTAGCGGTTCTTAACGCGCAGAATTTTTCGTTCATGGGAAATCCCCACTTGTTTGAGCAACGCGAGTTTGGGGATTTCCCATGGCTTTTAGAAAAATCCTGCACGTTTAGAACCGCTTATGCCCGAAACCGGAACAAAAAAGCGCGCGTGAACCGACAGCACCAGACGGCAGAGGCCCGCGGTGGGGCCGTGAATTGTAACTTAAAGCGCTCCGTCCCCTTTCATGGCATCATACTGCAAAAGGCCGGCAAAAAATGTGAGCGCCATGCCCTGTCCCCAGCCCTGAATCCATTTACGGGAGATATTGCGGTAGCCTTCCCTGTCCTTCATGACAGCGGTGCCTCCTGAAACATTCATCACGCGGCCATCCTCTGTCACATTGGCCAGAACGCCCTGCACCGTTTTGTTGACATATTTTAAATAGAGAGGATTCTTTTTCGCCAGCATCGCCGCGGCAATCCCGGCGGAGGCCGACACTTCCTCGTAGGACTCGTCATCATCCAGCAGCGTGCGCCATAAACCGGAGTCCGTCTGGTACAGCTTCAGAGCCGATAGCTGCTCGTTTAAGCTTCCCGCGATCTCTAAATACTCCGGATATAAATAGCACTCCGGGAGAATGTGTGCCACCTGGGACATGGTATACGCCGCCCAGCAATTGGCCCTTCCCCAGTAGAACCCGCTCATATGGTCCTTTGTGATATGATTATAGCCATGGTACCACAGCCCGTTCTTCTCATCCTGTAAATACTGGATGTGCCAGTACCACTGATTCAGCGCATCCGCTGTCAGCTCCGGCCTCTCAAGCATTACTCCGGCCCGCAGCAGAAAGAGCGCGGCCATGAAAAGCGTATCCGCCCAGCACTGTTCCGGAAAGTCATTGTCAGCCGACACCGTGTGCTGAAGGACATGGTCTCCGAACCGGAGCGCCTCATGTTCCAGATAATTCAGTTTGGCTTCTATGATATCCTTATAGACCTCCTGACCGGTGTGCTGATACAGGGTCAGCAGCACGTGCCCCATGGCGCAGGTGTTAACAGTAAAATCGGGAAGCCCCAGACTGATCAGTTCATCCACCCGCTCCTTCATAAGATCCAGATACTCCTGTTTTCCTGTTGCCTCATACGCCTCCGCGATTCCGTAATACGCAACGCCGCAGGGCCAGTCCCAGGTCATATCCATCCGCATCGTCCGTTCCACGATCCGGTCCATAGTCTGTTCCATACAATTTCTGTCAAATTCCAGTTTTCCCATCTGCCTGTTCCTCCATCTTCAACCGCCGTTTGTGCCTTCTTCCTTCTTCTTTCTTCTTTATCCCTTCAGCCCGCTGGTACTGATTCCCTCCACCAGATATTTCTGGAAGAAAATAAAGATAATTACTGACGGAAGAATGGATAAGGAAGCCATGGCAAACATTGCGCCGTAATCCGAGGAAGAGCCCGGATCGCAGAACAGCTTTAACGCAAGGCTGACCGGATACTTAATGGACTTATTGACGTAAAGCAGCGCGGAGAGGAAGTCATCCCATCTCCACATAAAGGAGAAGATTCCTCCTGTAACAAGGGCCGGTGTGATGAGCGGCAGGATTACTCTTCCGAATATCTGCGGGTAGGAACAGCCGTCGATCTTGGCCGCCTCGTCCAGTTCCTTCGGAATTCCGTCGATAAAGTTCGTCATCAGATAAACGAAAAATCCCTGAATTGCAAAGAAATACGGCACAATCAGCGGTAAGTAGCTTCCCACCCAGCCCAGCTTCTGATACCAGAGGTACTGCGGGATCATTAAAACCTGCGCCGGAAGCATCATGGAGAGCAGCATTGCCGCAAACAGTATTTTCTTTCCCTTGAAATCAAAACGTGCGAACCCGTACGCCACCACCGCGGATGAAATCACGGTTCCAATCGTGGCAACTACGGAGATAAACAGTGAATTTTTGAAGAATACCAGAAAGGGAACCTTTGCAAAGCCCTTTAATCCGTTGATGTAATTATCCAGTGTAAACGGATTGGGAATCAGGCTTCCGGCCGTCTGGAAAATGGTTTTGGTCTCCTTAAAGGAACTCATGAACATCCAGATCAGCGGATAGATCATGAGAATGCCAATACCGAAAACGATGACATGGTATACGACATCGCGAATTCTTTTCTTTGCCTTCATGATTAAAGCCCTCCTTCGTATACCCAGAATTTCTTCGTTGCAAACAGGAACAGTGTGATCATTCCGATCATGGCCAGCATAACCCAGGCCAGAGCCGCGCCGTATCCGGTGTTATAGAACTCGAAGGACTGCTGGTACATATACACCGTGTAAAACAGTGTGGAATTCATCGGTTTTCCCTGGGTGATGATGTAGCTCTGCGTAAAAGCCAAGAAACCATTAATCATCTGCATAACCAGGTTAAAGAAGATCGTCGGTGTCAGAAGCGGCAGTGTAATCCGGAAGAATTTGGAGATGCCGTTCGCGCCGTCCACATTGGCCGCCTCGTATAACGACTGCGGAATCTGCTTTAACGAGGACAAAAAGATCAGCATGGAAGAACCGAACTGCCACACTGCCAGGATAATCAGCACCCAGATCGCCGTCTTCGTATTGCCCAGCCAGGACATGGTGCAGTTGATGCCGACTGCCTGAAGCAGCTTGTTGATCACGCCGTCCGTGGCAAACATACGCTTCCACAGGATAGCGACCGCAACGGAGCCGCCGATGATGGATGGCAGGTAGTAAGCCGCGCGGTAGAATCCGGTCATCTTCGTGCTCTTGAGCAGCAGCATCGCCACGATCAGCGCAAATAAAAGACGCAGCGGCACGGACACAAATGCAAAGAAGAAGGTAACCTTAATGGATTTATAGAACGTTTCATCTGCAAACATGGTCTTGAAATTCTGCAGGCCCGTAAAGACAGGCGGAGACAAAATATCATAGCTGCAGAAGGAATAGTACAGTGAAATTCCCATCGGCACTATCATGAACAGCAGGAACCCGATGGTAAACGGCATGGTAAAGATGATTCCCGCCGTGCGCTCATTATTCATTGCTTTTTTCAGCATTTTCATAGATCTGCTCCTTTTCCCATTCTCGAATGTTTCCATTCCTGAAAAAAGGGTGTCCCATATGTAGATTTTATCGAAATGGGGACACCCTCAATATGTTTTCAGTTTACAGCCTGTTATTTAGCCTTTTCTGCCATGATCTTATTTCCCTCGGTATAAAGCTGTTCTGCCGCTTCCTCCGCAGTCAGTTCGCCGTAGCATACCTTTTCACCCAGCTTGTTGATTAAGTCGGATACCTCTGCGCTTCCGTTCGGATACGGAGGGTTGATCTGAGAAGAATTCGGTGTCACCACATCATTGATGAAGCTGATTACCTTCTGATCGCTCTCTGTCAGAGACGGAGCCAGTTCCTCGGCAACCTTGGAAGAGATCGGCACACCTCTCTCGGCCAGAAGAATCTCGTTGCAGTCCATGGAATTGGTCCAGTAGTCGATAATCTTAGCACCTGTAACCGGATCCTTGGAATCCACCGATACGGAGAAGAGCTGGGACGGTTTTAAGAAGTTGGACTTTTTCGGGTCTTTCGACGGCCATGTGGTCAAGTCTAAATTTATGTCCTCCGGAGCTGCGTTGGTAAACGCCGCATACTGGTTTGACCAGCAGAACGCTACCCATGACATGGTTTCCGGGCTGGAACCGTAGATCAGAGGATCCTGCTCGATGGAACCCGGGGTCAGCTCTGCAAATACGCTCGGTTCAATGTACCAGCCTTCCTTCACGCCATCCTCATATACTTTGTAAAATGGTACGAATTCGTCTGCGCTGTCCACTCCCAGCTTCCCTTCGTCAAAGAGCACGTGGCCGTCGTAGCCGCGGATCATGGCCTGTAATATTTCCTGGGAAACGCCGTATGCCATGTTGGTCTTGCATCCGGTCTTTGCGTAGATTTCCTTGCTGACTGCTACGAACTCGTCCAGCGTCATGTTGTCTTTGATTTCCACTCCCGCCTGGTCGGTGATGGTCTTGTTGTAAACCATGGCCGGCGCGTTGATGCCGATTGCGATGGAATACACCTTTCCGTCAACTGATCCGGAATTAATGATGTCCTGGCTGCAGTTGTCTACATTCAGGGTGCCATCCTCGATATAAGGAGTCAAATCCACCAGAAGATTGTTGGAAACGTACTGATCCAAGTAAGCGTAATCCATCTGGATTACATCGGGAAGCGAGTGGCCTGCTGCCGCAGTCGCCAGCTTGTTCCAGTAATCAGACCACTCGGAGAACTGTCCGTCGAATGTCACGCCAGGGTTCAGCTCCGAATACTTATCGAGCGCCGCCTGAGTCCTCTCGTTTCTCGTCTGGTTGCCCCACCAGGCCACCGTCAGAGACGCGTCGCCGGAAGCTGCTGCCGTCGTATTTTCAGCCGCCGCACCTGCGGTTGTCTGGGAATCCGCTCCCGTCGTGCTGCCGCTTTCCGCCGTGCCGCTGCCGCATGCCGCCAGAGATACCGCCGCCATGGAAGCGGCCAGGACTACTGCCAATTTCTTCTTCATTTTCATATCCTCCATCTTTTTCTGAAAACGGTGTTGCTCTTCCGTTTCGTTTGTAAGTTTATTATAAACTGGTTTCCTCCGATACCGGTATAAATAAAACCGACTTCCTTTTAGAAAAAACCGACTTTCCTTTCCGAAATCTTGAGTTTGCAATGCAATTATTATATACTGTCCATGTACCATTAGTAACCATACTTTTCTACTTCAACCGAAATCTTTAATATAGAAAGAAGCAGGACAATTCGCATGAAAAAACGGGCAGAAACCTTAAAAGCAAAGCTCCTTACCTTGTTCAAAAACCTCTCGCTGAGATGGAAGATTTTCTTTATTGTACTGTTAAACGTCGTCTCTCTCCTACTGTTTTCCCTCATTGGCTTTACCATACTGTCAAAGACCTATAATGAACTGCTCTACCGATCCATTGCGGGAAATTTGAGTTTTTCGGCCAATACCATCTCTGCAAACTTAAAGGATGTGGAGCGCCTGTCCTCCATCATCCTGTCGACGCCGTCCATCCAGACGTCTCTCTCCGCGATCCACGAATCGGATGATGCCGTGGTCCGTTCCAATGCCAACAGGAGCATCAACACCGCCCTTTCATCCTATTATGAGACATTCCGGCAGAACGGCGTCTCCTACATCGTCCTGTATAACGATGCATTTTCCAATACGACCAACTGGGCCGCCTACGAAAGGACCGATTCGGCTTTTATCCATAATGCCCTGGAGAATGCGGCGGCCGGCGACGGCGCGGTCAGCTGGACCACCGGAGGCGGCAGTACTTCCGGCCTCTTTCTCGGAAGAAATATCAGGAAAATCGAGGCGCTGGATTTCTCCACCATCGGAAGGCTGCTGATCTACGTGGATACCGACAGGCTGATCAATACGATCAACCGTTCCTTCCAGACCTTCGATACCGGCTACTACATTCTGGCAGACGGGCCGGACACCATCTACTCCTCGGCCGGCCTCTCCAAAGACCTGGTAACCCAGACGCTCCAGCTGGAGGACGACACCTACCAGACCCTTCGGGTGGACAACCACACCTATTTCGCAGTGAGCAGCAAGATTCCGTATTACGACTGGCGATACATCAGCCTGATCCCGTTTGACTCCATCATCCACTCCATCGGACGCTCCGCGAAAATCATTCTGGGCATCATGGTGCTCGGCATTCTGATCGCCCTCGCCTTAACGCAGTGGCTGATTTACTCCATTCTTCGCCATTTCAACGCGCTGATCGTTAAGATGGATGGATTCAGTAAAAATGAGCTCACCCTGGAGCAGTCCGCCTATGATTACAGCGTCCGAAACGATGAGATCGGGCGGCTTCACCAGCGTTTCGACCGGATGGCCACCCGGATCCGGACCCTGGTGGACACGAATTATAAAAATGAACTGCTGCGCAAGGAAGCCCAGATCAAGGCGCTGGAATCCCAGATCAACCCGCATTTCCTCTATAATACGCTGGAATCCATCAACTGGAGGGCAAAGGCATCCAAAAACGCGGAAATATCCATGATGGCGGAGTCTCTCGGAACGCTGCTCCGCTCCACCCTCAGCAATCACGAGTCCCTGGTGGAACTGGACTACGAGCTGGAGCTGGTCCGCGCCTACATCACGATACAGAAAATACGGTTCGAGGACCGTCTGGACTTCGTCTCCCTGGTGGCCGACGATCTGCATCATATCCTGATGCCGCCGCTGACCATACAGCCGCTCATAGAAAATGCCATCCGTTACGGCATGGAAGAGATGACGGAGACCTGTCACGTGGAACTCCTGGTGCGCCACGAGGATGATAAGGTCCTGATCCGGGTAAAAAACAACGGTTCTGTTTTTGAAGAAGACCTTCTCGAAAAATTAAGGAGCCGGGAAAAGCAGCCGAACGGCTTCGGCATCGGTCTCATGAACATTGACCAGCGCATCCGCCTGCTGTTTGGCGACGCCTGCGGTCTTGAGTTAAAAAATGAGGACGACTGCGCAACCGCCGATATCCATATACCATTTCAAGTCAAGGAGAACCAATCATATGCTGAAACTGATCATTGCAGACGATGAACGCATCATCCGGGAGACCATATCCACAATTATTGACTGGAGCCAGTATGGGATTGAACTGGCCGGTCTCTGTTCCAACGGAATCGAGGCCTACAACATGATTTTAGATGAATCTCCGGACCTGGTCATCACAGATATCCGCATGCCGGGCATGAACGGGTTGGAGCTGATCGGCCGGATATCCGAGACGGATCTGGACACTCAGTTCATCCTTCTCTCCGGCTACGGGGAATTTGAATACGCCAAACAGGCCATGAAATACGGAGTCCGCCACTATCTTTTAAAGCCCTGTAATGAGCAGCAGATCATTGACGCCGTAAAGGAAAGTGTCAGCGACTGCTACGCCAAGCGCCAGGCGCGCCGGATATTGGACTCCCAGTTCAGCCAGGCGGACAGCATCCGCCACAATGTAGTCTCCAGTATCATCAACGACGCCCTCTATCTGGAGAAATCGCTGGATGAGATTATTCCCACCTATGAGCCCTACATGGATTTTTACTTTACGCCCTACCGTCTGTTCTACATTTACTATCTGGAACAGGAGAATCTGGAAGAATTTCTGGGCCTTCTAAGCGATTTTGCCCAGAACTGTCTGCCGCAGGTCAGCATCTACGGAATCTATGTGCGAAATACCTTTTTGATCTTCTGTCAGGACATCTCCTTTGACTTCGGCCAGCTGAAGGCGAAGCTGGACCGCGTCAGCTTAGAGGGCCAGCACACCAGCCTGGAGCTTCAAATCGAGACGTATTCCGACTTAAAAGGCCTGTTCGGCGTTGTCCTTGAGAAGATCCGCAGATTCAGCACCTTTTACTACGTAAACAATTACCACGCCTTATGCACCTGCAATTATACCGCAATCACCCAGGAGACTGAAAATTACTGCCGCGCCATTGCCGAGGGCAGCGCCTCCGCCATGGAAAGCCTCATGGAACTGATCTCCGATATCATGGACATCCGTTTCCTCAAACAGCTGTCCGGCAGTATGTTCCTGAAAATCACGCTCGGCAACCCGAATATCTCCGGCTCCGGCCTCACGGAGTGGCTGATGCAGGCCGAGGGGGAGAGTGATCTTGACGCGCTGAAGGAATCCGTCTTTCAAAAGCTTACAGAGCTTATGGAGGGATGCTCCAGAACGGAAACCGTCAGCAGCATGACCAGGCAGATCTTTACATATATCAGGGAAAATCTGGAGAATCCCAACCTGACGCTGAAATACATTGCGGAGCAGCATTTATATATGAATGTAGACTATGTATCCAGAAAATTTCAGAAGGAGACCGGCATACGCTTTTCCGATTACCTGACCAATGAGCGGATTCAAAAGGCAAAGGAATACATCGAAAACGAGGAGATGGACCGGATCTCGGATATTGCCGAGCGGGTCGGCTTCGGCAACAATCCACAGTATTTTTCCCAGCTCTTCAAGAAGAAGACCGGCATGGCCCCCAGCGCCTACATCACCGGCTTACGCGGACCGTCCGGCCCAGCGGGGCCAGAGCGTATTTGAAAATTCATTTCAGGAGGAACTTTAAGATGCAGTATCATTTTCAGCCATTTTTTCACAATACAGCCGCAGACCATCTCACGGCTGATTCCGACCGGCTTGACATACCGGAGCTGTCAGACGGCTTTGACCCATCGCTTCTTTCTTTAGCCAACGGCATCGAAGGAAGTATGATTCCCTACAGCTATATCACAGAACGGGTCCCCTGCGGGCTCTACGCGGTTCATATCGCACTGACCGCCGTTCAGGATGTGGAACAGCTCTTTCTCTTCACCGGACGGAAACTTCTGCGTGATATCATCTCCCTGAAGAAGGGGGACCGGTACGAACGCACCTTTTACCAGTCCGTAGCCGGCATCATTCCACGCTACCACGAAGCGTACTATCCGGTGGAAAACCTCTTTGTTACGCTCTGTACCCCGGAGCCCGGCGCTGTCCGGATCGAGGCCGGTTATGCCGAAGCAGCCGATGCGGTCGAGGCAGCCGATGCGGTTGAGGCAGCCGATGCGATCGAGGCAGCCGATGCGGTCGAGGCGGTCGGTGCGGTCGAGGCAGCCGGTGCAGCTAATGTGTCCGACGGCGTAACGACAGTCTATCTCTGCGGTGATTCCACCGTCACAGACCAGTCCGCGGAAATCCCCTATCTTCCGGGTGCCTGCTACGCCTCCTGGGGCCAGGCGCTTCCGGCGTTCTTAGACGGCAGAATCGCCGTGGAAAACCAGGCGCACTGTGGGCTGACGACGGAAACCTTCCGTCAGGAAGGCCACATGGACATCGTGAAGCATTTTCTCCGTCCGGGTGACTTCTGCCTGATCCAGTTCGGCCATAACGATCAGAAGCTTCCCCATCTGCGGGCCGACAGGGAGTATCCTGTCAATCTGCGAAGATACATCGAAGAAGTCCGGGACCTGGGCGGAATTCCCGTGCTGGTGACCTCTCCCGGACGCAACATCTGGAAAGAGGACGGCACCTACCATGAGCTGCTGGCGGAACACGTGCAGGCGGTAAAAGATGTGGCCGTTTCCACGAATACCCCGGTCATCGACCTGCATGAGTTCTCGGTACGCTTCTATGAAAAGACCGGCATGGAACGCTCCTGCGGGTACTTCCATCCGGGTGACTACACCCACACCAATGAGTACGGGGCGTGCCTGTTTGCTTCCTGCATTGCAGCCGGACTCGGCCGGATATTTCCCGAAGTATTTCATGTAACCGCCGGTCCCTCCGACTTTACGCCACCGGAAAATCTCTGGGATCTGCTGGACAGCCAGAACAACCGTGCCGGCGGTACGGAACAGAAGGAACAGTTTGATGCGATGGAAAAATCAACTGCTGCGCTGTTGAGAGCGTTGGAAGAGGCGGATCAGGCATCATCGGAGGTGTGACAGACGCCGAAGGTGGGTTGTGTGGAATCTCACCGGTTACGGCTGTATCCGATAAATGCCTGGAAGGCTTCTACATCTGTATTTAAAATTAACGCTTCATCAAATCCTATTTCATCAAGCAGCTTTTCAGCCAGAACAAAATTTCCTACATCACTGGGATCATGGGCATCTGAATTTACAATGACAGGAACTTCAGACTGCCGGCAAAGCGCAAGCATGGTCTTGTAATTTTCCACGCAGTTCAAACGCTTATCCTTTTTTCTTAAAGAACTGTTGTTTATTTCCAAAGCAACGTGATACTGTTTTGCGGCTTGTACGAGTCTTCCATAATCCAGTGGTGTATGATCATCATCCGGATGGGAAACAAAGAACACTTTGGGATGCTTCATACACTGAATTAAATTATCCGTATTTTTAATTTTTCCCTCATTTTTATAACACTGCGTATGGATTCCTGCTATTGCATAATCCAACTTTTCTATATATTCCTGCTCGAGGGAAAGCAGCCCGCCTTTCAGGACGTTTATTTCACAGCCATGCAAAATTTCCACGCCGTACAAATTCCTGGGTATCGCCTGAAGATTATTATAATAAAAGGGATTCACGGTTCCTGGAATGCCGGGCGCATGTTCACTTATCCCCAGAAGCTGTAAATGTTGTTCGCTGGCTGCTTTCGCCATTTCCCGAATCGTGCCATAAGCATGACCGCTGACTAATGTATGAGTATGAATATCTAATAAGAAATCTTTTTTCACAGTACTCTCCTCTCGTTTAGCTGGTTTATCCTGATTACTCGTTTCTGTTCAATACAAAGTAAGAATCATATTTCGTTCCATCATGTCCGATTAACTTTTCGTCTGTATACTTAAAACCCAACTGCTCTAACGCGCGTATTCGCTCTGCTGCTGCGGCTATGGCTTTTGCAGCAATTTTATCGCAATGAAAGAGTGTATACGCGGGTTCTATGATCATTTTCAATATTTTTGTAATTTCGCCTGCTCTTTCGTAATCGCTCCGGATATCCAATCTGAGCAGTCCGCAGTCCGTAAAACAGTCCGCAGCGTCTCTGTGAAAAAGTTCTATGGTTCCTATTGCCTCATTGGTTTCTTTTGATACAATCGTCCATCGGACAAAACCTGCCCGATTGTACTCAAAGAGCCAATATGCAATCGCCTGCTCCATTCTGCTTTCCGTTGTATAATAAAAGTCATCACCGCCGCAATTATCACTGTTAAAAAATGATACGGCAGCTTTGTCAGAATAAACCTTTAACAAATCGGATTTATCCTCCTGACTGGTCATTCTCAAAATATAACTGTCATTCTCAAATACAGGGCAATTTTCATAGACATCGGTCATGACGCGCCTCCCTCAAATTTTCATTATTTTTACTTATTCTATCACATTTTAGAGTGCGCGGATATGTCTGTAAAGTTTTTTCCTTTAACGGAACATTTTTCCGGAAAGTAAAACAGGACATTTCATCATCTGAAATGTCCTGCAAACCGTTCCATCACGAGTGTTTCCAAATCCGCTAATGTTTCCACCGCGTTAATATCATTCCGCAGTTTTGCCGAATGAGGCAGTCCTGCCGTATACCAGGCCATGTGCTTGCGCATCTCCCGGATTCCCAGATACTCTCCTTTGTGTTCCACCGACATCTTCGCATGGCGCAGAACCATGTTCTGCAGCTCCTCCATGGATGGGGGCGGAAGAAGTTCCCCCGTCTCCAGGTAATAGAGCGTTCTCGAGAAGATCCACGGGTTGCCCTTTGCCCCTCTCGCAATCATAATTCCATCGCAGCCCGTCTCGTCCAGCAGCGCCTTCGCATCCTCGGGGGCAAAGACGTCTCCATTTCCAATGACCGGTATCTTCACGGCTTCTTTTACCCTGCGAATAATATCCCAGTCTGCGGCCCCGGAATAATACTGTTCCCTCGTCCTGCCGTGAACCGCAACCGCAGCCACGCCGCAGCTCTCGGCCATCCTGGCAAATTCCACCGCGTTCACATCGCTGTCCGTAAAACCCTTGCGGAACTTCACTGTCACAGGCTTTTTTACAGCCTTCACCATGGCGCCAAGAACCGCCTCCGCCAGCTTGGGATTCTTCATCATCGCTGAGCCTTCGCCGTTATTAACGATCTTCGGCACGGGGCATCCCATGTTGACATCGATGATATCAAAAGGCCCCGGCTCGATGAGCTTCGCAATATCCGCCATAATTTCCGGATCGGAGCCAAACAGCTGAACCGAAACCGGACGTTCTCTCTCTTCTACCTCCAGGAGCGCCTTCGTATTCCTGTTCTTATAAAGAATCGCCTTCGCGCTCACCATCTCTGTCACCACCATGCCGCAGCCCTGCTCCTTGCAAAGAATGCGAAATGGCAGGTCGGTTACCCCTGCCATCGGCGCCAGAATCAGATTATTCTCAAGTGTTACATTACCGATCTTAAGCTTCACGATTCCTCTTCCTCATCAATCTCTTCTCCCAGATAAAAGACCCGGTAATACATCTCCAGGGCTTCCAAAAGATCTCTCTTTTCCATCTGGTACTGTTTGATCTTCAGCACGCTTCCTATTTCGTCAAATAAATAATCCGTCTCCTCAGCCGTCACTAAAAACTCCAGCGTACCATCCTCTTCAAATTCCAGAGTCAGAATTCCTCCCACATCCTCTGTATACAGCACACACATAATCTGAAGCTCCTGCCGTATGTTCTCAGGAAGGTTGGAAAACTGTTCATTAAAATAGTACTTCTGCTCATAGGAATTGGCTCCGCATAATACAATACGATCCTGTTTCTCCTCTATCATAAAAACACCGTTCCTTCTATGGTTATTTCATCCGAACGTAGTATATCACAAGACAGAACGAATGACAATAGCCCCTAAAAATCCGTAGTACACCGCTTCACCAGTCTGCAGGGGACCTGGCTCTTCTGCTCCACGGATTTCTCCTCTCCCCGCAGAACCGCCATCATCTGATCCGTGGTGATGGCGCAGAGCTCTTCTACCTTATTGTCAATGGAAGAAAGCTCGGGATCACAGCAGATGGAAAGCGCAGAATTATTAAATCCGGTGATGCAGAGTTCCTCCGGAATCTTTAAAAGCTTGGCGTTGGCGTATTTGATCGCACCCACGGCCAGGCCGTCGTCCGTAGCCAGCACGCTGTCAAAATTCAAATCCCGCCGCTCTAAAAGAATGTCTCTCACCGAATGGATCCGGTTCTTTACATACAGCTTTAAGTCCCCCAGCACAGGCAGTCCATGGTCCTTTAAGGCCGCCTCATATCCCGCCAGCTTCTGATTCGCACTGTAAGAATGGGAATCACACAGAAACAGAATCCGTCTTCTTCCCGCCTCAATCATCTGCGAAGCCACGTCATAGGTAGCGCCGTAATCGTCGCTGAAGGCACAATACACATGATCGCCCTTAATGTAACCGTTAATCATAAATACAGGAACCGTCTTCGCCGCATTCCGCACGTAATCCGCCTTCCGGTCGTCTCCGCCCTCGCCGGCATACGTCGATCCCACCAGAATCAGCGCGTCGATCCGCTTATTTAACAGAAGACTCACATACTTTTCCTTATTCTCCTGCCGGGATCCGCTGCAGCAGAGAATACAGTCATACCCGTACTCGTGCAGACGGCCTTCCAGGTGAAATGCCGCCGATGCCATATAGGAATCCGATACATCCGGGCAGATAATCCCGATGGTCTTCATGGAGTCCAGTCCCAGGCCCCGCGCAAACACGTTTGGCGTATAACCGTTCTCCTCCATGATGGCGCGGACCCTCTGTTTTGTCTTCTCGCTGACACGCGGGCTGTCGTTCACCACACGCGATACGGTGGCAATGGACACCCCTGCAAGCTCTGCTATATCGTAAATATTCATTTTGAACCCTCTTTATCCTGACGCACCGACGCTCTGGAACACAGTGCGAAAGCGCTTACACTTTTTCTTACATTATATCTGATCTATTCATGAAAAGCAACCGTATTCTTTTTATTTTCCCTATTGACGAAGTGACAAAAATGGTGTATGGTTTATGTAAGTACTTACATTCTATATCAACTGGAATATTTAAATTGTAACCCTGAAGCCGTGCATCTTCTTATTTTCGTAAAGCACGAAAGCAAGAAGCTCGGGCATTCCGCCCTATATCAGTTTGTACAGCTGAATCGTTACATGGAATTGCAGAAAGGAAAGAACGATTATGCAGGACTTTATTAAAATTCACTCCGGGGATAATGTAGCTGTAGCCTTAAAGCCGCTGGCCTCCGGCACCACCATGACTGTGAATGATCAGGCGGTCACGCTCGTCTCCGATATCCCTCAGGGACACAAGTTCGCTTTAACCGACATCGCAGAGGGCGCTTCCGTCATGAAATACGGCTGTGCCATCGGAATCGCAAAGGAACCGATTTTAAAAGGAAGCTGGATCCACACGCACAATCTAAAGACTGGGCTGGGCGATCTGCTCACCTACTCTTACAACAAACAGGAAACTGCTCCCACGCCGGCGGAGGAACGCTTCTTTCACGGTTACCGCCGGCCGGACGGAAAAGTCGGCGTCCGCAACGAGATCTGGATCATCCCCACCGTAGGCTGCGTCAATAACGTTGCCCAGGCCATTGAGCGCCAGGCTAAGAGCCTCATAAGCGGAACCGTAGAAGATGTGGTGGCTTTCCCACACCCCTATGGCTGTTCCCAGATGGGTGACGACCAGGAGCATACCAGAACCATTCTGGCCGATTTAATCAATCATCCCAACGCCGGTGGTGTCCTCGTTCTCGGCCTTGGATGCGAAAACAGCAACATCACGGAATTAAAACGCTATATCGGAGAATATGATGAACGCCGTATCAAGTTCCTGGCAGCACAGGAATCTGACGATGAGATCGCCGACTCTCTGGAACTGATCCGCGAACTGGCCGCTTATGCCGGCAGCTTCGAGCGGGAACCGGTCAGCTGCAGCGAACTCATCATTGGCATGAAATGCGGCGGATCCGACGGACTCTCCGGCATCACAGCCAACCCCACAGTCGGTGCATTCTCAGATATGCTGGTGGGCGCGGGCGGAACCACAATACTGACCGAGGTTCCCGAGATGTTCGGGGCGGAGACACTGCTCATGAACCGCTGTATCAATGAAGAGATCTTTGAAAAAACCGTTCATCTGATCAATGACTTCAAAAACTATTTTACCAGCCACAATCAGACCATCTACGAGAACCCGTCTCCCGGCAACAAAAAGGGGGGTATCTCTACCCTGGAGGACAAGTCGCTGGGATGCGTTCAAAAATCCGGCAGCGCTCCGGTCATGGACGTCTTAATGTATGGAGAACCCGTTCACACAAAGGGCTTAAACCTGTTAAGCGCCCCTGGTAATGACCTGGTCGCCTCCACCGCGCTGGCTGCCTCCGGCGCCCACATCGTACTCTTCACCACAGGACGCGGTACACCGTTTGCCTGTCCGGTTCCGACCATGAAGATATCGACCAACACCGCGCTCAGCACAAAGAAGAGCAACTGGATCGATTTTAACTGCGGCAGACTGGTAGAAGACACGGATATGGACACATTAAAGAATGACTTCTTCGATTTTGTCCTGGAGGTTGCTTCCGGAAAGAAAGTGAAGTCAGAAGAAGCAGGCTTCCATGATATGGCCATCTTTAAGCAGGGAGTTACACTATAGAAATCATATAAAGGAGAGTATTTCAAATGGAAAAGTTATGTTATGAGACACTGGAGAAACAGGGCTACGACGGATATTTGTTAAAGGACGCACCGGAACGCGTGCTGCAGTTCGGCGAAGGTAATTTCCTGCGCGCTTTCGTGGACTATTTTATTGATATGATGAACGAAAAGGCAGGATTTCATTCCAAAGTCGTTTTATGCCAGCCCATCGCTCCCGGACTTGCCGATATGATCAATGAGCAGGAAGGCTTATATACTCTGTTTTTACGCGGTTTTGAAAATGGAAAGAAGGTCAATGACAAGCGTGTGATCTCCTGTGTCAGCAGATGTTTAAATCCCTATCAGGATTACGACGCCGTTCTCGCCTGTGCGGAGAATCCGGATTTACGTTTCATCGCCTGCAACACAACGGAAGCCGGCATCACCTACGATCCGGCCTGCAGCTTCACCGATGTGCCGGCGGACAGCTATCCGGGAAAGCTGACTCAGTTCTTATATAAGAGATTTGAAACGTTTGGAAAAGAAGCCGGAAAGGGCTTTGTCATCCTCTCCTGCGAGCTGATCGACAACAACGGAAAAGAGTTGGAGAAATGCGTCCTGCAGTATGCGGATCAGTGGAAATTAGGAGAAGAATTCGTCACCTGGATCAAACAGGAGAATATCTTCTGCTCCACTTTGGTAGACCGGATCGTAACCGGATATCCGAGAAATGAAGCCGCTTCCATCTGTGAAGAGCTGGGCTATCAGGACAACATCATCGACACCGGAGAAGTCTTCGGATTCTGGGTCATCGAAGGACCTGAGAGTTTAAAAGAAGAGCTTCCATTTGAGAAGGCCGGTCTTCCGGTCCTCATCACCGACGATCACAAGCCATACAAGCAGAGAAAGGTCCGTATCTTAAACGGTGCTCACACCTCCTTCGTCTTAGGCGCATACTTAGCCGGCCAGGATATTGTCCGTGACTGTATGGAAGACGAAGTGATCTGCGGCTTTATGAACAAGACCATTTACGATGAGATCATCCCGACTCTGACGCTTCCGAAGGAAGAGCTTAAGAGCTTCGCCGCTTCTGTTACGGAGCGTTTTAAGAATCCATTTATCGACCACGCGCTGCTCTCCATCTCCTTAAACTCCACCTCCAAGTGGAAAGCACGCGTTATGCCTTCCTTAAAGGGCTATATTGCAAACACCGGCAAGCTTCCGGAATGCATCACCGCTTCCTTTGCATTCTACATCGCGTTCTACCGCGGAAAGCAGCTCACTGAAGACGGACTGATTGCAGCGAGGCCGGCCGGTAATGAATACACGGTAAAAGATGACCGCCCGATCCTTAAGTTTTTCTACGATCACAGGGAGGACGATGCAAAGACTCTGGTTGACGCAGTCTGCTCCAACGAAGAGTTCTGGGGTGAGGACTTAACCGCCATCGCCGGATTCGAGGACGCCGTCGCCGGTTATGTGGCGGATATCTGGGAAAAGGGCGCTTATGAAGTGATGAAGGGTTGTCTGGATAAGTAATTCGGAAGAGATAACATAAAATTCAGGTGTCAAAAGTTTAAAACTTATGGCACCTGAATTTTATGATTCCTTTCAGTTCTCAATCATTAACCATCTATCTGCCCGATTCCTCTCATCAATCAAACACCGTCTTCCAATTCTTATCCGCATACGCGTCAAAGCACATCTCGATCTGCTCCTTCGTATTCTTATCCTCGGCCAGCACCGGCAGCTCATCCGGGGAAAACCATCCGCTCCCTACCGTCTCAATGTTCTCCGAAAACTCACCGTCCACGATCTCGCATAAGAAGAACACCTTGCAGATACCGTACGGATATGCCGGCGGGTTGTGGAGTCCCTTATCGTGAAGCGCCACCACGCGCACCGGAACTACCGTGAGTCCCGCCTCCTCCAGCGTCTCCTTGACGGCATTCTCTCCCACCGTCTTATTCACATCCACCCATCCTCCCGGCATGGAATAGCGTCCGTCCATCTCCTTCACCAGAAGGATCTTCCCATCCTCGATGATGGCGGCTCTCGTATCCAGCTTTGGAGTCTGAAATCCCGTCTCATTGCAGAATAAATCCGTCACCCGCTCCTTCGACAGGCCGGTGTAGCCGCTCATAATCTCTCCCGACAGCTCCCGGATCCGCTCAAACCGCTCCAAGTCAAACCGATCCTTTGAATAAGTGACGCCCGCCTGAGCGATAAACTGAAGCTCCATGGCCCAGGAAATCCATTTTCTCCCTTCATCCTCTGCGTCCAGCCGCTCCAGAACCGACTGCACGGAGGCCGGATCCGGGAAGTAATAATCCGCGTGGATATGCCTCACGCTGACGGCTCCCCACAGAGCCAGACCACAGGCGGTCTTCGCCGCCCTGGCGCATTCCATGTCGTAGATGCTGTCCCCGATGTAAAGCACCTCCTCCGGTCTCGCTCCGGCCCTTCTCATATAGCACTCCAGGGGCTCCGCCTCCGGTTTGTGGCACACCGTGTCCTCCTCGCAGACGACCGTATCAAAGTATCCGTCGAGCCCCAGTCGCATAAAATCCCGTTCATACTCCGCTCTGCATCTGCTGGTCACAACGCCCAGTTGAAACCCATCCGCCCGCAGCCGTTTTAAAAGCAGTTCGATTCCATCAAACACACGGACGAAATCTCTCAGAGCCGCCAGATTTTCCTTCCATTGAAGGAGTATCTCCTCCTCATGACCGGTTTCCAGCCGTTTGAGAGCCGCGGCTCCCGTGATTCCAAGACAGAATGAGAGTTCCGAAAGATCTTTTTCAATCCCTGCATGTTCTCTCAGTGTCTTCTGAAATGACTGAAGGATTGCTTCCTCCGTATCCAGAAGCGTACCGTCGACGTCGAATACAATATGGTGATATCTCATTTTCTTATCCTCCTGTGTATGATACTATTTAACCATATTCTGTTCCCTGGGGCAAGAAGAAGTTACGGTACACAGGGGCCGGCGGAGGCTGTGTACCGTGACAGAAGAGACGAAAAATAATAAGGAAAAAAGTATAATTGCATTGTAATATCACACAATTTCCTGTATGATAACAGGATAATGAGCATTTCCAAAGATAAGGGGGAACAACTATGTTAGAGACATTGAAAAAGCGTGTAACAAAAAATCTGATGTGGCGTATCGTCATCTCAGTCATCATCGTCGGTGCCGTCTTCTTTTACAGCGGCAAATCGATTCTGATGTTTGTCAAAGGACCGGAGCCGATTACGGCAGGCATGGACTATGACGCCGCCGAGGGTTCCTATGTGAGCTTCGATGCGCAGTATATTATTGACGAATATGTGCGTCAGACCGAACGCAACACAGACACCAAGAAAGAAACCCTGAAAAATATCAGCTACTTCGTTTATTTTGAGGAGGACGGATACTTTTTCGGAATTGAGCTTCCTTCTTCCAAAGAGGACGAGATGAACCAGTATATCGATGACACGATCAGCTGGCTGAACGGAGAGGTCGATGAGCTCACCAATACCAAATCCGTCAAGGGAACCTGGACAGAGCTCACAGGCAAGCGTCTCCAGTATTATCAGGAACAGATCACCGATGATCTGGGCGAGGAATTCCTTGAAATAGCGCTTCCCTATTATATCGACACAAATAAGGTCGGAGACCGCTCCTTTCTCTCCATCTATATCTGCCTCGCAATCCTGGCTGTAACGATCCTTTACTTCATCTACACGCTTATCCGGTATTTTACCGGCAGCACTCAGAAAAATATAAAGAAGTATATCGAGGCCAATCCATCCGTATCTATGGAGCACATAGAAGCAGATTTCGCATCAGCCTCCGCCATCTCCAGCAGCATTTGGGTCGGCAGGCGCTGGACCTTCCACGTTTCCGGCATCTCCACCCAGCTTCTGGAGAACAAGGATCTGGTCTGGGGCTATTACTACCACCGCACGGGGCGCAACTCCGAAAGCTCCCTGCGCCTGTACGATATCAACAGACGCTTACATACCCTGGCTGCGTCGGAAAAAGAGGCCATGGCCGCTTTAAATGTTTATGAACAGCAGCAGCCACACATGATTCTCGGCTACAAGAAGGAACTGGAAAAGACATTCCAGAAAGATTTCCAGGGCTTCTTGAACCTGCGCTATAACCGTCCTGCGGAAGATTTCCAGACTGCTCCGGATGAACCGTGGAACTACACGAATCCAGAAGAATAATAACAAACCAATGATGACTCGTACGCGCTGCGCACGGGTCATCGTGACAAGAACAGGAGACTGCCATGCATTACGACTGCCTGATTGTAGACGACGAGACAGCAATCGCCAGTTCTACCTCGGAATACTTTAACTTATTTGAGCTGTCATCAGCCTATGTAACCAGCTACGAACAGTGCATTGACTTTTTAAAAGAGAATACGGTCTCCCTTCTCCTGCTGGATATCAATCTGGGAGACCGGTCCGGCTTCGGACTCTGCAAGAAGCTGCGGGAACAGACGGATATTCCGATTCTGTTTATCAGCGCCCGCACCAGCGACGACGATATTCTGACTGCGTTAAACATCGGTGGAGATGATTACATCACCAAGCCGTACACCTTAAGCGTTCTGCTGGCCAAGGTAAAGGCCGTCTTAAAGCGGTGTGCACGGACCGTGGAAACCGGTCCCCTGCGGATCGCCGATGTCGAGATCGACCTCTCCGCCCACAAGGTAACCGTAGGCGGAAAGCCGGTCAAACTGAAAGAAATGGAATTCCGGCTGCTTGTTTATCTGGCGCAGAATCTTGGACGCGTCGTCACGAAGGAAGAGCTTCTGGAGAACGTCTGGCCGGACCCCTATGTGGGCGAGGGCACCTTATCGGTCCACATCCGCCATCTGCGGGAGAAGATTGAGAAAGACCCCAATCACCCGCTGCTCATCTTAACGGTATGGGGTACCGGATACCGCATGGAGAACGGAGAATGCGATGATTAAGAAAAAATGGACGTTACTGTTTCTGGTTTCCTGGCTCCTTTTCGGCGCCGTCTTTCTGTTCCGGCTTTTTTCCTCTCTGGAGATGCCGGCAATCGATATGGTTTCCATCAACCGCATCGAAAAAGAGACGGCCGCCCAGTGGGAACGGGGAACCTTTTTTAAACCGGATTCCTTTCCCTACGATTACACGGTCGCAGACCTCTCGGGAGCCATTCTGCTAAAGACCTCTGCCGCCGCCCCTGAAACCATGACCGAGGCGGTCCGCAGACACGATACTGTGCTGGATCTCACCATCGGCCAGGCCGTGAAGGGCCATGTGTTCATTGCCACTGGATACGATGCTGCTCTTCTGAAAGCAAAAAAAGAACTGGCCTTTTTCGCCGTTCTTCTTCTGCTGCTGCCGCTGATTCCTATTTTGATCTATACCGCTTATTTGAATCATGCCGTTTTAAAGCCGTTTCGGCGGATGAAAGATTTCACCCGGCACATCGCCATGGGCGATCTGGATTTCCCCCTTCCCATGGACAGAAAGCACGTGTTCGGCGCATTTACCGAAAGCTTTGACATCATGCGGGATCAGTTAAGGGAGGCGAGATTTAAGGAAGCGGAGGCGAACCGGAGCAAGAAAGAGCTGGTTGCTTCGCTGAGCCACGATATCAAGACTCCGGTCGCGTCCATCAAGCTTACCAGCGAGCTTCTGCTGGTCACGGAAAAAGAGGCGCCGGTCAGAGAACGCCTACAGACCATTTACCAGAAATCCGACCAGATCGACCATCTGATCACCAACATGCTTCAGGCCTCTTTAGACGAGCTGGGGGAACTGACCGTGAACCTGTCGGAGGCGAGCAGCCGTTTAGTCGAAGCCATGATCCGGGATGCCGATTACTGCGGCAGAATATCGTCATTTACGCTTCCCGGCTGCATTCTCCTCATCGATCCGTTCCGCTTGGAACAGGTCATCGGCAACATCTTAAATAACGCCTACAAATACGCGGGAAGCGATATAAACGTGGTGTCTGACTTAACAGAAGACGGCCTGCGCATCGAGTTTATGGATTATGGAAAGGGAGTCCCCGATGAGGAACTCCCCAGCCTCTTTACCAAATTCTTCCGCGGCTCCAACTCGGACAAAAAAGCCGATGGCTCCGGACTCGGACTCTATATCTCCAAAAATCTGATGGAGCGTATGGGCGGCATCATCGAATGCAGGAACCGCAGTGACGGTTTTTCAGTCATTCTCTATCTTCCGCTTCGCCATCCCGGTACCTGACAGTGCGTCAGGACCGGGCCGGCCTCCGTGTTCCGGGAACGCTGTGGAGGAAACTACGAAACATGCCCTGTGCTAATCCGCATAACGGATCGTAAACGCGGCTCCCGCTTCGCCCACCAGTACCACTCTGCCATCCTCCGGGAGGTAGAACGGACGGTCCTCACTCAATGTCCACGAACTCGATACACATTTCATGTCGCGGCCGGTATGGTCATACACGTACCATGCGCCGTTCTCCGGTTTTTCGATGATAACCGGACGTTTCTGATTCCTGTCTCCGGTGGTAAACCAGACCGCCTCCCCGTCTGCTCCGATGGTCCGCTCACTGTCTGCGTCAGGAAACGCTTCTGCGTCCGCTGCTGCAATATAGCGGTAGCTTCCCGATTCCAGATACTGTTTTCCATTCTCCTCCGTCCGCGTATAATCATTTAAATCGCGGCCCGCCTGCCCCGGAACCTCTGTAAAAAATCTCGCATGCGCCTCATCCGTGACCTCTGCCATACGCAGCTCCAGATTCTCAAAGGAAAGAATTCCCCTCGGTTCGTCAAGCAGCAGAGGCTTCACCATGAACCGTTTCAGCCACGCACTGGAAGTATACTTTTCGCTTAAGAGATAATACTCCTGGCCATCCAGCGCCTTCCAGGCTGATACCGCAGTCTCCGCCGGCACATTGCCGGTATACCGGGTGCCGACAGGAAGATACGTGGCCACACGGCCAAGGCCAGGGTAGACCTCCATGCTTTCCGCCATCAAATACTCTCTTCCCTTTTTCCCTTTCTGGAAACTCAGCCTGGTTCGCCCGATCCGGCCGCCGCTTCCCTTCGACAGTTCTCCCGAGGCACTGATATAGCTGCCGTCCGTAGAGTAGAATCCACCGTCTTCTCCAAGTCGATAGACCTGCTCTCTCCGTCTTCCGCTTCCTTCGGAGGCAACTGTCATCTCCCCTTCGCCGGAGACAGAGAGCTTTAACAGATCGCTGCCGGCGTACCAGCCGGACCGCTCTGCCAGATTTAAGCCCGCCTCCCCGCCATGGCTTACACTCTCTTCATCTCCCCGCTCAATTCTTTGGACCTCGTCCAGATACGTCATCACAATCTCCTGAACAGCCAGCTGGTTCAGTGTGCTGGAGCCGCCGCTGGTAAGCACGGCACAGGATATATTCTCTTCCGGAAGAACCGTTAAGCTGCCGTGATAGAAGTTCGTATCGCCGCCCTTAACAAGGGCTTTTATCCCATAGCGGCTGAATGGATACGTTTCCACGCTGTCCCATCCAAGCCCATAGGATAAGGTCGTATCATAGCCATTCGGGTTGATCTCCTCGTTGTAACGGCTGGTTTCCATGGCAAGCAGCGCTCCGTCGGACAGCAGTCCGGCATTACCTGCTCTGTTTTTCATAAATATTTCCGAGAAGCGGCATACGTCCATGGCTGTCGCGTAAATACCGCCGCTTCCGATCACGTTGGCATGTTCCGGAGGAAGTTCCTCCCCGGTGCCCTCATCGTATATCTTCGCCAGGCGGCCCGACAGATTGCCGCTCTGAGGCGTCTTAAACTGTGTCAGGCCAAGATTTTTCGAAAATTCCCGGTCGATGTACTCCGTAAAGCTAAGTCCGGTCACCCGCTCCACCAATATTTCCGCCAGTGTAAAGCCATCGTTGCAGTACACCTGGATATCTCCCGGATCGGATTTCAGGCGCTGTTTCTTAAGCCGCGCCAGCAGCATATCATGATTTTCCGTATCGTTGTCTCCCAACAGCATGGCATTATTTAACGTGCTGCCAGGAAGCCCGGAACTGTGATCCAGGAGCATTTCCGGCGTTATCCTGCGATACCGCTCATCCGCCATCTCAAACTCCGGAATGTATGTGATGAGCGGTTTCTTGAGATCAAGCTTCCCCTCATCGGCCAGCCTCATGACCGCAGCCGCGGTCACCACTTTGCTGGTGGAGCCGATCCCGTACATGAGGGGCTCAGCCGCAGCCTGGACTCCCACGCCCTCCGTCCCCGCCGGTACCGTCTCTTTCGCCAGGCAGGCCTCCCGGCCGAAACCGTTCATTCCGGAAAATATTGCCGCAGCCGCCAGAACTGCGGTTACATGGTACCATCTTTTCTTCATCCTCATCATTCCTCCGTCAACAATCCATATACCGTGATGCCCCTGATTTTTCCCGCCAGCACCATAGAAACCGCAAATGCGAATACCACCAGAGCGAAAGCCATAAGAAGAATCAGCCACGGCTCCACTACAAAATTCATCTCCGAAATTCCCAGCTGTTCAAATAAGAGACTGGCCATGCGGTTCACCGACAGGCAGGCCGCAAGGGAACCGGCAAGCGTTCCTCCCACCGATGCAGGCAGAAAACTTATGGCGATCTGTTCCATCAGCTGTCTGTCCGTATAGCCCAGAGCCTTGTAGATGCCGAATTCTCCTCTCCGCCTTGTGAGCATCGACTTGATCACCATATAAAGCACCAGCACCACCAGAAGCACGGTTCCCGTGATGATGAGGGCTGCCATCATGCGTGTGGAATCGGCAATGCTGTCCACATTGGACACAAAGAGCCGTCTGTTGTTTTCAATCCTGTCTATCTCATAATCGTTCGTATCACCGCTTAAGACGACTTCGCCGTCTACCATCAGGGCATACTGGGCGCTGTCCACGCCGTACATGGAAATCAGGGCGGCGAGCTTCTCTTCCGCCTTTCTCTTCGCCGCGGCCAGCGCTTCCTGTTTTTTCGTGCCGGTATCCATACTTGCGCCGCTGTCTGTACCGGCATTTGTACCGGAATCTGTGCTGTTATCTGTATTGCTGTTCATATCCGCTCCCGTATTACCAGGTGACACAGATGGGGAAAGCACTCGGAAGCTCTGCTCCATGGCCCCGATAAACGTATCGATATCCAGACCCGGCTCTAAGTACACCTGAATGGAATTCTTTTCGTAGTACGGCTCCACTCTTAAAAGTCCTGTCTCATGCATAAAGCAGATGCGGCCGAAGTTATTCATGGTCTGTGTCAGCCCGCAGATCACATATTCAGCGGAAGCTCCGTTTGAAGATACCGTAATGGTATCCCCAATCTTCTTTCCCCAGCTCCTGGCGAGAAGTCCCGTCACCACGATCTCATTATCGTATTCCGGGAAATTCCCTTCGTAGACCTCCACCATTTCCAGTTTACCAAAGTCGTCCGACACGTAGCAGCTTAACAGCTCGCCCTCCACGCTCAGGGACTCCATCTCATAGAGGCTCACTTTTCTGACGCCCTCCATGGCGCCGATCTTTTCCGTCAGTTCCTCATAATCTTCGTGAGGGGCCTTATAGACCATGATATCGCTGATCTCATATCCTGTCATCTTAAGCACCAGATCGTCGTTGATCCCCATATTCCACCAGGTGATGATGGAAAACGCACTGGCAAATGCAATGCCGGCGAAAATAATGCCAACCATAAAATACATTTTCCGGTTAAAAGCCATGCTCTTTAATCCCAGCGCCATGGAGAGAGAGCCCCGCGTCCGTTCCAGCGGGAAATGCTCCTTCTTGAAGCTGTGGGATTTGATGCCGCCCCGCAGCGCCTCCACCGGAAGAATTCTGGCTGCTGCCGCGGCGGAACGCCATGCGACCAACACTACTACAGCCATGATAAAGGCCGCGCTCAGGATATCGAAGCCGATATGCCCCCCGCTCCTCCAGGTAACGCCCACCGAGCTTGTAATCAGCCCGCCCAGGGCTGCGATGATCCCATAGGAAAGGGCGATTCCCAACACTGTTCCGATCATTCCGATGATGATAAACTCCAGGACCACCGACCACCGGATCTGCCTTCCCGTATACCCCACGGCTCCCAGCGCTCCAATACTGCGCATCTGAGAATCAATATGATTGGAAATCCTGAATTTCATCACTATCACAGCGACAATCACCATCAAAAACGAGAATACAAACAGTACCACGGAAATAATGGTAACCACCATGGTGGTTCCGTTTCTCATGTCGTCGATGGTTATTTCCATGGCCTTCGCATCCATGGAAATCGCTTCAATATTTACATCCGTATTTTTCTTAAAATCCGCGATTAATCCTTTTAAATCAGCCTGATCCTTCACCCGCACCAGGAGCATATATCCGCCGCCCTGCTGTTCGTACAGTTTTTCATACGCCTTCTCCGGCATATAGAAATTCACCATGCTGCTGACCGAAGAGTGAAGCCAGGTGGACTGCGTAAAGCCCGCTATGCGGAAATGGTAATCTTTTTTATTATAATTCAGGATCAGCTCATCCCCCAGTCCATATCCCATGTCCTTCATAAACACCGGAATGTAGACCGCCTCATCCTTCGGCACCTCAGTCTGCTCCGCCACGAAGTAGCCGCCGATCTTCCTGCTGCGGTCCATATTCAGGAAGTTGGCGGAGATAACGCCGCCTTCCGGGAAGGAGGCCATATCCATCATTACAAATTCGTCCGTCTCTGCGGTTTCCACCCTCGGATCCTGCAAGAAGAAGTCGAGATACTCTTCGCGGTACTCATTTCCCGTAAACCGGACCATGTAATGCGCTCCGCCCAGCCTGTCGTTTTCCATGTCGTAAAAATGGTTAATTCCCGCCAGCAAAGTGAGTCCCACATTAAAAATAGCCACTGACAGCAGTATGAGAACACCCATGGAAACGGCCACGCCCTTTTTCTTTCTGATATTTGCCATGGCAATCATAAAAACCGGCATCTTACCACCCCATTTCCGTCAAAAACGCATTCAGCTTCTCATGACGCGCCATATCATTGCTGGTATACGTACCCAGCCGGCACTCGCCGCAGATCATACCGTCCTTCAAATAGACCACCCGGTCTGCCCGCCTCGCAGTCTTCACATCGTGAGTGACGACAACAATGCTCTGGCCCTTCTTGTTCACCTCGCTCAGGGTATTTAACACCTGCTCCCCAAACGCCGAATTTAAGGCTCCTGTGGGCTCATCTGCGAATATCACGGCCGGCTCATTGATCAGTGCCCTCACAATGCCCACCCGCTGAGCCTCGCCGCCGGAAAGCTGGGACGGAAACTTTCCCCAGTCCTCTTTCATAATTCCGACTTCACCCAGCAGCTCCTTTGCCCTGGCTGCAACGGCCTTTTTATCTCTGGACACCAGAAGACCGCAGGCCAGCACATTGTCCAGAACGCTCATATTGTCCAAAAGATGAATCTGCTGAAATACAAACCCGCAGTTTTTCCTGCGGAACACAGCCATATCGCTGATTCCCAGATGGTTAATCTTCACATCTCCGTACATCACCTCTCCCAGCGTCGGCTTATCCATACCCGACAGCGCGTAAAGCAATGTGGACTTACCCGAGCCGGAAGCCCCCATAATCACGGTAAAGCCTCCTTTATAGATACTCAAATCCAGATTTTTAAGCACATGCTGCTGCCTCCCGCCGCTGGAAAAGCTCTTACACAATTTATCTGTCTGAATAACGATTTCTTTCATCGTCTTTCTCCCTTCTATATTCGAATATTCTGTCTCAGATGTTCTGCTTTAAAACTTCTGTCTCTTTCCTCCGATATCCCCATTATAAATGGCCGCTGAAAAAAAGTCCTTAGAAAACTGCTGTCAAATTCTTATCAGTTTCTTAACTGATTGGCATTTCTGTGGTAAACTGGAGAAAGGCAGGAATATAGAACGCCTTCTTTCGTTACGCGTTTGAATTTCAATTTTTAAGAAACGAGGCATATATGGCTAATACCATCTATTTAAACAACAAAGACAGCATGTCCATGAGCAACGGCTGTACGGACGTATTTCTTACCACTATCGGACTGAGCGGATCCCGCCTGGCCGTGACAGACGGGGAAAAACGCCTCATACTGTGGCTCCTCGAGAGGGACCAGTGGGTATGGGGCCGGGGAATCGTGGGATTTAATCTTGCGGAAATGCCCTGGGATATCGAAAATCTGGAATCACAGAAACAATTTTTCTGTTCCGTCATTAACGGAGTATTGGAAGAATCCGGCTGGGAAACGCTGGATTACAAGCCTAATAAAGACCTTCTGGCGCCCCAGATTCGAAGCTATCGCCGCCTGATCGGCGCGCTGGAAGTGGAGGATATCATTGTGGGGGCGAAAAAAGAATGGCTGGAGGCCTCAGAGAATGAGGCATGGCGGCAGGGGAGGTATGCATTCTGTTCCCGGCATGGTATCCTTCTGACCGATACCGGCTGCCTGGCGTGTCATGATATGTCAGAAAACCCTCCACTATAACACCAGGCTTTTGGGTTATGATATGATTATGAAATTAAAACCGGAGGCAATTGACATGATAAATACTTACTCAACTTCCGATGTGGCAAAGCTTATCGGAATCCATCCCAACACAGTGCGGCTTTACGAGGACCTGGGGCTGATTACGAGACCGGAGCGAAAAACCAACGGTTACCGGGTATTCACGGATTACCACCTGATCCAGTTTCGGATCGCGCGTCTGGCCTTTCAGGTTGAAGTCCTTCAGAACGGCCTGCGGAAACAGGCTGCTGCAATCGTAAAGTCGTGTGCATCCGGTGACATGGATAAGGCGCTGTACCTCACTGATCTCTATCTGAGACAGATCAGCGAAGAAAAACTGAATGGGGAGACGGCCATACAGATTGCCGGACAGATCCTTTCCGGGCATACGCTTATTACCGATGACCTGCTTCTCACGAGGACACAGGCCGCCCTCTACCTGCACATCACCGTGGACACGCTGCGCAGCTGGGAGCGCAACGGACTGCTGGAGGAAGCAAAAACCCAGAATGGCCGCCGCGTTTACACCTCCCGCGATCTGGAACGGCTGATTATCATCAAATCCCTTCGCTGCGCCAACTACTCTCTTTCCGCCATCCTGCGGATGCTGTCTGCACTGTCCCTCAATCCGGAGGCCAGTATCCGTGATGCCATCGATACACCGAGGCCGGATGACGACATTCTGACCGCCTGTGACCACCTTCTTACTTCTCTGGAGCAGGCAAGAGATAACGCGGAACAGATCATTATACTTTTATCAGAACTGAAAAAAACAGAATCAGTCACCCCACACGCGGGAACATACAGGATCACCGACGATTTTCCGGCTCCATGTCAGCCGGACAAATAAAGCCACGGAATGACAGGATTTTATTCCGTTTATGCGTTACTATCATTATAGTCACTGCACGTAAATGTCCAAACGACAGACGCGAAGTGCTCATAACCAGGAGGCAGGAACAATGGAATGGACAGAAAGTTTAAAACGTTCAATTAATTTTATGGAAAACCATCTTTTGGAGGATATCAGCCCCGACGATGTGGCCGCAGAGGTACATATCTCGTCGTTTTATCTCCAGAAAGGCTTCAGCATCATGACCGGCTACTCCATCGGAGAGTATATCCGATACCGCAGGCTGTATCTGGCCGCACTGGATGTCATTGCCGGAAGCGCTAAGGTAATCGATCTGGCTTACCGGTACGGATACGACACACCTGAGAGCTTCACAAAGGCATTCAGCCGTTTTCACGGAGTTTCGCCGGCGCAGATGAAGAGAACTTCCAATAAAATCCACACGTTTTTGCCTTTAAAAATAACAGTTTCAGTACAAGGAGGAAATGACATGGATTATGTAGTAGAAAAGATGAATGTATTTTCGGTAATCGGCTATGAATACGAGGTTCGTTATGACAATTCCTATCAGACAATTCCGAAACTTTGGGATCAGTTCTGTGAGCACTTCGACCGCGGAGAAAATTCTCCCGAAGTGCAGCAGGCAATTGACATCTGTAAAATCGGGGAATTCGGTATCTGCATGGACGATAATCCCGGCGGAGGCACCTTTCACTATCTGATTGTCGGCCATTACAACGGAGGCCCTGTTCCCGAGGGTATGAAGGTATTCGAGATTCCCGCCGCAGAGTGGGCAAAATTCCACTGCACCGGACCGCTTCCCGGCTCCCTGCAGGCAGTCAATACAAAGATTTTCAAGGAATGGCTTCCCGGCAACCCGGACTATGAGTTTTCCATGAATATGAATATCGAATGGTATTCCATGAGCGACTGCAGTCAGCCGGATTATGAAAGTGAAATCTGGATTCCTGTGAAACGTAAATAAGTCTTTCCAGTATAGCAGCTATATTTAGCAGCAGAGAAAGGGACGGTCCTGTTAAGGTCCGTCCCTTTCTCTGTACTCATTGCTTCTATATCCTCACTTCAACGCCTTCATCGGACGCTTCTCCACACAGCGAATATAATCCAGCGTCAGCCACAAAACCATGGCTTTTCCCATCTATTTATGGGCGTTCCATTGGCACTCCATCATTTTCATATCTGTAAATACGGCCCTAAAAGAAGATTCTTCCGGACTGCAGGCGTAAATTCCAAACGAGATTTCTTCCGCTCCATCCCACATATGACAAATTCTCATCTGCTTAAAATTCACCCCGTCCTGGCTGCATTCCATACAGTAATCACTTTCCCGCCGGCTTAATCGATACCACATCTCTTTGATGGAAGCCGAAATATCCGTTGTCGCCCAGTCAGAGTATCCATGATTTGTCACAACACTCCCCAAACGCTGAAATTCCTCGTTTTCAAACTCGATGGACGCCTTCAGCCAGTTATCGCTGTCCAGATAAAGCACGATTCCGCACTGATCGAAACGGTGCTTACTTTCAAACTCTGTTTTCACAACAAATGAAAAATAGGGCTCACTCGTTTTCATCTGTAAAACCGGCGCATTATCATTTCTGAATCCGTAGTAGGTGCGCTGCCATAAATCGGTTACAGGCTCTGTTATCATTTCGATTTTATGATCATCCATTACCGTATGCCATGGTTCTCTGATCCAGAATAAGTTTTCTTTCACAAATTCTCTCAACTTGGCTTCCTCCATTAACTCCGCTTTTCGTAATATTCGGTTTCTATTATTTTATTTTTAATTTATGCGGTAGACTTGCTGTGGACCTGATCCGGTATAACTTTTTATTTCTTACATAAAACCGTTCCAGTACAAATCAGAATTTCTTCTTTATAATATATCATATTTCCTATTGTTATTAAACGCCTGTGTAATGAAACACACTGCGTAATGTAATAAGCCGTATTGTGTTTGACAAAGTACTGGTGCTGACACTGCATAACATGAGATTCATTTATGTAATAGAAGCACCTTCCTATTACACAAGAATAGTCCGGCGAGCCGGACTATCGCACCGGAGTGCGGCCGCTTCAGCGCCATACCTCCTTAGCGCGGAGTGCACAGCCTCCCGGAGGTTTTTTATTTCATAGGATAAACTTTCCTGCGAAATAAAAAACATGGATACTTCCCTCAAATAGAAGAATCCATGTTTTTCTGCCCCAACGCTCCAACCACTCATACGTTCGTTATTCCTGCGTCCTTCATCCCTCAAAGCTCTCTAAGAATTCCCTTGATTCCACCGCATTTTCCGGTGTGCTGTCCTCGATCGTCATCTGAATATACGGTTTTTCCTTCCGCACAAAATCCATGATCGTATCGTATTTCATGATTCCGGTACCCGGAGCACCGGAAACGATTCTATCCTCTTCCACGACGAAATCTTTCATGTGCAGAACCGCGGTGTACTCTCCCAAATCCTGAATCGCCTGAGTAAAGACAGACTCATAATCCCTGCTATTTTCCACAGAAAGAAGATTGACCGGATCCAGAATGATCTGGAGGTTAGGAGAATTGATCTCCTTCAGAACCCGAAGCGCCTGTTTCGAATCGTAGACAATGTGACTCCAAACCGGTTCGATAGCAAGAATAACGCCAAACTTTTCCGCACACGCTACTACCGGGCGAACATTCGTTATAAATGTCTGAAGCGCCTCTTCCGTATGGCAGGCCGGTTCAAAATGGTAATCCGCGTTGGGAGCCCCCGTCTCTGTTCCCACCACACTGCATCCTAAAATAGAAGCAAACCGAATATGGGCAAAGTACCGTTCCTGTATCTTTCTTAATTCTTCCGGATCCGGATGGGCAAGATTCAAATAGCAGCCCAGCACTGCGATGTCCACATCGTACTTTGCAAACATCTTTCTTAAATATGCAGCATACCCGGGTGTCAGCGCTGAATTGGCAACAGAGTGTTCCGTCACCGTCTTTGCAAGCGCCAGATGGCCACAGGTAAATCCCTGTTCATGTGCTCTCATAACTCTCTGTTCCAGTGTTCCTGGTTCAATATCGTGTAATCGAATTCCTATCTGCAACTTCGTTTCCTCCTTATCATGAACACACTGCGTGCTCTATACCTCTTCAAAATAATCAATATTGCTCATAATAAACGCATCGCCCTTCTGTCCTGTAATGGTTACATTTTTACAGATCAGCGTATCCACATTCATCACGGTAAATCCCTGTCTGGAGCAGGCCTCCACCCCTTCCATCATAGCTGGAACGCCTTCCCTGGCCTGTTCCGCAAAGGAGATCTCCACATTTTCCAGTTCAATCTTACGGATCTTCTGCTCCGGCAGACCGCAGAGGAAAGAAGCCGCCACATGGCAGTCCGATGCTTTAATATCTTTAAAGGACAGGTTTTTAATCTCCGGTGTCCGCTCGTCTACCGGCAGAGCTTCCCTGCACTGCACGTAATCCGTCCTTCCATCCGGATCACAGAAATAGAAGCTGTTGACCACAAATGGAGTCATGACATTCTCCATGATTATATGTTGAAAGGAAATATCAGACAGCACCGAATCCCTTCCCCTTCCGCGCCTGGTTTTCACCCGGAGACCTCTGTCAGTGCACCGGAACAGACAGTCCTTCACCTGCACCGCCTTTACACCGGCTCCGACCTCGCTTCCCACTGTAACCGCACCATGGCCATTTTCCATCAGGCACTGGCGAATCTCAATATTCTCCGAAGGAGTCTTATAGCGGCGCCCCATATAGATTTTCCCTGACTTTATGGCAATGCAGTCATCACCGAGGGAAAAATGCAGCCCTGCAATCTCCACATCTCTGCACGATTCCGGATCCAATCCGTCTGTATTAGGCGAGTCCGCAGGATTCCTAATATCCAGATCCAAGAAACGCAGTCGCTGGCTGAAATACGGATGAAGTACCCAGGTGGGGCTGTTCTTCAGATGAAATCCCTGAAGCGTGATGCTCTTACACCTCTCCAGAAATACCATACGCGGCCGGAAAGCTCCCCGCATTGTTCCCACATCGTTCCACCAGTTCTCAAAGGAGGCCTGGCCGTCCACCAGTCCCTCTCCATAGATTACCACATCTTCCACTTCAATTCCATTGATAATTCCAGCAAACATGGGAAGAGGATTTCCCTCCCACGTCCCTAAGTTATAATCCTCTGTCTCATCGCAGCTTTCAATCATACCTGGAAATCTTGGATATCTGAAGCGGTCGGTATCCGCCGCCAAAACAGCTCCGGCTGCCAGCTCCAGCCTGATATGACTTTTTAAAAACAGACTGGTAATCCGGTATACTCCCTTTGGTATCAGCACGCGTCCATTCTTCGGACATGCCAGAATCGCCGCCTGTATAAATCCGGTATCATCCTGTATCCCGTCTCCCTTTGCTCCGACCTCTTTGACATTGAGAGTCACGAATTCATAATCCGTACGGAAAACGGTTCTCGCCTCTTCCCCATCCCGCTTTAAGCATACCTCATACTCCGTATCCGGCCTTAATCCAAACAGACTGAAAATCACCCGGTTTGTCCTCTTATAAAGGCTCCCGTTTATGTAAATCTCTCCCTCAGTATCAAATTCAAAAATCCGGCCCGCCTCTGTCTCCAATGTCGCTGACCGGGCAGTCATACAAATCACCTTTAGCTCCATGTTCTTCATCCTCGCATATCAACAGACCATTTTTCCCTGTCTTTTTCAAAGACCAGGTATTGTGCCTTCAGCATATTCCCAAGTCCATCTTCCTGTTCCTGCTGCTCTTCGAAGCGTCTCCAGATCCGGAGTCCAGCCTCTCCATATTTTTCACGGTTTAATATCCCCATGTTGCACGCCTTTAAAACTGCGTAGCCAGCCCAGGCCCTTCCGTTATTCAGATGCGCTTCCGCACTTTGTACTTCCGTGTTTTGAACTTCTGCCAGCATTCCCTGGCGGACTGCCTGCTTAAACAAATCACACAACGCCCTGTAGTATTCATAGATTTCCATCGACATCCGATCAATTGTATCAATCAGTGCGGCAGCCTCCTGACCTGACCACGCCTCTTTTCTCTCAAAAAACGCCGCGATCTCTCCATAGTGGGCTTTCTTATTAAATAAAGTATCATACTCCGCATAAAAAGGCATGGCCGTCTCACTTATCACTTCTTCCCCACTTACCAGCCGGTTAAACACAAGATCTGCGGCATTCCGGTATTCCTGTTTCCCAGTCTGCCTCAGTGCAAACAGATATGCTTCGGCTTCCCTCCCGGAGAGAAGGTTTTTGCCCGCCGGCAGACCGGTCCTGTTGATTCGTTCCAGAACACGATCCCCATACCCGGCTGCGCCCGTTGCCTGGTACATCTGCATCAAACCGGACAGCTCATAGATATCTTCCATGATTTTACATCTCCTCATCGTTCATTCCCGCGGCATAACAGGGCTCAACTCATATTCTATGCCCAATTATGTAATCGCTTACATCTCTATTTTTTATTTCAATTCAATAAAATAACTGCATTTTTAGTTTATCATTATTACCAAATGCTGTCAATGTGTAAGCGCTTACGCACGAAAATAAATTACAAATACCTTTTTTGCAGCAAAGATACCTGCTGCCGTGCCAGTCTCCTCTGTTTCATTTTCCTTTTCTCACCTCTTTTAATTCCTCTTTCGATTCCATCATTTACAAGCATCTGCCGTAATCTCTGCGAATGCCTGAAGCAGACGGTATTTTCTATTGAAACTCAATAACACTCTATAACAAATCAGGAAACATCGTCAGAATCGACGCAGGAAAACCAGATGCCGGACGGCACTATGATCCGTGAATACGGAACAGAATTCTGAATATCCCGCAAGCCCATTTTCAATCAAAAAGGAGAACCCCCGCCGCCTCCATACACCAAACACCGTGTATCGTCTGCGGGAATTCTCCCAAACCCTTTTACCCGATTCTACTAATCCTACAGTCCGCCGACCGGCAAACCTATGCTCCGCAGATTACCGAACCAGCATTCTGCTGATCTGATACTGATCCTCCGGAATATCCTTGTGCATATTCAGTGCTTCCTGAATATCGAAATCTACGTATTCGCCGTGCTTGTAAGCCACGATACGGTTGCTTTCGCCCTTGCAGAGAAGCTCAACCGCCTTCGCACCCATGATGGAAGCGTAAACTCTGTCCTTGCAGGTAGGCGCGCCGCCACGCTGCATGTGGCCCAGAATCGTTGCTCTCGTCTCAATGCCGGTTGCCGCCTCGATTCTCTTCGCCATGGAAGAAGAATGGCCGATGCCCTCCGCGTTGATGATGATATGATGCTTCTTGCCGCGTTTTCTGTTCTCGATAATGCGGTTAATCAGCGCCTGCTCGTCGCCGTCGTAACGCTCCGGAAGAAGAATATCCTCCGCTCCGTTGGCGAAGCCGCACCACAGGGCAATGTAACCGGCGTTGCGTCCCATAACCTCGATGATACTGCAGCGCTCATGGGAAGTAGATGTATCACGCACCTTGTCGATGGCCTCCATCGCCGTGTTCACAGCAGTATCAAAGCCGATGGTGTAATCGGTACATGCGATATCCAGATCGATGGTTCCCGGAAGTCCTATGGTATTAATTCCAAGTGCGGAAAGCTTTCCCGCTCCGCGGAAGGAACCGTCACCGCCGATTACCACCAGGCCGTCAATCCCATGCTTCTTACAGATATCGGCGCCCTTTTTCTGGCCCTCAGCCGTTGTGAACTCCTGGCATCTGGCTGTATAGAGAATCGTACCGCCGCGGTGAATAATGTCCGACACGCTGGTACTCGTCATATCAACAATTTCTTCCTGCAGAAGGCCCGCGTATCCTCTCATGATGCCCTTTACTTCTAATCCTTTATGGATAGCCGTCCTGACAACCGCACGGATTGCCGCATTCATACCCGGTGCGTCACCGCCGCTGGTTAATACGCCGATAGTCTTTACTTGTTTTGCCATAGTAACTTCCTCCTGTTTCTGAACATCTTTTATTGTAAACTGTCTTCGTTCTTACCAAATCATACAAATTGTATTCTAATTCATTTTCCTTATCTTTTCAACTGTTTTTTCTACAACCTTGACATTTTTTTCACCAAGTTTTTCAGTCAAAACAGAGACAAGTTCATTGGAAGCACTTACATTTCTATTGGCCGGTAAAACCTTTTTCGCCCGCTCCTTTTCCAGATAAATGATCACGGTGTCATTTCCTTCCGACTCTTTCAGTTCTGAAAGGATTTCGGCCTCTCTGGCCATGTAAACGTCTTTGTCGGGGAACTTCAGCCACAGCTCCTTTGGAAGGCTCTGGAAGGGGATTACGCGCTCACAGATGACCTTTCCCACCGGATCGTCACCGATGGAAGCGCGGCCCTGGATAAAGACCTTGGCGTCCTCCACAAACAGCTCCCTTTTGCTCTCATAATCCTTTGGAAATACGATTACCTCCACAGATCCGACTAAATCCTCCAGCGTGAGAAACGCCATCAGCTTGTTGTTTCTTGTCGTCTTCACCGTCTTCCCTGTGATCATGCCGCCGATGGTCACATACGTGCCATCCTGGACACGGGCCGCTTCCGTCTCCTCATCCACTATGAAATCTATGGTAACCGCGGTGATATTATTCCTCCAGGTGGCCTCATAGGCCTCCAGCGGGTGGCCGCTTACGTAGATTCCCAGCGCCTCCTTCTCAAAGGCCAGAAGCTCCTCCTTCGGAAATTCTCCCACATTGGGGAAGGTAATCTGGTACCGTGTCTTCTCTTCCTCGCTGGCAATGTCGAACAGCGTCAGCTGCCCCTCCATGGAGTTCTTCTTCTCCTTGCTCCTCTGGTCCAGAAGCTCCGGCGCCACCAGGACCTTCTGCTTCCTGGTTCCGGGAAGGGTATCCAGTGCACCCGACTTGATGAAGTTCTCCAGCGTCCTCTTGTTGACCTCCTTATTGCTCATGCGGTCCACAAAGTCCTCGATGGAGGTGAAGAGCCCGTTGCTCTCCCGCTCTGAGACGATCAGCTCCACGACGGATTTGCCGACGCTCTTGATCGCCGAGAGTCCGTAGCGGATCGCGCCTCCGGAAACCGAGAAGCCGCTCTCCCCTTCATTAATATCCGGCGGAAGGATGGAGATCCCCATCTGCCGGCAGCTTAAAATGTATTCCGATACCTTGGTCACATTATCCATGACCGAGGTCAGCAGGGCTGCCATATATTCCTGCGGATAGTAGTATTTTAAGAAAGCGGTCTGATAAGAAACCACGGCATAAGCCGCCGCGTGGGACTTATTAAATGCATACTTTGCAAAATCAATCATCTCATCGTAGATATGATTGGCAATCTTCTCATCGATCCCGTTGGCTATACAGCCCATAACGCCCTCTTCCGGATTTCCGTAAACGAAATTCTGGCGTTCCTTTTCCATGACCGATGTCTTCTTTTTCGACATGGCTCTTCGAACCAGGTCACTCCGGCCCATGGTATATCCGGCCAGATCCCGCACGATCTGCATAACCTGTTCCTGGTAGACGATACAGCCGTAGGTCGGGCTTAAGATCGGTTCCATCTGAGGGCAGTCATACGTCGCGGACGAGGGATCATTCTTTCCCTTTAAGTATTTGGGAATGAAATCCATAGGGCCCGGACGATAGAGGGAAATACCGGCAATGATGTCCTCAAGGCTCTGAGGCTTTAACTCCTTCATGAAGCTCTTCATCCCCGAACTCTCCAGCTGGAACACGCCGTCATCCTTTCCTGTTCCGATGGATTCCAGCACCGCCTTGTCGTCGTAATCGATATAATCCATATCGAGCGCCACGCCGCGGTTCTTCTCCACAGCCTTCACTGCATTCTGAATAACGGTCAGCGTCCGGAGTCCCAGGAAATCCATCTTCAGAAGCCCCAGTTCCTCCAGCGTGGTCATGGTGAACTGTGTCGTGATCGTGCCGTCAGCCGCCTTTGAAAGCGGCACATACTCGTCTACCGAGGTACGGCTGATAACGACTCCGGCCGCATGCATGGAGGTATGCCTTGGCAGGCCTTCAAGACGCATGGACATGTCGATTAAATATTTGACCTCCGGGTCCTCATTATAGGCATTTCTTAAATCCGGGCTCTGTTTTAGCGCCTTCTCCAGAGTCATTCCCAGATCACCAGGTATCATCTTCGCAATGGCGTCGCATCTGGCGTAAGGCATGTCCAGAACACGTCCGACGTCGCGCACCACGCCCTTTGCCGCCAGCGTACCGAAGGTGACGATCTGCACAACCTGGTCCTTGCCGTATTTCCTAACCACATAATCGATGACTTCCTGACGCCGCTCGAAGCAGAAGTCCACGTCGATATCGGGCATGGAAACACGCTCCGGGTTCAGAAAACGCTCAAACAGCAGATTATACCGGATAGGATCGATATTGGTAATTCCCAGACAGTACGATACGATGCTTCCGGCCGCGGACCCACGCCCCGGACCCACGATGATGTCCTGGGATCTGGCATAATGGATGAAATCCCATACGATCAGGAAGTAATCCACGTATCCCATGGTATGGATCACGTCCAGCTCATACTCCAGTCTGGCCTTCAGCGTGCCGTCGTCGTCAGGGTAATGCTTCGCCAGTCCGTCGAAACAGAGCTTGTTCAAATATCCCCAGGAGTCGTAGCCCTCCGGCACATCGTACCGGGGCAGCTTCGTCACGCCGAACTCGATCTCCACGTTGCAGCGCTCGGCGATATCGTGTGTGTTGTCGATCGCTTCGGCAGCATAGGAGAAGAGTTTTCTCATCTCCTCCTCGGTCTTGCAGTAGTACTGGCCGCCTTCATACCTCATGCGGTTTTCATCGGTTACCTTCTTACCGGTCTGAATACACAGAAGGATATCGTGCGGTGTGGCATCCTCCGCAAATGTATAATGAATATCATTGGTCGCAACCAGCTTGATGCCGGTCTCCCTGCTCATGCGCAGTAATCCCTGGTTCACCGTGTGCTGCGCCGGGATTCCATGATCCTGCAGTTCCAGGAAAAAATTCCCTTCCCCAAAAATCTGCTGGTAGCGGAGCGCCGCATTCTTTCCCTGCTCGTACATACCGCGCTCGATATAGCGCTGTACCTCGCCGGCCAGACAGGCGCTGAGAGCGATGATGCCCTCATGGTACGTCTCCAGCACTTCATAATCAACACGGGGTTTATAATAAAATCCATCGACGAAGCCCTTGGACACGATCTTCATCAGGTTCTGATAACCCTGGTTGTTCTCGGCCAACAGCACCAGATGATAGTAGCGGTCCTCCCCGTTCGTGGTTTCTCTGTCAAATCTGGAACCGGCCGTCACATATACCTCGCATCCGATGATGGGTTTGATTCCCACCTCTCTGGCCGCCCGGTAGAAATCGATCACGCCGTACATGACGCCATGGTCCGTGATAGCCATGCTGTCCATGCCCAGCTCTTTTGCCCTCGCCGTCAGCTCCTTAATCTTACAGGAGCCGTCTAAAAGGCTGTATTCCGTATGGACGTGTAAATGTGTAAATGCCACGTTTCTAGTCTCCTTTGTTTTATCTCTTATATCTCGTCAAAATTATTTTAACATATCCTATTCGTTTATTATAGCATATTTTTTATTTACGCGCGGGATTTTTCGTTCAGTGGAAATATAACCAAAAACAGACATGAATCTCCGCGGCCTTTTTTCGCGGAATCATTCATGCCTGTTTCCCTTTTCCCATTTGGAGCGTGTGAACACGCTCTAGTTGTTGCTCAAATATTTTTCAATATCGGTAACGGCCTGGTTTTCGTCTGCACCATCAGCAGAAATAGTAACCTGCTCTCCGGCTGCAAGACCCAGGGTCATCATACCCATAATGCTCTTTGCATTTACTTTCTTGGACTCGATCTCCACGTAAATACTGCTTTCATACTGGCTGGCTACCTGTACAAGCATGGCTACCGGCCTGGCCTCTAATCCTGATGCAAGTTCGACGGTGACTGTTTTTTTTACCATAATTATCCTCCTCATTCCTGTGAACGGACCCTATTCCATTCTGCTGCGTTCGCTCCTGTCCCGCAGTTGCTCTGCTATATCGCAGAGTTTCCTAAGTCGGTGGTTTACTCCTGATTTTCCAACAGGAGGGTCCAGAGCTTCCCCAAGCTCTTTTAATGTTGCTTCCGGTCTTTCTACCCGCTCGCGAGCAATTTCTTCCAAATTCTCCGGCAGGTTTTCCAGGCCTATTGTATCTCTGATATATTCTATATCCTCTATCTGCTTCACAGCAGCTGATACCGTTTTGTTGATGTTGGCGGTTTCACAGTTTACCTGACGGTTTACGCTGTTGCGCATGTCCTTCAGAATTCTGATATTCTCCAGCTCCATCAGTGCTACCGGCGCCTCCATCACGTTTAAAATATCGACGATCTGACTGCCTTCCTTGATGTACACGATATAGTAACGTTTTCTCTTAACAATCTTCGCCTCTAAGTCAAAGGCGGCAATGATTCCCTGAAGCTGCTTCGCCTTCTCCTCTGTTGCACATACGATCTCAAAATGATAGAATTTCTCGGGATCACTTAAGGACCCCGATGCCAGAAACGCCCCGCGGATAAATGCGCGCCTGCAGCATGACTGCTGGATCACCACATTCTGAACCACATTTAAATTTTCCCCCACCTCTCCATGCTCGTCAAGGAGCTTTGCGGCATGAAGCACCCGGAGGGCATCCTCATGCTCCCGGATAGTCACCGTGTATGTACGGTTTTTATTTAAATAGGCGTTCCTTCTAATAGAGACATCAGTAACTATATTAAATGTTTTTTTCAATAATGTAAAGTACTTTCTTGCAACTGCCACATTTTCCGTGTGGATTTTAATGGCATAATGGTCCTCTTCCGAGATTATGATCTTTCCACAAAGGCTGATGATCGCTGCAATTTCGGCAATCTGGCAGTGCCTCGCCGGGCTTAACTGCCTGGAAAGTTCGTCTTTTACTTTGGAGGAAAATGACATGGCAGCTCATTCCTTTTTTCTTTTATTATCCTTATCAATGTCACGGTGCTCAATCTTTAAGCCAAATTCCCCGTGGGCTTTCAGCTTCCCGTAGACCGCCTTCGCGATGGTCACCGAGCGGTGCTTCCCTCCGGTACATCCAACCGCAATAACCAGCTGGTTCTTTCCCTCTAATACGTAGCCCGGAATCAGAAATTCCAGCATATCGTAAAGTTTATCCAGGAAAATGGCCGCTGTCCCGTTCTGCATCACGTATTCCCGCACTTCCCTGTCCTCGCCCGTCTTCGGACGCAGTTCGTCCACATAATACGGATTCGGAAGGAATCTGACGTCAAAGACGAGATCTGCATCAGAAGGAATTCCGTATTTGAAGCCAAAGGACAGAATCGTGATGTACAGATTGTTATAGCTTTCATTTGCCATAAAGATCTTTTCCAGCTCTGCCTTCAGTTCCTTTGTCAGCAGCTTGCTGGTATCTATGATATAATCCGCCTCTTCCTTTAAAAATGCCAGTTTGAGGCGTTCCTTCTCGATACCGCTGTCAATCCGGCCCTCTCCCGCAAGGGGATGGATCCGTCTCGACTCCTTATACCGCTTAATCAGTGTCTCACTGCCTGCATCCAGGAAGAGGATCTCATACGGGACCCTGCTCCTGGACCATTCATCAAAGATCCGGTTAAGTGCAGACAGTTCATCCCCGCTGCGGATATCGATCCCCAGCGCGGCATCCTTAATACCGCCCTGATTGCTCAGGGTCAGCTCGGCAAATTTTTCCACCAGAGGAATAGGAAGGTTATCCACACAGTAGAACCCCATGTCCTCCAGCATCTTCAGCGCACTTGTCTTACCGGCGCCTGACATGCCTGTCACAATTACCAGTCTCACAAAAAGTCTCCTCTACGCCGTTTAAAATCGTCCCAGCGTCTTTACTTCCATCTCCAGTTCCACTCCGGAATGTTCTTTTACTCTTCTCTTCACATCCTGACAGAGCGTCATAATATCCGAAGCCGTGGCATGGTCTCTGTTAATCACAAAACCGCAGTGCTTCCCGGAAACCTCCGCGCCGCCCACACGGTATCCTGCAAGGCCCGCCTCTTCGATCAGTTTCCCCGCAAAATTGCCGGCCGGCCGCTTAAATGTGCTCCCGGCACTGGGAAACTCCAAAGGCTGCCTGCTCTTTCGCCTGCCCGCCAGATCATCCATATACGCCTTGATCTCATCCTTGTCGCCTGGCTTTAAGCGATACCGCGCTTCCAGCACAATATAATGGTTAGCAGGAATGCAGCTGGTCCGGTAGCCCAGCTCCAGCTCCGGCAGAGAGAGTACCTTTTCCTCGCCTTCCATGGTCATAACCCGGACTGATTCCAGGATCTCCTTCGTCTCGGAACCGTAGGCGCCCGCATTCATCACGACGGCTCCGCCCACCGTACCAGGGATTCCGGCTGCAAATTCAAAGCCTGTGAGCCCGGCCTCCAATGCCGCCTTCCCCACCCGGGAAAGGGATGCTCCCGCACCAGCCGCGATCTCACACCGGTCACTGTCCACACGGCATCCGGAAAATCCGGCTGTCATGGATATGACCACACCATCGAAACCGCCGTCTCCCACAAGCAGATTGCTTCCATTTCCGAGAATGCAGTACGGTACCTCTTCTCTCCGGCACAGCCGGATCACTTCTCCCAGTTCGCGCGCGTCCGCCGGACTTACGTAGTAGGCCGCGGGACCGCCGGCGCGAAAGGTCGTGTGTCTGCTCATTTTCTCTTCCGTCTTCACATGGCTGCTATCTGACACTTCCAGCAGTTTCTCATAAAACATCGTCATGAAACACCTCAATCATCCTGTTTTCTTGACAGGTTTGCCTGGACGCGGTTGTATAATTCCTGTGCCGCGTTGTACCCCATCTTCTTCTGTCTGTAGTTGACAGCCGCCGACTCCACGATGATGGCGAGATTCCGTCCCGGACGGACAGGGATGGAATGGCAGACCACACGGTTTCCCAGGAACTCCGTATACTGGTCTTCCAGTCCCAGTCTGTCGTACTCTTTATCCTTATCCCAGTCCTCCAGCTTGATCACCATGTCGATGGCCTGGGTGTCCTTTACGCTCTCCACACCGAACAGCGTCTTCACATCGATAATACCGATACCTCTCAGCTCGATAAAATGTCTTGTAATTTCCGGAGCGCTTCCGATCAGAGTCTCATCGCTGACCTTTCTGATCTCCACCACGTCATCCGTTACGAGACGATGGCCCCTCTTTATGAGCTCCAGAGCCGCCTCACTCTTACCGATTCCGCTCTCGCCCATAATCAGGACGCCTTCGCCGAATACGTCCACTAAAACGCCATGGATGCTGATGCATGGAGCCAGTTTTACCTTCAGCCACCGGATGATCTCCGCCATCAGATCGGAGGTCGTCTGCTCCGAAACAAGGCAGGGCACGCCGTAATGGTCGCACAGTGCGATCATATCCTCATCAGGATCCTGGTTTCTCGAATAAACCAGACACGGAATCTGACTGGACAGAAGCTTGTCATACATCTCCACCTTGCGGTCATGTTCCATCTGTCGGATGTACTCCTGCTCCACATAGCCGATAATCTGGACCCTCTCATTATCGAAATGGTCAAAAAAACCTGCCAGCTGCAGCGCCGGACGATTGACATCCGGATGGCTCAGCACGATTTTCTCCGCATCGATCTCCGGTGTCATGTTCCGGAGGTTCATTTTTTCAATTAACTCTGTAATCGCAACTCCATGCATGGTCTCATGCTCCTTTTCCATCTGTTTTTCTCATACTAACACAGATTTCGTGTTTTGAAAAGAGATAAGGGGAGGAAATTCCTCAATCCTCATCTAATGAACTGCAATTCTAATGAAAGAAGTCATAGACGCTCTGAGCCGATTTGGCATTCATGCCCGGTGTGGCCGTCAGGGACTCTATGGACGCTTCTTTTATGGCTTCGATATCCTTGAAATGACGCATCAGCGCCTTGCGGCGGGTGGGGCCAATGTCGGGGATATCGTCCAGGATGGAATGGACCTGGCCTTTGCTGCGGAGGCTGCGGTGGTATTCGATAGCAAAGCGGTGGGCCTCATCCTGGACACGGGTGATCAGCTTGAAGCCTTCGGAACGCTTGTCGATGGGAATCTCCACATTGTTGTAGTATAAACCGCGCGTTCTGTGGTTGTCGTCCTTTACCATGCCGCAGACAGGGATGGAAAGCTTCAGCTCATCGAGTACCTCCAGGGCGATATTGACCTGGCCGCGGCCGCCGTCCATCATGAGTAAGTCCGGGAATTTTGTGAAGCTGCCGAACTCCTCGTCCACGCCCTTTTCCTTTAAAGAAGCGGCTTCATCGAGACCGTGGGAAAAGCGGCGCGTAAGGACCTCACGCATGGAGGCGTAGTCGTTGGCGCCTTTGACCCATTTGATCTTGAATTTGCGGTAATCATTCCGCTTGGGCTTGCCATCCTCATAAACAATCATAGAGCCTACCGATTCGAAACCGCTGATATTGGATATATCGAAGGCCTCGATCCTGTGGACTCCGGTTATGCCGAGCCAGCCGCAGACCTCGTTCATGGCGCCGATGGTCCGCAGCTCCTCGCGTTTGATCTTCTCTTTATCCTGGGAAAGGACCAGGGCCGCGTTGCGTTCCGCAAGCTCTACCAAGCGCTCCTTCTCCCCCTTCTGAGGGACGACAAGCTTCACCTTCTGGCCGCGTTTGGCGCTGAGCCACTCTCTGATGATCTCGCTGTCCTCAAGCTCTGTCTGAACCCAGAGCTCCCTTGGGACGAACGGCGTGCCGGCGTAAAACTGCTTGACGAAGCTGGTCAGGATCTGCCTGTCATCCTCTGCCGTGGCAATGGTAACGTGGTAATGCTCCCGGCCGATCAGACGGCCTTCCCTTACGAAGAAGACCTGGACTACCGCGTCCTTGTCGTCCTTCGCCATGGCGATGATATCGCGGTCCTCCATACTGCTGCTGGTGATCTTCTGTTTCTGGGCCACCGCCCTGACGCTGGTCAGCAAATCCCGGTATTCGATGGCTTTTTCGAAATCCATCTCGTCCGACGCCGTCTGCATCTTTTCCTCCAGCATGGAGATGACCGGATCGTATTTGCCGCCCAGAAAATCAAGGGCCTGACTGATGGCCCTTCCGTACTCTTCTTTATTAATGTATCCCTGGCAGGGCGCCGAGCACTGCTTGATGTGGTAATTTAAGCAGGGGCGGTCCTTGCCGATATCCTTCGGCAGATTGCGGTTGCAGGTACGGATCTTGTACAGCTTATGGATCAGATCAATCGTATCCTTAACCGCTCCTGCGCTGGTGTATGGCCCAAAATACTTACTTTTGTCCTTTTTCATGTCCCTGGAAAATAATACCCGGGGAAAATCCTCGTAGACCGTCACCTTGATATACGGATACGTCTTGTCGTCCTTCAGCATCGTATTGTATCTGGGACGATGTTCCTTGATTAAATTGCACTCCAGAACCAGGGCTTCCAGCTCCGAATCCGTTATGATATACTCGAACCTGGCGATCCGGGAAACCATCTGCTCAATCTTTGACGTCTTATTCCTGCTGCTCTGGAAATACTGCCGGACCCTGTTCTTTAAGCTGATGGCCTTTCCCACATAGATGATCTCATCCCTTTTATCGTGCATGATGTAGACCCCAGGCTGGGCGGGCAGTTTCTTTAGTTCTTCTTCTATATTAAATCCATTGTATCCGGATTGCTCCACGTATTTGTCACCTCAGTCTCGCTCCATCGTATTTCGCCTGCATCTCCAGATAATTGACGGCGGCGCGGTACATGCCTTCCCGTGTACCCGTTCCGCTTCCGATATCCAAGGATTCGCAGACAGCCGCAAGCTCCTCCTCGGAAAATATCTCACGGCGTTCTTTTAAAACTTCCAGCTTTTCATAATACGTCTCCGCGTCTAAAAAAGCAAGAAGAATTTTACTGGAAACAGCTGTTTCTTCTTCGGCTTCCTGCGATGCGACGCCTTCGGCTTCCTCAGTCTCCGTCCATGCCGCATGTTCCACGCTCGTTTCTCCTGCCGCCTCTTCTTTAAGTTCCACCCGTTCAAACCGGTATTTCTGCTTCACCTCCGGATATTTCTCATGGTCCACTTCGCTGATGAACATGGACAGCGGCCGCACATACGTCCCAAATGTGCCGTACAGCGCCTGGTAAACCACCATCTTCTCTCCTGTCTCGGAATGTTCGGCTACGGTGATGATCTGATACAGCTTATTCTTAAAATGCCTGTAACATTCTCCTGGTTTTGGTATTCTGCCCATATGCGTTTCCTTTCCTGATTTTCTGTCATGTGCGCAGTACCGCGCTATTCTCCTGCCCCGCCTGTCGTGACGATCACAACATTGGGCTTGCTTCTCTTCTCTCCCTGCGCCGCTGTCTCCGGCTGGGCGGAAGCGGCCCGATCTGTGGCCTCTGTTTCCGGGTCTTCGCTGGTCTGCAGTTCTTCGCTGGCGGATGTCTCATCCACCGGCGCCTCTGTCTCCTCCATCGAGGTTTCTTCAGAAGGCTGTCCCTCCTGCGGAAGCGTCTCCTCGGGTGCCGGTGCCGTTTCCGGCTTCGCCGCTTCTGTCGGCGGCGCTACCGTCGTTTCCGGAGGCAGGGCCGCTCTCGATTCGGCAATCTTCTGATCCTCCTGGCTGGCTTCTTCCGGCGAGAGAAGGCCATCCCACGTATATTTGTTGGATGCGCTCCAAAGGATCCATTCATCGTATCCGGCGTCATAGACAGCCTGAATCTGGGCCCTCACCTCGGCGGGGCCGTATTTGATGTAATGCTGTAAATAGGAAGCGGTGAAATCCTGGAGCCACGGGCGCACGATGGCATGGTCCTCCCCTGCCGCCGTCACAATGGCCAGATCCTGCTTCGATTTCATCAATGCCGCATGGATCGTATCGTAGGGCTGGGTATCCGGATGCTCGATTCCGAAATTACCATCGCCGTAATGGGACGGATAAATCATCGGGCAGATATAGTCTAAATGCCTGGCCATATCATTATACACCTGGCCCACCGCATCCGCATCAATCTTACTTCCGATAATGGTGCCGAAAACATCAGCCGAAACGAAGATGCCCTCCGCCGACAGCTTGTCGTAGGCATACGTAATAAACTCCGTGATGATGTCCGTCTTGGAGCGTCCCTTCGTATCCGCCTCGTCAAATGCGACCTGCTTCATGGTGCTGTCCGTGGCAAACCGGATATAATCAAACTGTATCTCGTCAAACCCGGCCTTCGCCGCCTGTGTGCCCACTTCCACCAGATAGTCCCAGACCTCCTGGCGGTAGGGATTGACCCAGGCCAGCCCCTTATTGTCGCGGTGAAGGCTGCCATCCGCGTTCTTTAAGCTCCACTCCGGCTTCTTCTCAGCCAGATAAGGATCGCGGAAAGCCACGACCCGGGCGATGGTATAGATGCCCCGGGCCTTTAAATCCGCCATGAGCGCTCCGATATCCCGGATATACCGCTCCGATGCGCCGATCTCATTGACCGTAGGCGCATCATCCATGGAAAATGTAATTCTTCCGTCGTCATTCTTCACATCGATGACCACCGCGTTAATCTCCGTCTGGCCGATCTTGTCAAGAATCGCCTGAAAGCCTTCTGATCCCGCCATATATCCGGAAATGTAGACGCCCTTCACCCGAACCCGTTCCTTCTGCGGTTCTGCCGGCTCTGTCTCCTGCTGGACTTCCAGCGTCTCCTCCGTGGTTTCTCCGCCCATACTCTCTGTTTCTGTTGTCTCATCCGTTTCCGGCAAGTCGGATACCTGCTTATATTTGCTGCATCCCGTCACCGCCAGCGTACAGACAAGTACTGCCAAAAGCCATTTTTTCATATTATTCCCGTTCACTTTCCTGATGGTTTTATGGTATTCTCCTGTAACATTTATTTAATATTTTACCACATTTTGTAAAATTTACAAACGTGTTTTCGTTTTGCCATCTTAATCATTCATTTTGTAAATTATATTTGACATTTAGTCTTTTTTAGTGTACTATGTAGGTATGAAACGAACATAAAGCAGGAACTGGAGGTGGATTTTTATTGAAGAACAAACGGATGAAAATTGCCCGTGTGGAACACGATTTATCACAGGAGCAGTTAGGGGAACGGGTTGGCGTCACGCGGCAGACCATCAGCATGATCGAATCCGGGAACTATAACCCGACACTGAATCTCTGTATCGCAATCTGTAAAGAACTGGACAGGACACTGGACGAATTATTTTGGGAGGTATCAGAATGAAATCACTGTTTAAGAAACGAATCGTAGATGAACGAATGGAACTTCAAAGTCTCAGGAATGCCAGAAAGAGCTGGAATTTTCTTCTCCTTGCAACCGGTTTCTGCCTTTTGGCGGAACTTCACTTACTCCGATGGGAGCTGAAATACATAGTACCGCAGGCTGTCGTCGTCCTTGCCGCGTCTGTTTATAATTTATTTCTGGATGCCAGAGACGGCAACATTTATACTGCGGAAAATGCGAATCGCAAAAAGCTGTTTCTGCTCTACGCCATCAGCTCCCTGGCAGCGTCACTGATTATCGCCTACAGCTTTTACGTCCGCTATTCCCTCGCGACAGCAGTCATCTCTTTCCTTCTTTTATTCTTTTTCATGTTTGGGCTTATGTATCTGGTGGATTCTCTTTGCTTCCGTATCGGGAAAAAAAGAGCGTTTAAGGACTCCGAAGAGGAAGAAGAGTAACCCGGCATACAGAAGGAGAAGGCAGACGCCTTCTCCTTCTATTTCATAACCGTTCCTCCACCGCCGTTCTGAAAGCTACAGCAGATGCACCGCCACAATCAATCCTGCAAATACAATGGATACCATGGAGGTAAGTTTAATCAGAATATTAATGGATGGCCCTGACGTATCCTTAAACGGATCGCCGACCGTATCTCCCACGACCGCGGCCTTATGCTGGTCGCTTCCTTTTCCGCCGTGGGCTCCGCTCTCAATATATTTCTTCGCATTATCCCATGCTCCGCCGGAGTTGGCCATCATGACCGCCAGGACGAAGCCGGTCACGGTATTGCCGGCCAGCAGGCCTGCGACACCATTCACCCCCAGCAAAAGCCCGACAACGATAGGAATGATCACTGCGATCAGAGCCGGCGCCAGCATCAGCTTCTGTGCCGATTTCGTGCACATATCCACACAGGCGGCGTAATCCGGTTCCGCCTTTCCCTCCATCAGCCCTTTGATCTCCTTAAACTGCCGGCGCACCTCGACCACGATAGACTGAGCGGCCTTTCCCACCGCGTCCATGGTCAGGGCGGCGAATAAAAACGGAAGCATGCCGCCGATGAACAGGCCGATTAGGACCGTCGGATTTGTGATGGTCAGATTCAGCGCAATATCCGGATTCAACTGTTTGACCTTGTCAATATAAGATGCAATCAGCGCCAGTGCCGTCAGCGCAGCTGAGCCGATGGCAAATCCCTTTCCGGTGGCCGCCGTCGTATTTCCCAGAGAATCCAGGGCATCCGTCCGGTTTCTGACCTCAGGAGGCATATGAGTCATCTCCGCGATTCCTCCCGCATTATCGGCGATTGGTCCATACGCGTCGGTTGCCAGCGTGATTCCCAGCGTCGAAAGCATGCCGACCGCAGAGACTCCGACACCGTAAAGTCCCATGTTAAAATCAGCGTTTCCGCCCGAACAGTAATAGCTGATCAGCACCGACACACCGACGATGATCACCGGAGCTACCGTAGAAAGCATGCCGAGAGACAGTCCGCTGATGATCACCGTGGCCGCTCCCGTCTCACTGGACGAGGCCAGATCTCTCGTCGGCCGGTACGAATCCGACGTAAAATATTCCGTGATCGCACCGATCAGAACACCGGCGACAAGACCTGACAGCACCGCCGCATAGATCCCGATATGTTCCGGAAGCAGGAGGCGGATAATCACATAGGCCCCCGCCACCACCAGAACAGCGCTGATATACGTTCCCAGCCGCAGCGCCTTTAAAAGATTCTTCTGTGAAGCATCCTCCTTTGTCTTTACGAAGAAGGTGCCGATAATCGATGCGATGACGCCGAATGCCGCCAGCATCATGGGAACGGCCACGCCCTTCACACCAAAGCCGGCCGCAACCGCCAGCGCTGCGGTAGACACGATCGAGCCTACATACGATTCATACAAATCTGCGCCCATACCAGCCACATCGCCTACGTTGTCGCCTACGTTATCCGCGATAACAGCAGGATTACGGGGATCATCCTCCGGAATACCCGCCTCTACCTTACCAACCAGATCGGCTCCCACATCGGCCGCCTTCGTGAAAATACCGCCGCCCACACGGGCAAACAGCGCCATACTGGAGGCGCCCATTCCGAAGGTCAGCATATTGGCCGTAATCTGTGTGATCCGTTCCGTCTCCGGAAGCGAATGGAACACGGTATTCAGGATAAAATACCAGATCGTCAGATCGAGAAGTCCCAGCCCCACCACGGTAAAGCCCATAACAGAGCCTGCCGAGAAAGCCACTTTGAGGCCCTTGTTCAGGCTGCGGGAAGCCCCCTCCGCCGTCCTGCAGTTTGCCATCGTCGCTGTCCGCATTCCGATAAACCCTGACAAACCGGAGAAAAAGCCGCCCGTTAAAAATGCAAACGGTGTAAAATAACTCAAAAACCCGCCAAACGCCATACACAGCAATATGATGAAAACGACAGCAAAGAAAATGCCGACGCCCAGATACTGCCGTCTTAAATAGGCGCCGGCACCTTTCCTGACCGCAGTAGAGATTTTAATCATCCCAGCGCTGCCCTCCGGCTGTCCCTTCACCCGGACAAACATACAGGCAGCATAAATCAGAGCGGCTATGGAACCAATTGCTACGACATACATAACATTCATGGTACCCCTCCTTGTAATAACATTTTGTTGAAATTGTTTAGTTTCAATTTCATTATAGTTCTTTATATGGGCGGATTCAACAAATATGCATGAATTTTTTCAACACCTTAACGGACAGAAGCCCGGCGGGAAACCGGAGTGGAACTACATCTTCCACATCCTGCTTCCCGCCGGGCTTCTCCCTGCATATGCCGGCTCAAAAAAACTCTTAATAAGTGAGCACCTCCGGCCCCTCTTCCGTGATCAGCACCGTGTACTCCCACTGTGCCGACAGGCTTCCGTCTTCTGTATAGATGGTCCAGCCGTCTTCCTCGTCCTGAACCACATCGGGCCGTCCCGCATTTACCATCGGTTCAATGGTAAAGATCATGCCGGGAACCAGAAGCATATCCGTTCCCCGCTCTCCGATATGGCTGACCCACGGTTCCTCATGGAAATCATTCCCCACGCCGTGGCCGCCGATCTCACGCACTACCGTAAAACCATTTGCATAAATGTACTCGGATATGGCAGCTCCTATGTCGCCCAGATGGCCCCAGGCCCGGGCTTCCTTAAGCGCTAAGTCCACGCTCTCTTTCGTCACGCGTACCAGCTTCTCCGCCTCCGGCGACACGTTTCCGATGCAGTACATTCTGGAGGCGTCTCCGTAATAACCGTCTAAGATCGTCGTCACATCCACGTTGATGATGTCACCCTCCTTCAGGATCCGGTTCGGATCGGGAATGCCGTGGCAGACCACCTCATTGACGGAAGTGCAGACGCTCTTCGGGTAGCCTTCAAAATTAAGGGGAGCCGGGATGCCGCCCATCTTTATCGTATTTTCATGGACCAGGGTGTTGATATCCTCTGTGCTGATGCCCGGACGTATGAACGAATCCACCAGATCGAGGATCTTCGTATTCACCTCGCCGGCCTTTCTGATTCCCTCGATCTCCGCCGGGGTCTTGATCATGTAATGCTCCGGCACCAGATCGCCCATAATACCGTAATTTTCAATCTTTCTGTCGAACGCCAGATGGCAGTTCTTATACTTCTTTCCGCTGCCGCACCAGCAGGCGTCATTTCTTCCTAACTTTAACATCGCTAATTCCTCCATCTTCTCTACAACGTTTTATCACGTTTTCTCTCCGTTGTAAAGAGCGCTCCCGATTATTCTTTTAAGACGGCTTTTACCCGGCCGTTCTTCTCTACATTATCATTATATGGGTCGGAGGCCACGATATCCCCATCTTCCAGTCCGGAAATAATTTCTACCCGGCCTCCCTCTCTTCTTCCGGTTTCCACGGGCTTTAATACCGCTTTCCCATTCTGTATGAGATAGACGGCGCTTCCATTCTCTGCCGGTATTACGGCCGCCGCGGGTACGGAAAAGACCTCCGGGGCGGTCACGACGTGAAAGGATACATCCGCCGTCTGGCCTGCTCCCGCGTGCTCCGGAAGTGCTGCGGGCTTTAACTCTACGGTACACCGGTTCTCTTCCAGGCCGATGGAAGACATCTGTTTCTCGGCGGTCTTTGCAATAAAGCTCACCTCGGCTTCCCCCTCGCTCCCGTCGGCGTAAATGACTTTCGCCTTAAGCCCGGGTGTCAGGGCGGCTGCGTCCTCCGACAGAACGGAGGCGGAAAGCTTCATGCTGTCCGGTCGGTAGATCTTCACTACCGGCTGGTTGGGCGACAGATAGGCGCCTTCCTCCGTGTACACCTCCCACAGGACGCCGTCGTAGGGCATCTTTACCGCACCGGGATTCACGGTATCATCGAGAAGGGCCAGCTGCCTTTCGAAGGAAGCAATCTGCTCCTGGGAATGCGCCTTCTGCTCCTCAGAATTATCTTCCTTCGCCTGTGCGTATTTCTGGTAAGTCAGATCCAGCTGGGTCTTTAAGGAATCCAGGTCCGACTGGGCGATGAAGCCGCCCTGCTGCGCCAGCACCACCCCGTTGTCGTAATTCTTCTTTGCAAGGCGGTACTCGCTTTCCGCCGCCTTAAGGGCCGCCGCTGCCGAACCATTGGAACCGTAGAGACGGTCGTACTCCTGACGGGCCGCGCTTAACTGCTGCTTAAACTGCTCTCTCTGAATGTCCAGCGTCGTCTGGGAGGCAGTATCCGTCTTTAAAAGGATCTCCCCCTCCTTGACCTCCATTCCCGGCAAATACGGGATTTCCGAGACATTGCCCGCGGTAACGGAATTAAGCACCATGCCTGATACGGGTAGAATGGAGGCCGAAACGGTAAACTGACTCTCCAGGTTTCCTTTTACCGCCTGCTCTGCGGAAGCTTCCACGGGTTTTAAGAGCACCGCCGCATACGCGCCGATACTGATCACGGCAATGGCCGCAAGAAATATCCATTTCACTTTTCTTTTCATCCTGCACCTCTATTCCCGTTCCCGCAGAAGATCTGCCGGAACTATTTTTTTCAGTTTTCGAAGCATCATCATGGAGCTGAACCCGACAGAGACGGCGGTCAGCCCAATGGCCTGCAGCAGCGCCTTTCCGTCGATAAAGCTGGGGATTGTATACATATCCGAAGCCATAGAGACCGAGATCAGCTGGCTGGCCCCCATGGACATGGGAATTCCGATGAGCACCGCGCCCGCGGCCAGCAGCCACTGTCCCGTGGAGATCACATCGAGACACTCCTTACTCTTTAATCCCAGCATCATCAGGGTGGACAGCTCCCGCTTCAGTTCCTCGAAGCTGATCAGGGAACTGATATAGATGACCGCAAAGCTGATGATAACGCCCAGCATGGACATGGAGGCCATGATGGCGCTCATGCTCCCCATCATGGACCGGTACTGGGAAAGTCTGTCCTGGCGGCTCTGGATTCCGGACACAGCGGCCGCATCCTCGAGACGTTCCCGCAGCTCCTCCTGAACCATGAGCGGAGCCTTCAGAAGAACGGTCGTGCACACATTGCGGTAATCGCTGATCCTGCCGGCGCCGTCGAAGGACATATAGGCGGAGCTCCCCATATACTGGGCGATCGTGTCCGTCACTGTGACGCGGCTGATCCGCTCCTTGGGATAGGGAACCTTCACCTCTATGGTGCTCCCCTTCTTCACGCCCATGACGTTCGCCATGTGCTCCGATATCACGATGCCCTCTTCTTCCGGATACGCGCGGCTTCCGTCCTCTTTGTACAGCCTTGTGAGGGAAGCCTCCGGCGAAATGGCCTGGATGGTGCAGTCCGTCTTTCCCCCCGGCCCCGACAGGGTGACCGCAAATTCCATCATCCCCTCCGCGTTTTCCACCTGCGGATGCTTTACCGCCTCCAGGGCATCCTCTAAAAGGACCGGCTGCTCAAACTGAACCATAATGTCCTGTCTCTGGGTCTTCTCCCAGTAATCGAAGATAAAGACGTCAAACAGGGAGTTCATGGACACCAGGGTAGCCGTAATCATATAGGCAAAGGCGATGCCGGCCACCGACATGGCCGTCCGCCGTCTGTTTCTGGAAAGGCTTCGAAGCGCCATGACGCCCGGAACCGTAAAGAGGTTTAAAAACCCCGGAATCCGCTCCAGAAATGACTGTCTGGCCGACTTGGGTGACGGGGGACGCAGCGCCTGGGCGGGCTTCATCTTCCCGATCACACCGGCGATAATCCAGGAGGTGCCGGAGCAGAAGATCCCCGCCAGCAGGATGCCTTCCAGCAGATAGGACACCGAAAGCGGAGCCGTCACATCCGGCAGGTTAAAGTATACCCGGTAATAGCCTGCCATAGGATCCGCCAGGGCATACCCCAGAAGCCCGCCGAACAGCCCGCCGAGCAAACCGGTCACCGCTCCGAAGCCCATGTAATGGAGCCTTATTTTCCTCAATGGGATTCCAATCGCCATCAGGGTTCCGATCTGGGTCCGCTGCTGCTCCACCATACGGCTCTGCGTGATATAGAGAATCACTCCTGCCACGGTCAGGAAGAGAAACGGCACCACGCCGGACATTTTCTCCAGCTGCTTGATCTCCTCGTCAACCATGGAGACGGCCAGCTGGTCCTCCCGGGCATAATGGGATATGAGACCGTAGGGCGTAAGCGCCTGTTCGATCCGGTCCTTCACGGCCTCCCAGTCGCTGCCGGGCTCCAGCTTAAACAAAAAGCTGTTACTATGGCCTTCCTGGCCGAACAGCTGGGCCATGGTCCGATATGAGGTAAATGCCGCGTCGTACACGGCCGGGCTGGGATACAGCTCGTTCATATTGCGGATCATGTAGATGTTTTCCGGCGTCAGGCCGATTCCCGTGATCTCCATGGGGACCCGCTTTCCTTCCACGACGATCTCTACCGTGTCCCCCGGATTTAAATTCCTGGCCTTTGCGATGCCGTCGCCGATAACGATCTCCTTTTTTCCCTCTTCCGGCAGCGTGCCGCGGGATAAGACCGGACGGTTCATCTGGCCCTCCGACCAGGATACGAGATGGAGCTCCACATCCTCTTCGTATCCGTATACCCTCGTGTCCTTCACGAGCCGGGCCTGCACCGTGCCGATTCCGGGAATCATCTTTAAGATTCCCGCCTCGGAGACGGGGGAATCGGTCACCTCGGCAAAGCCGTCGCAGAATTCGGACTGGGAAAAGAACATATCACGGGATTCGGCCAGATTGTCGTAGCACAGCTCCAGCACGGTAAAACCGCAGAAACCGATGGCAACGATCAGGATGCACAGTATGTAAGCCGTCATAGATCGCTTCATGTCGCGAATCATTTTTCTCAATAAAAGTTTCGTCATATCCGTCCCTTTCCGCCGCTACCAGTCCAGTTCTTCCGCCTGGCATGGATGCTCATTGACCGTGATACGCTCCAGCCTTCCGTCCTTCATGTGGAAGACGCGGTCCGCCACACGGGCCATCTCCGCGTTGTGGGTGATGGTCATGACGGGACAGTTTAAGCTTCTGCCCACCTCCAGGAGAAGCTTTACGATGGCCACGCTGTTTTTGCTGTCCAGCGCCCCCGTGGGCTCGTCGCACAAAAGAAGATCCGGCTTTTTTACAATGGCCCTGGCGATGGAGACCCGCTGCTGTTCTCCGCCTGACAGCTGGGCCGGAAAGTGTCTCTCTCTTCCGCCCAGCCCCACCATGGCGAGCACCTCCTTCGGGTCCATGTGCTCCTTCACAATGCTGGCCGCCAGCTCCACATTCTCTACGGCATTTAAGGAGGGGATGAGGTTGAAAAACTGAAATACGAAGCCTACGACATCCTTCCGGTAGTCGGAGAGCTGGTCCGCCGTATATCCCGTCAGTTCTCTGTCCTTGTACCAGATCTCACCGCCTGTGGGCTTATCCATCCCGCCTACGATATTTAGAAGGGTACTTTTCCCGGAGCCGGAGGGCCCCAGTACCACGATAAATTCTCCCTGTTCCACCTCGAAGGTGACATCCTTTAAGGCGTCCACCGCCACGCCCTCCCCTTCATACCGGACGGAGAGATGATCCGCTCTGATTACCGGTTTTCCTGCTGCCATTCTATGCCTCCGTTTTCTGATATTCTTCTTTATAAGCGATCTGCTTCAGCCATTTTTCCCAGACATAGAACTTTTCCATGATTTCCTTTATGGAAATGGACGCGTTGGATTTCCGCTTGTCATGCAGGTATCCCTCCGTCATCCAGACCAGCATCTCGTAGATTTCCATCGGTGGGACATCCGGCTTAAACTTACTGTAGTCCACATTTCTGAAATACTTCCTGAAGGCAGACGAAACCGACTCCATCGTCGCCCGGTTTAAGTCTTCCTTTACGATTCCGTCTTCAGAGTAATATCCCCGCACCATGAAATCAGCCAGATAAGGCGTCTTCTCCAGCACTTTGATCTTGGCCTCCGCCGCCATCTCCAGAAGCTCGAAAAAATCGGTGACTGTCTCCCATCTGGCCGCCTTGCCGCCGGGCTCATTTCCGCCGCTGGCGGGTTCATCTCCGCTGCCGCCGGGCTCATCTCCCATGACCTGGTTAATAATGAGACTGGCGCAGTAATCGAACAGATACAGGTACAGCGACTTTTTATTGTGAAAATAATAGAATAACAGCCCCTTGGATATCCCCGCTTTTCTCGCGATCTCGTCCGTCACCGCATGTCTGTAATCATTTTTTGAAAATACCTCCAGCCCGGCATTGATGATCCGCAGCTGTTTTTCCTGAGGAAGCTCATAAAACTGTTCATTCATCTTCCTGACCCCCTTAACCTGTTTGGTTTAACCGTTCTGGTCAGTTTTATTGTATCGCATTGACTGTATTTTACAACCCCCTGCAAGACCTTTAAACAATCATTTTTTCTCAGAAACGGTTCGTTCTCCTGTCCCGTCCGCGTACCGCAATGCCTGGCGGAGGATTTCAGTGGGCCGTGAACAGCAAAAAAATGAAACAGGATAAACTTGTAAACTTACAGAATTATGAAAAGCTGCTTTCGTCAATTACTTTAGCCGGGATTTCGGGGTTTTCGTTCCGCCAGGGAGCCGGGGCCGGAGCGCTTCCCCCAGTTTCGGCGATTTTTGCAGGACGTCGGCAGCTCTTAGGTCGGAAGGATACAAAAACAAGGGGAAAAATCTGACCTCAAAGTCAGATTTTTAGAGGACCTGAATCGGGAAGTCCTTCAGGAGTTCCCGATGAATGTCATCGGTACCCTTGTTTTTGTATCCTTCCGGCCTTAGAGATGCCCCGGCCGAAACCATGAGCTGAAACTGGGGGAAGCGCTCCGGCCCCGGCTCCCTGGCGGAACGAAAACCCCGAAATCTCTCTCAGCCTTATAAGGAACCACAATTCTTCATAATTCTGTAATTTTACAAGTTTATCCTGGAGAACGAAATAACCGTGGTAATTTCATTCGTTTTATGATACAATCGGTAAGTATTATGAGCAGGAACCCGTCGTTTTTAACGATATGGGGGCTTTTTGCGTGCTTTTTTGCGGGTAAACAGCCTCTGAGGACATAGATTCTAAAGAATAAAAAGGGGTACGAACATGAAAATCGGATTTGATAACAACAAGTACTTGCAGCTGCAGTCTGAGCACATCAGGGAGCGGATTAACCAGTTCGGCGATAAGCTGTATCTGGAATTCGGCGGAAAATTATTTGATGATTATCACGCCTCCAGAGTCCTTCCGGGATTCGCACCTGACAGCAAGTTAAGCATGCTGATGCAGCTCGCCGACCAGGCCGAGATCATCATCGCCATCAATGCCGCAGACATCGAGAAGAACAAGATACGTCACGATCTCGGCATCACCTACGATGTGGATGTACTCCGCCTGATTCAGTCCTTCACGGACCGGGGGCTCTATGTCGGCAGTGTCGTCATCACCCAGTACTCCGGACAGAAGGCAGCCGATCTCTTCAAGAGCAAGCTGGAAAAAATCGGCATACGTGTCTACCGCCACTACATCATCGACGGATATCCCAGCAATGTATCTCTGATTGTGAGCGACGAGGGATACGGCAGAAATGATTATATCGAAACAGCGAAGCCGCTCGTCATCATCACAGCGCCGGGACCGGGAAGCGGAAAGATGGCCACCTGCCTTTCCCAGCTCTACCATGAGAACAAGCGCGGCATCAAGGCCGGATACGCCAAGTTCGAGACCTTCCCGATCTGGAATATCCCGTTAAAGCATCCGGTAAACTTAGCCTATGAAGCGGCTACCGCCGATTTAAATGACGTCAACATGATCGACCCCTTCCATCTCGACGCCTACGGTGTTACCACGGTAAACTATAACCGCGACGTGGAGATTTTCCCGGTGTTAAGCGCCATTTTCGAGGGAATCTACGGCGAATGCCCCTACAAGTCTCCTACCGACATGGGTGTCAATATGGTCGGATGCTGTATTATGGATGACGAGGTATGTGCCGAGGCTTCCCGTCAGGAAATTATACGGCGCTACTATCAGGCGCTGGCCCGACTGGCCAAGGATATGGGCAGCAAGGATGAGGTCTATAAGATCGAGCTTCTGATGAAGCAGGCCAAGATCACCACCGACTTAAGACGCGTAGTCGGAGCGGCCAACGAGCGGGCGGAAAAGACCGGCTCCCCGGCGGCAGCCATGGAGCTGGATGACGGAACCATCATCACAGGCAAGACAACCAATCTTCTCGGCGCCTCCGCGGCCCTCCTGTTAAATGTGGTCAAGGTGCTGGGAAACATTTCTCATGACATTCATCTGATCGCACCTTCTGCCATCGAACCGATCCAGAAGTTAAAGGTCAATTACCTGGGCAGCAAGAACCCGCGTCTCCACACCGACGAGGTGCTGATCGCCCTGTCCGCCAGCGCGGCCACCGATCACAACGCACAGGTCGCCTTAGAGCAGCTTCCAAAGCTAAAGGGCCGCGAAGTTCACACTTCCGTCCTGCTCTCCGACGTGGATACGAAGATCTTCAAGAAGCTGGGCGTCAATCTGACATGCGAACCGATCTATGAGGAGAAAAAGATTTACCATTAATTCAGGAAAATAGAAAAAGAACGGGCGTCGCGGCCGGATATCATCGGCTGCGGCGCCCGTTTTCCTGTCCGGAAATGCCCGGCGGCTACTGGCTTTTATTCATTTTCCTGCAATGCGGATTCCCATTTTACACGGAGCAGCAGGACGATGGAGATCGCCGCCGCCATGTAGTTGGAGAATAAATTCCCCCAGAATACGGAATAATAGGCGAGGAAGCTTTCCGTTGCCAGTATAAACAGGTAACGGAGCAGCCATATTCGCAGCAGCCCCACCACCATCGGAACCTTTGTCTTTCCGAGGCCGATAAACGCCCCCTGGACTACCATGCAGATTCCGAAACCGACGACGGAATACGTGTAAATATGTAACGCGTGATTTGCGATCTCCAGCACATCCTGCTGGCGCGTAAACAGGGTCGTCAAATGGGACGAGGCCGGTACTATAATGGAAATAATAAGGACAGCCGTGATCATGCTGGCCACGCATCCGGTCACTGTACACTTCTTCGCCCGTGCGCCCTGTCCCGCGCCCACATTCATACTCACCATGGTTGTGATGGCAGCGCCGAAGGAGCTGGGCAGGTTAAAGCATACAGACGTGATGTTGTTGGCAATTCCCTGACCGTTTAAGACGACGGGTCCGTATTTCTGGGTCTCATTGTTGATGAGGAAGAATCCGAAATTCAGCATCAGGCTGGTCACCATGGCCGGGATGCCGACGCGGATCAGCTGATGGATCAGGACTCCGTCAAACCGAAAACCCTTCAGGGTCAGCTGGTTCTCTCCCTTCTGGATAAACAGCTCATAGAACATCCAGATACAGATGAGCATATTGGCGCAGAGCGAAGCCATGACACAGCCCACAATCCCCAGGCGGAGCCAGACGATAAAGACTACATTGAAAATTATTTTTAATACCAGCATTAAAACCATCCGGATAAATGTCGCTTCCGGCCGCCCGGTTGCATTCATAATAGCATTATAAATGCTTTCCAGGAAGGAAAACGGAAGAACCATGGCATATAAGGCGATATAAAGCCAGACATTATGAGAGATTTCCTGATCCACATGGCCCGATATTGGAAACGCGATGAGCACCAGAAGCGGCGCGATGCACAGGCCGAGGCAGAATGCGAAAACTACAGTCTGAGTGCTGATATGCTTCACCCGCTTAAAATTCCCCTGGCCGAAGGTCTGCCCGATAATGGCCATGGCGGCCACGCTTAAGCCCTGGGCCAGCGCGGTCATCATGTTTATGATCGGCTCGCTGTAGGTAACGGCGCTGGCCACCAGCGTACCCGCTACATTATTGATGAAGAGACCGTCGGACAGCGGCATCAGAGACTGCACCACGCTCATCATCAGGGTCGGAAACGACAGCATCATCAAGGTTCTTACGATACTGCCGTTCAGGATCAGTTCACGGCGTTCGGCCGCACCCGTTTTCAATATTCCAGTTTTCATGTTCCACACATCTCTTTCTTTTCTGTACAATTAAAATGTCACAAATTCTTACTATAGCACAATTTATCTGTTCCTGCATCCTGCTTTTTCCATTTTTAGCAGTTTGTTAATATTCCCTCTTCCCTTTCGCCGCCTCGTCTTAACGCTTTTTTATCCTTTGTAAAATCGGCGTTAAGCTTTTCATTTTCTATAGATTTTTCACGTCAGTCCGTTATAATCGAAGTAAAGAAACATTAAAATCCACGTAAAGTGAGGTAAGACATGAATGGTATGACAATCCCCATATCTGATTTTTTAACAGGACTCTCGTCCAGCCCGGCGTTTGCCGTTACCACGGTTCTGACGCTGGGCGTTATTCTGGTCAACGGCTGGACCGACGCCCCTAACGCCATCGCTACCTGCGTCTCTACCCGGGCCATCACCGCGAAGTATGCGATTCTGATGGCGGCCGTTTTCAATTTTCTGGGAGTTTTTCTCATGACCATGCTCAATCAGAGTGTGGCCTCCACCATTTACAATATGGTCGATTTTGGAGGCGACAGCCACCAGGCGCTGATTGCGCTCTGCGCCGGGCTGACCGCCATCGTCGCATGGGCCGTGGCCGCATGGTGGTTCGGAATTCCGACCAGCGAAAGCCACGCCCTGATCGCCGGCCTGTCAGGAGCCGCGATCGCCCTGCATAACGGCGTCGACGGAATCAATGCGTCCGAGTGGGTCAAGGTTCTCTATGGCCTCCTGCTCTCCACCGTTCTCGGCTTCGTCTCCGGCTGGATCTCTGTCCGGCTGGTGGAACTGCTCTTCCGGGACCGCGACCGCAGAAAGACAAACCGCTTCTTCGGCGGCGCCCAGATTGCCGGCGGAGCCGCCATGGCCTTCATGCACGGCGCTCAGGACGGCCAGAAATTCATGGGTGTCTTCATGCTTGGAATCTTCCTGGCCCAGGGAAATGTGGGCGAAGGCCATTTCTCCATTCCGGTCTGGCTGATGGTACTGTGCAGTATCGTCATGGCGCTCGGCACCTCCGTCGGTGGTTACCGCATCATCAAGGCGGTGGGCATGGACATGGTGAAGCTGGAGAAGTATCAGGGGTTTGCCGCCGACTTAGCCGGGGCCTTCTGCCTCTTCTTATCCTCCATCGCAGGGATTCCGGTCTCCACCACGCACACGAAGACCACCGCCATCATGGGCGTGGGGGCCGCAAAGCGGATTTCCTGTGTGGACTGGGGCGTCGTGAAGGAGATGGTCCTTACCTGGGTCTTAACATTTCCCGGCTGCGGTGTCATCGGCTTTTTCATGGCGAAACTGTTTCTCTGGATCTTTTAGAAAAAATGGAAGATATCGGGAGATAAATAACGATCAAACTATAAACAGCAAATAGAAAAGGAGTCAGAATCATGACAGGAAAACGAGATCATTTATATTTTGAACTGCTACAGGAAGGCGTCCGGTATGCGGTTGAAGCGGCGGCGCAGCTGCAGAACGATTTGGAGCACTTTGATGCCTCCGTGTTAAATCAGCAGATTGATACCATGCACGAGCTGGAGCACCAGGCCGATTTGACCAAACACCAGGCGATGGAAAAGCTGATCCGTGAATTCATCACTCCCCTGGAGCGCGAAGACATTCTGGGTCTCACCAGCGCGATCGACGATGTGACAGACAGCATTGAGGATGTGCTGCTGCGCCTCTACATGTTTAACATTCATGAGTTAAGGCCGGATGCCCTGGAATTTTCCCGTATCGTGGCACAGTGCTGTGCTGCTCTTCAGGATTTGATGGATGAGTTCCCTCATTTCCGGAAATCGAAAACCATAAGGGAAAAGATCATTGAGATCAACCATCTGGAAGAAATCGGAGACCGCCTCTACACGGAAGCCATGCACCGCCTTCACACGGAGCGTCCGGATGCCGTGGAAATCCTGTCCTGGACCACAATCTATGACCGGTTTGAAAAATGCTGCGACATGTGCGAGCACGTGGCCGACTCAGTGGAACTGGTAATATTGAAAAACAGCTGATGGTACAGGGCGCCGGAGAATGACTCTTCAGCGTCCCTGTGTCCTTCCTGCAAAAATCCGAAAGGGAGCGGTATTTCACATTCCCTTTCCTGCAAAATAAGCTTCATTGAACAGAACGGCCGGGTGATCCGGCTTTTTCTTTTTGGACTTCTCATGGTACTCCAATGCTTTTTCCCTTTCTCCCAGCCTGTCATAGCAGACACAGAGCTGAATATCCGGTATGAAATCACTGCAGTCCGGATTCACGAAGGCGCCGCTTTCCTCATTGGTCTTCTGATCCTTCGCCCGCAGATACCAGTAAACGGCCTGTTTCAAGTTACCCTTGTCGCTTCCCCCCTGTTCCATAAACCATTTTCCCGCCTCACAGCAGAGTTCCGGGCGGGGCAGGTCGTAACGAAAGCTTCGGAACAATGCCTGAAGGGCTTCTTCCCGTTTTCCCATTCTGGCGTAGCAATGGGAGAGATCCAGACAGGCACTGATATTATTTTCAATCCATCCTCTCCCCTCTTCCAGAAATGTCAGAAACATGGCCGCAGCCTCTTCATAACGCCCATGATAGAACAGCTCCCTGGCATAATAAAACTGATGTCTGGGATCCGTGATCCCTCCATGTTCTTTCATGGTCTCATAGATCTTCAAATTGCGGTCGGGATCCGAAGGGTGCAGCTTTCTGTGGCAGACGGCCGCCTTGCCATAAAGGATGGTTCCGGCCGGTGTGATTACCTCGTGAACCGCTCCCTGCCAGAGAAATCTCCTGCTTCGTTTCAGAAGGCGCTCCCGGTAATACGTCATGGTGGGGTTCCCCTTCTGGTCGAAGGCCACCTGATACGGCATCATGACGACATCCGTGCTCCCATCCAGCTCCTCTTTCATCTGCTGAAATTTCTTCCTGTCCTCTTCTTCGATCACGTCATCCGCATCCAGCCACATCTGATAATCCATAGTCGCTTTTGAAAAGGAAAAATTGCGCGCTGCCGAGAAATCATCAATCCACGGAAAGTCGTATACCGCGTTCGTAAACCGGCCGGCAATTTCCTTTGTCTTGTCCGTGGACCCCGTGTCCACAATGATGATTTCATCCACGATATCTTTCACACTCTCCAGGCACCGCCCCAGAACATCCTCCTCATTCCGTACAATCATACACAGGCTCACCGTCGCCATTTTATCTCATCCTTTCTGATTTTTGTCCGCAAAATACGCATAGGCTCTTACGGTTATCATATGCAAAACACAGCCGGAACGAACCTTTCGGTTCAGTCCGGCTGTGTTCAGACTTCCTTCTGCTATTGATAGATGCTGGCTTTTATTTCCTGAATGATCTTATCGAGGCCAAGCTCGTTACACTCACTGATCAGCCCCATTGTAACAAATTTCTTATAAGCCGCCGTCAGACCGCTCCGGTCACCGGATTCAGTCAAGTCGATCATCTCATCAATAAAAGCTAAAATCTCACTGTCCGCATCTTCCTTCTTCGAATAGTTCTCATACAACACCTGCAGTTCCTGGGCCAGCGGCCCTCTTACTGCATTTCTGCTGACGGTTTTTACTTTAGCTGGTGTCGTATCCTTAGCGGTGTCTTCCTCTGAGCTCTTTACTGCCTTTCCATTTTCATCAAACAGAATCTCTACGGCAGTGCCGTCCTCTGTCAAACTTTTAACTGCCTCGTAAAACCCGGCTGCAGAGTCCTCATCATGAGCTGAAAAAGAAATAATATCTCCATCCAAAAGCTTCATATGAACCATTTTCTCTGCGCTGCCGGTCCGATGGTACAGCAGCCACACAGCGGCAGAGGCAGCCAGGGCGATCAGCATGCACACAACATGCGTACCCGCTAATGCTATAAATAAAAGGATAAGGAACAGTTCCGCCGGAAACGGTTTCACCGTCAGCTCCCCCAGCCATACCTGGGAAATCCCTGATGACCGCACCATATGATTTTCCCAGCTTATGAGACCATCTTTTATCTGTATGTTAGAAATCTTATACTGAGTTTCCTGGTTTTTTCCTGACATAATGTATCCTTCCAAAATCAAAATCACACTTCTCCTACAACGGTTGCGATTAATGTAGGATTTGCTATTATTGCGCTTCCCCCCATATCGAATTCTTCAATATCCACTAAGACGCTATAGACGCAGCATTTCTCTGCCGCTGCATTGCGGTCATACACAGACAGCGTAAAACTATTCGCCTCCGAACATACTTTATCCTGATAGTATAATATCCCTGCACTGACTGGAACAGTAACCCCCTGACCACTTTCCTGCCTCAAAATTTGAAATCTCAGCCGCAGTTTTAGTTTCTCAGCAATAATATTACAGGAAAAAGCCAATTGGATCAGTATATTTTTATATCCAGAGGTATCCAAACTAAGAGAAGCCACATGAAATGTGGCTCTCTTATCTGTTCCTTCAGGCAGGACAACTCCCCCAAAATCAGCGTTTTTAATGAATATATTTTCTTTGCGGCATACATCTTCAGAAGAATGCGGGCGCTGTTTCATTTGGGGGAAAGGGTATTGCCCCACATTATATCTTGGCTGATTGAATTTCGGGGGAATGCAGTTACATGTTCCAGAACTTGTTTGACAACCATGTCCAAATAACCTGTAATACATTGCTACTCCTTTAAGCTAATTAGCAACCGGTAGCGTTATCAACAACAATTGCTCCAAGAGTCGCATTGTTAATAGAAGTAACACCAACCGTCGCAACACCTGCAACCGTTGCAACTACACTGTAAGTGCAGCATTCTGCATCGCAGATATCGCAGTCACATACGAAAAATGTGAACGAATCACTTTCAGTAACCGCAACGAGGCGGGAGAACGTCCAGACAGGACCAACCGGAATCGGAACCAGCTGATTTTTACACTGTTTGAAAATCTGGAAATTCAGGGAAAGAACTGCCACAGTAGTAACGATGTTGCTGGCAAATTCAAATTTAATACACGGTTTACGGTATCCTTTTGTATCCACTGTTACAGTCGCAACTGTAAAGTTTGTTCCTGCAATCGTTGCCAGAGGAAGAGTCACCGCACCAGGACAGCCGCATTTTAATGTTGTTCTGTTCGGAGCGAGAGTTCTGTTTCTTTCACATTCACAGTAACATTTGCAGTCACAATCACAGGATTCTCTCTGATCACACTCACAGTTATTATAGTTCATATCACTCATAATGGAACCTCCATATTATTTCTTTTATTAATACCCTGATGGTATACTACAGTATATTTAAAAATTGGAAAAAGGTTACATACCGGGATTGGGGCATCTTGCCTGTCCTTTGGCTGGTGGGGACATGGGGGCGGCATAGGGGGTGGGGGGACCCGGAGACAAATTGATTGGGCGAACAGGATATGGGGGAGAAGGGGGATTGGCGGCAGATTTGAGGGTGGGGTGGAGACAGTTTTTTTGAGGAATTATGAGGATTTCCGAAAAGCAAATTAAGGTATGAACTGGAAGGATAATAAGGGGGAATCGGCAAATGGGATGAGGCATGGATCCAGATACGAATTGAAGGTATCGAGAACAGCATTTAAGGTATTCTGAACAGGCGGATTCATAAGAATCCGCCTGACTTATGTGGTCTGTTTTAATCCAGGCCTTTTGCTTTTCCTTTGTTTATTGCTGCTAATTAATCTGATTTACGGACCATACAATACCACTGCCGGAACCACCTAAATTCAGCCCGATCGTAAGTCCGTTTGCTACATAGTAAAGTCCGATGATATCACCAGCATTTAGCTGTACCTCTCCAGCCAATGTTACAGTTCCGCTGCCCAATATCGTTCTTAATGACAGTATCAGCGCAATATTAACATTTAAGATAGGAAATAAACCTGTAATCAAACTGGTCACCGTCGGTGAGCTTCTCTGTACAACAAATGCAGGGTTAATTCCCGCCCCCAGTGCGATCGTGATTACCGCTGTCGTTGCATAGTTAATTGTCGCTTCTATAATATATCTGCCTGTGGCCGGCACAGTATAATTTCCAGTCGTCGGATTAAAATTTCCACTGTTGAAATATGGGGCGGCCACCGACCAGCCAGTTAGCTGACTGCTGGCAGATACACTGGCTGTTGAAAGAAATGCTGAAAAACCTTCACTGGTGACAGTCGGACCTGTGGCACCTGTTGGGCCTGTGGGGCCTTGTGGACCGGTTGCTCCTGTCGGGCCGGTGATTCCCTGCGCCCCCGTGGCACCTGTCGGGCCGGTGGGGCCTATGACGCCTTGCGGGCCTGTCGCTCCGGTTGGGCCGGTGGGGCCTATGACACCTTGCGGGCCTGTCGCTCCGGTTGGGCCGGTAGGGCCTGTGACGCCTTGCGGGCCTGTCGCTCCGGTTGGGCCGGTGGGGCCTGTGACGCCTTGCGGGCCCGTTGCTCCGGTTGGGCCGATAGGACCTGTGACGCCTTGCGGACCTGTCGCTCCGGTTGGGCCGGTGGGGCCTATGACGCCTTGCGGGCCCGTTGCTCCTGTCGGGCCGGTGGGGCCTATGACGCCTTGCGGGCCTGTCGGGCCTGTCACTCCGGTTGGGCCGGTAGGACCTGTGACGCCTTGCGGGCCCGTTGCTCCGGTTGGGCCGGTGGGGCCTATGACGCCTTGCGGACCCGTCGCTCCGGTTGGTCCTGTGGGGCCTGTGACGCCTTGCGGGCCTGTCGCTCCGGTTGGACCTATCACGCCTTGCGAACCGGTTGCTCCCGTCGCGCCTGTAGGACCTATGGCTCCTTGTGGACCCGTCACTCCTGTCGCTCCGGTGTTTCCCGTTGGGCCTATGATTCCTTGTGGTCCGGTTGCTCCTGTCACTCCCGTTGGTCCTATATCCCCTTGTGGACCCGTAGCTCCTGTCAATCCTGTTGGACCAATTACACCTTGTGGACCGGTTGAGCCTGTCGCTCCTTGCGGACCTGTGGCTCCTGTTGATCCTGTTAAACCTGTTGGCCCTTGCGGTCCGGTTGCTCCTGTCGATCCTGTTAAACCGGTCGGCCCTTGCGGTCCGGTTGCTCCTGTCACTCCTTGTGAGCCTGTTGGGCCTGTCGCTCCTTGTGGTCCAGTAACTCCTGTCGCTCCTGTAGGACCCATCGTCCCTGTAGGACCTGTTGCGCCCTGCGGGCCGGTTGCTCCTGTCGCTCCCGTAGGACCAGTCGGACCTGCTGATCCAGCATTTAATACACTGATACCAGCATTAACCGGGACCACATCTGATAGACTGACCTCCGTAGCTAATTCATTTCTTAATGAAATACTAAAACCTGCTGTAACTGTCAAAACTGCGGAGCCAAATATCTCTCCATTTTTTATTCCACTGCCAGCGGTATAACTACTGGAAGGCGTTTCGTTAGTCACAATCGAAAAACTTGGACCGAATACGCCAAGTGCTGTTTTGACAGTCACAAACCATGATACATAGTATTGCCCCGCATTTATAAACGTTATCATACCATCTGCCGGATTATACGTTACATTGGTATCAGAATCAACCAATATTTCGTTAAACAATACTGCGGCATTTGCAGATACTATAAGGGGCGTCGTATTTTGTAACTGTAATCCTAAACCAGCCATTATAACACCTCTTTTAAAACCTTTTATTCTTAGCCATATTCAAATATGGCTTACACTTTAGCCTCTACTATACGCATACTCGCCTGAACAGTTATATCTGATAACGTCAATGCCGCACCTGATTGGTTTACCAGCTGCATTGTAAATGGTAATTGACCAGCCGTTACTTGAAGAATCGCATTCCCATAAAATTGTCCCGGTATGGATGGCGGTGCATAACTTTCGCCAATTATAGCGGACGTCGTAGCATTAACCAAGTTTACTACAACAAAATCAAGATCTCCTGATCCGTCTAAATTCAACCACCAATCAACAAAATATAAACCTTCTGTCGTAATTTCAATTGTCCCAGCCGTATTTGTGATATCCGGAGTTAAATTTGTAAAGACTGTATCAAAAGTAAATACTCCTCCATCCGCAACATTGTTTCCCGAACTATTTTTAACTTCAAGCTGAATACCACCAACCACTCCTGATGGGCCTGTTGCTCCCGTTGCCCCAGTCGGGCCCGTTGCTCCGGTATTTCCTTGAGGTCCTGTTGCTCCTGTCGGGCCTATATCTCCTTGTGGACCTGTTGCTCCCGTTGCCCCAGTCGGGCCTGTCGCTCCGGTATTTCCTTGCGGGCCCGTTGCTCCTGTTGGACCCGTATCTCCTTGTGGACCTGTTGCTCCTGTCGGGCCCGTTGCTCCTGTTGGACCTATATCTCCTTGTGGACCTGTCACTCCGGTATTTCCTTGCGGGCCTGTTGCTCCTGTTGGACCTATATCTCCTTGTGGTCCTGTTGCTCCCGTTGCCCCAGTCGGGCCTGTCGCTCCGGTATTTCCTTGTGGTCCTGTTGCTCCAGTCGGGCCTGTCGCTCCGGTATTTCCCTGCGGGCCTGTTGCTCCTGTTGGACCTATATCTCCTTGTGGTCCTGTTGCTCCTGTCGGACCCGTTACTCCGGTATTTCCCTGCGGGCCTGTCGCTCCGGTATTTCCTTGCGGTCCCGTTGCTCCTGTTGAACCTGTATCTCCTTGTGGACCCGTTGCTCCTGTCGGGCCCGTTACTCCGGTATTTCCCTGCGGTCCTGTTGCACCTGTTGGACCGATATCTCCTTGTGGTCCTGTTGCTCCTGTCGGACCCGTTACTCCGGTATTTCCCTGCGGTCCTGTTGCTCCTGTCGGGCCTGTTGCTCCCGTTGCCCCAGTCGGGCCTGTATCACCTTGTGGTCCTGTTGCTCCTGTCGGACCCGTCACTCCGGTATTTCCCTGCGGTCCTGTTGCTCCCGTTTCCCCAGTCGGGCCTGTATCACCTTGCAGTCCTGTTGCTCCCGTCGGACCCGTTACTCCGGTATTTCCCTGCGGACCTGTCGCTCCTGTTGAACCAGTTACTCCTGTCGGGCCTATATCTCCTTGTGGACCTGTCGCTCCCGTCGGACCTGTTGACCCGGTATTTCCCTGCGGACCTGTTGCTCCCGTTGAACCAGTTGCACCCGTCGGCCCTATATCTCCCTGTGGGCCTGTCGCTCCCGTCGGACCTGTTGACCCGGTATTTCCCTGCGGACCTGTCGCCCCCGTTGCGCCAGTTACCCCCGTTGGACCTATATCCCCTTGTGGGCCCGTTGCTCCTGTCGCCCCAGTCGGGCCTATATCTCCCTGCGGACCGGTCACTCCCGTTGCACCAGTCGGGCCAGTCGCTCCGGTTGCACCAGTGGCACCAGTTGGGCCAGTGGGACCCCCCTTACCGATATTGACTACTGCGATTCCAGCCATAACTTCTACATTATCATTAAGCCTAACTCCGCCATTCGTCACATTTCGAAGTGTAAAACTAAATCCGGCACTTACATTGAGAAGTGCAAAGCCGGATATTTCTCCTGTTTTTATACCGCTTCCAGCCGTATAATACGTAGGCGTGGCTTCATTGGTCACAATAGAAAAGCTTGGCCCAGATGTGCCAAGCCCCGTTTTCGTCACCACAAACCAAGATACATAATATTCGCCTTCCTGCACAAAGGATATTGTTCCATCAGCAGGATTATAAACTACGTTTGGATCATCGTTGACGAGCGTCTCATTGAACAGGACCGCACCGCCCACAGCGATATAATCAGCAATAGTATTTTGAAGTTGTAATCCTATATCAGCCATAATATCACCATCCCTAAATTCTATATAAATCGCAATGTTTCATTGCGTAAACTTCTGATTTGATCAATTGTTTTTGTAAATACCCGCCTAGCAAGTAATTCCTGCAATCACAATATTAGCCTGTACCGAAGCCTCCGTGTACCTCACGGTATCTCCGCTTATATTTACAAGTGAGAGCCTTCCCGGTGTTTTTCCCGTCGTAATAAGAGCTGTTCCTGACAGCTGACAGGTTACCTGTGAAGACGAACTGACTGAGATCATGACATTGTTAACTACCACACAAAAATCAATACTCTGCACAGTCTCTGACCCGTCAATAGCCACCTCCCAGGAAACATAGTAGCTTCTATTGGAAGGTAATGTGAACTCTCCCGTCATATCATTATATTGGATTCTTGGATTTGACTGGTTTACCATTTTATCAAACACGACATTGGTGTTGTTCTCTAAAAGCGCTCTGGCCGCCCCGCGCAGCTGTACCTGTACACCACTTAAGTTACAGGACCTCTGTTCCGGAGGACAGACGGGACAACAGCGCTTGCAGCAGCATCTGTTACAAGAGGTGTTCTCACAATTCCTCACATCACCGTGTCCGCGGTTATCATTATCATTGTCCCTAAGCATCACGCATGTTCCTTTCCTGATTAAGCTGCAAATCAATATGCTGCATGAATGGAGCTGCCAGGTATATCGTGCCATGCAGCCGAAACCGATATTTTAAATTTACTCCATTCCCAGGCGCCATCTGTTTCGTCCCTGAAATCAGACGCACAGATGGATCAAATACACCTAGGCTATTATATGCGTAGGCTTGTATTATGTCACAAACACACATTACCACATTGGAGTCATTTACACTCTGCTGAAATATATCTGAATAATTCATATGATCGGCGGTACGTCACTCTAAAGGGAAAATGAAGTGCCTGAAAAAGCCGTCACCTACACCGTTTTATTTGACGCGGTCACAGTGAATAATAGAATGGTACAGGCAGCAGATCTGATTCTAAGCATACTCCTGCTTTTCATCAAACCTATACAAAAAAACACCGGCAGTTCTACAAAATATGAACTGCCGGTGTTTTCTTCATCCATTAATACAGAGAGACATTTATTCCTTTGCGTCTATTATTCTTTATGATATAGCCACACCAGCACTTGCATAACCCACAACACTGTTTACAAGATTAAGGCCCGTAGCTGTAGTTGAAAATACAAGTAAGAGACGTGTATTCATTGTCACCGGGATTGAAAGCCCTGTCGTCGACCCACTGGCGAGATCACCAATGGAAATGAGACCGCTGAGAGCTGGAGCCAACGTAACAACTGCCCCCGCAATCGGTGAGAAAATGTTATTCGGTGTCGTAGATTGATAAAGCTGTGCCTGGATTGTAATTGTCGAACCTATTAAAGACAATGCCACAGTACTGCTGAAAAATGCGGACATAGAAGTAATCACACCATCACGTGGTACTGAAAATGCAAAGTTTGTAAGTGTTCCGGCCGCATTTGTTAAATCAATTGTTGTTCCCAACACACCAACACTTGGCGCGCTGTCTCCAAAACCAATCAATGATGGAATACCAGCTAATCCGCCGAGAATTGTTGTCATTGTAATTGGTAATCCAGACGAATACGGAATAATTGCACTGCTTCCGGCTATACCAGCTGCACCGGTGGCTCCTGTGGCTCCCGTTGCTCCTGTCGCCCCGGTTGCTCCCGTTGCTCCGGTGGCCCCCGTTGCTCCTGTGGCTCCGGCTGCTCCGGCTGCTCCTGTCGCTCCCGTTGCTCCTGTGGCTCCCGTTGCCCCGGTTGCTCCGGCTGCTCCAGCTGCTCCTGTCGCTCCTGTTGCTCCTGTGGCTCCGGCCGCTCCGGCTGCTCCTGTCGCTCCCGTTGCTCCTGTGGCTCCTGCCGCTCCATCTGCTCCTGTGGCTCCCGTTGCTCCTGTCGGGCCTGTGGCTCCTGTTGCTCCTGCGGCTCCGGCTGCTCCTGTCGCTCCTGTTGCTCCCGTTGCTCCTGTGGCTCCATTGGCTCCTGCAGTTCCGGTTGCTCCTGTTGGACCTGTCGGGCCGGTGGCTCCGGTAGCTCCGTCTGCTCCAGCTGCTCCTGTCGCTCCTGTTGGGCCAGTGGCTCCGGTTGCTCCATTCGCACCAGCTGCTCCTGTCGCTCCCGTTGCTCCTGTGGCTCCATTCGCTCCCGTGACTCCGTTAGCGCCTGTCGGACCTGTTGGACCTGTCGGCCCCGTCGCTCCATCTGCTCCTGCGGTTCCCGTGGCTCCGGTCGCTCCTGTAGCTCCCGTTACTCCGGCTGCTCCATTTGCTCCTGTTGCTCCGGTGGCTCCTGTTGCACCCGTGGCTCCGGCTGCTCCATTGGAACCAGTTGCACCTGTCGGGCCAGTCGGACCTGTTGGACCTGTCGCACCCGTGGCTCCTGCCGCTCCTGCGGCGCCAGTCGCTCCAGTGGCTCCGGTTGCTCCTGCGGCTCCTGCCGCTCCTGTCGCTCCCGTTGCACCCGTGGCTCCTGCCACTCCGTTGGCTCCGGTTGGACCTGTGGCACCTGTTGGACCTGTCGGGCCTGTTGGGCCTGTCGGGCCTGTCGCTCCCATCGGACCTGCGCTTCCGGTTGCACCTGTGGCACCTGTGGCTCCGGCTGCTCCAGCCGCTCCAGTGGCACCTGTCGGGCCCGTGGCTCCTGCCACACCATTTGCGCCTGTGGCACCAGTGGCTCCGGTTGCTCCTGTAGCTCCCGCCGCGCCTGCAGCTCCAGTCGCGCCTGTGGCACCAGTGGCTCCGGTTGCTCCAGCGGCTCCGGCGGCTCCTGTTGGGCCTGTCGGACCTGCGGCTCCATTCGCTCCCGTTGCTCCGGTAGCTCCTGTCGCACCTGCAGCACCATTAGCACCCGTTGCTCCGGTCGGGCCAATCGGGCCTGCGGCTCCGGTAGCGCCAGTGGCACCCGTCGCACCTGCTGCTCCATTCGCTCCCGTTGCTCCAGTTGCACCCGTCGCACCTGCGGCTCCGTTTGCTCCCGTTGCTCCAGTCGCTCCGGTAGCACCTGCCGGGCCATTAGCCCCCGTTGCTCCAGTCGGACCGATTGGGCCTGCGACTCCAGTAGAGCCAGTCGCACCTGTAGCACCTGTTGCTCCCGGGCTGCCTGCTGCTCCTGTCGCTCCTGTCGGACCGATTGGGCCGGTTGCTCCGGTTGGACCTGTCGGGCCTGCGGCTCCTGTCGGACCTGCAGCTCCTGCTGCACCAGTAGCACCTGTTGCTCCAGGAAGTCCCTGGAGCCCGGTTACACCCTGCGGACCCTGAGGACCTGTCACACCGGCTGGTCCCTGCGGACCTGTCGCGCCCTGAAAACCTCTTGGCCCCTGCGGACCCTGCGGGCCTGTTGCCCCACGAGGCCCCTGCGGACCTGTCGCGCCCTGAGGCCCTCTCGGCCCAGGACAGCCCTGCGGACCCTGCGGCCCCGGAAGACCCGGAAGTCCCTGCGGTCCTCTCGGTCCCTGAGGCCCTGGACAGCAGTGACACATGTTATTACCACAGTTATTGCCGCAATTACTACCACAGTTACTTCCACAGTTACAGTTTGATACATTCGGACAGCCTGGACGGTCTGCATACGGCGACTGCTGTGAAACAGACTGGTACTCCTGTTGTCCATCGGATATATGGTTATCGAAATTGGGGATTCCAAACGGGCCCCCCGCCTTCGGATAATATTTACAACTCATAAAAAACCTCCTGAATTCTCTTTCCATTATTATTCTATGTCCAACAGGAAAAAAGAGTTCTAGAGGTTCTGTTCACTTCCATTGATCAAGGCAAAAATAAAAGGGATCACAGCTTCCTGCAATCCCTCTTTCCGCATTGTTTCAATCCGCGCTCGATCATTTCACAGAGTGCGATTACATCTTATAGATGCGCGGCTTAACTTCATGTCAGTGGGGGGGATACCGATTTCTCTCCGCCCGCCACTGCCGTTAAGCTTGTTTTGGCGTTTTATTCCTCCACCTGTGGAGGTGGGAAATTCTCGCTTTTTTGTTAAATCTTTTCGAACCGTTCCACGTCCGTTACAAATATTGTTGCTCCGCCAAGCTCAACGGTCATTGGCATCATCATATATCCTGCTGAAATAGATGCAATATTCGGTGCCGGAACATTACAGGTTATCTTCTGTCTCTTTCCACAGGTATCCTTAATTAAATTAATTACTTCCTCAACCTTGTCATCATTCGTACCAATCATCAGGGTAGAGTTGCCTTTCTTCAAGAACCCACCGGTAGTAGCCAATTTCGTTACGCTGAAGCTGTTTTCATTCAGTACATCTGTCACACGGTTTCCATCGTCGGAACTGACAATTGCATAAACTATCTTCATATCAATCACCTCGTTGTCTTTCTTGGCAAATATATAAGCTGGTTCTATTATAAAGCATAATCAGGAAAAATAAAACAGCAAATCACAAAATAGTTATCAATTTTCTGTTAATATGTAACAGTTCATCTTTTCTGCAAGCTTTCGATAAACCCAGGTCTGCATCCACGGCTCCTTTGATGCGTTGATTCCATCCTCCGTCAAAAACCAGCGCACATCACTGTTTTCATCCTCTTTTTCATGCAGATTTGCTTCTTCATCCGCCTCCAGCAGATAGGTGATGTTCAAATGAAGGTGAGACGATACATAGCTTCCATTTTTTATATGACCTGACACAGTCAGTATCTCAATGGAAAAGATATCTTCAGTGACAGGGCTCACAGAGCGAAGCCCGCTCTCCTCCATCACCTCTTTTTGAGCCACCAGAAGCAGGTTTTTCTCTCCATCCGCATGACCGCCCAGCCAGGCCCACGAATCGTAAATATTATGATACGCCATCAAAATCTTACTGCGCTCACGGTTTGTCACCCATGCCGAGGCCGTCATATGGACGTCCTTACTCTCTCTCGTATATACCAGATCCCCTCGCTCCAAAAACTTCAGAATCTGTTCCCGGTCTTTTTCTTCCTGTTCATTATAGGGTATGTAGCCCATTAACGCTTCCCGTAAATCCATCTTTTTTTCCTCCATCCACCACTTTTTAAACTTTCCAGTCATAACTCGTCTTTTTTTGCTTATATATTGAATAAGAACCTTTTTTAACGAGGATATTTTATGGATATAACAACATTTCATTACTCAGATCATACTCCGTATCCACCCGTAAAGGTGGACGGCAAAAATCCCCAGTATGCGGCCGCGATTCTTTCCAATATCGGTTCCTGCAACTCCGAGATGACCGCGGTCAGCCTTTACTTTTATAACAGCCTGGTCACCAGGGAGTACTATCACGACGTAGCCGAATGTTTCCACCGGATCAGCATTGTGGAAATGCGGCACCTCGATATCTTCGGTGAACTGGCTTTAAAGCTGGGAACTGACCCGCGGTTATGGAGCTATAACAAAGGGCGCATGTATTATTGGTGTCCCGGATGCAATCAGTATCCGACGCAGATTCATGCACTGCTCACAAACGCACTCGAAGGAGAGATCCAAGCCATCCGCAAATACCATGCTCAATCTGAATGGATTGAAGATGGACATATTCGGTCAATTTTAAACCGCATCATCGCGGATGAAGAGCTTCACGTCAAGATATTCCGTTCTCTCTTATCCGAGCTTTCCATGCCGGAACCGGAACCGCAATCGGAGCCGGCCGAATCACCGGAGCCCACTACGCAGGTACCTACATAATGTGTCTCTTCGTCTCCTGATCCAGTCTGTCACGCAGTGCGGCCATCAGCCCGTCTTCACGAAAATAGGCTGCGCCGTACTGCAGATTAAATTCATAATCAAAATCGGAGGGATTCATCCCCTGATTATGCTGCAAAATGGTTTCCGCCTTATCCAGAGCCTTCACCAGATGGGCCTCAGGAGAACTATTCTCGTTATATTCCTTCCAGATCGCCATAAAATTCTCACGATCCTTATCCGGAAGAAATGAAAACAGCCGTTCCACAGACCGCTGCTCCTCCGCATGCTTTTGCTGCTCATCTGGCAGCAGGGCGGCCGATATATCACCGTCATACAGCTCCCCCAGATCATGGATCAGGCACATGAGAAGTACCCTCTTTCCATCCAGTTCCGGATATTCGCCCAGCATCAGAGCGGCAAAGAGAGCCAGCCTCCAGCTGTGTTCAGCCGTGCTCTCCTGTCTCCCTGCAGATCCCCACGCCGTGCGCAGTACATTTTTTAAAAGCTCTGTCTCCTTGATAAAAGCCAGATACCGGTCAAGCCGTTCTTCCTCCATCATTCATCCTCCATCCTGATTTCCACACCCTCCTGGTGCTTTCTCTCCATCTGATGCCGATTCTTCCGATTTTCCACTGTGTCAAATATAATCGAGAAATCGTAATCTTCCGGATAGAGCTCTTCTGCTGCGACTAAAAGCTTTATCCGTTTGTGATTGATCCATATCTTCCTGTCCTGCAGCTGTACCTGGAGGACGCCCTTCTCATTCACCGTTCTGCATACAATTCCCGTCTTTTTATCCGGCAGAACTAAAACACTGTCGCCAACTGTAAACTTCACAGCCAGTTCCTTCTGAATTCCCTTTTCTTCCTTCTGTTTCCGAATTCGGGGGCCTTCCGGAAGAATGACATGTTTTTTCTTTTTGCCTCCGCTCTCCTCCTGAAGCCGCTCTGGTTTCAAGTTGCCATATGCAGCCTGTTCTGCCCTTAAAAGCATGGCGTCCGGCATACCCAATTTTTTAGCAATAAACAGAGCGCAGCTTTCTCCCGCTTCTCCCTGTACAAGCCGGTAAAGCGGCTGCAGGGTCTCCCGGTCAAAGGCCATTCTCGCATTCTCAACACCATCGGCAGCTTCCGCATACCCCTTCACCTCCGGATAGTGGGTCGTAACCAAAAACAGACATCCGCACTGCCTCAGACTCTCCAATATGGCAATGGCAATCCCCATTCCCTCCGCCGGATCCGTACCGGACCCAAGTTCGTCTAAAAGTACCAGACTCTCCGGTCCTGCTTTTTTCAAAATATCCAGCACATTTGTAATGTGAGCGGAAAATGTGGACAGATTCTCAGATATATTCTGTCCGTCTCCAATATCGCACAGCACCTGATTATTCATACAGAGACTGGCTTCTTCACATGGCACGTGAAGTCCGCACTGCGCCATGATACAGAACAACCCCACCGTCTTCATCGTCACAGTCTTCCCGCCTGTATTGGGTCCTGTAATGACAACACCATTTCCCCGGTCTCCGAGCTCGAAGCTCAAAGGCACTGCGTGTTCCCGGCTCATCAGCGGATGTCTGCCGTTCCTGATTCGAATGTTCCGTTCCATGTTGATCTGCGGTTCTTTCGCCTCCATGGCAGCGCTTAATTTTCCTTTGGCGAATATATAGTCCAGCTTCTCAATCAGTCTCTTGTCGGCTTCGAAAACCTCCCGGTTTTCCGCCACCATTACCGTCAGTTCATAGAGAATTCGTCTCGTTTCATTCTCTTCTTCCATCTTCAGCAGCTCCAGCTCTGAATTCATAGAGGCAACCGCTTCCGGTTCAATAAAAAGAGTCGCCCCTGTAGCGGACTTATCAATCACACTTCCCGGCACCGATGACCGGTATTCCTTCTTTACAGGCAGACACATCTTGCCATTACGGTTCGTCACGTAATGATCAGCAAAACAGCTCTTCCTGCTCTTTAAGATAGAGTCCGCTTTGGCCCGGACCTTTTCCTCCATACGGATCATGTCCTGCCGAAGACTTCTGAGAAGGCGGCTGGCTCCGTCCTCGACCCGTCCCCCTCTGACAGCTTCCGCGAGCTGCTCCCTCAAGTGCTCCAAGGGATCCAGTTCCTCATCATAGCAGGCCAGACTCGTGTTTAAATATCTGCACCGGTTCAAAAAGTCCTTCAGGCGTTTTACCGCCGTCAGCGTCATACCGACCGATTCCAGCTGTTCGGCTGACAGACAGCCGTCCTGTCCGACTATAATCAGGATGTCATCCACATCACCCATGGATGCAATCGGCGGCATTCCTGCACTTTCAATAATCAGTCTCGCCTCTGTCGTATCTTTCTGACTCTTCCTTACATCGCCCTCGTACAGATACGGTTCCAGGCTGCGTATTCTCTCTTTTGCTGACTTTGTACATGCCAGTTCTTCCAGTTGTCTTAATATATGGTCAAATTCTAATGTATGAAATGTGTTGTTCATTGTTCTTTCTCCTGTTTTATTGTTCCTTTACCAGTAGCAGCCAGGCGGCATCAGAAGAGGAATAGACAGCAGCTTTTCTTATTACGAATAAAGAGTCCGGCTCGCCGGACTCTCGCGCCGGAGCGCGGTTGCCTCAGCAACCATACTTCCTTAGCGCGGAGTGCGCATCCTGCCCGGAGGGCTTTTTGTGTAACAGGAGCACTTTCCTGTTACACAAAAAACTGCAGGATCATAGAGCTGGCTATGTTCCTGCAGATAACGATTCATCCTTTTCGTGTATTTCACTGCCATTCACATCCCTATGGTCTAAACAGGTACACAAAATAGAAAGAAGATTCTGCCTTACAAAACCAATCTTCTCTTAATCTGTTCCTGTTCCCGCTATTCTCTTTCTATGCGCCATATTCAGATGCAATTAACAAACACACACTTCCAATCATTTTTATTTATCGCTACTATATCATGTCAATCTGCAAATGTCAACGGAATTTCCTTCCACCTTCTGTCCACCACGTTTTCAGCATCTGGAGTTCTTTCACATTCAGGCAATTTTTCAGGGTATGATTCTCGATTCGGGAAAGGCACTCGTCATAGTCTATCCACATGACAGATTCTACCTCTTCCTTCTGAAGCTTCAGCCGATCCGCTTCTATCGGCCTTGTGTATACATAGACTCTGCAGATTTCATAGTTATGAAATGGTTTCCCGTAAAATTCTGCAATATCCGTCTCATCATGAAGCCCTACAAAGGTTAGTTCCTCTGGCCGTACAGTGATTCCCAGTTCCTCCTCCAGTTCTCTGACAGCTGACTCCAGATAATCGTCTCCGGCCGGAATATGTCCCGCCGATGAAATATCGTAACACCCCGGAAACGCATCCTTCTCCTCGCTCCGCTTCTGAAGCAGCAGATCGAATCCACTCTTGTCATTAGACCTCACGATCCACACATGGGACGTTCCATGGAGATCTCCATAGCGGTGCATCAGAAATCTGGCCCTGGCACGTCCGGTTACACTCCCATCCGCATCCCGTTCATCCAATAGTTCCAGAGAACTGCCATCCAGTACTGCCTGAGTCAGCCGCTCCCCTTTATAACAAAGCTTCAACGAAAAGAAAGGCTGGTTATTCTGCAGCAATTCAAAGAAGATCAGGTCGCCTTCCCACAGACTCAGTTCCCGAATCTGATCCTTTTTTACCCATTCAAGCTGTCCTTCCCGGCAATCACCGATCGTCCCCTCATAGCGGTCAGCTGTATACAGGCACATATACTCTTCCGGCCAACGGTCAGAAACGAACGTCACAAGGCCGCGGAAACGCCATCTTAAGAGTGTGAGTCCGGTCTCTTCCTTCACTTCCCGAAGCAGACACTCCTCCGGACTCTCTCCCTTCTCAAAGTGGCCGCCTACGCCCAGCCACTTATCACGGTTCATATCCCCTTCTTTTTTCACCCGGTGCAGCATCAGATAGCTGTCTTCCGTTTCGATATAACAAAGTGTTGTAAAATTTGTATGCGGCATGAAATTTACTTCCTCTTCCCCAAAATTGTTATCCTTAGTAATCATCGTTCCAAAATTGATAAACGTACATCATCCACCATGACAGAAGTATAGTCTATGGTATTCAAATAATCCAGTATCTCCTGCTTCTTTCCGGAAATACAGTAGTTCTTCGTGGTCAGTACCGCCTGCTCCCTGGTCTGATCCAGCAATACCTTCACTGGTTCCACCGTCGTAGGATATACGTAATACCGTCCTTTGCTTCCCATACGGAGGCCCAAAGCATTCAACAGCTGCGGCTGTGACAGCAGATATTCCAGATTCCCCAGATACTCCTGCTTTAACTCTTCATCTGTCATTCCCACCCGGTCGCGTTCATCCTCTCCCACAATGCTCTTTCTGATCGTAAGACCACCGCGTACCTTTCCTTCTTCATTATATATTTCCACCCAGTTTACCTGGATCGGGGCGTCAATCACTTCAGATACCGGTTTCGCGGTCCTGGTACTGAGTGATAAATGAATCACACTGGAATCTGGCAGTTCTTCCATCTCTTCCTTAAGCGCAGCTTTATCCTCTTCGCTCATCAGTCCGTAGCCATAACGGTTCGCGGTAACCGCCGTAAGATTCTGAGGATCCTCAACTGCAATTCTGCCCCAGTTTACATTCATCTTAACATTGGGAGGAAGTCCCACATATATGGGACTGCTGGTGTCCAGAACACTCATTTCAATTACGTAACGGCCAAATCCACGATCCTTCAGGCTGGAATCGTATACCGTTACATATGGCTGGGCAGTTTCGTAATAAACCCTCATATATTTCGTAAATTCATTCTCGTAGGCCGCCTCAGCCGATGTAAACAGGGGGCGTGGATTAAAACTGCAGAGTTTCATCACAGGATTAATGATCAGAAGCAGCACTGCCGCCGCAATCGCCACTGCGAAGAGCGTGCGAAGGCTGATCTTTGTAATCCTTCTGTTAATCTGACGCTCAATCTGCCTCTCCAGGCCTGTGTCCTCCATAATATTCCATTCCGGCAGATCACTCAAGCCTTCTGCCAGTTCATCAAAATCCTTCATGATCTTTCACCTCCAACAACCTCATGACCTGTTTCTTTGCACGGGACCGGATCTGCCGCACATTCTCTTTCGTGATTCCCATGGATCTTCCGATCTCCTCGTCGCTTAAATGAAAATAGACCGAATCCAGCAGCACTTCCTTATAGTGAACCGGGAGCGTGGTTATCGCTTCCAGTAAAAGACGCTTCTCCTCATCCTGAATCAGATCCTCCAGAATGTGATCCTCCTGCCTGATAAGCGATAAATCAAAGCTTCCTTCATCCACCAGACGGTTACGCCTCTTCCACAGGTTGAAATACTCATTCTTCAGTACCTTGGTAAGCCAGTAACGCAAACTTCCGCCTCCCTCATAAGACAACAGCGCTTTTAAAAATGTGGACTGCACCAGGTCTTCCGCATCAGACCGGTTACCGGAAAGAGACAGCGCATAGACGTAAAGCGGCCTGTAAAACTGCCTGTATACAGTTGTAAACTCGTCCTGTTCCATGCCCATCCCCTCCTTCTGACTATAAAACAATCCAGCCAGAGATTTGTGACACTTTGGGTGAAAAAAATAAATATTAATTGGTGATTGCCGTATCCTCGTTCATTCCTGCTTTTGTCTCCGGTATTCTGCCCGCAGCCCCCATGACTTCCAGAGAAACCACGCAGTTTGTTTCCTTTCCGTTATACAGTACCGGAATCTGGCAGATTCCTTCCTGCTCCCAGTTGCAGCTGCTCAAATCAAAGGTAAATTTCGATAAATCATATTCCTCTTCGGAAAAATAATTCTCAGCCCTGATATCCGGCTCCTTTCCAACCTCTGTTTCTGCATAAAACGTGGTTTTCGTCCCCTGGTCAAACAGCGGATCATTCTTTCCGGTCAGATTTCCGTACAATGCTGCCAGAATAATTACCAGCACAATCGCGCTGAACAGTGATATATGAATTTTCTTCATAGATTTCCTCCTTGCTTCTCAAACAGTCCGAATCGGCATATTTCTCCGCCGGCCGGAAGGTCAATGTTTTCATTATAAACATTTGCTTTACTGATGTAAAGTTTCGTGGTATATTTTGTAGGAACTATTTTGATAACAAAAGAATATAAGAATTGAAGGTTATAAAAATGAATACGAATGCGATTCAATGGAGAAATGGATTAAAAGACGGAATCCCCATCTGTCTCGGATACTTTGCAGTGTCCTTTACCTTTGGCATTATGGCTTCCGGCGCTGGTCTTTCACCCTGGCAGGCAGTCATCATGTCCTTTACAAATCTGACATCGGCGGGGCAATTTGCGGCGCTGGGAATCATTGCAGCGAAGGCGCCCTTTATGGAAATGGCCGTGGCGCAATTTATCATAAATCTGCGATACTGCCTTATGTCCTGCTCTCTTTCCCAGAAGCTGGACGAAAAGACGCCATTTTTTCACCGCTTCCTGATCGGATACGGTGTTACCGATGAAATTTTCGGAGTCTCCGTGTGCAGGCCTGGAAGGCTGAGCCCATTTTTCAGCTACGGCCTGATTGCCGTCGCAGTACCGGGCTGGACTCTGGGTACTCTTCTCGGTGCGGTTTCCGGAGATTTCCTGCCTCCTCGTATTTTGAGTGCACTAAATGTAGCCCTGTATGGCATGTTTCTTGCAGTTATTATCCCTCCCGCTAAGGGAAACCGGATTTTATCAGGGGTTATCGTGGTATCCATGGTCTGCAGCCTGATCTTTGCGGCAGCACCGGTATTGAATACCATTTCATCGGGATTTAAAATTATTATTCTGACACTGCTGATTGCAGGGGCGGCCGCATATTTATTCCCGGTAAAAGAGACAGGGGAGGAACAGCATGAATAACCGTATTTATTTATACATACTCGTCATGGCGGGAGTCACTTATCTGATCCGCGTTCTCCCCCTGACCTTGATAAGAAAAGAAATTAAAAACACTTATATCCGTTCATTTTTATATTACGTGCCGTATGTGACGCTGTCTGTCATGACGTTTCCGGCAATCTTAACTGCCACGGCAAGTGTCTGGTCGGCTGTGATTGCCCTCGTGATTGCTATTTTCCTGGCTTACAGAGGAAAAAGCCTTTTTGTCGTCTCACTGGCTGCATGTGCGGCTGTATTTCTGACTGAATTATTCCTGTAGGGATCGTTTGGGGCAGAGAGCATTTTCATATCAAACAGTCTCATAATTTCAAACAGAAGAGCAAGTGGGTTTCTGTTTGAAACCATGAGGCTGTTTTTATCATTCTGCCATTTTATTATGAATAGTCTTCAAGATCAACCACTCCATTTAATATAATTTCTTTCATGAATTCCTGCATCTGATATTCATGATCAAAAGTGACGTTCCTCTCTTCCGCCATTCTTTCCCTGTCCTCTGAACAGCCATTAAATTTCCTGGAATCTTCCGGAAAAAGTATCAGATACGGCTTCCCGGACACTGGATCAATCTCTTTTTGTATTTTGTGTATGGAGAAAACATACTCTCCTTTTTTCTCCAAAGGGACCTTCATATAACTGATTTCACTCATATTCAAACACCAGGCGGGCTCTTTTAAATAAGCGTATTCTTCTTCCAGGAAAACAGGATGGCTCCTGTCTTCTGAGGCCAAAAATTCAAATACCAGTTCCATCGTCCCACTGGGTATCCGCGTTTTCGAAGACAGAAGAGATAACTGGCGAAACGTAACGGAGGCGCTGGTTAGAAATGTGTCATCCACACATTGATTATGACAAATAGAATGAATTTCCTTCCGTATGGATGGGGTTCTCAAAAGGGAGGCGATGGGGATATTCTTTCGTTCCAGAATTGGACGTTCCTGCATAATAGTGCTCCTCTCCTCGTTTACATGAAAGTTATCTTGGTTCGTAAATAAGATCCGTTATGCCGTTATATAATTGGGTTTTGATGCATTTTAATTTAATTTCCCCGTCTGCAGGCACCCCCACCGGACTCGCTGTCCGCGGAAATAAAGGAAGGCCGGAGCCTAAAATAGTTGGTATGACGGAGATATGGTATCGGTCAATCCGGTTTTCCCTTATCAGGGGCTGAATTATGTTCGCCCCGCCGCAAATCCAGATACCTTTTCCATCTTCCTGTTTCAGTGCGGTTACCAGACTGCAGACATCTTCCTTCGTAAACTTTATTTCTTCCGTTGAAACCATGGCCCGGTGGGTCACAACATGGGTTGTCAGCCCACGGTATATCCATTCATCGGGTGACAGCTCAGTTGCCACCTGGTGATACGTGTTCCAGCCCATGACGACTGTATCAATGTCTTTGATGAACTCATGATAGCTTTCCATATCGTCGTAATCCGGTTCCTGACCGGCCAGCCAGTCTACGCTGCCGTTTTTATCCGCAATATAGCCGTCTAAGCTCATGGCGATGAATAGGGTTACTTTTCGCATAGGGTACCTCCAATGAAAAAATAATCAATCTGCGCTTCCCCTTCCGTATATAAATAAGAGCCATACATCGGTATCGTGCAGCACATGACCCGTCTGCCCCCTGGAACCAGGATCTGATAGCCGCTGTTCGACTTGACACAGGCAGGCCTCTTTGATTTTGCACCGAAAGAGATATACTTCGCTGTGGTCTTCAAATCAAGCCATTGCTGGTCGACCGCCCCTCTCGCCTTCAATACCTCTTTTTTGCTCCAGTCGAAATAGGTCCACGTCTGATTTTTTGCAGCGTTTGCGATCTGTCTTGGCAGTGATGGATTTTCGCTGAGAAGAAGCATCTCTTTCTCAGTATAGAAAGAGATTCCGCCGTTTTTCTTGTCGATCCGCAAGAGCAGCTTTCCAAATTTTACTTCCACACGGCCTTTGTCTTCCCTGTAATTCCACTTCAGCTTTGGTGTGGGCTCAATCTCTGCCGGTATCTCCGGAAGCTGGCCTAATGACTCCCCCGCAAAACTGATTCGAACCGTGTTCTCCGAGATCGGCGTGATCCGAAGAACTCCGCAGGCATTCGTCACCTCAACATAGCTTTTATTGCCGGTCACCCATCGTACTGCCAGATTTAATTTGGAATGGCCCAGCGGCCTTAAGCTGTTCGTACCCGGAATTACTCCAAATTCCGATTTCTCTGACTGGCTATTTGCAGCGCGTGCTTTTTCTGACCGCTTCTCTTCGATGGAATTCTGAACAACGATTCGCTTCGGTCCGATGCGGTTGCGCAGCTCCATCTCGAATTTCCCATGGGATACGCGTTCCAGTTCTATTTCCCTGTTGGTTTTGGGCTTCTCCTCACGCACCCGCCTGGCAGGCTGCTCCTGCCGCACGACTACGTACTTCTGTTTCTTCTCCTCTGATACAGTGGTACCAATCAAATCTGTCAATTTCCCAGAATAAAGCACCACCAGTTCATGGAGCGCTCTCGTAGCCGCCACATAAAGCAGTCGCGCAAAGCCATCCTCTGACGGATAATTCTCCTCACTGGCATTATAAAGGAGAACTGCATCAAATTCCAGACCTTTTGCATATTCGATCGGCAGAACCATAACACCGCTTCCAAACTCTTCCGTTTCCGCATCAAACTCCCGAAGCTCTACTTTTTTCCGCAGCTTTTTCGTTAATCTGCTCACTTCCTCTTCGTCTCTGCAAATGACTGCAATCGTTTCATAGCCCTTCTTCTGCCATTCCAAAATGGTGCCCGCGGTCTCTGTAATCAGCCGTCCCTCATCCTCGCATCCCGTCGTTCGAACTTCATTTCCGTGGCGGATAATCGGCTCAACCGGATAAATAGGAAAATTCCCATGCTGCAGAATATTCGTTGCAAAATTAGAGATTTCCACTGTGTTTCGATAACTTTTTCTCAGCAGCCCGAAATAATCAAATTCCCCTGGCAGCATGAGGCTCCTGAGTTCCTCCCAGTCTGTCAGTCCGTAATCAAAATAGATGTTCTGGGACACATCGCCCATAATGGTATACGTACATTTACTGAGGCAGTACTTTAATGCGCCATAGGCCATCATGCCAAAATCCTGCGCCTCATCGATAACCACATGGCTTGCTTCCTGGATGACCTCCGTCTCCTTGATTCGTTTATACAGATAAGCCAATGCGGCCAGATCGTAGAGATCGAAGGAATTTCCAGGTGAAGGAATCCGGGTTCCTTTTTCCCTTTGCTCTGCCAGAAAGCTGTCATACAACTCAAAAATGGACCCCTTCCACTCCCGTTTTCCGAAATAGGTCTGGTAATACTTCAGAAGTGCCTTCTGCTCTTCCGGCGGATACGTATAGTATCTTCCATATATCTCATTCTCCACCTTCGCCATGAGGTGCTCCGTCAGCTTGTCCAGCTTGTCAGGAAGCGACAGGAAATCAAACTTCTTAAGCAGCCCCTCTATGGAGCTTCGGGTCATCAGCAGGCGGTGTGTTTTCTCCGTATAGACGTCCTCCAACGGAATATAGCTCCACTCGTAGCGCCGGCAAAACGCTTCCAGATCATGAAACCAGGAAAAGCTGCCTTTTACGCAGGCCGTTTTATCTTCCCGCTCCAGTTTTTTAATCGTATATTTCCGCTCATCCCAGTCCTCATACAGAAGCCGTGTAAACAGCTGCTCCATCGTCATCTGCGATACGCCGTAGACATCCAGATCCGGTAAAATACCCGTGATATAGTTGAGGAGAATCCGGTTGCTTCCAATAATGTAGAAATCCTTTGGCTGAAATTCCAGATCGTAGTTGTACAAAATGTAGGAAATGCGGTGCATGGCCACCGTCGTCTTACCGGAACCGGCCCCGCCCTGTACAATGACATTATGCTGCGGCCTCTTACGAATGATCTCATTCTGCTCCTGTTGAATCGTTGCAATGATATCATTTAAAACGGATCGTTTATTCCTGGCAAGGTATTTTGTCAGCAGATCATCATTGGCCACTACGTCTGAATCGTAAAAATCCTTCAGTTCATCGTTTTCGATTTCGTAGGTGCGCTTTCTGGAGAGATCGATCTCAAACGCCCCTTCTCCCTTTACCGAATACGTACACGCTCCAAGGGAACTTTCATAATAAACCGATGCGATCGGCGCCCTCCAGTCGATGACTACCAGCTCCGCGGAATTCTTTGTAATTGCTGCCTTTCCAATGTAGTAACACTCTTTCTTCAACAGACTGGCATCAGTAAAATCAATTCTTCCGAAATACGGCTTTTTTCTGCTTCGCTCCATGCGGAGCAGTTCCTGCCGGACCTGCTGGAATCTGGCGTCAGTATTGAACCACAGCGCCAGACCTTCTTTATCCTCAACATCATAAATTTCCTTCAGTTCATGCAGTTCATCTGCTAAATTCTCAACAGAGGACCTGGCCTGATTTAAATTCCTGTCCGCTATGGCAAGAATTTCTGAAAGTGTATTTCTCTCATCCTCCAGGGTGACTCCCGGTATACTCTTTGTGTCTGTCTGATTTTTCTGATTCATGCCCGTCTCCCTTCTTCTTTCTGCGCATATGCTGCAGTTCAGACGGCTCATCTTCTTGACCGAAAAATCTGGTCAAGAAGCATCGGATATTCATCCGATGTGAAAATTGGTGCATAAAGCAGCTTACAAGCAGCTTACAAGCAAGCTTGACGCTGCTTCCTGCACCAATTTTCCCGCCGTCTGAACTGTTACGTGCATATTACTATCTTAGCAAAAAAAAGAAAAAATGGTAGACTTGTAATAAAAAATTATGTATAATGGATAATGAAGTGTGCCCGGAGATCCGTCAGGGCATTTTTTTATTTCCAATCACACTCTCAAGTTTTTACCTTCTTTCAGCATTTTCGTTTAATCCATTATTTCGCTTCCACATATTCCACATATTCCACGCATCACGGCTGCATGAAATCAAACAGGCTCATCTGCTTCCCCATACCCGGATCACGCTGTTTTCCCGCATTTTCCCGCGTTGTCACTTCCTCTGGAATCGCTTTCAAAAACGGTGACGGTTCCTGCGATGTAATCAGGAGCAGTTCGTCCTTTGCACGGGTCATACCAACATAGAACAGACGTCGCTCTTCGGCTTCATCGATATCCTGCTTACCGCTCTCCAGTGGAATCAGCCCTTTTCTGACTCCGCACATCAGAACCACTGGAAATTCCAGCCCCTTTGAGCCGTGCAGTGTCATGAGTGTCACGGAATCCGATGTATACGATTTGCCTCCGCACCGTTTTATATCACTTTCCTGCCCAAAGGTCAGGTTATCGAGGAATTCGGCCATATTTTTATAAAAAACAGACATGGAGGCCAGCTTTGCCACGCCCTCTTCTTCCTGCAGATTCATATCCGAGACCCAGGCCTCCAGAAGCTTCTGCGGCTTTTCCTTTTTCATCTTTTTCCGGTACTTCTCAGCCGCCGCATCGAAAATACTCCCGGACATTTCATCCTCCGGCAGCTTCCATAACAGCTTCAAGCTCAGCCGCCGCGCCATCCGGTCCTCCGGGTTAAGAAGCGCTTTGAAAAAGCAGAGCGTTCCCCGCACAGCCGGTTCCATCAGGAAATCTTCCCTGCCGGCAACCACATAAGGAATTCCCTCTTTTTTCAGGCAGGTCTCCAGAAGCTCCGCCTGTCTGTTGGTACGGTACAGCACGGCAATGTCCGAAAAACTTCTGGCTCTTAAGTCATCCCCCGTTTCCAAATGCCCCTGCGCGTCCAGCATATCGATTCCGCCGATCAGGCGGTTAATCTCTTTTGCCACAAAGATATCCTCTGACATCTCCCCGGACGCCGTCACCAGGCGCACCGGAGTACCAGCCTGCCTCTGCGGAATCAGTCTTCGCTCCGGTCCATCGTTTTGTGAAATCACGCCGGAAGCCGCCTCCAGGATCTGCGGAGTGGAACGGTAATTCTGCTCCAGACAGATTGTGGTTATCTGAGGATAGTCCTCTCTCAGCTTTTCAAAACATCTGGCATCCGATCCCCGGAAAGAGTAGATTGCCTGATCCGGGTCTCCAATGACAAATAATTCTCTCCCACCCTTATTCCATTCCTGAATCAGCCGGTACTGAACAGGGCTGATATCCTGGAACTCGTCTACCAGCAGATAAGAGAATCCCTGGCGGAGCGTTTTATTCTTCCCCTCCTCTTCGAAAAGGTGAAGCGTTTCCAGAAGCAGATCATCGAAATCCAGTATCCCCTGCTCCTTCAGCTTTCTCTGATACGCCTCGTAAGCCTCTGCCGGAACCGATTCCGTCTCTTTTTCCAGACCGCATTTTCTCGCGGAAACCTGCCGCAGGAACTGTCTGACCGGCAGGTTCAGCTCCCGGTCTGCAATGATCTCTTCGGCGGTATCCTTCATCTCCAATTCATCGGCCAGAGTAAACTCCAGGCCTGATTTTTTCAGGATATCATAGCAAATGGAATGAAAGGTTCCGATTCTCATACGGCTTACGAATCGTTTCCCGCCTAACTGGCTTTCCAGGCGCTCCCGCATCTCCCTGGCCGCCTGATTGGTAAATGTAACGGCAGTCATTTCCGTCGGTTTTACCCCTCTTTCCTCCAGAAGATGGAGGGCATGGGACACCAGTGTCTTCGTCTTTCCCGTTCCAGGGCCTGCAGCCACATTGATGGTGCGTGAGATTGCTGTCACAGCGGCCTCCTGCTGCGGATTTAAGCCGGACGTAAGCTGGTTGGACGCTGCTTCGTCTCCGCCTGCGTCAACCGTTCCCTCTATCCTCTGTTTCGCCCCTTGCTCTGATGAATGATTTGGAACCGCCATCGCAGCCGCAGCTGTCTCCATGCGTGACAATTCAGCCATCTCGACTCCTGTAAACAGGCTGAGCTGTCCGTCCATTCCGTCCAGTTCCATCTGATCGAATAAGCGTATGGTCCCGTATTCTCCGTCATAGCCCGGACGGCGTTCCACTTTTCCTTCGCGCAGTCTGCGGATTCCCTCTGCCGTCAGGCGGCCGGAGACCTTTTGGATATCTTCAATCGGAAGCTCCCTGAGAATTGAAAATTCTGAGCCGAGTGCGGAAAGCATTTCATAATACTGATTTTCCACCTTCCGGCTGGCCGCTGAATGCCCGGTGGATGCGGCGATCACCTCCGGCAGCGGAACCAGGCTCTCAAATGCCTTCGCTCCCGGCAGCACGAAGCCTTCCTCCCGGTCCGCCAGCTGCTCCACGCGGTGGGAAACGCCTATGGTCAGTTTTCTGCCGCAGACAGGGCATTTACCGGAGTATTTTTCCGCGTCCAGAGGGCTCAGGCAGAGATGGCATTTCCGGTGGCCGTCATAATGGTATTTTCCTTCTTCCGGGAAGAATTCGATGGTTCCCATCAGCCCCTCTCCCGTCTGTATCGCCGTCTGCAGCCCTTTATAGGACAATTCCATATCGAGTAAGTTCGCTTCCCGCCCCAGCTTTGCAGGGGAATGAGCGTCTGAATTGGACACCAGCTGATAGCCGTCCAGCGCCGAAAGCCGCCAGTTCATGGGCGGATCGGAGGAGAGTCCCGTTTCCATGGCGTGGATGTACGGAGTCAAATCCTCATAGCATTCTTCCACCGTGTCAAACCCTGAAAATGCTCCGAACAGGGAAAAATGCGGCGTCCAGATATGCGCCGGAATATAGATCGATTCAGAATTGAGTTCCAGCATAATTTCCAAAAGATCATGGCAGTCCAGCCCCAGGATGGGACGTCCATCGGAGTGAATGTTGCCGATCGTTTCCAGTTTTCCTGCCAGACACTCAGCCGCCTCCAGCCCTGGGAGCAGAATCACACTGTGCACTTTCCGCACCCGGTCGTGTTTCTTGTAAATGGAACTGATCTCTCCTGTAATCACAAAGCGCGGCGCAGCTGATGCACCTGCCGTTTCATCTTTGATCCGGTACTCTTCTTTCAGCACATAGAGCCCGTCCTCCGCCGGCTCCAGCTTCTCCTCCAGCTCCTGACGCCATGCCGGATGGGTAAAATCCCCGGTACCGACAATGGAAATCCCTTTTCTCCTGGCCCATAAATCCAGATATTCCGGTGTACAGTCTTTGCTCGTCGCCCGCGAATATCTGGAATGAATATGTAAATCCGCTATATACATAATTTTTCACCTGCTTTTTGTCAATATATGGTATATTATAGTCTTCTTTGGCAGACGGCGCAAGAAGGTTTCCGAACAGGATTTCTCAAATATAATACTCACTATAAGGGGCCGGTTCCCACGAGACTGCGGTCAAACGATAAAAGACATGGTTGTTCCGCGAAGGAATCAATCCATGTCTTTTATTTTTCTAGTTCTGTATTTAAAATAATAAGTGCGATATCACTGCAATCACCGGAACCGCGATCACAGTACGAACCAGGAAATGAATGACCAGATCCGTAAATTTCATTGAAAAGCGCGCCCCAAGCATGGCGTTCCCCGCTTCCGTCATGAAGATAATCTGAACGATGGAGAGAAGTACCACAAAAAATACACTCTGAGCCGCCACTCCCGTACTGACGGAAATAGCCGGCAGGCTCACTTCAATAAATCCCAGAAGCACAGCAGGCGCAATCTGAGCCGCGTCCGGAAGGCCCAAAAGCCTCAGAACCGGGGCAATCGGGTATCCCAGCCACGTAAATACCGGCGTATGGTGGACCAGCGTCAGCGTTACAATCACAATCGGAATCATGTACGCGATAATTCTCTGTGAGAACTTTAATGCGCTTAAAAGGCTGGCCGTAAATTCATGGAATGTAAACTGCCTGGAGCAGAGAGCCGCTGCATTTACCGCCCGCTGAAATCTGTTTTTTCCCGCTTCAGCATGATTCGGGCCGGCCTCGCACCTTCTGTCCCGGCCGCCATCACCATTTTCCAGCTCCCCGCAATACGTCTTCGGAATTCTGGAGATCGGTGGAATCCGCACCATAACCGCGGTCATAACAATCACCAGAAGGAACGTCAGTACCAACAGGGTACCATACATTTCATTGATGCCTCCGATGGAGCAGAGCACACCGATATAGCCCACAGAGATCGTGGAAAAGCAGGTGGCCGCGGCAATGGCCTCCCTGCGGTTGTATACCTTATTCTCGTAGTACTGGTCCGTCATGTAAACACCTACAGCCGCACTGACCACATAGGATGAAAGACAGTTGATCGCCGCAGCTCCAGGCAGGCGAAACAGCGGCCTCATCAGAGGCTCCAGAATCGTTCCGACAAATTCCACGATTCCGGATTTGAGGATAAATACGATAAACCAGCCGCACACAGACACTGTAAGCATGACCGTACCGGCCAGACTCAGGATTTGTCCGCCCACTCTCTCATCCGCAAATACCGCGGCCGGAGGAAGCTTAAACCATACCGCCAGAACGACCAGAAATGCGGCGGCATAATGAATCAGCTTTGAATTCTTGTCATCTGCATGAAGTCTTACGCATGTTTTCTGTTTAAGTACCTTAGCGCCAAAGATCGTACCCATAAGTACGATTAACATCAGAAGCACCAGATATTTTAAATTGTCTCCAAGTATATCTTTGATCCAGCCCACCATAATTACGACAGGCACCCGGGAGCCGTCCACCGGGATAAAATACAGGAAAATCCCAATCAGGCTCAATACCGTAAATCTGACTATATCCTTTTTCTCTACTTGTTCCATGAATCATTCCCCTTAATATATAATGTGTGTTACGAGTGAGACCAGCGGCAGCGCGATGGCTGTCCGTACCAGAAAAATAACAATGAGTTTTCCGGCATTCAATGGAATTTTGGATCCCATAATAGCATTGCCAGCCTCGGAAAAGAAGATAATCTGCACAATGGACAGAAGGGCTACAAAAAACCTTGTCTGCTGCGCCGCCGCACTTCCTCCAATCAGAATTCCCGGAAGGCTGACTTCCACGATTCCAATGAGAACGGAAGGAGCCGCCAGAGCGGCATCCGGAATCCCCAGCAGTTGAAGCACCGGAATCAGAGGATACCCCAGCCATGTAAACAGCGGCGTATAGTAGACCAGTATAAGAACGAACAGCACGGTGGGAATCATGACGCCCACAATCCTCTGAGCAAAAGTCAGCGCCTGGAAAAGATTCTGAAAGAATGCTTTGCCAGTAAAGCTGCCGGCCTTCTGGACACCGGCCTCCCACGCAGCTGCGAGGCGGCATCTCCAACCGAGCCGTTTTGTCCCGCAGACTTTTTCGCTGCCGTCTATGTAGCAATCCGCCATCCGGCAGAGCGGAGGAATCCTGACCATAATCATCCCCATCAGAAGTACCAGAAAAAAGCTTCCGGCAAGGAGTTCTCCATACATATCCCCGATTCCTGATACGGATGCGATGATGCCGATATACCCCACACTCACAACACTGAAGCTGGTAACCACCGTACAGGCCTGTCTTGTAGTATACCGTTTTCTCAAGTAGTACCGTTCCGTAAAGTATACGCCTACGGATGCGGAGGACACAAAAGATGAAAGTATGTTCACCGCGGCTTCTCCCGGAAGACGGAACATCGGCTGCATAACCGGTTCCATAAGGACCGATACAAACTCAACGATACCGGACTGGATAATAAAGATTACCAGGCAGCCAGCTGCTGCAATTGTGATAAATACAGTAGACCCCAGATTTAAGATCGTTCCTCCTATATTCGGATGAACCAGGAACGGCAGTGTGCTTCCAAAGGCCTTCAGCAGCACGATTACGGCGCTGAGAAGCCAGAATAAGCAGCGGATACGTTCCCCCTTGAAGTACTCTTCCATCACAGGGATTTTGAAGATTCTGGCCGCCGCAAGTTCCACTGCGAGGGCTGTACACGATATTACCGCAACCAGGGGAAGCAGCTCTCCCAGACACAATTTTATGGCGTTTATCAAAAGAACCACCGGAATCATCCCCTGATATACCGGTAAAAAGAACAGGACTGCTCCGATGAAGCTCAATCCGATAAAACGTATCCCACTGCTGTTTTTCATCCCCTCAACAGTCCTCTCAATTTCTTCTTAAGCGCTTAAATGCATCCATTACGATTCCTCTGGAGGCAAATACTTTGTAATCCCGGTCAAACTCCCTGGGCGTAATCTCCATGATCAAATCCGAAAGAATCCGGGCAGCTTCCATGATATTACTTTCATTTAAGGGCTTCCCACGCAGAAATTCCTCCGCTGCGGTAAGTCTTACCGGTTTTAAGGAGATTGCTCCGATGACCAGACGCACATCTTTCACGTAATCGCCGTCCATCTGGACTCCAAGGGCAATTCCGATTCTGGATATCGTCACTTTGCGGCGAAATCCCAGCTTGACAAAAGAACTTACGAATGCAGGACGAGGAAGAAATATTCTGGTGACAGCCTCGTTATATGCCAAAGTCGTTCTGCCCGGTCCAGCAATAATCTGTTCTATGGGTTCTACCCTGTTTCCCTCCGCCCCCATGATTTCCACCTGGGCATTGTATAAGTAGAGTACTGGAAGCAGATCTCCGGCCGGTGACGCGTTGCCTATGTTTCCGCCTATGGTTCCATTATTGCGGATCTGCAGGGAACCGACGTCAGAAGCAGCATCCATCAGCGCCGGAAAATACTCCTTCACTGCCGGATGGTTCTCAATCCCGGTCATCGTGGCGTAAGCGCCGATCACCAGGCGGTCCTCCTCCGCCGTAATGCGTTTTAACTCATCGACATAACCAAGATAGCACAGCGCGTCCGGCTTCGAGAGTCCCATATTAAGTCTGATAATGAGATCCGTTCCGCCTCCGATTATCTTATCCTTCTCCGTCATCCTGCCAAGACATGCGGGGATTTCCTGAAGTGTTTTTGGCGTATATGAAATCATCTGACTCCTCCTTCCTCTGCTGTCCGCCTGACGGCTCTGATAATCTGGGTGTACCCGGAGCAGCGGCAAATATTGCCGGACAGCGCCGTTCTGATTTCCGCTTCCGATGGATTGGAATTATGCATCAAAAGCGCTTTAGCGGACATGATCATACCCGTAGTGCAGTATCCGCACTGGATGGCTGTCTCCTCCACAAAGATCCTCTGGATATCGGACAGCTCTCCGTTTTCTTCCAGTCCCTCTATGGTAATCACGCTTTTTCCTTCCAGCTGACAGGCCAGCACCAGACAGGAATGGACTGCTTCTCCATCAATAATTACGGTACACGCGCCGCATTCTCCCTCTCCGCATCCTTCCTTTGTCCCAGTCATATGTAATTCTGTACGCAGAAGATCCAAAAGACGTCTGTCCGGCTCTGTCTCAACCACCGTATTCCGCCCATTCAGTATAAAATCCAGTTTCATTTACCGTTCCATCCTTTCTCGTAAATAGCCGGTTATCACATCGGGGGAAAGTGGAATGCTGTTCATGTCGCTGTCCAGGGCGTCATTGACAGCCCCTACGACAGCCGCAGTTACCGGAGTGTGACATACCTCCCCGATGGATTTTGCTCCGTAAGGTCCTTCCGTCTCTCCATCCTCAATGAATTCCACTCGTACCGTGGGCGCTTCGAATGAGTTTATCACATGGTAATCCTTCAGACTGCCGCAGGGTCTGCCGTTGGCTCTTGTAATGACATGCTCGCTCAAAGCGGCGCCGCTTCCCATAACGACGGCTCCCTGCGCCTGAGCGACACAGATCTCCCGGTTAATTGCCTGGCCTATATCATGGACTGCCAGATAATCCAGAATCTTTGTCATACCTGTGTAGGTATCTACCTCTACCAGGGCATAATGGGCGCCCGCCACACCTGGATTGGAATCCGGTATATATTCGTAACTCACAAATACTTCCTGCTTTAATACCTGCTGAGACTGATCCGCAATCTGGCTCCACGTATAACAGATTTCCGGTCTGCTCACCGAGTGTACGGTTTCTTCCTCCACAACCATATCCTCAGCCGGTATACCTGCCAGCCTCGACGCATGATCGGCCAGACGCGCCTTAAATTTACGTGCGCATTCCACTGTCGCACGGCCCTGCACGAACGTCGTTCTGCTGGAAAAGCATCCCACATCCAACGGTGTATAACGGGTATCTCCCTCCCCTACCGCCACTTTATTAAGCGGAAGCCCCAGTTCTTCGGCGGCAATCATCTGGAAGGCGGTAACCGTACCGCAGCCATGGTCATGCAGCGTTATATTACAGTGCACGCTTCCGGTTTCCGAAAGGCGCATATCTACTCTGGCATAATCCGTTTTGGAGGGATAAAAGCTGTTGACATGGGCGCCCAGGGCAACTCCCAGTCCCCGTTTATACCGCGTGTTCTCCTGGTTAAACGTTCTGACCTCTTCCTTTCGTTTGTCCCATTCAAAATGCTCCCTTCCCTGACGCAGCGCCTCTTCCGCCTTAAAATTACCGATTGGCGTGTCGATCAGCGGATCCTCATCTCCCGGATGCATCACATTTTTAATTCTCAGATCAACCGGGTCCATTTTCAGCTTCCTTGCCGCCATATTCATATTGTGTTCAAACATGATCGTGGCTTCTGGAGAAGTCCATCCACGAAAAGCGCCGCCAATGATCGTATTGGTAAGAGCTACTCTGGAATGGAACCGGCAGTAAGGGTATTTATATCCGCGAAACAGCTTATGAGCCACCGTTCTGGCATAATTCAAAGAGTTCCCCAGATAGGCGCCTGCATCCAGAAGCAGATCACAGTCCACCCCCTTCAGAGTACCATCCTCCGAAAACACAAAGTCTGCATCAAAATGCATGGGCGCCCTGGAATACGTGGACACCATGGTTTCGCTTCGGTTAAATACCAGCTTCACCGGTCTGCCTGTCCGTAAGGCCGCAGCAGCAGCCACTGGTTCCAGCACCCATTCCTGCTTTCCTCCAAAGGAACCACCCATGGTCGTCTTAATTACACGGATCCTGTTGTAATCCATCTCAAAGATGTCACCCAGTATGGTACGGATTCCATACACCGTCTGATTCGGTGAATATACGGTCAGCTCGTCTCCATAGCGGTCGTAATCTGCGACGCAGGCATGGGTCTCCATACAGATATGATTGATTCGGGATAAGTCCGTGGCCGTATGTATTTCCACCAGCCCTTCTCCCTCAGGCTTCGTCCCTGTCACATGCTCCCCGCCCTCAAACACGGCTCCTGTCTCATGGATTCCGTCAATCTTCCCTGTAAGTGTGTCAAACATATCGAGGGAATAGGCCATCTCCTCATATTCCACCTCGATCAGGGAAACTGCCTTTCTGGCGATGGCCTCCGTCTCTGCAATCACGCCGGCAATCCTGTCCCCCACATATCTCACATGGGAATTGAAAATACGCGCAGTGTGAACGAGATCCTGTCCAAACTGAGTCTGATACTGGTTGTACTCTTTCTCCGTCGTGTTGAAGCAGTGAATAACATCGACGACCCCCGGAAGGGCAAGGGCTTTGCTGCAGTCCAGATGTTTCACAATGCCGTGCGGTATGGTACTAAACAGCAGCGCCATATGCAGCATACCCTTAAGCTCCATGTCCCCTGCATACACCGCTCTTCCCGCAGCCTTGCTTCCGGCATCGTGTATGGGATAGCTTTTACCAATGTATCTCATGCATACCTCCTTGTAATTATCTATACCTATTTTATTATTTTCTTTTTTGGTATATATACCCGTATAGTATAAAATCATATTTGGTATAAGTCAAGTTTATTTTGGTATATATAATTTTTATTTTTTCCGGGTGTTTTAAAGCACAAAAAAAGGCAGATACGGAAACGAATTATACCGTTCCATGTCTGCCTTTTATCTGTGCGAATTTGATATATCACTCTTCTTATTGATGCTCTTTTCTGACCTTATATCCGATGCTTCATACTGCTGTAACTGTAGCTGTCACCAGGATGATAGCTCCTGCAAAACATCATCACCTTTCCTTTTGATTCAAAGGTACTCTTAATCTGCAGAATCGGTGAGTCAATCCTGACATTCAGAAGGACTGCAGTATTATGGAGACACAGAAGTGCCTCTACCTGCGCACTCAAATCAATGTCCTCAACCTCCGTTTTCGTCTTCACAATCTGCTGAAGGCCCAGATTATAGAAGGAGGAGTCGATTGTTTCAAAAAAATCTGTATTCATATAAATGTCCTCATACGCATAAGGAACCATATCCATATATCGCACCCGCCGGATTCTCCAGTATGGTTTTCTCTCCTGCGGATCAAGCTGCAGTGCTTTGTAGCCGTAATTGCCTTCCGTACATTTTTTGCAGCTGATGATCTTGATCGAGGCGCCCTCCTGTCCTCCTGCTGCCGTAATCAGCTCCTGCTTACTCACCTTTCCCTTGGTCAGAAAGGTTCCGCTTCCTTTTTTTCGTATCAGAAGCCCCTCGTACATCAACTCTTCCACCGCTCTGCGAAGAGTCATACGGTTCACGCCCAGCATGGCCGCCATCTCCCGTTCCGGCGGAATCGGCTCATCCGGCTGGTATGCACCTGAATTAATCTGCTCCAGAAGATACTCCTTCACTGCCAGATATTTTTTCTGCATCACAACTCCTCCTTCATCTCTGCACTTATGAAACATATAACACAATCCGAAAATCATGTCAACCGATTTTCGGATTTTATCAATTGGTATAGATAAATAGAAGCGCATACTGCTCATTTATCCCATTCAGCAAAAAAATTCTCTTCATCACATAATTTTCACATTTTCATCAAATAATCTTCACATTCATTGGGTATATTAATACTCGTAAACAAGGTAAACACCTTTTTCAACATAAAACTTTTTTTCATACTCAAAGCCGGCAGGATCCCCCTCTTGCCGGCTTCCTCCCTTTTTGGGAGAACTTTTCATCTATTGCCTTTCCCATATGCGTTTGTTAAAATACAATTATTCAATATAGGGCAGAGGGTATGAAGTTGCAGGATTTACAACCGCCTATGATTTTATGGTGATCCTGCCGGACCCGTCCTCAAACTTTCAGCTGGTGCATGAAAATATTTCTGTTGCAGCTCTTGGAATATGAGGATGTTAATAAAGGAAAATATATTTCTTCCATAAAAAAACAAAAATGCCGGAGCCCCTGATTTTACAAGGAATTCCGGCATTCATTCTTTATTCCAGATACTTCTTTACATACTGCCCCGTGTATGACACCGGATTTGCAGCTACTTCCTCCGGGGTTCCCTGGGCAATCACTGTACCGCCCTTGTCTCCCCCTTCCGGACCGATATCAATGATGTAATCCGCAGTCTTTATGACATCTAAATTATGCTCAATAACAACCACGGTGTTGCCGCCTTCCGACAGCTTCCGCAGAATCTCGATCAGCTTATGGACGTCGGCGAAATGGAGTCCCGTCGTCGGCTCGTCCAGCAGATAGATGGTCTTGCCTGTCCCACGCTTGCTTAACTCCGTCGCCAGCTTGATACGCTGTGCTTCACCGCCGGAGAGCTCCGTGGAAGGCTGTCCCAGCCTGATATAGGAAAGTCCCACATCGTACAGGGTCGCTATCTTTCTCGAGATGGAAGGAACGTTCTCAAAGAACTTCAGCGCCTCTTCCACCGTCATATTCAGCACATCATAAATACTCTTGCCTTTATACTTCACATCCAGCGTCTCACGATTGTACCGCTTTCCTCCGCAGACTTCACAGGGAACGTAAACGTCCGGCAGGAAATGCATCTCAATCTTAATGATACCGTCGCCGCTGCACGCCTCACACCGGCCGCCCTTCACGTTAAAGCTGAAACGGCCTTTGGAATAGCCCTTTGCCTTCGCATCCGATGTCGATGCAAACAGATCGCGGATCAGATCGAATACGCCAGTATATGTGGCCGGATTCGAACGCGGGGTTCTTCCGATCGGGGACTGGTCGATGGCGATGATCTTGTCCAGCTGTTCCACACCTTCAATACACTTGTGCTTGCCCGGAATGGTTCTTGCCCGGTTTAACTTCTTCGCCAGCGATTTATACAGGATCTCGTTCACCAGAGAACTCTTTCCTGATCCGGAGACACCGGTCACACACGTCATCACGCCCAGAGGGAATGTGACATCGATATTCTTTAAGTTATTCTCCTTCGCTCCGCGGACGGTCAGGTAGCCGGTCGGCTTTCTGCGCTCCTCTGGAACCGGAATCTTGATTCTGCCGCTCAAGTACGCGCCTGTGATGGAATCCTTGCACTTCATGATCTGGTTTGCCGTTCCGACGGCTACCACATTGCCGCCGTGCTCGCCTGCGCCCGGACCGATATCGATGATGCAGTCCGCCGCGCGCATGGTATCCTCATCATGCTCGACCACCAGCACACTGTTTCCCAGATCCTTCAAATGAAGCAGCGTTTTTAACAGCTTGTCGTTGTCTCTCTGATGAAGGCCGATACTCGGCTCATCCAGAATATAAGCCACACCCACCAGGCCGGAGCCGATCTGGGTCGCCAGACGGATACGCTGTGCTTCGCCTCCCGATAAGCTGCCGGTGGCGCGGGTAAGGGTCAGATAATCGAGGCCGACGTCGATCAGGAACGTCACTCTGGCCCGGATCTCCTTTAAAATCAGGTCGCCGATGGAATGCTGCATCGGTGTCAGCACCAGCTGGTCCAGGAACTCCCGGAACTTGACGATCGACATATTGGTCGCTTCATAGATATTCTTATCTCCCACCGTAACCGCCAGAGACTCTTTTTTCAGTCTCATGCCGCGGCACGTCGGACACGGGGTAATCCGCATGAAGGTTTCATACTCCGCCTTGGATGCCTCGGAATACGTCTCGCGGTATCTGCGGGCCACGTTCTGAACCAGGCCTTCAAAGGCAACATCGTATACGCCTTCTCCACGCTGGCCCTTGTAGTGCACCTTGATCTCCTTTCCATTCGTCCCATTAATCAGGACGTCATGGATCTCCTTCGGATACTCCTCAAACGGGGTATCCAGGTCAAACTTGTATTCCCTGCTCAGCGCCTCTAAAATGGCGCGGGTAAAGCTTCCCTTATCGGTACAGGACTGCCAGCCCAGCACGGTGATCGCGCCCTGGTTGATGCTCAGGCTCTTGTCCGGAATCATCAGGTCTTCATCAAATTCCATCTTATATCCCAGACCGAAACAGTCCGGACAGGCCCCGAAGGGATTATTGAAGGAAAAGCTTCTCGGCTCCACCTCGTCAATGCTGATTCCGCAGTCCGGGCAGGAAAAGCTCTGACTGAAGGTAATCGGCTCGCCGTCAATCACATCCACGGTCATCAGCCCGTCGGAAAGCTCCATCACGGTCTCAATGGAATCGGCAAGACGCTTCTCAATCCCTTCCTTCACCACGAGACGGTCCACCACGATATCAATGTTGTGCTTGATGTTCTTCTCCAGCTTGATTTCCTCTGACAGCTCGTACATGCTGCCGTCGATACGGATTCTGACGTAACCGCTTCTCCTGGCATGATCCAGAACCTTCGCATGTTCGCCCTTCCGGCCCCTTACCACAGGGGCGAGAAGCTGAATCTTCGTCTTCTCCGGCAGTCCCATAATGTGGTCCACCATCTGGTCCACCGTCTGCTTCTTAATCTCCCGTCCGCACTTCGGGCAATGGGGAATACCGATTCTCGCATAGAGAAGTCTCATGTAATCATAAATCTCTGTCACCGTTCCCACCGTAGAACGCGGGTTACGGTTCGTGGACTTCTGATCGATGGAAATGGCGGGGGACAGCCCCTCGATACTCTCCACATCCGGCTTCTCCATCTGACCCAGGAACTGGCGGGCATAGGAAGACAGCGACTCCATATAACGCCTCTGCCCTTCCGCGTAAATCGTGTCAAACGCCAGGGAAGATTTGCCGGAACCACTGAGACCCGTTAATACCACCAGTTCGTTTCTTGGAATATCCAGAGAGATGTTTTTAAGATTGTGCTCATTGGCACCTCTGATTTTAATATACTGCTTTGCCATACATATGACTCCTGTCTGAAAGTATGAAATAAATAATCAATACTATATGATCTGTGCTGTTTCCAGCACTCATTCTAATGGTCTGCCATCTCATAATATCACAGCTTTTTCATTTTTGCAAACATTTGTTCGTGTTTTCCATGATTTTCTGTTTTCCCATTTTCGGGAAGGACAGGCCCCTGTTTTCAGCAGGAAAATAAAGGGATTCCGCTCACATAAACCACACCCTCTGATTCGTTACCGATATCGCAACCGCCCCCGCAGTCAGCGCATTCATCACATCCTCCTTATCGGAGATCAGGCCGCCTGCGATGATGGGCACGTTCACGGTACTGCACAGCTTCTTGATAATCTTCGGCATCAGCCCCGGCAGAATCTCCACCGCGTCGGGCACCAGGGAGGCGCACTGTTTTTCGATATTTCCAAAAGCCATGGAATCTATCACGAAGATCCTCAGGATTCCGAACAGCCCCAGCTCCTTTGCCCGCTTGACCAGCTGGGGTTTCGTGGAAATGATCCCGTCCACTCCGGTATGCTCCCGGATAAAATCGACGGCCACCTCTTTATTTCCCAGTCCGTTGATCAGATCCATGTGCACAAACACCATTTTCCCGGCGCTTTTTGCGATCTCCACATACCGGCCTACACTGCAGATATCGCCAAACAGCAGAAATATAATCTGGCTCTCAGAGTATAAGCATTCTTTCAGCCCCGTCTCATCCTTTACCGCGGCGATTACCGGACAGTCCTCCAGTATCACTCTGAACTTCCTCTTTTTATCATCAATCATCTTCTTCCCCCTCATCCAGTTCCTTCATCAGCTGCGGAAAGCTTTCCCGCTCAAATTCCTGAATCGATATTGACTTCTTATTCGGATTAGCGAATACGAATGTCTTATCCACATTCTCCACGTAATTCTGAATCTTATCATTGGTAGCGCTTATGATCGCCTGGAAGCCGAGGCCGCGGATCAGTTCAATACAGCTGGCCACCTTCTCCGCATCCATCTTGGAAAACGCCTCGTCCAGCACCACCAGCCGGATCGTCGGATTTCTCCGGACGCTCTCCGGCATGCTGATGCGGTACGCCTGCGCAAAACTGGCCAGAAGTGCCACATAGAGCGGGTTCTGCCCCTCGCCGCCGGAATTTTTCTTGATCATCTTGCTCAGGCGGATCCGGATTACCTCATCCTCATTCTGGATCAGCTGCTGCATATCGAAGGATAAGTATGTCCGGTAATCGGCATACTTGTCCATATTGCGTTTGGCCTCCTCTATCTGCTCCGGTGTCGCGTTATCCGGCGGGATAAAGACGTTAATCAGTTCCTCAATCAGTTCCCCGTACTGACTCTCATGCTCCATCGTGAACAAATTCATCTGGTTGTCCACAGCTTCACTGAGCTCGTTGGGATTGACCTCCAGGGAATCGTCCATGAACATATCGTAAAAGCGGCCGTCTGCCCCTTTATTTTTGCCGATAACAAACTGGTATTTGTCCTTGCCGAAATCGAGGCGGCTGATGATGCGGTTCAGCTCGTCCTTTCGCTGAAGCGCCTCCCGGATAGCGCTCCTGATCTTAAACATAAAGTCGTCCTTAAAATGCTCCACTGCCGACCGCGCCTGCTCGGCCGCGATCTGGCGGTACTCCTCCAGATGATCGCACGCCAGAATCTCCATCAGCTTCTCATATTCCCGGTTGTCCCTGGACGTGATGGAGAAATTCCGGTTCGGATACTTTCTCGCGTACTCTCCCCTGGCGTCCATCAGCGTCTGAAACGCCTGATCCCTGGCCTCCGCAGCAGCATTCAGTCTTCCGGTAAAGTAATCCTTAAGTTTCTCATACCGCGGATTTTCTTTTCCAGCCATGTACTCTGCAAACTCCGCCTCCAGCAAATCGTCCTGCATGAATTCCCGGTCCTTTGCCAGCAGCTCCTGCTCCACTGCGGTGACTGCCTGGGCCATCTGGGTGATCCTTGTGTTGATCTCGTAGATCCGGCGGCTCACTGCGTCCCGTTCTCTCCTCTTGCCGTCGGCAAGGGCTGAAACCGCGCTCCGCTCTTTCTCCCACTGGTCCACATTTTCTTCTTTCAGTTTTAAAAGCTTCTGCTCCAGCCTCTTCTTTTCCTTCTGCCGCTCCTTCAAATCTCCCATATCCTTCTGCCACTCCAGATAGACGGAGATCTCCTCGCTTAACTGCTCCAGGCTTAATACGGCCTCGCATTCCCTGACCGTCGTCTCTTCCGGAGCACGCTTTTTCTCCATTTCCGACAGGGATTTCTCCAGAAGGCGGATTCTCTGTCTCACACTGTCCTTACCGATATAGGCAGATTTCGTGTACTGCTCCGGATTCATCTGCTGCAGCCGGAACGTATGGTAGACCATGCAGTCCGGCGTCACGCCGATGCGGCAGTCACGCAGCTCATCGATGCTCCTGCACTTGACCACCTGACCCAGAAGCCGCTCCAGATACGGCTTTAAATACGCCTCCCGCACCTCAACTTCCTCGCAAAGCGCATCTTCCAGAACGGTCGGCGTATCCTTTCCGGCCTTTTCCGTATCGAGAACGGCCACGCGGAAGTATTCATTTTTGTCCAGCTCACTGTATATTCTTAAGGCCTCCTCCGCGTATGCCGGCGGCACCACGAGGGAAAGCTTATTGCCTCCTAAATATCCTTCGACCGCATTTCTCCATTCCTCGTTGCGGATATCTAAGAGATCGGCCATGACGTGAACCTCCACAGCCTTTCCCGTCTCCTCCAGCAGCCTTCGCTGAATATAGGAACGGGCATGCTCCAGATACTTGGGATACGCCTTGCTTCCGGCCTTTAACTGAGCCAGCTCCTCTTTCAGCTGGCGCTCCTGGCGCTTCAAATCGCTAAGGACGGCGGCGGCCTCACTCTTTAAATCCTCCGCCTCCTTCCGCATCTCTGCAATGGACTTTTTTAAACGTTCCAGCTTCTCCCCGTCTATGGTGTTTTTCTCAAACTCCTCAATGTCCCAGATCGTCTGATTCGACGTGGTCTCCTGGTCGATCCATGCGTTAAGGCGTTCCGCAGTCTGGCGCCATTTGACCTCACTTTTATTCAAATGCTCCATCAGCTCGTTTAAGGATTCCAGACGCGTCTTTAAATCCTCGTATCCGGTGGAGGAGATCCGTTTCAGCAGTTCCTCTCCCTGGGCGGTCAGTTCTGCAATCTGTTCGTCGAGGCCGTCCTTTAAGCTCTCCTGCTTCTGAAGATCGTCTCTGGAAAGCGCCGCCTTATCCGTCAGTTCTCCGGCCCTTTCTTTCAGTTCCAGAATCTCGAGTCTGCCCGTAAAGTAACCGTTTTTCCGGATATTCTCTTCCTTCTCCAGGACGAGGCCGTACTTCTCCTGCATCTCCTTCAGGATCGAGATCTCTATGTAAGTGTCCTCAATCTTCTTTCTCATGCGCCCGTACTGCATGACGCTCTCCTGCATGTCATCGATATGGATATCCTGCTCCATGCAGATGTATTCCTTCACGAAATCTTCCAGGCGGATGTTCATGCGGAACGGGATCGCCCGCTTAAACAGCAGCGGAAATTTCTCAGAGTCCAGGCCGCCTAAATACACATCGTAAAGCTGCCTGCGGAACCGTTCGTTGTGAGAAGTGGCGAAGTACTCTTCTTTGCCGTAATGGCTCTGTAAATAGCCTTCCACCTCCGCAATGGACATCGTCCGTCTGGCCGTCCGGTAACCGCTGTCCCACAGAGGCCCGCGGTGCCAGAAGAAACGTCTCGATATCTCATTGGTCGATGTATCCACATCGAATACAATGCCCACGCACTGGCATTCTTCTGTATCCGTGCGCTGCAGCTCCAGAACAATGGTGCTGGAGAAATTCTGATTCCGCAGGTAAGCGAACTCGTTGTTCTCTCCAATGTTCACCATGCCCCGCAGATACTCAATCAAGTTCCGGTCGGAGTCATCCGCGGCCGCCTTATTGAAAAATCCGCGGCCATCCGTGTTGGCATAGAGCACGATCTGCATGGCGTCGATCACCGTGGACTTTCCGCTCCCTGAGTGCCCGGTAAAAAAATTGATTTCCCGGTTAAAGGACAGCGTTTTGCGGTTGATATAATGCCAGTTATTTAAACAGATCCGGGACAGGGCCTCAAATCTCTGATTCGTCATCGTTCTCTTCTCCTTCGCCAAATGATTCCAGCAGCACCCGCACATCGTCGCCAAACAGCACCACATTGATGCACGGATAGATAATCAGTCTGCTGTCGCCATTTAAATCTTCCAGCAGGTCCAGCGGCTCCACCACCTGGTATTTTTTCAGCAGGGTGACCGCCCTTCTGATGTCGGTGGGCGACGGCTGCTTTTTGAACAGCCGGTAATTTCCCAGCTTCTCATGCATTTCTCCCAGCGACGTGTAGATATTGACGCTGGTGGAGACCGTGGCCATCTGCTCGTCGTAAATCAGCTTTAATATCAGTAAATAAAGAGTGGCAAGCTTCGGAAGCTTGTCGCCCACCAGGGTCTCCCCCTGGATGTAGATGACTCCCATCTGGCTGTTCTCCACCACCGACACGCCGCTGACGGCAAAATACTTCCGCAGAAATTCCAGATGCTTGTTGCAGATCCGAAACTCCCGGTTATTGGTAAAACGTCCGGAACGCTTCTCGTATTTCCGTTCCAGCACAAACGTCTGACGAAGCAGAAGCTTAACGGCTTCCGTTACCTCCTGCTGCTCTTCCGGCAAAAGGCTGTCATAATAGGGGAGCCCCAAATTTACTGTCGTCTCTTCCTCGTACCCCATTAAGATTTCCTCCTTATAAATGTCAGCTTCGGATAACGGTATCCTCCGCTCTCTATCATCTCCGGCTCTCCATCCGCTTCTTCCACCCGGTAGAGGCTCTTTCTCCTGGTGGAATAGTCATAGGCCAGAATCAGTTTCTCAAAGTCTTCACCAGAGCGAACGGAACCATCTGTTACCTCCATACGCCCCTCTTCCATGTTCTCCTCGATGAAGCTCTCGATCTCTTTTTTGCTGTAGCGGTTTTTCAGCTTATTTAAGTTCAGGATCTCTTCCCTGGAAAGCTCCTCCGCCTCTTCCTCCGCCTCCAGATTCCCGGTGAAGTCGGCCTTTGGCCGTCTCCTCTTGTATAAGGATTTCTCGGACAAGATGGTCATCTGCGACAGGTTCATGTGCTCTCCCACCTCCCGGATCCGTTCCTCCTGCTCCTCGCCCTCGGATAGATGGTTCAGCAGCTGTATGACCAGCCCTTTCATATTATCATCCTGGTTGAGTAAGTAGTTAAGCCTTGTCACCGTGGCGCGGATATATCTGGAATGCTCCCGGTCCATGTTGGATATCCGGTGTTCGATGCTGTCGAAGCCCCTCTCGATCCGGTCCAGCTTCTCTGCGATATCGGCGGCAGATACCTTTCCTCCGCTCCGTCTGCTCATCTGCTCCATCCATTCCGTGTCCTCCCGCATGGCCGCGATCCATCTCTTGATATCGGTCTTATAGAGGTAAAAATTGTCGGAGGTCTTTAAAATGTGGTATTTCTTCTTCACAATCTCCTCCACATACCCCTCTAAATGATCCCGGAGCAGGTCTTCATACGACTTCTGTTCCAACAGGCTTGCAAAGAATTTGTCCATATTATGCAGCATATCCTGCAGCGTCTTGTTCAGCCGTTTCGTATTGACAAATGCCGTATTCAGCAGGCTGATGCTGGCCCTCGGATCATTCTTTAAGGAAAACAATATGGCGTAAACATTCTGAATATAGATCTGCGTCTCATCCTCATCCTCGCTGTCGAGCCGCAAAAAAGCCTCTGTCATGACGGCGGCGTAGTCCGGAATCACAATATACACCGTCATAGAGGCATAATCGTCCACTTTTCTGAGCCATCCGGTCTTTAAAAGCCAGTTGAGCACCCTCGTGGCCGGCGGTTCCAGCGTATCCAGTTCATCCTCCAGCTCATCCTGCCAGATCACGTACCGCTTCTTTGCAAAATACTCGCTCAATACCTGGATGCAGACCTCACGGCTCAAAAAGTAGTTGCTGTATTCATATTCCTCATTGATTCTCAATAGTGCTTCTATGTAGGTGGACCGGTTCACCGAGCGGAACAGCCCCCAGAACCGGTCCGGTATTTCTTCCATCAGTTTCTTATTCTGTTTCATTCTTTATGCCTCCGCAGCCACATTCCGACGGTTCTAAACGCGTTTCATCCTGTTCTCGTTCCCGCTTCATCTGCTGCTTTTTCTCATACATGGTAAAATCGGCGCGGCGAAAGGCCAGATCGATTCCGCACTCGTCCTCCCTGGACCAGCCGACCGCCACCGAGACGGGAAATCCAAGCTTCGTCTCCCCCTCCTCCAGCTTCTTCTGAAGGCTGGCTGCAAAATCCTCCAGCTCTTTCCCGGTAATCCGGCCGGACAGGGCACAGAACTCGTCGCCTCCTATGCGGTAGAGCTCTTCCTTATCCTGAAAGGAAGCTTTCAGGGCATCTGCCACAAAGATCAGGGCCGCATCCCCCTTCTGATGCCCACGCTGGTCATTGATCCGTTTTAAATCATTTAAATCGGCCACCACCACCATAGTACCGGAAATTCCGCTTCCGCGAAGCGCCTCCATCCTCTTTTCAAAGGCGTTTCGGTTGGGCAGGCCGGTCAGCAGGTCGGTGTAAGCCATACGCTCCAAAAGTTCCCGTTTCACGCCCTCTTCCCGCTCCTCCACGATCTGGCGCACCGCATAATAGACCAGAATGCAAAAAAATATCACCACTCCGATCTGGCTGAAATAGGCCGAGCTGATCTCCGAGCTGCACACGTAAAACCGCACAATATCAAGGCAGGCAAACACGGCAAAGGACAGGCAGGCTGCCATCAGCTGAATATCCCGCACCTTATCCCCGTGCAGTATGCGCCAGATAAACTGGAATAGGAGTTCCGCCATAATCAGGATCAGAAGCACATGGGCTCCCATCAGACTCTCGATAAAATCGCGGATTCCGGCAATCTGGAGGACCGATACCACCACAACGTTGATACAGGACAGCCAGTAGAGCAGATTCAGCCATTTGTCCTTCGAAAAGCTATCATAGGTCAGAATAAACCGGATACAGGTCGGCGGAATCAGATAAAAAAGGAGAAAGAGCATATTAGACACAAGCGGCGCCCGCCCCCACAGGATCTGGTATCCCCCGGACTCCAGCACGAGCCACATGCAGGTTACCAGCGAAAAAAGGCAGAGACAGCGCAGCTGATACGTCACATATTGTTTCTTAAAGCTGAAACTGTACGCCAGCAGCAGAAGTGCCGCCAGGATAATTGCAAAGTTAAAGATCATTGTCGGCATGCATTCATGGATAATCTGAAATACCAGCGCATTCTTAGTGCCGATATAGACCTGGTTCAATTGGCCGGAAAGGCCGCTGTAATAGTTCTCAATTTCGATGGAAAGAGTCTTTCCCTGGCAGTCATCCGGAAGTCTGGCAATCACCCATGCGTTATAGGGCGCCTCTCCAAATGGAGTCTTCTGGCCGTATCCGAACTCCTCTATCATCTCCCCGTCCAGGAAAATCCTCACGTACTGGTGAACAGCACGAACCATGACCGAATTGCCTCTGGTCCCGTATTCACCAAGCGTTATGGAATAGCGGACCGGAATCCCCTTTTGCGGAGAAAATGGCCCCGGCAGCTGCGACACTGCCGTTTCTCCCTGATATTCCATACTCCAGTCACCGGTAATCACCACCGGCTTCTCACTGTCAAAGCGGACATCAGGAGCCTTCACGGTACCGAGAAGCCATATAAAAATACAGAAAGAAAACGCCATCACAAGATACATGACGGCGGACTGGCTCCTTCTGTCACTTCCCGCTCGCTTCTTTTCCATGCCCGCACACCTCATTTCGTTCAAAGGTTACAGGAATATTATAACAAGAACACGGACTTGTGACAATCGAATTCTTTTTTCAATCCATGACTGAACCCATAACTGGTTTTATATGTGGCTGCAGACCGGCGGGCTGGGGCGGTAACCACAGGTCAGAGATTATCTCTCATCACCCTGCACGGATTCCCATAGGCAATCTTATCCGAGGGAATATCCCTTGTCACGACACTGCCCGCCCCGATCACGACATTATCGCCGATCGTCACTCCCGGCATGATAATCGCACCGCCGCCGATCCACACGTTGCTGCCGATCCTGACAGGCGCCGTCTGCGTCTTGCAGAACGCAAAGGAACCGTCCTCCTTCCCCTCTCCGAACCGCTCTCCGGCGTTCGTGGGATGAAAGGCCGTATAGATCTGCACATTGGGCGCAATGAGGGCGTTATCACCGATGATAATCAGATTATCATCCAGAAAGGTACAGTTCATATTCACTTCGCAGTTATTGCCGAAATAGATGTTATTTCCGTAATCCACATAAAATGGCGCCGTTATCCAGAGATTTGCGCCGCGTCCCCCCAGCATCCGTTCTAAGATCCGGTCCTTTTCGACGAAGTCCTCCGAATCTGTCCGGTTGTAATCACGGACCAGATTCTTGGCCTCGTGCCATCGGTTCAGCAGCTCGCTGTCACCGCAGTCATACAGCTGCCCCGCCAGCATTTTTTCCCGTTCTGTCATACCCGTCTCCTTTTTCTTCAGTGGTACATCCGCGCCACTTCCGCCGCCTCTCTGGCGATCTCCAGTTCCTCATTGGTCTTAATCACCAGCACATTCACCCGTGACATCCCATCAGAGATCCGGAACGCCTCCGCCTCATCTCTGTTTTTTACCTCGTCTATGGTGATCCCCAGATATTCCAGATAACTGCAGATCTCCATGCGGATATCGGAATCATTTTCCCCGACGCCCGCGGTAAATACTATATTATCAACGCCGTTCATCGCAGCCGCATAGCTGCCCACGTATTTGGCCACCCGGTAGGCAAAGATCTCCCGTGCCAGAGCCGCCTGGTCGTTATACTTAATCTCGGCGTCCTTCAGCTCCCGGAAATCACTGGAGAAATTCTTGGAAATGCCCAGGACGCCGGATTCCTGATTGAGAATATCCAGTACCTGCGCGAAATCCAGATTCTCCTTCTTCGCCAGAAATTCCAGCGCTCCCGGATCGACATCTCCGCATCTCGTTCCCATGACCAGCCCCTCTAACGGTGTAAATCCCATGGAATTGTCCACTACCTGCCCGTATTTCACCGCACAGATGCTCGCTCCGTTTCCAAGGTGGCAGACGATGGTCTTCACCCGGCCCGTGTCCTGTCCCATAAATTCCGCGGCCCTCCGTGAGACATACTTATGACTGATCCCATGAAAACCGTAGCGGCGGATCCTGTGCCTCTCATAATACCGGTACGGAAGCCCATAGAGAAATGCCTTCGGCTCCATCGTCTGGTTGAACGCCGTATCAAATACACCCACCATCAGCGTATCCGGCATCAGTTTCCGGCAGGCCTCCACGCCCACCAGATTCGCCGGATTATGGAGCGGCGCAAGGTCGTTGCACTCCGTCATGGCCTGGGTCACCTCGTCTGTGATCACCACGGATCCCGTAAACTTTTCCCCGCCATGCACAAGCCTGTGTCCAATCACATCAATTTCCCGAAAATCCTTTATCACGCCTTTTTCCGGGTCCGCCAGCGTGTCCAGCAGCGTATGAACCGCCTGCGTATGGTTTTTCATCGGCACCGCCTCTTTTAAGGAAATACCGGTGCGGGTCCGGTAGGTAAACCGTCCGTCTATGCCGATCCGCTCACATACCCCCTTCGCCAGTACCTCCTCGTTCTCCGAATCTATCACCTGAAATTTCAGCGAGGAACTGCCGCTGTTAATCACCAAAATTGTCATATCCGCTGTGCGCCCCCTTTCTGCCGTATCTGTCACTGTTTATTATACTTGACTTGCTCCCTGTTGGCAACGAAAAACGGGATGCTATACAAAACGGCACCTTCGGAGCCGCAGCTTATCTGCCTGCCCGAAGGTGCCGTCATTTCTCCCTGTTATACCGTGTCCGCTTATGCGTCCCAGTCGGTAAAAGCAACGCTGACCATACCCATGCTGCATGAAACCTTATAGAAATTGGAATCCCCGGCGTTCATGGTCTGACTTCCGCCGATTCCGCTCAGTCTGTTGTCCCCGATTCTGACCTCGCCCATTCCCACGGAGGTACGGTAGCCGTAGTGCTCCGGTTCTTTGATGTATAAGCGGACTGATCCCATTCCGCAGTCCACGGAGCACTTTCCATACAGCTCGCCCCGTACCACAATCTCTCCCATTCCACATGTAATCTTTGACGCGTAGCTGATAAAGTCCTTCATGGTCACCTGGCCCGCTCCCACGCTCAAGGTACTCTCACCAGCGGTAATTCCCGTCCCGGTCAGCGTTCCCGCTCCGATATTCAGCTTCACCTTATCAAAATGATACCCTTGGGGAATGGTAATGATCATCTTTCTCTTCGAAAATGTATTTCTTCCGATCCGCAGAATATTTTTGTCGGCAATGTCACGAACCGTCCAGATTCCGCCCGATACCTCGCTGATGATATCGCCCTCCTGATACCCTTCCGTCTCCAGGCCGAAATCATTGCCGGATCTGATAACCGCTGCACAGGCTCCGGCGCCCACAATTAGCTCGCTGATGCTGTGCATGCCGTCATCTCTGGCCGGAATCGCTAACAGGCTCTGAAATCCTGTCTGCTCCGGATCTCTGGTCTGCTCTGATTCTCTCTTCCACTCTGATTCTCTCTTTCGCTCTGATTCTCTCTTCCGCTCCGGTTCCCGTTCTCCGGAATCTTCCGATCCCATGGTGAAATTCACCTCCGGTCCCTCCTGCCGCAGAACGCCTGTTTCGTTTGCATCGCCATACGTGTTATTGGAATGACTGGCGTTTCCGCTCTGTATGCCCAGAAGTTCATCTGTACTCACTTCCAACACCTGTGATAATGGAACAAGCGTCATAATATCCGGGCAGGAAATTCCAGTTTCCCTTAGTTAAAGATATGAACCCTCTTTATCAGTCTACTTTTCCAATAAATCGGTAGTATATCTCTATTTCCTGTATTCTTTCGTTATCCTCATTCGTTGTTGCTTCGTGAATGAGTATTTTTTCTATCATTGCATTTAATAACGGTGCTGTCAGTTCCTTTGGTACGGAATACTCCTTGATTAACTCAATCCACTTTTCAGCACCTATCATATCCTGTTCCATTTTACTTAATTCTTCTCTTAGGTTGGTTATCTGCTGTTCCAGTTCTATCTGCTCTTTTTGATATTTCCCCGACAACATGATGAAGTTTCGTTCCGTTATCTTCTCACAGGCTCTATCTTCATACATTTTCGCAAATAAACGGTCAATCTCATTTTGTCGGTTCTCGGCTTTCTTCAAGGCACTTGCCTTTTTCTTCTTTTCCCGTATTCGCTCTGCATTGCCGACTTTCTGTATTTTGTTCAATACCTTTTCTTCGTCCTGCTGTACTGCCTTAGCCCAATACTGCAAGCGTTCCAATACGGCTTGATACAGCACGTCATAGCGGATATAGTGCATAGAACAATTACCTTTGCCAAACTGCCCGTAATAACTGCAAGCATAATAACTATATGGGGTTTTATTCGCCTTGTTTGTCGCAAATCTCATAGACCAGCCACAATCCGCACACTTGACAAGCCCTGCAAATATCGGCGTTGCCTTTTCCTTTGTCTGTCTACGCCTTGATTTTATCTGCTCCTGCACACGATAGAACACTTCCTTGTCAATAATCGGTTCGTGGGTATTTTCTACTCGAAACCATTCGCTTTCGGGCTTTCGTACTTTCTTCTTGCTTTTGAAAGAAACGGTTGATTGTCGATTATGAACGCTGTTTCCGATATAGACTTCACTTTTCAATATCGCCTTTACATGAGCAATCGTCCACTCATAACGCTTGCTTTCGGGCTTTCCCTCAAAGATATGAGCAAAAGTACCGTACCTTGTAAAATTCAACCAAGACGCTGTTGGGACTTTTTCTTCTCGCAGTATTTTTGTGATTTTTGCACTTCCGTAACCTTGATAGGCTAGGGAAAAGATTTTTTCAACAATCCATTTTGTTTCCTCATCAACCAACAGTTTCCCTTTGATGTCGGGGTGTTTCTTATATCCTAACGGAGCATAAGCCCCATAATACGCACCCTCTACAAATTTCGTCTTAAAGGCTGATTTCACTTTACGGCTCGTATCTCTCGCTACCCATTCATTGATGATGTTCTTAAATGGTGCAATCTCACTTTCGCCTTTTTCGCTGTCCACACCGTCGTCAATCGCTATGTAACGGACATTATGGCTAGGAAAATACAATTCTGTATATTGTCCTGTCATAATATAGTTTCTACCAAGTCGTGATAAGTCTTTTGTTACAACACAGTTGATTTTTCCTGCCTCTATATCCTCAATCATTCTTTGAAAACTCGGTCTTTCAAAATTTGTTCCCGACCATCCGTCATCAATATATTCATCAATCACATTCAAATGATGTTCTTTTGCATATAGACGCAACATACTTCTTTGTGTGGTAATGCTGGAACTTTCGCCCTGTAATTCATCATCTCGGCTTAACCTAAGATAAAGTGCAGTATTGTAAATCTGTTGTTTCATTGTCAGTTATCCTCCTTTATAACTAACCCGTGTTTACAATACCTGCTTGCAAGTAAAGTATAACACGGGTACTTTTTGTCATTCAATCTATTTCTTACAACTGCACTGATTTTATGTGATTGTCTGCTTTGCTTTTTCCAACATGACATCAGTTAGAAGTTCTTCCATTGTCTTTCCCTTTTCGGAGAAATGCTCTTTTACAACAATCTTTGTCTTTCCTCTGTTGCCAATGCCACACTTGCCATTTTTCTTTTGAATTGTTTTTACAGCATTATCAATAACACATACCCCCTTTCTGTAAAATCTTTCTAAGCAGTTCAACGGCTTTTGTCATAGCCCACAGGACTTCCACCTCTGCATTATCAATGTAGCCGTACCCATTGCGTGCGACGCTCTGAACGCTCAAGCTGTGGCTGTACGGGAGTATCATTATCTGACAGCACAGGTCATGGCGATAAATGAGGACAAGTCTTTTACAAGAACACAGATAGGTTGTCGCTCACTTTTGCAGGAGAAAGGTCATGGCGTATCTGTTTCAACGGCTCGCTGTCTGTCAAAGGTATTGAATTGCTTTATTCAGTTGTCAAAGAGCGATTGAAAGAAGAAAATCATCTTTCCTATATACCGCGTAGGAAAAGAGGAGAAATGTAACTAAAATTCAAAACTTTTTCCCTTTTTCACTACTATCTGTACAGCAAACGTCCATTTGCTAAGTTGAAATAGAAAAATTTTAACTTCTTTTCATGCACCATATAGGGATAGAAAATGTCATTTTGCTAAGTTGATGATGAAAAAAGAATATTTTCCTTTTCACACCCTAACTACCAAAAAGATACTGTTACTGCCAACAATAGAATGAACTATTTTCTTCACTCCATATCAGGACAGAAAAGCGTTATTTGTATCACATTTCTTAAACTTTTTTCTTTCTACGCCATATAGGGAACGGAAACCTTAAATTGTTAAGTTGAAGATAAAATAATTTTCTCTTTTCACATCAATACTCAACAGTCAATGCCTGTTTGAATACAAATGGAAGATAGTTTTTCTTCTTTTTGCATAATACTGTCCACTCAACTCGATTTTCCGACATTTTTTCAAAACTTTTTTCGTCTTTCACTTCATATAGGGACAGCAAGCCAAAATTTAATGACCTATTTTCAAAAAAAGTTTAGATTTCCTCAACTTCACACCATATAAGGAATAGAAACCTTGTTTTGTTGCAGATTTTTCAAAATAATTTCAATTTCTTTTTAATTTTCATATCTGTACATCAAATAAAATTTTCATGCTCTCAAGTTAGATTTCCTGTTCTCGCACCATATCTGTACGAAAGTTGATGTTTTGTTGCAGATTTCTCAAAGAAATTAAAAAATACCGTCATTCTCTTGTGGAACAGCGGTATCTATTCGTTCTTCTATGGTTGATTTTTCTAACTGTAATAAGTGTTTATGCTTATCTTTGAGTTCTGCCTGTTCAATCATATCTTTTAGTATCGTTGTATGATTTTCTTTATCTAATGCCTGTACCATTTTTATGGTTGGTGCAACCTGTCTTTGTAACCAATGCAACGCTTTTTGTAAAGTATAAGGTTCTGGCTTTGTAGTTAATCGTATCGGCTCTCTGTTTTCCCCTACAAACCATGCCCAATCATCATTTGTTTTCCATTGACTTTTGGGTTTATCATCTTCTCTATCTACAAAGCGGACATAATGATTGATGATAGAAAAAGCGGTGCGTTCAGCGTCCCTATAGGTCAGTAAATCTACAACCGCATAATAGGCTCGTTCATTCTTCATGCGTATTTCAAAACGGTTCTTGATTTCTGTATCTTCAACTTCTGTGCCATTCTTGACATACTGCTCATAATTCTTCTGATAAGCACACATATATAACTCACTACTGGTTGAACCGAGATATAAGGTTTCTCCTGTATTCTTTGGCAAATCGCTACCGCATTTTTCCGTACCGCTGTAATCTTTCTGCTTACGGAAGTAGGAGATACATTCGCCTGCCTTGTATTTTTCCTTTAACTTTGGAATATCCAATATTCCTGCTTTATCATTGATTGCTAAATCAAGACGTTTCATCACACCACCTGCCGTCATACAATCAAGCATGAAGTCATACCATGAGCGTTCCTGTGCCAATAGATAACTTTCCATTTGACGACACCCTCTGCCTTTTAACTCTAACAAAACACCTAAATGCTCTTGCATGGAACACATGATATTGATGTCGCCTAAAACATATTTACTTTCATATCCGTATTTTCCATAATCTTCATAAAGCATATAATCGGATTTTAGTTGTAATACATCACGAATAATCTTTAATGCGTCCGTAGTAGGAAAGCGGACACGGAAGTAATCAATCAACAGAAATAATGGCTCTTGCGGATTGAAACGCTCAATCTGTTTTTCCATGACTTCTTTTAATTCGTCATTCAATGGCTGTTTTCCTTTTTCAATGCGGTTGTAATATTCACGGCTGATACCACAGGCAACAGCAAACCTTGTTTGCGTTACTCCGTATTCTTCACGCTTTTGTCTTAATTCTTCAAAAAAGTTTTTATCATTCATTCTTTAATTCCTCCAATCAAAAAAGGCAACTACCATTTACTGATAATTGCCTGTCATTAAAAATCTGTATAGAAAAAGCAGTCAATCCTAAGACTAACTGCTTATGCATACAGATATGAAGTTGTTTACCTTTATTGCAAGCTCTCATAAATCAGAAACACACCTGATAAAAATGTCAAAAAAGCTACAATTTCTATACGAAAATCAAAACACTTAAAAACTTCTTTTCCATACTTTTCATTTTTAAATACAAATATTTCTTTTCCAATTTTTCTTTTTCCCAGTGATAAAAGGATACAACCGTGTGCCGTATAATACTTTTTATTCTTAATTTTTATAATATAAGCGTGCTTTTTTACAGAAATTCCACCAACTACATACCCAGCGTTTTGGTCTACAATACCTATTATTTTTCCTTTACATTTTTCGCCAGTAAAAACAACTCTATATTTTAGATACAACAAGTATAAACTGACAATAATGATAATAATTCCTAAAATCAACATTTAAGTTTATCCTCTCTTATAACAACTTCAAATTTTTTATTTTTTCATATCCACATTATAACATTCTCATATCAGCACCACAATAAAAATAATTAAGCACCAATAATCTTATTGAATATCTCCAACCGTAAATCTTTCACACCATCAGCGTTGAATACTGAGCTACAACAATTAAGGCAACTACTACTGTATATTGATAATTGCCAATACTTACATTTCTGCAAAAGAAAAAGACAATTAACTTCTTGTTTGAAATCAACGGTCTGTCCTATGTCTTATTCAATTTTTCCAAGTGATAATGGCATAATTTATATCACACCATGTAAAATGCGGTTTCGCCTTGTAAATACAGCGTTTTCCGCTTGTTAATGTATATTGACTCTTGTTTTTTGTGCCCCCCTTGTTAGATAACGGGGGCTTAATCTTCGCTCGCCACAGGCTCGCTCACAGACGAAGTGAACCAGCCACTTGCAAGACATGGCAGAAAAATCTGAGAGATTTTCCTGCCACCGTGTCTGGATCACTCCGTCTGTTTAATCATTTCCTTTATTTTCTTGTATAGGTACTCCATTTTTCTTCATGTATTCTATAAAAGACTCAGTCCCTATTAGCATTGCATCTAAATTTATTTTTTTCTCGTTCTGCACTATGATTTTTATACTACCGCTTGTACTGATTTCAATATATTCTATTTTTGTAATTGAAATCTTTCTTTTCTTCATAGGGTAAATAACAATCAATTCCTGTTCTTCTATAATTATTTTATATTTACTGATTGCCCATGCAGTAAAAGCACTAATAATCCCCATAACCAAAAACAAAATAGTAATACCAGTATCTTGCCATAAATATATAATAACCACTGAACATATCATAGAAATAATGAAACACCCATATAAAATTTTAGAAAATACAGGTGGAAAGCATAATTCTTTTAAATCCCCTTGCAATTTATACTTTTTGCTTGTTATCATAGATATTATTCCAAATACTAATGTCATAAAAAATAATCCTATTATTTTCATCACTTATTCTCCTTAATCTCTCCATATCTACTATTAGGTAAATATCTAACTCTCAGATATTCCCCCTTTTGTATTCCTTTACTATAAACAGTTACAAATATTTCTTTTTTAGTTTTATTATCCATAATTCCAATAGCTCTTGTTTTGTTTTTATCTTCATCACTATAATTCCAAGATGTTACTGTTCCCTCTACTTCAAGATAATTGCCAGAATTTATGTTTGGAAAATCCTGTACAGCAGGAAGAACTACCCGCAAAAACGCAGGAATCAAAATGATACCTATAATACCATTTGAAATCATATTCATCCTTTTTTCATTTCTCTTTACAAAATCTCTCATGTCCAATGGAGCATTTTCCCAACGAAAGATTTTTTTCTTTTTTATTATGTGATATAAAAACCATATTGTAAGAACAGATAACAATAAAGCTTCCATATATAAAACCATAATTATTCTCCCCATACTCTTTTCTCCTAGAAATTTCTTTGCAAATTGTTAACCGATTGATTTTTTATCTGATAATTTATTATATCATTTATAGAACTCACATGTCATTACTTTTCTGCTATCTGTCAAAATATTTTTTATCCCATGCCTTATCAAGAGTGCAAGCATTGCTTACGCAACAAGCTCTTGACAATTCATGCTCTAAAAAATGAAAGATAGTCAAGCAGAAAAAAGAACAAATTGTGCTGTGTTACAGCAACAAAAAAACATCTCATATTTTGTATGAAATGCCATTTTGCTTTTCTTTATGCTATTTTCTTTGTCGTATCAAGGTTCTTTCAATCGTAGTAAATTAGTGGTAAATTTCTTTTGTATTTTCATTCATATTGCTTAAAGTTCCTGCGTTTATGCGGATAATAGGATTTTTAATCTTTTTGGTATAAAAAAGCAGGAGACCTTTTCAGATTTCCTGCTCAGTAGAGTTGTGAAGATGTTATTGTTGTTATTTAATTTCAATGTTCGTCATAGTTACTAACCCAAGACGAACTAAAATAGTTTGTACGATACGACACCAAAAAATACCTAGAATCAGGAGCAAAGCATATAAAATAATTGACGCTTGTAAATATTGTCTGCCAAAGTGAATAAGAATAAGCAGTGGAGACATTAATATTACAAAGAATATAATGCTTGTAATTATTCTTTTTATGTTTTTTGTATCTGCTAAATCAAATTCAGCTCCACAAGAACATTCGTTAGGTATTCCTCCTTTTATTTCAGTACCACAGTTCATGCAATATAGTTTCTTCATTCTAATCACCTCTACAACCTGGAATTGTTCTATTATTATCTTTCAATTTCTATACTTAAAGATTTTCCAGATTTATCACTTTGAAAATTTTCATAATACCAAAAATAGAAAGGCTTTTCACAAAGTTCAAAATAAATAATTTCATCGGGTTTTTTATTTTCTATTTTTGTATTGTAAATATCTTCATCATGTACAAATCCATATAAAAAGCGACTATTGTCTGGACTGATATTTAAGTCTTGCAATCTATCACTTAATGCTAACTGTGATTTTAGTAACGACATCGTATCTTTGTCATACGGGCGGTCTTTCTTTATAACCTCATGTACACTTGTAATATGAGCATATCTCTTTTTACCATCTACTTCCTTAATTTTGAATTTTGAAAATGTCAAACTTGACTCTATATCGTTTTTTTCTGATATATACAAAACACTTTTATAGTTTTCGTTTTCAAACTCCTTTATAATCTTATCAATATGTGTTTTATATTCTTCGCCTTGTTCAAACTCAATAGAGGCACTTAACAGAGCATCCTGTATTGAGTTTGCATAATTTTTATCAGAAAGTAAACTTTCTTTTGAGTTTAAATCTTCTATTGGATAATATTTTGTTATTTCTTCCGGAACATATTTATCGTTCATTTCTGTTCTTTGTATTAAACTATTTCCACCTGTTATTTGACCTAAATATCCAAGCCCTAGAAAAACACTAAACACAAAAATAATTATTCCCAATATTATCCAAATTACCTTCTTTTGTTTAGTCATAAGATTAAGCCCTCTCAATTTATTGATTGTTAAATACAAATTTATATGTTTCTCTGTATTCACATTATACCATTTTCCACTACCCGCTACAATATTTCAAAATCTTAAGACTACTTTTTTCTGCTTTTGAAAAGCTACTTTACCGTCCATAATTTGTAAAGGGTGCCAAAGCATTGCTTACGCAACAAGCCCTTGACAAACCACAGCCTGATAAGTTTAGAGTAATCAAGCAGAAATGAAATAGTCTGCTGTTTCAAGGCAACGAAAAAGAGATACCAGCACATTTATGCAGTATTTCTAACTTAATCACACTATTCTTTTATTCGCAAGCAGGAAAACACAGGTTATTTCTTAATATCCTTTTGTTTGGGAAACTCCTGACTCCCATTTACTCACGGCCTGCGCCGATATTCCCAACTGTTCCGCAAGCTGAGCCTGGGTCAGTTTTTTCCGTTTTCTTAAGTATGCGATTCTATCGCCCATAGTTCCCGGAACAAATTCTTTTCTATCCTGCATCCTTCTGTTCTCCTTCCGTCTCAGCGTCTGTTTTTCACCGCGGTTTGTTGCGCTGTACATTTTTAAGATATCCTCATTCCACCTCAAAAATCAAGCAACCAGCGGTTGTTAATCACGCAAATCACAAAAAACAACCACTGGTTGAGTTCCTGAAACCAGTATATCACTCTTTTGCGTATGTGTCAGCTAAACTATGGGCGTTTGAACTGTAACTATAAACACCGGCTAACTGCCGGTCATATCTTTTTCTCTTGTCTTTAGTCAGTTAATGATGTATAATTTTGGTATGTTTTGGATACTATATAGTTCTTATAATGATAATTATGAGAATATTCTATATATTATCTATATGTTATTTTACTATTTTTTTATATTATACTTCTGGAGTTTGTACCCTACGCCTCCTTTTCCCTATATTTTTGATAAACAGCTGCAGCCACACCTGTTTTTTTGTACTCATAATTATCATTATCTGCTTAAGCCGTTATATCCAAAGCATATATAAATGATTTATAAGATGACAAGGAGGTATCGGATATGGAGAAAAAAGAAGAAAAAAAGACAACTCACAGGCGATTGCTTGTCACACTTGTTTTAATGATGAGCCTGGCGTGGAGTATGATTGCCATGGCAGGCAAAACAGGATGGCAGCAGGAGGAGGGCCTTTGGCATTTTTATGACAAGGACGGGGTTATGGTTTGCGATGAATTTAAGAAATCAGGTAATTCATGGTTCTATCTCAATGAAGATGGTGTGATGGTCACAGGAGAGCTGATCGAAGATGGTGACGATCTCTATTATGCCAGCGAGGCGCCGGACCCTGATGATTCAAATGACAAGCGTATAGCGGGCGCGTTGGTGTCGAAGCAATGGATAGAAATTGGCAGCGGCAACTGGTACTTTTTCGGAAGTGACATGAAGGCTGTCAAAGGCCTTAAAACGATTAATCAAAAACTCTACTTTTTCGGAGAAGACGCGAAAGCTTTCCAGGGACTGCTGCAGATTGACAGCGATACCTATTATTTCGGAGAAGATTATACTGCCTGGAAAGGCTGGTTAACGATTGGCAGTGACTGTTATTATTTTGGAGAAGACTTCAGGGCCTATAAAAACAAAAATGGAGTGACTATCGGCGGCGTTAAGTATTCATTTGACAGCGAAGGAAAACTTATGGAATTTGCAACTCCCAGTGTCGCGACAGTCAGGCAGGCGCTGGAAAGCCTGACGTACAATGTCGATCAGGAAGATGCCAACAGTGAGGACGAATGCATCGATTATGTACAGAGCTACGCCCAGGAATATCTGGATCAGATACCCGGCAGCGACAGTATCTATATCAAAGCCAGCCCGAGCAACTGTACGCCGGCAGTGGCAGGTACAAGTTCCAAAAAAACAGGCACTGACGGCAAATTCAGATTTAAGTTTCTTATTACTCTCGATACCGATGAAGGGGAGATCGAAGGGATGACCAGGCTCCTGACTCTTACGATCAAAGCCACCCCTTACCATTCCAGCAGTTCGGGAGGCAGCTCTTCCTCAGGAAACGGTTCTTCCTCGGGAAGCAGTTCTTCCTCAGGAAGCCGTTCAGTAAGCCAGGCGCAGCAGTACTTAGACGCAGTGGCCAGGCATTATACTGTATCCGGTACCTGGGAGGAGGATGGCGGCAAATGGAGACTTAAGAAACCAGACGGCTCCTATCTGACGGAGGCCTGGGCCTATCTCAGCGGCAAATGGTACTATATAGGTAAGGATACCTATATGATAACTGGTCTTACTGCCATAGGCGATCAGGTCTTCTACTTAAACCCCATAACTGGCGAGATGATGACCGGTTGGCAGCAACTGAATGGAACCTGGTATTATTTCTGTACAGACAAAGAGGGCAATCAGGGCGCTATGCTAAAGGACATCACCACACCTGACGGCTACCATGTTAATGAAGATGGCGTCTGGATTCCATAAAATCCGGATTAATACTCTTCCGGTTCTATAAAATTATATAGTCAAAAGGGCGCCGCAAAATCATGATTTTGCGGCGCCCTCTGTACTCCTGCTTATATCTAAAGAGCTGTTCTCATCGGCCCAGCAGTTCGATCAGCCTGCCATGTGCCTTCTTATAAGCTGACACGCCATCCTGCTCCCTGCGCTCCCTGGCTCCCTGCTCCAGTTTATCCAGGCCGTCGAATGACACGAGATGCGGTTCCAGACTTAAAAATCCTTTATAGCCTGAAGAATCCAGCATGGACAGAATCTCCTTCACATTGCCGTCACCATCCCCCGGAAGCACGACCTCGCCGTCTTCCTGAAGGGCATCCTTAATATGTATATAGAAGATATAAGGTTTCAGCATCTCATATGCCTCCAGCGTATCCTGGCCGCACTGGACAAAATTTGCAAAGTCAAAGACACCTTTAAAATGATCTCCGTAAAACGCCTCCATCAGCTCCAGGCACCGGCTGGCAATATCGCCGTAAATCTCCTTTTCATTTTCATGGAGAAGGACGACATCCTGTTCCACAGCATAGTCCACCATACGCTTCATTCTGGAAAATACCTCTTCCTTATACTGCGCAGGATCTTCCCCTTCCGGTATGTAAAAGCTGAACATGCGGATATACCGTACTCCCCACAGCTTTGCCAATTCCACAACATGCCGGTATGTCTCGAAATGCGGTTCAAAGTCATCGGTAATCTTAATCTTTCCGATCGGTGATCCCACAGAAGAAACACGGATACCAGCCGCTTTCATCCTCTCTCCCAGTTCGGAAGCCATCTCAAGGCTTAAGTCTGCCACGCCGGTTCCATCGGCGCTTCGAAGTTCTACATACTCCTGTCCCAGTTCCTTTAAAACACTTAACTGTATATCAAAATCCTTATTGATTTCATCTGCAAATCCAGAAATTCTGCAGTCACTTAACATTTTTACTCTCCTCTTCGTTTTTCCTGCTGCCTTGCAGTTCCCCTGCCATCTCAAGTTCCCCTGCTGCCTCGCAGTTTCCTGCCATCTTACAGTTCCCCTGCCATCTCACAGTTCCCTGCCATCTTACACATTCCCCGCCGTCTCATAAGCCTTCAGCATGAGCCAGACGGTGTCCTTAATCTGTTCCAGACCAACGGAAAATGGTTTTCCCTGCTCCACGCTCTCATAAAAGCTGTGAATACAGTCCATATGTCCAGCCCCCCAGTAGCTCTTGCCTAAATGTTCCCGGCCCGAGTAATCGATCGTTTTCGTCTCCCCATCGCTGCCCGCAATGGTGACTTTCAACTCCTCGATCCGGACCCTGGCCTTCTCGCATTCCAGTTCGATCATGGGAGGAACATCCGCCACATAGCCAGTAGTAGCATAGAAGCATGCCTTTTCTTCCCCGTAAGAGATGTAGGCCTCCATCGTGTCCTCCACCTCAATAATGCCCTTTAAATGGTGATTGGAGGTGGATGCTTCCATGGTCAGAGGCGTCTTTCCGATCAGATACTGGATCAGGTCAAGCGTATGGATGGACTGATTGATCAGAGCGCCGCCGCCTTCCTTTTCAACCGTTCCGCGCCAGCCGCTCTCCGTATAATAGCGTTCCTTTCTGCACCAGGTGACCAGGCCCCTGGCTCCCAGGATCCTGCCGAACTCACCGTTCTCAAGCCGTTCCTTCACCGCCGCAACGCTGGGATTAAACCGGTTCTGAAAGCAGACGCCCAGGGCTGCCCCATTGTTCGCCTCTTTTTCCGCACGCTGAAGCGTCTCCCACTGCTCCTGGCTGATGACCGGGGGCTTCTCCATAAATGTATGAATTCCCCGCCTTAACGCCTCCGCTGCCATGGGCGTGTGAAGATAATGAGGCGTACAGATATGGAGGACGTCGATCTCCTCCTTCTCCAGCATCTGTTTCCAGTCGGTATAGGGAACTGCACCGTACTCCCGGGCCATAGACTCCGCGCGTTCCGGAATTACATCTGCCACGGCAGCCAGTTTGCAGCCTTCCATTTTCATGATCGATTTCGCGTGTACTGCGGCAATGCTGCCGCATCCGATGATCGCACTCTTCATTTATGCTTCCCTCTTTATCTTCTCTCTTCTAAGCCTTTCCACTCCCATAGGACCCCTTTGTGTTGAAGGTTATCTCGTTCACATGTTCCTTTTTCCGGGAAGCGGCTCTCTTCTTATTCAGTTCCTCCAGGAACAGCTCTTCGTCGAAGGGAATCTCCACCGGGCGTTTCAGCCAGCTGGATAAATGCATGGCATTGGAGAGTGTTAATCCGTTAATTCCTTCCTCTCCGCCCGCGATCAGCGGTTCTCCTCTTAAAATGGCTCCTGCAAATGCCCTCAGGACTCCCACATGCTGAAGATTTTCTCCGTCTGTCTCCACGTCGATCCATCTTCCCTCAGGCTTCTTAAAGCCTTCCGTGGCGGTATAGCAGTATTCTCTCTCATTGACATCCAGCTCGTAAACCTTAATCTCCTCATTTTCGCAGACGATCTTTGCCTTTTCTAAATCCACCTCAAACCGGTTGGTTCCGGGCGCATCTCCCGTTGTCGTCACAAATACGCCGGTTGCACCGTTCGGATACTCCAGATACGCCGTCACATCGTCTTCCACCTCAATATCATGCCATTTGCCCTCGTGGCAGAAGGCCTGAACCGACTTCGGCATGCCGCAGATCCACTGAATCAAATCCAGATTGTGAGGACACTGGTTTAAAAGGACACCGCCGCCCTCGCCGTCCCAGGTAGCGCGCCATCCGCCGGAATTGTAGTACGCCTGGGTTCTGTACCAGTCTGTGATGATCCAGTTGACACGCTTGATGGCCCCGTACTGGCCGCCGTTCACCAGCTCATGCATCTTCCGGTAGATGTGGTTCGTCCTCTGATTGAACATCATTCCAAATACCAGATCGTGCTTTGCTGCTTCCTCGTTCATCTCCCGTACCTGCTTCGTATAAACGCCCGCCGGTTTTTCACACATGGCATGAAATCCCCGTTTTAAAGCCTCCATCACATACTTCGGATGGTCATAGTGTGGAATCGCCACCAGAACGGCGTCCATGTCCGGATAATCCAACAGCTCCTCCGCCGTTTCAAAAATCTTCACGTTCTCCGGAAGAGTCTCCTCTGCCCATTGACGTCTCGATTCCCGCAGGTCAGCAACCGCCGCCAGCTCTATCTCCGGCACTTTCCCATCTAAAATACTCTCCACATGGCCGCTTCCCATGTTACCAATCCCGATAATTCCCAGCCTTACTTTATTCATGATCCTCTCCTCCTTCTACCTGTATCCCAATTCCGCAAGATTCCGCCAGCTCTTTTCCAGGCAGACAAATGGATTCTCCAGACACGTATCCTGTTCCACCAATGCGTATTCGCAGTCAGTCTTCTTAAGTGCCTCTAAAATAGCGGGGAAATTCATGTTTCCTTCCATCACCGGAGCCATGACCTCCTGCCCGTTCACGATGCCTCTGTCCTTTAAGTGAACGCAGGGAATCCGGTCGGCCAGACGCTCGATCCACTGGCACACATCACCGCCCGCCGTCTGTACCCAGTACGTATCCAGCGTAATTCCAAGCTCATCAGGGGCAAATGCGTCCAGCAGATAATCCATCAGATACGTTCCCCCTGTCTTCTCAAACTCAAACGCATGATTGTGGTACATGAGACGCATTCCCGCCTCCTTAATCATACGGGCAGGTTCCTTAAAATCGACTGCAAAACGCCTGATCCAGTCCGGGTTCCGGTATTTCTCCGGCATCGATCCGATACCGATATACTTGCATCCCATCACCTCATGGTCGCGGATCAGCTGCTCCGTATCCTTCCGTATCCTGTTTATATCGCTGTGGGTCAGCACGATCTTCAGTCCCATCTCGTCGGCAATTTCCCTGGCAATCTGTGGGGTGATCTCGCTGCCTGTGGCCGACATCTGTACCGTCTCATATCCGATCTCCGCAACCCGTCTCATGGTCTCCCGAAAATCCGGCACCGTCTGTGTAAACAGCCTGACTGTATAAAGCTGTGCTCCTGTCTTCATAAATCATTACCTCCTGCATTCATTTCTGCTGCCTCTATCATAGCGCTCTTCCCGCAAAAAATGGATTGGTAATGATGAAATAAAGTTTGCAAATATAGCCCTCCCTGATATACAATAGAAGCAGCCAGCATCGATTTTGCTTATGCGCACATTTGGGAGGAACTGCTTCATGATCTACGAATCCGCCCCGGCCCCCGTGTCGGGAAAAGTAAATTTTACCACCAGTCATATGAAAAGCGATACCTTTGAAGTCCATTACCACTCCTGCTATGAGATCTACTATTTTCTAAAGGGAGATGCCGATTATATGGTGGAAGGCCGGGAGTACCATCTGACTCCCCACAGCCTGATTCTGCTGTCCCCCTACGTTTTTCACGGAGTGAGGGTGAATTCCACGACGGATTACGTCCGCTGTTCGGTCCATTTTTCGCCGGAATCGGTCATTGCAGAGCGGCGTGTCCTTCTGCTGTCCTCATTTCCGGGAAATAAAAAAAGCGGACCAGGAGAAGTGTTCTACGAACAGACGGAAGAATATGGCCTTCACGCCTATTTTGAACACTTAATCTGGTCCCAGAAACAGCCTGCTGCCTTAAGCGGCGCCTATTATGCCATGTTCTTAGAAGCGCTCCTGGCTGAGATTTCCCTGATGTGCCAGACCCTGCGGCCCTCTACGCCTGACAGCAGCGCCTCCGGCACCATAACGGATATCATCCGCTATTTAAATGAGCACTTAACCGAGCCCGTCACACTCGACGAACTGTCCGGCCGCTTTTTCATCAGCAAATACTATATGAACCGCGCATTTAAAAAGGCCACCGGCACCACAGTCATGGATTACTTAATCTACAAGCGCATCGTCATGGCCAGACAGCTCATGCTCAACGGCTTCACGGCGGCTGACGCGGCCAATGAGACGGGCTTTGGAGACTATTCAACCTTTTACCGCGCCTATAAAAAGGTGATGGGATGCCGCCCCGGAGCGGACAGGACCGGAAAAACGTCCCCGAATCCCCATGAAACAGTGAAAAAAGTGCAGGGAACCGATATTTAACCGGTCCTGTGCACTTTCTTTTCTCTTCATTCCCACACTGCTTCTATTCGTTCCCGCACAGCCTCCATCTGATTTCATCGTAAAACTTAAACACATACTGATTCGGCGAAAGCCCGGACACCTGCCCGTCTCCCGTTTCAATCACCGTCCAGGAACCGTTTTCAAGCTCCGCGAAATCGACCGTATAAAAATGGCTGTCCAGCACCGGAATCGCGTTCACCAGTTCTATGGGAACAACGGGCCATCCCTCTTTCTGATTGGAATTCGGGCTGAGCGTCAGGAGTTCCCCGTTTAAATAAAACGCCCTGTATTCATTGGTCATACTGTCCCGTCTCTTCAGTTCCACATATTCCTTTAACACAATGCCTCTCACATATAAATCCCCGCGCATTGCCTGAAACCTCCGGGCATATTCATCCAACTGCCTGTCATCGTACGATGAGTCAAAACAGGCGGGGAAATCCGTCCCCTTCACCGATTTCACGTAGTCTTTCATCATAAAACGGGGAAATGCGTGTTTAACTTCTCTCCAGTCGATCGCCTCCCCTTCCGGATATACTCTGATTCCTGGAGTATAATCCGCAATCGCAGGATAAGCCAGCGGGAATTCATGGCAGTTCTCGTATTCCGCCGGCGTATTGATCAGGGTCAGCTTCCGCTCCTTCAGCGCCTCAAACAGCCTTGCATACACTTCCGGCTGCAGCATCCAGCCCCGATAGATGCATCGCTCGTCGTCACCTGCCGCCTCCGCCGGATACAGCCTGAAAGGTTCTCCCGCCACAAAATTATCGTAATTGTACAGCACGGCCTGAAATTCAGGAAATTTTACCGCCTCCTCGTACTCCTGGCGGTAATCCGTATCCACTTTTTTGATGTCAAAGTAGTCGGCCGGGTAGAGTATGGTTATTTTCATGGTTGTATGGTTCCCTCCCTCCGCTTCACAGACACCGCACAGATGGTATCCGCATTTCCCGTGTATGGCCTGCCTGCTGCATCATCAAAAAATACAATATCTTCAAAGCCAGCATCCCGCAGCTCTTTCTCCATGGACTCCACGGTATAGATCTGATTCCAGTTATTATAGCACTGACACGCGTCTTCCGTTACGATCACATACTGTTCAACATAGTTATTCGTCTCCGGATACTGATAATTCCGCTGGATACAGACATGGGGGGTTCCGGACCAGAATCCCTGCTCCAGATACTCTACGGATTCCATTTCCCTCAGTTTTTCCCTGTACTTCTCTGAATCCCCATCCAGAATGAAAATTCCGTCTTTCTTCAGGGCTCCATACACGTTCTTTAAAAGTACTTTCCTGTTTTCCGGCGGAAGCACGCCATAATCACAGTATATCAGAACGGCTGCATCGAATTCCTCCCGGTAATCCATTTCCAGATAATTTTTATAATGATATCCGATCGGAAGCGTCTCCGCCTCCGCGTGTTCCCTGGCATACTCGATGGAACGCCTGGAATAGTCCAGCCCTGTGACCCGGAAGCCCTCTTTGCAGAATCGCTCTGCATAGAGACCAGGGCCGCAGCCTAAGTCCAGCAGCTTCATGCCCGGCCTGGCCTCACAGTACTGTGCGATCCATTTCGCAGACTGTTCTATAAAATCATGGCGCCTGGAAGCCGCGTCGATCTCCGGATCGAGATGCGCCTTCAGCATATACTCCGAAATATGTTCGTCATCCCAGAACGGAGCGGAGCTGGGCGCATAGAGAGATGGTTTTTCCTTTAAATAGTTGATGAATTTGCTGTACATAGGGACCTCCGTGTAAATTGTCATTTACTGTTATGACGGGTATTCTTTCAGTATACCTTTTTTCCTATGGAGATAGCAACCCTATGTTGAAGGCAGAACCATTCTTTCGCTGCTGTTTTAGTGACTGATCAGGTTCTTCTGGCCGCCTCTTCACAGTATTTTCTGATCTCGAACAGGGTCCCTTCCCGGTTCTCTATCATCCGCTCCACTTCCGCCTTATACTCCGGCGGACAGATATTCTTAACCGCCTGCCTGATCATTTCTTTGGAATGGCGGTCGTCCTTTTCGAATGGAACCACATCGCAGGTCTTCTGGTACCAGTCCAGCATCAGTTCTTTCATTTCCATGATTATTTCTGCATACTCCTTCACATGAATCCGGTTCATCCTCTCCTGCGGATCCAGCCGTAGATCATAGAATTCGTCATCCTCGTAAATACGGCGTATATATTTATACTGCTCATTCCGTATCATCGCGGCTTTTCCATGAATGACAGAATCCGTCTGCAGCTTTTGCCTTGGATAGTATTCCCCCATCACGGTCGGCAGATTTTTATCATCATGAAATTCGTCACAGTGTATCTCGTCCTCATTTCTGCCTCCCTCGCTGCACACGTAGTCCCGGACCTTCACGCTGCGGTCCGCCAGATTACTCTGAAGCTTTCTTCCGAACTGGCTGTGATCCGGAGCTACATCGGCAAACGCCATGGCGGTCCGGTAGAAATCCACCAATTCCACCATCTGGTCACTGATTCCTGCATCCACGCCGAAGTCCTTTGGAGGCTTGATTAACAACGGCACCCTGACGAGACAGTCTTCCATCATATTCTGAGCCTTTTCCACGATCCCGTAATCTCCTGTGTAATCCCCGTGGTCACTCAGGAAAAAGATGGCCGTGTCCTCATAGATTCCCGCCTCCTTCAGACCATCACACAGCCGCTTAAACTGTGCATCTATCTTACTGCACATGCCGTAATATACGCCTCGCAGTTCCTTATAGTCTTCTTCCGTAAAATCCTGCATTCCCAGTTCCTCACGGATTCTCCTGTGAAATAACGGCTTTTTATCCCCGGGAACCGCCTCTGCAATTCTTGGCATAACCTTCTCTCTGTCGATCCGTGAATAATAGGGTTCCTCCACCCGGTAGGGCGGATGGGGATAGATAAGTCCCAGAAATATGCAGAACGGCCGGTCATCTGCCGGTGATTTCAAACGGTCGATGGCCGCATCTACCGCCTCGTCATCAGGGGTATAGTTAAGCCCACGCTCATCGGTCGCCAGTTCCCCCTTATAATGGGAATAAAAATACTTACTTCCCGGTTTTCCCCGAAGTCCCGGGTTTACCGGCCCTGGTGCGGGAGGAACATTACCTCCATAAAAGATTTCGGTGGCGTGCCTGGAAAAGATATCATCATCCTGCCCGGGAAGCAGATCGTTTCTGGTGTTCATCCAGACGTAATAGCCGGCCTCCTTCAACTCGCTGAGCAGAGAACTCTCGTGGCGGTGCAGCATATGACGCATGGTCCTGTGTCCGTGTACATGGGGATACAATCCGGTAAAAAAACTGCATCTGCTCGGCGTGCACACCGGATTCTGACAAAAGGCATAGCGATAGCTCACAGCGTCTTCTCTGATCATTTCATCCAGAAAGGGCGTTTCCGTACCAGGATTTACCCCCATATGGCCCAATGCATCATAACGCATCTGGTCGGGATTAAAGATGACTATGTTCGGCCGCTTTTTCACGTTCCTTTCCTCCTTCTTCTGCATTTTTCATTTCCCAATACCGTCTGAATTTCTCCGGCATGGGCTGATTCGTGGAAAGATACTGCTTTGGAAGCTGCGTAACGGAGCGCGGCGGTATCCATGTTTCGCTGGAAACCCACGATTTTTGTCCCTGAAACTGCGCTACAATCTGATATCCGTCCTCACGAATATTCTTCTCTTCCACGATCCTGCCGGCGCAGACGTTATGGAAGGCAGCTTCGCGAAGTTCGTCAGCAGCCTCCGGGAACTCTGCTATCCGGTTATAAAGTTCCCACGGATCGCTGTCCGGGCAGATAAGCAGTTCCTCCTCCGGATGGCTGACATAGGAGATCAGTTTCCACTTTCCCTGACGAATCATACGCCCATAATCCGTTCCCCTGCCATAAGGGAGATTAATCCATTCGGCAGTCACTGCGCGATCCTCACGTTCTTCCCCTCTTTCCAGTTCTGGAATCAGGCTGACCCCGTCCTGAAACGGAAGCTCCCGTGCACCGGCCAGCTGACACACGGTCGGTGCTGCGTCCAGGAGACTGACCGGAGACCGCAACCGATTTCCAGCTAAGATCCCGTCTCCTGACACGATCATAGGGATCCGTACCGCCGCCTCATACAGAGACTGTTTCCCATAAAATCCCCGGTCACCGGCATGATCGCCATGATCTGACAGATAAAAGAAGATTCCCCGTTTCCCATGCCGGGAGAGATAAGTGTCCCATGCCGATTTAACCTGTCCCAGGCAGTGATCTTCGAATTCTATCAGGCCCCAGTAAGCAGCACGGACGCCCTTAACCAGCTCCGGCGTTGTATCGCGAAGACGCCCGGCATCCTGCGCAGATGCCATAATATCCAGTGTTGGCGGCAAATCCGTACGCATTCTGTACTTATCGTACAGCTCTGTAGGTGCAATATAGGGAAAATGAGGGGCATACGTTCCCACGACAACACACTGCGGTTTTTTGTGAGGCTGGGATAAGTAGGTTTCCGCTTCCCTTATCACATAACGGTCGTATTCCTGCACCGGAGAATTCCCCCCTCCGACGGCGTGAATACAGCCGCCCTCCGTCATGACTGGAGCCATCGGCCCCATTCGTTCCCAATACGGAGCCATTGGCCCTATCGAGACAGGTGTGATGTCCCCTGCAATCCGCTTCGTGAATCCGTGGCGCTGGTCCTCCCCTTCAAAATGCATTCTCCCGCACAGAACGGTTTCATAGCCGGCCAGAGCCAGGAGGTGAAGAAACGTAGGCATTTCCGAAGGGATCGAACCGCGGTTCGTATAAACGCCGGTGTGGACGGGAAGCCGACCTGTCAGAAAAGACATGCGCGCAGGAACACAGAGCGGACACGACGTATAGGCATTTTCAAACATCGTTCCCTCAGATGCCAGTGCATCCAGATTGGGAGTCTCCACCACCGGATGTCCCGCACATCCCATGACTCTGCCGTCGTGCTGATCGCTTAAATAAATCAGAATATCCGGTTGTGTTGATTGGTTCATAGTCCTGTCCCGATTCATAGCCCGGTCTCCTTTCACAGCTCTGTGCGCCTTCACTGGAAAAATGTAAAAGAGAGCATCTCCATGTGCCCCGCCCCCTGATATACGAAGTACAGTTCACGTTCCTCTGTAAACCGGACCTCTGTTTCCGCATCCGTCCAGTCCTCCGCAGGAAGGATCGGAATGCTAAATCTCTGTTCTCTTTCCGTGCCAATCAGAAGCGTTCCCGCCGCATGGCCGCGATATGTGACACGGATACCCGCTGCGGATCTTAACTCGATATACTTATATCCGATCCGTGTCCCGTCCTTTATGCCTGTAAGAAAGTGCTCGCCGCCCATGTCCGTAATATTGGGAAAATCCGCTGCCTCATTTCCCCTTCCCTTAGACGGCATCATCGGCATATGGCCGTCCGTCAAATTGCAGCAGATCACTGCCGGATACGTCCCCTGTCCTGCCAGAGGACCGTTGTTTAATCCGCTGCTTGTGATGGTAACCTGCTCAATCCGCCCATTTTTATCTAAGAATACCGGCTCCGCACAGCCCTGCCGGTTATAGGCATTGGTATGGGTGTGGCGGTGGTAGAAGATATACCATTGATCCTTTACACAGACCAGTCCTCCGTGGTTATTTCCTATCGCCATCAGCCGGTCTTCCGTTTTTCGTCCCTCATAGCCGATATCCCCATTGCTGACGATGACTCCGCCGAACAGAAAGCCTCCCATGGGATCTCTGCTTACCGCATAACAGAGTTCATGTGCGTGGACCGAGGAATAGACCAGATAGTAGAGCTCTCCGATTTTTCGAATGGAGGGCGCTTCAAAATACTCGTGTCCTTCGAATGAGGTTCCGGTTCCATATTCGGAACTGGGAAGCACTACATACGGTCCCCGCTTCACGGTCCGCATGTCGGCCTCCAGCTCGACGACGCTCCCTCCCGGCATCTCTGCTCCCCTGTATCTTGGAATCTGCAGGGTTGTCGGCGCAAAGCCATAATAAAGATACACCTTACCGTCCTCAACCAGAACGGCGGGATCGTAAGGAAGATTCTCACTTAACAGCCTGCCATCGGGGTATGCTGCCTTCCCGTAGTATTCATACCGCCCCGCCGGTGTATCGCAGACTGCTACGGAGATGAAGTCACAGAATTTCAGGCAGTAATAGAGATAATACCTTCCATCCGGTCCCATACAGACATCCGGCGCATAAAGGCATAAACTGCCATCCGGATTGTCCGGATCCTGGTCCTTTCTGTAAATAACGCCCTCATACCGCCACTCCGTAAGGTCACAGGCATCGGCGGAGTAGCAGACATAGTCCAGTTCGCAGAATTCATCGCCATTTTCCCGGTCATGAGAGCCATATAGGTACAGCCGGCCGCCGAATACGTGAGGTTCTCCATCTGGTATATACTCACATAGAGGCAAATACGGATTACAAATCTGTTTCATGGACAGCTTCCTCCCTCTTCCCCGGAATATAATCCAGTCCAAATCGCCTGTATACATAGTCAGGCGCATCATTTTCCAGAAAAAGCGCTGTCAGCGCGTTTTCCAGCTCCCGCTCTTTTTCTTCGTCGTGCATGGGCCTCTCCTGCCCCGGGTCATTCCGTAGATCGAACAGGACATCATGGGCCAGCTTTCTTCCGTATCCGGTTTTTACAGGTATCTTCATGACGGGACAGCCTTTCGTAAATGCCAGGGGCGGTTCCAGCTCCGTTTCCCGGAGCTCCTCTGCCGCAAACATATTTTTCATATGAGCCGGCATCAGGGTATACTCCCATACACGCGCTTCCGGCGTCCGGACTGCCCGCATATATACATACCTTCCATCCGTAATATTAACCGGACCGCCGTGAATGCCGAATATTCCGTACTTTCTCACCGGAACATCGGATTCTATAGTATTTTTCAACGGTTTCCCCCGCATGTCTTCCGATATGGGGACGCCAAAGTACTGAAGAATCGTCGGCGCCAGATCGATATTCTGGGAGAGCGCCATTCTGTGTTCCCCTTTGACACCGCATCTCGGATCCCAGATAAACAGCGGTATATGGGAAATCTCTTCATAGTCGGGCATAAAATTCTTTCCCCACCAGTCATGCTCTCCCAGCAGGAATCCATGATCCGTATTGACGATCAGCATGGTATCTTCCCACAGACTGTATTCATCCATCAGATCCAGGATCCGGCCCAGGCTCTTATCACAAAACTGTGCCAGCGCATAGTATTTCCGGCGCATCTGATCAATCATCTCCTGTGATTCTTCCACTGCCGCATAAGGCGGCCAGTCATACGTGAAATCCTCATGAAACCAGGGTTTTAGAAATTCTTCCGGCGCGTCAAAAGGCTCATGCGGATCGAAGCATTCGATCTGAACGAACCAGCGGTCCTCATCAAGGTTATTTTTGATAAAGGAGATTCCGCCGTCAAAGGTAAGCGTCTGTGAATACTCCGCCTCCCCCTTCCTGCGCGTCCTGTTGGAAAGATTCTGCCATCCCATCGGCTTTCTCATGGCCTGCAGCTTCTCCGGCTGATGTTCGGGATTCAACATCACAGGTGCAAATCCGGACTCATCTGTCCCGCATTTTCCCACCCAGGCATCTCCCACCTGTCCTCGGAATCCCTCCCAGGTCGAATAGCGGGGATGATAGGTGGCGCCACCATCTGCAAAGTAATGGTGGTGATCCGTCGACAGATGTGTATGTATCCCGGCCTTCTTAAGCAGCTCCGGCATGGAATCATCAAATGGTTCCAGCGGCCCCCAGCTCCTGTGCAGGAAATTTGCTCTGCCCGTATGCAGCTCCCGCCTTGCCGGAATACACGGCATGCTGCATACGTAATGGTGGTCAAATACGGCGGAATGACTGATGAGCCGCTGGAAATTCGGCATCGGCACCTTCTGGTCCTCCGGCTGAAAGCAGGGCATCATCGTCCGGCGCAGGGTATCAAACATCACCATAATCGCTTTCATATCACTCCTCCTTCAGTCCGAACCGTTTGTATAAATACTTCGGCGCGTCGTTGTCCTTTAACAGGCCGATCAGCGCCCTTTCCATTCTACCTTCTGTCTCTGCGTCCCGGAACGGCTTCTGCTGGCCGGGATCTGACTGCAGATCGAACAGAATATCGTGTTCCAGCTTCCCCGGATTGCGGGTTGGCATAACCGGTATCTCCATGACCCTGCAGCCCCTGGTAAAGGAAAAGCCATCGTGCAGGCGCATTTCCCGCAGTTCGTCGTGGCTGAACATGCCCACCATATGGGTCGGCATCAGAGTATATTCCAGGGCTTTCTCCTCCGGATTTCTCACAGCCCGCATATAAACGGTCTTTCCATCTGTTACACAGACCGGACCTCCATGTACCCCGTATATTCCGTATTGGCGAACCGCTGCATCCAATTCTATCACCGGGCCCAGCGCCTTCCCCTTCATCCGCTCCGGAACAGGCAGTCCGAAGAATTCCAGGATTGTCGGCGCCAGATCGATGGTCTGCACCAGTGACGTTCTGTGCTCTCCCGCCGTTTTATACCGCGGGTCCCAGATAAACAGCGGAGTATGCGCCACCTCGTTGTATTCCAGCGTATTGTTTTTTGCCCACCAGCCATGCTCACCCAGAAGAAAACCGTGGTCGGTATTCACGATGAGCATGGTGTCCTTCCACATATCGTATCGATCCATACGATCTAAAATCCGGCCCAGACTCCTGTCACAGAACTGAGCAAGTGCGTAATACTTTTCCTGCATCTGTTTTATGGTTTCCGGGTCTTCATGCGCCTCAGCATAGGGAGGCCAGTCCGGAACAAACGGACGGTCCGGATCGAACCAGGCGGCCTGATACGGTTCCGGGGAGTCGAACGGTTCATGGGGATCAAAGGTTTCAATCTGGACATACCAGTTGTCACAATCGATGTTATCCTCAATGAAACGGATTCCTCCGTCAAACGTCAGCGTCTGGGGATACTCCTCCTCATTTCTCATCCGGGTCCGGTTGGCCATATTCTGCCAGCCGCTTATCTTTCTGATATTCTGAAGCCGTTCCGGCTGAGACTCCGGGCTTAAAAGAACCGGTGCAAATTCCGGTTCTTTCATCGAACAATCTCCCACCCATGCATCGGATTCCTGTCCTCGGTAGCATTCCCATGTAGAAAAACGCGGGTGATAGGTAGCGCCCCCATCCTCCATATAATGGTAATGGTCTGTGGAAAGATGGGAGTGAATCCCCGCCTTTTTAAGCATCTCCGGCATGGAATCATCAAACGGCTCCATTGGTCCCCAGCTTCTGTGCAGGAAATTGGCCCTTCCAGTGTGCAGCTCTCTTCTGGCCGGCATACAGGGCAGACTGCACACGTAGCTGTTGTCAAACATGACCGTATGCCGGGCCAGCCTTTCAAAATTCGGCATCGGAACCTTATTCTCTCCAAAACAGGGAATTATGTCCCGCCTCAGAGAATCATACATAACCATAATCGCTCTCATGATAAAGTCTCCTATTAAACCGCCTGTCTGGTCTGCTGCGCCAGCCTGATCCGTTCCCGCTTCTTCTTCGCATAGGAGAACTTATCCACGTTCATCCGGTAAATCATGAAGATCAGAAAAAGGGAATAGACAATGATATTCTGCACGCTTCCTTCCAGGGAAAGCTTCGACAGTCCCAGAATCAGCAGCCTTACACTGACTGCCCCCGACAGCACACCGAGAATTGGGTTGCCGACGTAAGCTCCGATGAACACGCCGAGGAACAGCGGAAACATGTTGCTGAATACACTTCCATTGCTGCTCATGCCCAGTACTGGTGTCAGAGACCCCTTGTACGCTGTGTCAAAAACTCCGGCGCAGGCTACCAGTGCGCCTGCCAGCGTATAGCAGATGACGCAGTTCACAAAGATATTGATTCCCGCATCCGACGCCAGCTTCTGGTCGCCCTGAATCGCCCGTCTCTTATAGCCAAAGCTGCTGTACTGAAACAGAAATGTCATAATGAGCAGCAGCGCCGCGGCAACCGCCAGAATAAAGGTTACATTTGACAGTATGGATACCCCCGATTTTCCGTATATCATCAGTCCCTGCTGATTGTAAGCGCCGAAGGAAAAGCATTCGAAAATCAGAGTCATGCCGATTCCCAGTACCATGGGAAGAATTCTTAAATTTACAAATAGCAGTCCCACCAGAAGTCCGCACAGAGCGCCCACCGCCATACTGAGCACGAGGATCCCGACTCCGCCCAAATGAAGCTGCAGCGCCAGATTACCGCCGAATACGCACCCCATATACATCTGCGCACCCGCTGATAAGTCCATGCGGCCAGACAGAAGATTACAGTTTAAGGCCAGGGCAAAGCAATAGCATGTGAGTCCCGTCCGAAGCAGTGTCTTTAAATCCGTGATTGTACTGACCGTCCTGGTACCGGCGATGCTCAAGTCCAGCACATTCATAACAACAAACACTATAAGGGGAAGACTGATCAGCTGTATTACATTTTTTATCCGATATTCCAGAGTCCTCTGTTTCATCCTACTCTCCTTCAATCCGCATTATTTACCCAGGCGCTCCAGCGTACTCTCATACGTCATGCCATTATAAACCGCCTGTACATCGTCCGCAGTCAGGTCCGGATTCATGATGCCCAGACACTGATTAATCATGCTCTCATCCATGATCCATTTGTCTCCGCCCTTGACGTCCCAATTGGCGCACGTATTGATCTGATCGAGCGTGTCAAGGGACCACATGCGGAAGCTTAAAGTCCTCTTTTCATTTTCACTGCTGTCATTTAAAGCGGCATAGCCGGTCAATGCATTATAGACGGATATAAAACCCATGCTGCTCACCAGACTGGTGGATTTTAAAGAAGCCATATTCAGAGAAGAATTCCCGAACTTATCCTGTGTGTTAAACGCATTGATCAACGATTCCGACATCGACGCGATTGAAGCCACCTTAATATCCTTGTCAAAGTTCTTTTCCACCTCGTCCACTACAACCGCGGTCTGCGCATAGCTCTGTCCGGAATGGATCAATACGCCGTATTTGCCGGTCTGAAGCGCCGCGCTGACTCCTTCCAGCCATCCTTCCATGCCGCTGGGGCTTCCCGGATAGATGTAAATGTTGATTCCCTTGTCGTTGGCAACCTCGATCGGAGCAGACGTCTTTGCCAGGTTTTCCACCGTATCTTCAAAGGTCAGATTATATTTGCTCTGCAGAGCCGACAATGCAGCAATCGCCGTCTCGAGATGCTGAATATTTCCGGAAAATGCCAGTGAAGAGGTAATCATAAAGCCCTCGCTGCCATCGTCAGAAGCATTGCTTGAGAGCCAGTCCCGGAAGAGTTGTCCGACATGCTCATTGTCGGCGCCGAAGCTTCCCTGGAAGGTCTCATAGCCGCCTTCAAACGCACCGTCAACCTCTGGTATTCTCGCCGTGTTAATCACATACTGCATTCCGTACTCCTCACAGACCTGCGCCATCTGATTGGCGTCCACCGAACGGTAGGAAATGATGGCGTCGCAGCCCGCGTCTGCACAGCCCTCTATAAAGGTCAGCTCATCATCGGTGTCCTTACACTGCTCTGAAAATACGAATTCCACGTTATAGCGCGACGCCAGATAGTTTTCATAATAATCGCGGCGGATCACGACCTCATCGATGGCCTGCGGTTCACATACGCCGATCTTAAACTTCTTGAAGTCCTGAGGAGTCTTTGCTCCGCCTTCTGCCAAAGAGGCTTCTGTCGCAGGCGCCGTTGTCTGTGCTGCCGTCTCCACGGAGCTTTCCTTCCCGGAACATGCGGTAAGCCCTAACACCATCGCCGCACAAAGTAATACTGCTGTTAATCTCTTTTTCATCTTTCTTCTCCTTCTCCATTTTGCGAATCCTGGACTCGCGTTTTTTTATACCTGCTGTCTGGTCGGCAGTGTGGACGGCCGCTCAGAATTTAAAAATACAAGAAGCAAAAATACGATCCCCCGGACGCCCTGTATGGCTGTCGAAGATACCCCTGCCATGAGAAGTCCCTTATTTAAAGCCGATACCGTGAGCGCCCCCATCAGCCCCGCGTAGGCGTTGGACCTTGCTCCGCCAAAGATAGACATGCCTCCAAGGACTGTAGCCAGCATCACATCCATACCCATACCGCTTCCCACCTCCGTACTGACAGATCCGGTCCGGATGATCGTAAAGATCGCGGCCACACCGACTCCGATGCCCGCCATGAAGAAGCTGACATAGGTCGATCTCTTCGCGCTGATTCCCGTCTGATCCGCACAGTTTGGATTTCCACCTACGAAACGCAGCCGCCTTCCAACCGGAGTGAAATGGTATACGATAATACAGAGTATAAAATATCCCAGAAACATTGCATACCGGAATCCGGCATTTTCCAGCATTTTACAGACACTGTAATCCACTTTCAGGGAATCCGGTCCCAGTATTTCGCTGACAATCGCACTGTACAGCTGGATCATCACAATGGCTACCGTAACCGTTTTTATCTGAAACACCACGCTGAGCGTACAATTGAATACCATCAGAATAATGCCGACGGTAACAGCGGTTACCACCATAAGGGCGATATTTCCCGTCCTGTTATAAATCAGCGCGCCGATGGTAGCCGCCAGCGCCATGGAGTTCCCCACGGAAATATCCAGGTTCCCCGTCGTATAGATAAAGGACACCGCGGTGGCCATCGTACCGATGATGAGCGCCTGATTGAAGATTCCCATCAACACGTTTCTGCCAAAAAAGGCCCCCTTCGTGACGCCTCCGAATAAAGCGACGATCAGCACCAGGATGATAACAGAAAACACCAGAGAAAAGGAAGGTTTGTTTTTAATTATTGAAATCCTGTCCCCCGCCTTCAGCTTCGGAACATCCTTTTGAACAGCAAGTTCAGCCATCTCTTCCACCTCCCTAAATCATGCACTCGATCAGTTTGTGCTGATCGTAGCCGTCTTTTCGATAAAATTCTCCGTTGACCTTTCCATCTCTGATAACCAGCAGCCGGTCTGACATGCCGATCAGCTCCGGCATCTCCTCGCTGATCATGATAATGGATTTTCCTTTCTGCTTCATCTGGTAAATCAACTGATACATGGCCGCCTTCACTCCAATATCCACGCCTCTGGTGGGGCAGTCCAGAATCAGGATATCCGCGTCATCCGCAATCCATTTTCCGAATACCACCTTCTGCTTGTTACCTCCGGAAAGCGCCTTCACCGGCTGCAGCATATTGACACACTTGATTGCCAGCGAATCAACCTGGAGCTTCGCATACCGTCTTTCCTTCCGGAAGGAGAGAAACGGTCCGAACAGCCGGTTCTTATCGAGGCCCGTGCTTTGTATATTGGCCGCTATGGATGCGTTAAGTTCCAGGGACTCCGTATCTCTGTTCTTTGACACGTATCCCATCTTGTTCTTAAAGGCCGTCTGCGCGTTTTTCACCACAGTCCCTGTCTTCGTGAGAACTACCTGTCCATCTACCACCTCTTCCAGTCCGTAAAGCGCCTTTCCAAGTTCGTGCATACCACATTCCGACAGACCTCCAATGCCCAGAATCTCTCCCTGATGAAGCTCTAAGTCGAAACAGAGCAGCGCATTCATGGTGGTGATACAGTCTGCCTTCAGCACCACTTCGCTGCTGTATTCATCCTTGTCTACCCGGTAGTAGTTTCCTTTGATTTCCCGTCCTACCATCTTGTGTTTGATGTCATTGCTGTCAAAATCCTTCTTCTCCATGTTGTCAATGATCACGCCATCCCGCAGAATTGTCAGCGTATCGCAGTGTTCCATAAGCTCTTCCAGATCATGGCTGATGAAGACGACCGCCCGGTTCTCGTTTGCCGCCCGGTGCATCAGATTATAAAGAATCGTTCTTCCGCTCTGCGACAGCGCCGTGGTCGTCTCGTCTACCACAAACAGGTCCGGATTATTGTACATGGTCCCGGCAATCTCGATCAGCTTCCTGTCCTGCATGTCATACACTCTGGTCGGCAGCGCCGGATTTATGGTCGTCACCCCTATTTTCTCCAGTGCTTTGGCCGCCTCCGCGTTCATTTTCGCCTTGTTCATGAAGATGCCGTTCTTAAACGCCTCATAATTTCCCAGAAAGATATTCTCTGCCACGGTAATGTTCTCAATCGTCCCTGCTTCCTGCACTATCATGCCGATTCCCTGTTTCACCGCTTCCAGGCTGGTAGACGGTTTCCACGGCTTTCCTTTATAAAACATTTCCCCGCTGGTAGCCGGCTGAATGCCTGCGATAATGGAAGAAACTGTAGATTTTCCCGAGCCGTTTTCCCCAATCAGCCCCCGAATCTCACCGCGTCTGATGGTGATATCCACATGATTTAAAGCCACGGTTACTCCGAAGTTTTTGCACATGTCTTTTACTTCCACCAGCACTTCGCCTTTCTCGTGCATATTTCCTTCTCCTTCCTCCCCCGCTATGAGCACTCCTGGCCGGAGCACCCCACCGGATCTTTGATAGTCCTCATTATATCGGATTTTATTCCCTTCTGCCGCACAATTAACGGCCGTTTATAGTCAAAAAACGACTTCTGCGCAAAAAAAGAACAGCCGGTTTTGCAAAAAACTTCGGCTGTTGTTCTTTTTCAGACTTTTTCACCTGTCGCGCTCTTCCTGCGGCGTGTGTCCCATCACTTTCTTATATGCTTTGGAAAAATGGCTGAAGTTGGAATATCCCACCTTGGCCGCCACGAAGCTGACCGGAAGGCTGGTGGTACGCAGAAGCGACTGGGCCGCCTTAATCTTCTGTTCAATTATGTACTCCTTCAGCGTCATTCCCGTTTCCTTCTTGAATGTCCGGGTTAAATAGTCCGGATTTAAATGCACCAGTTCCGCGATGGTTCCCCGCCTTAGCTCCTGCTCCAGATTTTCTGCCACGTAGGCCATCACCGTCTGCACCAGCGCCTGGGCGTCATCCACCTCCTGCTCCGGATGACAGCAGGAGGTGACAAAGGAAAGCAGGCGTTTCATGGCATCTACGGATTTCATCCCATTGCGGTAGAGCTCCAGTTCTTCTGCTGTTTGAAAAAGCTCGCATACGTTTACGCCCTGTTTCCCAAATACGGTATACATCAGCTGCATATAATCCTGGTAAAAATAGAGCAGCGTCTTCTTATCCAGAATCCCCCGGTCCGCCAGGTCATCCAAAAGCTGAAACGCCTGCTCTTCGACTGCCTGCGGATATCCCTCCTCATACAGGGTCTCCCACTGTTTGACTGATACCAGACGGAATACATACTCCTTTTTCTCCTCCTTACCGGATTCAGGAAATACCCCCTGCTTCAGCGATACATTGTTCTCTTTCCGTTCTTTTAACTGCCGCCAGACTTCGCTCAAATCCGAGAGCGGCTTAAGCTCCGATAGATAGCAGGCGATCTGACACCGGAAAAACTGTCTGCATACACTGCTTAAAAACATAAACTGCCGGCTTAGGCTGTCCTGGGTAATTTCTTCATCCGAGGTGGACTGAATCACCAGCAGAAATACATTTTCCTCAATACAGGATAACGCCACCTTCTGGTCATTTGGCAGAAAGATCTCATTGAGAATGTTATGAAGGCTTTGTTCCAGCAGGTAATTGTCCCAGTCCTCTTTCTTTCCCACCCACTTCACGATCTGAATCAGCACCGCATGCCCCTGTCCCGTAAAGTCAGGCAGAACACCCAGGCCGGACAGATTTTCAATGTCCAGGTAGTTGCTGTCTCCGTACAGGTAATTGCGGAGTGCATTGGACGTAATATTTTTCTGCTGGCGCGTGAACGCCTTTCCCTTATAGATGGCGTTCTCGTTCATCTGCTTCTGTTTTACCGCTTCCACCGCCTTCTTCACAGTGGCCGCAATGGTAGGATACAGAGCCGGCTGCACTACATAATCAAACGCTCCCAGGCGGATCCCCTCCCTTGCGTAATCAAATTCCGCGTGGCTCGTCAACAGGATACACAGGGTTTTCATCTTCTTTTCCTTAACCCAGGCCAGGAGCTGTAAGCCGTTTTCCACCGGCATCTCGATATCGCATAGCATAATATCAATGGGCCGGCTGTTTAAGATCTCCCTCGCCTCCAGGGCATTATAGGCTGCAAATACTTCGTCAATCTGCAGTTCCTCCCATGCGATCCCCTTTTTAAGGCCCTCGCTGACCGAAGGCTGGTCATCGACAATCAGCAGTTTCATCATTCGTTCCCCTCTCCTCATATCTGTATCATCAGGTTAATTTTCGCTCCGCCCTGGTTGGAGAACTGAACAGCGAAATCTTCTCCGTAAATCAGGCGGAATCTCTGGATGACATTGCGAATCCCCACCCCCGTCAGGGCAGCAGTCTCATCCAGATGGTGGTTCAGCTCACTGAGCAGTTCCTCCGAAAAACCGGGTCCATTGTCGCGTATCACAATATCCGCCAGGTGCCGGCCATCCATCTCCAGGGACCGTGCATCGATCCTGATCTGCAGTGTTCCGTCCTGGGCCATACCGTGTTTCATACAATTTTCAATCAGAGTCAGACAGCTGACCGGCGGTACCTTCATCATCCTGACGCCCTCATCCATGCTGATATGTATCTCTGCCCGGCCGCTTTCTATGCTCCGATGCAGTTCAATATAGTTCTCGCACATCTGCATCTCTTTTTCCAACGGGATCAGATCGCTCTGCTGATCGAACACATACCGCAAATGAGTGCCTAAATACACCACGGCTTTCTGAATCTGCCCGATCTTTTCCGACTGCGCCAGTCCAAAAATGCTCTTGAGACAGTTCAGGAAAAAATGAGGCCGGATCTGCATCTTCAACGCGTACAGCTGCGCCTTTTCCCTGGCAATCTGCTGCTCGTAGCTCTTAATCTTCAGTGTGGTAATCTCCGAGATCATATGGTTAAACGCCTGCTGTACCTTCTGGAATTCGCGGCCGCCCTGTTCTTCCACCCGCACATTTAAATCGCCTTCTTCTATCTTCTGCATGGCCTGTACCAGAGAATCCATCGGACGAAACAGAATGCTCTTTAAATACCCGATCAGAATCCAGACCGTCACAAATCCCAGGGCAATATACAGATACGGGCTCATATACAGAAATTTTAACACCACACTGCTGTTATAGAATTCCGATATGAGCGCGACCTTAAAATGGATCAGCTGCTTCTGCACCACCATATAGTTCTTACTGTTTGAGAAATAGTAGTCCGAATCGTCCAGATAATTCAGATAAATACCATTCTTCTGAACGAAGTCTTCGTTAGAAAAGATCTCCTGGTTATTAAAAAATACGATTTCGCCCTCATAGGAATAAAAGAGTTTTGCATTCTTGGAGGCCTGAGGCAGATCGTATATTCCCACTACAAAAGTGTTGTCCCGCTCCATGACTCTGCACAGAAATGACCGGCTTCCGATCCTTTTTATAAACCATCCCAGAGGCACCTCCTCCTCTTCCAGAAACGTTCCGAAGGAATCTGTAATTTCTTCCTTCACAGAGCCGTAACCGACAATCGAGTTAAATACGCTGCCTCTGACGCCTGTACCGGTATCGTACAGCAAATACGCCGCAACATCCTGATTGTCCTTCAGTTCCTCCGAAAAGCGGTCCATAATCTCCCCCACAAACGGGCTGCGGCCCGGATCCCCCCGCAGAGCGAGAAACTGGTCAAATGCATCGTTATGATACACCGTATTTGTGATAAATACCTCCGAACGCTCGATTTCGCTCTGGAGCGTATTATAATAAACCTGCAGGCTGGCATTGTTCGATTTGGCAATCTGCTGCTCTATCTGCTTTATTGCCATCCTCATTCCGGTTCCGAATACCAGCGAAAAGAGAATAATGACGCCGAATATAGAAAACAGAATCTTGTGTTTCAGTAGAATTTTATCTTTCATACTTCCCCCCGTGTTCAATAGAAAGCAACTGTAATCTGGTATCTTACATTATAGCCAAACATCCGGTCTTCTTCAATGAGAAAAGTAAATGGATTCTGATTCTGCGCTGCCAGGCAGACTTGCCCCCCCAATAAAATCTGTCTCCAATCAAAAAAATCCCCCATAAAAGGGAGGAAGCCGGTAAGAGGGGGATCCTACCGGCTTTGAGTATGAAAAAAAGTTTTATATTATTAATAACGTTTACGAGTATTACTATAACCAATAAATGTGAAAAATATTTGCCCTAAATGTGAAAGAAATGTGAATCTTAAACATTCCTCTGATAAAGAAGTCCCCTGACTTCATACGAAATCAGGGGACCTGTCTCACTTCTTATCTCTTCAATTCCTATCTCTTTACTCCCATATGGAACATCTCATCAGATCCGGATTTCTCTTCCGTATCCGTTGTCTCCTGGGACGGTTCCTTTGGCGCAGTCTCTTCCGCTGCGGGACTGCTCAGGGCTGCTTCTTCCTTCTTATCGTCGAACGTGTCCTTATGGCTTACCACGTCGTCCATCTTGTCGGCATCGGTCTTATCCTTCTCCTCCGGCTCCGGTATTCCCTTCATCTCTCTGAAGATCTTCATGAATTCCTTGCCGGTAATGGTCTCCTTCTCGATTAAGAACTCGGCGATCTTATCCATCACATCGCGGTTATCAGACAACAGAGCCTTGGCTTCCTCATAAGCTTCCTTCAGCATCTTCATGACCTCGTTGTCGACTTCGGCAGCCGTGGCATCGCCGCAGTTCATGACCGTACGGCCGGTTAAGTACTGGTCTTCCTGAGTCGCTAAGCCCATCAGACCAAACTTATCGGACATACCGTACTGAGTAATCATGGCGCGGGCCATTCTGGTCGCCTGCTCAATATCGTTGGCTGCTCCCGTGGTCACAGTATCAAACACAAGCTCCTCCGCTGCTCGTCCGGCCAGGGCCCCGACCAGCATGGCGTGAAGTTCTTTCTTCGTATTTAAATATTTTTCTTCCTCCGGCACGTGCATAACGTAGCCAAGGGCGCCCATGGTTCTCGGAACGATGGTGATCTTCTGAACCGGCTCCGCGTCCTTCTGGAGGGCGCTTACGAGAGCATGGCCAACCTCGTGGTAAGACACGATGCGGCGCTCTTCCTTATTCATGATTCTGTCTTTCTTCTCTTTACCCACAAGCACGACTTCAACCGCTTCAAATAAGTCTTTCTGGGCGACGGCCTGTCTGCCGCTCTTAACTGCCAGAATGGCTGCCTCGTTGATCATATTGGCAAGATCCGATCCAACCGCGCCGGAGGTCGCCAGCGCAATCGCGTCGAGATCGACGCTCTCATCCATCAATACGTCTCTGGAATGAACCTTTAAGATATCCACACGGCCCTTTAAATCCGGCTTATCCACGATGATCCGGCGGTCGAAACGGCCTGGACGCAGCAGCGCCGGGTCTAAGATCTCCGGACGGTTTGTCGCAGCCAGAACCAGAAGTCCCTTGGAGGAATCGAATCCGTCCATCTCGGACAGCAGCTGGTTTAATGTCTGTTCACGCTCGTCATTGCCGCCGCCGAATCTGGAATCACGGCTCTTACCGATGGCATCCACCTCATCGATGAAAATGATACAGGGAGCGGACTCCTGGGCCTGCTTGAATAAGTCACGCACACGGGAGGCGCCGACACCCACGAACATCTCTACGAAATCAGAACCGGACAGCGAATAGAATGGGACATGCGCTTCTCCGGCTACCGCCTTGGCAAGCAGGGTCTTACCTGTACCAGGAGGACCCACAAGCAGGGCTCCTTTCGGCAGCTTGGCGCCGATCTTCGTGTATTTACCCGGATTGTGAAGGAAGTCTACGATCTCCGTCAGCGACTCCTTCGCCTCGTCTTCACCGGCTACATCGCGGAATGTAACTCCGGTCTCTTTCTGTACGTATACCTTGGCGTTGCTCTTGCCTACGCCCATGATACCGCCGCCTCCGCCGACACGGCGCATCATAAAGTTAAGTAGAATTCCCATCAGACCAAACAGCAGCAGATAGCTGACAATGGTCTGGATAATGAAGTTGCCATCCTTACGGATCCTGTGCGTATCCACGCCGGCTGTCCGAAGTCTCTCCGCGAGTGTTAAATCATTATCCATTCGCACGGTATAATATGTTTTCCCGGGCATGTATCCTTCCCAGGTGCTCTTCGGCTCGATTGTAATTCTGGAGTCCTCGACGCTTACGGCCTCTACCTGCTTCTCATCCACCATGTTCATAAATGTATCATAGCTGAGCTCTTCTGTGGTCCTCGCTGAGAGTGCGTTGTGCAGATAGGACAGCCCTGCCACCGCAATTAAAAAGGTAACTACCCATGCAATAATTACCTGTGCGTTCTTTGGCATCTTACTGTTATTATTCTGATTGTTGTTGTTATCCATATGTGTAAATTCTCCAATCCGGATATTCTATACCCATTCTATATCATTATAGTGTCAGTCTCTCCATAAATCAAGAAAAGAATTATAAAATCCTTATAAAGAGATTTTCATTCCATGCCATTTTAAGACAAATTTTACACTTAATAATCGAAAGTTTTTTCATGAAAATGTGGATTTCTGAAATAATTAGTTGTATAATATCGTTTTTATTGAATGACACATCCCCAAAAAACCTTAAGGAGGTACCATTTTTATGCCAGTGAAATACGTATTTGTCACCGGTGGCGTCGTGTCCGGTCTTGGCAAAGGCATCACCGCAGCATCTCTTGGCCGTCTGTTGAAGGCGCGCGGCTATCACGTCACCATGCAGAAATTCGATCCCTACATCAACATCGACCCCGGCACCATGAATCCGGTCCAGCACGGCGAGGTATTTGTCACCGAGGACGGAGTGGAAACGGACCTGGATTTAGGCCACTATGAGCGGTTTATCGACGAAAATCTGACGAAAAATTCCAATGTCACCACCGGCAAGGTCTACTGGACCGTTCTGACAAAGGAACGCCGCGGAGACTTCGGCGGAGGCACGGTTCAGGTGATCCCCCACATCACCGATGAAATCAAAAGCCGTTTTCACCGCAGCGGAGAACAGACCGCGTCCGGCGTCTCAGACTCCCCGCATTCCGATGACATGGAGATTGCCATCATCGAGGTCGGCGGCACAGTCGGAGACATCGAGAGCCAGCCGTTTTTGGAGGCAATCCGCCAGTTCCAGCATGATGTCGGCCGTGAAAATGCAATTCTCATCCACGTAACCTTAGTTCCCTATCTAAAAGTGTCCGAGGAATTAAAGACAAAGCCCACCCAGGCCAGTGTCAAGGATTTGCAGGGCATGGGAATCCAGCCGGACATCATCGTCTGCCGCTCCGAGCTTCCCCTCGACGACGGAATCCGCAGCAAGATCGCCCAGTTCTGCAACGTTCCGAAAAATCACGTGCTCCAGAATCTCGATGTGGAGGTACTCTACGAACTCCCGCTGGTAATGGAACAGGAGCATCTGGCCGAGGTAGCCTGTGAGAGCCTGCACATCCCTTGTCCCGAACCGGATTTATCCGAGTGGAGTTCCATGATCGAGAGCTGGAAACACCCGCAGAAGCAGGTAACGGTGGCCCTGGTCGGCAAATACATCTCCTTACATGACGCCTATATCTCCGTTGTGGAAGCATTAAAACACGGCGGTGTGGCCAACCACGCCACCGTATCCATCCGCTGGGTCGACTCCGAGGAGGTAAATGATGGTAATGCCGCCGAGATCTTTGACGGTGTGAACGGCATCCTCGTGCCCGGAGGCTTTGGAAGCAGGGGAATCGAAGGGAAAATCGCTGCCATCCGCTGGGCGCGCACCCATGAGATCCCGTTCCTCGGTCTCTGTCTCGGGATGCAGATGGCCATCGTGGAATTCGCCCGCGACGTCGTCGGCTACAGCGACGCCCACACGGCTGAGTTAGACCCTGACACCGGCCATCCGGTTATCCATCTGATGCCGGACCAGAACGGCGTTGAGGACATCGGAGGAACCCTGCGTCTCGGCTCCTATCCCTGTGTGCTTGACAAAACCTCCAGAGCCTACGCCCTATACGGCCAGGAAACGATTCACGAGCGCCACCGCCACCGGTATGAGGTCAACAACGACTACCGCCAGGCCCTGACCGAAAACGGCATGAAGCTGTCCGGCATTTCCCCGGATGGACGGATCGTCGAGATGATCGAGCTTCCGGAGCATCCCTGGTTCGTTGCCACACAGGCCCATCCGGAATTTAAATCGCGGCCAAACCGTCCGCATCCGCTGTTTGCCGGCTTTATCGAGGCTGCGCTTAAAAATCAAGATAAATAATTCCCCAGTTATCCTGTCGCCCACATAAAATAAGAATATTGGTTATACTATCAATATCATTGAAAATGGGGGCAGACACGATCGTGACTACGGAAAAAGCAGTTATACTTTTAAGGGCATACGCAGCCTGTATGCTGAGTGAAAATTGCTCCGACTGTCCGTTTCAGGGGAAGTGTTCCGGCTGGACAGAGGAGCTTGTGCTTCAGGCATTACATCATTTAAATACGGAGTCCGAAGGAGAACAGCGCGTTTGACTGCGTTCCTCCGAAATAAAAGAACGGACAGAAAAAGCTGGCAAACAGCTTTCTCCTGTCCGTAATCTGCCGCATTCATGGAGGCGTTCTCCATATCGGCCCGATCTCATCCATGGGTACTAAAGCCTATGGAATCACTCTCCGTATTGTCACCGGCTTCCGGTAATTCCAGGTTGAAATCTTGATGCCGCTTCTCCGGTTGGCCGCATGGACGATCTTTCCGCCTCCGATATACATGGCGACATGATCGATCGTGCTTCCGCTGGCATAAAACAGTAAATCACCCGGCTGCATGGCCGTGGAAGAAACCGCCAGTCCCTCCGCGGACTGTTCCCTGGAGGTTCTGTCCAGATGGATGCCGGCGGCATGTTCCATGACATACTGCACGAAACCGGAGCAGTCGGCTCCCGTATTCGGGTTTGTTCCGCCCCACCGGTATGGATTGCCGACGAAACGCACGGCGTAGTTCACTACCTGCTGGCGAAGGGAATTCTCCACTTTTTCCGCCTCCGGAATGGTATAAGCCACCACCGCGTTGCCCGGCACGTAGGCGTAGCCGTCTTTTTCACCGTATCGGATCTTAATCCAGCCGCCTCCCGCTCTGGAGAGAAAATCATACGTCTCTCCCTCGTGGATCCGGCCCAGGATCTCCGAATCCGTATCCGGAGCGCTGCGGACCCTCAGGGTATCCGTGTTTACGCGGAGCATGAGTTTCATATCGTAATAGGCCGATGCCCTGGCAGCCTGTCCCACGGCGAGATACTTACCCGAGACGTAGCCGGTCACCTGACCCGACTTTATCTTATACCAGCCATGTTCCATCCCCAGCACGCTGCATCCGGCATGGCTGTCCATTTTTCCTACTATATCCGCGTCATTCTTTGGTTCTTTTCTGATGTTCAGGGAATCCTCCACCATGGCTACGCCAAGGTTTTTGAAAATATCACGAAAGGTTCTGAACACCACTTTTTCTTGCGTAAGACCGGCGGACACCGCCTGGCTCTCCGTTTCCTCCACGGACTCCAAATGCTTGTCCATGGCCGTCCCGAATCCCGCTATGGAGTTTCCGGACGTGAAGGAAGGTTCCGGCTTCGCCGCCTGTACATCTGCTGTGCCCAGGACCACGGCGCTGCCGCAGGCCAGGCAAAATCCCAGCATTTTCCATGCTTTGTCAGTCATTATGCACATTCCTTCGCAAGTTATTATTCAGATTTGTTGAAGCTGTTTATGATAAATGAGTTATCTGCTGATCTGACAGGTTCTTTAAATACGCCAGAGCGTAATCCCTGTCTCTTCCTATCTGCGCCTTCAGCTGCTCAAGTCCGTCAAATTTCTTCTCCGGGCGAATAAACGAAAGCAGCTGTACTTCTATATTCTTCCCATAAATATCCTCATCTATACCATACAGAAATGTCTCCGCTCCCACAGGGGATACCCCGCTCACGGTCGGCTTCCTTCCGATGTTCGTCACTCCCCCGTAATAAGTACCTTCTACATAGACCTTTGACACGTAAACGCCAAATGTCGGCAGATGTTTTTCAGGCGGCGGCAGAATGTTGGCCGTTGGAAATCCCAGGACGCTTCCCCCGATATGATTTCCGTGCACCACGGTTCCGTGGATGGCATACGGCTCGCCGAGAAGCTCGTTCGCCTTCTCGATATTTCCGGCATCCAGCTCTTCCCGCACATACGTACTGCTGATATCCCGGTTGTCATCCTGTTCCTTGTGGATGACGATGAGCTCGTACCCGTATTTCGCCTTCCATTCTTCGAGGCGGTCCGCATTGCCGGCCCCCTTATAGCCAAAGGAGCAGTCCGTTCCGACGACGATCACCCTGGCGTGCATGCGCGTAACCAGGATATCCCGCACGAAGTCCTCCGGCGCCATACGTGCCGTCTCCTTCGTAAACGGATACTCCACTAAATAGTCTATGCCGATTCTTTCCAGATTATTCCTTCTCTCCAGATTGGTGGTGATAACCGTCTGTTTCTTTCCCTCCACCAGGCTTCCCGGCGTCATATCAAAGGTAAATACAGCCGTCTTAAGGCCGCGCTCCGCCTTCACCTCCAGCATCTGCTTCAGCAGCTTCTGATGGCCCCTGTGGCGTCCGTCGAACTTGCCGATGGTCACGACCGCAGGCTCCTCAATCTGAAAATCTGTTGTTTCGGTTATATATTCCATCATTTGTTTCCTCCCAGAAAAACCTTCTGAGGCTTCAGTACGTTCTTCTCCCGGTCCAGGGCGTAAATCCCGATAAACCGCCCCTGGCTGTCGTAGACCCGGACCGGGCTGTCCTGCGCCGGGGAGTCTCCCTCCGCCTGATTGCGGTAGAACGGATTGCCGTTATGGACCAGCTTGTCAAACTCTTCCTTCATCGTAAGAGCCGGATACTCTAAAAACACGGCGTCAACGGCAAGAATGTGATCCGCAAGTCCGCCGTTATCCCTCTGTTTTTCAATCTCGGAAAGCGTCAGGCTGTCCTTCAGTTCAAACTGTCCGACTCTCGTCCTCAAAAGCGATTCCATACAGCCGCCGCATCCCAGCTTTCGTCCGATATCGTAGCAGAGCGTCCGGATATAAGTCCCCTTTGTGCATGACACCGTCATGGTCACTCGGGGCAGGGCGATCTCCTCCACGGAGATATCCAGGATCTTCACCGGTCTCGCCTTCCGTTCCACTTCCCTGCCGGCGCGGGCCAGCTCATAGAGCTTCTTCCCATCCACCTTCAGCGCGGAATACATGGGCGGCACCTGGTCGTAATCGCCCAGAAAGCTTAAGACTGCCGCTTTCACCTCTTCCTCCGTCACCGCCACCGAATATTCGGCGAGCGTCACGCCTGTCGTATCCTGCGTATCGGTCTCGAGGCCCAGTAAAAGCACGGCGCGGTAAGTCTTCGTCCGGTCTGCCAGCAGATCGCAGAGCTTCGTGCCGTTTCCGAGACACACGGGAAGCACGCCCTCCGCCATGGGGTCCAGCGTGCCGGTATGTCCAATTTTTTTCTGTTTTAAAATACCTCTCATTTTCGCAACAACGTCATGAGAGGTATAGCCTTTTTCTTTGTATACATTGATGATACCGTCTGCCATCTTTAAGTATCTCCATTAATTTGTACTGAGATCCGTGCGGATAAGTTGTTGACGACGTCGTGAACACTGCCGGCCATGGTACATCCCGCAGCCTTCACGTGGCCGCCGCCGCCGAAATACACGGCGATCTTACTCACATCCAGATCATTGGTGGAACGCAGGCTCACTTTATACTCGCGGCAGGCCGTCTCGTACATGAAAATCGCACACTCCACGCCCTCCGTAATCCTCAGCTGGTCGATGATTCCATCCATGTCGGCGCTGGTCACGCCGTAGAAATCCATGTCCCTCTTATGAATCACGCTGAAAATACAGCGCCCATCCAGGAAGGTAATGCTCTCCAGAAGCGCACGTCCCAGAATCTGGTTCTGAATATACGTTTTCCGGTAAAAGCTGTTGTCGATGATGTGGGGGAAATCGATTCCCTTTGCCATCATCTTTCCCGCGATCTCCATGGTCTTCGCAGAGGTGCAGTCGTATTTAAACACCCCTGTGTCGTGGATAATACCGGTGTAAATGCATTCCGCCACCGCTTTGCTTATCTTCTCCTCCTCCAGAAGGCCGAAGAGGACCTCGCAGGTGGAGCTGGCTTTCGCTTCTACGATATTCTGTCCCGCAAACCCGGTATTGGTCACGTGGTGGTCCACGCAGATACTCTTTTTGGCGCTGTTTAAGTACCGCACCGCTTCACCGAAGCGGAGCATGTCGCTGCAGTCCAGGCAGAGGCAGAGATCAAACTCCGCCTCCACTGAAAAATCGCTGCAGATACGCCCTATATTCTTTAAATAACCGAATTTTATGGATGGTTCCTCTAAAAAGACGGTCACTCGGACATCAGGATAATGTTCTTCCAGGTAGTTGTACGCTGCCAGACAGGATCCGATACAGTCTCCGTCCGGGCGGATATGGCCGATGATCGCCATCGTCTCTACATCCTCAAGCATAGTATCAAAAAAGCTCATGGAAACACCTCCTACTCTTTGATATCTTTCGTTACCTCGTCAATCAGTTTCGACATATTTACCCCATATTCGATGGACTGGTCCAGAATGAATTTGATCTCCGGAGTATTCCGTAAATTTACTCTTCTGGCCAGCTCGCGGCGGATATAGCCCTCCGCGCTCTTCAATCCTTCGATGGTCGCATTGCCGGCTTCCTCGTCGCCTAAAATACTGATATATGCCTTGCAGAATTTTAAGTCCGGAGTCACAGAGACTGCAACCACCGTCGTCATGGGATGGATTCTCGGGTCCTTGATCTCCAGGCGGATAATCTCGCTCAGTTCTCTCTGAACCTCCATATTGATTCTTGTATTCTTTATACTGTTTTTACGCATGTTCTTCCTTTCGTTTTGCCGCTCCGCCTTCCGGCAGGATTCCCCGGCTTCCACTTAAGTCCTGGTGCAAAGTAGTACTAGCGGGGAACCTCTACCATCGCGTAAGCTTCAATCATGTCATCTTCCTGGATGTCATTGAACTTCTCAAATACAAGACCACATTCGTAACCTGTCGCAACTTCCTTCACATCATCCTTAAATCTCTTTAAGGATGCCAGCGGGCCATCGTAGAGCTGCTCTCCTGCACGTGTAATACGTACGCTGCAGCCTCTCTGGAACTTACCATCCATGACATAGGAACCTGCGATCGTACCGACGCCGGAAGCCTTGAATGTCTGACGCACAATGGCGTGGCCGATAACCTGCTCTTCAAAGATCGGATCCAGCATGCCCTTCATGGCCGCTTCCACATCCTCGATTGCCTGATAGATTACCTTGTACAGTCTCATATCCACTTTCTCGCGCTCTGCTATGGACTTCGCCGTCACATCCGGTCTTACGTTAAAGCCGATGATGATGGCGTTGGAAGCAGATGCCAGAGATACGTCGGATTCGTTGATGGCGCCAACGCCGCCGTGGATTACCTTTACCATAACTTCTTCATTGGACAGCTTCACAAGACTCTGCTTCACTGCTTCCACAGAACCCTGTACGTCAGCCTTGACGATGATCGGCAGTTCCTTGATATTGCCGGCCTTGATCTGGCTGAACAAGTCATCCAGTGATAACTTAGCTTTTGTATCTTCCAGTAATTTATTCTTGCCTTCAGAGATAAATGTCTCTGCGAAGTTTCTCGCTTCCTTCTCGTTTACAGTTCCTACCAGAACCTCGCCTGCGTTTGGAACGTCACCCAGTCCCAGGATTTCCACAGGAGTGGATGGACCGGCCTCTTTGACTCTGCGGCCCTTGTCATCCATCATGGCGCGGACTTTTCCGTAGCAGGAACCTGCGGCAACGGTATCTCCTACATGGAGAACACCCTTCTGTACCAGAACGGTGGCAACCGGGCCTTTTCCCTTGTCAAGCTCTGCCTCGATGATTAAACCTCTGGCAGTTCTGTTCGGATTGGCCTTCAGCTCCTTCACCTCTGCGGTTAAAAGGATCATCTCCAGAAGCTCCGGAATACCGTCCTTTGTATGTGCAGATACCGGTACAAATACCGTGCTGCCGCCCCAGTCTTCCGGAATCAGTTCGTATTCGGATAATTCCTGTTTTACTCTGTCGATGTTGGCACTCGGCTTATCGATCTTATTGATTGCCACAATAATCTCAACGCCTGCTGCCTTCGCATGGTTGATCGCCTCCACGGTCTGCGGCATCACGCCGTCGTCCGCTGCGACTACCAGAATTGCGATATCTGTGGACTGAGCGCCTCTCATACGCATGGCCGTAAATGCCTCGTGGCCTGGTGTGTCTAAGAAGGTGATCTTCTGTCCGTTAATTTCCACCATGTAGGCGCCGATATGCTGTGTGATACCGCCGGCCTCTCTGGAGGTTACGTTTGTCTCACGAATCGCATCAAGAAGGGAGGTTTTACCGTGGTCAACGTGGCCCATAACGCATACTACAGGCGGTCTGGCAACCATGTCGGCCTCGTTCTCCTCATCCTCTTTTAAGAGCTCTTCGATGACATCTACTTTTACTTCTTTTTCGCAGAGAACTTCGTATTCCATAGCGATCTCTTCCGCCTGGTTGAAGTCGATCTCCTGGTTCAAGGTTACAATCTTGCCCTGCAGGAACAGCTTTTTAACGATTGCTGACGGCTGAAGCTTCATCTTCTCCGCTAATTCCTTAATTGTCAGGACCTCCGGAAGAATGATCGTCTTAACGACCTCTACCTTAGGCTCTTCATGTGCCGGCGGCTGGATCGGCGCTTTAAACTTGCCGCCTTTGCCCAGATTTTTCTTTGCGTCGTCGTCCTTGTCTCTCTTGTCGAATCTATCGTTCTTATAGGCGTTTTTATTGCCTCTGTTGCTCGTTGGTTTTGCCTGGATCGGTGTATCAAAGGACTTGGCTCCTCCGTCTCTGCCTGTTCCCGGACGTCCGCCCGGTCCCTGCGGTCTGCCTCCGCGATTATCGCGGTTGCCCTGATAACCTCCCTGGCCCTGCGGTCTTCCATCACGGTTGCCCTGATAGCCTCCCTGGCCCTGCGGTCTTCCGTCACGGTTTCCCTGGTAGCCTCCCTGGCCCTGCGGTCTTCCGTCGCGGTTGCCCTGGTAGCCTCCCTGGCCCTGCGGTCTTCCGTCGCGGTTGCCCTGGTAGCCTCCCTGGCCCTGCGGTCTTCCGTCACGGTTTCCCTGATAGCCTCCCTGGCCCTGCGGTCTTCCGTCGCGGTTGCCCTGATAGCCTCCCTGGCCCTGCGGTCTTCCGTCGCGGTTTCCCTGGTAGCCTCCCTGGCCCTGCGGTCTTCCATCACGATTGCCCTGGTAGCCTCCCTGGCCCTGCGGTCTTCCATCACGGTTTCCCTGGTAGCCTCCCTGGCCCTGCGGTCTTCCGTCGCGGTTTCCCTGGTAGCCCTGGCCCTGCGGTCTTCCATCACGGTTTCCCTGGTAGCCTCCCTGGCCCTGCGGTCTTCCGTCACGGTTTCCCTGGTAGCCCTGACCCTGCGGTCTTCCGTCACGGTTTCCCTGGTAGCCCTGGCCCTGCGGTCTCCCGTCACGGTTTCCCTGGTAGCCCTGGCCCTGCGGTCTTCCGTCGCGGTTTCCCTGGTAGCCCTGGCCCTGCGGTCTTGCAGATGAATTCTGGTCGGAACGCGCGTCGGTCTGCTGCGGCTGCGCCTGCGGTGACTGGCCTGCGGGTGCCTGTGTCTGCGGAGCCTGAGTCGGCTGAGTCTGAGTCGGCTGAACCGGCGCTGTCTGGCTCTGCGGTGCCTGCTGCGTATTTACTGTGTTATCTGCTGCTTCACGCGGCTGGACACTCTGACCGGATACCGTGTTGTTTCCAGCGGTTCTCTGCTCATAGCTGCCGCCCTGATTCTGCGGTCTTCCGTCACGGTTTCCCTGATAGCCCTGGCCCTGCGGTCTTCCGTCGCGGTTTCCCTGATAGCCCTGGCCCTGTGGTCTTCCGTCGCGGTTTCCCTGATAGCCCTGGCCCTGCGGTCTTCCATCGCGGTTTCCCTGGCCCTGCTGACGCTGCGGCTTCATCTGTGCGTTCTGCGGACGGAAAACTGCTGCTATTTTCTTCTTGTGCGGCTCACCCGCGCCTGCATCAGTTCTGGCTGAGTCATCACCCGCCGGCTTCTCGGACGCCGGTGCGTTCTGCCTTCCTTCGCTGCTTTTTCCAGCTCCGCCCATCGCTTTTCTCACGATAGACGCCTGGTCATCCGATATATTGGATGAACTCTTTAAATTTATATCGTGCTTTTCCAGGATATCCAGTATCTCTTTACTGCTGTCTTTTCCCAGTTCTTTTGCCAGATCATATACTCTCATACTTACTACCTCCATTTGTATTCAATAGTTTCACGACTGCTTTTGCGAACCCCGCGTCCAGAATGACAAGGGAAGCTCTCATTTCCTTTCCCATTGCATGACCGATCTCGCTCTTTTTACCGAAAAAGTAGATTGGAACTTCATAGTAAGTACACATATTGGTGAACATTTTTCTGGTGTTGTCAGATGCTTCCTCCGACACGATCACCAGGAATGCCTTTCCACTCTTCACGGATTTCTCCGTCATAAATTCTCCGCTTGCAGTCTTCCCGGCCTTTGTAGCCAGACCAATCAGATTAAGAACTTTCTGTCTGTCATCCAAGCTGCTCCATCTCCTTTTCCAACGTTTCGTATACTTCCTTTGGAATCGCCGTCTTAAAGGAGCGTTCCAGACCCTTGTTCTTAACTGCTTTCTTAAAACAGTCCATGGAGGGACACAGATATGCGCCGCGCCCGTTCTTCCGTCCGGTCGCATCCAGCACAATCTCGTCCTCCGCCGTCTTAAGCACACGAATCATCTCTTTTTTACTTTTCATCTCACCACAGCCGATACACTGTCTGAGCGGTATCTTCTTTGTACTCACGTTTCAATCACTTCCCGTTTTATTTTTCCTGGCTGTCTTCCTCTAAGCTGTCTTCCTCTAAGCCGCCGTCCTGGTAATCTTCCTGATCGTCTTCCTGGTAATCCTCCTGGTATTCTGTGTCTCCATCTTCCTGATAATCGCTTTCGTAATCCTCGTAACCTCCGTCTTCCTGATAATCCAGACCCAGTTCTTCGAATAATCCCATCTCTCTGGCCTGTGTCTCACTCTTGATATCAATCTTATATCCTGTCAGCCTTGCTGCCAGTCTCGCGTTCTGGCCTTCTTTACCGATTGCCAGGGAAAGCTGGTAATCCGGTACGATAACCTGAGCTTCCTTTGAATCCTCGTCAGCCACCACGCAGATAACCTTTGCCGGGCTTAATGCATTCTCAATTAAGTATGCCGGGTTGTCGTCCCAGTTGATGATGTCGATCTTTTCGCCGCGAAGCTCATTCACGATGGCATTCACCCTCGCGCCGTTTAAGCCGACACATGCGCCTACCGGATCCACATTCTGGTCGTTGGATTTAACGGCGATCTTTGTTCTGGAGCCTGCCTCTCTGGCAATGGCTTTCATCTCTACCGTTCCGTCTTTTACCTCTGCCACTTCTGATTCAAATAAGCGTTTTACCAGATCCGGATGGGTTCTCGATACGGAAATCCTCGGTCCCTTCGGAGTATCCTTTACCTCCAGAACGTACACCTTGATTCTCTCCGTGGCCTTGAATACCTCGCCCTTCACCATCTCCGCCTCATTTAAAATGGCATCGACCTTACCTAAGTTAATGCTGACATTCTTCCCTAAATATCTCTGTACAATACCGGTAACCACTTCCTTCTCCTGGCAGTACCAGTCGTTATACAGGGCTTTTCTTCCTTCCTCACGGATCTTCTGGAGGATCACATTCTTCGCATTCTGTGTGGCAATACGTCCAAACTTCTTGGAATCGATCGGACACTGTACGATATCTCCCACGTCATATTTCGGATCCGTCATCTTGGCTTCCGCGAGGCTGATCTGAAGCAGCGGGTCTTCCACTTCCTCCACCACTTCCTTCTCCGCGTAAACGGAAAAGTCGCATGTATCGCGGTTCATGCTCACCTTGACATTGTCTGCCTTGCCAAAGTGGTTCTTGCACGCCGTAAGAAGAGAATTCTCGATCGCCTCCAGCAGGGTATCTTTGCTGATATTATTCTCTTTTTCCAGAATATTCAGTGCTTCTAACAGTTCCTTATTCATTTTTTTATCCTCCTACTCTCATCCATCATACTGTTTAGAAATCAAATGCCAGCCGGATTAATGCGATCTCCGGGCGGTTAAATACAAGCTCGGTCCCGTCTTCCACCGTGACAGTCACGGTATTTTTATCATATGCTTTTAAAGTACCCGTATAATCCTTCTGTTTATTCATCGGTTTGTACAATTTAATATCCACATCTTCTCCGATGCTTCTGTCGAAGTCCTTATCTTTCTTAAGCGGCCTTCCCAGCCCCGGTGAACTCACTTCCAGAATATAGCTGTCCTCGATAAAATCCTTCTCGTCCAGCCATTCTCCCAGCCTTCTGCTGACAACCTCACAGTCATCAACCGTAATTCCGCCTTCTTTATCTATATAAGCACGCAGATACCAGTTTCCCGCCTCTTTTACATATTCCACATCAACCAGTTCAAAATGATATTCTTCCATCAATGGAAGCAGGTAGTCTTCCGTCTTCTTTTCATAGGTCTCTTTTTTTGTCATGTTCTTCCCACCTTTCTGCACAAAATTGAAAGAGTGGACTCTCGCCCACTCTTTATCAGTCATCTATCATGTTATCGCTACGATTATAGCACTGTTTTCCAGCCATTGCAAGGTCTTTTTAAACTTTCCCCGTAAAACCGTCGTATTTACGCCATTTTCACCCCATTTCCAGTCCGCTGTGTGCAACATTTCCTGCTTATCTATTCACTTCGAAGCGCATCGATGGGATTTAAACCTGCTGCCCGCCTCGCCGGCATATACCCGAAGACCAGGCCGATCGCCGCGGAAACTCCAAAGGAAACGAGAACAGCCGGAAGTGTGGCGGCCGCCTTCATATGCATCAGACTCCCCGCGGCCGGAGTGATCACACATCCCAGTGCGATGCCCACCAGTCCTCCGATGGAGCTGGTAACCGCCGCCTCAATGACAAACTGCTGAAGAATGACGGATTTTTTCGCTCCCAGGGACTTTCTGATCCCGATTTCCCGTGTCCGCTCCGTCACCGATACCAGCATGATGTTCATCACGCCGACGCCGGCCACCAGAAGGGAAATCCCCGCGATTCCTCCGAGTGCGGCGGACATCATGGACATGGTGGACTCCATGGACTTTAACATCTCGCTCATGGAACTGATATAGAAATAGTCCGGCGATTTATACCGCCCCTGAAGAAATACGGTCAGAAGGATTCTGGCTGCTGCAATCTCCTCCACCTTATCCACCGTTATGATATACTCGGAGACATCGGCATTCTGATTCATCAAGAGTGCCGTGGTATATGGCAGAAGGGCGCGGTCATCCGGACCGCCCTGCTTTAGCTCGTCTTTGTCCCGGCGCTGCAGCACGCCCACCACCTTGACCACATTTCCGTCAAACCGTACGCTCTCCCCCACCGCCGCCTCAGCGCTTCCAAACAGGCGCGTGGCAGTGAAATACCCCAGCACACAGACAGGCTGTCTCGACGCGATATCCGAATACTGAATATACCGACCCGCCTCCAGCTTTTTCGCGTCAATGCCGTAAAACTGCTCGCTGACGCCGGAAATCCTGGTTTTGGTCAGCTTATCAGTCTTATGCTTGATCGTCGCCTTCACAGGGACCTGCGGAGATATTTCCTTATAATATGCCCTGTTTTTATCGTAAAACGCATATAAGTCCTGGGGGGAGACCGACCTGGTGGGTGTATTGGTCAGCTGTACCTGCAGCTGATTGGTCCCCATGTCTGAGAAGCTGGCTCTGATGTAGTTCATCTGCCCTTCCACCAGCCCCACCAGAATGATGACCGAAGCAACCCCGATGATGATTCCCAGCATGGTCAGGAAGGAACGCATCTTGTTGCTCAGAATATTTTTGATTGCCATCTTAAATGACTGCCGCATAGTCGTTCACATCCCCGTCAAAATTAATCCTGCCGTCGTGAATCCGGATCACCCGCTTTGCCTCCAGGGCAATGGAGTTGTCGTGGGTGATCATCACGATGGTATTTCCTTCTTCGTTCAGCTGCTTTAAAAAGTCCAGAACTTCCCGGCTCGTTCTGGAATCCAGGGCTCCGGTCGGCTCATCGGCCAGGATCAGGGAGGGATTCCCCGCCAGCGCCCTGGCGATAGAGACACGCTGCTGCTGGCCTCCGGACAGCTGGCCCGGCAGATTCTTATACTTATCCGCCAGCCCCACCCGTTTCAGTGACGCCATGGCGCGCTCCCTCCGCTCTTCTCCGTCAATTCCGGCGTAGATGAGCGGCAGCTCCACATTTTCCAGAAGCGTGCTGCGCGTCAGCAGATTGTACTGCTGAAAGATGAAGCCGATCAGGCGGTTGCGGATATCTGCCAGCTGGTTGTCTGTCATCTCCCCCACGTTCTCGCCTTCCAGATGGTACGTCCCGCTGGTGGGCACATCCAGCGCTCCGATAATGTTCATCAGCGTGGATTTTCCGCTTCCCGACTTTCCCACAATGGCTGTCATCTCTCCCTTTTCGATCGAGAGGGAAATGCCGTCGTTGGCCCGCACCTCCTCATCCCCCATTTCGTATATTTTATAGATATCCTGCAAATCAATCAAAGGGCCCATAGCCGCTCCTCCTTTCCTGTTATTGAGTGTTGTGTTATAGATCAATCGCCATTTCTTCTCCCATACTCTCGCTGCCTGGAGCACTGTCGAAGCCCTGAACCAGGTAGACCTCATCCCCCTCTGAAAGGCCCGATGTGACCTCCACCTGCTCGTCGTTCATGATTCCCGTTTCCACCGTCACCTCTCTGAATCCGGCGGGCACCTCCCCCTTCGCCTCCTTCACCGAGGGGTCCTTTACATAGACCACATTTCCCCTCATCAGGCTGGCGGCCGGGATGACAAGCGCATTCTTAGATTCCTCCAGAAGGATCTTTCCGTTGACGTTCATTCCCGGCAGAAGTCCCTTCGGGTCCTTCACCGTTACGGAGACGGGGTACGTGGTAATTCCGTTGTTATTGGTGCTTTCCAGGCTCACATTTTCCACAATCCCCTGGAAGGCCGCATCGCCGGCCGCCTCCGCCGTGATTTCCACCGTCTGTCCCGCCTTCACCTTCGATACATCCAGCTCGTCGATGGACATGGAAAATGTGATGGAGGAGAGGTCGTAAATCACCGCCATCGCCCCGTCGCCGCTTGTCTTGCTGGTGATCTTGTCACCGGCCTTCATGTTCTTGCGGATGACGGTTCCCGATATGGGCGCCGTGATGGTGTAGTTATTCATGCTGTTCTTCGTGCTCTGGATCTTATTATTGGCGGAATCCATGGCATCCTTCGCGCTGTCCAGCTTCTCCCGGAAGCCTCTCATCAGCTTATCCGCCGATTCCCGGTCGAAACGGAAGATGGGAGTCCCCTTTGCCGCGTAATCGCCCTCTGAGACGAGAAGCTGTTCCACAGTCACGCTGTCCGGCAAATCCGCACTCAGTATCGTCTCGACTACCGGGCTGAAGGTTCCTTCCAGGCTGCTGCTGTAATCGCCCACCGTCGCGGTCGCCGACTGTTCCGTGGTTAAACCGCCCGGATTGGCCGCCTCAATGGTCACATAGCGCACAATCCGGCCGCCTGTCAGCGTCTCATCCTTTGCGCTGACTGCGGTCACGGTTCCTGGTATCTGTTCTCCTGTGGAAGACAGAGTGGCAAGGGCCGCACTTCCCGCTCCGATGGCCGCCGCTTCCGCGGAAAGGAAGGGAACCTTCAGCCGCATAACGGAATCGTCCTCAATATCCGCAATCTTCGTTCCGCTGGTCACCGTCTCGCCTGCTTTTATGTAGATCTTTTTGATATATCCGCTGTCTCCGGAGCGGAAAACACCGTCGTTAAACCGGCCCTGGGCTCTGGAATAGTCCTTCTGGGCGTCTTCCAGATTCCTCGCCGCTCTTTCCACGGAGTTCTGCGCGGACTTCATCTCCTCTTCCATGTTGCTCACATCGATCCGGTAAAGCACCTGGCCCTTTTCCACCTGATCCCCCACCTCGAAATCGGCGCTGGTGATCTCGCCCTCCACCAGCGAGGATACCTGATAGGAATTCCTCGGCTTCAGCACTCCCGAGGAGGAGAGTCTGGAGCTGATGTCCTGCCGCGCCACCGGCGCGGTCATCGCCTCGGTCCCCTTACCCGCCCCGGCGCTCCGCCCATGATTCCTTAAGGCCGCGGTTCCCGCCGCTGCCAAAAGCGCAAACGCCGCTGCCACAATGATTACCGTTTTCTTCTTTTTCCTGTTTTTCATGGCCGTTCTCCTGTCAGTCTTCTAAATAATCCAATACCGTGTACGTTTCTGTTCCGTCCTCTTTCACAGTCTTTTCATAGACCAGCGTGACCGTATCCCCGACCCGGACGTTCCCGTACATGGAGAACGCAAACTGCATCTCCGAACTGGTAAGCAGGTACTGCTCCCCGCTTTCCTCCAGCATCACGGCGCTGGGTGACATCACGTCCACGGAGGTATAATAGATGTTGGAGACCGTTCCCCGGACGATTCCGCGCCTGCTGTCCGACGAATCCTCCGTGTAGGCCCAGATGCTCTTTGATCCCGGGTGATAGTAAAGCAGCACCGCGCCGCCGCTCTCCACTGCGTCTTTCAGTGCCGAGACCGTGGAGGACTCGCCGTTGATAAACACATTGGCCTTATCCAGCTTAAATGGAATATAGCTGGATAAGCTTCTCTTACTGCGAACCAGTTTGGGGCCCTTCAAACCGTTGTCCGCCATCTTTAAAGGATTGATCTCTCCATCGGAGGTCAGCTCGCATCCGAACAGTTTGCCGTAGATATCGCCGCCGTCTTTCGGCTTTGTCTTTAACAGATTATAAAACAGGTTGATACAGTCCCCTCTCGCCAGCAGCTCTGCCGCTTCCCGGTTCACGTTCTCGTCAAGCTTCAAAAAGCGGTACTGGGAGATCCTTCCTCCAGCCTGGCTGCCAGCAAAATCTTCATCCTTGTACCCCAGCAGTGCCAGAATGCCTCTGACCGCGTCCTGAAGTGTGACGTTCTGGTCCGGTTTAAACACGCCTCCCAGATAGCCCGTCATATAGCCTTTTTCCACCGCCGTTTTGATATAGGAGGCGTAGGCGTGATCCTTTCCGACATCCGCGAAGACGGAGCTGCTGCCTTCCGGCGGCACCGAGCTGCCGTAGGGGGAGGCCAGCACCACCATCTTTGCATATTCTGCCCTGGTAACATTTTTTTCCGTGTTAGTCACGTTCATGATCCCGGCCATGCCGACTACTTTCTTTTTCAAATCCATATTAACGGCAGCCAGGGAGGTCATCGGATATACCGCTGTAACCACGATACAGGCTGCCGTCGAAGCTGCAAATAATCGTCTGTTCATCAATTGTAATCCCTCATTTCTCAGAATAAATTCATCTGCATTATAACGTGTAAGACAGCGTTTTTCCATAATCTGAGCCTCTTATTCAGTTTTCTTCAGAATTAAAAAAGCACCGGCCGAAATGACTTTTCAGCCATTTCAGCCGGCGTTTTTTCTTTCCTCGGCGCTAAGCTTTTGGTAAAAACAGCGTCGCGGTAAACCCGTCTTCGTCTTCTGTTGTATCGAAGGAGCCTTCGTGCTCCTTCATAATCTTTCTGCACGTCTTAAGGCCGATTCCTGAACTCTCCACCAGGGCGCCATCCGTCCTTTTCCGGTTGTGGATCGCAAGCCGGGCACCTTCCTTTGTCTGCACACAGGCAATCGTAACAGGGTATTCCCTGGCAGCGTACTTCGTCAAGTTGGAAAAGAGGTTGTCCACTACCCTGCGGAATAAATCCACGGAAACGTAGTAGACCCCATCCATCTCCTCCATTTGAAAATCCACCGTGAATCCCCGGCCCTCCAGTGCAAATGCGCTCTCTCCCACCGTCTGCTGGAACAGTGCCGACCCGTCCACCGGCTCCATGGCCGGTTTTTCCTCCCTGCCGTACACAAGAAAATATTCAAACAGACGGTCTGACATCTCCTTGATCTGCATGGCCTTCTTCCGGCTGGTAGCAATGAAATGCTTCTGCTGGGCGGCGTCCTCCGTCTCCTCCTCATCCAGCAGCTCCAGATATCCCAGCAGAGACGTGAGAGGGGAGCGCAGGTCATGAGACATGGCAGTCACCAGTTCCTGATTGGCCTGTCTGGCCTCCGCCTCCTTCTGCTCCCGCTCCAGGATGGAAATCCGCATCCGGTTGATCCCTTCTGCCAGTTCCCCCAGCTCGTCGCTTCCCCTGACGGAGACAGCGTACTCCATCTGGCCGCCCTCCAGAATCTGAAGCTCCTTCTTCAGGAGTTCGATGTAGGAAGTCTTTTTCTGTATCAGATGCAGAAATACGGTAATAAAGAGCAGGAATCCACAGATCACAGAGATCCGGTCCGCCCACTGGTAATACCGGTATTCATAGAACGGCATCAAAAGCACAGACGCCGTTCCGTCTGCAAAGGTAAAGGTATACGCGCTGTCGTCCGACACCGGCATGACCTCCGTCTCAGCCGTATCCTCTTCCGAAGTGATCACATTTTCCACATCGAAGGGATACGAGGAATAGATTACACGCCCGAAACGGTAAATGACCATCGCCACATACGCCTCCCTTTCGACCCACTCGTCCAAAGGACTCAAATCGGAGAGAGCGATGTTCTTATCCTTGATATACTGCTGCAGCGCTTCCTCTGTCCGCACCTTCTGCTGCACATAGGCTTCCTGAGTATTCTGCGTCCTGTCAATCCAGTCATAGGCGGTCGTATGTATTCCCATATAGAGAAGAAATGCCGCCGCCATGGCGATGGCCACCGAGGCCATTAGCTCCGCCCAAAGTCTGTTTTTCCATGATATTTTCTGTTTTCTGCCGGGCCGTTTAATCAATGCGGTACCCCTTTCCCCACACATTCCGAATGCAGCGCGGATTCTGGGGATCATCCTCCAGCTTTTTTCTCAGATTCCGGATATGGACCATCACGGTGTTGTTCGACGAAAATAGAAACGGCTCATTCCAGACCGCCTCATAAATGTCCTGTGTGGTATACGTCTTCTTACGGTTCTCTGCCAGAAGGAGCAGGATTCGGTACTCGATATCGGTCAGCAGAACCCGTTCCCCGTTCTTGTTGACCTCCTCCGTATCCGCGAAGATTTCCAGCCCCGGCAGGCTGATCACCTCTCTCTCCGTTCCCTTCTTTCCTTTATATACACAGTAGCGGCGCAGCATGGCATTGACTCTGGCCTTTAACTCCACACTGGAAAATGGCTTCACCAGATAGTCGTCTCCTCCCGCCGCAAATCCCTCTTCCTTATCCCGTTCCTTGGATTTGGCCGTCAGAAACAGGATGGGGGCCGATGATTTCTTTCTGATCTCCCCGCACGCCTCCACACCGGAGCATCCCGGCATCATCACGTCCAGAATGATTAAATCAATCGTGTGATCCGCCTTTTCAACCGCCTCAATTCCATTGACGGCCTCCACTACCTCATAGCCCTCTCTCGTCAGTAATATTCTTACAACCTCTCTTATCTCAGGATCGTCGTCTGCAAATAGTATTTTCTTCATCACGGCACCTCCGAGGTAATTATAACCCGGCTGTCTTTTATTTTCCATCACCCGGACGTATCCTTAAGCATTCTTAAGAAAGCAGTATAAAATCTGTCAGGAATCCCCGCGGGACGGGTAACGTTACGCGGGGATTGGGGGATTGATTTTGCTATTTTGGTTTTGCTATTCTGGTTTTGCTATTCTGTTACCTGCTTTCTGTGATCCAGGCTCCTGTATTGTCCAAACGGTATCCATCCGGTGTTACCGTGTCTGCCAGCATGCGGCCGTCTTCATCCAGATAGTACCATTGCTCTCCAGCCTTGATCCAGCCGGTTGCCAGGGCCCCGGACTGGGGCATGAAATAGTACCATGAGCCGCCGATATACTTCCAGTCTTCCGCCATCATTCCATTTTCACCGATCCAGTACCACTGCTTTCCTTTGTAAATCCACTCCGACTGGTAAAGCGTTCCATCCGGGTGACAGAAGCTCCATCCGCGCTCCGATTTTGTCCAGCTTCCTGTCGATTCCGGAATGGAATTTGATGAATTTTTCCCGGTCTCTGAGGTGGTGGTGGAATCGTTGTCAGAGGAGGGAGGGGCTGGGGTGCTTGGGTTGTCCGGGGTGTCTGGGTTGCCTGGATTATCTGGGTTGCTTGGGTTGTCCGGGTTATCTGGACTGTCCGGGTTGCTTGGATTATCCGGGTTGCCTGGGTTATCTGGGTTATCCGGGTTGCTTGGATTATCCGGGTTATCTGGGTTATCCGGGTTATCTGGACTGTCCGGGTTGCTTGGATTATCCGGGTTGCCTGGGTTATCTGGGTTATCCGGGTTACTTGGATTATCCGGGTTATCTGGGTTATCCGGGTTATCTGGATTGTCCGGGTTATCTGGATTATCCGGGTTGCTTGGATTATCCGGGTTGTCCGGGTTATCCGGATTCCCCGGCGTCTTTCCGCCGAACTCCATCGCTCCGATATCCGGCCGCTGCCCGGCAAGGTTCTCATTTCCAAAGAAATCCCTGTTATATTCCACACCGTCTATCTTCGGGAAATTCGTCCCCACCACATAGTCAATACTTCTGCCGCTCTTGGCTTCCTCGTAAAGTTCCCTCGGAGAATACTCTCTTCCGTCTACCGGTTCTCCGCCTCCGAAATACATCAGCGCCTCTTCCATCGTCACACCGGCGTCAATCAGCATAGAACCTTCGGTCAGCTGATAGCCGTCCAGTTTGCCTGAACTTCCGGTCACAGGCTGCTGCGTTTGATTGATTTCCGGCGCAGTGCCCGGGGCCTTCAGCCCGGCCGCATCGGCTTTTATTGCCTTCGAATCTCCGGCCGGTGCCTCCATTCCTCCGATATAAGCGTTGTTATACAGTTTTAAATGGTCTTTCAGTTTCGCCGTATCTCCGCTTTCTCCATAGAATACCTGTCCCTCCGGATATTGGAAGACATTGTTGAACGCATAGATTTCATTCACGCCCAAACCGGCGCCTGTGTTGGACAGATAGAAAACACCTTTAGGTATGGTGCGGTCCGAGTAAATGGTGTTCTGGTAGATCATCGTTCCATTCGGACATCCCTGGGCAAACTCGAAGGCCTTGTCCCTGTCATTCTGGCTGATATTGTAACGAATTGTAGCCCCCGTGTGGGGATAACCTCCCATGATCAGCATAAAGCCGCCTTCATTATTATGGCTGTAATTGTACTGCATGACGGAATTGGAGGAGGCGTGATCGCAGTCCAGCCCCTGGCCGTCCTGTACACTGTGCGTATCATAGGCTTCATTATACTGAATCACCGTATTAGCCGCCTCAAATGGCCAGATTCCTACATTATAGCCCGTGTTCTGGTAACGGCAGTCGCGCACCAGATTGTGTTCAATCAGGGCCCCATCGGTATCCCGCACTGTAATTCCGTCGCCGCCGATCTTTTCCATATAATTGTTTCTCACCACCACATTGGTGGAAGGATACCAGTTCACCGGAACTCCCGGAGAATTCTTCTCCCACTGGTTACACCAGGAAGAGCTGACAAGCTTGATTCCCGATCTGTCCACACGTTCAAAGGTACAGCCGGCGATCAGCACATCGTCGTATCTGCTCGGAACTCCGGTCAGCTTTCCGCCCCGGATATCCGCCTGTACATCGAAGAAAATACCTCCGTTCCATTTAAGGTTAATATTGCCGTTGATATCGTGAATGTAGCAGTCCGTAATCGATATACCGGACGCCGTTCCGAAATCCTTGATGGACACGTTTACAGCCCTCAGAGCCTTTGACCGGTTATTGCTGTTGTTTAGCCCGAAATCAGTCTGATATCCGGCAGAGAGGTTGGTAATTTCCAAATCAGATATGGTTATGTACTCCTGATTAAACAGAGAGATTACATTTTCCACCGCTCCTCCTCCGTCAAGGCGCGGCAGCTCTCCCTCACCATAAGCGCCAATTATAATCGGCGCCGCTTCGCTGCCCATGCCGTTAAATACCAGCTGCTGCTCCCGGAACACGCTGCCGCGTTTTAAAAGGACCTGGTCACCGGGAACAAAGGTGCCGTACTGTTTCATTTTTCCAAGAGTTTTCCATGCTTCCGCTTCAGAAGTTCCTGCAGCGGTATCATCTCCCGTTTCTGAATCAATATAGAAGGTCTGCGGATTCCTTATCGTATCTTCTTCAAACACCGCCATAATTCTCAGAGTCTGGTAATCCCCGGCCGGCACGGTAAGCGTATCACCAATCACCACGACATCCGGGGCCCCCTCTGCCTGATACTCCTTCAGACGATACCCCGCCTTGGCCACAGAAGACAGCGTAATCTGCTCTCCCTCCGAGGCTTCACTCACATTTGCAGATGCCGCTCCTGTTCTATATGCAGAATCCACCTCACCCTGGTAAATGGAAACCACTTCCACATCTTTTTTCTGAAGAATCCGTTCAATCATAAGGTTGTCAAAGATCACCGGTGCTCCGGCGCTCATATTAAACAGTCCCGCTCCGGGAGCCATGCCTGACCATTCGCCACTGTTATCTTCCAACACCATTTTTTCTGTTCCGTCAATTAGAAGTACGGCTTTCCCGTCATTTACCTCGATCTCCACATGGGAAAATGCACTGGTCAGCTGAAATGCACATTTCTTCAATTCATCGTTCTTACCGTCCTGAAACCTTCGGAACATGGCGCTTCCCTGGGAATTTACCGCCAATACATAACGTTCATCAAACGCTTTTCCATTTCCTGCAAAGGCGATCTGGAGAGTTCCGTTGTTGGCTCCGGCCCTGCGTACATCCACGGAAATCCGGTAGCCGTCGCCTTTCGCCAGCTGATCGAACACACCTGGATCCACCAGAACGCAGTTGGCTTCTCCAGCCTGAGCATCCAGAATCAGTTCCTCATCTGTAATTTTTGCGCGATCTGCGTCTTTGATGAAACCATACTGCCCGTCTTCATTCAGCGCCGCTCCGAAGTCATCGAAGAAAATCTCGTCTTTTCCCGGCTCCCGTGTCTTAAAATAGGCAGCAACCGTCACATTTCCAAACTTTTCATTTAACTGGAACTTGTGGTTAATGATGGGCATCAGCCCGTCCGTCGGTGTCCCATCCTGTCCCCAGGATGCGTAATGATCAAATACATACCCGTGTTTCGCTTTTGCCTGCAGTGTGATCGTATCCCCTGAGTAGCCGGTCTGCCGGTCCGCTGTCAGCGTTCCGCCGAGGGTTGTTCCAGCCAGGTCATCCACTCCGTCGGTCACTGTTTTTAGAGTGACGGTATACTCTTCTCCCTGCGGCGCTTCATCTGTGGAAACCACGAGATTGTCCACAGCGAAATCCTGGGCCGGATACTGGCCCGCGATTACGATATAGCCCTGCTCCATTTCCGCAATTTCATCATTTTCCGCTGTAATGATTTCCTCACCGTCCAGGTATGCGGTAATCTTCCCTCCGCTTACTTTTATGGCGAGCTGGTACTCCCCCTGACTTAAGGCCGGAAAATGAACAGAATTATATACGGTTCCTCCATTATTCTCCAGGTACACCAGGTTCCTCGGGAAATCAAAACGCAGCTGCAGCCGGTCCCCGTCATAGCCTTCCGCCGCCTTAAATCCGAATTTCGCATTGCAGTTCGTATTTCCGCCTCCAATCATCAAATCCGCTTCCAACAGAAAATCGTTCGCCGGGATCTTCATTTTCGACCCCATACGGTTATTGGGCCCGCCACCCTTTATCACGCCCTGCCCTCCGGTGAAAGTTACCACGGCCGTGTTATTGACGTTCCAGCCATCACCGTTGTCAAACGTCTCTTCCATCAAAATTCGGGAAAGCGTCATGGCCTCCGCCCTCATGGCTGTTGACGGGGTGGCCTTCTCTGCCTCTGACGGAGTAGCTTCTCCCGCTTCTGACGGAGTGGCTTTTCCCGCTTCCGACGAAGTGGCTTTTCCGTCCTTAAGACTCTCTGTTACAACTGCCGCCCTGGCTGTCATGCGCCCTGGAAATCCAGCGGCGCCTGTACCGCCCGGCAGTCCCCCGGTGATCAGCACTGCACTGAGCAGTGCGCAGCAAACTCTTCTCCCTGTATACCTCATATCCATCCTCCTGCTATTCATTTTTGCCTCCGGTCACTGACTTTGCAGTCCGCAATCCGCTTTGTCAATTCCTGTTCAAACCGTTCCGCGGCGTACTGATCCGCAACCGCTCCTGCCACTTCCTCAAATGGAATGACTCTTCCCTTTTCTCTCCTGACACAATGTAACAGCTTGTCTTCCCCATTTTTTCCAGTCCAGCGATACTGTCCTCCTTCCTCCAACTGCAGCAGATGTTCTGCCAGTTCTTCATCCGATTCCGATAGCCCACGCATACTCTCTGCCTCCAGAATCACATTTCCTTCGTATATGGTGCGTCCCTCCTGCCGAATGGTATATTTTGCTTCGATCGTGTCCACGTCCATATAATTTTCCTGATGAGTTTCGTAATAGCGGATCAGCTCAGATGAATCCGTTTCCTCCAGAATGCGGGTGCGCAGCATCCGTTCCCGCTCCCCCGTAAGTCTGCGGTAATACTGAAGCGGCGTATATTCAACCGGACCATACAGGACCCCACCTTCAGACTGAAGCTTCTTTCTCTCTCTATTTTCATTTTCCAATGACTGTATCAAATCATCATAGGAAAACTCATCAGCCATACCTCCTTCTGCCGCCCAGTTCCATATTTCCCTGGACCGCACTGTGCGCTCCAGACTGCCGTCATGGAAAGCCAGCTCCTCTTCGGATACCGGATCGCCATTTATGGTAAGCGGTGCCTTTTCTTCGTTTAACTGCTTTGCTAAAATAAATATCATAACCACTGCGGCAAAGACTGCCAGGCATGTTCTTCTTTTAAACAAGGCATCCCCCCCCTTTTTCTTTTTCATTTTAATTAATTATTTTTTATAATTATTATAAAGAAGAGGATATGAAATTGATATTGCCTATTTTCCTAATATTTCAAGTGTATTTTTGTATATTTTGAACAATTATTTTGTTGTTTCAGTAGTACCTATAATTATATTTTAAAACCAATATAGGCGTTTTCATTTTATTTGTTTTGATGTTTTTCACTTTTTTTAAGTTTTTTATATCTTTTTTAGTGTTATTTGCTTATTATTTCAAATTATCTATTTCATCTTTTTTGCTCTGATCCTTTTTGGCCCCGCTTCCAAACTTCTGTTCCGTACTTGCAACTTCCCGGACTTTGTACATATCATAACACTATATCAGATAAATCTGTTATACAAGGAGGACCCATGAAGCCAAAACTGGAAGTTTGTGGGGTCAGCTACTCCTATCATTCCCTCGAGGGTGAGACTCTGGCCCTTTCCAATATATCATTTACGGTAGATAACGGGGAATTCATTGCCATCGTCGGGCCATCCGGCTGTGGTAAATCCACCCTGCTGTCCATGTTATCCGGTCTTATCGAACCGGATGAAGGAGAAATTATCATTGACGGAGTCCCGCGTACAAATTCCGGTGCGGGCATCGGATATATGCTGCAGCGGGACCATTTATTCGAATGGCGTACCATTTTAAGCAACGCCGAATTAGGGCTGGAAATTCAGAAGAAACTGAACGACAGTTCCAAAAAGAAATTACATGAGATGTTAAATACTTACGGACTTGAGGCCTTTAAAAACGCCCGTCCGTCTGAGCTGTCCGGAGGTATGAGGCAGCGTGCGGCTCTCGTCCGTACACTGGCCCTGGAACCGGACCTTCTTTTATTAGACGAACCATTTTCCGCTCTGGATTACCAGACGAGACTGGCCGTCTGCGATGATATCAGTTCGATCATAAAAAGTACCCATAAGACAGCCATTCTGATCACTCATGACTTATCGGAGGCCATCAGTGTCGCCGACAGGGTCATCATTCTGACAAGCAGGCCGGGAAGAATGAAGGGCATCGTCCCTGTTTCCTTTGGAGAGGGCTATGTAAGGCCGTTGGAACGCCGGAATACTCCGGAATTCTCCACTTATTTTAATCAGGTATGGAAGGAGCTGCAGACCCATGATTGAGACACATCCAACTCTGGCACAACAGGAATTCATCGCCAAAGAAATGCTACACCGCCGAAATGTCCGGATTCTGCGCATCATGCTGCTGGTGCTCCTTCTCGCTCTGTGGGAACTGTGCGCAAGACTCGGCATTATCAATGACTTCATCTTCAGTTCTCCCTCCAGAATGACCATTTGTTTTATAAGCATGGTGAAGGATGGCACAATCTTTCTCCATACCGGCGTCACAGTTATGGAAACACTGGTAAGCTTTGCTCTCGTCGTCGTGGTCGGTCTTGCGACCGCGATTCTGTTATGGTCCAGCCGCAGTGTATCCGAGGTTTTAGAGCCTTATCTCGTCATGCTCAACAGCCTTCCGAAATCGGCATTGGCCCCAATCCTGATCGTATGGCTGGGCAACAACATAAAGACTATTATCGTGGCCGCTATCTCTGTGGCCGTCTTTGGTTGTATCATGACGCTTCACACCGGCTTCATGCAGACAGATCCGGATAAGATCAAGCTCATCTATTCCCTCGGCGGAACAAAAAAAGATGTACTCACTAAGGTCCTGCTGCCCGGCTCCGTGCCTCTGATTATCAGCAATATGAAGGTAAACATCGGACTCTGCCTCGTCGGCGTTATAATCGGCGAATTTTTGGCGGCAAATAAGGGACTTGGATATTTGATCATTTATGGCAGCCAGGTCTTCAAGATGGATTTGGTCGTCATGTCGATCGTTATTCTTTGTATTGTTTCGGCAATTTTGTATCAGGGGATTACGGTGTTGGAGAAGCGGATGAAATAAGAGAAAAGCTATTAAAAAGCGGCGGCGCACCGTACTTCCATACGCTGCGCCGCCGTTCACCTCAGATAGGGAATAATCATTTCCCTAAAAAGAGGACACTACATATTTAGGAGAGTTAATAGATACGAAAAAGGAGTGAGTCTGACAATTCAAAAAATGGTCAGATTCACTCCTTTCCACAGTCCTGTCTATTCATTTAATGCACCGCAGCTCCAATATCCTTCCTGTGCTGTAGCGATGCAGCCATACCAATCTGATTTAAGGTCACATAATGAACAGCAATCCAAATTTAAACCATATTTTAGTTGATTATTACTTCTCATTGTGGTATTATATTTATAGAACATACGTTCTGATTTTATAGAAAGGACGGAGCAGTTATGGAGAATATCCTGGAATTGTTATATGATCAGCCTGCCAGAGTACATGAGAAGGATTCACCGTTTGTAAACACTGCGCAAATCAGGAACAAACACATGGAACTGCTGACAGACAGCATGACAGACGAACAAAAGGACCTGTTGGAAGCATACTTTGAAGCAGACGACAAGATAGACAACATGATGAACTTTGACAGGTTTCAGTATGCCTTTCATCTCGGCGCACAGTTCATGGCCGAGATCTTAGAAGGAAGGGGGAAGCTTTTGAATCAGTGATCCCAGGTTTTTCCTAAAAGCCAGAGACAAACCACAGTCACACCCTGCCGCAGACAGCAGGGCACTCATACGGACTCCGGCGGCTGGACATGAAAGCATATCCCTCCACCGGAGCCTCCTGCTTACGTTCCCTGATAGGAAAATCTCCTGATCCCGGCCGGCGTATCGCACGCCCTCCCGTTACCGGTCGCATACACCCCTACGTATACCCCCGTAAATCCCCAGATCACCTCTGTGGAAAGGAGCTTTACCATGCCAGTTCCCACCACATGCTTTTCTCCCCGGCTCACAAAGCCGAAGGTATACTGCTCACGGTCCGCCTCGATGTATAGTGTTACCATTTTATCCGCAGGAAGTGCCCTCTCCGTCACGCTCTCCATATCCTCCACTCTCCGGTGGAGTAGCACGTATCGCCGATCTCCTCTTTTCCTGATTCCCAGGTCGTAGTGGGCATGGTCAGAGCACAGCACGGCGATTCCCGCTTCCTCCCATTCATGAGCCGGATGAAACGACAGATCCACACTGCATTCCATCATCATATGGCACTGCCGTCTTCCAATGAATGCGGGGCAGGCTCCATCCGAAAGATTTTCGGGCCGTCCATGCAGAATCAACCCTTCCTTTTCATCACCGGATTCATACCCATCAAAAAACTCACGAATGAAATTCCATTTGAGATTCAGACTTTTTCCTGAGAAATCATCAAGGAAGTATTCTCCCTCTCTGGCAGCCTGACGGACAGAGTCTCTCCCATTCACCACAGCAGCTACATGTACTTTCGCACATTTCCCTCCGGCAGCTTTGGGCCATCCATTTTCCCATATCACCGGCAGCAGCGCAGTCTCTCTGCCCAGATGGTGATATTTTACAGTAGAGATACGGTAGCAGAGGAACACGATCCACCAGTTTCCATAGTCATCTTCAAACAGATCTCCATGACCTGTGCCAGTAAGTACCGGCCGCGCTTCATCTCTGGCAGTCAGCACAGGATTATCCGGCCCCGGTTCGAAAGGCCCCCACGGGGAACGGGAACGGAATACCGTGATCATATGTCCCGTCTCGGTTCCTCCCTCCGCCAGCAGGAGATAGTACCAGTCATTGATTTTGTAAAGATGTGGCCCCTCCACGCATCTTCCCCCGGTTCCCAGTGATATCACTCTGGGGCCTTCTGTCACAGCCCCTGTTCGGATGTCAACCCGCGATTGCTGGATATATCCCACATTCCCCCTTCTCCCAGTCGTCTCTCCCCAGCCATTGCTGGTTAAATAAACGCTGCCGTCATCGTCAAAAAGCAGGGATGGGTCGATCCCCGTTTGAGAGAACCAGACTGGATCAGACCACGGGCCTCTCGGATTGTCAGATGTCACCACAAAGTTACCTGCCTCCCCGATGGAAGTATTCGTGCAGACCATATAAAAAGTACCTGCGTGATACCTGATGGTCGGCGCATACAGCCCCTTAGATGCTTTTGTTCCCGGGAACGTCATCTGTGACGGCCTGGTGATACAGTGTCCTATCTGCTCCCAATTCACCAAATCTCTACTATGAAACACAGGGATCCCAGGTAGATATTCAAAGGTACTGTTGACCATATAAAAATCTTTCCCCACGCGGCATACGCTGGGATCCGGATAAAAACCGGACAATATCGGATTTTCATACTCCATATTCCTGTTCCCCTTCCTTTTCAATCATCAGAAGTTGTATCCCCTGAGGCGGCACCCTGCGTCTGATGATCAGTCTGCCGTCAGGTGCAGTTATTTTAAGCACCTCATCGCAGGTAAGCTCCGCCGCACGCTGCAGTTCCCGGATCGCTGCTGTATCACAAAGATCTGGCCGCCCCAGTTCCAGCCACTTCCGATACGTATTATGATGTTTCCTGTCGATACAGATAACTCGGATCGTATAACCGGTTTTCTCTATACCCGATACAGCCGCTTCTATATTCACAGGCGGCAGTTCTCCCTCAGGGTCACTCTCATTGACATGATAAAGCAGAAGCTGAATACCTTCCGGTGACTTAGCCGCCATACACCCCACAGGCCCTCCCGACTTGTCTCCTCTTACTTCCAAAAGCTCGTCTCCCATCAGCGCCAGTAATTCATGCGCTGTTCCTATGGGCTTCATCACATGGCCTCCTGTAGACAGCCCTCTGTTTCCGGCAAACAGTTCTCCCCGGCTGTCCTCCAGACAGAACCCCCAATATAACAACATGTTGACCCGGAAGCCGAAGTTCTGTCTGATCTTCGTTAAACAGTCGGCCAGTTTAATGAAAAAGCAGGCGGAAAACTCGCTGTTTCTCTGCTCCAGCACAGGATAATCCCGGGAATTTTTCTCATAATTTGAGAATACTCCCCATTCATTCAGATGGAATTCCACCTCCTTAAGACCCGGATAGCCCTCTATCATTCTGGCGATCCACATCACCTGCTGGCAAAATCGCTGTACCTCCGGCATAATAAGTGGATATTCCTCCAGCCAGCCTCCGCTCATGCCATAGATATGGTAAGAAAGAAAATCGATTTCGGTTCCCTTTTTCCCTGTTACCGCATTTGTCCCATTCTCCACATGTTCCAAAAAGTCTCTGAAAAAATCTGGTTGAAACACTCCTGGCCCTCCGACTCGAAAGCGCTTATCCACCCCCTTTACTGCTTCCACAAACACATCGTACAACTTGTGAAACAGAGGCCACTCAGCCACTGGCCAGCCATCCGGCTCATTCCACACCTCAAAATACCAGGTTCTGACCTCTTCTCTTCCAAAGGTATCTGCCAGATTACGGACAAAGGCATTCAAAAGTTCCTGCCATTTTCCCCAGTCGGCAGGATACGAGCGGTTATCATATACCCCCTCCTCCACGCCACCCCGCATCTTGCGGACAGACAACTCATCTGGAAGGAAATCCAGTTCCACCACAGGCTTAATGCCGTAATCCAGATACCGTTTCAAAATCCCGTTTATTTTTTCAAAATGATACTGTCGTTTACCGTTTTCGTCCTCTGAATATACGTTTCCGCCAGCATCAGGAAAACCATCCTTGCTCAGCCGCGACAGGGTATGATGGTTCCTCATATAGCGGCAGGTTCCATGTTCCTTCATGCGTTTCAGCAGGAATTCACCACCTTCCGTATCGATAAGGGGATACAGGGAATCCAGGCCACAGGCCGCCCAGAAGCGGTCATTCTCACCAATCCTGTTTTCCGGACAGACCGTAAATTCATACGTCTTCACAGTACTCACCCTTTCACGCCTGCAGCCGCGATCCCTTCTATAAAGTATTTCTGTGCAAAGATATAGATTACGACAATAGGAATCAGCGACATGGTGGTAGCCGCCATGATCAGCGTATACTCCGTTCCCCACATCTGTTGGAAATACCGGATACCGATCTGCAGTGTATATTTCTTCTGATCATTTAAGTAGATCAGGGGACCCATGAATTCATTCCAGGAATTCAGGAAGGTCAGGGTCACCAGGGTCGCAACCGCCGATTTGGAGAGAGGAAGGATAATCCGGGCAAAGATGCGTACCTCGCTTGCACCGTCTATACGCGCCGCCTCTACCAGGGAATCCGGGATACTGACGAAGAACTGGCGCAGGAGAAACACGCCGAATGGACTGAACCATCGCAGCAGTATCAAGGTCCAGAGTGTATTCATCAGGCCGATCTTATTTAACAGCTCATACTGCGGGATCATGGTCACCTGGCCTGGGATCATCATGGTAGCCAGATAGAGAATAAACAGTGTATCGCGTCCTTTAAACCGCAGCTTAGAAAAAGCATAGGCCGACAGCGCGCAGGTAAGTACCTGACCTGCCGTGGAGATTACGGCAACCTTCGCCGTGTTCCAGTAAAATTGAAAAAACGGAACCTTTGTGACTACCTGCACATAGTTCTTCCAAACGGGAACCTCCGGAAACCACTTAATCGGCATGGCAAACAGCTCACTTTTGCTTTTCACGGACCCCAACACCATCCATGCAAACGGAAATACCATGATTAATGCAACAAAAATCAACAAAAACATAACAATAGCAGTAAACTGTACTCTATTTCGTTTTACCATATGCTGTTCTTTTCCTTTCACCGGTCCTTTTAATAATTCACCCATTTTTTCTGTCCCACGAACTGAATCAGCGTGATGACCAGAATAATGACGAATAAGACGTAAGCCACTGCCGATGCGTATCCAAAACGCATATCCACAAAAGCTCTCTGATAGATATAATAGGTCAGCACGTTGGTCGCGCGTCCCGGGCCTCCCTGAGTCATCGCCATAATCGTATCAAACACCTGAAGAGAGCTGATAAACTGCATGACGGTACAGAGGAAAATCGTAGGCGACAGCATAGGAACTGTTATCTTAAAAAAGCAGTTAATGCGGTTGGCTCCATCTATGCGGGCCGCTTCGTATAAATCTCCGCTGATGCCCTGAAGCCCCGCCAGGAAAATGATAGCATTATATCCCATAGACCGCCAGATCGAAACAATCTCTACAGAAATCAGTGCAAACGTGCTGGATGAGAGCCACATGGGAGGATTCTGGATACCAAGCTTCATCAGAAACTGATTGATGGGTCCGTAGTTAGCCAGTATCGTAGTCCAGACAATGCCGATGGCAATCATGGATGTTACCTGAGGCAGAAAATAGATAGTACGGAACAATTTAATTCCCCTGATCTTCACATTCATCAGGCAGGCAATCAGAATGCCTAAGAGAATAGAAAGGGGTACCGTAACCAGAGTGTAATGGATATTATTTAAGAAAGAAATTTGAAACGTGCCATCCTGAAACAGCCTGATGTAATTCCCAAGACCGACAAATCTTTTGGCTGTCAGCCCGTCCCAGTCATAAAAGCTGATAACAAAAGATTTTATGACCGGATACACAATAAAAACCATAAAACCAACAAAATTAGGTAATAAAAACAGCCATGCGGTACGCATTTGAGAACGGGAGTATGCACTTGTATGTGTTTTTGCCGCTTTCTTTTTCATATAAAACTTCCTTTCCGGATTTTAAGGAGCACTCCTTTTCAGAAAGAGGCTGCTGCATGCAGCACCCCCCTATCCTGAAAAGGAAACACGCTTTTACTGATTTGCGTACACAGCAGTCTACTGCACGTCCATCTCATTCACAAACCGCTCACTGATCGTAGACCTTGTCTTATCAATATCCTGTTCTCCCAGCAAATATAAGGAGACTTCTTCTTTTACAATATTCGTAGCAGTGTTATACTTGGGATCACAGGGAACCTGTGGATAAATCTCCTGATTCACAATATATTCGATATGTTCCGGTCTTTCACGTCCTTCTGTATATGCCTTGATCACGGAGTCAGAAGACCACGCCGGGAAATAATCATTATGGGCCAGAATTTCCGCGCCCTTCTCTCCTGATGCAAAGGAGATAAAATCATAAGCCTCTTTCGGATGCTTTGAATTCTGGGCAATCATCAGAAGCCCCGGAGTTCCTGTTGTCATAGGCGGCTGGCCTTCCCAGTGCGGGAGAGGAGCAATATCGTAATTGAGCGTCTCCCCATCGTCGATCGCTGTATTTAACATCTCGATGACCCAGTCTCCATTATAGAACATGCCGTATTTTCCCTGTAGGAACGCGCCGCTGTAGTCCGCTCCCGCCTCATTCGCCCGGTCTGCATAAGGCGGCTGGTATCCGTCATCAGACAGCTTTTTGTTAAACTCGGCCGCTTTCAGCCATTCATCCAATTGTGCCTCAATCAGCGGATTGGTGGCTTTCATTCCATTCGCCGGAACTCTCCACCAGGTACTGGTAGGCTGGTAATTCAAGGAACCGTATATCTTGTCATTTCCGTCTCCTCCGGTAAGCTTAGCCGCAGTCTGGGCATATTCCTCCCAGGTCCACTCTTCTGACGGATAAGGCACGCCTGCGTTGTCAAAGATGTCTTTGTTGTAATATACTACCCAGGAGCTTGTCTTATAGGGAAGTACATAAGCTTTCCCCTCCACCTTCAGTCCATCATAGGAGGCCTGGAAACCGGAGGTATCTGTCTTGTTTTCAGTCACCAGATCATCAATACAGTAAACCTGGCCTTTATTCTGATAAGCTGCGAAGCTGGGAGCTGACGCGACCGCAAAGCAGTCGATCGAAGCGCCACCGGAAAAGGCTGTCAGCAGCTTTGTTTCATAATCATTGGTCGGCACGAAATGAAGGTTAAAATCAATGTTCGGGTGATCCTTTTTATACTCTTCCGTCAGCAGAGTGAATATTTTCTCCTCATCGAGCCAGGAATAGAATTCCAGCGTTACCTTTTCTCCTGCCGAATCATTGTTTTCAGCTTTCGCGGAATTGCTTTCCCGGGAGACGTTATCCTTCTGCTCCTGTGAGACTCCGCCGTCACTGTTTTTCTGTGCAGACGGGTTTGAAGAACTGCAGCCTGTCAGCCCAGCCGCCATTAACGCCGTCATTATAACTGCCGTCCATCTTCTCCAATTTTTCATCTTACTTCCTCCTTGAACACAATATAATTTTACTGAAGATACAGGTTTATTATACTGTCCAAGCAGATAAAAGCAGATAGCATATCGTGCCGTTCATGATTGCAAAAAGTGCGTAAGAATACAGTCAGGGAAAACTAAGAAGCTATCTCACCTCCAACGTCTCTTCCGCCGCCATAAGCCCATCCGCCCATACCAGAATCCGCACCGCGCCCGGTTCGAGGGATGGTCTCAGTGCCAAAACTGCCTTTCCCCAGTGAAGAGGGACACGGGCTTCCTGGAAAGGATAAGGATCCATTAAATCACCGTTATCCACTCCAGCCAAAGATGCAGCCCCATCTACTTTTATGTGAAGAAGGGAGCGGTCTTTGAAGCAGACGGTTCCATTTCTGTCAACAGCCGAAACCAGAACAGAGACAATCTCATCGGAGGCTGCCGGTATTATCCTTTCATCAGGTTCCAGTTTCAGCCTTACTGCAGGTCCTGCGGTCTGCAGTTCATAGCTGCATACCTCTTTTTCATCGTTTACACCTACCACTTTAACACAGCCCGGCACATAGGGCAGGAACCCTGATACGATTCTGCTTTCGCACTGACTGGGCCGCTTGACATAATATCGAATGTCATTGATATACACTCGGACCTCTTCACAGTTGCTAAATATCATATATGGAATGACTGTCCTTCCATACTGCTCAAAATTCCAGTGCGGAGCCAGTCTCGGACAACTCCAGTGTTCTCTCGACAAGTCATCCATAAGGGTATAATCCTGAACGCAGAAATACACCATCGGTTGATCAGACCAGTAGCTTTCCCATAGGTATGCCACCGGTTTCTTTACCAGATTGGACTTAATCAGGCTTCCTCCCCAGCCCTTAGACGGATACCCCATGGACTCTCCCAGATAGTCAATGCCCGCCCAGACAAAACCGCCCGCCACATATGAGCTCCGCTCGACCTCCATCCACGGATTGTCTGTAGAGTAATTCATGCACAGTTCTTCATGGCCTCTGAAAAACATGTAAATTTCAGAGCCCAGAATCACGGTTTCTGGAAGTCTTTCATGAATCAGTTCATACCACTGCTCCTGGTAATTAAGTGCCAGAACATCCACCTCCTTTGCAATCCTCTCTATTGCATCCAGCCGTTCTGGTACTGCCATCCATTCCTGTTTGCTGTCATCTGCATAATGAGGGCTTAAGGCGCAGGTAACTGCCCGTTCTCCATCTAAGTGTTTCACTTCACACACCAGCATATGAAGAATATCCAGCATGAAGCCACTGCCCTGACAGTCCACTTCATTTCCCACACTCCAAAGTGCCACAGACGGTCTGTGCCTGTCGCGCTTTATCATGTAACCCAGATCCGTCTTCCAGTCCTCATCAAAAAAGCGGCCATAGGAGCCGTCTCTCCATTTGTCGGTGAATTCCTCCAGGACATAGAAGCCCATCTCGTCACACAGCTCCATCAGCAGTTCATCCGGGATGTTGTGAGAGGTACGGATCGCATTGCAGCCCATATTCTTAAGCAGTTCCAGTCTCCTGTGCCAGGTTTTTGACGTGGCTGCCGCCCCCAGACTGCCTGCATCATGGTGAAGGCAGACTCCTTTCAGCTTTACCGGAGAACCGTTGACTGACATACCCTGATGTACATTCCATTCAATCGTGCGAAACCCGATCTTCCTTCTAATCTCGTCTGTCTCTGCTCCCTGGCGCAGTGTCAGAACAACTTCATACAGACAAGGATTTTCTGCATCCCACCGCCGGACAGACGGAAGAACAAGGGAGAGTTCCGCTTCCTGCTCCTTAACCGGACCGATCTCTGTTTTCCCTTCTGAAATCCCCTGACTGAATATTTCCATGGAGACATGGACCGGCATCCGCAACTGTTCTTCGGATGTATTGCCCTCTATAATCGTTATTCTGGCAGTTACCGTGCCTGTATGGTCCTTTACCTCTGTCTTAAGATGAATCTCATCCGGATCCATGTGGCAGCAGGGAATTGCTTCCAGCCTGACTCTGCGGTAAATTCCCGCTCCGCTGTACCATCTGTCCGGGTGGGAATCGGAATTATCCACCTTCACAGCCAGCAGATTATCCCCTTCCTTTACTAAGGAAGTGACATCGAGCCGAAAACCGCTGTATCCATAACGGTGAAAGCCTGCCAGCTTTTCATTCATCCATACCGTGGCATTTTCATATACACCATCGAACACAAGATCGTAGTGATATCCTTCCCGCATCTCGTAAAGAACAAGATGCTTCCTGTACCACCCGATTCCCGCCCTGTCTAAAAATCCCTGTTCTCCTCCATACTTCATATCCGGACGGTAGTGTCTCCCCACAGCCCAGTCATGAGGAATCACCACATCCTCCATCTTATCCTCCATACAGGAACACAGCTCGCCGCCTTCCACGATTCCATCAGAAAACTTCCAACCGGTTTTCAACACCATCTCTTCTCTCATTCTATGTCTCCTTCTCCCTTGCAACTGCATTGCCAACTGCCGCAGATTCCGTAAACAGCTTCCCTTATTATAGATCTGGGTAAGTTCTATCTCCATTAGAAAAAATGCTGTTTTCCTTGCATAACCTGCTGTATGATCGATTATTTTCGACCGTTATACAGGCCTGTCTGCTGCCCACAAAAGAAAAGGAAGCCTCACCCTCCCACAAGGAGAAATGCTGCTTCCCAGACCGAACATATTTAAGGATAAATACCGCATAATGAGCGGAATCAGCCCTCATCTAATAAATCGTTATAGCTTACTCTCAATACCTCAGCAATCACTTTTAATTCTATATCTGTCACAAACCTTTTCCCGCTCTCAATTCTCTGCACCGCATTCTTATCAAGATCCAATCCGGCCCGCTGAAGCATCTCCGCAAGCTGTCTTTGTGAGGTCTTCTTCGGCAATTCCTCTCTGATCTTCTTTAATTTGCGGCCACAGACATTATTGCAGCCATCCTCTGCCTTATTTTTGTACATATATGAGTCTCCTTAATTAACATTTAGTGATTGTCATTTTATTCATTATATGATAGACTAAAAGAAATATTGACACTTACTAAATGTCACTATAAGGAGGAGGATAAAATATATGTGCCATATTATGACTGGAATTCAAGATTCCGCATTTTCCATACAATATATATCCAGTTGTTCCCACTTAGACAAAGCTGATCATAACTCAGACCGGCTGCTGCTGGTTCTAGACAAGGATTCTCCATTCAAGGCCAAATCCCCTTCCTTTACGGCAATCATTCCGCTTTCTGAAACAACGATACTGCAGAACCGCTATTTCCCGGCCTACGTCATTGCTGTAAATGATACGCTCATACGCCGCCAGTGGGATATGCTGGGAGTGACCAGCCCGTTTTCCTGGAGTTGCTGTTCGGAAAAACGGCTGACAAAAAAACAGAGCGATATCTTATCCTATCTCTTTCAAAAAATATTATATTTTCCTGCAGACGGTTCTTTCACTCCCCCTCTGATGCAGTATTCCTGGCTATATGAGATTCTCTGCACCGCGCGGGACATATTCCAAACAGATTTCCCTGCAGCCCCATGTTCCCACAAAGCAGAAGATACTATAGGCAGAATCATTTCCTACATCAGCGAAAATTATATGGAAAACATCTCGGTAAATGAGCTGTCACTCACCTTCTATATCAGTAAATATCACTTGATGCGCGAGTTCAAAAAGGTAACCGGCTGTACCATACACACGTTCCTGCTCAATCAACGGATCAGCCACGCACAGCAGATGATCGCAAAGGGGATTCAGGCAGGTACCGCCAGTACTCTGGTTGGATTCTCTGATTATTCTCTCTTTTACAGATCATTTTTAAAATTGACAGGGACTTCACCGAAGGAATACAGTTCCTTCTTTGATCCGGTTCCGCTGACAAAAGAATTGTAAATTTACGGCTTGGTATGGACAACCATCTGCTTTTCCTCTCCTGCTACCACAGAAATACGTCCTGCCCCTTCAGTTTAAGCATTGCCTCTATAAAGAAATAGTCCCCGTAAATAATCGGCATTTCATGATCCTTTTCATTATGATAGGAACCGGTGCATTTTGTCAGGAAGCAGTCGCTGTCCATGCTGAAATCACAGTGTTCCCGGCATAATGCATGCAGAAGCTTAAGGGCGGCCCTCTCGTACAGCTCTTTTTCTAAGTCTCCCACTTCTTTTGCAATCTCCAGCAGGCCGCAGGCGGCGATCGCAGCGGCCGTATCGTCATACCACAAAGGCGCTGCAGGCTGCCTGAAATCCACCGGAATCAGGCCGTCTTCGGGGATATTGGCGATAAAATAATGGGCAATCCGTTTCGCGGTATCTAAGTATTCCTGCTTTCCGGTATGGCGGTAGCTCATGAGGAAGCCGTACAGTCCCCACGTCTGTCCCCTCGTCCAAGAAGAGCCCTGGCCATATCCCTGGCCGCCGTAATCCCGCACCATTTCCCCTGTAAACGGATCGAATTCCACAATGTGGCGTACCGAGCCATCCGGTCTCACAAACGTTTCCATAACCGTATCTGCGTGCATTTTGGCTATCTGCCCAAACCTTGGATCCTTCGTTTCTTCACTGGCCCAATACAGCAGTGGAATATTAAATAAGCAGTCAATAATCGCCCAGCCTCTCGTATCATCCTGGCTGCCCGGAATGTCATTCCAGGCGCGGATAAATTTCCCCACCGGATTGAACCGGCCTGCCAGAAGATTGGCAGCGTGCAGCCCCCGTTTCCTCGAATCCGGGTTCCCTGTCAGACGGTAATCCGCCACTGCGCTCGGCAGGAACATGAAGCCGACGTCATGATGCAGCCCGTAATAATCGCTGAAACACCGGTCCAGCTTCTCCTCCGAAATCCGGGCGATTTCCGCATACTTCTCATTTCCCGCCGCATGGTACATCTGCCAGAGCATGCCCGCCCAGAATCCGTTGCACCACCAGTTCAGCCCATCATCCGCTGAAAATGTCTGATCTTCCCTGCTTCTGTCATCATGAACACCGTTTTGGGCCGTGTAGGGAATCTTGTTCCTTGACCGCTCACTGACCAGATCCATTTTTTTCACAATTTTTTCTACCGCCTCATCGATCCAGGCGTTATCCTGCAGACTTATCATACTATTCTCTCCTGTTCTCATTCTGTTTTGCGGCTCCGGCCCAAGTCTCTGCCGGGAGTTCACCGCTTTTGTGTAACATTGGGTTCATCATTAAAATAGCAGAAGGAGAAGGGAAAAGAAACTGCATTTTTTAACTATTGAGTACACTTTTTATACATCCTTTTCCTTATTCTTCACTCACAGGTTCTGATTTTGACTTTTTGTCCTCATCTTGCTTTTTTCCTCCCTCTAACGTATTATAAGGATAAAGAAAGGAAAGGAAAATCGCCATGACAGAACCGAGTATTGAACAGATCAGAATTTTCAGGCTTCGCTCCCATCACCTGGATTCCGTGTACTCGAAATCGGAAACAGACAGGCTGGCCGGTGCGTGCGGTATGCAGAACACGCCGCCCGGAGCATGGGAAACCGCACTCTTTAACCGGGTGCCGGACTGTACCTTATCGGATATGGAACACCTGCTGTATGAACAGAAAACGCTCCTGCAGGCATGGAGCTACCGGGGCACGCCGGTCGTGTTTCCGGTTTCGGAGAGCAGTACTTTTCTGTCTGCGCTCATACCGGATGAACCGGAGCCATGGATTTACACGCAGGGAATCGCGCTGGCCCTCGACTTCCTGCAGATGGATTTTGACAGCCTGCTCGAAATACTGAAGCAGGTAATTCCACAGCTGGACGATCACGTCATCGTCAGCAAGAGCGCCCTCGATCAGACTCTGGCCGGGTGGATGACGCCTCTGATTCCCATCCAAAAACGGGAGCTATGGAATCAGCCCTCCATGTACGGCAGCCCCGATGTCCAGACTGTCGGCGGAGCCGTTGTCTCCTTTCTGCTTCGGCCGTGTGCGTTTCACGGGCTCGTCGTATTCGGAAAACGGGATGGGATCAGCCCGACGTTTACCTCATTTAAAAACTGGACAGGCAGCCCTATCCCCCCGGATCGTGATGCGGAAAAGAAGCTGGTTCGAAAATACCTGCATTGCTATGGACCGGCGACCGCCGATATGTTTGCAAGCTGGCTGGGCTGCTCCGGCAAACAGGCGCGGCGTATGTGGAACACCATTTCAGAAGAAATGGAGCCTGTCACAGTCTTCGGAAAAAAGGCATTTATCCTGTCAGAGGACAGGGAACGCCTCTTTGCTCCGGCCTCTTTTACCGGGAATCACCCGAAAGATTTGCAGAGGGACCTCCTGCTGCTCGGAGGGCACGATCCTTACCTGGACCAGCGTGACCGCGCGATCCTTCAACCCGATAAAACACTTCAGAAACAGATCTGGAAGCTTGTGACCAACCCGGGAGCGGTTGTATACCGCGGGGAGGTGATCGGAATCTGGACAACGAAAAAGAAAGCCAAAGGAATGGATATCAAAATGACCCTGTGGACCGATGCCGCCGAGAAAACACCACTTCAGAATCTCGCAGAGGAATACGCGGCGTTCCGGCAGCAGGCGCTGATGAACCTGGAAATCGCTCAACTTTAGACCATGCCATAGAAATAACAACAGCCAACACAATTTTTTCAACATAAAACTCCGGGACTGAACAGCCGCTCAGTCCCGGAGTTTTCATAACCATCATTTATATCTCTCTTCCAATCCCAAACTTTCTAAAATGCCATTGCGGTACCTTTGTACATACCGGTGACTCTTCCGAATCTGCAAAATTCTTCACGCCCTCATACTGCGCCGGGCTGATCACATGCCGGTCCCCCTCCATATGGTGATGCGGGCCGTAGCTGTTGAATGTGCTTGGGACGAGTTCCGCCGTAATCCTGTGTATTCCTTCTGTAAGGCCGGTAATCACCCATGCCGGCCCCCAAATCACGCCATACTCCCTGTTATCCACCCATATTCTGGCGCAGTCCCCATGGATATGCCCCAGCTTTATCCTGCCGTCTTCACCGGCAGCCGCCATACATTCCACGGTTACCGCTGAACCACAGAACGGGAACCCCGCCGTCAGTAAATCATGGCAGGAGATATCACCCCCGATTTCCTCCAGGTGAGCCCCATCGGAATGTTTGGAGGCCAGTCCCTCACGGAGGCGCTGCTCCGGTTATACTGCCAGAGATGAAACACCATGTTATTGATTCCGCTTCCTGCCAGCCAGTCCACATAATTTTCCAGATTTTCGGGACTTAAGCCCCAGCCGCTTCCTCCAAGGGCTTCCGCGAGTGATTCTCCATCGTAAAACTGCTTTGCCAGGGTGGAAGCAATTACCGGATAGTAGTGGTTGCCCGGATACCGTTCCAGCGCATCGACTGCCGGAACATTCACATTCTTTAAATTCCAGCAGACAGAACCACTGCACGAGGTTTGAAAGAACAGATTTTCTTCTGCCTTCAAATGAGCCGTATACCGTTTCCCGTACCGGACACACCAGTCGTTACAATTCTGATAAAATGATTCTGCCAGAAGATCAGTAAGAATCTGCCAGTAACGATACCGGAACTGATGGTATCCCTCCTTCCCCACAAAAAGGAGTTCCAGTTTTTCCATAACGTCCTCGTGATAGAGCTTTTCATATCGCTCCCCCGCCTCCTCGCACCATGGAACGCCTCCATTTTTTATGGAAACGCCGTGCCCGTAGAGAAATCCCACCTCATCACTGAAAAATCCGGTCACGTAATCGAATGCTTCCGGATGCAGCCCCAGCCTGTACCCGTCATAAACAGTCCCGACAAAATACTTCATCTCTTCTCTGTCAAAGGTATTAAACTGATGGACCTCATGCCACTCCACACGCCCGTTTTCATACTGCATCCACCGGCACCGGCTGTCTGGAAAATGTTCCAGCACTCTGCCGTCGGCCGATCCGGACGGCCATCCGTTTTCATCGTATATCCAGAACTGCAGGCCGATCTCCTTCGCGTGTAAGATCAGCCGGGACAGAAGATCCAGATACGCCTCACTCATATACGCCGGAATCCCCGGATAATATCTGGGATGAAAGACCGTCCCGTGAAATCCCATTTCTTTCATGGCGGACAGCTGTCCCATCATTCGCTCCGGCTCCAGACGATCATTAACCGCCCAGAATGCCAGAAAATTCAGCTCATTTCTCATAACCGATTCCATCCAAATCATAAATCTCTTCCTTCAGACATCTGCATCCTTCCACCAGATACTTCGGCCGTTCATCCTCATGCACCGTTGAAAGAATGACCTGCGCCAGAATGAGATTTTTCACATTTCGGATATCCAGATGGGTGGTCCGGCTCCAGTCCGGATAATAATTTTCACTCACTGCGGCTTCCATTTTGCCCGTATCCAGCCCGATATCGGACTTATCACCTGTCTTGTTATACTTTGCCGTATCTCCCGCCTTATAGTCCGGTACTTCCGGATATCCCTCCGGAATCTCATCCAGCCGGACTCCTCCGATCGCCGTATAGTCGATGTTCTGGAACACCATATTTTCAATCGGATGATCCTTATTCGCATCCACCCGGATTCCACCGAATTCCGGTCTCCCCATGACATCGTCCTGGAAACGGTAGTGAATCTTTTCCATTTCTTCATCGTCCCTTGCAGTCAGCCCGGAAATGGTTACCCTCCTAAGCGTTCCGATTTCCGGCATTTCCTTCAGTTCCACAGAGGAACCGATCTCCTCCATGCGGTTGTTCAACAGAATGAAGACGGGCCTGCTCACATTGTGCATGATGTTTCCCTGAATGCAGATATCCGAGATATTTCCGCCCTCGGTGCACTCGATCTTAATTCCCTCCCTCCATACGTTCTGGAAGGTACAGCCGGAGACCGTCACATTTCGGATATCCCCGATGGATTTGAGGCCGATCCGGATTCCCGCACAGATGGAGGTAAAATGACAGTCCGATATGTGGACATTTTCCACGGGGTACTCCCTGCTGCCCGCCTGAAGGCAGAGATTGTCATCCGTACCGGATATCCTGCACCGTGCCACAAAGACATTTCTGCATCCGTCGAAATCGAGGCCGTCTCCATTGTATCTCTTATCGTTGCAGATCTCCAAATCTTCCACCCAGATGTTTTCACTATCCAGAAATGCGGTTGTCCATGCGGCGGACTGATAGAGCTTTATCCCCTTCAGCTTCACATCGCGGCATCTCAGGAAACGAATCATCATGGGCCGGTAAATGCTTCCTTCATTCGGAAAGCTTTCCGCATTTCCGTCGATGATCCCCTCCCCCATGATTCCGAAATTCTCCGCCTCCTCCGCGTAGATGAAACAGCGGTCCATATCATGCTCGTTGACATAGCGGTTGTAATGAGTGTCCGTCCCGTACGCTCCAATGGAACCGCTTGCTGTCAGCTTTGCCGACGCCGTCACGATCAAATAGACGCCCGACTTCATATACAATGTTCCGGAGATGAATTCGCCCTTTTCCAGCAGAACGTACCCGCCGCCCTCCTGGCTGCACCGATTGATTGCCGCCTGAATCGCTTCCGTGTCCAGTCTCTTTCCGTCCCCCGCCGCGCCAAAATCTTTTACTGAATAAAATGTTTCCATATCATCTCTCCTTTGACTGTCTTCTCTCTTTTTACTGTCAGTATAAGCCATATCCTGAAAATTTGAGTGCCGCTTTTTTTAGGTTTCCATGCACATTTTTCAGGAGTCTTCCTGTTTCTTTCTGTTACAAAAACTAATCCCGGCAGCAATCCCCTGTTTTTATACTTTCAGGCTCCCGAATCTTCTTTTATAATAAAAATGGCAGCACGAATACCATTATTATGAAAGCGGGGTATCATTATGACTTACTCTTATAAACAATTTTTTCGGCAGATCTATGAATCCGCCCCTCCCAAATACGCCTGCACCGCAACGGATGCCGCTTCCTTTCTAATCTGGAAGGACAAATCCAGAGACCGTCTCCGGGAATTACTCGGCCTTTCACGTCTGGAGCAGTTTATTGCCGATTCTGCTCCGTACAGCAGGGAAGCAGAGCTTATAAGTACCTTTCAGGAGGACGGATATACTCGGTATAAACTGAAAATACAGACACTGCCGGATGTTTTCATGCCTTTTTACATGCTGGTTCCAGACGGACTTTCGGATTCCCGGCCCCATAAGGCCATGATCGCTATTCCAGCCCACGGCGCCAGCAAGGAAAGTGTGGCCGGTGTTCTCACCGCTCCCGGAGTCAGGGAAAAGCTGGCGGCCGATCCCAAGGAGAGTTACGGCCTTCAGCTGGTCAAAATGGGCTATACCGTATTCTGCCCCGATCCCCCGGGATATGGAGAACGCTTAGAGCCGGTATCCATGGAGGATCGTACCTTCCTCGGCGATGTCTTACCGAATCCTCTTGCCTCTTCCTGTAAAAATCTGACCATGACCGCGGAAGCCCTGGGACTTACCTTTGCCGGTCTCGCCCTGTGGGATCTGATGCGGCTCGTCGATTATACAGAGACACTTCCCACGATCGATTCAGAGAGACTCGGCTGCTGCGGCTTTTCCGGGGGCGGTCTCTATACCATGTGGCTTGCCGCCATGGACGACCGAATCCGCCTTGCAGTGATCAGCGGGTACTTACACAGTGCAAAAGAAAGTATCCTGGAAACCCATTTATGCCCCTGCAATTTCGTTCCCGGACTGTGGCGTGATTTCGATCTGTGTGACATCGCCTCTCTCATCGCTCCCCGGCCCGCGTTCTTTGAAAATGGACTCCAGGATGTGCTGAACGGGCCAAAAGGCATTGATGATCCCATCAGCCAGTTCCACATAATCCAGAGAATCTACTCCCTGTTCGGCAAAGCCGGCCATGTGCACCACCGCACCTTCGAAGGTCCACATATGTGGTATGGACTGGGATACGATTTCATAGACGAATCCTTTGCATCTTCATTGTAGTAAAATAGCGGGAGCGTTAAACCGGACCATGATTGATTGTCCACTTTTCGCTCCCGCCTTTTATTTGCTTTTCCGGCTTGTTCGCCGGTCATATCATCTGCCCTTCAGGCTTACTTCCCGGTCATTTTATCTGCTTCCGTCTGCATGAATTCCAGGATCTTATCGAGTCCTGCCGCCTTCTGACTCTCTATATACTTATTGACGGCTGCGTCCACATCATTATTTTCCACAATGCCTGCCAGGAGCAGCTTGCCCTGCTCGTCGTATAACTGGTCTCTCTGCGCCAGCTCTGTCTTGATGCTGCTGGTGTCAGGGTTAAAGCCTGTCAGTGGAGATACGACAAGGCTGTCCTTTTCAAGCCATTCATTTTCCATCTCCAGCGCCTTTGGTGTGATCATTCCCGATGGCTTATCAAACTGGCCTCTGACAAACGGCCAGCAGAACCAGCCCAGGAATGTGGAATTTGCTGCATCCTGGCCTTCCGGATACTGGATGGAGCCGTCTTCGCCCTTTACATATGTTTCCCCCTCAATTCCATACATGAATAAATCATATGCATCCTCATCCGTGTTTAACAGTTCCAGGAGCATCAGAAGCCGTTCCGGGTTGGCCGCATTCTTGTTGACTGCAAATGCATTATTTAACGGGGAATCATAGCGGTACTTTCCGTCCGGATAAATTTCTGCATATCCCAGTTCTGCATTTGGAATGTTGAATACAACGCCCTGCATGGCATTCTCGTGAAGTCCCACCTTTGCAAATGTCTTGCCGTTCTCAAACATCTTAGTATCGGTCTCGGAAAGCTCATTTTTCGATACGATCCCCTCGTTATACCACTTGTTCATCCAGGTGACTGCCTCTTTAAACATCGGAGTCTCTTCCACAGCCTTAAGTACCGGCTTTTCTTCGTTAAAATCAAAGGTCAGGGTGTGATAATTCATGTTGTCCATTTCATATTTTGCATGAAGTACAGCCAGCACATCGCTGTATGTATTGCCTCTCGGGAAACCTGATTCGAATATCGTAATATCCGGAACCTTTGCCTTGGCCTCTGTCAGCATGGCATCCAGATCCTCGATCGTCTCAAGCCTGGAGGTATCGACTCCGTACTGATCCGCCAGATCCTTCCGGTAAAGAAGAATCGCTTTGGAGCTCTTCTTTTTCGTCCACGGCATGGCCACCAGCTGGCCGTCGATGCTGCATGCGGTCATAGAGCCATTTTCCTGATACGTCGCATAGAGTGACGGCGCATACTGCTGCATGAAATCATTTAATGGCATCAGACCGCCCTTGTTGGACATCTTATTATAGAGCATCCAGTCAGAAACATACATTCCATCAAAATCATCTCCGCCTGCGACAAGGGAGGTCATCTTATCCTCGTAATCGCCGAACGGCACGTAATTGAACTCTATCTTATCAATATTCAGTTTGTCTCTATACGTTTCGCAAAATTTGTCCAGTACCTCCTCCTGCGCCTGATACTTATCGCTGCAGGACCAAAGCTTCAGCGTCACTGGTTTTAACTCCGCGGGAGTCTCTCCCGCCTCTGTCTTTGCCGCGGTGCTTCCCTGTGTCTCCTGCGTTTTGGACCCGCAGCCTGCAAGTCCTGTCATGCACAGCGCAGCGGCCAGTGCAATCGATAATGCCTTTGTACCTGTTCTTTTTTTCATTGTAACCTCTCTCCTTTTGATTATTATATATTTTTTTGTTGCGCATTGCAAAAACATCTGTATCATTTTGCGGTGATGCCTCTGTCAGGGTTGCAGTTCACAGCTCGGTCGGTCTCTGCTTCCCGGTCTGTCCCGGCTGGCTTACGCGTAGTTTCCAGTGACTTTGCAGGGGATTAGCAATTCTGCACGTTTAGAAGTGCTTATCCCCGAAACTTGAACTGGAAACTACGCGTAAGCCAGCCGGGGCAGACCGGGAAGCAGAGACCGACCGGGCTGTAAACTGCAATCCGTCAGGTATTCTCACCCTTTTACAGCCCCTACCATAATGCCTTTTACAAAATACTTCTGTACAAACGGATAGACCAGAATAATCGGACCGATGGTGGCGATACAGGTCGCCATCTTGATTCCCTCCGATGGTATGCTCCCCGCCGCCTGTGTGATCGCGTTGACATTGGAGGAGGAGCTTAAGAACTGAATATTGGAGGTGATCGTTCGCAGGAGCAGCTGCAGCGGCTGTAAATCCGTGTTGTCGATCAGCATGATCCCCAGCCACCAGTCATTCCAGTAGTTTAAGCTGATAAACAGGCTGATGGTGGCGATAACCGGTTTCGCCAGAGGCAGAATAATCTGGAAAAAGATTCGGTATTCCGACGCTCCGTCGATTTTCGCAGACTCCACCAGTTCCGCAGGAATGCTCCGGTAATAGTTTCTCGTCAGGAAAATATACCAGGCATTAGCCAGATACGGCAGAATCAGGGCCCATACGGAATCCTTCAGATGAAGCATATTCCGGCAGACGATAAACCACGGCACCATTCCTCCATTGAACAGCATGGTAAACAAAACGAAGAAATTGAGAGCCCTGTGATACTTCACGCGGTCCTGGGAAATGGGGTATGCCGCCAGCGTAATCACCGCAACACTCAGAATCGTTCCCACCACAGTTACAAAAATTGAAATCTTATATCCATTTAAGATTCTTCCCGCGTCCGCCAGAAGGATCTTATACGCCGTAAAATCGATCCGCCTTGGAAACAGCGAGTATCCGTATGATATAATATCAGCTTCCGGCGTCAGTGAACTGACCAGAACCAGCCAGAACGGCACGATACAGATGAGTGCGCTGACCGCCAGCAGGATGCTGATGGGAAAATTTTTCCATGACAGCTTTTTTCCTTGTTTCATCATTTTCTCCTCCCTTAAAACAGTGCTCCGTCAGGATTGTGCTTTCTTGCCAGACGGTTCATAAAAAGCAGGATCGCCGTGGACAGCACCGACTGGTAAAGCCCTGCGGCCGACGACATCCCCACGTCTCCGTTGAGCCTTAAGTTACGGTAAATGAACGTATCCAGCACATCCGTGGTGGAATAGAGCTGCGCGTTATTTCCAATCATGGAGTAGAACATTCCGAAATCCGCGTTCATGATTTTGCCGCAGTTCAGCAGAAGAAGCGTAATTGCTGTCGGCGCCAGCAGCGGCAGGCTGATGCTCTTAATCTGCTGCCATCTCGATGCACCGTCAATTTTCGCCGCCTCATAGTATGTCGTATCAATACCGCCCAATGCCGCTATGTACATGATCATGCCGTACCCTGTCATCTTCCAGACACGGAACACCACCAGGATCACGACCCACATCTTCGGATTCTCGTACCAGTTAATGGCCTCCATTCCAAACAACTTGAGCAGTGTATTCAGACTTCCGTGTTCATAGTTAAATAAGTTATAGGAAAACAGTCCTACCACAATCCAGGAAATGAAATAGGGGAGAAAGATACCAAACTGCACGGCAGATTTAAATTTCTTCATCCTCAGTTCATTAAACATCAATGCAAATCCCAGTTCGAATACCAGTCCGAATACGATAAATAACAGATTTAGCAAGATCGTATTCCATGTGGCCCTTGTCGCCGATCCCGACGAAAACAGATATTCAAAGTTTTTCGTCAGCGGTGAAATCCAGGGGCTTCCGAATATTCCGTCTGCAAAGTTAAAATCCTTAAACGCCGTTACCATACCAAACATGGGCAGATAATTAAACAGAATTAAAACCGCGGCGGCCGGAAGAAACATGCTGTACAGAGCCCTGTTCTTATAAAGTTCCTTAAAAAATCCCTTTCCTTTCATATCACTTTTCTACTCCTTTCCTGCTCCCTGCATGATTTCACTATACGCTCCCAGGCATGCCTCCGTAAACTGCGGATACTCCGTAATGGCTTCAAAAAGCGGGGTTTTCAGACTTTAAAATCTAACACTTTACTCTCATTTCCAAAGATCAGCCCTCCTGATGATTGATTCCAGGGCCGCTTTTCGCTATACTGAATAAAGAGTCCGGCCGCTTCAGCAGCCAAATATCCTCAGCGCGAAGTGTGCATACCCGATAAAGCGGGTCACGCTGTCGGCCGGAGTCTTATCTTTAACAGGACTCACTTTTCTGCTAGAAAACACTCATGGGAAATGGTATGCTCAGAGAACAATTACGATTGGGGTAAAAAGAGATATGATAAAGAAATTGATTGGTGGCCAGAATTATTTCAGAAAGATGCTCAGCACATGCCTGCTGGTCATCTCCGTCACAATTTTCATCCTGACGGTATTTTTTTATCAGAGATACGCAGATTCTCTCTCTAAAAATCTGTACGACGGCCAGGAAAAGAATCTGGAAAAGAGCGCCCGCACCATGAACGATCTGGTCAGTGAGATCTCACAGCTCTACAATACGGTCATCCTGGATTCCAGAGTTGTCGGCTTCAGCTCACTAAAGGAATTCGATCCGGCAGAGAACTACGCTACGTATCTGATTGTAAAGAAATTCTACAACATCAATCCATACGTAAGCTCCCTTTATATCTACAATGCCACAGCAGACGACGCCATAACCTGCGGCTCTTACCGTTTCAACCTCGATTACTGCTGGGAGTATTTAAAGGAGGCAAAAAAGGCTTCCGTCTTCCCTTCCCCTCTGACAGGAACGTCGGAAGAGGCCCTTACCTTCGCCTATCCGGTCTATGCGGATAATTTTGATGAGCTGAGCGGAGGCATATTCATCAATCTGGATATGAAGAAGCTCTCGGAGCACGTGCTGGGAACCGGTTCCCAGGCAGGTATGGTTCTGGGGGATAATGGTATGGTTCTGCTCTCCGACTTGACGGAAGATTTTACCTCAGATCCGGAAGCCTGCGAGGCGTTTCTCGCCTGGCCCGGTCTGACAGAGGGCGAATCCGCCAGCAGCTTAAGAACCTTTCACGGAGACGATTATTTATGCGCCTTTTACAAGGATCCCGCCCAGAATTTCACCTTTTTAAGCGGTGTCCCGTACAGTGAAATTGTCGGTCCCATGAAGGTTCAGAGAAACTTGTCTCTGGCTGTGGCAGCGGCGATCTTCCTGACTGCCATTCTGCTGCAGTATATCATTACGAAACGGCTCTACCGGCCTTTGGAGGCGATTACCGAAGAGCTTCGGGATTCCAAGTACGCCGGCGGCTCGGACATGGATGAATTCTCCCTGATCCGCCACGTCTATGAAAATGCCATCGATGAAATCAGGGAGCTGGAGGAGGAAAATGCCTTCTATCAGCCCCGTATGAAATCAGACCTGATCCGTGGTCTGGTTCTGGGGAACCGCGATATCGCCCAGACGAAGGAGCTTCTGGAAAAGAATGGGTGGGAGATTCCCTTTGAAGGGATGTTTTTAGCCTGTTTTTTCATAGAGAACAGTGACAGCAGCGATGTCCTTGCCCCCATTGTGCAGACCAGGATCAGCCAGCATCTTCATGAAACCTTAAGCCCCCTCTTCTACACGGAATGCGTTCCCGTCGCATCTGACCAGGTCATCTGTCTGATTAATACCATAGAGGGCATTCCCATCACCTTCGATGAACTGGTACGGCTTCTGGAGGCGGCTAAGGACGAACTTCTTACAGACAACCATCTGGTTTTAACCATCAGTCTCGACGGCGTGACCAGTGGAATTGAGGATTTGAACCGGGTGTACCGGCGCGTATTGGAGCTTAAGAACTATCGTTTCGTGCTGGGTACCAATCAGATTATCTATCCGGGGCGTGTGATGGAACTGATGCCGGAATACATGACGTATCCCGATAAGCTGGCTGATGAGATTCTCGCCTGCATGCTGCACGGAAAACAAAAGGAATTCACGGAAAATGTTCAGGAGTTCCTTTCTATTTTAAAGCAGTATTCATATCAGCCCGCCTCCCTGCTGTTTAACCGGCTGTACTTAGACCTCCTGTTCCAGATGCAGAAATTAAACGCTCCCGACAAGGACTCCTATTTATCTGCCGAGACGCTCCACACTCCTGCCACTCTGACGGAAGGGGCCGGCGTCCTCCTGACCATCTTTGAATGGTACCAGGAACGGAAGGCCGCAGCCGAACAGTTAAAGGACAACAAGCATTTTGAACGGATTGAGGAAAGCAGAAAGTACATTGAAGAGCACTATAATGATTACAACTTAAGCGCCGGAATGGTGGCCGAGTACTTAGGCTATTCTACCAATTATTTTTCCAGAATCTTTAAGTCCATCACCGGCTTTTATATCAATGACTACATACGCCAGATCCGCATCGTTAAGGCTCAGGAGCTTCTGATGAACAGCGATATGACCATCACCACCATCGCCGAGGCAACCGGATTCTCCAACCCGAACTACTTTTATTCCATATTCAAAAAAGAGACAGGACTGACGCCGGCCGCATACAGGAATGCGGGGCAGAGGAATGGGTAAGGATGGGGAATGTGGAGGATGGGGGATCATCGAATATTTCACTCTGTTTTTATGTTTTGTTTACTCTTATTTAATGTTATAATATTTTTGTATAATTGATTATAGAAGTCAGAGGATAGTCTGATGGTTTCCTTCGGAAATAACCGCAGGAGGACATGTAATATGAATACACTTGAAGTGTTGACATTAGTGCTGGTGATCTTTGCCGCGCTGACTTACATAGAAAATCATCAGAAAAGAAAATAGCTATCCTCTACTGGCATTAGAGGATAGCTGGTAACTATAAATTACTACAGAATCCGAAGCGCAATCATCAGACCAGAATTGTCTTTTGATTACTTCTAAGTAAATTATACACTGGGTACTTGTTTTTTTCAAGTACCCTTTTATATTTTTCTCAATCATATAAAAAAATTAATACTCATCACAGCCAAAATCCATGATAGTACCATCTTTTCAGCAGTATCTGTCGTTACAGCCGCTTCCTGTACTCATTTGGTTTTACCCCTTCATACTTTTCAAAGACTCGCCGAAAGTGATTCACATCGCTGTAACCCACCATTTCGCTAATTTCGAACAGCTTTAAATCGGTCTCCTCCAACAATTTTTTTGCCCTCGACATTCTGATTCCAGTCAGATACTTCTGGTACGTAACACCCGTCCTCTTCTTAAACAACTGGCTGAAATAATAGGGATTGATAAAGAAACGCTCCGAGATGTCATTCAACGTAATCTCCTGCTCGAAATGGCGGACAATATATTCTTTGGCTTCCTGGATCACATCCCGTTTCTCCGGCATACTCTGTTTTAACATCAGTTCATTCATCCCCTGGAGGACATTGATAATCCAGTTTTTCAGCTGTTCCATGGTTTGGAATTTTGCGATATTATCCAGGGAAAGAATATTCTTCCCAAGGTATTCGTTCAGCTGCATCTGCATAAACGGCATCTTTGAAATTCCCGACAGCACCAGATTAATGGCTGTAGCCTGGAGGACTTCCGGACTTAAATACTTGGGCTTCCCTATTTTTCGAAAAATACTCTCTACAATCCTGCTCAATCCCTCACTGTCCATCTCATTCATGCAGCGTTCCAGTTCCTTTACGTCTTCCTCGGCAATATGGGACGGCGTTTTCAAGATATCTCGGATTTCCCCATAATAAACAAGACTTCCCGGCCCTCGGATAACTTTGTAATTTAAAGCACAGAGCGCTTCTTCATAGGATTTCTTGATTCCGGATACAGACCGGTGCGGCGTTCCAATTCCCAGACTCACTGCCTCACCGGTCTCATTCTGGAATTCCAGCCGCAGTTTTCCCAAGATATTTATGGTGCGCTGCATACCCGACATCTCTGATGTTCCCAGACATACCACCATTCTCCCCTGCTCATGACCGTTTGTAATCAAATAATCCATTTCTTTCAAATGCTTTTTACAGATTTCTTCATACATCTTCTCAAACCGCTTCTCTGCCGGACTCTCATAGACAGCACTACAGTAAAACACATGATTTAAAAAGTCAAACCGGGCGTCGCTCTCCTTCGTTTCCGTACGTCCCTGCAGAATTTCCCGAAGCCGGTACTGCTTCATGCCCTGGTCATACTCACTCATGGTTTCTTCAAGGCTGGTGAGCCGCCCTTCCTTCAACTTCTGCTGGTGAATCGACAGACACACTTTCCGCAGGGTACCATACAGTTCTTCCTCTTCAATGGGTTTCGTTATATACTCCTCGACCCCCAGAGCAATCGCCTGCTTCGCATATGAAAAATCTGCATAGCCGCTCAGTATGATAAAACGGGCCGGAACTCCCACCTCTTTGATCCGGCGGATCATCTCAAGTCCATCCATCTCATACATCCGAATGTCCGTCAGAATAATATCTGGCTTTAGCTTTAAAGCACTGGCAGCTCCTTCCGCTCCATCATACGCCACACCCACCACTTCGCAGTCCTGTGTCCCCTTTTCAATCAAAAATTTCAGTCCATCTGCAATCATCTGTTCATCGTCAACTACCAGTATGCGGTACATCCCCCTCCTCCTTCCACGGAATTCCCATTTCCACTGACATTCCTTTTCCTTCTCCCGAATCCACACGGATGCGGCCTCTTCCGTTGTAATGCAGGTAAATCCGTTCCGCAATATTGAGCAGACCAATACTCTTATCTTTTTCTGCCTTCGGTTCATCGGTAACCGTCTTGATATCCTGAAACGATAACTTCTCATTAAGCCGCTTCACCTGGTTCTCCGGCATGCCACAGCCGTCGTCCATAATGAGAATTCGGATTTCATCCGAATCCGCGGTGACTTCAATGCTCATATGAAGGCAGCGGCTCCGGTCTTTATCCCCGTGTTTCATGCTGTTTTCCAGGATCGGCTGAATTAGAAGCGGAATGACCGGGTGCTCAGCCAGCCCCGCCTCGATACGGCAGTCCAGCAGGAAATGATTCTTAAATCTGAGATTTTGAAGCCTGATATAATTTTCTGCATATTCGATCTCCGTCCCGATCGTACTCATTTCCCTGCTCCCATCCAAAGTCATGCGAAACATTTTTGACAGGATCTTAATCATGTCTGCGGTTTCATCCGCCCCTTGCAGCAGCGCCTTCATTCGAATGGATTCCAGAGTGTTGTAAAGCATATGCGGATTAATCTGGGTCTGAAGCGCCAGGTATTTTGCTTCTTTTTCCTTGATTTTTGCCAGATATACGTCCTCAATAAGGGTCCGGATCCGCTGCACCATCTGATTATAGCTTCTGGTAAGCATACCAAGCTCATCTTTCCCTTCTCCCGGGAGCAGGCATTTGTAATTTTCTTTCTCCACCTGCTTCATTCCCTGCGAAAGACGCTTGATCGGAACGGTAAGTGCCCTGCTTAGGAGCCAGGAAACGATTTGAATCAGCAGGGAACAGAGTAGGGTTGCGAGTATCGTTACGTGCAGAATCCGGTTCGTACTCATAAGCAGCCTGCTCCGCGGAATGATGGTGTTAACCCTTAACTCTCCCCCCTCTGTCTCGCTCGACATCATCAGATAATCCTTGCTGTCATTCTTATCCAGGGAAAATGATGTTCCCAATACATCCTGCCAGCTTTTCAGACCGCTGGATACATCAGAGTCGTAAAGAATCCGGTTTTCTACATTAGTAACGTTGATGCGAATATTATAATGGCTGCGTGCAACCAAAAAATCATCATTCAGCTCAATTAAACGGGAGGGATCAATATCAAGCATCAGAACGCCAATGTATTTCCCCGCATAGTCATATATTTTCCTGGATACGGTGACTGCAATCCTGTCCTGCATTCTGTCATAATAGGCACTGTCGTGGGCCTCTGTCACATAAAGAACGCTCTTCGCCCGCTGCATCTCCTGAAACCAGTTCTGACGCTCCAGTTCCGCCTGATCGATCATCACACTCTGGGTACTCAGCTGATAAAGTTCATTTTCCCAAGTAAGCAGCATGACTTCTCCTATTTCCGGCTTTAATGTCACCATCTGCATCATAACATTTCTGAGATAGATCTGCCGGTCCACCCGCTCCAGGATCGAACCGCCGCCGTCTCTTAAGCTCTCAATTACCTTACTGCTTACAAGTGCCGATTTCGTTACGCGGTCATATTCCTTAATAAACTGGTTCAAACTGCTGCTGATCTGGGAGTTGAACACCGATGCAAACTCCATGGCAGAGGCATCCAGGCTGCGCGCGGAGAAACGATACAGCAGGGAGCTGACCAGAATTAGCGGAACCAGGCATACGGACAAAAAGCTGATCATCAGTTTATTATGAATCCTCATATTACTCCAGATACGTCTCATTATTTTTCGCCCTCCCTCTGACCTCTATTCTGCCATACTTTCCAGATTCCTTCAACATTTAGAAGTGGATTCCCTATTCCACCGATTCTCTGATTTTCAGGACAGGCGTTTCCTGGATTCCGGTCGGTTTTATCTGCATATACGCGGATTTCTTATCCCGCAGCTTCCAGACCAGCGTATTGCTCACTTCTACCCTGATTGTATTGACGCCTTGGCATACCAGGCCGGTCACATCAAGGAAACGGCCGTTCTCCATCAGATCTCCGGCCTGCCGTCCATTGATCAGGATTTCCGCACACTCTGATATGGCTGGAAAATCGAGAACCAGATCGAGCCCCACCGGATCCATGTCCAGCCGGAAGCTTCCTTCATAACGGAATATGCCTGAAAATCCAGGATAATATTCTCGGCCATTTAAATTGGGAAATGGTTCGCCTTCCTCCAGCACAAGGCAGGGTTCAAATTCGCATCCCACTTCTGCTTTGGAAACCGCCCAGGCAGTCAGAATTGGCTGTTCCCACTCCTTCCTTAAACCTGAAAAAAAAGATATTTTATTCACTTTCTCCAATGCCTGCACCAAAAATACCGCTTCCCCCGGCTGTAAACTGAGGAATACTGCATCACTCGTCTTTCCCTTCATCACCGGACGGCAGAACGCCTCCTCGGTATTTACAAGTTTCTCCAGTTCATTCTCAAACGGACGGTAACGGACCCAGCACATCTCCTTTGCTGCAGAAATCGTCACCTCTGTCCGTATCTCTTTGTCTGTGCTTTCATTAAAAAACATACAGACAGAACCATCTTCATGAAGATACCGCACTGCCCTTAAATCAGCGTTCGGAACCGGCAGAAAGAAGCTGCACCGGCTGACCCGCCGGATTTCTTCTGCCAGTTTCTTTAATGGCACGACACGGATAGTCTTTTGTATTTCAGCGGACAGTGCCGCCCCGTGAATCTCACATTCCGGCATCGCATCCACCGCAAATACAGGCACTCCAGAACGGCCGGCACGCAGAATAAACGCTGCTGCCTGTTCCGGGATTCTCCTGCACCAGGGCAGGATAAACGCACTGTAATCATACCCGTTTAAGTAAAACTTCCCCTCTTTCATTTCTGCCTGTATTAATACATCTGCAGGAAGAATATTGCAGTCCATCTGGTTTTCCATCAGTTCCCGTACCGGCTTTTGAAACATCATGGCTCCGGTTCCCGTCCATTCAGCCTCTGCATGATACAGAACTGCGGCCTCCGTCCACCTGCGCCCATTCTGGAGCAGATGGGTACTGCGGTTTAAATACTGCATCAGACGGGCAAAAAACGGAAACTGGGGATTCTTTCCACCGGCGGAGAAATGAGGCGGACAATCAGGATCCGGATACAGAGGGGAAAAGGCATGAGGGACAAACTGATTGATTCCTCTGACCAGCATATGGTCCAGAATCCATTTCATCAGCTTAACGCCCTCCCCCCAGCCATATGCACCGAATAATTCACACAGCGCCTGCCCCTGCTTCTTCGGGTCGGACGCAGCCCCAGAGCTTCCAAGCTTTGCCAGACCGAAATGAAAGAACTCCCCATCCTCTTCTCCATCCACCCATCGGTGAACCGTATCCTTCCAGCCCGGCATCAATTGCTGGGAAACCACATCAACTCCTGCCATATCTTGTCCCTCCAACGCCCGGAAATAATGACCTGCACTGCAGCCCAGTCTTCCGTGCGCATTGTTGTCTTCTATAATATGACCGATGTATTTCACACCCTTTTTCCTGCACCAGTCCCCTAACTGCCCGCTAAAGCATCGTTTGACCAGACGGGTCAGCCGATCCATATAATCATAGCGCAGCGCCGGAGTCCCGCTTCCCATATCGGTCCACAACACCGGCAAAAGCCTGGTAAAATCCGTTCCCCAGCATTCTTTCAGCGCCTCTGCCAAAGATTCGCTCCACGGATACACTGCTTTTTCCTGTCCCGGAAGCATGTCATAATCATACCCGGGGACATTTCCCAATTCCGGTTCATCGGAGAAGAACCCGGCCAGCACGGTCCCAAAATACTGCTTAAAGTGTGCATAATGTGGTTCATATACGGCATCAATCAGCACACGGACCGAGTCCTTATCCAGCAGATTCATGTAGTTTTCACGGCCTCCTCCACTTTTGCTGGTATACAGGACAAACAGGCGGTACAGCCCTTTCTCCAGATTGAGCTGTACCATTCCATCCTGATAAGAGGACGTGAGATTCTCAGCATTTTCAGCAATAAGCTGCGACGTTTCACGGTCATGACGGCGATACAGCCATACCGCCAGAATTTCTTCCGGCTCCTTCAGCGCATGCTCGATTAGAACAGTACTCTGCCGTGCAGGCCCGCACAGGTCCATATGAAACTCTCTCAAATAAATTTTTGCCTTCACCGGCTGTTTCTCATACTCGCCATTTGCATACCCGGTAGGAAAATGTTTATCATCCAGCACCCATACCTTCATGTTCCTTTTTTCTGCTTCCCGAAGGATTATCCCCAGCTGTTCCCACCAGAGCCTCTCTCCAAACGCCGGATGGGGGCGGGATTCCACGCAGAACGCCCGGACGCCGCATCTCTCAATGCTGTCTATTTCTTCTATAATCCTGTTATTTTCTTCTCCATGAAGCCACAAAAAAGGCAGAATATAGTTTCCTTCATGTCCGTGCAGCACTTCCTCTGTACACTTCATCGTCATCTGTCCTTCCTCTCTTTTTTATAATAAAGAGTCCGGCAAGCCGGACTCTCGCGCCGGAGCGCGGTACCCGATAAAGCGGGGCATGCTATTGCTTCAGCAACCACACTTCCCCAGCGCGGAGTGCGCCTCCTGCCCGGAGGGCTTTTTGTGTAATAGGAGCACTTTCCTGTTACACAAAACTGGCAGCCGGACCGAATGCTGTCCATCCGTCCCGGCTGCCCAAAGCAATTTTTTACCATGCTCTACTGCAGTGTTTTCTGATACCACTCTCTCGCAGCTTTTGTCACCTGCTCACCGCCGGAAGCATACCATTTTTCCACGAATTCATCGAACTTGTCGATCTCATACTCACCAGTGATAATCTTGGAAGCGTATTCCACATAAAGTGTTCTGTTTAAGATATCCGCATATCCGTTATATACGCTGGAGGGCATGCCATCCCCTGCGATAACCTTTCCATAAGGCTGTACGTCTTCCATGGCCTTAATCGCCTCATCGATCGCCCAGGCTCTGTCATCAGTTTTCATATCTTCGTAAAGCTGAATCTTGAAATCCAAATCTGCCAGGGAATTGGCCGGCATGATAACCAGTTTCTGCTGAGTCGTCTTATCGTCCGCCTTCTGTTTCTTCTTTCCGTCCACAGTCTCACAATGCATTCCCTCGATACCATAATAGAAATCGGCCCAGTAATCGGGATTGCCATATGCGTCAAATACCTTCATGACTGCATCAATTTTCTCCGGATCATCGGTATTTTTCGCTACCCAGGCCAGTCCGTTGATCTGCTTTGTCGTATAAAAACCTTCGTATCCGGGAGCGTTAACTGCAGGCATGGATACCCAGTTCGGTTTTACGCCGGTAGCTGCTTCCATGGATTCCGCATACAGAAGTGCGTCCTGTGCGAAACGGAAGGTAACGCCAACACGGTTAGAGTTGATTTTTCCATCCCAGGCGGCTTTATCATTTAACAGAGTCTCCGGATCAACCAGGCCCTCTTCATAAAGGTCATGAATAAACTGAAGCGCATCCTTCATATTCTGAGTAACCGCGGAATAGGTCAGTTCACCATCGTAGATATCCCAGTCAGGAGCGCCTTCCTGAAGAGCGACACCGTACATTGCAAAGAGATGATCCATCCATTTTGCATCCTGACGGCCACCGGTAGGAAGTTCATCCGCGGCCCCATTTCCATTCGGATCCTGGGTCTTAAATGCTCTCAATACCTCTACAAATTCCTCCTGTGTCGTCGGCATGGAAAGCCCGAGCGTATCCAGCCAGTCCTGGCGGATCATACCTGTATAGGGTGTAAACGGCCTCACGTCCGGGATTCCGTAGATTCTTCCCTCCCCCGTCGGATCATAGGAGCGAACGATGTCCCATACCCGCTCCGGCACTGAATTCCATAAGTGCGGCGCTTTCTCTGAAAGCAGATCCGTCAGATCTAAGAGGGCTCCGTTCTTGATCAGATCGCCCTCCATCCCATTTACAGGAAGGAAGATATCCGGCATCTCACCCGCCGAAATCTTTAGGTTCAGCTGCTGCTGATAGTTGCTTCCGCCATTCCATTCCACATATGGCTGTATGATTCCCACTCCAGTTAAATCCTTATAGAAATTATATACATCGCCGCCCTTTTCAACTGGCAGATATCCCTCATTGACGCCCCACATCTCCAGGTCCGGGGTTCCATCCGCATTGACCGTGTCCGCGCTGCTTCCCGTCTCTGTCTTCGCACTGCTCCCGCAGCCGGTCAGAGATGACAGGACCATGCCTGCTACAAGGACTGCTGCCGCCATTCGTTTTGCTCTCATAAAATAAATCCTCCTCTTTTATAGTTTACCAATCTTAACCTTTCACGGAGCCAAGCATTGCTCCCTTTGTAAAATATTTCTGTATAAACGGATAGACTGCAATAATCGGCAGAATCGCAAATACCACGACTACAGCCTGAAGCGTACGGTCACTGTAATTTACATTGACAGACGCCGCCACATTCTGAAGCTCGCTACCGCTTCCAATCAGCTGACGGATCTTCATCTGAAGCGGAAAGAGCTTCATATCCTGAATAAACATCATAGGGTGCTGGAACTGATTCCAGAGTGTCACCCCATAAAATAATCCCACGGTAGCCAGCACCGCCTTGGAAGACGGGAGTACGATCTGATAAAACACCTTGAAGCGGCTGGCCCCATCGATCATAGCCGCCTCCTCCACTTCCGCAGGGAACTGCTGGAAAAAGCTTCTCATGATAATCATATTATAGGCCGTTAAGATCTGGGGCAGTACCAGCACCAGCGGATTGTTAAACAGCCCGATGTTCTTAAGTGTCAGGAAGTACGGAACGACCGGTGCCTTAAATACCATCGTAATTAATGCGACAATCATCAGCAGCTTGGACGCCTTAAACTCCTTTTTCGACAGGGGATAGGCAAACAGGGAGGTAATAGCCAGAGACAGCACCACTCCGGAAACCGTGGCAATCACCGTAATAAAGAACGATCTCCAGATATCCCTGTTAGAAAGGATATATCTCCAGGAGTCGAATGTAAAGCCCACCGGCAGTAAATTAACCGCATTCATGTCCGCTGCCGCCTTGGAACTGAAGGACAGTGCCAGCACCGAAAGCAGAGGAATCATCATAACAACTGCAAGTAAAAGCAGAACTCCAGTCATTGCCAGGCGGAACAGCCGGTCCCGCAGGGATTCTCTCATTCCCATTTTACCATAACCCTCCTTCTGATGTCTTTTGAGACAGCTTATTAAATATCAGCACAAGTCCGAGACCCACAACAGACTGGAACAGACCGACCGCTGTCGTAAAGCTGTACTGAGCCTGCTGGATACCGACCCGGTATACATACGTATCGAAAATATCACTGACCGCATAGGTCATCGGCGTCTGAAGGTTGTACACCTGATCGAATCCGAGTTCCAGGAAGCCTCCAATATTCAGTAAGAACAGAGTCACCACGGTAGGCACCAGAAGCGGGAACGTAACATACCGCATCTTCTGGAATCTGGACGCTCCATCCATAGAAGCCGATTCATAAAGAGACGGATCAATCCCGCTGATCGCCGCCAGATAAACCACCGTTCCCCAGCCAGCCTCTTTCCAGATCGACGAGATGATGAAAATCGGCCGGAACCAGGATTCTCTCTGCATGGCCAGAACCGGCTTCAGGCCAATCATATCTCTGATGTTATTGAAAAATCCGCCAATACCGAAAAAGTCGAATACCAGACCTCCTACAATAACCCAGGAAATAAAATATGGAATATAGATTGCCGTCTGGATTCCTTTCTTCAGCCGCTGCTGCCGGATCTCATTTAACATCAGAGACAGTAAAATCGGAATCGGGAAAATGAGAATCGTCTTGCAGAATCCCAGGATGATCGTATTCATCAGGATCTTTTTAAAGTCCGGGTAAGCGAACAACGTCTTAAAATTCTTAAATCCCACCCACGGACTGTCTAAAAAGCCGCCAACAATGTTGTAATCCTCAAATGCGATGATACTTCCAAACATGGGAATAAACTTGAATATAACAAAAAAGAGCAGTCCTGGAAGAACCATCAGATAGTAAGGCCAGTATTTCTGAATGTTATGTACCCAGGTTTCTTCTTTCGCGCAGGCCTTCGACACACGCTGCTTGTGTTTTAACATGATTGTAACCCCCTTTGTGCTTTTCATTATCCTTCATTTTCCCGCTGTACTCAACGGACATTTTTTATGTAAAAGCATGGCATTTTTAAGATTGTCCTGAACAGTTACAAGTTTATAAAAACTCAAAATCCAAAAAGTCCAGTGCGCCGGTTCCTTCGTATTTCATATAGAGGGCCTGTCCTTGTATCCCATTTTTCTCTGCTCCTGTATAAGTTCCGTCAAAAGCCATCCAGTCCGGGGAGAATATATGAATCGGTACTTCGCCAAGATACAAGCCATCCGGATGACCGAGCAGAAGCATCCGCCCTCTGGCTTCTCCACGAACCCGCAGCCGGATGGCGCCCTCCGGCTTTAAATTAAAATAGCGATATCCTGCCGACGCTCCATCCCGCATATTGGCAATGTACTGTCCAGGCCCGCTCTCCCGGTCGCTTCCGTCCTGTGTGAAGTAAGGGAAACGCCCTTCCATGAGCGCCTTTCTGGACCAGACTGCGCCTTCTTTTCCCCACAGGTGACAGGCGATCCGCGCTTCATAGACTCCTGCCCCCCTTAACGGCCCTCCATTCAGTCCGCAGGAAGTGATACGGACCTGAGGGATCCTTCCGTCCGAAAGAATCGTAACCAGCTCCGCACAGGCCTGACGACTGAAAAAGGTCCGGTTGGTCTGCCTGTGATAAAACAGATACCAGGCTCCATTCACACACTCGATTCCCCCGTGGGTGTTTCCAAGGAAATTAGCCGGTGCAGCAGCTTCCCGTCCATCAATTCCAATATCTCCAATGTCGATCAGCCTTCCTCCAAACGTAAATCCACGGTCCGGAAACGAGCTGACCGCATAGCATAGAGATGAGCTTTTTCTATCTGAATAGATCAGATAATAGATTTTTCCAATCTTACGGATAGAGCTGGCTTCGTAAAATTCGAATCCCTCAAACCCGGTCCCCTCGCTGGTTTCCGTGGTCGGGAGCAGCAGTCTGGGATTTTCCTTCAGCGTCACCATATCTGCCTCCAGGCGCATCACCTGGGAAGCCTTGTTCTCATGAAGCCCTTTACACCTCGGCCCATTGCCGGAATACAGATAGCATTCCCCGTCCTCATCAATCAAAATACCGGGATCGAACTGGATATAATCTTTCTCCTTTCTTCCCAGAGGTGTTCCATCCGGATAATGTACCAGTCCCATAAATTCATAAGGCCCCGTCGGCGCATTGCTGACTGCAACACCAATTTCCGGCAGCACATCGAGACAGTAATAAAGGTAATACCGTCCATCCAGCCCCTTTGCCACATCGGGAGCCCACATGCAGTGCCCTCCCTCCTGGTTTCTGGGATCCTGGTTTTTCCGGTAAATCACCCCTTCATAACGCCATTCCTTCAGATTTTTCGTATCCGCCGAATAGCACACGTAATCATTCATACAATATCCGTCCCCATCAAACCGGTCGTGGCTCCCAAACAGATAGATTCTGCCGTCAAAAACATGCGGTTCCCCATCCGGTATATATTCCCACGATGGTAAAAATGGATTTACTGCCTGCATTTTTCTTCTTCCTTTCCTTCAGAGTTTTCGCTTGAAGCGGAAATAAAGCTTCAGCCACACTCCGGTAACTTGCTGTTCTGTTTATCACCTTATCACAAGCGCTGTCGGATACCTATTGGCATTTTTTAGTATTTCACCGGGTATTTTTTAGAAAAGTCCATTAACAGCAAAAAAGGGCGCTGCATTCATTCGCAACACCCTCACGCTACCTCACATATAATTGATCATCTATCCTTCCGCATCACAATAAAGCCATTTCCCTCCACCGCTCCGCATCTCACCCGTTCTTCACCCGTTTCCTGTAATTGGAAGGCGTCTCTCCGTAGATTCTGGAAAACAGCTCCGAAAAGGCTCTGCTGTCCCGAAAGCCAACTTCCGACGCTATATCCGCAGTTTTTTTATCAGTGGATACCAGCAGGTTGATCGCATGTTTCATCCGCACCTTGTTTAAGTAATCCTTAAAATTCTCTCCGGAATTCTTCTTAAAAAAGCTGCTGAAATAGTAGGGATTCATATGTATTTCCCCGGCCAGTACCTCCAGGGTCAGGTTCTCGCTGTAATGCCTCTCAATATACTCCCTTGCATGGATAATATCCTTTTTCTCACTGCTCACGACCGCCTTTTTTATCCGGTCCTTATACTCCTTAAAGTATCCTTCAAACAGGCCCGTAAGGCATTCATAGGACTCGCTCTGCCTTGCCTGCTCCAGAATATCCTTAAACTCCACGGGCATTCCATCAATGCCCATGGTTTCAAACCGTTCCTCTATGATACGAATCGTGCTTCCGTAGTGGAAGCAGGCGTCGTCCCTTCTTCCCTCCGAAATCAGGCACACCAGACGCCGAAAACGGGCGGCCGCATCCGTAAACGCCTTTTCATCCTGGGCCACCATCCCTTCGATCAGCTGATTTCTCACTTCCCGGATCTCCTCGAGTGTGGCGGGCTTCTTAAAGACCGGCTCCCCAACATGCAGAACCGGAATTTTGATCTGGCTGCTGAAATAGAAATATCCCGTCATGGACAGACACGCTTCATACGCCTTCGGTATCTCTCCCATGGAGTCTGCCGGATTACCCACAATAAAACCAAGCCGGCAGCGCGGAATGTGAAGCTGCACCTCTGCTTCCTCCAGGATAGAACCGAGGGTTCTTCCCGTCTCCTCCTTCTCCGGATTCTTGAGCACCATGACAATGTGGCCATTTTTTAAGAAAACAATCCCCAGATGCCGTTTTTCCAGATATTGCTCCAGAAAGCTCAATACCGAAAACTGGACCAGCCTTCGCTCCTGTTTCCCCGTCTGTCTGCTGTAGAGAATTTCCGTCAGGATCGGTAAATATCTGCACTCTTCCATTTCCACCAGCTTATCGTACGCCGCCGCTGGCCCCTCTTCCTCCGTGTAATCCGGGTGCTCCGGGCCGCCGCCTTCGCCATCCGCATCATTTTTCAGCATGGTGATGCATTTCTCCAGCGTCTCCACCAGCTCTTCACGGATAACGGGCTTCAGCAGATAGTTCACGGCGCCGTACGTCAGAGCATCCTTGGCATACTGGAAATCCTGGAACCCGCTGACGAAGATCACCTTCGTCTCAATCCCCAGCGCCTTCAGCTCTTTTAAAATCTCGATTCCCGTCTTCTTCGGCATATAGATATCGAGAAGCGCAATATCCGGTTTCTCTGTGAGAATCCCATCAAAAGCAGCTTTCCCGTCTTCGTATTCCCCCACGATCTCGATACCCAGACGGTTAAAATCCACAAGCTTCTGTAATCCTCTTATGATCACGGGCTCATCGTCCGCCAGAATCATTTTTATCATTCCTCTTCTCCCCCTTCTTTCCACGGCATGATTATCCGAACCATGGTTCCGACTCCTGGCGTGCTGGTGATTTCAATTCCGTACGCCTCTCCGTATAGATACCGCACGCGGTCGTGCACATTTTTCAGGCCGATGCTCTGCCAGTTGTGTTCATTTTTAATCCCCGGCTCATTCCCTTCCAGAAGCAGCTTCAGCTGTTCCAGTTCCCCGCTGCTCATTCCGGCGCCATTGTCCATGACCGAGATTTCCATGCGGTTCTCCACGTGCTCCGCCTCGATCATCACATGTCCGGACCCGTCCTTCGGTTTGATTCCATGGACATAGGCATTCTCCACGATCGGCTGCAGAATCAGCTTGGGGACGTGAACCTCACTGAGTCCGTTTAAATCCGCGGTAAAATGGACCTTTCCCTTGATCCGGCAGTTTAACAGATAGACATACTGCCTTGTGATCTCTACCTCTTTTTCCAGCGGCACCATGTCCTGCATGGGGCCAATCATATAGTGGATCTGGCTGGACAGCGCCTCGATCATCTCAGATACGACCGTATCATCCTTGTCCAGCGCCGTCATCCGGATAATTTCCAGTGTATTATAGAGGAAATGCGGATAAATCTGGGATTTCAGCGCCGTCATCTCCGCCTCCGCCTGCTTCATATGCGCCACATAGGACTGATTGATATAACTCTCCAGCTCCTTCGACATCTGATTGAACCGCTTCGACAGCACCCCAATCTCATCCCCCGAGGTTACAGGGAGGCGAACCTGAAAGTTACCGGTTTCAATCTCCGACATCTGTTCCATCATATTCCGAATCGGCTTTGTCAGACGCCTGGAAAACCACACCGAACCGCCCAGAAGCGCCGCCAGAGACGCACCGATGAACACATACATCATCGTCTGCATACGTCTGATCTTCTCATAGGCGGTCGCCGTCTTCATCGTAATTATCACCTTCAGCCCACTGGCATTATACGGTGTATCCACAACGAACTCTTCCTTCGTCTCCTCAAACCGGACTCCCTCCGACGTCAGATTCTTCCCAATCAGCGACTCATCACTGCTGTAATAGCAATTATTTTCCCGATCGCACACATAGACCTGGTCCCTTGCATTGAGATTCAGATTCTTAAACGCCGCCTCCATCCGCTCTAAATCCACATCGATAAACAGCGTACCGACATACTCATAATTCCCTACCGCCCCCGTTAAATCAAAGTAATTCCTGGCCAGTGTAAAGACCCAGGAATCCTGCATACGAAAATAGTCGTTCTTATGAGTCAGAATCAGCATCAGATTCTTACTGTTTCTATCCAGTCCATCGAGCCCCATCCTGGCGTCAAACACCGTCTCTTCCTCCGAAGGAATATTCCGCCGCGACCGGTGAAATGCCAGCTTCTTCCCCTGAATTCCCTCTCCCACAAAATGTGCACCGGAAATATAACTGTCCACCGCCTGGACATTTCCCAGAAACACCATCATGCTTTTATACCGGTTGGCCTCCATATACTCCGGATCCTCACCAATCCCATAGATAATCCGTCTCAGATTATCATACGACATATAATTAAACTGAAACTCCCCCTCGCTGGAATAATTATAATAATAAGGCATCTTCGACACCCCATTATAGCTCTCCATCATATCAGCCAGCGACTCACTCACATAAGACGCCGCCTGAACGTAATTACTCCTCAAAGAATTACCATACTCCTTAAACATCCGGTTTACGATCACCGTCGAGAGAAAAAGCATGGGAATTAACCCCAGCGTAATAATAACGAGACAGAATTTCTGATACAGGCTCAAATTCCTTTTCCAGCGCTTCTTCATACTATTTCCTCCCCTTACTCCCCAAAACTCTTACCCACCATTATACCATACATCCCATTTAACCTCAATTTCCATCCCATCTTCCGCCCTTCTCACCTCACGCAGCCAGTACACAGCCCTTCTCACCTCGCGCAGCCAGTACACAGCCCCAGCGCTTGCGGAGCGCCCGGGGACGGCAGGAGCAGAAGATTCAGCAGCTTCCTTTTCCGAGGTACGCAGGAACTTAAGCAGGAAGGCAGGAAAAAAGGGTGGTGAAAGCAGGCCTCAAAGCCTGCTTTCAAGCGCACACGGAGGGAAAATCCTTCAGGATTTCTTCCGTAGTTTGCGCGATCCGCCCTTTTTTCCTGTCTTCCTGCTTTAGTTCCTGCCACCGAGGAAACGAGAAGCAGCTGAATCTTCTGCTCCTGCCGTCCCCGGGCGCTCCGCAAGTGTTGGGGCGTACCCCCTGGCACATTACCCTTTCGCAGCCCCCGCCGTAATCCCCTTCACAAAATACTTCTGCAGCAGCACAAAGATAATGAGTGCCGGAATGATGGAACAAACCGTACCCGCAAACACAATATCCCACCGCGCCGTATACTGACCGACAAAGGAGTATACCTCAACCGTAATCGTTTTTGCCCGGTCTGAAGGAAGAACGAGATACGGCATTAAAAAGTCATTCCAGATACCGAGTCCGTTTAACACCACCATGGAAGCAGTACACGGTCCAAGCAGGGGAAATGTCACCTTCCAGAATGTCTGGAACGGATTGCAGCCATCGATCTGGGCCGCCTCCTCGATCTCTAACGGCACTCCTTTTAAAAAGCTGCAGTACAGCAGGGAGCCGAACGCCACCGAGCCTGAGATATAACAGGCGATGGGGCCTGCCAGATTGCCGAACAGTCCGAACATCTTCATCTCTTTAAACAGCGGGAACATATAGAGATGAAATGGAATCATCATGCCCGCCAGAAAGTATGTATAGATAAATATAGTTGCCCTCGTCCTGCGCCGCTCCATCGCATAGGCCGCCATGGGAACGATAAAGACAATCAGCACTTCGGATACCAGCGTTAAAACCACACTGTGGAAAATGGCCGTCACAAAATCCGACTGGGCAAATAAATCCTGAAAGTTCTTTAAGTACAGCGTAGTTGGCAGAGACATGGGATTCTTCAGGATTTCGCCGTTGCTCTTAAATGCGGATATAATCGCAAAGAATACGGGAGCCAGGAACAGAACAGCCAGTATAATCGTCGCGGCAAAGAGAATACCGTTTCCCGGTCGTACCTTCCGTCTGCTGGCTTTAATTCCTACTTCTTTCATTATAACTGCACCTCCCTGCGTTTTAGAATGCTCTGCTGGATCGCGTTGAGAATCAGAATAATAAACAGGAGCACGATGCCGACCGCCGTTCCGAAGCCCTGCCGGCCTTCATTGAAGCCCACCTTATACAGCAGGTACACGATGGTCTCTGTCGTAAATCCGGGACCGCCGTCCGTCATGACGGAGATCTGATCGAACACCTTCAGACCGTTAATCAGGGAAAGTGTCAGATTGATGGTAAATGCACCGGAGATCAGAGGCAGTGTGATTGCCTTGAAACGCTGAAGCGGTGACGCGCCGTCGATAGCCGCCGCCTCCACCACATCGGTGGGTACACTCTGCAGCGAGGCCAGGTAGATAATCATGTAGTAACCAGCGCCTTTCCACACCAGCACGACACCGACCATGATCAGAGCCAGCTTCGGATTCCCCAGCCAGTCCTGGCAATACTCGCCCATTCCCAGCGAACGGAATATCGTATTGACTGCACCGAAATTGTAGTTGTACATAATCTTCCAGATAAAGCCCGACACGATGCCGCTGATCAGTACGGGAACGTAGAAAGCGCTCCGGAAGAAATTCTTTCCCCATCTCACATTATCCACGATCAGCGCCAGGATTAACGCCATGCTGTTTTCCAGAATCGATATGAACGCAGTAAGAATCACCGTATTCTTCAGTGCATTTCCAAAACGGGCGCTGGTAAAAATCTCTTTGTAGTTTGCCAGCCCGACAAACTTGACGACCGGATTCAGTCCGTCCCATGAGGTAAAGCTGTAATAGACGCTGGCAATCGTCGGCACGATAATAAACAGCGTAAAAAACAGGAAAGCCGGTGCGATAAATCCCATTGATACGAAATCAAACTTTGCTTTTTTCTTTCCCATCTGTCCCCCATCTCCTTTCCTTTTCTTATCTAAGGGGCTGTTAGAGAACCATTCCGGCTCTGTAACAACCCCTTTTCCATCAGTTTCCTGTTATGTTCCGCAAAGCATCATTTTCGCAGAGCATCACTCTATTCCGCGTTCTTTAACGGGTTAAAGCTCTGCATGGCAACCTGCCACGTCTTGTTTAATTCCTCACATGCGGACGGAATATCCCTCTGTCCCTGGATTATTTCAATCGTTGTCTTATACATGAAATTTCTGAAATCCGGAGGAAGCTCATTTTCACCTACTCGTCCGTTCCACATCAGACTTAAATCATCCGCCGTATTCGTAGCCTCGATTACCTTCAGCATAACCGGAGCGGCAGCCAGATCCGGGGTCTCTGCGGTAGAAGGGATGGCATTTAACTTATCACAGTAAACCTTATAATTATCCATTTTATAGAAGAAACGGATGAATTCCTCTGCCGCGGCTTTTTTGTTCGGATCCTTTGCGGATTCTGCTGAAATCGCCAGACCGCCAGCGCCGCCGCCTACAAGGCGGGTCTTTCCGTCTGGACTTGGCACTGCAAACCATCCTAATTCAAAATCAGGGTCTGCATCTGTGATCTGAGAAAACATATGAGTACCGGAGTACATCATGGCCGCCATGTCGCTGACCAGGAATGTCGTAATCTGCGCATCCGGGGTTGATACCCAGCCATCCTGAGCGTACTGGAAGATGTCCTTCATTTCTTCAAATGTTGCAGTTATAGCGGGATCAGAAAAATCCTTTGTTCCCTCATAGCAATGCTTGATAAAATCAGTATCCTGGCTCATCACCTGGTCATTATATGCCTTATAAAACCAGAAACCCATATGCCAGATATCCTGTCCGCCAATAACCAGAGGCGCCATATCACCCTTATCTTTTATTTTCTGGCAAAGCTCCATGAATTCATCGTATGTCTTCGGCTCTGTGAATCCGTTATCATCAAAATACTTCTTATTATAGATGATTCCCTGCGTATTCTCTCCGCTTAATGGAGCGGTATAAGTCTTTCCGTCAAATGCAACCGTCGTCTTAAATAAGGAAATAATATCCTCCGGCAGTGGTTCCAGCATGCCTGCGCGTACATACATCGGGGTATCCCGCATTTCCATCACATCCGGAAATTCGCCAACGCTCTCCTTTGTCTTTAAGAACTCGCTGTACGCCCCGCCGTTGCCCGGCTGAATCTTCACCGTGATATCCTGATACGTTTCATTAAAACGGTTGACAATTTCATTCATAGACGCCTTGGCCCCCTCGTCACCATCCGCGAATATGAAGATCAGCTCTGTCGGCTCCGTCACGACGGAAGCGTCTGTCCCTGCTGCCGCCGTATCTGATTCGGTCTTTGCAGCCTCCGTTTTTGCCGCCTCGGTCTTTGCCTCCGTTCCCGCAGCAGGGGCCTGTGACGCACCGCCTGAAGAATCCTTGGAACCACAGCCGGCCAGAAGTGTTCCTGCCATGGCTGCACATAATACAGAAGCCAGTAATCTCTTTTTCATGTTGTATCCTCCTTGCTATGAGCACTTAGCGGACGCCTTATGGCCGCTCACGTGCAATACTTGTTTTTTCTTTCTGTCATAACTATATCAGGAAATACATTCCGAAAAAACTCTGTTTTTTAAGGTATTCATGCAATTTTTAAAGATCGTTGGCCAAATTCGATAGACAGCGTAACCCAATAACGATACAATAAAGGCTGACAGGATACACGATACCAGGGCTGGGGCTAAAGCCCATTGCCGGACAGAGCACCAGCTGCCAATACGCTTACAGAAAGGAAACCTTCTTCCATGAACATAGAAACACTCATAAATGCCGATTTCAGAGGCTGCATCCAGGCAGTCCGACACGGCGAGACGATATTGGAAAAGGCATATGGATTCGCCGACCTGGCCAACCGGGTCCCAAATGAACCGGATACAAAGTTTGCAACCGCTTCGGCCGGAAAGGTGTTTGTGGCGGCGGGAATATTACAGCTGATCGAGCGGGGACGGCTGAATTTCAGCGACTGCATCGGTGATTTGCTCGGCTTTGATTTAAGAGCCATCGACCGGGATATCACCGTGGAGGAGCTGCTGTCCCATACCTCCGGCATACCGGACTACTTCGACGAGAGTATCATGGAGGAGTACGAGGACTTATGGAGAGATTACCCCAATTATAAGATACGCTCCAACAGGGACTTGCTGCCGCTGTTCCTTGATAAACCCATGATGTATCCCCGCGGAAGCCGGTTTCAATACAACAATACCGGTTTTGTCGTGCTGGCCATGATCCTGGAATCCGTGACAGGGGCCGCGTTTGATGAATACTTGAGAGACTGCCTGTTTATCCCCTGCGGCATGACCTCCACGGGATACTATGAGCTGGACCGGCTTCCTGCCAAATGCGCGTCAAACTATATCTATGATGCAGAAACGCAGACGTACCGCACCAACATATTCAGCGTTGACGCAAAAGGCACGGGAGCGGGCGGCGCATTTACGACGGTCGGCGATATCAGACGCTTCTGGGAGCACCTCATGTCCGGCAAAGTGATTTCCCCTGACATGACTGCGGATATGACCGAAAATCACAGCGGCGATGCGCGGTGCTACGGCTACGGGATCTGGCTGCGGGAGCAAAACGGAATTTATTTCCCCTATTTTCAGGGCAGCGACCCCGGAGTCAGTTTTATCTCTTCTTATAAGAAAGAGACAGAGACTGTGGTCACTCTGGTCAGCAATTATGGAGATGATGTCTGGCAGCTTCACAGAAAACTGACAGCGGAATTGTATTAACCACAGACGGGCTTTTTCTTTAAAATTTGAACTCTATTGTTAAAATATGGACTTACGTTTCCATGTTGCAGTCACTATAATGATACTCAGCACAGGAAGTTTCTAAAGAAAGGACTGCAAAACACATGAACGCAAACACAATTACCAATCCAATTCTGAGGGGATTCCATCCCGATCCCTCCATTGTCCGGGTGGGGGATGACTATTATATCGCCACCTCCACCTTCGAATGGTTTCCCGGCGTACAGATCAGCCATTCCAGGGATTTCATTCACTGGGAGTCTCTGGGCGGCACGCTGAATGACCCGGCCATTCTGGATCTGAAAGGGGTCGGACCCTCCCAGGGCGTCTGGGCCCCGTGCCTGACCTGGGATCAGGGGACCTTCTATCTCGTATTCACCATTGTCCGCTCCTTCTACTGCAACATGTACGACACCCACAATTATCTGGTGACCTCCAAACAGGTCATGGGCCCCTGGTCCGCGCCTGTTCCATTAAATGACTTCGGATTCGATCCCTCTCTGTTTCACGACACAGACGGCCGCAAATACATGGTCAGCATGGTAACGGATCATCGAATTCCACAGAAATATGCAGGCAGAATCATTTTGCAGGAGTACTCCCCTTCCGAACAGCGGATGGTCGGACCGGTAAAGGAAATCTATCAGGGAGATAAAATCTTTCTGGAAGGTCCGCACATCTTTAAAAGAAACGGCTGGTATTATCTGTTTTCCGCGGATACCGGCACCGGGGAGCTGCACGGTCAGACCATTCTGCGTTCCCGGAGTGTCTGGGGACCGTATGAAATGTATCAGTCTCCCGTCATGGAGAGAACCGGCGACAACGAGGCATTTTCCATCCTCACCACACGCCATCACGAGGACTATCCCCTTCAAAAAGCAGGCCATGCCGATCTCGTGGAAACGCAGAACGGCGAGTGGTACGCGGTCCATCTCTGCGGCCGTCCCCTCTCCAACCGGAACGAAGCGGACCGCAGGCGCTTTCCCGGCTGCCGCCGCTATCCCCTGGGGCGTGAAACAGCGGTACAGAAGATGCGCTGGACCGTGGATGACTGGCTCGTGCTGGATAACGGGACGACGCTGCCAGATACTAAGGTGCCCGCGCCGGAGCTTCCCCCCTGTCCCTGTCCGGAAATACCGGCGAGGGACGACTTCGATCTCCCCAGCCTCGCTCCTGTATGGCAGTCGCTGAGGGTTCCCATGAATCACACGCACATTTCCCTGACTGCACGCCCGGGATGGCTTCGCATGTATGGAAGGGAGGGACTGGCCTCACGCTTTACGCAGACGCTCATCGCCAGAAGATGGACGGAATTCACCTTTGAGGCATCGGCCCGGATGGAATTTCATCCCGAGGTGTTTAAGCAGATGGCCGGGCTCATCTGTATGTACGATACGGATAATTACTTCTATCTGCATCTGACCTTTGACGAAGATTCAGGAACCTGCCTGACCCTCCTGAGAGCAGAAAACAGAAGCTACTCCTATCCGGCCGGCATTCTGCCCGTTCCCGCCGATGCCCCTCTGCTCTTTAAGGCTGCGGTGGATCATGACACCATCCGTTTCTTCTACAGCCTGTCGGACGAGCAGCATTTCGTCCCCATCGGCGCTCCCATGGACTGCAGCTTTCTCTCCGACGAGGCTTGCGAAGAGGGCTGGTTTACCGGAGCCATGGTCGGAATCTGCTGCCAGGATCTGACTGGGGGCGGAGTCTATGCGGATTTTGACTGGTTTGAGTACAGAACAGATTCATTTCAGTGATAAAAAGAGTCTTGACAAAATAGTCAGTACTGAGTATACTGTAATTACTCAGTACTGACTATTTTGTATAAGAGAGGAGGAACTTCTCATGATCCCGCTTTACATCCTCGGCCTGCTGCTTCGATTTGGTCCGCAGCACGGCTATCAGATTAAGAAACTGTTGGAAGAACAGTTAGAGGACTTCACCCAGATCAAGCTGCCAACCGTCTATTACCATTTAGAGAAGATGGAGGCCGCCGGCCTGATCGAAGCCCACAGGGACCGGCAGGGAGCCAGACCCGAAAAAACCGTATACCGGGTCAGTGACGCGGGAACCGGCCGTTTCAATGAGCTGCTGGCCGAGACACTGAATATGCAGTACCGCCCTACGTTCGACAGCGACGCCGCATTCTATTTTTCCGATCATTTGGACAGCACCACACTTTTAAACAGCCTTTCCAGCCATGCGGCGCACTTAAAAAAAGCGCTGGAAACCATCAGACACCACCGGGAGGAGACCATGGCTGCCATTCCGGAGCAGTTAAGGATACCGGCCGGCATTATATTTGAACACCATATTCTCCATTTCCAGGCGGAGCTTGAGTGGGCAGAACAATCGATCCGTAAGTTTGAGGAGGCAGATCAAGATGAAAATGAGAGTCATTGAAACCAATGTGGGAATTCAGAATGAAGTAACCGTAGAAATGTTTGATTCCTTTGCCCGCACCATGCGTGACCGCGGCTGGAATGGAGTGGACTCCATGATTGCCTCCGGCCTCCGCGGCGGAGACATGCTGGAAATCGGCCCCGGCCCTGGATACGTCGGTCTGGAAATTGCGAAGAAGCTGACTCCCGATTCCCTCACCGGATGTGAGATCAGTCCCGCCATGCTCCAATTCGCCCGCAAAAATGCGAAGAATTACGGGATCGATGCCCGGTATGTCCAGGGCAACTGCATGGAGATGCCATTTGAAGATGAAAGCTTCGACAGCGTCATCTCCAACGGTTCCCTGCACGAATGGGAAACCCCGGTTCGCGTCTTCAACGAAATTTACAGGGTGCTCCGTCCCGGCGGACGGTACTGTATCACCGATCTCAGAAGGAACGTAAATCTGCTGGCCAGATACCTGGGGCTGGCAACCGCAAAACCCCGGGCAATCCGTCCAGGATTTATTTCCTCCTTAAACGCAGCTTATACGGTGGGCGAAATTACAGAGCTTCTGCGCAACTCCGATTTAAAAGGAGCTATGGTAACGACCGATTTCTTTGGACTGTGTATTTCGGGGGAAAAGAAGTAGGCAGATCAAGAAAAAGAGGGTACCGTATTCATTTCTTACGGTGCCCTCCTTCGTTTTATAGAAATTTACTTGTCTTATCTGTCTATTTTTACTGCTGCCAGCTTCTCCGCATACGCCTCCTGAACGGCCTTCTCCGCGGCTTCTCCTCCGGCAGCCTTAAACTCCTCCACATACGTGTCAAAGTAATCGATAGGTTTTTCGCCTGTAATTATGGCAAAGTATGCCTGCTCGGTGAGGGTATCCAGATTTGCTATAACATTGCTGAATTCAGCCACAGCCGGAACATTGAAGCGATAGTATCCGTTTCCGGTCACCTCCTCGGCAAATTTGGTCTGCGCCGGTTTGATGTTCTGCATAAAGGTTACCGTATCACCGAAATCCACCTGATAGATTCCTTCTTTTCTCAGATCCAGATCGCTCATCTCGCCCAGCCGTTTTCTTTCATCACCGTCCTTCGTAAATGTGATCCCCTCAATTCCGTAGCTTACCAGCTCCATATACTCCGGGTCCGAGTAGTACGCATCCAGCATAGCCAGAAATGCATCTACTTTTCTTGGATCGTTGGCCGCGTTGGTCGTCAGGCAAGTCAGGGTTCCCACCTTTCCCCAGCCCTCCGTACCGGATTTTCCATCCGGTCCTGCAGGAGCCGGACCAATTACCACCTCCGCCTCCGGATTCACCGCCAGCAGTTCTTTCAGGCAGGTTCCCCTGTTTCTGACATCGCTCATATCCTGGCTGTGGCCAAAATAATGATACGTCTGAGCGGAGGTCAAGCCAATCTGCCCGTTCATGAAGGAATGGGAAAGAGCCGTGTAACCGCCGTGATTCTCCCCTGTAATAAACTCTTTATCTATAATTCCCTTTGTATACCAGTCATGCAGCACGGTGAGCGCCTCTTTCGCCTCTGGGCGTATGTATGGGAAAAATGGGACATTATCTTCACCCAGCTGCATTTCCTCCACTACAAACCCGGAGGTCGTGCTGAGTCCCGATGTGCACCGAAGCCCAAACGCTCCGAATACGGCATTAAATGACCGCTCCGCCATTCCCGCAGTATCTTTCTTTCCGTTCCCATCCGGATCATTTTCCACAAATGCAGTCAGGACCTTTTCATACTCCTCCAATGTCTCTGGAACTTCCAGATTCAGCTTGTCCAGCCAGTCCTTCCTCCAGAACATCGCCATGGGGACCACCTGCATGGGATTGGATACGCCGTAGTTTTTCCCCTCATAAATCATGGTCCCCCAGAGGGATCCATCATCGTACTGATCGGCAATCTTCGTAAAATTCGGCGCCTTCTCACGAATCACCTCAATCGGCAGTTCCCCGACAATGCCGCCTTCCACATAAGTAGCCAGCATGGCCGGAGTGTCAATCACCATGATGTCAGGCATTTCACCACCTGCAAATTTTACATTCAGATTTTCCTGGAAATTCGTAGCGTCCACATAAAATCCCTTCAGATCGATGTTAAACCGCTCCTCAATCTTCTTAACTACCGGTGAGTCATCATCGACTTCGGCACTGTTGCGCCCCATCAGCCAGGACAACTGCACCGGTTCCTCAATCTGCGGTGTCTGTGATGTCTCTGTGCCGGTCCCGGCTGTCCCCGTTGTCTCTGTGGAAGAGATGCTGCATCCGGATACCAGTGCCGCCGCCATCGTAACCGCCATTGCACCGGCAATCATTCTTTGTACTTTTTTCTTCATACTGCCATTCTCCTTATTTTTAATTTGTGAACCCCTTTGCCTGTTCTGAAAGGAAGCATAGCACACGTATTTTACAGGTACAATCATCAAAAAATTGGGGAATAACACTTTTTTGTACGTGCCTTACCCCCGTATTTATCAGCATTTCTCATCAGCTTTCCCGGAAAATACACGCTCTTTTTTGCTGCTTTCATTCGATTCTGTACCGTCACTCCACAAAAAATTGTCATATCCCTAAAATCTGTCATTGATAAAGGGCGGCGCTTAAATTATTGTGTCCTTAACAGTAACTGCTTCATTTTAGTTAAAAATCAAAAGGAGAGTACACATGCAGCATATTACAGAGGTTTTAAAGGATGGGGTAACCGTAGCGGATGTTCTCGCAAATCTTAAGTTACGGGAAAAAGAGTTTCAGCAGGGAATGACATTCCGGCAGCGGGGAGAGAAAATCCGCCGCCAGTTTCCCGATATTTATGCGGCCCAGGTGGAAAATGCGGAAAACTGTCTGAAAGGAATGACGCTTCTCCCCGGCTGTCCCACACTTCATTTCATCGGTAATCCGGTCAAATGGCACGAGAACCTATTCAATGACGCAGAATATACGTATCAGCTCAACCGCATGGACCACTGGCGCGTGATGCTGGAAGCCTATTCCCTGACCGGGGATAAAAGATTTGCCAACAAAGTTATGGAGGAATTCTATCACTGGATAGAGGATTGTCCCAGACAGCCGCTCTATAATTCCGGCGGGGAGCTGTTAAAAGACAACTTTGGGGGCTGCGGCTGCAATCAGGGCATCTGGCGCTCACTGGAGATTGGAATCCGCATGTACCGTACCTGGCCTCACATCATCCATCATCTGATTGACAGCGATTATATAGACGAGGCGTTTCTGGAAACATACTTGACCAGTGTCTATCAGCATGCACAGGTCCTGTATCTGGTGGCTCCGATCTTCTGGCCTAAGGCTGACCACAACCACTATTTAATGGAAAACAACGGGCTGCTCTACTTATCCTGCATGTTCCCGGAGTTTAAAGACGCCCAGCTCTGGAGATGTCATGCCCTGCATGAAATGGAACGCAGCATCAACGCCCAGGTGACCTCCGGCGGCGGCCAGATCGAAGGCTGTGCTTCTTATCACAATGGCTGTATTTACTGGTTTGTCCTCCCGCTTCTGCTGTCGAAAAAGTATGGGTTTGACATTTCCGACAGCTATAAAGAGCGCCTGAAGCTGATGGCGGAGTATTCCCTGTTCATGACCCGCCCCACCGGCAGCAACTGCCCATGGGGCGACAGCAATACGTATACCGGCACCCTGTCCTGGGGAGCTCTCTGCCACTATATCGCTTTTGACGACACCCGCTATATGCAATACGCCCGCTGCTTTTACAGCTATGAGGATCTGACCCGGGCAGCCTCCAAATACATATGGGAGATTTCCGATCTGGATGATCTGCAGCGGGCCCTGGAAAAGAGCAGAGAGGCCGGGACGCTTCCTTCCATTCCCGTATTTTCCTGGCAAAAGGAGTTAAAACAGGTCTTCCTGCGTACCGACTGGTCGCAGAATGCGCTTTCTCTAATGTTTGCATGCAGAACTCCGATTCAGAATCAGCACGCCCACATGGATCCCGCCGGCTTCGACTTCACCGCCTACGGAAAACCACTGCTGGTTGATCCCGGAATCTACTGCTACAGAGACGATGAGAACCGCAGAAAATTCAAATCCGTGCATTGGCATAACTGTCTGACGCTCAATCATCAGGATCCGTGGAGATATATTTCCTCCTGGTCCTACGGGGAACAGCAGCCGGGAGAAATTCTTCACGCGGAGGAGAATGGCCGTCTCATGTATGCGGTGGCCGAGCACAGGAATTATCAGCCCGCCGTACACAAGCGGGCAGCCGCCCTGGTTGACAAGCACTTTCTGGTCATTCTGGACCTTCTGGAGCAGACAGAGGAGGACTCCAGTGTACAGATCAATTTTCATATTAATTCACCAACAGTGGCTGCCGATTCCGCAAAATCCTGTGTCTGCTCGCTCTCGGCTGATGCCAATATCGGCGTATTTACTGACGATGGCTTAAAACCGGCCCTGGTCCCCGCCAAGTGCTCAAACCGATGCGATGTATGGCACGATACCATAATTGCCCGTTTTGAGTCCGAACATCTCTCCGCGGGCCGCCACGGTTTTGTCTCCATTGCCTGCCCGGCTCCCGCAGGTCAGACAGTTCCCACAGTCTCCGGCATCAAAAAAGAGTTCACAGCAGATGGGCGCTTCCTGGTGTCATTCTCTGTCATGGAGAAAAGATATGAGCTTGCGCTGTCCGGCAAAAGACTGGATCTGTCTGTGAATGATGTAAATGGTTGTTTATAAAGAAAGAACAGAATAGAAGAGAACTGCCTGATCACCCGGTGATGGTGATCAGGCGGCTCTCTCTCTTCCGTTCTTTCTGCGTCTCTCTCTGTACTGGCCTTTCACATTCTCTTTACACCCTCATGCTAAAGCAGTATCACTCTTTTCCCATCATAATCAATCTCACAGCTTCCGCCCTTCTTCAGCCGCCCGAACAGCATCTCATCCACCAGGAGCGGCTTAATCTCCTGACCGATGATCCGCTTAATCTCCCTGGCTCCGTATTCGCGGCTCACGCCTTTCGCCGCCAGGTATTTCCGGCACGCTCTTGACAGGGTCAGCTCCACGTTTTTCTCCGCCGCCTTCCGGGCCAGATTACCGAATTCTTTTCCCACAATCCGGTCCGCCATGGCCGCATCCAGCGGACGGAATATAATGATCCGGTCGAGGCGGTTTCTGAACTCCGGCCGGAACACGCGCTTCACCTCATCGGTGATTCCTTCCTCATTCAACTGCCGTCCCCCGAATCCGATGGAGGCGCGGTCAGCCTTTTCCGCCCCCGCGTTGGAGGTCATGATTAAAATAACGCTGCGAAAATCCGCCTTCCTGCCCTGGTTGTCGGTCAGCGTCGCATAATCCATAATCTGAAGCAGAATGTTATAGATGTCCGAATGCGCTTTCTCGATTTCATCGAGCAGGAGGACACAGTGCGGGTTCTTCCTGATCGCTTCCGTCAGAAGGCCGCCTTCCTCATATCCCACGTAGCCCGCCGGCGAGCCGATCAGCTTTGCCACCGTATGTTTTTCCGCGTACTCGCTCATATCAAACCGCACAAGGCGGATTCCAAGCACCTCAGCCACCGACTTTGCAAGCTCTGTCTTTCCCACTCCGGTCGGTCCGACAAACAAGAGACTCCCCACCGGTTTATTCTCCTCGCTCAGGCCTGCCTTCGACAGCTTGATGGCATTGGTCAGCTGATCCACCGCCGCCTCCTGACCGAAGACTCTGCCCTTCAGCTCCCGCTCCAGGCGTGCCAGCTTCTGCCGTTCCTCCGTCTCCACCGTCTGCTTCGGAATCCTGCAGATCTTCGCCAGCACCTCTTCCACCAGCTTCTTATCCACCACCTGGATCTTTTTGTTTTTGGGATGCAGCTCCAGATAGGCCCCCGCCTCGTCAATTAAGTCAATGGCCTTGTCAGGCAGATACCGCTCATTGATATACTGTTCCGAGAGACTGGCCGCGTGCTCCATGGTCCCCTTCTGGTAGCGGACATGGTGGAATTTTTCATAGTATGGTTTTAGGCCATTTAAAATCTCTACCGTCTCTTCCACCGTCGGTTCCTTGATATCAATATTCTGAAAACGCCTTACCAGGCTCTTATCCTTTGAAAAATACTTCTTATATTCCTCATAAGTTGTAGCCCCGATAAATTTAAGCTTTCCGTCGGTTAAATACGGCTTTAGCAGATTGGAGGCATCCATGGATCCGCCGTTTACTGCGCCGGCCCCTACCAGATTATGAATCTCGTCGATATAGAGGATGGGATTTTCTTCCTCCTTCAGCTCTTCCATCACTGCCTTGAGCCGCTTCTCGAAATCGCCCCGAAACTGGGTGCCCGCCAGCATGGATCCCAAATCAATCCCGTAGATTCTGGCATTTTTCAGCTTCTCCGGTACGCGGCCCTCGTTGATTCTGGCCGCCAGCCCATACGTGATGGCCGTCTTTCCCACACCGGGTTCCCCCACATGGAGCGGATTGTTCTTCTGACGCCGGCACAATACCTGCATGGTGCGTTCCAGCTCCGCCTCCCTTCCTATTAAAGGGCAGCTGTTTTTCACCTCATCATTGATACAGACCGCGTACTGAAGCAGAACGCTCTCCCGCTCCTCTTTTGCATCTTCCTCATTATCCATATCAGAGGTTCCGCCTGTTCCTGCATGACTGTCGGTTCCGCCTGTTCTGCCCGCTCCAGCCCCCATCTTTCTCCCGGAACCATCGGTGCCCAGTTCCACCAGAAGGTCCACGCATTCCACGCCCTGCATCTGAACAAAATACGCGCCGTAGCTCTCCTCCAGCTCCATCATGCTGTACAGCAGATGCGGCAGTTCAATCGTATCGCGGTCCGAGGAAATCGCCTTCCTTGCCGCCTCCTCTATGGTCTGGCTCAAGCCGTAGCTGACCTCGATACCGCCTTCATCCTTCTCCACAGTGTCCATCTGCCCCAGGTAGTCCTCCAGCCGTGACTTTAACTTTTTCACGTCGCCTCCGCAGCTTTTAAACGCAGCCTGGAAGGCTGGCCGGTCTGCAAGCACAAACCACACGTGCTCCGGGGTCACATACTCATTTCCCCGCCTCCCCGCATTTAAAACTGCGTCACTCAGCAGCTCTTCCACTTCTTTTGCTATCTTCAAATTTCTTCATCCTCCAGTCATAATCGGCAGCCTTTATCCGCGTCCTGTCTTCACCGTAATCTGCACAGCGTCGTACTATGACTCCACTTCTACCCGGAATGGATATCCCTGCTCCCGGGCAATCTTCACCGCCCTGGCCGCCTTCGTCTTTGCAATATCGTAGGAATAAACGCCCACCACGGCTTTCTGTCCCTTATGGACCGTCATCATGATGGCTACCGCTTCCTCATAATTTTTGCGGAACACGTCAATGAGAATCTCCACCACCACATCCATGGGCGTAAAATCATCGTTGTACATGACCACTTTATACTGTTTTGGCTGTTTCAGCCTGATTTCTGTTTTTTCTGACAATCCTGTATTTGCCGGCATACTGTATCATTACCTCCTGATCCGGATCATTTAAACTCCATTTTAATCCATCATGCATGGAAATGCAAGCGGTAACGGAAGGCTGAAAATCTCCTGATCAGCTCAGTTTCTGCTGCATTTTATATTTTTTATTTTCTCTCTTGAACCCAAAAAATCTTTGTGGTACGATAACCTCATTCCCATGAACAGTGAGGCTTACCAATGACAAAAGAAACTATACTTCCACTGGCCCGCAAAGCGGCCCACATACTTTTTACCGTATTTCTTATGACGGTTCCATGTATTTCCTATTTTTTATTTGAGTATGTAACCGGCAATCTGGCGACGATCCCTTCCTATATGGCCGCCCTGAACATCGGCTGGATTTATATCCTCTATCTCCTGGTGTTTGCGGCGAGCGGGCGGACCAGAATCGCCATACCCGTCGTGTCCATTCTCCTGTTCATCCTCTCCCTGGCCGAGGCCTTCGTGGTGTCTTTCCGGAGCCGCCCCATCATGTTCTGGGATATTCTGGCCTTTGGAACAGCCATGACGGTTTCCCAGAACTACGTATTTACCATAACGAAGGCCATGAAAGAAGCCGGAGTGATTCTCCTCGTCATCAATATAGCCGCAGCCGCATTTCCAAGACGGATCTCCGGCCGCAAATACAGGCTCGCCTTCGCAGGCACCGCGGCCGGTGTCACCGCCGCCTACGGCGTATGGTTTTTTACATTTCTCATGCCCTCCTGGGGCCTGGGAATCAACATGTGGGAGGTCAACGAGACCTATAAGGAATACGGTTACGTCCTCTCCACGGCGGTCTCCTTCCGCTATGCGGTGAAGCAGAAGCCTGCGGGGTACGGCACATCACAGATAAAACGGATCTATAACGATTACAAGGCGGAAGATGTCCTCCTGGCCTCTGCCGAGGAGGTGGCCCTGGGTGAAGATATCACCACCCCGGTCAATATTATCTGCATCATGAATGAGAGCCTGTCCGACTTACGCACAGGAGGTTCCTTTCAGACGAATCAGGCGTATTTCCCATTCCTGTACAGCCTGAAAGAGAACACGATAAGCGGAAGCCTGTGTGTTCCCGTCTTCGGCTCCATGACGTGCAATTCGGAATTCGAATTTCTGACAGGTGATTCCATCGCCTTCCTGCCTTCCAACTGCAGCGCCTACCAGTTCTACATAAAGCCCGGAACGTACAGCCTTGTCAGCACCTTAAAGGACCAGGGCTACCGGACCGTCGCCATGCATCCTTATCCGGGTGAAAACTGGAACCGCGATACGTGTTACAAGAATATGGGATTCGACGATTTCATTGATGAAACCCGCTATGAGGAACGGGATTTTCTGAGAAATTACGTGAGCGACCAGTCCAATTACGAGAACCTGATCAAACAGGTGGAGAATAAGGAGAATCCTGCCGACCGCCTTTTTCTGTTCAATGTGACCATGCAGAACCACGGCGGCTATGAGGGAATCTACGACAACTTTCCGCAGGAGGTGTGGCTGACCGGCTCCCTAAAGGACAAGTATCCGAAGACCGATCAGTATTTATCACTGATGAAGCGTTCCGATGAGGCCCTGGAATACCTGATCCGATACTTTGAGGCCAGCGACGAGCCCACCATGATCGTGATGTTCGGAGACCATCAGCCCAGCGTGGAGGATGAATTTTTCGATGAGATTGCAGGCATGCCCAGCGCCGACGTTCCCGCCGGAGACCACTTAATGTGGTATGAGACACCATTTCTTATCTGGACAAACTATGAATCCAGATCGGAGCAGAAAGGGAAGATGAGCGCCATCTATCTCGCTTCCGAGCTGCTGGATCAGGCCGGCCTGGATATGACGCCGTACCAGCGTTTTCTGCTTTCCATGGAGGAAACACTGCCCGTCATACATCCGCTTGGCTGCTATGATGCCTCGGGAACCTACTACTCCTGGGAAGAGACTGGTCTCGACAGTTTTCCATACCGGGATACCATAAGGGATTACGAGTATCTCGTTTACAACCACAGCTTCGATCCGAAGAAATATAAGGACATGTATATAGCCGAACCATAAAAAACAGGACACCGTTCACAGATAAAGGAACTTCCATCATTCTTCCGGAAGTTCCTTTATCTGTTTCATCATCTCCTCGGACACCGAATCCAGCAGATAATTTTTATGCTTTTCCCCTGTCTTTCTCTCCTGATACTCCTGATGAACCGTCTCGCTCAAACGGCGGATCTCTTCCTTCAGCTCCCTGGCCGATATCAGCCGGCAGCCCTGGCCGTGTATGATAATCTGTTCCAAATGGTCCGAAGTGGCCACTGTCACATCGTATTTTCTGCCATTTTCGTGAGCGAACTTCTCAATATACTGGTCTGCCGTCTCCGCCTCCTTTGTAAAGACCACCTGGATGTTGTGGTAGTCCAGGCACTCGGTCACATGGCCCTGGACCCGGTAGGCGTCGAACACGGCAATCAGCCGGCATTTCTTCATGCCCTGGTAATTGCAGAGAATATCGAGGAGTTTTCCTCGGGCGCCGTCGATGGTTTGCTCCGCCAGCTCCTTCAGTTCATCCCATGCGAAAATAATGTTATACCCGTCAACCAGAAGATACTCTTCCCTGGGGGCCTCCTTTTTATAGGTCCTCACCGCAGGAGCGCTGTGAGAGTTCTCCCTGTATTTCTCCCTGTTCTTCCACCCGGATTTAACCCCGGAAGAATTACCCCGCCGGTTGGCGTAAAAGGTGCGTTCCAGAATGGCATCCACTTCCTCCGTGCCGATCCATTCCCTGTCACTCTCCGGCTCATCGTTCCGGCCGTTCGGCGCCTGACCTTTTCTGGCGGCAGCACCGGCAAGCCCGGCTATTCCATCCGGCCCCATGTCTTTCTGTGGTTCCAGACAGCTTTCCAGATGCATATACCCCGGGACCTGGTCCCATTCCACTAAGAATCCCGCCCCGTGGGCACAGAATACGGACCCAGCCGGGTTCGCCGTGTCTCCGTCCGCATCATAGCCGATTGCGGCCACCACTTCCTCTGTATTGTGGCACGGCCCGTAGCCGGAAAATGTAAATGACAGCCGTCCCGCGCCGCCCGTATAGGCGGTTACCTCTTTCTGATATCCCCCCATACAGGCCGCTGGGGCGCTTCCGGTGAGAACCGCCCGGTCTCCCTCCATGACAGGAGGCATCACTTTCCCTGCCATGCGTTCCACATCGCTCATCGCCCGTCCCACGTAACGGTCCGGAAGTTCAAGGCGGAAATCGTAAAATGGCTCCAGCAGCATGGATTCCGCCTGCATCAGTCCCTGGCGGACTGCCCGGTAGACAGCCTGGCGGAAATCGCCGCCCTCCGTATGCTTTAAATGGGCACGCCCCGACATCAGCGTGATCTTCATATCCGTGACCGAAGAACCCGTCAGCACCCCCTTGTGCTCCTTCTCCGCCAGATGGGTCAGAACCAGCCGCTGCCAGTTTCTTCCCAGAATATCCTCGCTGCAGGCGGAAGCAAACTGCATACCGCTCCCCGGCTCCCCGGGTTCCAAAAGAAGATGGACCTCCGCGTAATGACGGAGCGGTTCGAAATGCCCCACGCCCTCCACCGTGTTCGTGATTGTCTCCCGGTAGACGATGCTCCGGTCTCCGAATTCCACAGAGAGACCGAAACGTTCCTCAATTACGCTTTTTAAAATCTCCATCTGAATCTCGCCCATAATCTGGACATGGATCTCCTTCTTGCTCTCCTCCCATGTCAGATGCAGCTCCGGATCTTCTTCCTCCAGCTCCCGGAACTTCGGAAGTACGGCCGCCGCATCGACGCCCTCCGGCAGCCCGATCCGGTATGTCATCACCGGCTCTAAGAGCGGCATGGCCGAGGCCGCTTCGATCCCCAGCCCCTGTCCCGGAACCGCTTTAGAGAGTCCCAGCACGGCGCAGACGGTGCCGGCCGATGCCTCCCGCACCGTCTCGAATTTCTCCCCGGAATAGAGGCGTATCTGGTTTACCTTCTCCTCGTCGATAATCTCCCTCGTCGATAAGCTGCCGCCCGTGATCTTCATATGGCTCATACGGTTTCCCTGAGCATCTCTCGATATCTTGAAAATCTTCGCTCCGAATTCCGGCGGATATTCAGGCGTTTCCGTGTACTCCTCAAGCCCCTTCATGAATTCCTCCACGCCCGTAAACTTAAGCGCAGAACCGAAAAAGCATGGAAAAAGGCGCCTGCTTATAATCTGCTCCCGTATTCCGGCCGTCTCCACATGGCCGGTCTCCAGATATTCATCCAGCAACTCCTCACTGGTCATGGCAATCTGCTCGTAAAAATGATCCGTTCCGGCCTCTCCGAAGTCCACAAAGGTTTCCTTTAAGATTTTTCTTAAGTCATCCAGGATAGCCCCTTTTCCCAGCCCCGCCAGGTCCATCTTATTGATAAAGAGAAATGTGGGAACCCGATATCTGGCAAGAAGACGCCACAGCGTCCTCGTATGCTCCTGCACTCCGTCCGTTCCGCTGATCACCAGAATGGCGTAATCCAACACCTGCAGGGTCCGTTCCATCTCCGCCGAAAAATCCACGTGCCCCGGAGTGTCGAGAAGCGTCATCTCCATATCCTTCCACTTCAAAATGGCCTGTTTCGAGAAGATCGTAATCCCCCGCTTCTTCTCCAGCTCATACGTATCGAGAAACGCGTCCCCCCGGTCCACCCGGCCCATTTTCCGGATGCTTCCGCCCATATAGAGCATCGCCTCCGACAATGTCGTCTTTCCCGCGTCTACGTGGGCCAAAATACCGACTGCCAGTTTCTTCATCTTTGTATCGTTCTCCTTCTATGTGCAGCAGAAACTCTCATGGTTTTGTCGTTTCCGCCTCAATACCGAAAGCAAGCTGCCTGCAAAAAACACAGACAGCCTGCTGTTTATGAGTATTATAACATTCACATGGAAAAAGCGAAAGATGTTTTTCCATTCCACTTCCGGTAAATCAAACCGTTGAAAGCGGTTTTTCTCTTTTACAGCTCATAAAAACACTCCTTATCCCCCCAGGAGCAGTGTCTGCACGCCGGATTTCTCCCATTTTCCACCAGCTTCCGGAACTTTTCGGCTTGTTCTCCCCGAAACAGTGCCTCAAGCGGCTGTTCCCGCACATTCCCCATGGAAAAGTCGGTAAAATCAGTACAAAACGATGTCTCCCCGTTCCACATAATATGGAGATGACGCCATGGGGAAAGACAGGGCCTCACGATTTCTCCGGAACGAACATGCGGCAGATACCGGACTTTAAAAGCATGCGTCCCGGGCTCCTCCAGGCGGAATCCGGCCTTCTCCATCTCCGAATCCCCCTCACCACTCTGCCTCCACGATTCAACCGCCTCCGCTTCGATGGAAAATTCCCGTTCCATCACGGCTTTATATTCTCCAATCTCCCGGCCGTTTAAAACGATCATATCCTGAAGCAGCACCTCATCCACGGGAAAATCCGACAATTCAGCAAAAAACTCCTTCAGCTGCCCTTTCAGCTCCTCCGTCAAAACGGCCATACAGACCACCGGCAGTAAAGGCGCCGCCCTCTTTACTGCAAGCAGATTCTCCCGGATCTTCCGGAATGTTCCCGCGCCGCGGATGCTGTCATGGAGCTGCTCCGGTCCGTCAACAGACACGTAAATCTTGTCCAGGCAGTCCGGGACAGTCTCCGCATGCCGGTCCAGCAGAGTCCCGTTTGTAACGATTCCGACCCGGTACCCCCGTTCATGAAGTGTGGAGGCGATCTCATCAAAGCACGGGCTCATGAGGGGTTCCCCGCCCCAGAGCATGACCGATGGCTTCTTTCCGGCGGCCGCATCCAGCTCATTTACGATCCCAAGCCACTCTTCCGTTTTCAGGGCCATGCTCTCCTTGCCGTCACGCAGCGCGCTGTTTTTCCTCTGTCCGCAAAACCAGCAGTTTAAATTACACTGCCTGGTCAGCTGTAAATGAATCATCTCCAGTCGTCGTTCCATCTCACTCTTCCTCAAAATATCGCATCTCCATCAGCCTCTCCTCGATCAAACCAAGCTGGGAGCTCATAATATCGGGTGAATACAGGGAACGGAGCCCGGCGATTCCCAGTTCCTCCATCGCCCCCGCCACCCGGTCATTTGCCCGGTACAATGCCTCCAGCGCCTCTCTCACATTAAATCTGCCGGGAGAAGTCGGAGCAGGCGGCCATCTCGCATCCGACACCCACCCTTCGGTAACCGCCCGAAAGGCCGCAGCCAGCGCTTCATTCTCATGCCAGTCGATCTGCTTATAGGCGGCGATCCCCTCGATCCCCTCCAGAATCATGCGGCAGGCCGGATCCAGCTGCAGCGCCTGATCCGTATTCAGCCATGCCTTTGCCGTTCCCCCGTGCCACGCAGCCCCATTTTCAATTTTCAAAATGGACAGGTTCTCCAGAAGTTCTGCGGATTCCACCACCTCCGAAGGTGTCGCCGGAACAAATCCGCTTTCTATGGACAGGTCCATGATTTCCTTAAAGCGTTTCAAGCTGTCGCCTTCTTCCTCAAAGAACCTGGCCTGATTAAACTGTTTGACATAGAAGTATGCCGAACTTCCTATGTATTCCGCATCCTCGGCATACGGCATGATAAAGGAGCCTGTCTCCTGTGCACGCGTGTTCCAGCGGCAGAACATGGACTGAATCTCCTCATAGCGGACCGCCTCGTTTCTCACGCCCTCCGTCGCCCCCATCAGATACCAGAGCAGCAGATTTGCCATACAATCGGAACGGAAGATCAGCTTCAGCCCGTTATCACAGATAGAGGGATTTGTCAGATACTTTAAATACTCCGGCTTATCCTTTATATATTCCTCAATAAGAAACAGCTGGTTTTTATTGCTGTGCCCCTGCACGTCATAGCACAGTCCGGTGGCCTTTCTTATCTCAGGAAATGAGAGGAAGAAGGAATCGGCGTCCATAATGAGTGTCTCGATTCCCACCTCCTTATAGATGCCCGGAATCTGTGCGTTCCAGCTGCATTCCGGATTCCATCCAACCTTCGGGCGGATTCCCGTATAACGCTCCCATGTATCCAGGCTCCTTAGCAAGGTATGTACCGCCACCTCACGCGGCACATTTCCCATCATCAGATGTGTATACGGGGATGCCACCGGCTCCACCTGACCGTCCAGAATCAGCGCCTTCAGCTTTTCCATGACCTCGGGAGCCAGCCTCTCTATTTCATCCAGCGTCTTGCCGCTGGCCTCAAATCCTATTTTATACTGATTGTCTCGAACCAGGTCAAACAGCTTTTCATAGCAGTTTTTCACGACCCATTCCCGCCGTTCCATTTTCAGCTGGGAATACTGGATGTTCGCATGTGGAAGAAAAATAACTTTAGGCCTCATAATTATTTGCTCCAATCAAAGATTATTTTAAATACATCCTCGCCCTTCGCCATCTTGTATTCAAATGCCTCCGCACACTTCGACACCGGCCAGATCTCCACCGGAAGGCCGTTCGTATCGAATTTCCCCTCGCTGATCCAGGTAAGAATCTGCTCCTTACAGCCGGGCGCCAGCGCACAGGACATGGAAATTGTGCAGTTCTTTGTAAACCAGCGGTGATAGCTGTCCATGATAATTTTCTCCGGATAATCCCCCTGCCAGTGAATATGGCCCGGCGCATCGTCGGTTCCCCAGCCGCCGTCCTTCAAATATTTATGGAGAATACCTGGCACCTCCGCATTGCCGGAGCACTCGATGATCTGATCCGCCATGGCGCCTCCGGTGGCCTTCCTGATTACCAGTTCCGCTTCAAACGGATCGGTCACAATATCCACATACTTCTTCGCAATGTCACGCCTGAATTTATTCGGCTCAATGGCAATGACTCTCAAATTCGGATTTACGATCTTTAAAATCTGCATGGCGCTGATTCCCACCATGCCTGCGCCGCTCACCACAATCGTCTGTCTGCCCTCCAGATTCAGCATCCGGATTCCCTTTAGGGCCACACATGGAAGATAAGCCAGCACACCGTCAATATAGGAGAGGTTTTCTGGAATCTTAACCATATAGTCAAATGTGTCATTCGTGGTATCGGAATCCTTTACCGTGTATTCGGAGCCGCCGCCCCATGCGGCACAGACATCACCGTATTTCCGGCATTCGTTAATCATAACCCGGTCTCCCGGTTTCAGGCTTCCATCGCTCTCTTCCCCTGCCGCGACTACCTCACCGGCGGTTTCATAACCAGGCACCAGCGGATAGTAGCACTGTTCCGGATGCTGAAGTCCCTTATAGGTCTTCATATCCGTTCCGCTGGAAATACTGCTGTAATACGTCCGCGCGATATAGGCATCCTTTTTTGGCTCCGTCAGAGTAATCTCCCTTAAGCGGACTTCATATGGTCTCTCGATCACGACGGCCCTTGTCTTCTTATAATCGTAAATAGTACTCATAGCCAGACCTCCTTCAAAATAGTCTCCAGGTACTGTTTGCTGCGCCTGGTCCCTTCTTCTATGTCCTGTGGTTCCTCATATTCGATCATCAGGGTATCCGTCCATTTCAGGACCGTTTCTATGGTGCGCTTCCAGTCTCTCTTCTCATCTCCGATGGCTCCAGGTTTTAAGCGACCGCCCGGCAGCTTCACAAAATCCTTGATATGGGCATAGGCGATGCGGCTGCCGACAAGCTCCGCCGTCTCTTCCACGTCGCATCCCGCAATGGCATAGAGATTGGCCGGATCGTAGACGAATTTCAAGCTGTCATCCGTTTCCCGGAGAATTCTCTTTAAACACCCGGTCTCCGTGGCTGCCGAATGGAAATGAACCACCCCATCCGGATACGCCGTCACTCCCCCATGGGTCTCCATGGCTGTCACCACTCCATGCTCCTTTCCATACCGGGCTACCGTGTTTAACGCATCTATCATACGAGAAAAGCGCGTCTCATCCACTTCCCTGTAAGGCGTAAAACCAGCAAATATCCGCAGCGTTTCCACTCCTAAAAAGGAACAGATATCGATTACCCTCTTAAGCTTCCCGATATCCTCCGCTGCCGCGTTCCCGTCTTTAAGCGTAAAGTCATTGCCTGTCGCCGCGGTATCCAGAGAAATCCCAAATGCTTCATACTCCTTCTTTACCTGCTCGAGAAGACGTACATCTGCGTCTGTCTGCACATCCGCAGGCGAATTGGCGATTCCCAGCTCCAGGGAAACGAGCCCCAGGCGCCTTACCAAGTCAAGCTGCTGCGGCAGTGTAAGTTCCCGAAAGCCCCACGCAGCTGCTCCGATTCTAATCTCCTTCATGCCTCACTCATCCTTTCACCGCTCCCGCGATCAGTCCCTGAATCAAATATTTCTGGAAAATCAGATAAATAATAATGATTGGAATACATACGATCATGGCTCCGGCAAACGCCGTCACATAATCCGTATTTAAATATCCGTTTACCACAGAGTAGAGCCCTGCGATAATTGTCCTCTTCTCCGGCCTGCTCACAATGGTAAATGCCAGCACAAACTCGTTCCACACCCACATAAACTGATAGAGAAGCACGGTGGCCAGAGCCGGTTTCGCCAGAGGAATGGCGATGTTGGCGAAAATTTTAAATTCCCCTGCTCCGTCTATCTCCCCCGCCTCGTAAAGTTCATACGGGATTCCCGCAAAAAATCCCTGAAGGACAAAGACTGCGAAGGGCAGGCCGCCCGCCGCATAGGTCAAAATCAGTCCCGCGTGGGAGCTGCCGAATCCCAGCTTTCTTAAGACAATAACGATGGGAAATATGATCATTCCAGCCGAAATCGTTTGTCCTGCCAGAAGATAAATCAAGGTCACCTGACTTAAATTTCCCTTATACCGGGAAATGGCAAAAGCCAGCATCGTCGCAAAAACCAGCATCAATAACAGAGAGAAAGCGGTAATCGTCACACTGTTTTTCGTGAGAACGGCAAAATCCGCTTTCTGCCACGCATTACTGTAATTGGAAAACAGGAACTTTTCCGGAAGGCTCCAGGGCTTAGTCATCAATTCCTTTTTAGATTTAAAGGAAGAAAAGAAGACCCAGATAATCGGGATCATCGTGACGCTGAATACCATCGCAAGTACGAAACCTAAAAATAACTTTTTTACTGTCTTCATGCTGTCCGTCTCCCTTCTCAATCCGCAGTCCTGTTCTGTATTTTCATCTGGATAAAGGAACAGATGATCACAAACAGGGTCAGTGCTGAGATGATTGCCATCCCGTATCCGGCGTTGGAATTCGTAAATACAGTTTTATACGAATACGTAAGAATCATCTCCGTGGTATAATACCCCGGTCCTCCTTTTGTCATTGTGTATATCAGGTCAAAAACTCTGAATATATCTATAAATACTAAAACATAGACAATTGTGATAATTCGTTTCATACACGGGATGGTGACATTTCTGATCACCTGCCACCTGCCTGCTCCGTCCAGCACCGCGGCTTCGATCAGATCGATGGACACGGACTGGAGACCCGCAAGAAACAGAACGAAATAGACCGGAACCATCTTCCAGAGAGAGGTAAAGGTCACCGCATACAGGGCCGTCTTCGTATTGGTAATCCAGCCTGTGGCCAGCCCTCCCAGTCCCACCGCCTTTAATATCTCGTTTAAAATACCGTACTGCGGATTATAGATCCACTTCCAGAGAAACACGGTTACAATCGTCGGTATCATAGCCGGCAGGTATGTTACAGTCCTCCAGAAGGACTTTTTCCTCGTGAAATTCTCAACCAGATAGGCGACGGCAAATGCGGCCACCGGAACGACGATCAGGGTGATGATTCCATATTTAATGTTGTTGAGAACCGATACTCTTAAGATACTGTCATACAACAGATTCACATAATTCTTAAATCCCGTAAACTGCGCGTCCGCCAGATTCACGATGCCGTTCCAGTTGGTAAAGCTGATATAGAATCCCAAAAATACGGGAAATATCCAGAACACAGTGTACACGGCCAGCGCAGGAAGGGAAAACATTAGAAAATATTTTCGGTTCCTTCTCTCTTTCATAAAATGTACTTGAAGACTCAGCTTTAGACATGAGAGGAATTATGCCCCTCTTGACTCCTTTGTGAGCTCCTTCTCCTTTTTAATAATTTTCAATTGCTCAAACATCCGCTTGCATTTCACTCTATTATTATGTATAATATACCCATATTTAAAGTTAAGTGAGAAAGAAAACCGTTATGTAATCGCAGAGAAACACCTGATTACGAAGGCATTTATCTCGCCCCTTCCAGTGCAATATATGTTGTACTGGTTTTAAGAGAGGAGCCGGATGTATTAATCCGGCCCCTCAATTTAACTAGAAAGTGAAGATTCCCCCACATCTATAGGCGGAAGGGTAAATCGCCAAAACAAGTTTAACGGTAGTGGCGGGCGGAGAGAAATCGGTATCCCCCACTGACATGAGGTCAAACTACACATCTCTAAAAGGTGTGGCCGCACTCTGTGAAATTACCGAACGTGGATTGAAACAAACAAACGCTATTTCTGAGCCTGCTCCTCTTCCCAGATCTTCTGGACATGATCCAGCACACCGGCCGGAGTCTGATTTCCCTGAATCATCTCCTGGATGCCCTTGATCATATTATCCAGTACCTTGGAGGACACCATGTCCAGAAGGTAGAAGGAATCTGCGGTTCCCGCGCCCTTTAACTGCTCTGCCGCTGTAAGGAGAGCCGGCTGGGTAAGACCTGCGTTCCATTCATCCACATTGACTATCTTTCCTAATTCTGTTACGTCACTCTTCTGAACCTTTTCACCAAATAAGAATGCCAGTGCGTCCTCGGCTGCCTCCTGATTCTTCACGTTTGCCGGAATACACCACATGCTGCCCCAGGTAACCGACACACTCGTCTTTGGATTCTCAACAAAATCCATCTTTTCAATGATATTGTACTCGAAATCGTCTTCCTTCGAAGAATCGATAGCCGATGCCATGCCCGTGTGAGCCGTGTACATGCCGGCCTTCCCCATAACGAACTCGGCAATCGCGTCATCGTCGGAAATATAGTCGGCGCTGGACTTATCAATTACGCCGCTCTTAACCATCTCATCGACAATCGTCATTGCTTCCACCATGGAAGGATCGTTGTATTTCGCCTCGTTATTATAGGCTTTGATCAGCAGGTCCGTACCCACAAGCTGAGCCTGTACCTTAGCCAGAAGATCTGGTGCACACCAGTTCCCGCCGCCGGTCACAATCGCTTTGTACCCATTGTCATTTAAAGTCTTCGCGGCATTTGTAAGTTCCTCAAGATTTGTAGGCTCTTCAATTCCCAGCTCCGCAAACAGCTTCGTGTTATAGAAGATACAGCTTGTATTTGCAAAATCCGGGATTCCGTACACGCCATTTTCCGGATTATTGAGCGGGCCTGCCCATGCAAGCGCGCCTTTGTTGTAATTCCAGCCCTCTTTTCCAAGGAAACCGGTCAGTTCCATGAGCTGTCCATTGGCGGAATATTCGTTGAAGGTCGTCTTCATCAGCTGTACAATCTCCGGCGGATTATCCCCCATCAGCTCCGCCTTCACCTTGTCGTCATAGCCCTCTGAGCCGTAAAACTCCAGATTAATCTTTACCGGATTACTGTCATCTGCGTTGTACTCGTCCACAAGAACGGGCCAGTTGGAAATCTGGCTCTCCGACCATTTAATGAGGACTCTTACCTCCGGCCTTTCCGCCGGCTTCTCACTCTCTGAAGCCGCCTCCGTCACAGCCTCTGTCTCCTTTTTCTCCGCAGCCGTAGTCGTCTCTTCCTTCGTGGCAGGCGCTGATCCGGTCGATCCGCATCCGGTCAGGGCAGAAAATGCCATTGCTGCTGTCATTACGAGTGCCAGTGTCTTTTTCTTCATTTCCTTCTCCTCCTGTAATCAACATTTTTAATATGGTTCATGAATAGTTTCAACCTCATCTGTAGCCTTTTAAAACAAAGAAACCGCGGTTTATAGTGCACTCTGTTTATTTTTTATTGATTTGCAAACTTATTTTTGTTAATATTATAATATAATAAAGATTCATCAAAAACAATATGTTTTGTTGTATTTTATATAAAAAATGTTGTCTTTCAGGAGGGACTTATGCAGAGAAATATGATAGAAATCTTTCGAAAGAATATTTCCGGGGAATCTTCATCCCTTTCCTTTGGTTTTGCCGGCCGGGAACAATGTATGGGCAGCCACTCCTTTGGTCCCGCCAAGAGGGCCCATTATCTGATTCATTTCATTATAAAAGGCAAGGGTGTCTTCTTTGCTGATGAGAAAAAATACGTATTAAAACAGAGGGACATGTTTTTAATCCGGCCCGGAGAGACAACATTTTACTATGCGGACGAGGAGGATCCCTGGGAATATGCGTGGGTCGCATTTGTTGGAAGCGACGCGGCGCAGATTACGGAAAGCTGCGGTTTTGCCTATAGTCCCGTGGCGACCTATCCCGATTCCCCGGAACTGATTGAATCCATTGACGACATCATCCGCCACATGCAGTCCGGTGATGAAAACGATTACTACCTTCTCTCCCGGCTGTACAACATTTTTTACCATCTCTCCAGACCGGTCATCAACACACAGAATGCCTATAAGAATGAGATTGTCCGCCGCACGGTAGGCGTGATCCGGAGCAACTATTTTGAGAAGCTCACTATCCAGTGGCTGGCTGACCAGGTCCGGGTTGACCGGACTTATCTTTACCGCCTGTTTAAGAAAGAAGTGGGTATATGCCCCAAAGAATACTTAACCCAGTACAGAATCCGTATGGCCACGGTCATGCTGTCCACGACAAACCAGTCCATAAAGGAGATCAGCTACGCCTGCGGTTTTACCGACACCTCCCTTTTCTCCATCTGCTTCAAAAAATACTTAGGCTTCACGCCCCAGCAGTTCCGGAAGATCGACGGAATTCAGCAGCTTTCTTTCCAGATGATTGAGGATGGACAAAAGCAGGGGAAGACAGCGGGACCGGTTGAACTGTAATCAGGACAACAAAAAAGGAGCCTGGCAGGTTCATCACCTGCTCCGGGCTCCTTCTCCGGCAGCATTCCGCTCCCACAGAAATCTTCTTCGATACTTAAGTTCCGCATAATCCGTAATTTTCTTTAGATAAACGCAGTCCGACAAACCTCCCGCGACACCCACAACAGGCAGTCCCTGTACAAACTTCATATACAGAAGTTCCTCCGAGAGCCGGTCCGCCGTCTTGCGCATCAGAACCTTCTTCTCTTCCAGTCCGCCGGTTCCTTCGATCCAGCGGTTAATCCGCTCGTTATCCTCAGCCAGTTCCCCGCCCCGTTCCAAAGCAGTCTTGATAATCTCCAGCAAAAACTCCTGCTCCCGCTCGGACTCGTAGGCGTACCCGTAACTGACGGCAATCTCATAAAGGCTCTTCAGAATCACGCCTGTAAACAGGGGGATATCCGGTATCCCGATTCCGAAGACCCCTGTGCCGATTCCCTCCACTCCGGAAATCAGCAGATTCTTCGTCTTAGACACCCCCGCCTGCTTCGAAAATGCCTTCAAATTCTTCCTGTTTTCCTTCAGACCGGCGGCATAAGCGTTCAGTTTCTGCCTGTACTCCCCGTCTTCCTTCCGGTACGTCTTATTGATCACCGTTCCGCCTTTTTCGAAAACCAGCTGAAACGCCTTGTAAAACGCGGCATCCAGCGTTCCCTTTAACTTCTCCGGGACTACCCGGTCCAGCTTCTGATTGATGATCGACGGCCCCTTTTCCTTCTGCCGTTCCACGAAACGCGCCTCGCTCTTCTTAAGCGCGGCCCATTCCTTTTCCAGCGCCGTACTCTTTTTCCCCAGACGCTTTCCCGGAAACTCCATGTTTAATACACCTCACTTCCAAACGGCATCAGAGCCAGCTTCGCCAGTTTGAACTGCTGAAGCCCAAAAGGAATTCCAATCACCGTGATGCACAGCACCACTCCGATCAGGGCCGACTCGATCGCTAAGGGCAGCCCCGACACAATGAGCCAGATTAAATTTAAGAGAAAGGATCCCGCGCCGCCGCCATACCGGACCTCTTTTCCAAACGGAAAGAAGCTGAGCGCGGCAAATTTAAAGCACTGCATCCCCACCGGAATGCCGATAATCGTAATACACCAGAGGCAGCCCGTAAGCGTCCAGCTCAGGCCGCTGATGAAACCGCCGAATATAAACCAAAGTAAATTACCAAGACAACCCATATTATCCCTCATTTCTATTTATTCCACTACACTGTACCATCCCGCCGCACGCTGTGCAATCCCTGGACAACAGCTTTTAGAAAAAAATAAGGGTTCGCTAAGAATTCTCTTCGCTTTCGTAACAGTTCCGCCTTCGCTTCCGGCAGCAGCCAGTCGGCCTGGCGCTTTCGTATCCCGGAGCTTTCCTGTGACTTTGCAGGGCATTAGCAGTTCTTAATGCGCAGAATTTTTCGTTCAGTGAAACTCCCCACCTGTCTGAGCGAAGCGAGTTTGGGGATTTTCACTGGTTTTTAGAAAAATCCTGCACATTTAGAAATACTTATGCCCGAAACCGGAACTGGAAAGCTCCGGGATACGAAAGCGCCAGGCCGACTGGCTGCTGCCGAAAGCGAAGGCGGAACTGTTACTCGTTTTCCTCTCCGGACCAGACGGCGTACCACTCCAGACAGAGCTCATGCCAGACAGCGGCCGTTTCCTCATACCGGCGGCAGAGCTCCGCATATTCCGGTTCCTTGTCCCACCTCTTTCCAGACCAGAAGTCTTCCGACACCATCCACTCCTGTTTCATTGCTTCCTTCGCCGCGTACAGTTCTCCTGCCTGCGCACCGGCCGGAATCATTTTTTCGGATACCAGACGAAGCCGCCAGTCGATATACGCATCCTCCGCGGATATTTCCCTAAGTCTGTGACGCTCCGCCTTCGGAACCGCCCTCATACCGGCGATCAATGCCTGTTCCTCTGCCTTCATCTGGGCCGCCAGACCGCCTTCTCCCTCCGATTTTCGCTTTCTTTCCAGGTAATGCGCATAGCCAAACGGGTAATACATCACCGACTGATTTTCAAAAATCAGGAGTGAATCGGCCACCTCGCTCAAAAAGTACCGGTCATGGGAGACGAACAACAGCGTTCCGGTATAGGCGCGGAACGCGGATTCCAGTGTTTCCTTCGCCTGAATATCCATGTGGTTCGTCGGTTCGTCCAGAACGAGGAAATTAGGTCTGCTCTGCAAAAGCTCTGCAAGCACCAGCCTGGCCTTCTCCCCTCCCGAGAGAGAAGATACAGATCTCTGTGCCACGCGCCCTCCAAACAGATAGGCCCCCAGGATGGTGCGCGCCTCCTTTTCCGTCAGAGCGGGAAATAAGTCGTGAAAATGATCTGCCACTGTTTTTTCAGACGTCACCTGGGCCGAAAGCTGGTCAAAATATCCCATGGTAATATTGACTCCGACAGACATTTCTCCGTCCAGCGGCGGCAGGAAACCTGCAACCGTCTTTAAAAAGGTCGTCTTTCCGGAGCCGTTTGGCCCCAGGATGCCGATCTTCTGTCCCCGCCGGATTCTCAAGGTGATCTCCAGCAGGGCTCGGTCATAACCGATCTTTAAATGTTCCGATTCAAAGACCCATTTGCTGCCGATTATGAGCGGCGTCAGTTCCCCGGTAAAGATATGGATATCGTCTTCCTCCGGCTTCTCCACCCGGTTCATCCGTTCCATGGCCTTCTTCTTCGCTCTGGCAAACGACGCCTTGGTCGGTTTGTGTTTAAACCGTTCCACCACGGAATTCAGCCGCTCCAGTTCCTCCTGCTGGCTCTCATACGCCTTTTTCTGCAAGCTAAGCTGCTTTCGTTTCTGCTCCCTGTATGCGGAGTAATTCCCCACATAGCGGGTAAGCTTCCCTCCCGCCACTTCATAGACTACATCAGCCGTCCGGTCTAAAAAAAAGCGGTCATGGGATACCATCACCACTGCCTTGTCATACTGCCTTAAATACTCCTCCAGCCACTGCACCGTCTCTAAGTCCAGATGATTCGTCGGCTCATCGAGCAGCAGAATATCCGGTTTTTCCAGCAAAAGCCGGATCAGTGCAATCTTCGTCTGCTCTCCTCCGGAAAATTCCGACAGCTTCTTTTTTTTATCCTCTTTTGAGAATCCGAAACCGGTAAACAGGATATCATACTCCCGCTCATAGTCGAACCGTTCCCGGTCCCATTCCGAAAAAATTGCGGAGCTGCTTAGGCCTGTTCCATTTTTACCCGCGACCTCTCTTCCAGGGCAGCCCTTAAGGAGTTCCTCCTCCACCGTGCATGACGTATCACCGAAAGGCTGCTGCCTCATCATACCCACGGTAAGTCTTCTGGAAGCCATGATTCCCGGCCCATTCCGTTTATCGTCCCGGTCCAGAGAAATCTCGCCCGCTAAGAGTCTTAAAAGAGTCGTCTTTCCTGCCCCGTTCTTCCCGGCAACTGCAATCTTTTCCGTTCCCTTTATTTCAAAATCAATATGGGACAGTATCGGCACTCCGCCGGCGCTCACCGTCCCATCCATTATCTGGTATAACATAACAATCCCTTTTTTCTGTTTTATTTTATTTCTGCCTCTTAATCTTATCACACCATTTCCGCCGGCGCTATCCCTATTTTACACCGATGACGCGGGATTTTATACCGATACCTCCGTAACGTGCTGTCCAAAGTTTTTTTGTTTCTTAGGAAGAACTTTCCTGTAATAAAAAAGAAACCCGGAAGAATCAATGATTCCGCCTGAGTTCCTTTTCCAGCCAGCTTCTTTTTTCAGCCCATTTCTTTTACAGCCTGTTACCTTTCACTAACTTCTCCGGCTTTCAATGGCAGCCGTGACTTCCATGGTTCCCATGGCTTCTGTGGTGTCCTCGCTGGCTTCCGCTACCCGGTCCGCAGTTCTCACTGTGATACGAGCAGGTTCCATCCTGGCACGTTCCACGATAGATCACTCCATCATGCTCATGGCAGGCCTCTGTCTCACAGCCTTCCACAGCACACGACTCATACCGGTCGCAGACACGTGTCGATGCCAGCGCCGGAAACGCCATACTCAATACAACAGCAGATGCAAGAATGCCGGTTACTATTTTCTTCATAAATTCATTTCCTCATTTCATTTTTTATTCTCGTTTAAAGAATACGACGGCTCTCTTCCAAAATGTAGGGTCTGAAAAAATTTTTATTGATTTACATAACCTGGAAAAAGCTGTACAATGGCATGGAACAGGAGGTGGAACCGTGAACGACATTGAAAACCGCATAAAAAAAGCTCAGTCCGATTCCGCAGAGCTTGAGCAGCTTTTAAGCGACTATCTGCCTCTCTTAAAAAAGCAGGCCGGCGCGGCCGCATCTCCGCTTCTGGATTATGAAGACCGGCTCAGTCTCGCCATGCTGACTTTTGTCAGCTGCGTCCGCCAGTACACGGAGAACAGGGGCAGCTTTATCTCATTTTTCTCGGTCTGCTTTCATAACCGGATCAATGATGAGATTCGCAGGCAGAACCGGTATTTGAAGAGTATTCAGCCGCCTGGTTCCGATGCGGCCGAGCTGGAAGCCGCGGCAGGGAAAGCCTCCTTAGAGGCCTACGACAGGGAACAGGAACGTCTCTCCCTCTGCGAAGAGATTGACCGCCTTTCTGAGGCGATCGGCGTATACGGCGTCGTCTGGAAAGATCTGCCCCGTATTTGCCCCAAACAGGCGCGTGCAAAAGCCACATGCCGCCAGTTAGCTACGGCCGTACTTTTGAATCCGGAATTTCACACCATGTTTTTTGAACAAAAAAAGCTCCCGCAGGCACAGCTTGCCTCGGCTCTCTTTATTTCTCCGAAAACCATAGAAAAGCACAGGAAATACATTGTAACTCTGATCATCCTCTTATCCGGAGATTATCCCGGAATCAGAGCATTTCTTCCACAATACAGGGAGGTGATACCGATTGAAGACGGGAATTATCATTGAAATAACAGGAAAAGAAGCTGTCATAATGAAAAATGGCGGAGATTTCGTCTCACTCCCGGCAAAAGAGGGCTGGAAAAAGGGGGATATCGTCCCTGTAAAGACGAAACCGCGATCCCGCCGTTTTCTCACAGCCGCCGCTGCCATCGCCGCCTGCCTGTGCTTCGTAGTAACCGGAGGCGGTTACCACTATTATTATGCACAGGCGGCTTTAATCAGTGTGGATGTCAATCCTTCCATTGAACTGACCGTCAACCGCCTGGATCGTGTAACCTCTTCCTCGGCGCTCAACGAAGATGGAGAAGCTCTGCTCTCGGGCATCCGGCTGACCGGCATGGAGTGCGGGGAAGCGGTAAAAGAATTGCTGCAATCCGAAAGCGGAGAACCGTATCTGTCCGGAAATAAGAACGTGGTAGTCACCGTCTACTCAGCCAATGAGGCCAGACAGTCCCGGCTCCTGGAGGAAATCCGAGAGACGGCGGATACTACCGTAACCACGCTGCACCCAGACGGAAATACGGAATACCGGGCTGTGACCTCCGAGGAGGTGGAAGCCGCCCATTCCTGCGGAGTGACTGCAGGCAAATATATTTACCTGCAGAAGCTGGAGGAGGCGGCACCTGAAACTGATATTACCCAGTACAGCCATTGCTCTATCGATGAAATCAAGGAACACATTTCCAACTGTGAAAGCCGGCACCAAACGGATTACGAGGGATCCGGGAAGGCGGGATCCAGATCGAAATATTCCGGGTCCGAACACACAGATTCGAGGCATTCGGAATCGGAGCACTCGGATTCGGAACACGCAGATTCGGAACGCTCGGATTTGGAGCACTCGGATTTGGAACACTCGGATTCGGAACACTTGGATTCAGAACACGCAGATTCGGAACACTCAGGTTCGAAGCATTCGAGTTCGAGGCATTCGGGTTCGGAACAATCAAATTCGGAATAATCAAATTCGGAATAATCAAATTCGGAACAATCAGATTCGGAACAATCAGATTCGGAACGCTCCGGGATGGGGCACTCTGATTCGAAACACTCTATTTAGAAACACTCTGGGGTGGGACACTCTAATTAGGAACACTCTGGGGGTGGGACACTCTAATTAGGAACACTCTGGGGCGGGACACTCTAATTAGGAACGCTCCGGGGCAGAACACTCTAATTAGGAATACTCCGTGACGAGGTACTCTGTTCAGGAACACTCTGAATGCTCGTACTCTAATTAGGAACACTCCGAATTCGCTTCCCTGACTCATAAGTTCCCGGCTCACACACCTCCGATCCTGCCCCAAAAGAATCCCTTGCCAAATACAGCCAGAACTGCCATATCACAACAGAAATTAAGGGGGTACCAAACATGTTAGGCTTATATATTTATCCGCCGCCCAAAGGAACCGAATACACAGCGGCCGATCTCGAACAGCCGGATAAAGTTATCGAGTTATTCGGCTACTGCGGTATTTTAGAAGGCCTGATCACCAAAGAAGGCTGGGATTTTCTAATTCAATTATATGGGTATGAAAAGCTTTTCGAGATGGATAAGGCCGGAATGTGGTTTGATGCTGAAACGATCGAAGAGTATATGGAAAATGTTCAGTATGAAAGAGCGATCTCACCCGATTCCTAATGCGGCACATTCCCCTGAATGGAGACGAAAAATATGTATTACCAAAACTGGTCTGAGTTAAAAAAATTTAATCCTGTCAAAGACGGAAAATGGGATCAGGAACTCTTGTATGAATATCTGGTATCCAGTTGTTATAAAAATTTTGAGCAGCCGCTTAATGACTTTTTCAGTTCCTACCAAAATGATGAGGCCTTGGCGGAATTACTCTTTGACTTCCTGTTGAATGAGGAGTATGATGGTTCCGAATCACAAATAGGAGCGGCATTTTACCTCTCTAAATTTGATAAAGCAATCCTAAAAAAGAAAAAAGATTTGCTATTGCAGGCCCAGCAGAATCCCGTTAATTGGAAACGCCCATTTAAAGATAACAGTTATCTGGAATGGCTTTAAGTTTTATGCTTTAAGTTTCAACCTTTATGCTTCCCCCCATATTCCAGTCTTCCCCTCAAAAAACAATCAAAAAATCAAACCATAAGGAGAAAACAATATGCAAACTATCATCATAGTATTAAACCCCGGTAAACTTACAAATCCCGATCTGGACTTACGCTATCTCATACCAGACCGCGTCAGCGAGATCACAGAAGGCGCCGTACGTGATAACGGTTACGATTATATTGACTGCGAAGGCGCCGGCCCGCTGCTGGGAATATGGCTCGAGACAGAGAACGCCGCCCAGAGCTGGCCTGTCATCGACAAGCTGTTCCGCGAAGAGAAATTTTTAGACAACGACTTATCCCTGTCAGCAGAACTATATATTTCAGAAAATGAAACAGAAGACCTGGAAAACTGTACGCAGGTTTTCCCCGCATAAAAACCAGTTTTTCCTCACAACAATACCCACATAAAAAGTCGAAAACTGCCGAAATATTTCTCAGCAGTTTTCGACTTTTTTTACAGGGAATCATGCGTGCGCGCTCTCGCTCTTCTGTCCCGAACCGACTGAATCACCGGCACCAGGAACATGGCGATAATACCGCCGGCAAATCCATTGTTATAAAGATTCATTCCTCCGTAGACGATTCCCACATTCAGCGCCACAGATGCGTGCAGGAATCCGGCCAGCACACCCGCTACCACGCCGAACTCACCGGCGATCGGCGCCAGAGTCGTGGAGAGTAAAAGGGCCAGCATGGCGCTGGGATCGGAGATATTCCACGTCTTCACAAAACTTCCCAGAATCACTCCTGCCATAACCGGAAGTATGTTCCTCAGATGCTTTCCCGTGGCACTGAATCCGACGATGGTAAAGATACCTCCGATGGTCGGACCGTTCAAATCTCCCCCAACCAGCAGCACAATCAGCGTGGAAGCGATTCCATTGACACCCATGTTAAACAGCGTCGGCGCAAAGCCCTCACTTTTCACGTAATCGGTGCCGCTTAAGCCATACGTCTTCCAGATTTCCATATACCGCTTCCAGACCGACTCCGCGATGAGGCAGGAAAACAGGATCATACCGCCAAACAGCCCGAGAAGCAGTCTGGCAAAAAGCACGTCATTTCCCGTGGACCAGATCAGACGAGCCTCCGTCTGAAGCCCAAAGGATCTCATCAGAGAGACGATAACCGTCGCTATAATTCCAGATGCAAAGCCCACATTATAAAGGGAGTAGCCCTTATGGGAGTAATGAGTATGTGTGGAAAGCGGCGGCAGTACGAACCCGATGATCATACCCACAAGTATACTGAGCGGCAGCCTTACGGCCAGCGGCAGATGTCCCACCGTCATAAGCTGGGTGATAATCGGTGACAGGCTGGTTCCATAGAAACCAACATAGATGTACCGCGTAACTGAGGTCTTATGATAAAAGGCATAAAGACAGACGCCCATCATGATCGACCAGATATTTAAAATATTCTTTCCGAACAGAGAAAAACCAAACATTAGAAAGCAGGAGGTAATCGTGTGGCCGCTCATCTCCATCCCCAGATAATAGACAATGGCAATGGAAATCAAAGCCATCACACCGGCGTTGACAAACGCGGCCCCAATTCCTCCGATCGCAATATAATCCGTAATCAGGAAATCCGGTTCCCTGATAATCGTAATAATTCCCTTTAATACTTCATTTAACGGCTGGAGAAACAGCCCCGCAGCCATAAAATAAACCGGCACCAGGGCAAGAATCAGAAACTTCGTCCGTCTTGACAAAGGTCCGTGATTTCTGAACTTGTGTAATAATTGTCCTGTCATGTCGTTTCCTTCCCATATTACGTAATATCGGTACCGGATTATTTTATCATACTATTTTATTGGTGAAAAGCGTTATTTCTTTCAATCCACGCCCGCCGCTGTCGTTATATTACAGGTATCCTTAATGTCTCTGTTCTCTGACTATTTTCGTAAGCTGTATCACCACAGTCGGTATTACCGCCAGCAGATAGACCAGTCCGATCTGGCTTCCGGTCAGAGGCGCGACAGAAAACAGTCTTTCCAGGAACGGTACAAACATCACCAGGCTCAGGAGTGCGACACCCGCCAGAAATGCACCCAGACTGTACCAGTTTCCCGAAAATCCAATTCGGAAGATCGAATGGCTGCTTCGGCAGTTAAATCCATGGAACAGACGCGCCAGTGTCAGCGTACAGAACGCCATGGTGCTTCCGACCGCGGCGCCGCCCTGGTTCAGTCCCAGATGGAAGGCTGTCATGGTACAGACAGCGATCAGGCCGCCCTGCAGGATCAGCTTCATCATGAATTCCTTTGTCAATATTCCCTCTTTCGGATTTCTCGGTTTCTGAGACAGCAAATCCTTTTCCGCCGGCTCCATACCGATTGCGATGGCCGGAAGCGAGTCTGTCAGAAGGTTGATAAACAGCAGATGTACCGGTGCAAACGGAACGGGAAGCGCCATGATGGATGTGTACAGTACCGACAGGATCCCCGCCATATTTCCTGATAATAAAAACTGTATTGCATTTTTGATGTTCCGGTATACGTTACGGCCGTTGGCCACAGCCTTGATGATGGTTGCGAAATTATCGTCCGCCAGAATCATGGAAGCCGCATCCTTGGACACCTCGGTTCCCGTAATTCCCATGGCTACACCGATGTCTGCTTTCTTAAGGGCCGGCGCGTCATTGACACCGTCTCCCGTCATGGATACGATATTGCCTCGTCTCTGCCATGCATCGACAATCCGGATCTTATTTTCCGGAGACACCCTGGCGTAAACGGATATCTTCGTAATCTTCCCATCCAGCTCCTGATCGCTCATGGCGTCCAGTTCCGTTCCTGTAACCGCCAGATCGCCTTCTTCAAAGATACCGATCTGCTTCGCAATGGCCGTCGCCGTGATCTTATGGTCACCAGTGATCATAACCGGGCGAATTCCGGCCCGTTTGGCGTCGGACACGGCCTCTTTTGATTCCTCCCTCGGCGGGTCCACCATGGCTACCAGTCCGAGGAATGTAAAGCCGTTCTCCGTTTTTAAGGAGAGAACGTGGTCGTCTTCCACCTCTTTATAGGCAAATGCAAGCACACGCAGACCATTCTGGGAGAATTCCATATTCTGGCGGTTGATCTCCTCCCGGTCTGCCTCCGTAAAGTCCCGGATTCCTTCTGCGGTGCGGATATGGGTTGTCCGGTCTAACAGGACATCGACAGCGCCCTTCGTCAAAATAGTAGGCACACCGTGCAGTTCATATTTGGTACTCATCAGCTTTCGGTCTGAATCAAAGGGAATCTCTTCCAGACGGAGCATCATCGTCCGCAGGACATCGTCATTGACACTTACTTTTCTGGCCATTTCCAGAAGGGCGTACTCGGTGGGATCTCCGATTCCCTTACCGTCAACGAGGGTGGAATCATTGGTCAGAATCGAGTCGTATAAGATATAACGGTGAAGCTGTTCGTGCAGATCCAATTCTTCCGGACGGAACGTATTTCCGTCAATGTAAATCTCCTGGACCGTCATCTTATTCTGGGTCAGGGTTCCTGTCTTATCGGAACAGATAACAGAGACGCACCCCAGACTCTCTACCGCCTTCAGCTCCTTAATGATAGCGTTTTCCTTTGCCATCTTCTGCGTTCCCATGGCCTGCACGATGGTTACGATGGAACTGAGTGCCTCCGGAATCGCCGCCACGGCCAGCGCCACGGCAAACATCAGAGAGTCGAGAATCGGCATCTTCCGGTATAAGCTTAAGGCGAATACAATGGCACAGATGACCATGATCACCGCCGCCAGACGTCCGGAGAACTGGTCCAGACTCACCTGAAGAGGTGTCTTCTTTTCCTTTGTCGCGTTCATCAGACTGGCGATCTTACCGATCTCCGTATCCATTCCCGTTCCTGTCACCACCACCATGGCCCTTCCGTAAGTGACAAGGCTTCCGGAATATACCATATTGGTCCGGTCCGCCAGAGGCATCTCGCCGTCGATCGTCCCTTCCTCCTTATCCACGTTGGTCGATTCTCCTGTCAGGGAGCTCTCATTGACCTGAAGCGAATAGTTGTTTAAGATTCTTCCATCGGCCACCACCATGTCTCCCGCTTCCAATAGGAGAATGTCGCCGGGAACCACCTTGGCAGACGGGACCTCGATCTTCTGGCCGCCGCGGATCACCTTTGCATTGGGTGATGAAAGGCTCTTTAAGCTCTCCAGGGACTTCTTCGCTTTTTCATGCTGTACGGTTCCTAAGATCGCATTCAAAATAATAACCGCCACGATGACGATGGTGCTCTCCACGTTTCCCGAAAACATGGAAATGACGGCTGCCACAATCAGGATCACCACCAGAAGATCACAGAACTGCTCTGCAAATACTGCAAGCACGCTCTTCTTCTTTCCTTCCATTAACACATTTTCGCCCTTTTCAAGGAGAAGCGTTTCCGCCTGACCGGCCGTAAGCCCCTCCTTCGTCACATGCAGTTCCTTTAATATTTCCTGTTCGTCTTTCTGATACCAATCCTTCAAATTTTCCTCCATTCTGCCGTTTCCAAAAAAACGGCTCTGCATCAAACATAAGCAGAATCCACAAAACGTCCGGTTCATCAGCCTCTCGCGCCGGAGCGAGGCTGCTTCAGCAGCCAAATTTCCTTAGCGCGGAGGGCTTTTTATGTAATAGGAGTACTTTTCTATTACACAAGAAAGAGTCCGGCGAGCCGGACTCTCGCGCCGGAGCGCGGTCACTTCAGCGGCCATACTTCCTTAGCGCGGAGTGCGCATCCTCCCGGAGGGTTTTTATTTCATAGGACGGACTTTCCTATGAAATAAAAAAGACTTTTAATGTACCTATTATTAAGAAATAACCCATTTCTCAAAATAAATACATTAAAAGTCTGGTAACCAACTGTTGGTATGCATCACCAGACTGTTTTCACAGCCAGGATGTTGATGATGCACTAAAACTACTCCCTCTTAATGAATCTGATTCAGCAGATGTTTCGTATTCGATTTGTGATTAGTAGTATATCCGTTTTCGTAAGGGGTGTCAAGGCATATTTGACATTTTTTCTCATCTGAGGCGATCTTCACAGATTCTTAATCCTGCCCCTTTGCCCTCTCTTCCCATGGAACCGTGCTGTTCACCAGTTCTGCAAAACGCTCCTGGGACGGCGCTTTCCCCTTGATTTTGGGAGGAAATGTCTCCTCAAATTCCAGGAACGCCGGATCTGTCACCGGCGGAAGCTCGTAGGCCGGTCCTTCCGAATATCGGCCTTTTATCGATGCCGCGGCCTCCGGTTTCAGCAAACAGGCCAGAAGCGCCGCCGCACACTGATTCTCCCCGTTTCTGACGCCGTACGTTTCCGCAGGCACAAAACCGGTCTTTGAATAGTAATCCGGGTCTCCGTAGATAATAATAACGTCAGCTCCCATGTCTGCCGCCAGCTTCTTCGAGGTTTCAATGAGCCGTTTTCCAATCCCCTGCCCCTGATAAGCCGGCAGGACGCTGATCGGCCCAAAGGTCACTGCCGGATGAGTCGTTCCATCGTCACACTGAATCTCCGTGCGGGCATACATGATATTTCCGACAATCCGCCCGTCCCGCACTGCCACGAAATCCAGCTCCCGGATAAATTCCGGCCTCTCCCTCATAAGATGTGCCAGATAATGCTCACAGCATCCCGGCTCGTGGACGTTCCAGAACGCCTCTCTCGTCACTTCCTCTGTCTCGCGGTAATCCCCGGGTCTCTCGTTTCTGATCAATACATCCATTTGCCGTCTCCGTTTCCATTTCCCTTCCAAAGGGAATTATTTATCCACACCAGGGCCTGTTTATTTCAATCCACATTTAGATTCCTTACAGCTGCACGCCCTAAAAAATTCCTGCCAATCTGATTATATATGGAGCCGCCCTTCCAGTCCCTCATAATCGACCGTAACCGTCCTTCCATCCTTCATCTCCAGAACAACAGGACCGTAAGCCCCGCATTTCTCTTTATCGGTATAGGTGATGCTGCGGATCGGGAAGAGGTCTTCATCCCGCCATTCTTCCTGGCTCTTCTTTGTCAGAATTACGCTGATCATCGCATACGGAAGATATTCATAGTATCTCTTCCTGCGGCTGACGCCATACATGATGCAGCTCTGTTTCGTCACGGCGCTTACGCCCTGTCTCGACATGATTTCAATGTCATCGAATCCGCCATAGATGACCATCGCCATCTGCCCTTCCGAGGACTTCAAAAGAATGGCCTTGGCCCCCGTCTTCTGATCCGTGCGGATTCTCACATCGACGCCCGAACGGTCCACATCCGGCATTCCATAGGAGCCCAGTGTCAGGGTATACGGCTTATCCGGGATCCTGGTCCTGTCCACGCGCACGATGCCGTCCGCCACAGGAAAATCGGCCAGATCGATCGACGCCTTGTTCTGGAAGGTAAATTCGAATTCAAAATATTCTTTCCGGTAGAGCACTCCATCCTTCACACCGCCGTACATCAGGATATTCGGGATCAGGCTCTTCACCCTGCCGTCGTAGGTCACGCTGTACTGCATGGCCTCGATTCCCTTGAAATCAAAGTCTTCCCATAAAAACTGGCTGTTAAAGGACAGTCGGGAATACGTATTGAGGGACGGATTCTCTTTCTTCATCAGGACCTTCGCCGTCCTGAATTCCGTAATTCCGGTGTCCTTGTGGTTGTCCACCACGATTCCCGGACCGTCCAGCACTGTGGTCCTCACTTCTCTGTCCTTCATCTCCTCCCAGACTCCGTTTGTCTCCGTATCGGTCCAGAACGGATGGTCCTCCGGAAGCGCCAGGCAGACGAACGCATTGGCGATCCAGAAGGGGCTGGCTGCGCAGCTGTATGTCTGAATCAATGGCTGGAACGGCCCGTAGAAGCCGAGGCATGGAACACCCTCATAGAAACACTCCTCCCTGGAAGCAAACTGCAGCACGGCGCCAGAGGCGATCCTTCTGGCCAGCCCCGGCTCCGCAGCCGGATTCTTCAGGAGGAAATTGGCCGCCAGCGGGGCCGATGCCGCACTTCTGTAGATGCCGCTTCTCCCCCACATGGTCACATGCCCCTCCTCATCGAACATGCGATGGAAGGTCTCCACCAGGCGGTTGGAATATTCCTCAATCTTCGCCGCTATGTACGGCTCCTTTTCATAGCCGTACCACTGGTTCCACAGCGGTCCGTACACATGAAAGGCCCACGGACAGTAATAATCAAATAAATGGCCGTCGCGGTACCAGCCGTCCCCCGCGTAATAAGAGAGAATGGCGGCCGCGTGATCCCGCATCATCCCATGATCGATCGGATATCCCTCCCTGTCCAGAAATGCCAGAATCAGCATGTTGAACAGACGCCAGTTGTGGTGGCCCGTATACGAGTGGCCGAAATTCGACAGATAATCCGCAATGCGGTCCTTCTCTGCCTTCGTATAATTCTCCCAGATTACTTCCCGGCATATGGACAGGCCGATCACGAGGGATGCGCACTCGCACGTGTGCTGGAACGCCATCTCCCCCTCCTGCGCCTCCGGAAATATCTCCTCCACCCGAAGCAGATAATTGGGCGTTCCGGGCGTGACGGAGAGAAGAATCTGTTTCGAGTAATACTCCTTCAGAGAGTAGCCTCCCGCCGCTGCCTCCGGCTCGTTATGAAGCAGCGGAGCAGCGATCAAAAAGCTCCTGGCAAGTCCCTCGAACCGTTCCGCAGCAATTCTCCATTTCGGCCCGTCCGGCTGCGGATAGCTGACCTTTGTTTCATGGCGCAAAACCACGATCGGATCCTCCAGCTTCTCCACATGCTCAAAAATTCCCTCCAGGAAAAAATGGCTGATACCAATCCAGTGTTCTCTTGTCATTCCCGTATAGGGACTCCGTTTCTCATCCGGATTTTCTACTGTAAACTTCATCGTTCTTCCCCTCTCCGCCTCTCAGCTGTTCTCTTTTTTGTATACACAGACACCGCCCACATACGTTTCCAGCACGGCCGTGTCCTTTATTCTGTCGGGTGCGCACGCCCTGATGTCCCGTTCCAGCACGGCAAAGTCCGCTAGCTTTCCCACTGACAGCGTCCCCTTTTCCTGTTCCTCAAAACTGGCCTCCGCACCCATGGCGGTATAAGTGGATATTGCCTCTTCCACTGTAAGCGCCTGCTCCTTCAGAAATGTCTTCGTCCCATCCAGTGTGGTGCGGGTCACCGCGCACTGAATTCCCGCCATGACATCCGGCCTCTCCACCGGGCAGTCCGACCCGTTAGAGACTGAGACTCCCATGGATAGCAGCGTCTTAAACTGATACGTCTCTCCAGCCCGCTCTGCTCCGATCCGGGCCTCCACGATATGATTGTCGTAATCGAGAAAAATGGACTGAATGTAGGCGTGCAGCCTTAACCTTCGAAATGCCTCCAGAAGCCTGCCCGTCGTAATCTGGCAGTGTACAATTCCGTGCCGCCTGTCCGTGCGGTCCGGATTGGCTTCCATAGCCCGTTCATACGCCCTCACTGCCATCTCCATGGCGCCGTCTCCGATAGCGTGTACGGCGATCTGCATCCCCGACCCATCGGCCAGGGTAATCAGCTTCTCCAGCTCTTCCTGGCTGTAGATGGCGATCCCTCTCTCATCCGGGTTCTCCCCATCCTCGTAAGGCTGACTGAGAAAAGCAGTTCTGGCCCCCAGGGATCCGTCCGACAGAAGCTTCAGAGGCCCGATTTTAAAATATGCGCTTCCCTGGCCCGTGCGGTAGCCGCGCGCCAGAAAATCCTCCAGCTGCTTCATGGTCGGAAGCAGGCACTGTTCGTAGACCCGTACCGTCATCGCGCCCTCCCGTTCCAGTTCCCGATATGCCTCCAGCACCGTCTCAAAGGGTACACCGGGAAATGCCGCCAGATCATCGGTCTGGCTCGATGTGACGCCGCGGCTGTTCAAATCCCTCATGGCCAGACGGAGATACTGTTTCAGCTCCTTCTTCGCCGGCTTCGGGATGCTCCCATGGATCAGATCCACGCCGAATTCCCGGAAAATCCCGACAGGTTCTCCCTCCTCATCCATGTCGAAACAGCCGCCTTCCGGCTGCGGTGTCATCCTCGTAATGCCGGCCGCCTCCATGGCTTTCGTATTGGCACAGGCAATGTGGCCGCAGGCGCGGATCACCAGAATGGGATGCTCCGTGGACACCCGGTCCAAATCGTACCGGTTGGGAAAACGTTTCTCATCCTGAAAGTAATCGTGATTCCAGCCCCGCCCTACTACCCATGTACCCGGTGCAGGCTTTTCCTTTGAAATAAAATGGGAAAGGGCGGAGCACATCGCTTCCAGGGACGAGGTTGCCGCCGTTAAATCCACAAGCTTCAGCGTGTGGCCATAATTCAGCAGATGCATATGGGAATCGTTAAATCCCGGAACGACAAAATGGCCGTCCAGATTATGGTACACCACATCGGAACAAGTCTCCAGATCAGTAAGGTTCCCCACACCGGCAATCCGTCCGTCCTCGACGGCCATCGCCTCTGCTTCCCTCCCGGTTCCCGTATAGATAACTCCATTATAATAGATTTCCCTCATTTTTTATATACCTCTCTGAAAAAACAGGCAGCAAAACCGGATATTCTCCGTTTCTGCCGCCTGTCAGATTTTTTTAGGAATTTCTTCTGTCGGAATCTCTTCTGTCAGAATCTCTACGATCAGAATCACGTCTGTCAGAATCTCTTCTGCCGCCGTCGCGTCTGCCGGAATCTCTTCTTCCGGAGTCTCTTCTGTCAGAGTCTCTTCTGCCGCTGTCCAGAGTCGATACATCCACGTTGGGATCCATATCGCCTGGCTTCATGCTTAAGTTGATTCTTCCCATCTTATCGACTTCCATAACCCTTACAGTCACTTCATCGCCGATATTTACCGCGTCTTCCACTTTCTCTACGCGCTTGTCGGATAATTTGGAGATGTGAACCATACCATCCTTGTTCGGTGCCAGCTCCACAAATGCGCCGAAGTTCATAATTCTGACAACCTTGCCCTTCATGATGGTGCCCGCTTCGATGTCTGTCACGATGCTCTTGATAATCTCAATAGCGCGTGCAATCATCTCCTTATCGGTTCCGCATACGGATACGCTTCCGTCGTCGGAAATGTCGATCTTAACGCCGGTCTCCTCGATAATCTTATTGATTACCTTACCCTGCTTGCCGACAACATCGCCGATCTTCTGAGGATCGATGGAGATCTGCTCGATCTTCGGAGCGTACTTGCCAACCTCTGTTCGCGGCTCTGCGATTGCCTTTGCCATAACCTCGTCAAGGATGTAGATTCTTGCTTCTCTCGTTCTTCTGATGGCCTCTTCGATGATCGGTCTTGTCAGGCCGTGAATCTTGATATCCATCTGAATCGCGGTGATACCCTTGTGAGTACCGCCAACCTTGAAATCCATGTCGCCGAAGAAATCTTCCAGACCCTGGATATCGGTTAATACGATATAGTCATCATCGGTATCGCCGGTCACCAGGCCGCAGGAAATACCTGCTACCGCGGATTTGATCGGAACACCAGCCGCCATTAAGGACATGGAGGAGGAACAGATGCTCGCCTGAGAGGTGGAACCATTGGATTCCATGGTCTCGGATACGGTACGGATTGCATATGGGAACTCTTCTTCTGATGGAAGCACCGGAACAAGGGCTCTCTCTGCCAGCGCGCCATGGCCGATCTCACGGCGTCCCGGTCCTCTGGATGGCTTTGTCTCGCCTACGGAGAATGACGGGAAATTGTAATGGTGCATATATCTCTTGGATGTCTCCATATCGTCGATGCCGTCTAATCTCTGGCTCTCGGATAACGGAGCAAGTGTACAGATATTTAAAATCTGAGTCTGTCCACGTGTAAACATGGCGGAACCGTGTACTCTCGGGAGCATATCGATCTCAGCCGCCAGAGGACGGATCTGATCGACAGCACGGCCATCCGGACGCTTGTGGTCTTTTAAGATCATCTTGCGGACAGTCTTCTTCTGATACTGATAGATGGCCTCTCCCAATACTGCCAGCCATTCTTCCTTATCAGCAAATGCCTCTTCCAATTTAGCGGTAATGCTTCTGATATTGTCTTCTCTTGTCTGCTTGTCATCTGTGAAGACCGCTACTTCCATCTCTTCCTGCGGAACGATCTCCCGGATGGCTGCGAATAATTCTTCCGGAACCGCACAGCTGATGTAGGTATGCTTCGGTTTTCCGCACTCTGCCACGATGGTATCGATAAATTTGATCACTTCCTGGTTTACGGAATGAGCCTTAAATATCGCTTCGATCATGATATCTTCTGCAACCTCATTGGCTCCTGCTTCGATCATGATTACTTTTTCTCTGGTAGAAGCGACTGTGAGCGCCATATCGGACGCCTGTTTCTGCGCCTGAGTCGGGTTCACAACCAGTTCACCGTCAACCATACCGATCTGGGTCGTCGCACATGGACCGTCAAACGGGATATCGGATATACAGGTCGCAATCGCGGAGCCTAACATAGCGGTAAGCTCTGGGCTGCAGTCCTGGTCTACGGACATAACGATGTTGTCCAGTGTCACGTCGTTGCGGTAATCCTTCGGGAATAACGGTCTCATCGGACGATCGATAACACGGGAAGTCAGAACGGAATTCTCAGAAGCCTTTCCCTCTCTCTTATTGAAACCGCCAGGAATCTTACCTACTGCGTATAATTTCTCTTCGTATTCTACACTTAACGGGAAGAAATCGATGCCCTCTCTTGGCTTGTCAGATGCTGTCGCAGTCGATAATACAACAGTATCTCCGTAATGCATAAATGCAGCGCCGCTGGCCTGCTTCGCAACTCTGCCAACCTCTACCGTTAAGGTACGGCCGGCAAGTTCCATGCTGTAACTCTTGAACATGTTTGAATCTCCTTTTGATTATAATTAATATATATATTATAAGCAGAGGAGGGCCGAAACTACTGATCTGCGCGCAATAAGAAACGATGCTGCTTATTACGCGTACATCAGCGGTCTCGGATTTTCCCTCCGCTTTTAATACGCACGTTTCATTTCTCTGATAATAGACAGATAGGGTGGAGAAGTTTCTCCACCCTAAATGGTTTTATTTTCTGATTCCTAACTTCTCGATTAATGCACGGTAGCCGTCTAAGTCAGTCTTCTTTAAGTAGTCAAGAAGTCCTCTTCTCTGTCCAACCATCATTAAAAGTCCTCTTCTGGAGTGATGGTCTTTCGGGTTCTTCTGAAGGTGATCGGTTAATTCTGTGATTCTCTCTGTTAAGATTGCGATCTGTACTTCCGGTGAACCTGTATCGCCGGCCTTTCTGCCGAATTCTTCGATAATTGCTGCTTTCTTTTCCTTTGAAATCATGATGATTTCCTCCTTAATTTTCAGTCTCACCAAATACCAGGCGCTGGTTGGAGTTTCCAAAGCGCTGAGCATTGGCGCGTTTTCATACCGATCTAGTTTATCATAAGCTGTCCTCTGTTGTCAATGATTTTTTCCGCAGATTTCCGCCTTCTTTTCTATTTTTTTATAACCGTTCAGGCGTCGGTACCTGGCCGGCGCGGTTTTCGTTTCCTTTTGAAAATGTCTGCAAAAGGAGGACGAATCGTGGTACCCGCAGGAGTAGGCGATCTCGGTGATCCGGTATTCCGTCTGCACCAGCATCTCCTTCGCTTCCTCTAAACGGTACCGGCTCAAATACTGCTTCGGAGACACTCCCGCCTGATGCATAAAGATACGGTAAAGATACGTCCGGTCGATCCCTACGTAATCGGCAATCTCGCTTACCTGGATCGGATAACTGTAATTATGGCGGATAAACGCGACGGCCCTCTTAAAATAGCCTTCCTCATCCACCGGGACACCGCCCTTTCCCGTCCTTAAAAGGCAGGCCATAATTAAATAGAAGTATCCCAGAACCCTCTCCCGGTTTTCCTCCGCGCTTCCAAAGGAGCCAAGCAGCCCTTCAAACCAGCCGGAGACGGCGGCGGTCTCGCCCATGGCACATACGGGCAGGCGGCGGTCCGGATAGTACCGTTCCAGCAGCGCTTCCGCCTCGTCACCGTCAAATGCAATCCACGCGTAACTCCACGGTTCCTCCAGATCCGCCCGGTAATACGTCACCTCTCCCGGCCTGATTAAAAATGCTTCCCCTTCCTTTATCTCATACTCTCCATATTCCGTCCTGTAAATCCCCTTTCCCTTCAGGACGAAATGAATCAGCTGATGGGACCTCACCGCCGGTCCGAAGAAATGCCCCTTCTCACAGTCCTCCCTGCCGCAATAGTATACCTTCACGCTTCTCTCCCTCTCCCTTTCCGGATGCAACAAAATGACAATAAATCCGAAACAATTTTTCTATCTTGTTTTCCCGTCTCATTATATACTTTCTTCATAAGCAGCACAACAGAAAAATGAAGAAAAAGAGGAGAATCATCATGGTAAAAATTACGTTTATGGGCGCCGGCAGCACCGTATTTGCAAGAAACGTCCTGGGTGACTGCATGTGCACCCCGGCTCTGTGCGACGCAGAGATTGCGCTGTACGACATTGACGGGGATCGTTTGAATGACTCTTACGTCATCCTGTCCGCAATCAACAAAAATGTCAACGAAGGCCGCGCCTCCATTCACACCTATTTAGGCGTGCCGAACCGAAAAGACGCGCTTCGTGACGCCGACTTCGTCGTAAATGCCATCCAGGTCGGCGGCTACGATCCCTGTACCATCACAGATTTCGAGGTTCCGAAAAAATACGGTCTGGATCAGACCATCGCCGACACACTGGGAATCGGCGGAATCATGCGGGCGCTGCGCACCATCCCTGTGCTGGAAGATTTCGCACGCGACATGGAGGAAGTCTGCCCTGACGCTTACTTCCTGAATTATACCAATCCCATGGCCATGCTGACCGGATATATGCAGCGCTATACGAAGGTGAAGACCATCGGATTATGCCACAGCGTTCAGACGTGCTCAAAGGCGCTTTTAACGGAGCTGGGTATGGAGGATAAGCTGGAGGGCCGCACCGAGCTGATCGCGGGAATCAACCACATGGCATGGCTCTTAAAGCTTCACGATAAAGACGGCCATGACCTCTATCCCGAGATCCGCCGCCTCGCTGATCAGAAAAACAGGGAGGAGAAGCACAAAGACATGGTACGCTTCGAGTATATCCGCCATCTCGGCTACTACTGCACTGAATCCAGCGAACACAACGCCGAATACAATCCCCTGTTCATCAAAAGTAAGTATCCGGACATGATAGAGGACTATCAGATTCCGTTAGACGAATATCCGCGCCGCTGCATCAAACAGATCGAAGGATGGAATCAGGAAAAGGAAAGCATCCTGAAGGATGGCGCCATCACGCACACCCGTTCCCTGGAATACGCTTCCTATATTATGGAAGCAATCGTCACCAATAAACCGTATAAGATCGGAGGAAATGTGCTCAACCACGGCCTGATCGACAACCTCCCGGCCGACGCCTGTGTGGAAGTTCCCTGTCTCGTGGACGGCAGCGGAATCACGCCATGCCACGTAGGCGCTCTCCCCACGCAGCTGGCCGCCATGAACTCCAGCAATATTTCCGTCCAGCTTCTCACCATCGAAGCGGCCAGAAACAGAGACCGACGCACCATTTACCAGGCGGCCATGATGGATCCTCATACCGCCGCCGAGTTGAATATCCCGGACATTATCGCCATGTGCGATGAGCTGATCGCAGCGCATGGGGAGTATATGAAGGAATATTAGAAGCACCGCTGTAATACAGGAAGCAGCCGCGGCAGATGATTCACGCCGCGGCTGCTCTGTTTTGCCCTAAAAGCCATTCTTTTCCTTGTGCATTATGACGAAAAATAAAAATTTTTGTAAGCCCGTCTCCTAATTTTCTCTTCAAATACCAAATGGGGAAGCTAAATAAGTAAATTTCCATCGGTTCATTAAGTAATTAATTACCTTCCCCGGTTTCCAGACTCTGAACAGAATCCCTCATCACCATCTCTCCCCGGACCAGCACCATATCCGGAAGGCTTTCCGACCCCCACATCAGGCGGAGGCCGGCATTCACCGCGCTCTCCGCGATTCGGTGGGCATCCACGCGGATCGTGGTTATGGCCGGAGTTCCTGCCGTGGCAAATTTGTTATCATAAAAACCCGTCACGGAGACATCCTCGGGGACACGAAATCCCTGAGACTCCAGGTAATGGATAAAATAGTATGCGGTCTCATCATTGTTGCAGACAAAGGCCGTGGGCATGTTCTCCGGGAGTTGGAAGACTCGTTTCGGCACGGTACCGGAGACCTCGTCCCGATCCTCAAGCACCCAGTCCTCCTGATAGGGAAGACGCCTCCGAATCACGGATTTATAATATCCCAGATACCGATCCTCAATATCGCTGGTCGCATGGATGCTTCCCACAAATCCAATCCTGCGGTGTCCGATGCTGTATAAATACTCTGTCATCTGGTACGTATCGTACAGCATGTCCGCAATCACCGCCGTGGCTCTGTTTGCCTTGCTGTAAAAGTCCACATACAAAAGGGGCAGCCCCGCGGCGTCAAGGGCGCGCAGATACGTCCGCCCCAGCCATCCCAGGACAAAGATAATGTCTACCTTCTCCTCTCTTACAAAGGCTGGAATATTGCCCTCCTGCTCGTCCTTCACGGAAATCATCTCCAGCATGGCATAGTAGCCCCTCTGCCGCAGAGATTTGACAATGCTCTGATAGATATCCCAGTAAAAGGACTGCCCCGAAGCCACAAAATGGTCGGCCACCAGGATACCAACCGTGTTCGTCGCGCTTCCGCTGCGCATGCTGTCCCTGTTTCGGTATCCCAGTTCCCTGGCCGTCTCCTTGATCTTCTTTTTCAGTTCCTCGCTGACACCGTCTTTATCGGCCAGCGCCTTAGACACCGTCACCGTGCTGACCCCAAGCATATTGGCGATATCCTTCATCTTAATTCCTTTTTTACTCACATCCGTATCCCCTTCTCCTTAAATTAGCTTAATTATAGGATATTTTTAAGTAATTTACAACACAGTATTTTAGTTAATTATTAGCATCCCTGTTTTCGCAGACGAGTCTGTTTTATGTGTAAAATTCGATTCCCCTTAACTTTGTTAATTTATTGACACAGTCTTGTGCCACTGCTATACTCCAGGCATCAACAGCATTTACGGAGGTAAATCATGGACGAATTGATCGGTACAGAAGGGCGCCTTCCTTTTAAAAGATGGGTGTCCCTCAGTTTTCAACATTTATTTTCCATGCTCGGCGGCCTTGTGGTAGCGCCGCTGATCATCGGAATTAATCCTTCCGCCACGATGTTCTGCAGTGGTGCCGGAACACTTTTCTATCTCTTCATCACCAAAAAGAAAATGCCCATATTTCTGTGCACTTCCTTTGCATATACCGCTCCGCTTCTGATTGTGCGGGAAAAATACGGAGTTGAGGGCATGATGTTCGGAGTCCTGACGGCAGGCCTCATGTACGTGCTCCTCTCCCTCCTCGTGAGGCTCTGCGGAACCGGATGGATCCGCAGGCTGATGCCTCCGGTGGTCACGGCCTCTGTCATGATTGTCATCGGCCTCTCGTCCGCACTTACTGCAGTCGGCTGGGCGGGATACAACGCCTCGTCCGGGGCTGCCGCGGCACTGGAACCGTCCGTGCGCTTAAAATGGATTGCCGTATCCACAATCACACTGCTGGTCGGAATTCTGGGAACCACCTGTTTCCGCGGCATTTTTTCGGTAATCCCCGTGATGCTGGCCCTGATCGCCGGCTATGCGGCCTCTCTCGTACTGGGCGTCGTCTCCCCTTCCGCCATCGCGGAAGCCATCTCCGGTCCGGTATTGGCGCTGCCAAAGCTCTGCCTGCCCCGGGCCAATATGGAAGCGGCCTTCATGACAGCTCCGCTGGCACTGGTTACCGTCGGGGAGCACATAGCCGATGTGACGGCGGCCGGAAACGTATGCCGCCGGGATTTCATTCATGATCCGGGTCTCCACCGCTCCCTGTTTGGAGATGGGGTGGCCTCTGTGATCGCCGCCTTCTTCGGCGGTGCTCCCGTTACCACCTACAGTGAGAACATCGGGATCATGGCTCTGACCAAGGTCTGCTCCGTATCCGTGGTCTTTCTGGCTGCCTGCATAGCCATCGTGATTTCCTTTTTCGCCCCGGTGAACGCCGTTATCACAGGGATACCCACTCCCGTGCTGGGAGGAATCAGCATCCTGCTGTTTGGAATCATCGCCATAACCGGAATCCGCATCTATATGGATGCCCATATCGATTTCAGCAGCAACCGGAACGCCGTTATCGCCTTGTGTGTCATCGTTCTGGGACTGGGAGGGGCTTCCATCAGTTTCCATACAGGCGGCCTGTATTTTGAAATGCCTTCCATCGCCGTCGCCACCTTTACCGGTATTTTTCTGAACCTGCTGCTTCCCGGAGACAGGAACCAGCTGAAACCCGTGTGAGTTTTACAGGCCCAGCCTGTATCAAATATATTTATAAGGAGGATTTACCATGTACCAGTTAACAAAGGATTTATTCCGCATTCCAATGAAGGCGGAGGAAGTATTGTGCAACACGGTCTATGAATCGGAGGCCCTTAAGGAATTTACGGAGGAACCGGTGAAATCGCCGAAAATCGAAGAAGTTTACGGCCACTTGAAATTTCCGAAGGCGCCGGCAGACCGCCCTTACGTCTACGCGTCCTTTATCACCACCATAGACGGAAAGATCGCGTTTCAGGATGCCAGAGACAGCGCCCTTCTTCAGACGAACAACTTTCTCGACAAGACCGGCGGCAACGCCCCGTTTTTCGTCTTCATGCTCCAGCGGGCCGCAGCCGACGCGGTAATCTGCGGCGCCGGAACCATGAGGGAGGAGCCGAATATGACGGTTCACTTATACGATGTGGATTTAGAGCAGGCGAGAATTGACAACGGTCTGCCGCCGGTTCCGCTCAACATCATTTCCACGCTGGATGGCACCGATCTTCTGTTCGACCACACCATCTTCAAAAAGGACGAAGTTCCGAAGATGATCAACACCTCCCCTGTCGGCTGGGAAGTCGTCCGTGAAAAATGCCAGAACCCGATCTTCCTGGTCGGTCCCTACCACACCATGGAGGACGTGGACTTTGTTAAGCTTGACCGGCTGCTGGAAGAGAACAAAGGAAAGATTCCCGTCGTTGTCACCGGAGAGGGTGCCCAGACCGATTCCAACATCCTGTTTCGAATCCTTCGCCATATGGGAATCGAGCGTCTCTTGATTGAGACACCGGTATATACCCACCATCTGATGATGAACGGCCTGATGGATGAATTGTTCTTAAACTATGCCTGCATTTACGTGGGGGGCGGCGCCATGTCCATCGGTCTTCACTCAAAATCATGCACCTCAACGGACCATCCGCATACAAAGATGCTGAGCATTGTCAACGCAAAGGCTTCGCCTGACCACTGGTTCTGCTTCCGTGAAGCGGTCATCCACGGTGTAAAGGGAAGGGAATAGAGCGAACTGCAAAAAAGGAGAAAAGGAAACCATGAAAAATCAGTCAACCGTTAAAAACCTTCTGGGCGGACTCCAGTGGGCCCTTTATATGATTTCCACGGGTATCGTCATGCCCGTGGTCATCGGGCAGAGCTATCACTTAAGCCCGTCGGATGCCAGCATGTACATCCAGGTTACGCTGCTGTGCATCGGCCTCGCCACGATCACGCAGGCGGTCTTCGGCCACCGCCTCCCCATCAACGAAACGCCCTGCGGCCTCTGGTTCGGCATCTTCACCATGTATGCCACCATCGGAGTCACGTTATTCGGCTCAGAATCGGAAACGCTTCGCGTTCTGGAATTCTCTCTGATCCTGTGCGGTGTATTCGGATTTATTCTGAATATGCTGGGCGTCATTGAGAAGCTGGAAAAGTATTTTACACCCACCGTCGTCGGAACAAACCTGCTTCTTTTAGTGGCCCTGTGTTCGAAATTCTTCTTCCAGGCCATGACATCCGTCTACGGCGACGGTTACGGAATGAATTTGAAGGTGGTGCTCTGCTCCGTTGTCATCATCGTACTGACCTTTTTCCTGATGAACACCCGGTTAAAGGCCTATTCCGTCCTGATCAGCATCGTGGTGGGCTGGGGCCTCTACACGCTGCTGGGACTGTCCACCCCCTATGAGATGCCGTCACAGCTGGTGCGCATGCCAAGAATTTTCCCCTTCGGACCACCACGGATTGAGCTGTCCATGATTATCACCTCGTTCTTATGCACCCTGCTGCTGGTCACTAATTTACTCAGCAGCATGAAGATCGCCCAGCAGATGGTCTCCCAGTATGATGAGGTGGCCACCGGGCGCACAAAACAGGCAGGCAACTGTTTTTCCTTTATCTATATCCTGCTGGGCTGTTTCGGTGTCACCGGACTGATCCCCACGTCGGAGGGCGGCGGCTTCGTCGTAAGCACCGGCATGACAAGGACGAAGCCCCTGATCATCGGCGGAATCATCATCGCGGCGATCAGCTTCTTCCCGCCGATCACCAGCCTGCTCTCCATGATACCGGAATCGGTTGGCTATGCGGCCCTCTTCGTTCCATTCGTAAGCCTGTGCGGCTTCTCCATTGAATGCCTGGAGGGTGCGGAGGACAAGAAGAGCATGTATCAGACCGTAGGACTTTCGGTGCTGATCGGCATCGGAATCATGAACGTACCCGGAACCGGATTTACCATGGCACTTCCGGCGTTCCTGTCCACATTTTTAAGCAATGGCCTTATTGTTGGTACCATTATCGCATTGATTATGGAAGTAATCAGAATTCATAAAAAAGAAAAGGAGAATTAAAATTATGAGTCGTTTAGAAGGAAGAGTCGCAGTCATTACAGGAGCAGCATCAGGAATCGGAGCCGGCATGGTGAGACGCTGGCTGGAAGAAGGGGCCTGCGTAGTTGGCTGTGATATCAAAGACTCCATGCCTATAGAACACGAGCGCGCCGTCTACGTGAAGGGAGATTTAAGCAGGTATGAGGATGCCAAAAACGTGATCGACACCGCCGTAAAAACGTTTGGAAAGATTGATTCCATGGTGAACTGTGCGGGGATCGCCCTCCTTGGCGGTCTGGAGGACTTATCCGTGGAAGATATGCAGAAAGAATTTGCTGTCAACGTCTTCGGCATGTTCCACATCTGCAAGGCCGCTATCCCATACTTAAAGGAACAGAAGGGCGCTACCATCGTCAACATCGCCTCGGACTGCGCATTTAAGACCATGAAGGGCTGGATCGGCTACGGCCCCTCAAAAGCCGCTGTGATCCAGTTAAGCCGCTGCATCGCCATGGAATATGCGCCCGATGTCCGCTGCAATATCATCTGCCCTGGCATTACAGAGACTCCTATGATCACCTGCCGTTTCGAGACCGCAGAAGATCCGGCCGCCTTACGCGCCAGCTACGAGAACCAGTATCCGATGAAACGAATCGCCCAGGTTTCCGACATGGAAAACGCCGCCCTCTTCCTCTCCACAGAAGAAAGCTCGTTCATTACAGGGGAAACGATCTGCGTCAGCGGCGGCAGCCAGATGGAATAGGCAGAGTGTGAAATATATCATTCATAGCTAAATGTATCAAGTGGTCAGCCGTATTAAATTTTAATATACGGCTGATCCCTATTTAATCAAATGAATCGTCCCCTCATCATTCATTTTCTTCACAATGGTAGCGATAACCGGAAATGTAAAGATCCCCAGCACCCCGATCAGCTGCGCCCCCGCAAAAATACACAGCAGGGTGACAATCGGATGAAGCCCCACCTGCTGTCCGATCACCTTCGGTTCCAGAGTCTGTCTGACTATAGTGATAATCACATACAGAACAAAAATCCCCACTCCAAGTCCGGTCTTCCCGATAATGCAGAGAATAAGCGCCCACGGAATCAGGACCGTTCCGGTTCCCAGTACCGGGAGGATATCGACCACAGCCACCAGAAATGCCAGCAGCAGCGGCATCGGAATCTTCAGCAGCACAAATCCCAGATACAGCTCAGCAAAGGTAATCGTCATCATAAGGGCATAGACCCGGAGAATCTTCCAGATCGTCGTTCTCGCCCCCGCCGCAGTCTCCGCAATCATCTTCCTCTGCTCCTCTTTAAACTGCCGCAAAACAAAGTCCCAGATCCGGTCATAATCGATTGTGAAGAAAAAGGACGAAATAATCGTAAATATCGTCTGTACCAGAATCGCAGGAAATCCCACGATCCAGGAAGCCCCCCAGCCGATCAGAGTACCTGACACGGTCATAATCCCGCTCTGCAGGGCATTTTCCAGGCTGGCGGACATCTGACTCACCCAATCCTGATATTCCGGGAAGCTGACCACGATCCGTTCAAACAGAATTCCCAGTTCCGGCTCTATCACCTCCACATAAAACTGAGGCAGCTTCCCGGCCAGGTTCTGAATAAAGGTAACGACATGGCTTGCGGAAAACAGGGCCGCCAGCACCAGAAGCCCATAAAATACCAGAAGTACCACGATCGACACCAGCGCACGCTTTCCTCCTGTCTTCTCACACAGCTTTCCGATCAGCGGCGACAGCACGGCCGCCACCGCAAGTCCTAAAATAAACGGGAAAAACATAGGAACAAACCGCTTCATTACAAAGAGAAAAATCCCTCCTAAAATGATAAAGTAGATAAAATTCGTTATAAACCGTTTCCTGCCTTCCATCCTGCGTTTCTGTACTGCACTTTCCTTACTCTCTTCCATATTTGGATATCCTTCCCTTCCTCATGCATCTTATTATGATTTTGTCCAATTCATGCACAAAAAGGCACAACCTGCCATAAAAAATGCAGGCCATGCCTTTTCTTATCATTTTTATCTCTGCGTCGCTGTCGGCGTGGTTCATTGTTTCCTCTTATCGTCATAATTTGAGCAGGCGTCTGCATGTCCACCGCTTGATGGGGTATGCCGGACCGAAGCCTGCATCTGACGTTACTGTTCACTCCGTGACCAGCAACACGCTTCGCGATGCACAGAAACGGCAAAAACACCGTTTCGCGCTGCTGTCCTCGGGTTTTCTGTGACTTTCGCTGCGCTGCACTCACAAAAAACGCCTCGCAGGATACTGCCAGTGATCAATAACCATCTGACGCCATTATAGAAACAGAAAGCCCTTTCGTCAAGCGAACTTAAGGAAGCTTAACGACATCTTTACAGAGAAAACAGTACTTCCTCCGCAAACGCAGTCTTCGCCATCTTTCCTGCCAGTTCTCCTCGTAAAACCTCCACGCTCTTTTCAGCCAGCTTCCCATCCTTTACAACGCACGTCCCTTCCACAAACACCATGTCCACATTGGAGGGGCCGGCGCTGTAGACCAGAGCCGAATAAGGATCGTAGATGGGGAACATATTGGCTGAGCGGGTCTCCACCAGAACCAGATCCGCCCGCTTTCCCACTTCAATGGAGCCGATCTTCTGCTCCATATGAAGGGCCTTCGCGCCACCGATCGTAGCCATCTCCACCACCTGCCGTGCCGGAAATGCGCTCCGGTTCCTCGTCTCATTCTTATGGAAGTTGGCAAACAGCTTCATCTGCGTAAAAAGGTCCAGCGTATTGCCGCTGGCCGGCCCATCGGTGCCGAGCCCCACAAAAATCCCCAGTTCCCGCATACGGCTGACCGGAGCGACGCCCTTGGCCGCCTTCGTGTTGGAACCGATACAGTGAGCTACCGAGGCCCCCCTCTTTGCAAACAGCCGCAAATCCGCTTCCGTCATCTGGATGCAGTGTGCAGCCAGCGTATGTTTTCCCAGGACCCCCAGGGAATCCAGATATCCCGCCGGAGTCTGTTCAGAAGTCTCCCGGAAATAATCCATCTCATAATCCATTTCCGCCGTATGAAGGCTGAAGGGAGCCCCAAACGCATCGTCCAGCTTCCACGCCGCCTTAAGGAGGCCGGCAGAGCAGGTAGTCGTCCCATGCGGCGCCACACAGGCGGAAATCCTGGGATGGCCCTGGTACTTCTTCATGAGGCTCTCCCCATAGGAAAGCGCCTCATACGGGTCTTTAAAATCACAGGCTTCCTCTTCCATTATGGTTTCTCCCGCAATACCACGAATCCCCATCTCATCCATGGCACGTGCAGCCTCCGCCTCGAAATAATACATATCAAAAACTGTGGTGACCCCGGCCAGCAGCATTTCCGCCGCGGCATATTTCGTGGAAAGATAGACGAGCTCGGCATCCATGGCCCTCTGTTCCATAGGCAGCAGAAATACTCTCAGACGGTCCTTGCAGTCGTCGCCCAGACCCCGAAACGGTATCATCCCCATATGCGCATGAAGGTTTACCATACCCGGCATGAGGATTCCGCCCTTCCCGTCGATCAGACGGAGACTTTCCCCTGTTTCATCATCCGTTTCATCGTCCCTTTCATCGTCCGTTTCCTCGTCCGTTTCCTCCGCAATCAGCGCCTCCAGCATATCCATCGTTCCAACCGCGGTGATCTCTCCGCCTTTCCATGCGGCAAACCCGTGTTGTATCACTTCATGCGTTTCATTCATCGTCACCACAGCTACATTCGTAATAATTGTACTCACTGTTCCACTACCTTTTCTTCCTGTATCTGAAATACTTCTACCAGAGGAATTTTTCTCTGGCTCTTCACATCGAACATACCCTGATCGCTTAGCTTGAGTTCCGGAGACACCAGAAGAGACAGTGTGGAAATGGACATAATGACATTATTGTTCACATAACCCATTCGCTCGATCTCTCCCCTCACAGCCCTGATCTCTGCCGCCAGCTCCGGAAGGCTCTTATCGGATATAATTCCGCCCACCGGCAGTTCTGCCGCCGCTGTCACCCTGCCGCCGCTCGCCGTCACATAGCCGCCCTGCATATGCACCACCTCATTCTGTGCCAGAACCATATCTTCCACAGAATTCCCCAGCACCAGCAGATTATGGCTGTCATGGGACCACGTAGTCGCCACAGCCCCTTTCTGCTCCAGCGCGTGTTCCACGAATCCCCACGAGACGTCTCCATTTTTTCCATATCTCTCAAAAACAGCAGCCAGGCACAGCCCCGCCTCCTGCCAGCAAAGGTTTCCGTCCTGTACAGGAATTTCTCTCTGAACATGCTTCGCCCTGGTTCCAAAGGTCTGGATCTGCATCACATTCACCACAGCGGTTCCAGACAGTTTTTGTGCCTCACTCCCGCTTGGCTTCCCGGACAAAGCCTCTTCCCCGCACTCATTCCGACACGCTTCCTTTCGGCACTCTTCCTTCCGGTACTCTTCCTTCCAGAAATCATCAACTGGCAATATAAAATCCGATGCCAGGGCCAGCCTGCACTTCACCGAACTGTAAAAATGGTCAGGAAACCTTTTTTTCAAACTGTTTTCCAGGCCCTCCGCCGCCGCGTCCACACAGCGCTTTCCGTCTTTAAAAACCGCTTCCGGCACAAAGCTTTCCAGGTCGGGAAGAACGACGAAATCCGCCTTCTTCCCCGGCGCGATGATTCCCCTGTCGTCGAGATGCATTCTCCTGGCCGGAGTAAATGTAGCCAGATAAATTGCTTTCTCTGCCGGCATCCCCTTCGCCACCGCCAGCCTGACAATCCGATTCAAGTGTCCTTCCATCAACCGGTCAGGCATCGTGTCATCGGTTACCAGTGCAATATTTTCATAGAGCTGCTTCCGTTTTACCACTTCCACGACTTCCTCTTTTAAAGATTTCTCCTGCAATTCCAGAAACATCCCCATATCTGTCTTCTCCAGGACCGATTCCGCCGTCTGTTCCGTATGATCCGCATCCACGCCCGCTCTGATAAACGCCGCTAAATCTCCGCCTGACAGCCCCGGACAATGCCCTTCAATTCTGACTTTTCTGCCGCATTCCCCGCAGACTTCCAGAAATCTTTTACTCTTTGTATCCCCTTCCGCCACCAGATCTTTAAAGTTCATCACTTCCCCGAGACAAACCACCCGCTCATCCCGCAGAAGCTCCCGAAGTTCCTTTTCCCCAAACTCCGCCCCTGATGTCTCCATCTCTGTTCTGGTAGCCGGAACACTGGACGGAATACCATAAAAAATATCCAGCTCCGTCACCTGTTCCATAAAACTTAAAATCCCTTCGAGTCCAAACACATTGGCAATCTCATGGGGATCCGCCACCACAGTTGTGACTCCAAACGGCACCACGGCCCGCGAAAATTCCTCCGGATACGTCATCGAGCTTTCCACATGCATATGAATGTCCACCAACCCGGGAATCACAAACTTTCCGGTCCCATCAAAGACCGACTCCGCTTCCCATTCCCCGCGCCGTGCTCCTACCCGCTGCTCTGAATCTTCCACAAAATCAGAAACAGGAGAAACGTCAAAAAACTTTCCTCCTGTCACTGCAATATCCATCCGTTCAAAGCACTGCCTGAAAGTCCGATAAACCCAGGCATTCTCTATCACCAGATCCACTTTCACAACCACAACACCTCCGTCATTCCCGTTAGCCAAAGTTCTCCAATTATTCCGATTTTACCCCTCAGCCCACTTTTTACTTTCCTTCTCTCTGTTTATCCGGCTTTCTTACAGCCTCATCATCTTTCCAATCCTTTTTCTCATCAGTATCTCCGCCGTCCGCCATCTCCCACAGCTCCCCTTCGTTCACAAATTTCTAATGCCGCCTGCCCCAGCGGACTTTTCACAACCTCGCCGGAAAGCGGGCGTGGGAGACGCGGTACCCCTGCGGAGGTACTTCTCCAGACTTAGACACATCCCCCACAGGAGCTTAGCCCGTGCCCTGCCCGCGTCTCCCGCGCCCGCTTTCCTCAATCCACTTTGCAAAGTCCGCGTCCCTTCGCCATCACCCAAAAATTTTCGAACTAAGAATTAATAATCCGATTCCACTGATCAATCCACTCTCCCAATATCGGATTCACAAACGAATAATCAATCACCTTCGCGTTCTCCGCCGCATCGCCATACGTCATATTCGCGGACTCTTCCTCTGTAAATGCCACCTGATTATTTGTAGGCGCCTCATTCAGCGCTTTTCCTGTCTTGGTCTGGAGTTCCTGGCTCAGTCTGTAATTGATGTACTCATAAGCCAGTTCCTTATTTTTCGAGTTCTTCGTAATGCTGATCGTATTAAAGTTCGCGTATGTCACATCAGGAGTCACGTAGACGAGGCTCTGATCCGCCGCCTGAATCGTCGGCACGCCGAAATCACCAACAATAGCCGCAGAGATCTCTCCGGATGTAAACATATTAATCAGGTCCGAAGACTTCGCATACGTCTTGACAATATTCGGTTTCAGTTCCTTAAGCGCTTCAAATGCCGCGGCTCCCTGATCTGCTGTCACGTCCGCCCCTTTGTAATCACTCGCCATATACACCATAGCCGGTCCAAAGGTTGTAGTGATATCCGGAATGGCGATCCGTCCCTCGAGTCTCGCATCCCAAAGGTCATCAAAGCTCTTAATCTCAAATCCCACATCCTCCGGATTGTACATGATACCGATGCTGTTGATGGTATAAGCGACACCCTGTCCCGCTTCCGCCATCTTCTTCGCAGCACCGATCAAATACTTGCTGTTTTCAATTTTACTTAAGTCGATCGGCTCGAATAAGCCTTCCTCGATTCCCTTCGCCGTCATGGCCTGAGACAGCTCGATCACATCAATGACTGTTTCCGAGTCTGCCGACAATTTTGTATAACGTTCATTGGTACTTCCTGTCTCCGTTACAATTTTGCAGCCAAATTCGTCCTCGAACGGCTTATAGACTTCCTCCTCGGATATATCCTCGCTGAGTCCATAAGTGGAAAGAATCAGTTTCTTCGTACCCTCGTCATTTTTTCCGCCCTCTGCAGAGTTGGAGCTTCCACAACCGGTCAGCGCCAGCGCTGCGCAAAGAGACAATGCAATGATTTTCTTCATAATAATAGTACCTCACTTTTCTCAATTATTTATTTACTGTAACAGCTCAGACGGCGGGAAAATTGGCGCAGGAAGCAGCGTCAAGCTCGCTTGTAAGCAGCTTTATGCCCCAATTTTCACATCGGATAAATATCCGATGCTTCTTGACCGGATTTTTCGATCAAGAAGATGAGCCGTCTGAACTGTTACCGTTTACTAAAATCAGTTTTTCTTCCGGCAGGTACAGGCGAACCACCTGGCCCTCTTCATACGATTCATCCGCTGTTCTGTTCACCAGAAATTTTCCGGCTGCGGTATTAACCTCATACTGATAGCTCTTCCCCAAAAAGGTACGCACTCCCACAGTTCCTGCCAGCACATTTACGGTCCTGTCTTCTGTATCCACCAGAATATCTTCCGGTCTGATCGTTCCGATAACCGTTTCTTCGGACGGAACCGTCCCATGAGCCGTCTTCACGGAAAATGCCTCCCCGCCGTCTGTCCGGTAAATATCCCCGCCCTTATGAAGCGTAAGGAAATTCTCAAAACCGATAAACCTCGCCACAAACTCCGTCTCCGGCCTGCTGTAAATGTGCTCCGGTGTGTCATACTGTTCGATCACACCGCGGTTCATAACAGCTACCTTATCTGAGATGGAGAAGCACTCCTCCTGGTCATGGGTGACGAACAGAGTGGTGATTCCCAACTGCTTCTGAATCCGTTTGATCTCCATTCTCATATTGATGCGCAGCTTGGCATCTAAGTTGCTGAGCGGCTCATCGAGCAGCAAAAGCTTTGGCTCGATCACCAGCGCCCTGGCAAGAGCGACTCTCTGCCGCTGTCCGCCGGACATCTGCTGCGGAAAACGGTTCGCGAATTCCGTGAGTCCGCACACTTCAAGGATATTCTTCACCTTTTTGTCCATTTCCGCCTTGTCCAGCTTCCTGATTTTCAAACCGAACGCAACATTATCATAGACTGACAAATGAGGAAACAGCGCATAACTCTGAAATACGATACCGAAATTTCTCTTATGCACCGGCACCTTTGTTAAATCCGCTCCATCCAGAGAGAAGATTCCGCCCTGCGGTTCAATAAATCCGGCCACCACCCGGAGCGTCGTCGTCTTGCCGCAGCCGCTGGGGCCTAAGAGAGATACCAGCTCGCCCTCCTCTACCTCCAGATTCAATCCCTTTAAAACCTGTTTTTTCTTATCATAACAGACATCAATATCCTTAAGTGTCATAAATGCCATCGTTTTTTCCTCCTCATTATAAGCACTCCGCGTGCCCCGCTTTCCTGCTGCCCTGCTACTTTGTCAGCGCAGCGATTCCCAGCGTCTTATCTACAATTACCATAATGATGACCGTGGCCGCCATTAAAAGCACAGATACCGCCGATACGGTCGGGTCATAATTATATTCGATATAATTCATCAGGGTTGCCGGGAACGTGGATACCCCCGGACCGGAAAGAAACATGGATACCGGAATATTATTGAAGGAATTGATAAACGCAAGCATAAAGGCCGCAGAAATTCCCGACGTGATATTCGGAAGCACCACCTTGAAAAATGCGGAAATCTTGCCGCAGCCCAGGCTCCACGCTGCTTCCTCCACCGAGAAATCAAACTGGTCCAGACTCGATCCTACCACCCGGATCACATATGGAAGCGTCACCATGAAATGGCCTGCCAGAAGTCCCGCATACACCGGAATTCTCAACGACAGCACAAGAAACTGGTAAAGCACAAAACCGATGACAATACCCGGAACAATGGTAGGCGACAGGAACACCGACTTTAAGATCCCTTTTCCCTTCATCCCGGATCTGGCCAGCGCGTAGGCCGCCGGAATTCCCACCAGAAGAGCGATAAAGGTAGCCAGAAACGCAATCTCCAGGCTCGTTAAAAACGATTTCCGGAAGGATTTTAGAGAGAAGACATTGAGAAACCATTTCATGGAAAATGACTCAATCGGAAAAGTTATGGCATTTCCCCCGCCAAACGCCGTCACGGTGATGATGATGAGCGGTATAATCAGAAATGCAAATACCAGCACCGCAAAAATCGTGAGCAGTTTATTCTTACGCATGGCTTCCTCCTCTTCTGTCCAGCCTGTTTGCCAGAGCGTTAAATCCTTTGATGACAATCAACGTCACAATAATCATAATCAGGGATATGACCGCCGCTCCATTCCAGTCACCCACAGTCATGGCGCGCTGGTAAATAAAGGTCGACAGCACCATATTTTTATTGCCGCCCAGCAGCTGCGGTGTAGTATAGGCTGTCAGCGTTCCGGTAAACACGAGGATACCGCCCACAATAATTCCCGGAAGGCTCATGGGGAAAACAACCTTCAGAAACGCGGTAAACCGGTTGGCGCCCAGGCTCTGAGCGGCTTCCATCATATCGTCCCCAATGTTCTCCATGACACCAGCCACCGTAACGATCATCAGCGGAAGGAATAAGTAAACAGAACCGATGATAATGGCGAAATCGGTATATAATAATTTCACCGGTTTATCCGCAAATCCCGCGGCCATCAGAAATCGGTTCATAATCCCATTGCTTCCCAGGATATTGATCCATGCGAAGCTTCGGATGACAGAATTTGTCATCATCGGGAAAATGGAAACTGCAAGAAGGATTCCCCGCCATTTTCTGCCGCACCGGCTGATAAAATACGCGGTCGGAACACCTGCCGCCATACATGCCGCCGTCGTAATAACCGCCACCTTCACGGTCCTTGCGAATATCTTCAGATAATACTCGTCCAGGAAAAAGTCCACGTAAGAGCTTAACGGATACTCACCGGCAAAGAGCGTGGGGACCAGAACCTTCAAAAGCGGAAGAAACAGACACACCACCAGGATGACAAGTCCGGGCACCACCATAACAAATGCACTACTTTTCTTCATCTCGACCTCTCCAAATTCATTTTTATTTATTAGTTTAGTTAATCCAACGATGTACATTTATTATAAAATGTGATATACTGTACGTCAAATACATATAATCTATAATTTTTATGCAGTAAAGCTATAATCCCCCGTTGATCCATTTTCTTTCACCCAGGAGGAGTCCGCCATGGAATTAAAAGAAGCCCGCTACATTCTCGCCATCGCCCGCCACAAGAGCATCAGCAAGGCGGCCGAGGCCCTGTTCATCTCCCAGCCTTCCTTAAGTAAATATTTAAAAAATTTAGAGCAGCAGCTTGGAACCCGCCTGTTTGACCGGATTGGAAACGGCTACTTCCCTACCTATGTGGGCGAGCGCTATCTCCATTACGCGGAAAAAATCGTAGAATACGGCCTGGAATGGGATACAGAGCTTGATGATATTATGCACCAAAACCACGGCCGTTTAAACATTGCGATTCCGATCATGCTTGGCAACAGCATAATCGGCCCCACTCTGCCGCGTTTTCACAAACAATTTCCCCACGTAACGGTAAATATGATGGAAGAAGTCAATTTCGTCGCGGAGCACACCCTTAACGACCATACCGTGGATTTAACCTTCTATAATGTTCACGAATATCCCAGGGATTTAGATTATCAGATTCTTGGAAAGGAAGAGATGGTCCTGGTACTCTCCGCTTCCAGCCCCGCGGCCTCAAAGGCTGTGGAGAGAGAAGGCTTCAAATACCCATGGCTGGATTTACGGCTGCTTGCGGAAGAAGACTTCATCCTCCTCTATCCCGATCAGAATACCGGAGGCATTGCCCTGAAACTGTTTTCCGAATATGGAATGGAACCTCATATCCTGATGCACACCCGCAACAGCGAGATGTCCATCCGCCTGGCCATGGAAGGCATGGGCGCGGCCTTCGCACCAGAGAGCTATTACCATTATTTAAAGAAACAGTCCAGTTCTCCCTGCGCATGCTTTTCTATAGGAAATGAAAAAATCGAAAACACCCTGATCGCAGCTTATCAGAAAAACCGGTATCTGCCCCAGTATGCGAGGTTTTACCTGGATATGATACGGGAGTATTGTAAGGGAAATATAGTAAGATAAAAAGAGAGAGTGATTTGTCAAAATCAAAAGGGGCTGCAATAAAAACCGCCATTGATTTTACCTTGTTTTTATGTTAAAATAACTTTGTATAATTGTACAATGGTCAGAGGATAGTCTGATGGTTTCCTTCGGAAATATGCGAAGGAGGATATGTGGTATGAATACACTTGAAGTGTTGACACTGGTGCTGGTTATCTTCACAGCACTGACCTACATAGATAATCGTCAGAATAGAAAATAGCTATCCTCTATTACCAGTAGAGGATAGCTTGTAACTATAAATTACACAGTTATCCGAAGTTTTGATCATCAGACACCACAAATCTTTTGATCACTTCTAAGTACATTATACCCGAGGTACTTGTATTTTACAAGTACCTTTTTGGATTTTATCCATATTTTTACCGTTTCTGTTTTACTTATGATACCTCCAGTGGTATGATAAATAAAATCGCTGTAAGGGAGGCAAATCATGAAAGAAATACAGACCACCGCCATCGTCGGCATGGGCGCGCTAGGCTTATTATACGGAAATCAGATAGCAGCAGAGCTCGGGACATCTGCCGTCCGTTTCATTGCAGACAAAGACCGGATTAAAAAATACAGAGAAATGAATTTTACTGTCAACGGGGAGCGCCGTTCCTTTCCGGTTGAGGACTGTGAAACGGCTGCCCCTGCTGATTTTATAATCGTTGCAGTCAAATACAACGCGCTTCCCGCTGCTTTGGATACCATGAAACACTGTGTAGGGCCGGATACCACCATCATCTCTGTCATGAATGGGATCAGCAGCGAGCAGATAATCGGAGAACGATACGGTCACGAAAAAGTACTCTACTCCATCGCCCAGGGCATGGATGCCATGAAATTCGGAGCCGCCCTGACCTACACAAAATTCGGGGAACTGAGAATTGGTGTCCGGACACCGGACCAGGCTGACCGCTTAAAAGCCATGACTGACTTCCTGGACAGGGCGAAGATCGCCTATGTGGCTGAAGACGATATCCTGCACCGCCTGTGGGGGAAATTCATGCTGAATGTCGGTGTAAACCAGACATGCATGGCGTACGAAACCACCTACTCCGGCACCCTGACGCCAGGCGAAGCACACGATACCATGGTAGGCGCCATGCGTGAGGTCATTGCCCTTGCTAAAGCGGAGCATGTCAATCTGACAGAACAGGATTTAGAGGATTACATCAGACTGCTGGAGACACTTTCCCCCGACGGCATGCCGTCCATGCGGCAGGATGGGATTTCGCACCGCCCATCGGAGGTGGAAATGTTTGCCGGAACCGTAGGCCGTATGGCTAAAAAACATGGCCTCTCTACACCTGTCAACGACCGGCTGTATGAAAGAATTAAAGAAATGGAAGCGCAGTACTCCTGATGTTTGTAAAAAATGAAGCAATAAGACCGTGTATCCCGGCTGGTATTGATTGGCCAGCAGATACACGGTCTTTTGACTTACATTACTTTTCGATTTTTATATCCATACTTCCAGACCGAAAGCCCTCCAGATCCAGAGTGATATATAGAAATCCCAGTTCCTTTAGGCCTCTGATTATCTCATCCTTTATTTCCAGTACCCTTAAGAAGGCATTGCCGTCTACCTCAATCCGCACAATGTCACCGTGCAGACGCAGACGTACATTGCCGTCAATCTGTGCTCTCAAGCATGCCTCACCTTGCGCAATTCTTTCCAGCACCCCATAATCAATATCCGTATCATAAGGTATTCTGGTTGCCATACACGGTGTAGACGGCCGGGAAGCCACAGAGATTCCATATTCTGCCGCCAGCTCCTTTACCTCCGCCTTCGTCATATGCAGTTCGGCCAGCGGGCTGATAATCTCCAGTTCCTTTAAGGCCTGGATTCCTGGGCGGTAAACGTGCAGATCGTCTTCATTCGTCCCGTCAAGGATAATCCGGACACCCCTCTGTACTGCAAAATCCCTGAGTCCCTGAAACAAATGGCGTTTACACAGATAACAGCGGTTTACCGGATTATGGCGGATTTCCTCCTGTTCCAGTTCATCTACCGTAATAACCTCATGAATTCCGCCCAGCTCCTTCGCCACACGGCTCGCAATCTCTAAATCACAGGAAGGATGAAGCCTGCTGTCGAAGGTCACCGCGTAGACTTTTGTCCCATTTTCCCTGGCCGCATCCGACGCCGCCTTTAAAAGGAGGCTTGAATCCACACCACCGGAAAATGCAAGGCAGATGTCTTCTTTTCCATACTGCGCCATTGCGCTTTCCAGCTGTCTTTTCTTTTCTTCTGTCCGTGTCATTGTAATCTCCCGTCTTTCCTGTCAATTTGCTTACTGTCGGCAGAACAAATCTTCTGCAGCTTTTCTGATCTCGCAGTATACACTTTGGAAATCCGCGCCTGTCTCTCTGCAGATGGCACGCACACTCTCATATTCCGGATAACAGAACGTTTTCTCGTTTCTGGTACAGATTTTGACCGAGGCATTACCAAATCGGGTCTCGACTTCCGCCTTCCTTCTCTCCAAAATAGTTCTGGAAACCGGGTAGCGGCGTACACCGATTGTCGTCGTATGTACAAAGATCAGATCTTCCATCTTTTCGATGTCATTTTCCATGCAGAGTGTGGAGAGCAGATAGGCTGGACGGTTTTTCTTCATGTAAATGGGCGTATTCCACACATCCAGTGCTCCTGCGGCGAACAGTTCTTCCATCACAAATCCCAGCATCTCACCGCTGCAGTCGTCTACATTGGTCTCCAGCACCCAGGCCTGGTCATTCTCCTCTTCATTCGTCTCAAGAAGCATGGCGCGCAGTACATTGGCATGATCGAAATCCTTTTTACCAGCCCCCATGCCAGTCTTTACGATTCTGCAGGAAGCAGGCAGTTTTTCTCTCGTCCGGACCGCCGCCGCGATGGCTGCTCCCGTAGGCGTCACCATCTCCCCCTCCTGATCCGTCAGCCGCAGTGCAAGGCCGTGAGCCGCTGCTATATTAGCCGTAGCAGGCACCGGTACCGGTATCACTCCGTGCTGACACCGGATCTGGCCATGTCCCTCCGCCAGCGGAGATACCACTACGTCCTTCACTCCCAGGTTGTCGAGGCAGACTGCCACACTGATGATATCGACGATAGAATCAATCGCCCCAACCTCATGGAAATGGACTTCATCGATGGGAAGGCCATGCGCTTTCGCTTCCGCCTCCGCCACAATAAGAAACATGTTCCTGGCCAGTTCCTTTACTTCTTCCTTGGAATCCAGGCGTTCAATAATCCTGTAAATATCCGAAAGATTCCGGTGGATGTGTGAATGGGAATGTCCATGGCTGTGAGAGTGCGTATGCTCATGATCATGTCCATGGCCTTCCCCGTGCTCGTGCTCATGATCATGCCCATGGCTCTCTCCACACTCATGGCCATGCCCATGATTATCCACGTGCACCTCCGAATGCCTGTGGCATGCCTCACCATGTTCCGCCTCCTCATGTTCATGAGTATGGTCATGCCCATGTTCATGCCCCTCTTCCTCCAAATGCACATCGAAATCATACGCATCCAGCCCGCATTTCACCGCCCTGCCAAAATGGAGGTGGTATCCCTCCACTCCCAGGCTGCCGAGTGCCCGCTCCAGAACTTCTCTGTCGGCGCCAAGATCCAGAAGCGCTCCGACCGTCATATCTCCGCTAATTCCCGAATTACATTCCAAATACAGTATTTTCCCCATTTATTTCACCGCCAGTCTGTTTATTTGTGTTGCCAGATAACCTGCGCCGTATCCATTATCGATATTTACTACGGAAATCCCGTTCGCGCAGGAATTCAACATGGTCAGGAGGGCTGAAACTCCGTGGAAGCTGGCACCGTAACCGACTGATGTCGGAACCGCAATCACAGGGCAGTCCACCAGGCCGGCCACTACCGTTCCCAGAGCCCCCTCCATTCCGGCCACCGCAATGATGCAGTTTGCCTTCATGAGTCGATCCCTCTGTGACAACAGGCGGTGGATTCCCGCCACGCCCACATCATAGATCCGGTCCACCGCGCAGCCAAAATATTCCGCCGTCTGGGCTGCTTCCTCCGCCACTGGAATATCCGCGGTCCCACCGGTACACACCGCCACACAGCCCGTTCTTTCCTTATCCTTTTTCTCCACCTTCAGAATTCTGGACACCGCATCGTACTCGATCTCCGGTACCACCTCTTTCACCAGAAGAAACTGTTCCGCAGACGCCCGCGTTCCCAGGACCTCACCGTCCCGCTCATAAAACCGCTTCATAATCTCCACCAGATACGGATCCGGCTTTCCCTGACAGAACACGGTCTCTCCAAACCCGGAACGCAGCTTCCTGTGATGATCCAGTTTGGCATATCCCAGATCCTCATAGGGAAGATCCTTTAAAAGTGCCTCTGCCTCTGCCACATCCATCACTCCACTGCTCACACGCTCCAACACCTTTTTTACATCCATCGCAATTGTATCCTTTCTCCTTTTATCGTTTCCGCTGTGCAGCATTATTCTTGTACTGCCGAACCTGGTGCCGCCGAACCTAGTGCCGCCGCCCCCAGTGCCGCCCGGCACTACAGTCTCAGCATTTTCGTACAGATCCGTTCCAGCAGCGAATCCGAATGACTCACCGCCAGAAGGCCGATTTCTCTGTTTTTCACTTCCTCCAGAAGGAAATTCCACAGCTGGCTCTGGGTAATCAAATCCAGCATCGTGCTGATCTCATCCGCCAGAAGGAACCGCGTTCTCTGTCCCAGCGCCCTGGCAATGCAGAAACGCTGGAGCTCACCGCCGGACAACTCCGAAGGGTACCGGTTAAGCCAGTCCGGCTCAATTCCCAGGCCGTCCATGATCCTCTGTTCCACCTGGTCCCCCTCTTTTAAAACCTCACCCATCTTCCACCTGGGATTGACCGACAGCTCCGGATGCTGCCATATCATCTGCACCGGGCAGTACCCCTTCCAGTCTGAAAGCGGCTTTCCGTCCAAAAGCACTTCACCGCTGTCCGGCTTCTCATATCCCGCCAAAATCTTGCAGAATGTCGTTTTTCCGAACCCGCTGGGTGCAATGAGCCCCAGGCGATCCGTGCTTGTAAGCGTCATACTCAAATTGTTTAAAATCTGTCTGTTTCCGTTGTCATATCGAAAAGAGAGCGCTCTCGCCTCCAGCTTCATATCTTCCGTTCCCTCCTTCCGCGGCTTTCCGGCATCTCACCATGCCTCCGCGAAGACTCGTATATTCCACCTCTTTGCCGCAGGTTCCATCTGCCAGTTCACACCGGGACGCATACGGACATCCGGACAAAAATTCCTTTCCGTAAGGCTGACTGCCCGAAACCGGGACGAAGCCGTGCTGCGGCATAGCGCGGAACAATGCCTTCGTATAGGGATGGCGAAGTCTTTCTTCCTCCTCAAAATCAGATACCGGAGCCTCCTCCACATTGGTTCCCGCATAGAAGACAACAATCCGATCGGCCGCCTCTAAAGCCAGTTCCAGATCGTGGGTGATCAGGAGAACTCCCGCCCCCTCATCTGCAATCTCCCGAAAATGAGAAAGCACCCGTTTGGCCGCTTCCATATGAAGTCCCGGCGTAGGCTCGTCTGCAATGACCAGTCTCGGTTTTTCCATCACCGCCGTGGAAATCAGCACACGCCTCGTCATGCCCCCGGATAGTTCAAACGGATACAGTTCCTCCGTCTCCTTTCCAAGTCCATAGCGTGCCAGAACCTCCCTGCATTTCCTTCTGGTTTCCGAATCCTTTTTGCCTTTCCTCACAGATGCTCCCGCCTTCATGAGCGGATCCAGATAGGAAACACTCTGAGGGACAAGAACGATCTCCCTGCCGCGCAGGGCTCTTATTCTCTTCCCCGTCAGCTCCATCCCATCATAATCAATGCGGCCTCCGGTCACGGCGTTATACGGAAGGATTCCCAGCACGGCGTGGGCCAGGAGGCTCTTGCCCGAACCGCTGGAGCCTACCACCGCCACCATTTCCCCTTCCTTCACCGTAAGACTCAAATCACGAATTGCGGGAAGCTCGATCTGGCGAAAGCCCCTTTCATACTGGGTAAATTTCACCGATAAATGTTCCACGGACAGAACTGTTTTTCTCTCTTCCATCGAACCTCTTCCATCCTTTCAATTTATTCCCGCGGGAATCAGCTGGGCGCGCTTACGGGTCCATCTGACTCTCGCGGGATATTTCACTGATGTGCGTGTGCCGGATCCAAAAGCTGGCTGATGGTGCTTCCCATAAAATGAAACAGCAGCACCACAAAGACCAGAAACAATCCCGGGAAAAGGGCGAGCCACCATTTTCCCATGGCGAGATATTTCATGCTTTCCGACAAAATGACACCGATGGCCGGCTGTTCCGGCGACAGTCCAAAGCCCAGAAATGTGATGCTGGCTTCGTGCAGGATCGCATGGGGAAACATCAGAACCAGCCCAACGAACAGCTGTGGAATCAGATGAGGCGTCATATGTTTCAACGCAATGGTAAGCTTTCCCTGTCCCAGTTTTTCCGCTATCTTTATGTACTGGCTCTGCTTCAGCTGCAGAACCTCTCCGCGGATCAGGCGTGCAAGGGAAGTCCAGTGCGTCAGCGCAATTCCGGTCACAACACCCCAAAATCCCTTTCCCAGTGCAAAGGATATGAGCACCAGCAAAAGGATATGAGGAATTCCCATGACCAGATCGATGAGCCCAATGATCAGGCCATCCGCGATTTTCCCCATGGTCGCGGCCAGAATTCCCATGAGAAATGCAATCACTGCGCTGATAGCCGCCGTCAAAAGCCCGATCCGGATGCTCATGGAAAGTCCCGTTATGGTACGGACAAACATGTCTCTCCCCATCCAGTCCGTTCCAAATGGATAAGAGAGACAGGGCGCCAGATTCTTTCTGGAAAAATCCGTCACCATGGCAGCCTCCGAAAGGAGCTGTCCTGCCACCGTAATTGCCGCCAGCATCAGAATCGACAGGCCCGCGAGAAGAATCGTCATCTTCCTCCTGTTCATGCCTTTGCCCTCCCTCTTCTGATTCTTGGATCCACGACGCCGTAAAGCACATTGGCGGTGAAATTCCCTGCAAATACAATCGCCGCGCTGATCACGGTAATTCCCAGAAGCAGCGGAACATCTCCGCCCAGTCCGGCCGTCACAGCCGCCTGTCCGATTCCCGGATAAGAGAATACCTGCTCTACCAGAACAGAGCCTCCGAAAATTTCACTGATCGAGGCAAACTGCAAAGTCATGGCAGGCAGTATGATATTGCGGAGACCGTGGCGCAGAATAATCTGCCCTTCGGACTCGCCTCTTGCCTTTGCAAACAGCACGTAATCGCTTTCCATGGCCTCGGCCATCTTCTCCCTGGTATGCAGTATGATGTTAGACAGCCCGGTAATGGAAAGCGTCAAAGCCGGCAGAATACCATGAGCGATTCTGTCGGAAACAGTAACTCCGGCGGCCTCCACTCCGATCGGAACACTTAAGCCGATCGGAAGCACCTTCAGCCATACGGCGAAGATCATGAGCAGAACCAGCGCCAGCCAGAATGCCGGCGTGCTGGCGGTCACCAGCGCGTACCCGGTTATAACCTTATCCGCCGTCTTTCCGCGGTTCGCTCCCGCCACCACTCCGAGCAGCAATCCTGCCGCACCGGATATCAGCCAGGCAGTTCCCATGAGCCATAAGGAATCCTTCAGCTTCACTGAGATCACATGGGACACCGGCTGGCGGTAAAGCAGGGAAGTCCCCATATCTCCCCGGAAGAAATCCTTTGCCCAGGAGACAAACCGCTCCACCGGCGGGGTATTCATCCCCCAGTATTCCTCCAGCTTCGCAATCTGTTCCTGGCTCATGGATCCCAGCGCAGTCTGCCCTACATTCGTCTTAAGCGGATCAAGAGGAGACGCCGACACCAGGAAAAAGGCCGCCGCACTCACCAACAGCAGAAGTACTGCCATCCGTATTAAATTTTTAAGAATAAACCATGGCATGCTTTTTTCCAATGCCGTACGCCTCCTGAATTTCCTTTTACTTTTATTTTCTTTTACTCATATTTTCTTTTACTCTTACTGCTTACTTCCAGCTCCACTGATCCACGTTATTTACAATAGACCAGCCGTGACCGTGAGGATGCAGCTTCTGCTGTGCCACAGCCAGATCAGATTTCGCCCAGTAAAGGTGGTCAATATTGACGAGCCAGATCCACGGAATATCGCCCTGTTCCGTAATACCGGTCTCTCCGTCCCACTGCGCTTTCTTCCACAGTTCATAAGACTCCTCGAGGCTGCTGCTTGCCAGTGCTTCATCCATATAGCGGTCCACGGATTCATTGGTGTATGGAGAGTATTCCGCCAGCCCTGTGTCCTTCATGGTGTGGTAAATATTATAAAGCTCCATCGGCGTATGTGCTCCCCAGCCCCACATCAGCGGTTCTGCCTGCGCACGGTCATAGGCGGTATCCCAGCCCACGCCTTCAGTCTTCACGTCGATGCCGATCTCCTTCAGCTGGTTTGCCGTATCTGCGGCAAGAGCCTGTCTCACAGAATCACCGGCCGGATACATCAGCGTAAAGCCAGCCTTTTTGCCGTCCTTTTCCCTGATTCCGTCATTTCCTTCTGTCCATCCGGCTTCCTCTAAGAGCGCCTTCGCGCCTTCCGCGTCATACTTTGTTTCTGCCGCGTTATTGTACCACGGCATCTTGTCGCAGACACTGTAGGCCGGGCTTCCGTAACCGCTCAACACATTTTCAATCATTTCGTCTCTGTTGATGGCGATATTGATGGCCCGTCTCACACGCACATCTGCGGTAAAATCGTTACCAATGGGATTTCCGTTGGCATCGCTGCCTCCCGCTGCTATGGCCGGAAGATTGAAACCGCGGTTGTCCACTGTCTCGAAGGAAAGCAGATCATAGCCGGAAATGGTCTGATCTGAATAAGAAGCCGCCGTATAGGCAAGATCCACCTGTCCGGACTGCACCGCCGCAAACGCCGCGTCCTCTTCCATAAACAGCACAGTCACCTTCTTCATCTTCGGCGCTTCCCCGTAATAGTCGGGATTTGCCTCAAATATCACCTGCTGCCCTCTGTCCCACTGCTTCATAATATAGCGGCCGGAACCGATCGGGTGCTCTCCGTAATCAGCGCCATACGCGTGCTCCGGAACGATTCCCACGATTGCCATGGTATACGGCCAGATCGAATAGGCCCGTTTCATGTGAAAAACCACGGTCATGTCGTCCACCGCCTCAGCGGAGTCCAGCATGGTAAAATCATTGACTGAGCTCGTACTCTTCAGCGTATTATATGTAAATGCCACATCCTTCGCAGTCAGCTTCTCTCCGTCGGTAAAGGAGACGCCATCCCGAATCTTCACGGTCCAGGTTAGTCCGTCATTGCTGACGCTCATATCTGTAGCAAGGTCGTAATCAATCTTTAAATCCGCTGTCGTCACGGTCAGCGTGCTCTGAATCAGCGGCTCATGCACGTGTTCTCCCGCGCCCCATCCATAGGCCGGGTCAAATCCCGCCTCCGGCTCCGAGCTGGGCCCCATCACCACGATTACGCTGTCTTTACCCGCGCCTGTTCCTTCAGTCGTACTCTCAGTACCGCCCGCCGCACTCTGCTCCGTGCGCTCTTCCTTTCCTTCCGTCCCCGTTGCTTCCTGACTCTTACCGGCACTGCATCCAGTGATCACAATCGCTGCCGCAGCCAATAAAACCGCTGTTTTCAGTTTCCATCCTCTTTTTTTCATCTTTCTTTCCCTTCCTGTTTTCTGCCGGCAAAGGCTCATAAAATATAACAGACCAAGCATAACAGGAGATGCAGCAGCGGTTTTAGATACGGCGTAAGGCCTTTGGCGCAGACGTTTTCGCGTACTATCCTAAAGGAATGATCTGCAAAATAAAAATACCAGGTTCAGGCGTACTCCTTGGGAATACTCATACCTTCCTGGTATCTGATCATCATTCTATTCACTTCTGCTCTGCTGACCGGTACCCCGGTTACTGCGATTCCTATATCGGTTGTATTGTTATAAACTTCCGCTATTGTACCGTTACGCAATCATACTATTATTTCCCACATTCTGAGTCCAGAGTGCAAAAAACAGAAATTGTCATATTTCATCCGTAACGTAGTATTGTCATATTTTATCTATATTTGCTTTCATCCAATGCCATGCATTTCTTATGCCTGCAACCATTCTGTTTCAGGGTGGTGACTTCAGTCAGCCGTTATAGAAAGTATACGAAAAAAGAGGGAAAACGTCAATCATATTTCACGCAAACGTTTGATGAAAATTTGTGTTCTCCCTCCGTGTATAATAGTTCCTCATTCAGCCCACCGGCTGCAGCCCGCACACCCTGATCTCATCTAATTCTTCTGCCAGAAGGGTACCGTGATCATAGAGCCGCTGGTACTCCTTCGATACATCGCTGTCAAACATCAGCACATCGTCGGAATTAATTGTCACTTCGATCCCCTCCCGGTAGAGAGTCTTAATCGGATGCTCCTCGTAGGAAGACACCCGCCCCAGCTTCCGGTTGCTGGTTGGCGTTATATTCAGCCTGATCCGGCGCTCTGCGAGATACTGCATCACCTCTTTCGAGTTCACAGCTGCGATTCCATGCTGAACCTCGTCAAGATGAAGGAGTTCCACACCAGTCCTGATATCTTCCGCCGTTCCCCACTCTCCGATATGCGCCTTCCGTACAAGATGATTTTCTTCCGCCTTCCGGTAAACAGGCACAAAATTTTCAATCGGCTGGGCCATCTCATCGCCATACAAATCGATTGAATAGAACTCCGGCCGTCCCCAGAACGGTTCCAGCTGTTCCAGCAGCCATTTCACCGGACAGTGCCTCGAAAGCCCGATTACAAGCCGCAGTTCAAGATCAGGCGCATACTGGTCCCGTGCCGATAAAAATGCCTCTGTCAATCCATTCACATCATGGCCAAAGTACTGCCCCAGCCCCCATACGTCCTCTCCAATCTCCAGGACTGTGACGCCGTCTTCCCTGGCCTGAACAAACGCCGCCTCAATGAGGAAACGCCGTCCTTCCCCGCTTTCAAAATACTTTCCAATATACTCCTGATTCCAGCGGTCCATCTCCTGCATCGATTCCAGAATGCCTTCCAGCGCAGGAATCACGAGCCCCTTTCTTTCACGAATAAAGGCCCTGCTGCCTCCCAGCACAAAATGATTATGTAAGTCCGCTTTCGGAATCTGCTTCACCCGCTCTGTATCCCCATCCTTTAACGCCTTTATAAAGGCTTCCGACCATTTATCACCCATACCCGAACTTCCCTTTCTATTTATTATTATCATCCGTCAAATGATCATCCATCAAATGATGATCCGTCAATCCAGACCTTCGCTCCTGTCGCGTAAAAATATCTCCCTCCGATAACCTCCATACTTCAGCGCAGTTTTTACCGGTTTAAAGCCCTGTTTGATGATATTCTGCCTGCTGTACCGGTTTTCCGGGTGCACCGTGCACATAAAATAACGGTATCCCTGTTCTGTCAGTTCCTGCTCCGCGTGCTGCATCAGCCTTTTCTGGAGGCCTGCACCACGGTACTCCGGAAGAATTGCCACGGAATCCATATGAGCCACCAGCAAAAGCTCCGATTCCGGAAGGCCAATATCGCGCCCCAGATTTTCCTCGGAATCCCCTGGAAATGTCGTAAGTAAAATTCCAGCCACCGCGCCCGAGGGCTGATGAATCGCCTTATAACCGACTCCGTTGCTGTATTTCAGCATTTCGTATGTGTACTCTGCATTATCGGCCGCAAACCACTCCTTCTCCTCCATCGCCTCATATACTTCCTGAATAATGGAGGCAAAAAGCTCATAATCCTTCTCCTCCGCTTTCACAATCTCAAATGTCATTTCGTCTCTCCTTTAACCTGCTGACCAGATGTCTCTCTGACCCGAAATCCCGGGATCCACAGTGGTCTGTATCTTTTCATCAACCAAAATACACCATAGCCCAGAACAGCGCCCAGCGTGTTGAGCCACAAATCATCGATATCCGTCCCCCTCGCCTGGGGCAGCTGACAGATCTCCACCGTAAGCGAAAAAAAGAAGCCCGCAAGGGCCGCTTTCTTTAAGGACTCCCCTTTCCAGAGAAGCGCTGTGAAAAAGCCCGCCGGCATGAACATCACGATATTGCCTGCTATATTAATCATGGGATAAATCCAGTTTCCGTCTGACAGGGCTTTCCACGAATCCACAATAATGCGGAACGGAATCAGATTGATCCTCGAAAATCCCTTCATCCCCACAAAACCGGTAAACCCGCCATCCGCGCTGCGCGGAATGACAGTAATGGATGCCAGCCCCGCCATAAAGAGCAGAAAGCACCACAGTCCTGCCTCATGACATACTGTGGTGCTCCTGTGACTCTTACGCAGCCTCCGCACAGCGATTAAACGGACGATCCATATGACCGGTACCGCATACGCCATGTAAGGCGCCATATTCCTTATGTATATCAAAACAGTGTTCATACAGCGGTACGCTCTGTTTCCAATTGTACTTCCTGGACGTTTCCTCTGGGAACGTAATTCTCTGAGGCCCGCTGTGCGGCTGTGCTGCGGCTGTACATTCCCGCTCCCAGCAGTACAAGAATAATACAAAATGCAATCAGCATGACTTTGTTATACAGATTCTTATCCTCCATCTCCCTGTCCTTTCCTGCCTTCCGGCACGCTTCACTCTTTTCTTTCAGTGTATCACAAAACAGGCGCCATGTCTCTTTCCGTTTTCTTACATCTTATACAACAATATTTTTCGTATACCTGCAGACCGGGTAGTTGGAGCAGCCATAGAATGGTCCGAATTTGCCATTTCGTTTTGTAAGCTCTCCCCCGCATCTGGGGCAGACCGGAATGTCCGCGTCCTTCAAAAGTTTTCCCATATGCTCATAGCAGATCTGGTTCATCACGCAGTCGTTAAGCGCCCGGTGAGCCCCCTCCGAACTGATCTTAAAATACTCCGCCAGATCCGTAAGCCGGTAATGGGAAAGCCCCGGAAGGCATGCTCTGGCCATATATAACGTATCTATAAAATCGTTGAGCACTGCCGTCCCACACACCTCGCCGGCCACGCGGTTCAGAAACAGAAGATCGAAAGACTGAATATTATGGCCGATCAAAATCTCTCCGCCGATAAAGTTTAAAAACTCCGGCAGGATATGAGCGAGCCCAGGCTCATTCTGAACCATCTCATCGGTAATCCCGTTCACCTTCGTGGCCCCTGCCGGAATGGGACGTCCCGGATTCACCAGCCTTGAAAAGGTCTCCACCCGTTCATGATTCTTCACCTTCAGGGCGGATATCTCGATGATATCATCCTTTACCGAGCTGATTCCCGTAGTTTCCAGATCAAACACCACATAATTGTCCACATATTTGCTGAGCCTTTTTCCTTTGTTTTCCGCTGCTGCCATAATCGTTTCTTCCTTTCCGTATATCAGCTTCCTCGTTTTCCGTAATTATACCGGATTTCCCGCAGGATTTCCACCAGAAACTTTACTTCTGGTGTTTTAATCTGGAGAAATCAAACACCAGTCCCCTGCACACCCTGGACCCCAGCGCACCGGAAAAAGAGGCCAGATCCATATCACCGTCATCGAAGTAATAGACGTAACCGTGATCCCAGTCCCGATCCACGATCCAGTACTCTTTCACACCGGCATTCCGGTATCTGGTCAGTTTGATCCGGTAATCCATATACTGGGACTCCGGCGCTACCACCTCGATCACAATCTCCGGCGCCCCGTTGCAGCCATGGTCCGTCAGCTTTCCCCGGTCAAGAATCACGCAGAGATCAGGGATCAGATAGGTCGTCCCCCCACCGGCCAGAGTAAGGCCAAATGGAGCCGTACGCACTTCGCAGAGTCCCGGATTCTTTTTCCGGTACTCTTCAATCATTTCCTTTAAAATTCTGACAATCCGCTGATGCCACCGTTTCGGTTTCCTCATAATATAAATCCGGCCATCAATCCGCTCGGCAAGCGGTTCCTCTACAGCGTTTGCACTTCTTTCTCTTGTATTACACTCTCTTGCATTACTTTCTTCTGGCACATCTTTCACACTTCAGGCCTCGCTTTCTTAAGACTCCACGCCCCATACGAATCCATTTCCAGCCTCATGTCCGATTATAGCATTTTATAGTAAAGTTTACAATTTTATCATGTTTTTATTTTCGTACAAGAGAAGACTGTCCCTGATCCGCTTGACGCCCCCTTGCTTAACGCTCCTACAATTATACTTGTTTTCCCAGAGTACTTCCAGTCATTTTTCCTCTTCCCCATTTTCAATGCTTGTCACTGCACATAAAAAACACCGGGGCCGCTCCGCTCAAACTCTTTCTCAGTCTGGAGTAACACCGGTGATTTCAATATTTAGTTAATCAGATTAATTGATTGCAACCATCTGTGCCGCCACTGTTTCCGCTTCTTCCGTAGAGAAGTAGCCACAGTCTTCCATGCGTCTTAACACCTGCATCTGGCGTTTTTCCGCCAAAACGGGATTTTTTGTCGGCGCATATCTGGAAGGTGCATTCGGGATTCCCGCCAGAAGCGTGCTCTCATACTTACTCATCTCTTCCGGCGCCTTGCCAAAATAGCCTTCGCTGGCATCGGCCACGGTGTAATATCCGTCTCCGTAATAGATCGTATTTACATACAGCTCCAGGATCTCTTCCTTGCTGTAATTACGTTCCAGGTCAAAAGCCATGAAGACCTCGGCGGCTTTCCTCGTCATCTCCTTTTCCTGGCTGAAGTAAAGATTCTTTGCCAGCTGCTGGGTGATGGTGCTTCCGCCCTCCACGAACCTGCCTGCACGCAAGTCATTAAACACGGCTCTTCCGATGGCGATGAGATCGATTCCCGAGTGATTGTAAAATCTGTGGTCTTCCACAGAAACCACCGCGTTCACATACACCTCCGGCAGCTCTTCAAATGTCGTATAATGTTCCTTATCCTGAATGGACTCTACTTTATCTGCCAGACTCATCTGATCCAGCGCGTTCCGGTACATGGAGTATCCCTTACCGGCAACAACGAAACCGGAACAGATACAGAGTACCATTGTCAGAACGATAAACCATTTAATTAGTTTCGTAACCTTTATTTTTTTCATTGCATCTGCTCCTTTCTTTTCGGTTTCAGACTTTTTTCGTTTTACTGGTTCTATTGTAACAGATTTTCAAACGGAAGACTTTAATAAACCCTTATAATAATCTGACAGATTCTGGCAAATACTGACGAGAATCTGAACAATTATTACGAAAAACAACATTCTCCCCTGTTTACAACAGGAAAACAGGCGCCGTTCTGCCGCACCCTCCTTCTCTGTGCGGCAGATCGCGCCTGCCCTGTCTGTTTAATAAAAATACGGACACATTTCTTTTCCTGGTACCACAACCTCAAACCATACGTAATCGATATAATCCCCGCTCTTCATCGGAGATACGATGTGAGCCACCTCATTGGGAATGCAGATCCAGTCACCTTCTCTGACCTCCACTTCCTCATCCTGAGCCTTAAACAGGAATGGATCCGTCCCTGGAAGTCCATAAAACCACTGGTACAATTCCGGATGCGTGTGCGGTTCCAGCCTCGCCTCCCCAGGCCCGGTCACTTCTCCAAGGCTCATCCGGCTCACATAATACTGGTGAAGAACCGCATAGGATTTTAATTCCGATGCCCGGAACCCCTCGATGTACAGATGCCAGTTGGAATGCGTATGAAACCACGGCAGTACAATGTGGTACATTTCATGATGCTTCCAGTCTTCCTCGCTCATCCTCTGGCTAAGCTCCAGATATTCCATCTCCGTATCTGCCTCGATCGAATACTCCTCATGGTCAAAATCCGGGCAGAACAGGCACCTCTCCGTAATTTCAAATACCTGGCTTCCGCTTCTGATCCGGCCTGTTCCCTTAAAGATGAAAAGCGCGGTGACACGGTCTGCGTAACAGGCAGGCCATACTCTTGCGCCGGCCTCAATCCTGCATTTATTCGTAAAGATTCCTTCCATCGCCCCCGGCAGCATCTCTCCCCGGTAATAGCCTTCAGAAACGCGATGAAACAGGATATCTTCTCTCTTCACGTAGGAAATAATGTTCATTTTTCTTCCTCCTGTCAGTCCTGTACCTCGGTCAGGCTTCCATTATGAATCTGGCATAGATAGTATTTCTGCAGATCCTCATCCGTAAAATACTCCACCCAGACATAAAAGACTTCCTTACCGGGCTTCGCCAGAAGCTTATGGTCCTTTCCAGCATAGATAAAGCTCCAGTCACCTGGCTTCTGCGGCTCTGTCTCTTCCTCCACCGTTAAATCAAAGTCCGAATTGCCCAGGCAGTAATTCCACTGATGAAGAAGGCCGTGTCCCTTCTCATCCGTCCCTTCCCCGATTGCCTTTACTACTCCAATGGATACGTGCCCTAACTGGAACGGCTGAAGAATGCTGTAAGACCTTGTATTTGGCCCCTTGCAGTCCTGATCGTACTGCACTCCATCCGAATATTTGCTGAAAAACGGAAGATGCAGATTCCATTTTTCATAGAATTCCCTGTCCCACTGATTCATAGAAAAGACAGCCCTGATGAACTCGCTATCTTCTACCGCGTGAACCGTATATGGAACACGGTCGAAATCCGGAATAAAAAAGGAAGGTTCTGTTACGTTATATAAATCATACGGTGTCGTTATATATCCTGTTTTTCCATTAAAAATAAGAATGGTAATCTTCTCCCGATCCAGTTCAGGCGTTACACTGCAGCCTGCCCGCAGGGAACAGCGGTAAAATTTTGCATTGACCGCATCAGCTCCCGGCAGAAGTTCTTCCTGCGCGTAACCAAACCCGTTATATTCGCGCCTGGCCTTCTCCGCCCTGCATACAAAATTATCCATCATCAAAATCCCTCCGTCTGATATATTCCGTGTTCACTGGTATAGAGTTCCACCCAGACATAATACACTTCTTTGCCTTCCTCCGCACACAGACTATGATCGAGTCCCGCCGGAACAAAGCTCCAGTCCCCTGCTTTCTGGTGAACCTTCTCGTCCTCCACGGTCAGGGTAAAATCGGAATTTCCCACACAATAGTTCCATTGATGAACCTCGCCATGGCCCTTTTCTATGGTTCCTCCCTCCGCGGAGCCGCCGCCATGAACCACACCGATCGTAAGCTTACCCAGTCTCCCAAAATCCCCGAACAGAACGGATTTTGACCACGTTCCGGCTGTCTTGCAGCTCTGGTCATATCCATAGCACTGCCTGACAGTTCTGAAAAATGGGGTATGTACCCTGCACTCTCCCGCTCTCACACGGTCGTAGTCATTCATATCTGCCGCGCACATAATAAATTCCATGTCTTCTACAGCATAAACATAATACTCCGCGTTTTCAAAGTCCGGAGCGTAGAAGCTAAGCTCTTCAATCTTAAATCCTCCATCTGTTCCGGCTACGTATCCCCTCCCCTTTCCGAAGATCAATACCACTGCCTTGTCCGCATATCGAGGCGGAGTTACCCTTGCTCCCGCTCTCAGATAATACTTGTAATTCTGTATTCCTTCCACTGTGCCCGGCAGAAGTTCCACACACTCCGTTCCGTCACTGCCGTACGCCTTTTCGAAAGCGGCGTCCTCAAAATTCATAATTGCCATGTCTTCCATCCTTTCCTGCGCCAATGGCTGTTTAGTTATATTTTCCAGCGGCATAATCCTTGAATATCTCCGCATATCTGGCCGTAAAATCTTCCCTGGATATCTGCTGATTTACGTATCTGGACCAGATTTCTTCCAGGTCAGTCGCAAGAACTGCCGGTGTGAACTCCCACATGGATTCACTGGCCTTTCCAGCCGCCACATGATCCAGCACATCGACCGCGATACACGGAAGTTTATCTGAAATTTCCAGAGACACGATGGATGTCGGACTTCCCATTGTCTCCTGATGCCATACACGGGCCGCCTCCGATGATATAATATAGGAAAGGAAATCCTTAGCCGCCTTCACATTCTTCGACTGGCTGCTGACCCCTGCACACATGGTCTGGATCTGTAAATGATTCTTGTCCGCATCGTTGGAGCACGGAATCACATCCTGCTTAATATGGTTCATCAAATCCGGATTCACATTCATGATATTGGGATACTCCCAGCTACCCTCGCCGGTCAGCATGGCCGCCTCTTCTAAGAAGAACGCATTTCTGGCCGTCCATTTGTCAGTCGCTGTGGCGTTTGGCTGGGCATACTGAATGGCAATGTCATAGTAATCCAGGAATTCATTCATCTCCGGATCGTTTGCCAGATCCATATCCTCTCCGGCCAGCATCTTCTGGATAAAATCGAGTCCGCCGTTCTCTTTATTGCCGAGCCATGTCGGTCCTACCCAGTTAAACAGGTTCAGATTTGTCTCCGCCCATTGGTGCATAAAAGGCTGAATTCCCGCGGCTGTCAAGTCCTCGCACAGTTTTTTCAGTTCATCTCTGGTTTTCGGAACCTCTTTCCAGCCTGCTTTTTCAAGCAGCGCCATGTTGTAAAGAATTCCCGTCCCCTCCAGATAGATCGGCGCCACCACAACCTTGCCGTTCACAGTGCCGAGAGTCTTCTGATCCTCTGTAAACAGTTCATACGCAGGGAAGTCCGTACTTAAATCTGCCATATAGTTGTTCCATTCCTTAAATGGTTCCCCGTAATTTGTTCCGATGATATCCGGAAGCTCACCTGCTGCAGCTGCGGCTTTCAGCAGGTCATTATAATCCGAGGTGGACGGAAATGTTGCTTCAATCGTACCGATCTCCGGATGCTCCGCCTTATACGCCTCGATCAGAATATCAAAGTTGTCGGTCCACTGTCCCAGCGGCATGGTTACCGTCAAATCGACAGAGCCATCCGCCGCCTTTTCTTCTGTGGGCGCAGGTGTCTCAGCTGTCTGCTGCTCCGACTTCGTCTCTTCTGCCGCCTTCTCCGCAGCAGCCGTCGTGACAGGCGTCGTCCCCGCTTCTTTTCCCCCGGAGCACGCCGTGACAGACATCGCCGCCAGCACCGCCGCCAACATCAGAGAACTCACTCTTTTCTTCATAAGTAATACCTCCTTCTAAATAATAATTTAACCAACAAGGGATTTTCCCTTCGTTTTCTCATACGGACGCGCTAACCTTTCACCGCTCCTGCGGCCACACCATCAAGCACCTGTTTCTGCGAAAAAATGAAGAAAATGAACAAAGGCAGGATTGAAAGGGATATTGCTCCCAAAGCCGTGTCCCAGGCAAAAAATGCTTCATTAAACAGAGACTGCATGGCTATCTGAAGAGTCCTGAGCCCCTTTTTCGTCAACAGGAACTGCGTCATTAAGTAATCATTCCAGTACGTGATGACATTGAGTGAAGCTACCGTAAAAACCGTTCCTTTAATCAGCGGGAATACAATGGTCCAGTACGTCTTAAGCGGGCCGCAGCCATCGATCCTGGCCGATTCCTCAATTTCATACGGGACTGATTTCACCGCCCCTGCAGTCAGAAACATGCTCATAGGCATGGAGAAGACCCAGTTGCTGATCACCACGCCGTAAAGATGGTTGGTGAGCTTCAAAAATCCCGCCATCTTCGCAAACGTAATCATAATCCCCTGAAACGGCACCGACATGCCCGCTATGATGATCAGATACCATGCCTTTGTGAATCTGCATGGATGCCTCACGATCCAGTATCCCATCATTCCGGCAAACACAATACTGCCGATATTGGAGAAAACTGCTATGATCATGGTATTTTTAAATACAGTGGAGAAATTCAGCCTTTTCCATGCCTGCTGGTAGTTGATAAGCGTAATCTCCTTTGGCAGAGCGCTGATATTTTTCGCAATCTCCGAGTATGGCTTAAAGGAGTTCAGCACTACCAGGTACAGCGGGACGATGACGATCGTCACACTGACAGCCAGAATGAGTAACGATACTCCGATTCTTATCTTTTCCGAACGCTTCATTACAGCTCCACCTCCCTCTTTGAGGTTGCATAAATCTGGATCATGGTAATTGCAACAATGATGACAATAAAGATACAGGACTTGGCCGCACCGTAGCCAATCTGGTTCGACCGGTAAGCCGTCGCGTAAATATTCATGGTAACGCCTTCGGACGAACGGTAAGGATTGCCGTCGGTCAGCGATATATTAGTATCATACAAAAGCATTGTCCAGTTGATGGCAATAAACAGGCACTGGGTAATGGAAGGCATAATCATGGGAATGATCACATTTTTAAGCACCTGCAGCGGTGACGCCCCGTCTACGATCGCCGCCTCCTGTAAATCTCCTGGTATTGAGGCAAAGCCCGCACTGTAGATCAGCATCAGATAGCCGGAGAGCGTCCAGGTAAATACGATGACCAGAGCGGTAAAGGAGGACTCCGGAGTCGTAAACCAGTTTTGGGAAAACCAGGAAAGCCCGGTGGCCTGTCCGAACTGCACAAATGCATTCTGAAAGATGAATCTCCATAAATATCCCAATACCACACCTCCGATGATACGCGGGAGGAAAATGACAGCCCTCCAGAAATTTCTGAATGGGATGGGCTTCGACAGAATATAGGCCCAGCAAAATGCAATCAGGTTGGAAAACAATACCGAAAGAGCGGAGAACCGGATGGTAAACCATACTGATTTCCAATATCCCTTGTCCTGAAATGTCCGGAAGTAATTGTTGATCCCCACCATCCCATACGTCTGATCAATTCCATTCCAGTTGGTAAAGGAGTAATAGATTTCTCCAAAAAACGGAATGACGAACAGCGATGAAAACAGCAGGATTGCCGGCCCCATAAAGATAAAATAATACTTGAACTCTTTTGGCAGCTTTCTGCTGGTGACCGCTGCCGGCTGTATTTTTGCTTCTTCCATAAGCTCACCTCTAACTTTTCTTTATTTTTTCCGGTCTCTTTAATCGCATTATACTTCCTGCTAACATTTTCATGCACTGTCAATATTTACCTTTTGGTGCACTATTTTGACATCGTCTTGCAATGATTCAGACTATTCATTATAATAAGTTTAAACATTTCGAAAGAGGATCTGAGTATGAAAAAACATTTTATCAGCATCAATACCCGGTTTATTACGCTGCTCGCCCTGTGCACAATCGCCCCCATGCTGATTTTCTCCTTTTATTTCTATTCCTACGAGAGATCCCGGGCACTGGAGCAGTACAGACGGGAGTCTGAGATCAATATGTCCGTAGCCATAAAAAATATTGAATACTATATCTCCACCTGCGTCTCCTCTGCCAGAACAGTTTATTCCAATCCTGACCTGCATAATATTCTTTTGAAAGGCAGCCCGCAGGACTTTGTCTCCCAGGAATTCACGGAGCCGGGCCGGATCTTCAGCTATATGCAGGGCATTTATACCGTTGCCCCGAACGCCAGGCAGATCCGTCTCCTCTCCTTCCGTTTAAATAAAAGTTTTCTGCTTATCACAAACACACTGCAGAAATCCATGATATCCTTAAATGCGGCGGAAGCGGAAAGGCCCACATTCTCTGAATATACCGACGTTACCATCGAACCGGTCCATCCCATGTCGACGTACGGTCACAGGACCTACTATTCATCCGGAAGTCTCGATACGGAGGAGGTCTTTACGATATGGCTCCCCATTTACAGCATCTCAGCAGAGAAACAGCTGCTCGGCGTCCTTTCCATTGACATGCCTGCTACGTTTATCTACGATAACTGCTGTCTTGCCTATAAAGAAGGGGAATTTGTCTGTATCGTTAATTCCGATGGAGAAATGATACTTTCCGGAGCACCGCAATCCGGGGATATCCTGCTTTCCGATCCCGTAGTAAAAAAACTTCTGGCTCCCGGCCACGATACGTTTCATTCTTTCACAGAGGATGGCGTTCTATATCTGAAATCCAGTTTCCCTGCCTCCTACTTGGACTGGCATATGATGAAAGCTGCGCCGGATTCCAGTATCTACAGCAGTACCGATTTACAGCTGCGTTTTCTGACCACTACCTTCCTGCTGGGCGTGCTGCTTGCTACTGTGCTCAATTCACTTACGCTGACCAGACTTACCGGACCGCTCAAAAAGGCCACCCGGTATTTGACAAAGGCGAAGGGGAAGTCCGGTGACTTTTCGAAGTTCCAGCTCTCGGACTATTTGGGATACCGCCAGAATGATGAGTTAAAAATGCTGTTTGATTCCATGCAGGAAATGATGGACTCTATCCAGCACTATACCATCCGCCAGTACAAAATGGAATTACTGCAGCAGGATACAGAGCTTAAGATGCTGCAGGCTCAGATCAATCCACACTTTATCCATAACACGCTCCAGTGCCTGGCCAATAACGCTCTGGCTAACAACGATCTTGCCCAGTACGACTATATCACAGCATTGGGCCAGATGATGCGCTATGCCATGGAAATCTCCCAGACAGTCTCATCGCTGGGGGAAGAGCTTGACTATGTATACCGTTATTTTACACTGCAGAAAATGCGGTTCTGCTCTTTTGCGGAATTTAAGATATGCCCCGTCTATCCCAGGCTGTTTCTTCTCCCGAAGATGACACTGCAGCCACTGATTGAAAACTGCATTTACCATGGCGGCGTCATGAAAAAAACGGATGGCTTTATCGAGTTTACGGCAGAAACAGAAGGGGATTTTTTCGTTCTCTCTATTTGCGACAACGGGCAGCCGATTGCGGCAGAACGGGCGCTGGAGATGCAAAAAAGCTTTTCTATGCAGAAGGACTGGTTTGTGGAACGATATGCCCAGCTTGAGACTGCCTCCAACTACCGTTCCCTGGCGCTCGGTTATTACGCGGACGGAATTCCCAGAGAACATATTGGCATCAACAATGTTTTTATGCGCCTGCTTTTTCACTTTGGGGCAGACTGCACCATCGAGATCCTCGCTAACGACTATGGCGGTACCACCGTTCGGCTTAAGCTCCCCGGCCAGCCGCAGGTCTCCGCACCCGACACAATTTATTTTTAGCTCATATAGAGGAGGCATGATTTATGAAGGTACTGATTGTGGACGATGAGCCTCATCTGATCCATGCGATCAAGGCTCTGGTTCCCTGGCAGGAATATGACATTGATAAGGTTCTCTCTGCCACCACAGCCGCGGAGGCCCGGGAACTGTTAAGCCGTGAGCAGCCGCAGCTGGCTTTCTTTGATATTATGATCGGAGACGAGCGCGGAACCGATCTTATGAATTACGTCGTCGAACAGAAGATTTCCTCCAAAGTCATTGCCATATCCGGTTACAGTGATTTTGAATACGTCAGAAGCATGCTGGTCTTAGGCTGCGTTGATTATCTGCTGAAACCCCTGGAACGGACCGCCCTGCTGGCGGCAGTTGAAAAGGCAGTCAATACCTGGAAGGAGGACCGCAGGAAAAACGATGACGCCCGGTCGCTGCTTCATCAGATCAATTACTTAAGTTCCGAACGAAGACACACGCTTCTTTCCCAGCTGCTCTCTCCCGCGGCCAGCCAGGCGGCTTATCAGGAGCTGTCCTCCTTAAGCGACAGTTTTTCCAAAGCCGATACCTGCCTCATCTTTTACAGTGATTTAACATTTTATCCTTCAGAGGAGGATGCCGCCTTTCAGCGCAGCTTCACAGCATTTTTTGATATGATGAAAACAGATTTGGAGAGCCGCGGGCTGGGCGCTGCAATTCTGCGCCATTGGAATCCCCATGATGCCGCAGTGATCCTCTATGGACGAACAGACCGGGGGCTTAACTCCGTTCAGACGGCCGTCTCTCATTTCCGGCGCCAGTCCGGCTATCCCTTCCACTTTGGATGCTGTTCCGGCAGCAACAGGCCGGAAGATATTCTGTCAGCCTACGATTCCGCCCGCAGAGCCTTCTACAGTATGGAAGTCAATCAGAATGGCAGAACTCCTCTCATCGCCGTGCTGCCGGGATTCTTTCACACCACACCGCCTGCAGATGACAGAAATGAGGCGCAGCTTCTGTCATCCATCATGCTGAATGAGGAAAAGACGATTACAGCCAGTGTACAGCAGTGGCTCTCCGGTATGCTTCTTTCTGCGCCGGTCACTTATGGTGCCATAAAAAGAATCAGTACCGATTTTGAAACTATGTATTCCCACTGGTGCGGGTACTTTACAGAACGCTATCCCGGTTTTACACCTGGTAACGCCTCAGCCCTGACTCCCTGCAGTCTCTTCGACGAAGCTTACCATTTTCAGGCAGAACATGCAGCCAGCCGGTGCAGGGAGATTTTGATAGAGCTGGCTGCGAATCTTCATGACGTCTGTCGATCCGGCGATGTTTTCCGACAGATCGGCAGCTATCTGGAAATCAACTACAACCAGCCCTTCGATCAGACGGAATACGCAGAGCTGTTTCACATGAATAAGGATTATCTGTGCAGAAAATTTAAGGAGGCTTACGGTGTGAGCATGGTAACCCGTTTGAATGAAATACGGATCGAGCATGCAAAGAAGCTGCTGCGCTCCAGCAGCGCTAAGATTACAGATATTGCGATTCAGATTGGGTATAATGATGAAAAGTATTTTATCAGAACCTTTAAGAAGTGTACTGGGATGACACCAAATGAATATCGTCATAGTAAGTGATGGGGAATTTAGGGACTGGAGGTGGAGGGAGGCGGGGTTTTGGGGGGCTAAGTCCGCCATGCACCTCATGACCTGCGGTCATTCGGTCGCGGGCTTCGCCCTATGAAAAACGGCACACAAAAAATTGCTTATGTGCGAGCACAACGCAATTTTCTGCATACCGTTTTTCGCATGGCTCATTGCCTACGCGGATATCACAATCGCCTGGGATAAATGCCTTGGTGTATCTGCATCAATCCCCTTCTTTTCTGCAATATAATAGCCTATAAACTGACCGATGAATCCAATAATTGCCGCATTCTGCGTATCGTTATAGCCATATGGCAGGTCGAGGCAGTAGTCCGCGTCTTTCAGATCTGTGGAAGCTGTGTTTCCGATTGCCACTGTCACTGCTCCGTATTCCTTCATCTGCGCGAGGAGCTTCGCATCCTCTTTTACGGTTTCAGAATGGCTTAAAAAGATAATCAGGGTGTTCTCGTCTACCAGGCTCATCGGGCCGTGGCGGTATTCCAGTGAGAAGTAAGCCTCCGAATTGGAGAGTCCCATCTCCTTCATCTTGTTCATGCACTCGTTGGCGACGCCGTAGTTGATGCCCTGGCCAAGCGTGATAAACAGATTCAGCTCCTCATGCTCTGTGATGATACTCTTTGCCAGATCATCCATCTTTTTTAACGCGTCCCGGGCGCTGTCGCCGTAACCGGCCATGGCTGCGATCTCGTCCTTCTTACCGCCTGCATACATTGCCATGACAGCTGCCAAATACACCATGCTGGTGAAAGAACGGGTCATAATTACACTGTCCTCCGCCGTATCCGGGGAAAGGATCATAAAGTCATTGTAGAGCGCGCTGTCCTGATCACAAGTAATCGCCAGCGATTTTACTCCTGGATAGCTTCTCACTTTATCGATGGCCATGCGCACTTCTGTCGTATAGCTCTTTCTCGTAATCGGAAGAACAAGCACCTTCCGGTTCTTCACAAAGGTCTCCGGGAAATAATAGAGCTCCGAACAGCACACCGCTTTTGACGGTATCGCGTTGTAGCTTGAAAACGCGTGGGCCGCTGCCTGGGCCAGATAGAGGCTGGTGCCGCAGCCGGTAAAGATCAGCTCATCGTAATCTTCTGCGAATGCCTTGTCAAGAACACCATAGATGTCCTCAAGCGTGTTGTTGATTGCCTCGAATGACTCCGGCTGTTTATAGATCTCATTGTACGTAATCTCACTGTTTCTCTTATCCATATTAAATAAATAGTCCTTTCCTAGATGTTCTAACTTTTAATTTTTTCTCCGGCTTCCAAAATTACCGGTTCCATTTCTCCAGCCTGAACCATTGCCTTCTTCAGACGAGCCGCCAGATCCTCTCTGACCACCGCATATCGGGCATCTCCCGCCAGATTATTCAGTTCAAAGGGATCCGCCTTCAAATCATACAGGAAGTCATCCTGGTAAATATCGCTGCCCGGATACGTCTTTCCGTCTTTTCCCGGCGCATATACGGAGTACAGGTATTCCGGCGTCCGTATGCATCTTCCGACCCGGCTCTCGCTAATCTGCGCAAAGATTTCATTGCTGCGCGTTTTTGCGGTACCACCGGCGATCTCCGCCAGGTTCTCACCTGTCATACTCGTCCCCACATCAATTCCGGCCATAGCCAGCCAGGTCTTCGGAAGACTTGCCGTGCTTACCAAATCTTCTATCCGCTTTCCGCCGCGCCATCCGGGACCTGCAATGATCAGAGGAACGTGCAGACATGCCGAGTGGCAGGAACGCTTATAGTCATCGTATCCATTTAAATGGGAATCTCGGTTTCTCGTCTTGAAATGAGATCCATGGTCAGATGCATAAACAAAAATAGTATTTTCGTATATTCCCAGTTCCCTGCACTTTTCTACCAGACGGCCCAGATTGTCATCAAGGCTTTTACAGCACCCGAGATAATCGGCATACTCTTCCGCGGCATTGCTGCCAGGCAGTTTTAAATCTTCCGGCAATTCAAAATCCGCAAACCGCTGTTTCGAACCTTCCGGCCCCTCATAATGCTCCCTGTCATTTTGATGATGGGGTTCAATATGGGATATTGTCATAAAGAACGGTTCCTTGTTGTCATACTGGTCTAAGAATTCAAGCGCATAGTCTGTGATACAGTCTACACGGTAACCATCAAAATCATGGCGCTTGTTATTTTCATCGTATACATAACCGCCGTATCCGTGGGAAGTAAACTCCAATACATCGGAAGCCCTCCAGAATCCCCTGTAGCCTCCGCGCCTTTCTAACGGAACAGGCTTTGTTTTGTAGTCATCCTCTCCTTCTCCAAACCGATTTCCTCCGCTCGCCAAATGCCATTTCCCAACATAGGCGGTCTGGTAGCCGGCCTCCGTAAGATAGTCTGCTACCGTCTTCACATCCGGAGGAAGAGCCTGATTATTACGCCAACACTCCAATTCAGTCGGGTACTTCCCCGACTGAAAAAGAGCCCGGCAGGGACCGCACACAGGCTGTGCCGTATATGCTTCCTCAAATACGACACCCTCCTGCGCCAAACGGTCAAGATTGGGAGTAATCGGCAGCTTTTGGCCATAACAGCCAATGGTATCCCATCTCTGCTGATCCGTAAAGTAAAATATGATATTAGGTTTTTTCATACTGCCATTACGCCTTTCCGTCAGAACCCGCCAAAAGTATAATTTTCTTTACATCTTCCATCAATTTTTCATTTGCATACTGGGACAATTTCCAGGAATGTCCCTGGTGATCGAGATTCTTAAGTCCATCCTCGTAGTGCTCTACGTATTTATATCTGATCTCTGTTCCAAAATTGATCTTCGCAACGCCAAGCTTAATTGCTTCCCGAATCACATCCTCCTTCATTCCCGTGCAGCCATGCAGTACAAGCGGTATATCTGTAAACTTGCGGACAGCCTCCAGAACATCCAGATGAATTTCCGGCTCCCCTTTGTAATATCCGTGCGCATTTCCGATACCGATTGCCAGCGAATCCGGTTGGCATAAGTCAAGGAAATGTCTGACCTCCTCCGGATCAACAATGTTCTTATTCTCCATTACCGTTCCCAAATTGTCGAGTCGAAGCAGTTCTCCTATTTCCGCCTCAACCGGAACCTCGAAGCATTTGGCCACTTTGATCACTTCATTGGTAATCGCAGCGTTCTCCTCGACGGACTTCGTCGAGCCGTCTATCATGACCGACGTAAATCCCAGCTTCAGTGCCTCCATACAGCGTTCAAAGCTGTCACCGTGATCGAGATGGATGGAAACCGGTACCGATACACGGCTGCCGCACCACTTGCACACCTCTACAAACCAGTCATTACCGGAGTACGCCCCGGTCGAAACATAATGGGCAAGCATAATCGGGGACTTCAGTTCCTCTGCTGCCTGGCAGACAGCCCAGATAATGTCGAAATTGCCTCCCTGTGTGTTGATGGCCGGTATTGCATATCCTCCTTTTGATGCTCTGATTAGATTTTCTTTGTTTGTTACTATCATAGTCTGATTTCTCCTTTTTCTATTATCCCTTTACAGCACCTGCCACAAGCCCCTTTACCATGTATTTTTGGAAGAAGACAAAAAGCAGAATCATAGGCAGTGCACCTACCACTGAAATTGCATTGACTAAAGACCAGTCATAGGAAAGTTCTCCCAGATAGCGAAGAGCTATTCCTACAGACAGGGTTCTTAAGGAATCTGTTTGAATCAAGGTTGCCGCATGGAGATAATCATCCCATGTCATAAGAAATGAATAAATTCCAACTGCAACGATACCAGGTTTCACAAGTGGAATCACCACCCCGAATAATGTCTGAAAACGTTTGGAACCATCAACCGTTGCCGCCTCTTCAATCTCATGAGGCACTCCATCGTAGAAGCTGGCCATCAGCATAACACAGAATGGGATCTGTGCTGCAACTACTGCCATAATAAGGCCCGCTCTCGTATTAATCAAATGAGCCTTTCCGAGAAGTCCATAGAGTGAAATCATTCGGCTGACAACCGGAAACATCTGGGAAGACATTAATGCCGCCATGATCCACCGGTTCCATTTAAAATGAAATCTGGAAAGTGCATATCCGGAGATCAGCGCAATGAACGTAGAAATCAATGCAGAAAAACCGGATACAATGAAATTGTTCTTATAGTAAACAAAAAACTGATTGTTAACGGTCAGCAAGCTCTTAAAGCTAGCCATAGTCGGACTCTGAGGTACAAAGGTCGGAGGGAATAGATACGCCTCCATATTGGTCTTTAACGCGGTCACTACCATCCAGTAAATTGGAAACAACAGGAATATGAGAATCAGGACCAGGATAAAATACCGCAGACAGTTTAACGCGGTTTGCTTTTTCTTCATCTTTTTCCCCTCCTATTCATCTGCTTTTGTGTTTAAGACTTTATTGTAAATAAAGATAACACCGATCATCAAAAGCATCCATACTGTCGTAACGGCTGCGCCTGATCCCAGATCCTGACTAACGAACGCCTCCCGGTAGCTCAAGATCGCCAGGGTTGTTGTAGCCCCATCCGGGCCTCCGCCAGTCATCGTCCAGAACAATGGGAACTGTTTAAAATTCTCAATAATCGACATGGAAACCGCAATGCTGATTACACTCTTCATGCTGGGAAGGGTGATATGAAAGAATTTTTGTACGCGGTTTGCGCCATCGACTGTAGCTGCCTCCAGCAGTTCTTCCGACACATTCTGAAGACCTGCTAAAAGAAGAAGCGTCATGAGCGGAACCTGTTTCCAGAGAGCCGCAACACTGATTCCCATTAAAGCCGTCTTTGGGTTATTCAACACTGCGAGATTACTGACAGCTCCGCCGGTTACCAGTGACGCCAGGTATTTGATCAGGCCATACTGGGGCTGAAACAGCCACATCCAGATCAGGGCTGAAATGACTGTGGGGATTACCCAGGGTGTCATCATGACACCCTGAATAATTTTTGCGCCTTTTACTCCTCCATTTAAAATGAGGGACAGCGCCATCCCCAATATGAAGGCACTCAGCACTACAACAATTACAAAAATAAATGTATTCGTAATCGCCTGCGGCAGTTTTGCATTCTGAAATAACTTGATATAATTTCCAAAATTATTCCATGTTCCTGGTTTTCCACTGATAATATTTTTAATCTGATATTTCGTAAAACTCTTTATAATGGAATCCACAACCGGTACCAGGATAAATACTACGGTCATGACTACCGCCGGAAGTGCCAGGAGCAGCGAAAATAATTTATCTTTCGTCGTTCTGGTAAGACCTCTGCCACGATTCATACGAGTCCCTCCAATTACATTCTACTAATTTCCAAGAATAGCCTCTGCTGCTTTTCTAAAGTCTTCAATTGCAGTGTCCACATCTTTGCCGGATACTGTAACTGCCTGTGCCAGCGTACAGAGTTCCAGATTTAAATCACTGATCTGAGGTACGAAAACCTGCGCTTTTACATTCTCAGCTGAACCAGCTGCACCTGCAAGGACAGGATTTGTGCCTGTTGCGCCTTCCATTGATTTCTTAGCCGGATACGCCGGAGTAATATTTGCTAAATAATCATTTAATACTTCAGAGGTAACCAGATACTGGGTAAGCTTGCTGCAGGCTGCCTTCTGTGCGTCACCGTTGTCAACATACATCAGACAGTGAGCCTGAAGAATGCTTTCTCCTGTTCCGGATCCGCCTGCCAAAGGCTTTGCAGAAGCGGTGAATTTCTTTGCGTCCGGATTGATAGACTGAATTCCGTTGAATCCCCAGGACTGGTCGTAATACATTGCCAGCTGTCCTAAAGCAAATAAGTTTCTCAAATCTTTTAACTTGGCATTCTGAGGATTGTATCCCTTTTCATCTAACGTCTTCAGCATAGTGATGCTGTCTTTAAAGCCCTGATTATCGATACTGAGGCTTCCGTCATCGGCAAGAAGTGTTCCGCCGAAGTTAAAGATCATACCATTGATCGAGGAACCGGATACCGGTACAGAAGCTGTCGTCTGACCAAATGCATAAACCGGATTTCCGTTGGAATCCTTCAGCTGGGAAAGCTTTTCCGCATATTCAAGCATTTCATCATAGGTAGCGGGCGGTGAATTCGGATCCAGGCCTGCCTGCTCAAACAGTTCCGTATTGTAATAGAGTACGTATGGAGAAACATACATCGGCAGTCCGTAAGGCTTTCCGTCAATATTGAACGAATCCAGGATCGCCGGATAGAAATCTGCCAGATAATCTGCCGGCAGTACTTCGTCCACCGGTATGGTCAGCCCTGCATCCGCAAGACCTGGCACCCAGCCGATCTCACCAAATATCATATCGATGCGGTCGCCGCCTCCGGCCATGTTGATTACCTGATTTACAATCTCTCCGTAAGGAGCTGTTACCCATTCGATCGTGATATTTGGATTCTTGGCTTCGAAATCTGTCTTCACACCATTCCAGAACTCCTCATATCCCTGCTCCAGAAGCGCATAGTTAGCAAACTTGATTGTAACCGGTTCGGTAATCTCTGCTTCTGTAGTCTGTTCTTCTGTTGATGCAGCCTCTGTTTTCGCTGCTTCCGTCTTCGCCGCCTCTGTCTTTGCCGCTTCCGTCGGACTTGCAGTTCCTCCGCCTGAACATGCAGTTGTAAACACCATTGCCGCCGCCATTGTAAGTGCCATTAACCTTTTTTTCATGTAAATACCCTCTCTTTCTTTCCATTTTAGCTCTTTATCTAATATTATAAAAACCCTCGTCCCCGCTGCAAATACTTTTCCCTCAATACTTGTACACACGTGTGTACACTTCGCAGCAGAACTGCTGTCTTTATAAATTATTCGCAGTTCGTGTGCTGTCCCGTACAATCAGTTTCGTTTCAAACTGAGCGTTTTCCGGCCGTTCACCTCCGATCATTCCTGTCATCATTTCAATTGCAGCCTTACTGATCTCTTCCCTCTGCATCTCAAGTGTTGTCAGTGTCGGACTGCAGAACCGGCTTAAACTGGAATTGTCAAATCCGACTACTCCAATCTCCTCCGGTACCATGAGACCTGCATTAATCGCAGCTTTCATGGCAATGCAAGCCACCATATCATTTCTTCCAATAATTCCATCTACACGGCAGCTGGAAATCTTATCTGTCACCGCCTGTGCCAATTCCTCTTCATTATGACAGCCTGAAATAATTGTATGGCTTCCTGCCTCAAGACCGTTCTCATGCATTTCGTCGAGATAGCCGCTGAGCCTTAGATCAGTTGGTCCGCTTACATTTCCCCGACGGCTGATACGGTCGATATAGATGATATTCTTTTTTCCGGTTTCTATCAGATGGCGAACTCCCATTCTGGCTCCCGGATACAGTCCCGATGCCAGAGTCGCTACGTTCTCAGGTAATTTATCGTGTCTGCGGTGTTCAAATAAGAGAACCGGAATCCCGGCCTTACTGAAGTGCTCGACATATCCCATGGGAATACTGGTAGAACTGATGATAATTCCGTCATACTGACGGCTGATAACCTGGGACACAAATTCCGGAGTATTGCGGTTCGCGCAGAGTGAAATCAGGAATCCGGCTTCATATGCATATTTATCCATTTCGCTGACAATACGGCTGAAATACTCATTCGTAATCTGATCCGCGATGAAAAGCAGCTGGTTACTTCTTTTCCCCTTCAGCGCTCTTGCCACGTTGTTCGGCCGATAATGTAGCTTCGCAATCGCTTCTTCCACTCTGGTGCGTTTATCTTTCGCTACATAGCGGTTATTATTCACTACATATGATACGATGGTTTCGCTGACGCCAGCCTCTTTCGCTACGTCTGCCCTTGTTACGCGTTCCCCGTTTTGGTTCATCTGCACAACTCTCCTCGATATAAACTCGTGTGTATATATAACATTATACAATACTGTACCAGGAGTTGTCAACCATGTATTCACGTATTCTGCTGTCCGCCAATATCTTTATACCTCGACTACCGGTATATTAAGCAGGCTGCACACTTGCTTCATGGCCTCTACCACATCTTCCCATACAAGGCTGTAATGATGTGGAATTCCTTCATCGATAATTCGTTCTATCACTTCTCTGACCGGCCGTTCCACCTTCACGTTTGCCATGATTCCCTTCGTGTACCGGTCCATGTCAACCGCTTCGCCTTTCAGTAAAAACAGCTTATACTGGCCATCAATATTACTGAATCTGGCCGCTGTAACCTTGCCCGGCTTCAGCGCTCCATAAAATGCGGTTCCCTGTCCCGCCAACGGGTGATTACGCATCTCGATTTCATATTTCGGATTGCATAAGGACGGGGCAGCGTTGCCGCAGTGCCAGAATGTGATAACATTCTTCTCCTCATTGATATTAATCAGATCCGTTATAAAGCTTGGTTCTCCCGTCAGATAGTACTCTGCCATCTGAGTCAGTTCTGCATCGACATCACCTTCACATCCGATATTGATTCCGTCATCTGCCAGGCGTCCCAGAACCGCGCATGGTGTTGTATGTAAGTTTCCCATCTCAGGCCAGCACTTCAGCGTTCCGAAATCATACTGCTGGTCTCTCATAACCTCTTTCAGTGCCAGGTAAAGCTTTGAATGATTTTCCAGATGTCCTTCCGGCAATTTCTCTGTGCTGTATGACTCTTCCATCTTCTTCATATCGGCCTCCCAGGCCTCTGCAGGAAGAGCATCCATTTTGTCAAATACTACCTTTAAATCCGTCTCTTCAATCTTTACACCAAACGTTCTTCGTATCAGGCTTTCATCGAAGCTGCAGTTATAAAATGCGGTTGGACGATATCCAAGCAGACCCAGATTAGTATGCCTCATCGCCTTAATCGTATGGTAAGCCCTCAGGAGATTCTTCACTTTTGAAGCTGCTCTCTCATCGTCCAGACTCCCGTACGCCGTATGACAGACAGCCCCAAGCCTGCGCACCGCTGCTGCGTTCATGGTCATAGAACAGAGGGCATTGGAATAAAGTCTGTCATCCTTCTCAAATGGTACCTCGTAGGGCGCCCACAGAATGATCGGTACTTTCAGCATCTCCGTCAGGTAAGAAGCCACATCATCCCCCGTAAACGCTCCGTAAACCATGACAATTACATCAACTTCCTGTTCCTTGAATTCCTTTGTCACCTGCTCTACCGTTTCCCGGCTGCAGCCCATGACTGATGCACGTATTACGGAAGCTTCCTTCAGATTCGCTTCCAGCCAGTCTCCATATTCCCTGTTTCGTTTCTCCGGAAGTTCCTTAGGCCACCTCCCGGAATATGTAACTACAAATCCAATATTCAGTTTTTGCTTCATACATACCTCCTCTTGACTGAAGAAATAGTGCACAATGAGTCATTTTATAAACTCGTGTGTATAATACATATTTAACATATTCTTTTGCTTTTGTCAATATGCTTTATGGTGTATTTTATTTTTTTATTATTTATAATAAAAATGCCCCAGCCGGGAACTGTTGAATTTAACCGCCCGGCCGGAGCATATCTGATAACTTCTCTTAACCCATCAATTCCTTATCTTCCTCAATGACATTTATCTGTTTCATTTTAAATAAGTTCATAAACTGTTTTCTGTATTCACCAAATACTGTCACACGGTGCCAAAGCGGCATCCAGTTATACAGTAAATTTTCAGCCTTAGTCGTAGCTGCCAGCTTAGAGCGGCAGCCCTCATCCCCTCCTACATTACCTACAGAGGTAGAGGAATGGATACACACCTCACGTTCCGGAAAATGGAACATCGTGGTGGTCAGCTTTTCATTGGCTGGGAAAATGACCTGTACCGACGCACCTCGCTGATCTTCCGCATGACTCCTTATATAATATTTGCATGTGCGCGGGTCATCCTTTCCATAGATTTTTGCACAGGCAACGCAGTGTGCATATATAATTTGATCAGACGATGTATCAATAACAGGATCGGATACATAACCTGGCCGGCTGGTAAGATACAATGTAACCAAAGACGCCAGCGTTGCATTGATATCCGCCTCACAGACAGCCACCTCGCCTCGTCTGCTCATTTCCGCATGGGACAGACAAGGATACATATGAGTATTATTGGTATATTTGTCACCATAAGATAATGTAAGGCAGTCCACCGTAAGTGCATCTGCATTCAGCTCGTCCCGCATTTGACGCAGGGCCAGATACAATTTGGCACTTTCCAGAATATCTGCGTCACTTGGCTCCAGTACGTCCGCCGCTTCTGTCTTCCATTTTTGTACTATATCAGCTGCTTCGGCCGCATCGACTGTCTCAAAGAACCGATTTAAGTCTTCTGCTGTGCGGTTCACGAATTGACAGCCCCATACCTCGGAGGCTGCACTCTGTTCGGCCTCCTTGATCTTATCTGCGATAACAAGAATTTTTGTATTCTGCATTTTTTTAATAACTTCAAACAGCTTCACACCTTTGGCAATATCCTCGTAATCCATTGATGCAATCATGGGAACCGGCAGCCCCTCGCTTCGAACCGCAAAGCTTACGCGATTTAACATGGAACCTGAACCGCAGTAGGGTACATCTGCAAGAACGACAGGCAGACCGCCTTCTTTGGCTTTTCGGGCATAAAATAATTCAATATCCTGCCAGTTTGCCATCATCAAAACAAGAATACCATCATACTTCTGCTGATCCTGCTCATAAACAGCCGCTGCTTCCTCTAATGATTTGTAATAAAAAACATCAAATTTGATAAATGGCTCAGCTGCTTCCATGATTTTTAATATACGCGCCGTTTCCTTCTCATAATCAAAATTGATGCATGGCCAGCAAGGAGTTCCTGGCTCTTTGACTGTGACAACTACCTTAACTTTTGTGATGATCTGTGCATTCATAATATAACCTCCTGTGTTGTTGAGGGTCCCGGCTCTATGCCTTCCGACCTTTTTTGGCTCCTTAAGGTCATTATATCAGACGCTTTTTTTTAATCAACAGGCGGAAAAGCAGTGGTCATTTTTGATGAAGTGTTGATCAATTTTGATAAACTTTATTGCTGCGGCGATACTCTGATGGCGATACGCCAAACATTTTTTTGAACTGGGAACAAAAGCTGGCTGTATGGGTATAACCCAGCGTCAATGCAATTTCTTTTATGGCTGTATCGGAATAGATCAGCATTTGCTCCGCTTGAACAAGCTTGTACTTCCTGTAGTAATGGTAAGGTGTTTCTCCAGTGGCCTGTTTGAATATCCGAATAATATGCTCTACCGACAAATAGTATTTTTTGCTGATTACTGACAGAGAAAATGGTTCCGTATATGCGCTGCGTATCGTATTGATAATTTCATTCACAACATCAGGCGCCTGCCCTTTCATCTGATGCTCTTTAGCGGCATAAGATATGCCAAATAACAGTTGAGAAACCGTTTGTGCTACATCCAGCGCCTCATCCTGAAAGGACTTTTTATCATCCATCAATTCTGTAAGATATCTTGAAACCTTTACTACCGGAAGTGAAAGGAGATTGCCATATTGCTGAATTAAATCATTTAAAATCAAAGAAACATTCTTACCGTCAAAATGTATCCAGTAAAAACTCCAGTGCTTTTGTGCCTGTGTATAGTACTCGGAAAAAACAAACGGAGGTATTATGAGCATTGTATCCTGGGTCAGTTCATATAAATTTTCTCCAATACGGCCAGCCCCTGTGCCTGACAGGGTGAAGAGGAGCAGAAAGTTAGTGGTACCTTCCGGCCGGCTTATACGATACAGGTCGTTGACATCATGCCAGCCACAGTTGATCACGGTATCCAGCACTCCTTTTTTATCCTCCGAAAAGCCGGATGCCGTACGTACACGCCCATATGCGGCGGAATTTGTATGATATATCATCTTTGCATTCACTCCTTTCATGCTGTTCGCAATATTGAATATGTATCACCGAAGCCCGCCCTGCACCACAATCACCACTCCCGCAAATGCCATAAACCCATACACACACTTTCTCATAACATCAATATTGATCTTCTTGACAATCCTGCTTCCAAGGACACATCCGGTTAAGATGGCGGCAATCCCGAACCCCATTAGAGGGATCAGTGATACAGTCAGAAAACCATTGCAGGTCCTGGATATCAGGTTGAAAATTACCGTGAAGGAAAAAAATGCATTCAGGGTTCCTAAATACTCTTCTTTTGTATCCGTCGCTGCCAGATAAAACAGACTGGCCGGCGGCCCGCTGATTCCAAATAAACCGCCGCAGATGCCAGCCAGGGCGCCGCATCCAAACTTCATAAAGAATGTCGGTTTCACCGAAAGCTTGCCTGAAAAGGCAAAGAAGTATACCGACAGTAAAATCAGAAATACACCGAAAAATCCTTTCAGCTTTCCCGCGTCCACATAGGCGGAACCATGGATCGCCAGTGTGCTGGTAACCAGATAAACGGCGGCCGGTATTAGGATGCTTTTATAATGCACCGCCTTACGGTATCTCCAAAACATGGAAAATGACAGTGTCATGGTTATGACATCGCTGAGTGCCGGGGCCGCCGTCATATTTAGTATAAGCGGAAGAAAAATCATGATAATTACTGCACCGCCAAATCCTGTAACTGCCTGCACAAGTCCTCCGCAGAAGGAGGAGAAAATTACTATTAGTACCTGTTCCATCGCATCTCCCTTGCTGGTTGCTGGGCCGCTGGGTACCTCAGTTCCGCTGCCCGCTGGGCCATTGGGTACCTCAGTTCCGCTGCCCGCTGGGCCATTGGGTACCTCAGTTCCGCTGCCCGCTGGGCCATTGGGTACCTCAGTTCCGCTGCCCGCTGGGCCGCAGTGCACCTCAGTTCCGCTCCGCTCCACTTCGGTCACGGGCTTCGCCCTATGAAAAAAGCCAAAGGAAAATTTGTTTATGTGCGAGCACAACACAAATTTTCCTTTGGCTTTTTTCGCACTGCTCATTGCTAACGTGCAAATTGATAAATATTGTAAATATTGATAAATATAATCACAATCATTAAAATGATGAATAACTTGTCGACCACTTTGGAATCGATTTTTTTATTGATGATCCGGCCGCTCATTCCGCCCAGGATGCCGCCGATTACCATGAGCACTAAAAGCCAGATGGTGAACTCTGGTACGGTTCTGGTGACCAGGGAATTTATCAGGCTGGTGATTTGGGAGAAGAGAATGATGTATAGGGAATTCTGGGCCGCTGTTTTTGTCTCCATGGAGAAGAAATAGAACAGGACAACCAGATTGATCGGGCCTCCTCCGATTCCCAGGAAGGAGGAGAAAATTCCCAGCACGATACCTATGACGATACATAATGCCGCATTCGTCACATGGAGCGTTTTTATCTTATCCTTTTTTAGCGTATAAATCAGAGTTCCCAGTGTGATAATGAGCAGACATCCTGCCTGAACTGCTCCCACCATATCTTTATTCACAAACATGTCGGAAAGCGCCTGGAACATGGATTTTCCGACTACGCCCCCGATCGCGGCACCAATCGCTAAAGGTGTCCCTGTCTTCATGTCAATCAATGATTCCCCGCTCATCTTTCCCTTGATTACGGAATAGCAGGTCATGGCCAGCACCGTGCAGCCTGACAGGAAACTGATGGTTGAAACGCTTAAGACTCCAAATGCGTCAAGCGTAGGCTTTATGATAACACCTCCGCCAATTCCACAGATCGCTCCTGCTATAGATGCCCCGAAGCTGACAATCCAGAATAAAATATAAAGATATCCACTCATTATCTAACCGTCTCTTTCTCACTCATTTTTATATATTTAGTAACACTCTTTCCCCTTAACTAAGGTACGCACAACATTACATTCCTCATCCAAAAATACGAGATCCGCATCCTTGCCTGGCTCGATGGAGCCTACCCGGTCATAGACGCCGATCAGTCTGGCCGGATTCTCTGTCAGCATCGGAATGATATCCGTCAGAGAACGTCCCGTAAATTCCAGAAGATTCTTAAGCGCCTTTCCGGTTGTCAGCGTGCTGCCTGCGCGGGTTCCGTCGGTAGCCAGCTTCGCATCGCCGTCCACTACCACCACGTCATTGACTCCCAGCTTATAATTGCCATCCGGAAGTCCGGCGGCCATGATGGAATCCGTGATCGCAACCACACGGTCCAGCCCCTTAATCTTAATGATAAAACGGACCGTGCCCGGATGAAGGTGTCTGCCGTCACAAATCATTTCACAGTACACATCGTCATCTTCCAGTACAGCTCCCCAGATCGCCGGGAAATGCTGATGCAGCAGCTTCATGGCGTTGCCGGTATGAGTTGCCCCTAACGCACCGTTTTGTATGGCTTTTCGCGCCGTATCATAATCCGCGCCTGAATGGCCGATGGCAACCTGGATACCCAGGCTCTTGATGTAGGGGATGAAATCTACGATGCCTTCCACCTCAGGCGAAACCGTAATATATCGGACCTCCCCTTCCGCCTCTTCCTGGTAAGCCTTTAAAAGCTCCATGTCAGGCTTCTTTAAGAGGTGCTCCGGCATGGCTCCTTTGTAATCCGGACATAAGAATGGTCCCTCCAGATGGATTCCCATCAGATTCGCACCATGATGCTCCGTCTTCTTCCATTCTTTATACATATCGATGGCCTGCATCGTCTGCTCCTTCGTATCCGTAAGGACAGAACAGAGCCAGCTGGTCGTTCCCTGCGAAGCGAAGAAACGGCAGATTTTCTCAAAGCCTTCCGCGTCCGCCCCATTGACATCCACGCCGACCGCTCCGTGGGTGTGAATATCAAGGAAGCCGGGAACCACACGGCTGCCGCCGGCATCAATCACCTTGTCACAGGACTCATCTCCACAGCCGCCCATACGGGCAATCCGGCCGTCTTCCAGCAGAAGATCCAGCGTCTCAAAACGGTGGTTGTGATAGGCAGATGCATTTTTAATCAATGTTTTCACTGAAAAACCTCCCTCCATAAACTAGTACCCTCCGGCGTAAATACGCCAGTCAGCACTGGGTTAACTGTATAAAGCAATACCCCGGGCATTGCTTAGAACGGCCCGTCAGCCACAAGGTTCTGCCGCTGTAAGGCCGTTCCGTCATTGTTTTAACCAGAAATCATCAAACACCCTTTAGTGGTGCATATGAGCTGCACAGGCACAGTCTTCCGCGCCCTTTCCCTCATATACGTCGTCCTTCATCATCAGATGAACGGCTCCCAGCTTAAATGTCTGCGGAAGAGCAAGAATGTTCGGATTCGGTCCTACAAATTTCTTCTTTGCATCCTCCAGCGCCTCTTCGATGGTTGCTCTCGTCTTAAGTCCCATTCCTCTTGCATATCCCGGATCCTGAGCGCCGCAGAGGTAGATTGCGGAAGTGTTCATCTCCGCAATGTGGCCGCAGCTGATCATGGAGAAGCCGTGGAATGGATGGAACGCGTTGCAGTAACGATACTTTCTGATATACTCCTCATTGGTTGCAAAGTACTCGCCATAGCGGTTCATATCCGGAAGTGTATTCATATAGTCGTGCTGGAACATATCGTACATCTCTCTAAGATACGGCCACAGTTCATCATGGAAATATCCGTTGCAGAGAGAAGCGCAGATAATTACACAGTTATCGCTCATAATTCTCTTATGTCTGATGACCTGGGCGGAAATAGCCTGAAGCAGCATGATCGGATTGGTTCCCATGCCTTCTCCGTAGTGGAAGAACTGAGGCATACCAAATACCATGACATCGTACTTCTTCTCTGCCCACGGCACATACGTTCTCTTGTCTGCCATGATCCAGGAGTGAGGCTGCATTACCTTTGCGTATCCGCTGTTGATCTCAATCTGTCTGGATTTCGTATCGAGAACCGCGTCACAGCAGAAGAACTTCTTGCCCATGCATTTCTCCATGTGCTGTCCGATCTCGTCAAACTTTGTTCTCATCAGTGACGTACCGCTGACCGGAGTGAAGTCCTTCCGGTGCATAACCTCCGGCACATGGTGGGAGGCGATGGAACGCCAGTGCGTAATTCCTGTCGCGCAGTGCTTGTAGCCGCCTGAATATCCGCCATAAGGATTGCCCTGTGTATGGCCGATCAGAATAGCGACATCACTGTCGTAAACGTACTTATTCATCAGAACAGGGTCGCCTCTGTCCGTGGTTCCCAAATCTACCAGATGATCGTAATCCTCGCTGTCGTGATTGATGATCTGATGGGTATGCCAGAACTCATGGAACAGCTCGTCGCCCAGAATATTATGAATCTCCTGCTCTGTATTCTTCCGGTGAAGGCCGTTGGAACAGATCAGTAAAATATCTTTTTTCTCCACACCAGCCGCATACAGTTCGTCCAGAATCAGTTTAATGGAAATCTTGCGGTGGGACGTTGGCTGCTCTCCGCCTTTTACACGGTCCGGGAAAATAATGGTAACCTTGGAACCCTTATGCGCCAGTTCAGAGAGAGGTTCCATACCCATAGGGTTCCTGATGGACTTTAAAGTCTCCTCTACCAGACGGTCCTCCGGAATGCATGCCGGATCCGGCACGGTCTCACCCGGAATAAAGATGTCAGTTGTATCGGGAAGTTCTGCCGCCATAAGGCCGGCGCCGTATTCAAATGATAATTTCATATAAATTTCCTCCTGCTTTTATTTCAATTAATGTCCCATGTAGGTTTTAATGATTTCCAGATACTCTTCCGGGTAAAATCCAATCTCTCCCTGGAATCTGGTCAGTGCGATCAGCCCGCCGTCCATTACCGGAACGGAAGCCAGCATCTCTGCATTATCCACCTTTAATCCACCGCCGTACACAACATCGCATCCATCGGTGATTTCCTTAATATAGGTGCCGATCATGGTGATATAGTCCTTATCCGGCGGAATCTTTCCAGGTCCAATGGCCCAGATCGGTTCATACGCAATAGTCACCAGGCTCTTATCCACGCCTTCCAGACCGACAGCAATCTGCTCCTTTAATACCTCTTTCCATCTCTCCTGCTCTTCAGAGGTCTCTCCGATACAGTATAACACAGACAGACCGGAAGAAACAGCCTTTTTTATCTCCTGATTCAGCAGGCGGTTCACCGCTTTTGTATCCGTCACACCGGCTTCCGCAAGGATTCCCGCCTTGTCTTTTCTCTCTTCACAGTGGCCGATAATTGTCGTGGTGCAGCCGATGGCTTTCGCCGCGTTAGCCGTCCTGTTGGTGGTAAATGCTCCGAAATTGCCGCCAACCGCCGTATCGTCGCGGTATACGCTCTGGCATCCAACCTTAACCGGGCTGTTCTCACACAGTGCGCCTGCGGCCGAAATCAAGTGGGCCTCCGGAAAATACATGGCAAATTCCACGTCCTCACCGTCATATTTTTTTAACTGCTCCTGGGTATTGGATACAATAAAGCTTCCCCACTCTCCAATGGGAGCAATGCTGTTTACTCCGCCGTATTCCTTCGGAATATCAAATCGTTTCAAATTCAAAAAAATGTGTTTCATCGAATCCCCTCCTTTTAATCAGTACTGAGCATGCTGCTCATATAATTCCCTAAAATCAATAAAGTCTCTCAGTTCCGGTCCGATCAGAGGTCTGCACCAGCGGATAAATTCCTCTGTCACATCATTGCCTCGTTCGTTCATGCAGGACTCCGGAATGGTCCGTTCGTACATCATGACTTCCTTAATCGGTATCATCTCTGTGTGCATACGGTATACACCGTCAGCCTTCTCCGCCTCTTCATCACGGATAAATCCGACCATGACGCCGCTCTGGCCCGCTACTGCCGCCTTTAACGCCTCGCTTCCTGCCAGAACCGCTTCTTCCCGGTCCACGGGAGACTGCCATGCAATCGACGCCCTTCCGCAGATACCCGGCTTTTCACTTCTCGCCTTAATTCCCAGCTTCTTAATGACCAGTTCGGCTAAATAGGCGCTGACATCTCCATAATACGTGGCTCTTTCCGTCTTGAAGATCGGAGGAACAATGGGCTCTCCCGCTTCATTTTTCAGGCCCTCGCTGACGACTACTACAACTCCGCCCTTTTCTTCATGGATGCGTTTTACATCCTCTAAAAATTCCGCCTCATGAAAAGGCCGTTCCGGCAAATAGATCAGATGCGGGGCATCCCCAGGCTTTTTCCTGGCCAGTGCCGATGCCGCAGTGATCCAGCCGGCATTCCGTCCCATGGCCTCAATGATGCATACGTGAATCGGAAGGGATTTCACGTCTACGCCTACCTCGGCGGTCGTGGCCGCTATGTATCTTGCTGCACTTCCATAGCCCGGCGTGTGATCCGTAATTGCAATATCATTGTCAATGGTTTTGGGAATTCCAACGACGCGGATATCCTCATTCTTACAAACCTCGTAAACACGTCCGCATGTATCCATGGTTCCATTTCCGCCATTTAACAGCACATACTTAATCTCATACTTCTTAAAAATGGCGACCATGGCCTCGTAATCTTCCTGCTCCAGCGCATACCGGGACGATCCGATCGCCGTGGCCGGAGTTTCCAGAAGCAGCTTCAGTTTCTCCTCCGGGAATTCCAGAAGATCTAAAAAACGCTCCTTCAAGATCCCTTCGCTTCCCCCGATCGCTGCATAAACCTTATCAATTGTTCCGATTTTCTTTGCTTCCTCTATTACTCCGTAAAGGGAAGAATTGATAACCGCTGTTGGCCCGCCTCCATGGACAATCAAAACATTTTCCGCCATGCTTTTCCACCTTTCTTCTTTTTGTTTCTTTTTATGTTTTTGCGTACTTCAATGACTTTATATTAACACATTTCAGAGGGGATTTGCGAAGTTTTTACTCAAACGTTTGCGTGCAGAAATGGAGTTTGTATGATGATGTAAAAAAGAGGATCATGGGATTTATTTGTGAGCAGAGGATCTATGATATGAGTTATAAATACTTTTAATCTTTGTTTTTTATACTTATCATTGTTGTTTTTCTATAGATATGCTATACTACAAAAAGGAAAAACCGTGTTACAGGGTGGCGTTGGCCTTCATTCTTTAGAATGGAGGTGATGTCTGTGAAATTCGATTTTAAAGACCTGATGGCCTTTGGAATGTTTATTCTAGCGTTGCTGACATTTATGTATTTGATCTGTCACTGACCTACATAGAAAAACCACCCCTGAACTTTGGCCGAGCGACGAGGTGGCATTTTCTAAACTCTCATAAGGTCAACCCACCTTGTGGGCGGTTGTTCCTCTTTGTATCTACAATATATCATATTCCCATCAATATTTCAAGGATGCTTTTATATTTTTACTCTTCTGCGGAGTATTTTCTCTCAATCTCCCGATTTTCTTTCGAAGAACGGTAAATATCCAGAACAAGCCCCAGTGTACGTTTCGCATCCTCAGGGTCTGTCTGTACCGGGGTTCCTTCCCTTAGACAGCGGTAAAAATCCCGGATCTGAACCTCGTGATAATTTCCCCAGTACGCCTCTCCTTTTACCTCCGGCCCGACGGATGGAGACACGGTTCTTGGCTCCCGGCCCTTCAACCGAATGACTACTTCATTCTCTGTTAAAAGTGCCGTTCCATGTTCCCCGCTTATCTCTACCCGGATGGGGCTGTTGCTGGTGTAGTAATTGCATGCAAAAAACGAATAAACCGCACCGTTTTCGAACGTAATGGCTGCGTCTGCCACGTCCTCCACCTCAATATTGGTCAGGATTCTCCGGTCAATATGACCTTTCACCTTTACCGGTTCGCAGCCCATCAGATAACGAACCAGGTCCAGACTGTGGATGGCCTGGTCGATGACCACACCGCCGCCCTCCTTCTCCCAGCTTCCCTTCCAGTCACATTCATAATAAGAAGGCGGCCGCCACCAGTTCAGCGTGGAGAACGCACCTGTGATCCGTCCAAATTCCCCATTCTCTATCATTCGCTTCACTTCCTGAACGCCTTCAATATAACGGTTCTGGAATATGACGCCCAGCTGCCTTTTATTTTTCTTCGCTGCCGCGATCATCAAGTCAGCATCTTCCAGTGACAGCGCGATCGGCTTCTCTGTCAGCACATGAAATCCTGCTTCCAGACATGCAATTACATGCTCCTTATGTAAAAAATGGGGAGTCAGGACGTGAACCACAGACAGCGGCTGCCTCAGCAGATCCTCCAGCCTGTCGGAATAACCACAACCGGGAAACGCTGCGGCCAGCTGCTCCGCTCTGCTTAATTCCTTATCCACTGCAAAGACGAGCTCTGCTTCTTCCTTCATATTCTCAAACACGGCCCTGTAAATCGATGAAATCCTGCCACATCCAATGATACCTGCTTTTATCTTTTCCACTTGATTACGAATCCTCACTTATTTTATTCAATACTTACTCCTTGATAAAGAACTGTTTGATTGCCAGAGCAGCCCCGCCCCTGGCACCTGTGAAGGGATTGAAATCGATAAATTCAATCTCGATCTCCTGGTCATTCAGACCAAAGATGTGTTTCTTCGTCTCTTCCAGAAGCCTCCTTCGGTTTCTCTTCACCTTCATGATATAGCCGTCCACAATGACCAGCGGCGGGCTGATCAGGTTGATAATATTCGCCAGCGCCACGCCAAGGTACATGACAGCTTCCTCCATGATTTTCACTACCAGTGTATCATTGCATTCCTCTGCCATGATGACGTCCTTCATGGTCATTTCCGCCGGGTCGGGGCACAGCTCTGTCAGCATCGTGGAGGCGCCTGCGGATACGGCCGCTTTACACCGCTTGAGAATCGCCCGTTCACTGGCCATCTCCTCCAGACAGCCGTTGTGGCCGCAGGTCTCGCATTTCGGACCGTTGATTTCCACTACCATGTGGCCGGCCTCGCCGGTGCTGGCATTTTCCCCTGTAATCATCCGGTTCTTTACCAGCAGCGGGCATGCAATACCATAGGAAATCAGATAGTAAGCAAAGGAATCCGGCCTCAGCGTCTTTCCAAACATCTCTTCTCCGGCCGCCCTTATTCTGGCGTTATTTTCAATAAGTACCGGGACCTCCAGCCTTCTCGTCAAGTCTCTGGCTATATTTTTATTATTCCAGTTTGTCTTGAAGCTTTCCCTCAGGACACCCGCCTTCGCTTCCACAAAGCCCGGCAGGCCCACACCTACGCCCAGAATCTTTTCCATATCCACTCCGCTCCCGGCGATCAGCTTATCAATACTCTGCGCAAGCGCGTCCATTTCCTCCACATACTCCCCATTCATGGGAGGATATTTCACGCTGATTTTCTCATTTCCATGGAGATCCAGCATACAGATTGCCGTCTGATAGGGATTTAACTCCACTCCGATGGCATATCTGGCATCTTGAACAAAATCAATTTTTACCGGTCTGCGCCCCAGGGAACGCTCTTCCACATCGGAAGCGTCCGCCGGGAACTCATACACCAGCCCTCTCTCGATCAGGGATGTCACATTCGTCGTAATCGTAGGCGGAGTCAGCGACAGCATCTCTGCAATCTTCCCTCGCGATATAGGGCCGTATTTATAGATAATTTCTTTAATCAGAGCCTCGTTCTGCTTCTTGACTCTTGGCAGATTTGTGCCACGTGCAGTCATCTTCTCCTCCTCCCTGTCTCAGCCTTTGATCCCGGAGAAAGTAATTCCTTCGATAAACCGCTTCTGGACAATAAAGTAAATGATAATAACCGGCAGGGTAATCATCAGCGCCGTAGCCATAAGAAGCGACCACTCTGTCTTATACTGCGTGGTAAACATCTGCAGCCCGATGCTGAGCGTATACCGCTTCTCATCGCTTAAGTAAAGCAGCGGTCCTAAAAAGTCGTTCCAGGAGTTCATAAACCGGAACAGAGCTACCGTCAACACGCCCGGCACGACCAGGGGCAGCATAATTTTCGCGTAAATATAGAATTCCGAGGCTCCGTCCACCCGCGCCGCATCTTCCAGATCATGGGGAAGATTCATAAAAAACTGGCGCAGTAAAAAGATCATGAATGGCCTTCCGAAGAAGGACTGGATAAACAGAGGCACATACGTTCCGGTCAGACCAATTTTATTAAACAGGATAAAGGTCGGAACCATCGTGACCTCCTGGGGAATCATCATAACCGCTATGGTGATAAAGAACAGCAGTTCACGCCCCTTCCACTCCAGCCGGGACAGCCCATATGCCACTAAGGGGCAGGCGACCACCGTTCCCAGCACATCTAAAACCGCGATCACGGCTGTATTGCCCATATAGCGGAAAAACGGAATATAGTTTATTGCCCTGGCAAAATTCTCCCACATGACCGGATTCGGAATCCAGATCGGCGGATTCACAAGTACCTGCTGATCCGATTTGAGTGCAGTGGAAAGCATCCAGATAAAAGGAAGCAGGAAGAAAAACCCCAGCCCAATCAGAATCAGATGGATTGGAAGCTTTTTTAACCGTTTCATCATAAAATCCCTCCTATTCGTAACGATTCAGCCGTGCATCTTCTTGTTTTCGAACAACACGAAAACAAGAAGCCCGGGCGTTCCGCCCTATGTCAGTTTGTACAAAAAAGTGCTTATACAAGCGAGCTTGTAACACACTTTTCCATACAAACTGCCGCACGGCTGAATCGATACTTCTATTCTTGATAATGCACCCATTTTTTGGAAGTACCGAAGATCACAATGGTGAGAACCAGAATGATCAGAAACAGTATCCAGGCCATCGCCGATGCATACCCCATGTGCATGTAGCCAAATGCATTGTTGTACAAATGCATGACATAAAAGGTAAGGGAATTAACCGGATTGCCTTCGCCGCCCGTAAGGGTATAGGGCAGTGTAAAGGTCTGCAGGGCGTTTATAACGCCCATGACCACATTGTAGAAAATAACAGGTGTCAGCAGCGGCAGGGTGATGTTGCGAACCCGCTGAAACAGGTTCGCACCATCGATCTGCGCCGCCTCGTAATACTCAGGGGATATATCCTGAAGGCCAGCCAGATTAATGATAATGGCCTGCCCGATTCCCCAGGAAGCGATCAGCACGAGTGCCGGCTTTGACCAGGTTTCGCTGGCCAGCCAGGGAATCGATGCAATTCCAATCTTATTAAGCAGACTGTTAATGATGCCATAATTGGAATCCAGCAGCCAGCGCCACACCGTGGCGGTAGCAACGACCGGCACCAGCGTAGGGATAAAGAAAACGGTGCGGTAGAGACCAATTAACCGGATCCTGGAATTCAGCAAAAGCGCAATGACAATTCCAAGAATAATATTGACGGGAACACTGAGTGCCGTGAAATACAGGGTGTTCCAGATACTCTTCCAGAACAGGTTATCCTTCACAAGTTCTTTGTAATTTGCCAGCCCGACAAAGGTTCCTCTGTTTAACACACTATAGGATGTAAAGCTGTAGTAGATAGAGGAAAGAAGCGGGTAAGCATAAAACAGAAGCAGGCCAAGAATCCACGGTGCCGTAAACAATAACCCCATCCTCGATTTATGGGCCTCAATACCACTTTTCTTAACAAACCTTCCCTGCACATGCCGTACATTGCTGCCACTCTTCAATGGTAATCACCTCTTCTCATTCAAGTTTCTTCAGTTCTTCATTGATGGAGACATCCAGGGCTTTCATCAGGTTCTCAGGCGTATCCTTTTTATTCAGCGCCGAATCCAGTACCTGGTTTAAGTTATCCCACAGCATCTGTCCGACAGGTACCGGCGGGCGAATTTTCGCAGTAGACAGGTAGTCCATAAATGCCTTATAATTATCTTTGGAGCCGAATACCTTCTCCGACACACTCTTACAGGGAGACAGGCTGGCGCTGTCTTCCGCCATGACGGTCTGCGCTTCGTCGCTCAGTATGTATTTCATAAAATCCATGGAAAGCTCCTGATTGCCTGCTCCGCGTGGGATTACGAACGCCCAGCCGCCTGCCCATGTCATATGTTTTCCCTCTTCCTTACTTGGTATCGGGCAGATTCCATAGTTCAAATCCGGGTTATACTGCGCCATGTTGGCAATATCGAAGTTTCCTTTGACCGCCATGGCCACCTGTCCGGTCACAAACGGATCCTGCGCTCCGGTACCGAGCCCCGCCGCAAATTCCACAAAGCTCTTTCCGCCAAATTTGTCAGCGATATCCACTTCCCACTGAAGTGCTTCGATATTCTCCTCCTTTGCGATTGTCAGCACATTGGCGTCGGCATCGTAGAAGTCCCCGCCAAAGTTCCAGCCCCAGGTATAAATCGGTTTACCCGCAAATAACCACGGAATGATACCAACCTGCTTATAGGTATTGCCATCCATAATTGTCAGCTTTTCCGCTGCTGCATTTAATTCCTCAATTGTGGAAGGCGGATTCTCAGGATCCAATCCCGCAGCAGCAAATAAGTCCTTGTTATAGAAAAGCGCACGGGTATCTCCATTGTAGGGAATCGAATAGGTGCTGCCCTTGTACTGGGAACCAGACCTGGCCCAGTCGTAAATGCCGTCAAAGGAGGTGCCGGAAGCCGCCATTAAGTCGTCCAGCTTTACAAGCGCATCCTGCTGGGCCCAGGTCGCAACCTGGAAATTATCCAGCAGCGCCATCTCCGGCGGGCTTCCTGCGGCTATGGAAGCCATCAGCTTATCCATGGTCTGAGTGTTGCCGCTGGCCTTATTGGCTACAAACTGAAGATTAATCTCCACATTCTTGTCATTCGTCTGGTTGTACATATCGACAACCTTTTCCATCGCATCCGTTCCCGGACCGGCGCCCCAGGTATGCCACACGGTCAGAACTGTCTTTTCCCCCTTTGGACTCTCCCCTTTCGGACTCTCTCCCTCCGTATCCTTTGCCGCTCCGGTTGTCGTCTCTCCTGCTAAAGCCTTCGTAGACTCTGTTTTTCCGGAATTATCTCCGCTGGATGCTGTCTTTCCTCCGGCGCAGGCCGTCAGGGATGAGGCTGCAAGTAATGCGGCCATGCATGCGGCGAGTAAACTTTTGTTTTTCATATGAAATACCTCCTTATTTACCTTCTATATTTTACATAAAGAATGAACTGACATGATCTCTTGTCTTTAAGATTCCCCGTTTCACCTTATCCTCCGTGCCTTCCCAGACCGGATCCTCGTGCTCGATGCAGATGGCCCCCTCATACCTGATCTCGTAAAGAGCATCCACAATCCGGCCCCAATCCAGTTCTCCCAGCCCCGGCAGGCGGTGTCTCCACCATTTCCCATTCTGTAAAACGCCGGTTTGTGCCAGTGCCTCCCGATCCACGACGGTGTCCTTGGCATGGACATGGAAAATCCTGTCGGCAAACTGATAGATGTTTTTATATGGATCAATGAACTGCCAGACGAGATGAGACGGATCGTAGCAAAGCCCCAGCTGTTCACTGCCCACCGCATCAAAAACAGCTTTCCACAGATCTGGTGAGGTGGCGATGTTGCCCATCATGGGGCAGTTCTCGTAGCAGAGCTTAACCCCATATTTCTCCGCCAGTTCCACAAACTGCTTCGCCAGTTCCACCACAGCTGGCAGACTCTTCTCCGGAGCAAATCCCATACCTCCAAAGGATTCCGCCGTAACACCGGTGGAGCACACAATCTTTTCGATTCCCATCTCACCGGCAAACCGGATCCGGTCCCGAAGAGCGCTGCAGTGAAACTCCGCCTCCTCCTTGTCCCTGCTGAGGAAATTACGGCAGTAAATCATGGTCCCGACCGATACCTTTCCTTCCCCCAGAACCGCGTCGAACTGTTCCTTGTCGAGAGGAATCGCCGGCCCCACATCTAACTCGCAGATTCCGTTTTCCCAGGCCCAGTCGGCAATGGTCTTCAAATCCCTGATCCCGACACCGGTCAGGCTGTTTGTTAAAAGGCTCATTCTCATAATCTCTTTCCTCCTTATATATGAATAGTTTTTCCGGTTTCACAGGCCAGTAATATCTTATCCAGCAGATCCTGAATATAGAGCGCCCGGTCAAAATTGCGGTCTGGCCGTTCCCCGGTCTGAATACAATGGATAAAATCATTGATTTCGGCAAAAAACCATGGATCTGTCACCAAATCTGCGTCTACGGAGATGACCTCGGGCTTGCCTGCATATCCCCCGTCCTTTTCCATAAACCAGACCTCCACTTCCGCAGGCCTGTCGTCCCGGAAAAGCATCATGCCGCCTTCTCCGTATATCTCAATGGTATGTCTCGCCACACCCAGCCTGCTCGCTACAAAGGAAGCCAGTGTTCCACCCTCAAACCGGAGGTTAAATGCGGCGGAATCGTCGTTGCTTACCTGGCCCTGTCCCGGGTCAAATATCTCATCCCGCTCCGGAATGGAGCAGGAGACGAAGCCATTCACCTCGGAAACCGCTCCCTGAGACCCATCAAACATCCAGTCGCACAGATCCAGCATATGGCAGCCGAAATCAGCCAGCGCCCCTGTGCCGGATAGCTGCTTCTGCATACGCCATTCCAGCTTCACTCCGGGATTGGCAATCCTGCATCCGCCCAGTGTCTCACGGTATGTAAAAATCTTTCCCATCTTACCGGACTGCAGAACCTGGCGCATGTAACGGACCGCCGGTATCCCGCGATAGCTGAATCCGATCATGGCGACCGTGGAACAGCATCTGGCAATGCTTACCGCCCGGACAGAGCTTTCGGAATCAATGCTTAAAGGCTTTTCACACAGCAGGTGCTTTCCTTTTTCCATAGCCCGCACAGCCAGCTCTCCGTGAGCATAATTGGGAGTACAGATGCTTACGGCATCTACCTTCTCAAGCAGCTCATCGTAGTCAGAACAGATTTCCACCTCCAGATTTTTTTCCTTTGCCCACTGTGCGGCACGTCCCGGGACAATGTCGCAGACAGCAGTAAGGACACAGCCTGGATTCTGTAAGTAGCCTTTCGCATGATTGCCTGCAATCCCCACCGTATAGCCCGTTCCAACAATACCTACTCTAATTTTCTCCATTGCTTTCACTCCTGTATTTATATTTTCCAAGGGCTTCAAACATATAGCCCTTGTAGTTCTCCACACCTGGCTGGTCAAAAGGGTTGACCCCCAGCAGCTTTCCTGAAAGGTAACACGCAAATTCAAAGAAATAAAATAATTGGCCAAAGCTGTATTCACTCAATTCGTCGATTCTGATTCTGATACAGGGCAGACGCTCACTGTGTGCCTTTACGGTCGCCTCAAAGGCCGCCCGGCTGATGTCCGCCAGACTGGAGCCGTTCAAGTAATCAAAACCGTCCTCCACTTCATCCGCTTCCACGGACACCGCTTCTCCCTGTTCCTCAATGTCCAGAAATGTCTCAAACAGAATCGGCGTTCCCTCCTGCACAAACTGCCCGATGGAGTGTAAGTCCTCCGAGTATTTCACTGCCGTAGGATAAAGGCCTTTTCCCTGCTTCCCCTCGCTTTCCGCAAACAGCTGCGTCCACCAGCCGTAAAAGTACTGAAGCCTCGGTTCAAAGGAAGCCAGCATCTCCACACGGAAACCCTCCTGGTACAAGAGGCTGCGGATGGCTGCATACTGAAATGCCGTATTTTCCTCTCCCTTTGTGTTCCTCAGCTCCCGTTCCATGTCTCCGGCTCCGGCAGCCATGGCGCGGATATCCATTCCGGCCACTGCCGCCGGGAACAGACCTACATTGCAAAGGCCCGAATACCGTCCCCCGATGTTCTCGGGAAAATCCAGAAAGGTATAACCGTAAATTCTGCAAAGCTCATGCAGGCGGCTTCCCCTCGTTCCAGTAGCAAAGACCCGTCTTTCGTATCCAGTTCCGTATCTCTCTTTCAGATACTGGCGAAGAATCCGAAAACCGATTCCCGGTTCCAGCGTCTCGAAGTTTTTCGCTATGACATTCACATAGACAGATTTGCCTTCCAGCTGCTTTAGAAGCTGTTTCATATACTGGGACGATACGTTGTTGCCTGCATATAAAATCTTCATAGGGCCGCCGCAGGAAAGTGCCTCGACCACGGCTCTCGCCGCCTGATTGGAACCGCCGATTCCAATCACCACCAGGATCTCACCATCTTCTCTGACTCTTCCTGCACAGGTCTCTATTTCCCGAAGTTTCTCCTCTCCGGCCCATTCGTCCACATGAAGCCATCCCAGATTACCTGAATATCTCTCTTCCCCAGCCTGTGCCCTCGTCAAAATATCTTCTTCCTGTTTAATATACTGTTTCAGCCTGCAGAGCGTAAACCGTCTCTCCGCGTCATAGAATTCTAACCGCATCGTATCAATCACCTTTCAAGTATTTTTTCACTTTTGTGCCGGTAATTACTTGTTTGTTTCATTAAGTGTTATTAGTTTTTTAATTTAAATAAATATTAGCATCCTATTTTGTGTTTGTCAATAGTGTTTTGTATTATTAATACATTTTTAAATCGCAATATCTTTATTTTATCAGCATTATTGTATATTCTCCTCAGCGTTATTTTGTATTACCAATACATTATTTATATAAAAGTTCTCCAACTGTCTTCTTTAATCGTCAATAAAACCAGCCCTTTATGCCCTATCAGACAGCCTCCAACCCATTTTTTCATGAAAGACTAAGTTTGTTTCTCTTCTGCTGCAGGATCGCTCAAATATAAAAGTGCCTGTGAGGTAAAACCTGCTCAGCCGTGTGGCCGCTTTGATCTGTTTTACGTAGTGGGAACCGCTGGCCTCCCTGCTCCCTCGCCTTTCTGCAAAGAACGCATGACTTCCCATAATAACTGTGGTAAACTATTGGCATATCAGCGGAAATGAGGGGGAAGCCATGTCAAAGAAAGCATATACGGAACAGGAACGGGAACAGGTCGGGCGCGATTTGCTGTCTGTGGGATTGGAAATGCTGTCCCAACGGGGACTGAAAAATACCAGACTGCAGGACATACTCCAGGCAGTCGGCATCTCGAAACCGTTCTTTTATGGAAACTACTATACTTCATTGGCGGAACTGGTGATCCATATTATCGACTATGAAATGGCACTTTTACTCCAGGCGGCGAAAGACGACGCGGCGCGGCAGGATATATCATTAGAAGAAAAAATCAATCGCCTTATTCAAATGGCTGTTCACAGCCGCCAGCACCATTTCTTTGTGATGACGCAAGAAGAAGAGCTGTGGGTACACAAGCATTTAAGCCCGGAAGACTTTGATATTTACCAGCAGGGGCAAGTGCAGTTTTATGAGCAGCTCCTTTCCCTCTGGCATATTCCAGAAGAAAAATGTACGCCGAAAGAGCTTGGTAACCTGCTGCTTACCGTGGTATTGATTTATAATTCGGCGGTCAGATCGCTCCCGTTCTTCTTCCCGGAGGAATTGGAACGGACCGCCCAGGCCCAGGCGGCAGCCCTTTCCAGGTATCTATCCTCTCTTGTGTAAAGCAAGTCAATAAATCAGGAAAACAGCGCATCGTTTCATACGGTGCGCTGTTTTCCTGTTTATTGACTTGCCATTTTTCAGATATTCAGGTATAATTTGATTTAAATACTATTTAAATCAAAAAGTAATTAAGTGAAAGGGACATGATTATGGGATTGTTTGGAAAATTATTCAAAGGGCCTGAAGTTGATATGGAAAAAAGCGATGCTAACCGCAAAAGGATGCGCTCCCTGTTCAACCAGTTAGTGGAACACGGAGAAGACTATAACATTATTTTCGGCTATACAGAGGATGTGGGACGTTTTAATTACGGACTGGTTCACGGCAGCAAAACAAAAATCGGCAATCTCATTGTGGGCTGGAACGAAACCAGCCAAACCATCGTTGTGGTGCCTACCGTTCCCGATCTATCCGGAGGCGGCGAACCGGTGTTCTACCGCCGGAGCGAAATTCTCAAAGCCTATCAGAATAAGTACCCGACCGATGCATTTATCATTTATCCGGATCGGAAGGGTTACATCGGCATCAATGTCTGCGACTGGCTGGAGGACGAAAAACTGTACATCTATGTTTCTCAAGAAGCAGAGGTAAAGGCCTTCACCGACTTTTTCCTGAATCATTTCAAAACAAAATAAAGAGGCACTCGGATGCCATGTTTTTTGATACGGCTCAAACCGTCGGCATAAAAAGGCGGCCGAGTGAGGAGCGACAGAATGAGCGATTTATATACAAAGCTGATGGAGCGGGTCATGCCATTCCTCCAGGCCAACTGGCAGCTCTTTCTAATTGTGGTCGGGGCGCTGTTCCTGCTGGGGGCGATTTTTCGCTGGAAATGGATCTGCGATCCCCAGGGAGACAATACACAGGGCTTTCTTGCCTTTGTATACCGCAATTTTGGAGAAAAGGGCTATCGTGTCATCACCGGCATTTCCGGAGCCGTTATTATCCTGTGCGGCGCATTTCTGCTCTTCCTTTTTTGATGCAGCTTGGTGGTTCGTGAAAGGATCTGAATGGTTAAAAAGGACGGCTCATTCATTTTATTGGAATAAGGTATGTCTAATTAAATTCTAAAGGAGTGTTCTATTATGGGAATTATGGATATTGTAAAAAAGGCGGCTACCGGGGCTACCGACGAGGAAAACCGAAAAAACCGGGAGAAGATGCGCGAAATTTTCGATGGAGCAGTCGCGGATGGATCGGCATACAAGCTTCTGTATTGCAAAGCGGAAAACTACACGGATGCCGTGCTTGTCAAGGTAACGATGCATTCCAGCTATATTGTGGGCTGCAAGGAGTCTGCTCCCCGCACCATTGCGGTGGTGCCCATTGACGCAGATCTCACAGCTGTGGGAGAGCCTTACATATTTACCAAGGAGAACGGCGGTATATCGAATGCCAGCATGATGGGCTATTGTTCGGTAAGCAATACCCAATATGGGTTCACGCTGGTTCCATTTGATTACCAGCCGGGTGTAAACAGGGGCAGTAAGTACACCCTTTCCCTACGGCAAACCCAAGAGGAAATCAAAGAGTTTAAGGCGTTTTTCAAAAAGGGGCTGTGACGAAGGTGACGCGGGTTCAGCGCCGCTAAAATATAAAAAGAAAAAGGAGTTTAAAGTATGGGACTGTTTGGATTTGACCCGTTAAAAGAGGCTGGTGGCTGGGAATCCGCTATGACCGAGGAAGAGATTGCCGAGATGGAGAAAAAAGGCTATGATATGTCCTCTGTCCGCGGCAAACAAGAGGAGATTGCCGCACAGGAGGAAACTGATGAGGCCGCTTTTATGGAACAACGCAAAGCAACTGCTGTCGCTACCAATTTGAATCAACTGATTTCCTATCGCGCCACGCCACGGAGCACCGAAAGTGAGTTTTTCAAGGATGTAGCTGGAAAAGCCCCTCTCTTTGGCAAAGAGAAATGGCGCGAGAAGTTTGCCAGCGCTCCCATGATCTATGGTGCGGTGGTACAAGCCAATACCGCCCTTTGGCTCCCCGGCACAGAGACCTTTCTACCCGCCGTTTTTGTGTTTGCCCTGGACAGCACTCATATTTATGATGTGGAATGGCTGACGGCCACGGCTGAAAAAATCAGCAGCATGAAAGAAAGTGCCCACGTTCCAGCCGACTGCCAGGAGTTTATCGGCATCCTTCGGGACTCCCAAAGTGAGTTCTGTTTCCCTCTGGGCGCTTCCCTGAGCAGTGGCGCGGATGCCTGGTGTGTGACCTACAAGTTTGAAAAACAGACGCTCCTGCCCGGAAACCGTCTGCCAGAGGATGGCATCGTGCCATTTCTTCTGGAAGCAAAGCCAAAAAAGCAAATCCCAGTCCAGCTTGCCGCCATACCTGGAAAGTATTATAAAGCGTGACCCATTGAGAAAATAATACTTGAGCGGAACTGACTTAACGTAATTATGCGTCTCAAAAGCCAGACGGTGGTTTTGAAACTAACTATTTCAAGACCACCGCCTTTTTGATTGCTTTGTTTTCTCATTGCTGTCACACTCCTGCAGCCTCAATACCAACAGAACACAAGATATATGTTTACTGTGACAAAAAAGAATGGCATAACCTTTACAGTCATGCCATTCCAATATAAAAATCACATTATTTCCGATGCCTGTCTTTCCGTTATAATCTCCCTGTTCTCCCGGGAAGAACGGTAAATATCCAGAACAAGCCCCAGTGTACGTTTCGCATCCTCCGGATCTGTTGGTACCGGTCTTCCTTCCCTTAAACAGCGGTAAAAATCCCGAAGCTGAATCTCGTGATAATTTCCCCAGTATGCCTCGCCCTTGACATCCGGTCCAACAGATGGATATATGGTTCTCGGCTCCTGACCCTTTAGCTGAATCAGTACTTCATTCTGCGTTAAGAGCGCGGTTCCATTTTCCCCGCTGATTTCCACCCGAATCGGGCTGTTGCTTGTATAATAATTACATGCAAAAAAGGAATAGACCGCTCCGTTTTCAAACGTAATGGCCGCGTCTGCCACATCCTCCACTTCAATATTGGTCAGGATTCTGCGGTCAATATGTCCTTTCACCTTTACCGGTTCACAGCCCATCAGATAGCGGACCAGATCCAGGCTGTGAATGGCCTGGTCAATGACCACACCGCCGCCTTCCTTTTCCCAGCTTCCTTTCCAGTCACACTCATAGTACGAAGGGGGACGCCACCAGTTTAATGTAGAAAATGCTCCGGTAATTCGGCCGAATTTCCCCTGCTCAATCAGCTTTTTAACTTCCTGAATTCCCTCGATATAGCGGTTCTGGAAGATAACGCCCAGCTGCCTTCCGTTTCTGTCTGCCGCCCGGATCATGGCGTCGGCATCTTCCGTCGTAAGGGCTACCGGCTTCTCTGTCAGAACGTGAAATCCTGCATCGAGACATGCGGCCGCATGCTCCTTATGTAAATAATGCGGTGTCAGAACGTGAACCACGGACAGCGGCTGCTTCAGTAAATCTTCCAGCTTATCCGAATAGCCACAGCCTGGAAATGCAGCAGCCAGCTTCCTGGCCCTGCATACTTCCTTATCCACCACAAAGGCAAGTTCCACCTCATCCTTCATATTCTCAAACGCGGCCTGGTATACAGAAGAAATCCTTCCGCATCCAATAATGCCAGCTTTTATCTTTTCCACTTGCTTCTTACTCCTTAATAAAGAATTGTTTAATTGCCAGAGCCGCACCGCCTCTGGCTCCGGTGAGAGGATTGAAATCGATAAACTCAATCTCAATCTCCTGATCGTTCAGGCCAAAGATATGCTCCTTAGTCTCCTCCAACAACTGTCTCCGGTTCCTTTTCACCTTCATAATATAGCCGTCCACAATCACTAACGGCGGGCTGATGAGATTGATGATGTTGGCCAGTGTTACGCCCAGATACATGACTGCCTCCTCCATGACCTTCACCACATATGCGTCGTTGCACTCTTCCGCCATCAGCACGTCCTTCATGGTCAGTTCCTCTGTGTCCGGACAGAGTTCCGTCAGCATTGTGGCAACGCCGTCATTGACTGCGGCTTTGCACTTCTTAAGAATGGCTCTTTCGCTGGCCATCTCCTCCAGGCAGCCGTTGTGGCCGCAGGTCTCACATTTGGGGCCGTTGATGTCCACTACCATGTGCCCCGCCTCTCCTGCGCTGGCATTTTCTCCGGTAATCATCCGGTTCTTCACAAACAGAGGACAGGCGATTCCATAGGAAATCAGGTAGTATGCGAAGGAATCCGGCCTCAGAGTCTTTCCAAACATCTCCTCTCCTATGGCGCGCGCTCTCGCATTGTTCTCAATCAGGACCGGAATATCCAGTCTCCGTGACAAATCTCTCGCTATGTTTTTATTATTCCAGCCTGTTTTAAAGCTTTCTCTTAAAATTCCCACCTTGGATTCCACGAACCCCGGCAGGCCCATGCCTACTCCGAGTATCTTCTCCGGATCCACACCGCTTTCCGAAATCAGCTTGTCAATATTGCGGGCGAGCATATCCATCTCTTCCACGTATACTCCGTTCATGGGCGGATACTTCATGCTGATTTTTTCATTCCCGCGCAGATCCAGCATGCAGATCGCCGTCTGGTATGGATTCATCTCCACTCCGACAGCATATCTGGCGTCCTGAATAAAATTGATCTTAATCGGTTTACGTCCCAGGGAACGCTCCTCCACGTCAGAATCCTCTGCCGCAAACTCATAGACCAGCCCCCTCTCGATCAGGGACGATACATTCGTCGTGATCGTCGGCGGAGTCAGCGACAGCATCTCTGCGATCTTGCTCCTTGATATGGGGCCGTACTTATAGATTATCTCCTTGATCAGAGCCTCATTCTGTTTCTTAACTCTGGGCAGATTCGTTCCGCGTGCAGTCATCTTTTTCCCTCCAACTCCGTATTCTATCCCTTTCATTATAGTGAATTTCAGGACATATTACAAGCAGAGGATACGCAAAAGCCTTACGTATCCTCTGTCCGGCGTATTATTTTAATGCTGCATAATCTGCCTCTGTATAATCCTTAAGCGGATCCCAGTTCGGGAAATCAAATGTTGCGTAATCGAGGCCGACAGCTTCGGATGCGCGCTTCCACTCTGTAGTCGATGCCTCAGCCAGCTTTGTCAGTTCACTTGAGTAATCAGTAATACTCTGGGACAGTACTCCCTGTAAAATAGCTCCCAGACTTGGCTGTACATCTTTTACTTCTGCATAGAAATCGTATGCTTTCTCATCTCTTGTCGTAGCTACAGGCACAACTTTTGCAGTTTCGCTGGCAATTTCATAGTACTGTTTCATAACCTCATTCGTCATATACTTTTCGTTTACACTCGGTACAATCGAAACGTAATTTCCGTCTGATACGCAGCCTGACTGATAACCGTAATCTTCGCTGAATAAAGCCATCAAATACTCTCCTGCCTCTTTCGGATGTTTGCTCTGCTTATAAATTCCCATCCATGGACTGCTTTCTACCTGCTGGATGCAGCCTTTGGCGCCATCATCTGGAACCGGAACCGCCATAACGCCATAGTTTAAGTCAGGATAACTCTGGGACCACGGAGGAATACACCACATTCCCTGGCAAAGGAAACCGGCCTGTCCCTGAGCGAACATCTCTCTCGCCTCAGGCGCGCTGATATTGACTGTATCCGGATGCACACTGCCGTCAGAAACCAACTGTGCCATCAATGCCATTGCTTCGTTCATCGCAGCACTGTCATACGGGGCCTTGCCATCTACAGTCAGGACTTTCGAGGTTGGCGCAATCTTTCCGCCACCTACTGCCGCAAAGGAACGTGCCAGAGTATCCAGACGATTTAACTGCTTTCCGCCTTCGATCAAACCATAAACTTCACCATTCCCTGATTCTGTAATTTGTTTACACGCTTCTACAAATTCAGAATATGTCTCCGGAATCTTGGTGACTCCGGCTTGATCAAGTACATCCTGGTTATAAAAGAATAAGCAGTTTACAACCGGAATTCCTTCTGTAATCGTATACAGGTCTTCGCCTTTCATCGTAACACCTTCCTCAAATACGGAAGGATCCAGAGTCTCCAGGAACTCATCTGTCACGTAATCATTCATTGGCTGATACCACTCTTCTTTTAAAGCTGTGCTCAGTGTCATACCAGTCGGTATCGGGAACAAATCCGGCCCATCACCTGATTTTATCATTGTCACGATCGTATTTTTAAACTGGTCAATTGTCAGCATTGTATATTCAATCGTGATATTGGGATGGTCTTCCATATACTTCTTGTTAAACTCTTCTCTCCTTACCAGAGAACTGTCACTCCAGTCCACAATCCGCAGGGTAATCTTTTCATCCGATTCAGCCGCCGTTGTATCAGAACTGCTGTCCTTAGACGAAGCTTCCGTCTTCTCCTGTGTGGGTGCTGCTGTCGTGTCGCTTCCCCCAGTACTCGGCATCGCACAGCCCGTCATGGCTGTTACCGTCATTGCCAGTGCCAGTGATAATGCCCCCATTTTCTTCAGTTTCATAAAATACTTCCTCCTTTTATTTATGTTTTCCAAGCGCTTGAAACATATAGCCCTTGTAATTCTCCACTCCCGGCTGGTTAAATGGATTTACCCCCAGCATGCTTCCGGAAAGGTAGCATGCAAATTCAAAAAAGTAAAACAGCTGGCCAAAACTGTATTCGTTCAACTCGCTGATCTTCAGCCTGACACATGGAAGCCGCTCGCTGTGCGCCTGAAAGGTAGCTAAAAATGCGGCTCTGTTGACCTCCCGCAAATCCGCCCCGTTTAAGTAATCAAAGCCGTCATCCACATCGTCTGCCTCAAGAATCAGTTCCTCGTCCGGATTTTCGATATCCAGAAATGTCTCAAACAGTACCGGAGTCCCCTCCTGCACAAACTGGCCGATCGAATGCAGATCTTCCGAGTATTTTACAGCTACCGGATACAGCCCTTTTCCGTCTTTCCCCTCGCTCTCCGCAAACAGCTGGGTCCACCAGCCATTGAAATACTGATACCTCGGTTCAAAGGAAGCCAGCATCTCCATGCGGAAACCTTTTTGATACAGAACATTACGGATTGCGGCATACTGAAAGGCACTGTTTTCTGCCCCCACTGCCGTCTTTAAATTCTGCTCCATATCCCTGGCGCCGGATACCATGGCACGAATATCAATTCCCGCCGCCGCGGCCGGGAACAGCCCGACATTGCACAGGGCGGAATACCGTCCCCCTATGTCTTCCGGGAAGTCTAGAAATGTATAACCGTGAGCCACGCACAGCTCCTCCAGCTCACTTCCTCTCGTCCCGGTTGCGAATACCCTGCTGTTGTAGTCTGCCCCATAGCGTTTTCTCAGATACTGCCTGAGAATCCGGAAACCGATTCCCGGTTCCATGGTCTCAAAGTTCTTGGCAATGACATTTATATATACGGATTTCCCGTCCAACTGCGCTAAAATCTGCTTCATATACGCGGAAGATATATTGTTTCCGGCGTACAGAACCTTTACCTTACTCTGGTTAGGCAGCGCACAGGTCACTGCCCTGGCCGCCTGATTGGAACCCCCGATTCCGATTACCACGAGGATATCCCCATCGTCCCGGACCCTTTTTGCGAAAGTCTCGATCTCAGCAATCCGCTCTTCTCCGGCCCACTCATCCACGCTGAGCCATCCAATACTGTCACGATACTGCTCTTCTCCGGCTTGTACCCGGGTCAGGATTTCTTTCTTCTGTCTCATGTACTCGTTCAGCTCTTCACAAGACGCCTGCCCGCTTCCGTCATAGAATTCCAAATGTACCATACCGATCACCTACCCAAGAATTTCCCGAACATACGAAACTGCCTTCGTATACCGTTCAAAGTCTACCTTTCCTTTTTCATATTCAATGACCGCCCAGCCATTGTCTCCGAAATTCTTTTTAATCACAGACATCAGATGATCATAATCCATATCACCGGTACCTAAGTCCACGTAACTCTCCTGCTTCTGATCAAACGTATGGCATTTCTCCATTATTTCCTTTTTAAAATCGCGTAAATGTACGTAGCTGATCCGGTCCGGATACTTCTCGATCAAATCTGCCGGGTCCCAGCCGCTTCCTGCCGCCCAGCCAGTATCCAGTGCAAAATGCACCCGGGGTGCTTTATGAATCAATGCCATAAACAACAGGCCGTCATGGTCAAACTCCCAGCAATGATTATGGTAATTAATAAATACCCCCTTTTCTCCGGCCTTCCCTGCAATCTCATTCAGCTTTTCAGCCATTTTTTCAGCTGACTCCGTATCGCTCAATCTGGGATCTACGGGCTCCTCCGGGTGATGGGACGGATCCTTTTGAGCCGCACCCGTAAAAATAATATTCTTATTCGGCATAATCTGCAGAAATTCCACTGCCTTCCCAACCGCATCCTCCACCTTCTGCGGATCATCCAGCAAATCGGTCCACAGTGCAGATACATGAAGTCCTGACAGCTGCAAATGATACTGATCCAGCAATTCCTTTAAATAACTGCTCTTTTCGACTCCGAAGAAACGCGCGCCGATCTCCACGCCCTGGCATCCGGTCTTCTCAAATTCCTTTAATACTTCTTCCGTTTCCTTTGCAATCCTGTCGGTAAACAGGACGGCATGACAGCCTATTTTCATTTTAAAAATCCTCCTGGTCTATTCAAAATCGTTACAGTTCAGACGGCTCATCTTCTTGACCGAAAAAACCGGTCAAGAAGCATCGGATATTCAGCCGTCTGAACTGTTACTCAAAATCTATGGGAACACTGCATCCACAGTCTGAAGACTCCTGCAGCGCGTCGATCAGCTTCTGAATATAAATGCCTCTCTGGAAGTCTGTATCCACCGGCGTTCCTTTTTCAATTGCATCAATAAACTGTTTTATCTCAAAATAGAAATTGATCGCAAACGGTGTTCTCGGAACATTTTCATTAATCAGATACATCTCCTCCGGAACCTTGACGCACTCCGGCGCGCCTAAATATCCGCCCTCCGGATCTTTCTTCTGGATCTGCAGTGAGAAATGGTCGGCGCCGTCAAATACCGCGTTTCCGCCGCTGCCGTATACTTCCACCGTATGTCTGCTGCCGATTCTGCTGGCCGTGTAGGAGAGCAGGACGCCATCCCTCGTCCTGGCAGAGAACATCGCCACATCGTCGTTATCCACACTGCCCCTGCCGTTCCCATGTACCCGGTCACGTTCCTCCACCATAATACCGCTCATGCATTGTACCTCGGTGATCGGTCCCGCCGTGTCGCGGATCAGCATATCGCCGATGTCCAGCATATGGCTTCCAAAGTCCGCCATGGCTCCCGGTCCCGATAACTCCTTCTGCATCCTCCATTCCAGCTTTACCTGTGGATTGGCGATTCTGTTTCCGCCAAGAGACTGGCGAATATAAAATATCTTTCCGAGGGAGCCGTCATCGATCAGCTTCTTCAAATACATATACCCGGGAATTCCGCGGTAGCAGAGCCCGATCATGCAGACCCTGCCGGACATTTCCGCATAATTTAATGCCTTCTGGCATTCCAGCGCATCGACTCCAAACGGCTTCTCACACAGGACGTGTTTTCCCGCCTTCAATGCCTGAACCGTTAATTCAATATGTGAGGCATTGGGGGTACAGATGCTGACTGCATCCACCAGATCCAGAAGTTCCTCATAGCTTTCGCAGGCCTTTGCCCCCTCCAGTCCGAATTTCTCTATGTAACCGGCGGCCCTCTCCCTGATAATATCGTAAACGGCCGTAATCTTCGCCTCCGGCACTCTCAAATACCCGTCAATGTGGTTGCCTGCGATTCCGATCGTATTTCCAACTCCTACAATTCCTACTCTTACCATTGTTTTTCTCCTCTCAGCGCTTTCCAATAAATGCCTTTAAATATTCTTTTCCAAGTATCAGACCATTCTCCACCAGTTCCAGCGAATCCTCATAATCCGGATCCTCGTGTTCGATGCTGACCGTTCCCTGATACCCCGCTTTTTCCAGTTCTCCGGTCAGCTTTCTCCAGTCCAGAAGTCCATGGCCCGGAATCCGGTAGCTCCACCAGCTGAAATCTGTCAGAATCCCGCACTCCTTCAACCGCTCTTCTTTTATCTCCGTATCCTTGGCATGGACATGGAATATCCGGTCCCCGAACTCCGCCACCGGAGCATACGGATCGATAAACTGCCATACCAGATGGGAGGGATCATAGGCCAGCCCCACCATTTTGCTGTCCAGCCGCTTCAAGATCTCTCTCCACATCACCGGAGATATGGCGATATTTCCCATCAGAGGGCAGTTCTCAAAGGCCAGCTTTACATTTTTCTTCTCTGCGTATTCCACAATGGGAGCAAAGGTCTCCACAAACTGATCCAGGCTTCGGGCCGGTGTCCTGCGGATCGAATCCGCCTTGTCATAGATTCCCTCCTCCAGGGTCTTATTAATGCCCGTGGAAGTCACTATCTTTTCTATTCCAAGATCGCCTGCAAATGCAATCCTCTTTTTCAGTTCCGCAATATGCGCTTCTGCTTCCCCGCTGTCTGTGCTGAGAAAATTCCTGCAGTAGGTAAGAGATGTTATCGCCACCTTCCCCTTCTCCAAAACCTGCTCAAACAGCTCTCTCTCCATCGGAACGGTAGGTCCCACTTCCAGGTCTTCAAAGCCCTGGGCCGCCGCCCATTCCGCAATTTCGTCCAGATGCACCATCCCTTTTTTCACAAGGATGTTCGTCATAAAACCAAGTCTCATCTTATCCCTCCTTATAATGAGCACTCATTAACTCTTAACCGCTCCCGCGATGCCTTCCACGAAGTATTTCTGCAGACAGATAAACAACAGAATAATCGGAATAACCGCGATCACGCCGCCGGCCGCAATGCCGGTCCAGTCAACGGTATTTTCACCTTTAAACGCGTACAGTCCGACAGCCAGTGTACGGGAAGACGGGTTATTAAGCGTCAGTACCAGTGGAAGCATAAATGCGTTCCATGCCCAGATGGTCTCCATGATGACTACGGTCGTTGCAATCGGCTTCGTCAGCGGCATCATGATATTAAAGAAAGTCCGAAAGAAATTACAGCCGTCCACCTTTGCCGCCTCTTCCAGCTCTCCGGGGATCTGCTCGAAAAAGCTGGAGAACAGAAGAAGGAAAATCACGTGAGCGCCGCCGGCCTGAGCCAGGATCAGCCCCAGTTTCGTACCGACCAGCTTCATGCTCTTGATCACCTCGTAGGTCGGTATGATCGTACTGACTAACGGTATCGCAATGCTGCTCATGAAAACCATCATCACCACTTTCTTACCCACGAAGTTATATCTTCCCATCGCATATCCCGCGAGCATCGTCATGATCAGCACGAGGAATACCGCGAAAAATGTTACAATTACCGTGTTAATGAAGTATGTATCGAAATGTGCCTTCTCCCAGATTCTGGTGACATTGTCAAAGGTGGGATTCTGGGGAATCAGTCCCAGTTTATTTTTGAAGAATTCGTTCTGGTCCTTGAAGGAAGCGGATATCATCCACAAAAACGGATAGATCCATGCCAGACCGATTATCAGCAGCAGCCCATGATTCAGCAGGGTCTTCACCTGTCTCTTTGCCTTATCTCTGTTCATCTTTACCTCCTGATTTCCTGACATCTATACGCGCCTGCTGTTCAAACGCGCCTTGATGATATTTAACACGACACCGATCACAATCACCGCGATTCCAAACAGAATTGCCGCCGCACTGGCATATCCCAGTCTCGGCATTCCGATCTCACTGGAGAACGCTGAACGATAAACGTAAGTGGCAATGACATCGGTCGCATAGAAGGGACCGCCTTCGGTCATCGTCTTGACGATATCAAATACCTTCAGGGAATTGATCGCGCACAGGATTGCGATGATTCCGCCGACCGGTGCGATAAGCGGAAGGACGATATGGATAAATGTCTGGAACCGGGTAGCTCCGTCCACGGTGGCCGCCTCGTACACGTCCTTGGAAACGCCCTGAAGTCCTGCCAGCCAGTAGATCATGTAAGTTCCGCAGTCTTTCCAGAGAGAGATGAGAACCAGTGTCGGCATGGCGTATTTTGCATTTCCCAGGAAATTGATCGGCGCCTTGATCAGATGAAGCGTGACCAGTAAATGGTTAATCGGCCCCTGGACACCCAGCAGGAAGATCATGATGATACCGACGACCGACGCGGTGGTGACAACCGGTATAAAGTACATGGTCCGGTAAACAGTTCTCCCCTTCAGCGCCTCGTTGTTCAGCATATATGCCAGGAACAGCGATACCGCCAGCTCTAAGGGAACGATCATGATTGTATATTTGAAGCTGTTGAAAAAGGCATTCCAGAACAGCTCGTCATGAATCAGTTCCACGTAATTCTGAAGTCCGATAAAAGCCGCATGGCTCGTCAGACCCGACCAGTCCAGAAACGAGTACTGGATACTGCAGATGATGGGATACCCCTGAAACAGGATATAAAAAATAAGTGACATTGACATAAACAGCCAGCACCAGCCGTTTAAGATCAGCTTCTCCCGGCGTTTATTCCGTTTTGTGACAGCTTCCACTCCCATATTCTCCGTCTTTGCTTTCATAATCCACCTCACAGATAAAATTTCTTACGGTTTGAATTAGTTTTTTAATTTAATTAAATAATATCATTGTGCCTATTACTTGTCAATATATTTTTTATTTTTTATCTATTTCTCACAAAGAAAGGGCCAAAACTGCTTATGAAGTCCTGTTTCATAAGCAATTTCGGCCCTTTCCAAATTAAATTTCACTGCTAAAATCCTGTATAGTGCTGTCCTACCTCGATCACACGGTATACATCCACACACTCCTGGAACTCTATTTCATGCTGCTGCAGAAAGGTGCAAAACTCCGACCAGTATTTTCCCGCCTCTTCCCGCTCTCCTGCTGCCAGATAAAACAACGCCTTCCCCAGACGCCTGATGTATTCGGAGTGATATTCCAGATGAATCCAATAGCTCCGGTTCTCGTCTCTGCAGCTTTTCACGTGTTCCCGGATAAACGGCAGAAACTCATGCGCCATTTTTTCAAGCGAAGCCATGCGGTCTGCCACAACACGGTTCTCCCGCGGCCCCTTTCCATTGAAATAATCACAGCTGCATAAGGCAGACACCGCCTTTAAGTACTCCCGTACCCGTTCGCCCTCACTCCCATATGCCGCCGAGAAATACGTTTCTTCCAGCCGCTCCTCTGAAAGGGACGGATCAAACAGCTTCTTTCCCATAACGTAGTTCGGCAGTGCATTCGGAAGCGCGGCCCGAAGCTCCTGGCAGCTGATATATCCGTTCAGCCCCATATCCCCCAGCCGCTCTATATCATGGCCGATGACTTCCGCCAGTCTGACGTAGCCGAAATCTCCGTAATGAGCCCTGCCCAGCGGATAATCATAGACAAAGCTGTCCCCGTGAAATATCTCCTGCCACGCACGCAGAAAAGCCATATTCTCGTTCAAATCCACCGGAAGCCGGATCTCATTTCTCCGGTATGGCATAACGGCTCCATACTCCGGACGGATTTGGTATGACTCCTCAAAAGTACGGCTGATCGGCGCAAACATCAGCACAAAACGGTCCGGGTTCTGAAAGCGCTCCTTTTGGGGCGGCCATAAAAGCTCCTGATACAGCAGAAAAACGATTCGCATGGTGCTCCCTGCCTCCGTAAGCTTTTGGTCGGCCAGATTTAATATTCTGACGTACTGGTCGGAAGGAAGCTCCTTCTTACAGGAATCACACTCGCAGACGTTGTTGTATTCATCGGCCAGCCATACGTGTAGATAATCGATATCCGGATTCTGAACCGCATACCGGACAATCTGATCGGTAAATGCCTTCATTACCGTTTCATCGGAATAGCAAAGATTTGTATTCATTGGAATTCCATGAAACAGCTCCCGTGTTCCATTCAGCTGTGCCATCATGCCGGTCTCTTCTCCGGTTGGCTTCCGAGATGCTGGCTTCCACTCCACTGCCGGAAATCCGATTACGTCACCGGTCCATCCGTGCCCCACCTGATGAAGCTTCAGTCCCCTCCGTTTCATCTCCCTGCGTTCGGTCTCCGTATACGCTTCCGCCCGATCCGTATCAAATTCCTCCTCCGGAAGCAGCGGATTGTTTTCATGATGGTACCACCTGGCCATAAAGGTATAGGGAAGCTTAAACTGGAGGAAAAATGAGTTGTATCCCATTTTGGGCAGCCAGTCAATGAAGTCCAGGATGTTTTCCAGCGAATCGGCACCCTCGATACAGACTCCCCGATGGCGCAGGGAAGCCGTCTTTTTCTCGGTCATCGAAAGTGCTGCCAGCCCGGATAGCGGCTCGATGATCTCATACTTCCTCCCCGGCCGCAGGAAATGGCAGCCGGCGGACTGGAGCCAGGCGTATACACCGATCAGCACACTGCACGGATTATTTCCGGCGATCACGCCGCCCTGTTCTCCGGTATCAATTACATATCCATCCGGAGCCATCGCGGATTGTTCCGTTTCATGACAGCTTCCCCCTCCTGCTGCCAGTTCCAGCCTCAGCCGATAGCTTCCCGGCACTTGAAGCGCATCGCTCTTCTCCTGCATCTTTTTCCAATAATCCTTCAGTTCCTTTTCCGCAAACTGAAATACCTCATGATTTTGATACGAGTTTTCAATAATTAATTCCAATTCATGACCCCCTTTCCCCTGACGGGCAGTCTAAAAATGTGTGTCCCACATGCCGCACCAGACATCCTCGTCGTATTTCCCCTCGAACGGAGCCAGCCCCGCAATGCGCTTTACCGTCTCATCCACTGTTTCCGGCGTATCATTGTATGCGTTTATGAAGGCCGGTACTCTCGCCACATCGACGAGATGGTTCGTATAATTAAAGGATGTAAATACAGTGGGAACGTCATGTATGTACCAGGGATAACAGCTCGACATGGGATGCGGCCAAAGCAGCCTAACTGAATTAGTCTGTGCGAAGCTGGTAATATCCGCAAAGATCATCACCGCGTCATACCTGGCCTTAAAATCCGCTATTTTCCCTTTATTGACGGAAGATACCATGAGCTCCGGCTCATAGCCGTATTTCTTTAACACCGCCAGAATCCGCTCCGTAATCTGATCGCTTCCTCCCGACTGGACTCCCTGGCCGTAGGAAGAATTCAGACTTCCCACATTGCCGGACAGGACAAACACCCCGATCTTTTTATAGACCTCCGGAGACAGAGGAAGCTGTCCCTTCGTATTCTTGACCAGTGTGACAGCCTTCTGCGATGCCTCTCTCGCCGTCTCCAGATGCTCTCTGCATCCGATTCGCGCCAGTGCCTCTTTCCCCGGATGAAAACTGCCGCTCTCCTTCCTTCTGTGAAGCCCGATCGCCGCTTTGCAGGCCAGGATCCGGTAAATTGCCTCCATAAGCCGCTCCTCTGTCACGATTCCCGACTTAAGGCCCGCTTTCATCGCCTCCACGTCCTCTTCTATATCATTGATTCCCAATATCATATCGCAGCCGCAGGCAATCGACAGAGGTATTGCATCGAAACGGCTCATTCCGTAATATCCCATCATCTTCGTCTGGTCTGTTACCACAAGACCATGAAACCCAAGCCGGCCGCGCAGAAGCCCCCCGATTAGCTCTCTGGAAAGGCAGGCTGGCTGCATATCCCGTTCCTCCAGCTGCGGATTCAGCTTCTTCTGATAGGCGGGAAGCGTAAAATGGGCCGCCATGATGCTTAACACACCATGATCAATCGCCGTCTGATAGATTTTCCCATACGTCTCATCCCACTCTTCACAAGTCAGGCCATTGTTTGATATGGCCAGATGCTGGTCCCTCTCTTCCCAGCCATCCCCCGGGAAATGCTTCAGGCACGGCACTACGCCGTATTCCATACACCCCTTATTATATGCCTCCACGCAGTCGCTGACAAACTGCGGGTCACTGCCGTATGCCCTCGTATTAATCAGACTGTTTCTCCAGTTGCCATAGATGTCCCCCACCGGACCAAACGTCCAGTTATACCCCACTGCAGATGTCTCACTGCCTGTAATCCGTCCCACCTCATAGGCATAACGGGCGTCTCTCGTCGCCCGGACCTGCGCCCCGGAAGCCACCAGGGTTCCCCCTTTCAACGCGCCGTTAGGACCGGACTCACAGTTTCCCGCGTAGAGATAAGGAATTTTTGCACGCTCCTGAAGCTCTGCCATGATATCCTGAGCCTCCTCGTTGCCATAGAGTGCGGCCCTGAACGGAATGGCCGCAAGCGGATACTCTTCCAGAAACTGAATCAGCTCCTCCCTGCTTTTTCCCATGAGCGGGTCTGCAAAAAGCTGGCATACCTTTTCATGCGGCGTCATGGCGGCCTCGGTTTCCTTTACCCACCGCTCCCCTGCTTCATCCAGATAAAACGGATTTCCCCTTAAATCAACCACTTAATCTGCCTCCTTCTCCTAGTTTATTTTGATCGTTTGATTTATTTAATTAATTTAATTAAATATTATACTGTTTATGGACTTTTGTCAATCGGGGATACCAATCTTTTCTTTTATCTTTCATGAAATAGCAAAAAAGGCCTTTCCTATAAACAATCTATATGGAAAAAGCAACCCACAGAAAAAGCCCGGCATCGCTCCCTCTCAGGACCTTCTGCCGGGCCATATAACACTCTGTTTAATTCTTCTTATACCGTTCAATCATCTCTTCCAGCGTCACCTGCTCCACTAACGGCGCCTTGCCGAAGGAACCGAACTGTACGATCAGCGTTCCTACTACTTCCTTAACGCCGCGCTCGACGCAGTTTACAATCGCCGCCACATCATCGTCCGGAATTGTTCCCTTCATAACCGTATCCATGATCGGCGGAAGGAAGACACGCGGGTCAAACTGGCTCTTCTTTGCCTCCAGCAGCTCATAGATTTCTCCGATCGAAGCGCTGGTACGAAGCTCCGGATATTTTACAAACAGTTCCTTCATGTTTCTTGTGACTGCCAGACGGATATCCGTATCCACGTTGATCTTATTGATGCCGCACGGAATGGCTGCCTGCAGCTCCTCGATGGAAATACCGTAGGCATTCGTCAGTTCTCCGCCCAAAGCGTTGATCTCATCTACTATGTATTTCGGCACCGTGGAGGAACCATGAGATACGAGTGCGCCGAAGATGCCTTCATGGCTTAAGCACTCTCTGATCGCCGTGGCGATCTCTTTTCTCAGCTTTACATCTTTTCCCTTGGAAGCGCCGTGCATGGTTCCGTAAGAGATGGCAAGTGCATCCACGCCGGTCTTACGGAAGAATTCCACTGCCTTTAATGGGTTTGTGTAGGTGGAGGACGCGGAGAATACATGATCTTCCACGCCGGCCAGAACGCCCAGCTCTCCCTCTACGCTGACGCCTCTCGCATGTGCATATTTTACCACTTCTCTCGTCAGATCCACGTTCTCGTCAAATGGCAGGGAGGAACCGTCGATCATAACAGAGGTATAGCCGCCCTCGATCGCCGCCACACAGGAATCAAAATCACGGCCGTGATCCAGGTGCAGGACGATGGGAATATCTGAATCTGCCCCATATTTCTTTACGGCGTCCGCGATATTCTTTGCGCCGATCTTCTTGTCTTCCAGTGTCGCATTCATAAAGTCGGTACGGCCGCCCATAAAGCCGTTCGCTAAGTCTGCCCCCTGTAAAATGGCCGGGGAACGGAACATCTCGTGCACTTCAATGGCTGCTTTTGCCTGGGCTACCGCGTTTACATTAAACGCCCCCTGGCCGAATCCGTATTTTATCGTTGCCTCCATCAGAGGTCTTAAGGGAATCAATGGCATTGTCTATATCCTCACTTTCTTTTCTGTCGCCAGTCTGTATCAATAACTTTGTTTTCTCAGTCCGTCTTTGTATCTCTCAGTCCGTCAGCGCCGCCACGTAATCCGTCAGTGTCAGCGTAATATCCGGATGGTTCTGCAATAAGCTCACCGGGAAATCGGTGGACGGTTCCCCGTAGGCCGTGCGGCGCACTACCGCTCTGTGCCAGTTGCGGAACACTCCCAGACGGATCTTTCTCGCGTGGGCGATCTCGTAGATTCCAATCGTCACACAGTAATGCGGCATATCCTCCAGCGCTCCGCCGAAATCGCCGATGGCGTTAGCCGTTCGCGTCTCCGGTGTGATGGTGAGAACCCGCGTCTTCTGTGCCAGAAATTCCTCCGGTGAAAGAGACGGATCTGCCTCGTTAAATGCCACATGGCCGTTGATGCCGATGCCGCCGAAGGCAATATCGACGCCGCCCAGCTTCTCGATCAGTTCCGGTATGTAGCCTACATTTTCAGGGTCCGGGAATACTCTCTGCTCTACCGGCATGATGAGTTCCGGCTTGATCTTCGTATAGACAGTCCGTTCCATGAAGCCATGGAAGCTTAAGGGGTGATCCACGGGAATCCATTTTTTATCGTCGTCCAGATACTCGTCCATGTTGATAAACCAGGTATCCTTGAGACTTAAATTCCTTTCATTGACCATGTCTACGAAATAGGGGTACTGGCCAACCGGGCCGACCGGGCAGATAAAAACAGTCTTCTTTCCCGCCTGATTGTTCGCCTCGATCTCTTCAAACATCTCCTTTGCCATCGCCTGGAAAACCGTGGCGTTATCCGGCATGCAGATCAGCGGGAGCCTGGGTTCCTTTAAAAGCTGCTCTTTGTTGTACTGGTAATATGCGTGACTCATCATTTTCCTCCTGTCTACTGTCGGAGGGACTGAAAATGCGTTCAGATATGCATTTCGCCATCCCGCCTTAGAAAAGAGAGTGTCTCTGAATTGGAAATAGAATCTCCGGGACACTCTCTTCACCTGTGTGTTACTGTTTACTCTTACTTGCCTGCTTCAATCATGTTATCCAGCATAACGTAATCGGCTACCGGAACTTCTTTCTCTACTGCGCCGGCCTTGATAAAGTTATCCTGCTGAATCTTGTAGTAATTCTCAACGGTGCCGTCTTTGGCGCCTTCCGCTACTTCTTTTCCTGTCAGCCAGTCTGCGTCGCCGCGCTGTGCGTAAACGCTGTCGTAATCGGTTGCTGTCTGCGTGGAAACGTACTTGGCAACTTCATCGTAATGATCGTCTGCAGCATAGTCCATGGCTTTGAATAAAGCCCTTGTGAAGCGCAGGATCTTATCCTGGTTTGCGTCTGCATACTTTGGTGTTGCAATCCAGCTTGCAAGGGATACTGTCGTATCAGAGAAGGTTAAGTTGTCACAGATCTTTGTGGAATCTTTTACTTCCTCTAAAATCTTCAAGCTGTTTGGTGACCATGTGGCACATGCGTCAACACCGCCGGAAATCATAGCGGTTACGATACCGGATGCGTCCATATCTACGGCTGTGATGTCATCCATGGTCATGCCGGCCTTTGTCAGGCTGTTGACCAGAATGTCTTCACTGGAGGTACCGGAAGAATAAGCAACTTTCTTTCCCTTTAAATCCTCAACCTTTGTGAATCCGGGGCCGCCGATTAAAGCGTCGCCGTTGGAGATATGGGACAGAGCAAAGATCTTCGCCTGGCCGTTGACACAAAGCTTATGAGCGCCCTGTCCGATGTAGCCGACATCGATGCTGCCGGACTCCATGGCTGCGATGATGGTAGGACCGTCTGCGAATTCTACGAGATTAACGGTGATGCCTTCCTCGTCGAAAAAGCCTTTTTCTTTTGCCGTCATCACGGACCATAAGCTTCCGTAGTTAGGCATATATGCCACATTCATGGTGATCGGCTCTGCCTTGGCTTCTGTAGGAGCCTCTGTTGTCTCCTCAGCCTTCGCCTCTTCCTTTGTCGTCTCCGCCGCCGCGGCCGTTGTCGTCTCCGCAGGTGCCGCTGTTGTTGCCTCTGTCTTGGTGCTTCCGCAGCCTGCCAGTGATGCAGCTACCAGAGCCGCCATAATTAATGGTAATGCCTTCTTCATAATGTTTTCCTCCTTAAATGGTTTTTATAAAACATTGGTTTTTATAAAGCATTTCAATAAACACTCCCTATTTACGCACTTCCAGATATTCCTGATAAACCTCGCCCCAGATATACGTCTTTAAATCCAGGAATGGAAGCTCCATCTTCATCTCCTGCGTACGCGGATACGGAAGATTGATGTCCACAATCTTTTTGATGCGGCCCGGTCTCGCGCTCATGATAATGACCTTGGTGGCCAGAATGACGGCCTCCTCCACATCATGGGTGATAAAGAAACAGGTCTTCTTCTCTTCCTGCCACGTCTTTGTCAGCTCTGACTGAAGCTGGGTTCTCGTCTGCGCATCCAGCGCTCCGAAGGGCTCATCCATGAGAAGCACTTCCGGCTGTACCGCATAGGCTCTGGCGATCGCCACCCTCTGCTTCATACCGCCCGACAGTTCCTTCGGGTATGCGTCCACGAACTCCTCCAGCTCCACCATCTTGATATACTTCATGGCGATTTCCCTGGCCTGTGCGTCGTTCATACCTTTTAATTTAAGGCCAAACATAACATTCTTTAATACGGTCAGCCATGGGAATAAGGCATACTGCTGGAAAACCACGCCTCGTTCCGTGCCTGTGCCTTCCACCTTCTTGCCGTCTACGTAAACGGCGCCGGAGGTGGCCGGGAGAAGGCCTGCGATAATATTCAGCAGGGTAGACTTTCCGCATCCGGAAGGGCCGACCACGCAGATAAATTCATTCTCCATAATATCCAGGTCAATGCCGTTTAACGCCACCATACGGCCCTTGCGGCCTTCATAGATCTTCTCCACATGATCGATCTTAACCTTTATATTTCTCTCGTTTCCTGCCATCCCGTGAACTTCCTTTCCAGATATTTGATGATCTTTTCACTCGTAATTCCGATGATACCGATGATAATGATGTAGAGAAGCATCGGCGGAACATCGAAGCTGTTGTTTAAAGAACGGATTCTCATACCGAGTCCTGCTACGGCACCTGTCGATTCTGCGGCGATTAAGGTTGTCAGTGCAACGGATACGCCGAGACGGACTGCCGTGATGATAAATGGGGTGGTTGCCGGGAAAATAACCTTCACAAAAATATCTCTGTCTTTTGCTCCCAGAACCCGGGCGGCCTTGATCAGTGTCTCATCCACGTTGCGGACGCCCTGATAAATGGTAACGCACATAATTAAGAAAGTTGCAAGCCAGATAACGATAACCTGTGGCTTTCTGCCGACGCCTGCCGCGATAACAACAAGCGGTACGTAAGCCAGAGGCGGAATATTACGAATAAACTGAATCCACGGTTCTACTATGTAGCGCACCGGACGGTACCATGCCATCATAAACGCGATAGGCACTGCTGTGATAAAGCCAAGGACGAATCCCAGAATGACGGAAATCATACTGCTGGAGAAGTCGTTCCACAGAACCCCTCTCTCAATCATAGTTTTCAGTGATTTGACTACCTCCGGTAAAAATGGAAAACTTCTTGCGGTAGACGGATTGACCGAAAGCCAGAACCAGAGCACAATGGCAACCAAAAATGATATCAGCAGCCAACCCCAGTTCGGTATTGCGGCAACGATGTCCTTCTTCTTTTTGTTTTCAGAATTCCCAAAAGACATTTGTAAATCCCCTTTCTTTGTGATTTTCCCCAATACACATCTCTATTTTATGTGTATATTATAACACATTGTATAAAATTAGCATCTCTTATTTAGTCAAACGTTTGCGTAACCGTAAAGATAAAACTTCACGCAAACGTTTGACCATTCACCTATGGCATTTTGACCATTTTTCGTGTATACTTATGATAAACTGGCATGAATAATAAGGATGTTAAACTTAAGTAAAGGGGGCTGGTTTATGACACTGAAAGAAATCGCCAAAGAAGCCGGCGTATCCATCTCCACGGTTTCCCGGGTCATCAATAAAAACAGCACAAATGCGGCCAGCAAAGAGGTGCAGGACCGGATCTGGGAGATTGTGAGGCGCACGGGATATACGCCCAACAGCACGGCCCGCGATTTGAAGATGGGAGGCACCGATTCTCCCGAACCGCTCTCCCGCTCGATTGCCTGTCTCTTTGCCCGGACGGAGGATTCCAAATCGGATCTTTTCTTCTCCACGCTGGCACGCAGTATTGAACAGGAGGCGTTTAAGCATAATTATGTGCTCAAGTACTCCTTTACCGCCATTGACATCCATCATCCCAACACCTTCCGTCTCATTACGGACAACCATGTGGACGGCGTTGTAGTGCTGGGACGGTGCGACAAACAGACGCTCAGCTTTTTAAAGAAGTATTTCAACTGCGTCGCCTATACCGGTTTGAATATTCTGGATGCAAAGTACGACCAGGTTATCAGCGACGGCTACCAGGCCTCGCTGACCGCTATGAACCACCTTATGAGCCTCGGCCACACGCGAATCGGATATATCGGTGAGACCAGGGATGAGGACCGTTACACCGGATACTGTACCGCGCTGAACACAGGCGGCATTCCCTTGAAGAAGGAATACGTAGCAGATGTCCCTCTGTCATCGGAGGGCGGCTACCGCGGCGCCAGACAGCTGATTGACCGGGGTGTCGATGTATCCGCCCTCTTCTGCAGCAATGATGTGACGGCCATCGGAGCCATGAGAGCCATTCAGGAAACGGGATGCCGGATTCCGGAGGATGTCTCCATCATCAGCATCGATGATATCGATACGGCCCAGTATCTCTCCCCCATGCTGACCACCATTCACATGCCGGTGGAGGAGATGGGACAGATGACGGCGAAAATCCTGATTGACCGCATCGAGGGCGGCCACCGCCTTCCGATCCGCATGAATCTGCCGTACTACCTGGCCAGCCGCGAAAGCTGCGGTCAGTACCATCCTTCCAGAAGCCTGGCAAAATCAAAATAATTAATATAGAAGAAAAGAGGTAAATTTTATGCTCGTAACGATCTTTGATTCCAACGGATCCGCTGTCATCGACAGCATCGGCGCTCAGTTAATCTCCTATAAGGACAGCACCGGAAAAGAATACATCTGGCAGAGAGACCCGAAATTCTGGAACCGCTGCTCTCCGCTGTTGTTTCCCATCGTAGGAAACTGCCGGAACAACAAGACCATCATCGAGGGGGAGACCTGCTGCATCGAAAAACACGGCTTCTGCCGCGATGTCGATTTCCAGGTCACCAGACAGTCCGATACCATGGTTACCTTTGAGATTCACGATACGGAAGAGACGAAAGCCATTTATCCATACTCCTTCCGCCTCTCCTTAACTTATGTCATTGAGAACGGCATGCTTTCCATGGAATACTGCGTAGCCAACACCGATGACAGAACCATCTACTACTGCCTCGGCGCTCATCCCGGATTTAACTGTCCGATGGAGGAAGGCGCTTCCTTCACCGATTACGAACTGGAATTCGAAGAGGACGAGACCGCATCCAGCATGGTTTACGATCTGGAACATTTACAGTTTGACCCATCCCACAGAGTTCCCCGTCTCGATCACAGCCGCAGGCTGCCGCTCACAAGGGAGCTGTTCAAGGATGATGCTGTATACTTTGACGATTTAAACTCAAGGAAAGTATCCATTATCAATAAGAATACGGGACACGGTATTGAGGTGGGATTCCCTGGCTTTGAAACAGTCGCATTCTGGACCCCTTACCCGGCAGAAGCCCCATTCCTGTGCGTGGAGCCATGGAACGGTTCCGGTATTTACGCAACGGAAGATGATGAATTCGTACATAAGAATCATGTACAGAAGCTGGAAACAGGGAAAAGCAAAACTTACGGTCTTACCATGAGGATTATCTGATTGGAATAAAAAAGCCGGAATAATTTGGAAGAAGCAGCCTTTTTTCACAGTGGCTTCTCCGAATTATTCCGGTTTTCTTATATGTCGTATCTCATCTGTCATACCTGATCTGTCATACGACGCTAAAATTTTCCTGAGCAAACTGCATGTACTTTTCCATAAACAGCTTTCTGCGGCTGCTGCTGATATACAGCTTCTCGCCGTTAGCCATACGGATCTCATCCCCCTCCATACTGCGTATATGCAGCATATTAATCAGAGTGTACTGATTAATGCGTGCGAAGTGGTAATTGGAAAGTCTCTGTTCCTCCACATCGAGCCTGGCCTTGACCCGTATCTTTTTCTTTCCGAGCACTACGCTGGTCTTTCTGTCGTAGGATTCCAGAAAACAGATATCCTCCATGTTGTAGACTATGGGCTGTCCATTAAATACTGCCGTATATTTAGCACGGGACAATTTCTTCCACTGATCCTTTCGTCCGCAAATATAAATAATTATGCTGTCCTGCTCCTTCTGCTTCAACTGATTAAATACAGATTCCTTTGCTGCCCAGTCAGAATCCACATAGACAATGATGGCACTATAATTCTTTTCCTCCACGGCCCTGCATAGCTCCTCCGTGGATAAGAAATAATCTTCTTTAAACAGAACCCCTCTTTTTTTCCATTTTTCAAAGTATTCTCTCGCATTATCCAGCTGTGACGTATTGCCTGCGTACACTGCTATCCTCATGCACGCTACCTCCGTAATTTCCTGATATCATATAATTTTGAGATCTCATAGTATATAACGTATTTTTCTTCTGACTGTGACGTACAAAACAAGATATTCTGCAAGTTGCGCATAAATCCGACAAAACTCCCCAAACTAATAACAGTACAGCTTTGCGAAAGGAGATACTAATGGAAGACGATAAAAATGCAATCAGCCAGCCCGATGATTTTGATGTTGATATCCAGGCGTGTTCCACCATGGACTGCACCGGCCTCATCCCCGCCCTACCTGAAACCGAGGCGGAGCAGGAAGCCTACGAGGACTTATACCCTTACATCACGCGCGCGAAGAATATCGCAGAAGACAAATAGGTTCTGTCATAAATATCCGAAATAACGAAAACCCCCGGAAGGCGTTGTGCACCTTTTCGGGGGTTTTGATTCTTATATTCTGTTTGAAAGGGATCTCCTATACGCCTGAATAAGCAGAGAAACCGCCGTCTACCGGAATGACCACGCCTGTGATGAAGCCGGCTGCCTCATTGTTTAACAGGAACAGAAGTGTTCCGTTTAATTCTTCTGCCTCGCCGAAACGTCCCATTGGAGTCGCTGCCAGAATCTTAGCAGTTCTCGCAGTAGCTGTTCCGTCCTCGTTGAACAGAAGCTTTTCATTCTGCTTTGTCACAAAGAAGCCAGGCGCCATGGCATTTACACGGATGCCGGCCTTGGAGAAATGAACAGCCAGCCACTGTGTAAAGTTACTCACAGCTGCCTTCGCGCCGCTGTAGGCCGGAATCTTCGTCAGTGGGGTGAAGGCGTTCATGGAGGAAACGTTTAAGATGTTGCAGCCTTCTCTGCCGATCATGTCTTTTGCGAAGATCTGTGTCGGAAGCAGGGTTCCCAGGAAGTTTAAGTTGAATACGAACTCCACGCCCTTCGGGTCTAAGTCGAAGAAGGATATGGTATCCGCCTCGATGTCGCCCATCTCAAAGTATTCCTTCGTGGTCTGCGCCTTCGGATTGTTGCCGCCTGCGCCGTTTACCAGAACGTCACACGGACCTAACTCAGCCAGCACCTTTGCGTGAACCTCTTCCAGGCTCTCACGCTCCAGAACGTTTGCCTTGTATGCCTTTGCGGTATGGCCAGCTGCCACGATGTCCTCTGCAACCCTGCCGGCCGCCTCTTCGTTCAAATCGAGAACTGCAACCTTTGCGCCTGCCTCAGCCAGCGTCTTTGCAAACATACCGCATAAAACTCCGCCTGCGCCTGTAACAACTGCAACTTTTCCTGTTAAATCCGTTCCAAATGATAATCCCATAAGTCATTTCCCTCTTTCTATTTTAATAATCGTTGATTTACAAATCTTTGATTTTTGTCTCAATCCTACCGGCTCATTTTGTCGATGGCTTCCCAGAGTCCGTTTAAATAGGTGGCGCCCAGCGCTCTGTCGTAGAGGCCGTATCCTGCGCGCCCTGTCTCGCCCCAGATCATGCGGCCGTGATCCGGACGCATATAGCCGTCAAATCCATTGTCATAAAGCGCCTTTAAAATGGCAAACATATCAAGGGAACCGCAGCTGGATAAATGCGCTCTCTCCTCGAAGCCCTGATTGTTATCCAGAACTGCCACATTTCTCGCATGAACGAAATGGATTCTTCCCATGGCCGCATATTTAGCCGCCATCTTTACCACGTCGTTCTTATTGGAGCAGCCCAGGGAACCGGTACAGAGGGTGATGCCGTTGTGCTTATCGTCAACCAGCTTTAAGAAACGGTCCAAGTTCTCTTCGCAGGTGATGATTCTCGGAAGTCCAAAGATGCTCCAGCAGGGATCATCCTCGTGGATCGCCATATTTACGTCACACTCCGCAGCTACCGGAATGATGGCTTCCAGGAAGTATTTTAAGTTGTTCCATAAGTCGTCCTCCGACATGGCATTGTACTGGGATACCACTTTTTTTAATTCGTCTCTTGTGTAGCTGGAATCCCATCCGGGAAGTGTTAAATCGCTGTCGCTCTCAAGTGGGTTTACCTTGTCTACCTGATCCTGATAATAGACCAGTGATGTAGAACCGTCCTCCAGCACATGGTCCAGCTGGGTTCTTGTCCAGTCAAAGACAGGCATGAAATTATAACAGATGCATTTGATTCCCGCCCTGGCAACGCGGCGGATATTTTCACAGTAGTTCGCAATGTACTGGTCTCTCGTCGATTTGCCCAGCTTGATGTCCTCATGAACCGGAATGCTCTCGATCACCTCAAACGCAAGGCCTGCATCCTCGGTTTCTTTTTTAAGCTTTGCAATGCTTTCATTACTCCATACCTCGCCGACCGGAACGTCATATACGGCCGTTACGATGGAATGCATGCCCGGGATCTGGCGAATCTGCTCCAGCGTTACCTTGTCATCGTCTCCGTACCATCTGAATGATAATTTCATGATAAACCTCCTTGAATATTAGAAATTTGTCTGCAGCCCGTCATCTCGCTGCCTCATGTCCTTAGTATAACAAATTCTGTTTTGAATACCATGGATTTAGTTGCCGTTCACATTGCAAAAGTTGCGGTTCTCTACTATACTATAGCTAAGGAACAGGATGCTACACACACTGTCTTTGGAGGTTTTCACATGAAAAAAGAATTATCTACCGGTTTTAATACCAGACAATACATGAATTCCGGGGAATTTGAGGTATTTTTTTACAATGACATCGATCTCGATCATGTGGTGGATCATACCCATCCCTATTATGAGATCTATTTTTTCCTGAACGGAGACGTGACCTATGAGGTGGACGGGAACCGGTACGAGCTGCAGTACGGCGACTATTTAATGATCCCGCCGGAGACGAGGCACCATCCCATCTTCCATTCCACCGGACAGGACTACCGAAGATTCGTGCTCTGGATCAGCCGCCCCTATTACGAGGCGCTGGTGGCCAGATCTGAGGATTTTGCCTACAGCTTCCGTCAGGTGGAGGAAAAAAAGCAGTACCATTTCCGGACAGACTTTATCATCTTTCAGGATCTCCAGGGACGACTTCTGGACATGATTGAGGAGATGAGGGGGAACAAACCGTTTCGTGAGACCTCCGCCCATTTAATGGTCTGTTCCTTCCTGCTCCATTTAAACCGGATTACCTACGACTCCTTACACCAGGTTCCCGCTGTCTATGAAAATGTGCTCTATTTAAATGTCTGCGATTATATCAACAACCATTTAGATGAGGATCTGTCCCTTGACCACCTGGCGTCATTTTTCTATGCAAGCAAATACCATATTTCCCACGTGTTCAAGGACAACATGGGAATCTCTCTGCATCAGTACATCTTGAAGAAGCGTCTTCAGGCAAGCAAAAATGGAATCCTGTCAGGGATTCCATTTGGTGAGCTGTACCATCAGTACGGTTTTTCAGATTATACCAGTTTTTACCGTGCGTTTAAAAAGGAATTCGGCCTATCGCCGAAGGAATTCAGGGAGCAGAAGTCCCTTCCGGAGGGTTATTGAGCGGTCGCCGGGAAGCCCGGCTGCCGGCTCACTTTTTCCATTGGCTACCGGCTCTCTTTCTCCCACCTGTCTCCAGCCCGGACATAGATCACGCTGCTTCCATCCTTTTGTGTCAGAACGACAGATTCCTCCTCCGCCCCCCAGCTGATGGAAGCCAGATCCCTGACCAGATACAGATCGGGACACTGGTAGATGGGCTCGCCGCTTTCCGCATCCCAGACTGTAAAGCCCGCGTAGACCTTTCCCAGCAGCGTCTTCGTCTCTGAGGTCAGCAGAAGTCCGTTTTTCTCCTCTGCCGTCATCTCAAATTCCGTCGCCTCGCTGCTGCGGTACGTGTGGTACTCATCATAGATATTCATGCCTATGATGATACCTGCCGCCACCAGGATCGCCGCGACCGCCAGTATAACCGGAAGCCGCCTCTTATGAACGGCCCCGTACGTTTTCACAACCTTTGATTTTTTGTTCATCCGAACACTCCCTGTATAAGCACCATGTAGATCACGGTTCCCGCTCCGATGCTCAGAAGTGAATTGCCCTTCCAGACATGGAGAAGCACGATCGCCGCGACCGATATTATCTCCGGCAGCGCATGCGGCCAGGAAATAAAATTAACGTCTTTTAAACAGTATACCACCAAAAGCCCGATTGTAGCATAGGGAAGTGTTGTTCCCAGAAAACTGATATATTTAGGAGTCTTCTTTCCTGCCGGAAACAGAATAAAGGGAAGGAATCTTGTGAACAGTGTGGCCGCCGCCATCACAGCGATAATCACGATTCCCTGTACAGTATGTCCGCTCATGCCTCCATCTCCTTTCCGTTCTTCTTATAATCCCATGTGATCGCAGCCAGAATCAGAATCATGGCCGGTATGATAAATGCGCTCTGGCCAAAGATCAGTACGCAGAGCGCCGATGCCGCCACACCGGTCAATGCGGCCTTATGGCCGTTGCCCGACTTCCACTGGTCTGTAAATATAACGACAAACAGCGCAGTCAGCGCAAAATCCAGTCCTGTCGTATCAAATGTAATCAGACTCCCCAGCAGCACACCGATGACGGTTCCCGCCACCCAGTAGCACTGGTCCAGGATGGAGATCCAGAAGCAGACCCAGTATCTCGGAATGCTCTTCGGCGGCTCCTCATGGCATACGATGGAAAATGTCTCATCCGTCAGTGCAAAGATCAGATACGGCTTTAATTTCCCCGCGTCACGGTACTTGTCCAGCATGGAAAGGCCATAAAAGAGATGTCTGGCATTCAGCATCAGGGACATTAAAAATGCGTAAATGGGATTCACCATCGCCGTCAGAAATGTAATTCCCAGATACTGCAGGCTCCCCGCGTAGACAAACACGCTGATGGCGAGGGCCCACCAGATACCGAAACCGTTGATGTTCATTAAAATTCCATAGGCGGTTCCCAGCACAAGATATCCCGCCATCACCGGCACCGTCCTGGGAAATGCGTACTTCAATGCTCTTATTCTCTCTTGATTTTCCATGTGTTATCACCTGTTCACTTGCTTTTTTTATGTATATTGTTTACTATATTAATGTAGAAAAGTGATTTTGTCAAATACAGGAGGTTCACGATGGATTTGATTTCCCAATATGATTCCTGCACGCTCTGTCCCAGGAGCTGTATGGCCGACCGCCGCACCGCTGGAGCGAAGGGCTTCTGCGGCTGCGGCGATACCGTCATGGCGGCCCGGGCGGCCCTTCACCAGTGGGAGGAGCCGTGGATCAGCGGAATCCACGGAAGCGGCACAGTATTTTTCACCGGTTGTACCCTTCGCTGCTGCTTCTGCCAGAATTACCCCATCAGTCAGGAGGGACTGGGAAAGGAGATCACGGTCCGGCAGCTTGGCGATATCTTTCTTCGCCTTCAGGATGAAGGCGCTCACAATATCAATCTCGTCACCGCCACCCAGTATCTCCCCTCCGTCATCTCCGCCCTGGATCTCGTAAAGCCCAGGCTTTCCATCCCCGTGGTCTATAACTGCGGCGGCTATGAACGGACAGAGGTGGTAAAAGCCCTTAAGGGCTACGTGGACATCTGGCTGCCCGATTTGAAATACTACAGTTCCCGGCTGTCCGCCCGCTACAGCAAGGCGCCTGACTACTTTGAAAAGGCATCGGCCGCCATTCTGCAGATGATCCGGCAGACCGGGACGCCCGAATTCACTTCCTTTCAGGATCCGGAAACCCCCGATGCCCCCGCATGCACACTAATGAAAAAGGGAGTCATCATACGCCACATGGTGCTGCCCGGGGCGAAGGACGATTCCATGTTGCTGCTGCACTGGATGAAGGAACATCTTCCGGAAGGGAAATTCGATGTGAGCCTGATGAGCCAGTACACCCCATTTTATAAAAGCGGCAGTTTTCCGGAGATCAACCGCCGCATTACATCGTATGAGTACTACAAGGTAGTCGATACCGCCATTGAGCTGGGACTTGTCCATGGTTTTATGCAGGAAAAAAGCAGCGCAAAAGAAGAATATACGCCGCCTTTTAACCTGGAAGGACTCGATTCAGTCAGTGATGCGTGAGTATGGAGGAGCCGAAAGGCTTTCCGCACCGCAGCCGCATCCCCCCACTACAGTTTCGTCCGCAGGAACCGGAATCCCTTTGCCGGTTCCACCGATACTGCCGTGCCGTCAACCAGGAATTCTTCCGCGTCTCTCACCCGGATTTCCCCATACTGGCTGTCTGTAAACGCAGCGCTGCGATCCCCGTTCCATTCGATTTCCATCTCTTTTAAGCTCTTCTGAAATGCCTCGAAACTGCCAAACTCCTCCTTCGACCCGCATTTTACAATCACGGCATGGTTTAATCCCCGTGATACCAGTTCTTTCTCCGTGTTGGCTCCATAGGCCGTCATCTCGTACCCGTTGGAAAACCAGCTTCCCAGATATCCGTCACCGGATTTTGCAAAGAACCAGCTGCCGTCGCAGGCATACGCTTCATACTCATAGACCGGCGTGTAGGCATGGATGTAATGTACGAGTTCGTTCGGATCGATGGCAAACACCATGACCGTTAAATTCCGGTACCGCTCGATCCACGGCATGGTTCCATTGCCCGCCCAGTAGCTGGGACGGTTTTCCCCGCTGAAGACCCGCTCACCCGGATGATTGACATAGAAGATCGCCGGACGTTCCTTTCCGAATACTACATTCATCAGATGCTGCTGATGGCCGTGACGGAATGGCTTAAACCGTCTGACTCCCGCCGTTAAGTACTCTCCGGTCCGGTAAATGTTGATCTTCACCCCTGCGATTCCCTGGTCGTTTTCCATGGCCACCCCCTGTCCTGGCTGGGGACGGCATTCCATTTCGTAGTCCTCCGGTTCGTAATCGCTGATGGCGTATAAACAGGTGGCATTGCCGTAATAGGTGCAGTAGCCTCTCCCCGTAGACACCCAGCTCACAAAATTCGGTTCGACCTGGAGCCGCGTCTTGATGGTCTCCTCGTAAATTCTTCCGTAGGTAGTATTCATCACACCCTCAAAGGAGTTAAATCCGATGACCTGCATGGTGAAATCCAGCGCCCTTTTAGCCTTCTGCCGGATGTCCTCATCGGGAGCGTTCAAATACAGGCTGAAAAATCCGATTAGATCGATGGGAATATAGGTTGCCGAATTCCACTCCGCGTAACCGTAGGCAAAAAAGTTGTCGAACCATGCAAGCACCCGTTTCTTCCCGATTTCAGACTGCTCCGCTCCCGTTCTGCCGCTGACGGTAAATGTCTCTTTCCCGAAAATACAGCCCCAGAGATACTGGGAAACGTGGAACAGGAATGCGTGATTTTCGCTGAAATACCACATCACGTCATTTCCCGGTTCGTCGATCCAGTACCGGAAATTCAGCACCATCGCTTTGATCCGCTCCGCCTTTTCCGGCGTCAGAAGATTCCGGTAGCGGGTCATCAAGAGGGTAAATGGCGCGAGGCTGAAGTCCGCGCAGTCGTCGTGGCGCTCGACTTTTTTGCAGGCCAGATCAAAGCCCTTCTCCGCATTGTCATTCCAGCCCTTTAACAGCTCCAGGGAGGTGATTACGGACTGGAAACCGATCTCGCCGTTCTTCACCAGGAATTCCAGGGCCTGCTGCTTCCTCTCCCCGATCGCCGCCGCCGGTTCCAGCACGATCCGGCTTTTCGGAATGATCCCGACGAATAAATTTCTCGGTACCACGTAGTTCCCCACCGTTAAGCAGACGGAGATTCTTGAAAGCCGGATGCTGCTTTCCTCTGTCTCAGCAAATACCAGGTAATCCTCATCCTTTTTCAGCGTCATTTCCGAATGTTCTATATCGGAAAGCTGCATTCCGGTTCCGCAGGGACTTGAAGTTAAGTATACCCTGGTGTCGCCGTCCAAAAGCGTCCGGTCATAGCAGAGCCGAACCTCTCCCTCTGTATACATGTCCTGCTGAAAATAGCAGCTCTTTAAGATTTCCTCCGCCTTTTTTATCTCCTCCGGCTGTTCGGTCACTTCCACACTGCCTTCCACCGGTGTAACGCCCTTATACCGCAGTTCAAAATAGAAGAAGACATCCCGTTCCGCCAATTCATCCGCGTAAACCTTGATTTCATTAAGGCCTTTTTTCAGGAAAAGGTTCACCCGGGTGTGGCCCGCGATATTTCTGGTGTAAGGCGTATAGCAGGCCTGTTCCCCGCCGTTCACCCACACTCTGACTCCGCCGCAGGTATAGAGATCGAACGGATAGCTTCCCTCCTCCGCCGCGCGCACGCCCGCCTTCGCATGGACGTATATGTAATGGGGCGTGTGGAGAAACGTGGATAAGTCAATTCTGTTATTCTCAAACGGGAAATAAAGATTCTCGTACGGGCCGTCATACCGGGCCGCCTTTTGGATCCTTTCTTCCTTTAAAAATGCCTCTCTGACCGGATACACCACCTGAACATAGGATTCCTCCATGTTCACCTCGGCCTCAAAGGATTTCTTCGGGGAATTGAATGGTTCCTTCCCCATGGCTGTCACATTCCATCTGCTGATTGTCTCGTCATATCCGATCTGATACGTTAATTCCATGATTTTTCTCCCTGAATGCAGTACTGGGATATGAAAGAAGCTTTCATATCCCATGTGCCTGATGATAAGTATTCAAATTGCATTGAACTTTCGCTTACTCGTGAACTCCTGAAAGGTTCTCCAGGAACTGAGTCACTACGTAATCCATGACGCCGTCCGCGTCAAGCTCGCCTGCGATCGCCCGGTCGAGTGCATCGCGCAGTGCGTTTCCCGTATTTTCACCGCTGTGCTCCTGCTCTGTGATGGACTGGTCATACTGAGGCTGATTGATCGACTCTGCGATTTCCATGTTGAAAATGTTGATTCCTTCGATCTCATAGTCTACTTCTACGTCCTTCGTTCCCGGCAGATAGTTGCCGGTCTGGCAGTAGAGGGAGTAATTCTCAGGCTGATAGAACCATTCCAGAAACTTCTTCGCCTGGTCCTCCATGCCTGAGCCATCGAATGCATACAGCCAGTTGCCGCCCAGACAGGTTGCCTTTTCCTTCTCATACGGCATGAGAACAGGTGTCCACTCGAAATCCTTAATATTCTGTGTATAATCTGAGATAACCCAGTTGCCAGCCATATGGGCCGCTACCGTACCTGTCTTAAATACGTCCTGTGCATTCTCTGCACCGGTACCGATGGATGCCTTGGAAATGCCGCCCTCCTTAAACATATCGAGGAAGAATTCCACACCCTTTTTCGTATCTTCACTTCTGAAGGTGACCTTTGTCGAGTCGTCCGGATCGAAATACTTCATGCCGAACTGATAGAGCACGGTTCCGGAACGCTGCTGAGAGTGGTCAATCACGAAAGGAGTCGTGATCTTCTCATTCTTTTCCGCTACCTCTTTTACTGCCGCGGAAAACTCGTCCCATGTCCAGCGTTCCTCTGATGTGGTCGGATAGGAAACTCCCGCCGCATCAAAGGCTGTCTTATTGATGACCATACCTACTGCCGTATCATTTACATCTGTACCGTAAAGCTTGCCGTTCCTGACGCCGCTTCGGTTAAAGTTGTCCGGATCGAGGGAGGTGTCGTCCAGCGGAAGTACGTAATCGATATACGTATCGAAGTTTGACATCTTGCAGATCGCCGGCAGATTGCCTGCCTTTGCACGGTTCTTGATCTGCGTCTCCATATCGGCGTATGCAATCTCATTGACAAATGCGGTTACGCCCTGGTCCTTGTGCTCCTCGTTGAACTTTTCTACGACAGCCTTCATCGCACCGCCTTCCAGCGTATCGTCGGCAAGCAGAATCTCCAGTTCCACGTTTCCTTTCTTTGCGGACTCCTTACCGGAGCACGCTGTCAGCATTGTCATTCCTGCCAGTGATAAACACACTGCGCCTGTCAGTAATCTTTTTTTCATGAATCATTTCCTCCTGATTTTCATTATAAAATTTGTTGTTTTTCACATTGTTCCTTAATTTCTGCCGCCGTTTCCCGGTTATCCCTTTACACCGGACGACATGTTGGCGTTCATAATCTGTTTATTGAAGACGATAAATACGATCAGAATCGGAATCATGGAGAGAACCGCTGTAGAGAGCAGAACCGTCCAGTTGACCGCCTCCGCACCGGACAGCGTCCTGAGTGCAAGCTGAAGCGTATATTTCTTCGGATCACTGAGTGCGAGCAGCGGCCAGATATAGTCGTTCCATCTCCACTGGAAACTGAAGATCGCCAGAATCGCTATCTGCGGTTTACAAATCGGGAGCATGATTCTCACAAAGATGGATCCTTCATTAGCGCCATCGATCCGCGCCGATTCCATGAGCTCTGTCGGTACCGTGATAAAGAACTGCCTCATTAAGAATACGCCGGTCATGGTTCCTACGGTCGGTATGATGCAGCCCCAGAGGCTGTTGTAAAGGCCAAGGGTATTCAATACGGTAAAGCTTGGGCTCATAATGACCTCGGTCGGCAGCATGGTCGTCGCAAGCAGACACATAAACAGGACATTCAGCCATTTGTACTTATATTTTGCCAGCGCGTAGCCGCACATACAGCTCATTAAAACGGTGATAACCGTGGCAACCACTGTGATAAATGCGGTATTGCTGGTGTATCGGATTAAATCAAACTGCTGAAGCGCAGTCGTGTAATTCTCCAGTGTAAAATGCTCCGGCAGTATGGTCAGTGGATAATTAAATAATTCCGATCCATCCTTAAAGGAACTGATAATCAGCCATATGACCGGGAAAATCCAGAGAATGGCGAAACCAAATGCGAACACATATTTTAAAACTTTATTTGCAGTTTTCACTTTTCTCCACCTCCCTAATCATTGCTCTTGTCGCTGACCTTCGTCTGTACGAAAGAAAGGATCAGCAGGATTACAAACAGCACCATGGAAACGGCACTCGCGTATCCGACCTTGTTCTTGGTAAAGCCGGTTGTATAGATATACTGGATCATGTATGTCGTGGCCGTACCCGGACCTCCGTTCGTAAGGGTCTGCACCATGGCGAACACCTTGAAAGAGGAGATCACGGAGAGAATGATGACCATGAAGGAAACCGGTTTTAAATGGGGCAGAATAATATGCTTGAATGACTGCCATTTGTTTGCCCCGTCTAAATTTGCCGCTTCCAGCAGCTCTCCCGGAACCTGTTTGAGCGCCCCGATGAAGATCAGCATATTCGTTCCGCATCCGGACCAGATGCCCGCAATGATCGTGGTAATGAAGGCAGCCGTCGGATTTGTCGCCCATTTGATTCCGTCCAGCCCGATACACTGAAGCAGGTAGTTGATGAGGCCGAAGCTCTCGCCGAAGATCCATCTCCAGGTAAGGCCGACCATGATGGTCGAAAGCAGGATCGGCCAGTAAATCAGGATTCTTAAGATCGTGATGCCTTTGATTTTCTCTGAGGAGAGTAAAAGTCCCAGTCCCAGCGCCACCGCGTAGCCCAGAGGCACGGAAACGATGGAATAAAGGATCGTCTGCCACAGGGTCTTATAGAATTCCGGATCCCGAAACAGCTTGATGTAATTGCTCAGCCCGACGAAATCCATCTGCTTAAACCCATTGTAATTGGTTAATGAGTACCAGACACCTACTATCGCAGGCGCTACGAAGAATACCAGAAAGAACAGGATATTGGGCAGACAGAAACCAAATGCCCAAAGCTGGCGCGTGTCCCTCTTCTTTCTTCTGGCAGGCACAGCCCCCGCCGTGTTCGTATTTGCCATTATTTTACCTCCCTTGTCAGCTCTTTTCTCGCTTCAATCAGATACAGAATCGCCATCGCCTGCCCGTAAGGCATCGGACGGATCTCAATGTCCTTGTAAAACTGCTTCTCTTCCCTTCCCATCGGGGTTCCGTAGGATACCTGTCCTACCACGCCGTCCTCGCTGATGTAATCCATCACAGCTCCCAGCGGCTTCATTCCGCATTCTGCAAAGGATTCATCGATCAGTCCCATGTGGGCCGCCTTCAGCATACCGTATGCAAAGCCGGTCGTTGCGCTGGTCTCCAGATAGGAATCACTGTCGTCGATCAGCGTATGCCACATTCCGTTATCCGCCTGGTAGGTCTTTAAGGCTTCCACCTGGTTTAAGAGAGTCTCGGTCAGAAGCCTCCTGATCACCGGCTCGCAGTCGTCTCCCAGGATCCCGATCAGCTCCGGAATCGCGATTGTAACCCAGCTGTTGCCTCTTCCCCAGAGCCCTCCGGCGAAATTATGCCTGCCGTTGAAGGTCCATCCATGGAACCACAGCCCTGTCTTCCGGTCCTCCAGATACTTTTTGTGGAGTTCAAACTGATACTGGGCCTCCTCGATGCACGCCCTGTCATTCATCAGTTTCCCCATTCTGGCAATAAAGAGAATGGTCATAAACAGAGTGTCGTCCCAAAGCTCCTGTTCATTCAGCGTATCGGAGGTGAGATGCTGGAATCCGCCTTCCTTCGTTCTCGGAAGCTCGGTCAAAACCTTTTTAAGCCATTCCCTGCAAGTCTCCCCGTAAGTCTCATTCTTTGTGTATTCATACAGATATGTAAGTGTCAGCATGGGTGCCGTGGTGTTGATGTTGCAGGATGGAAGGCCGTCGGCAATCCGCTCATCGTAATACCGTTTCAGCATGGCAAGCGCCTTTTCGTCCCGGTTTTCCTCGAACTGCTTCCAGAGCCCGAACAGCCCGACTCCCTGAGTCCATTCCCAGAAACGGTATTTCTGTACGTCATCTCCTGCCAGGTTATCGGTTTTCATGTTCTGAAGGAAAATATCATCATCATCGTAAAGAACTTTTTCAAATCCATTGATGAGACATTCCAGTTTTTCTGTAATTTCCTCCAAAAGCATGTCTTTCTTTTCTTCCAGATTATTTTTCATCATCATCTCGCTGTCTCCTTAAACTATCTATATTATATAGCCAATCATTCTGGCAAGCTATGCAATTATTGTTAGAAATAGAGTAAAAGTATTGCATATCTTGCTCAAAACGGCTATTATGAATGTTTTACACAAATTTTAAATACTTTCTCCAGTGGTGTATACTCATTGCAGTACACCGTAAATCCGGAATCGTTGACCTCTTCCCCGGAATAATGTCCTTTAAACTCATGGCTTCCAAATCCCGGTCCCATGACAAGCTCTCTGTCGCTGTCCTTCACCTGTAAACAGCCATCCCGCAGAATCATGCCGCTTCCGGCCTCTGCCTTCATATAAAAATGTTCATTTTCAACCGTTGTCCCCGCGGGTATGCAGATCTCCAACCGGAGAGGAAGCCCCTTTAAGCCATCTGCCTTTAAATGAAGTTCCAGCCCCTCGGGAAGCTCCCGGATCTCCAGCCTCGTGTTCAGCCTTTCCGGAAGCAGCTTCTTCCTCTTCGTCTGGTCCGTCTCCCACCAGTCGGAGGTGTTCTGAGGCTCGTCAAAGGGAAGATAGTACCAGGAGTCAAACGTCTCGCTCAGCACGCAGCCCTGCTCGTTCACTTCCATCGTCTTCGGGACGAAATTCCGCTTCTCGCAGCAGCTCTCGCCAATCTTCACACAAACAGCCGTACTTCCCGTCTTGAAAAACAGGAAGGAACTCTTTCCATTCAGAACCGTGTAGGTATACTCCTCTTTTTTCACCCGGAGAACGCCCGAGTGTCTGAAGTATTTCCGGTAGGATTCCGCAAATCCGTATTCCGTAAATTCATGCTTCATCATCTCATCGTGTGTCATAATCACCGGGAAGCAGTCCGGCGCGATATCCCCGCGTTCCATATTATCCTTCACGATCTTATGCGCCGCACCATCGAAGACTCCGTCGTCCCCCAGGCACGCCGCGTATAAGTACTGGTAAAAGTACTTGTCCGCATATTCGGCCCTTCCCTTATCCTGACGGGACGAGTTCTGTGTGAAAATGGTATCGTCCGGGTCGATATAGAGAAGCATCATCTTCAGATTTTTTCTTGCGTAGTCGTAATAAAGCTCCTCGCCGGTCTCCTGTCCAATGGCAAACATGGCGTTATTGACAACGGCATTGTAATTACCGGTGGAACGCTCGGCATACTCGCCGTCCTCATCCTCATCGACTCCCTCGGCCAGATACTGGGCCGCCCGTTTTCTCAGGCTGTCTGCGAACGCCTCGTCCTCTGCGAATAAGTTAGCTCCCTGCAAAAGCGCCGCGGTTATGCCCCATCTGTGATTCGGCGTGTGGAATCCGCCGTCACGGATTGCCTTTAACGCCTCCTGCATGATAACCAGATATTTTCTCTTCAGGACCTCTGTCTTATCTCCGCCGGTTCCGTATTTGTCTAACAGACGGTACCCCAGGATCAGCCTCTTAAAGCAGAAGGAAGTATCGGCGGCGGACTGGAAGTTGCAGGTAGGATAATCGAACGATCCATTTTCCCGCTGCATTCTCCGGACAAAGCCGCAGGCCAGATTGATCGCGTCAAACAGTGCTTCGTTTTGGTAAAATCTGCTGTCCTCCTTAAAATAGACAGACAGCGCCGTGGCCATATGGTAGATGGTCGTCTTCGCCTCCGCCACATCACCGTGCATCCCACCATACTGGATGCTCTCCGGATTCTTATCCTGGCTTCTTAAAAAGTTATCGGTTCTGATCTCAGCGCCCTTCATCAGGTGTTTTATATAACGTTTCATTCCACATTCCTCCAAATATATTTTTGCAGTGCCATGTAACAGATATTAAATCCAACCATACAGGCCGGCAGTATCATAAAGCTTAACCGGTATCCGATCGCCCCCGTGATCACCCCGAAGAACAGGTTGAACACAATATCCGCAACCGTCGCCACGCTGATAATCGCGCCTGTTCTGGTCGCCACTACCTCGGCCGGATAGATCTGCTGAATCAGCAGCACCATGGTCGGGTAGAGCACGGAAATTGCCAGACCGGATATGCTTAGAAGCAGAATTCCATTTTCCCCGATCAAAATGCCCGCACAGAACAGCAGTGTTCCCACCGTTCCAAAGATCCGGATACTTTTCACCGTTCCTTGTCTTTGGACCACAGGCGCAAAGATCAGCCGCCCAGCCGTCATGCCGCCCCAGAACAGGGATAGGTAAACCGAGGCTTTGCCGCTTGGAAGCTGGAACGCCTGAATACAGTACGAAAAGAGCCAGTTCATGATTCCGTGCTCTCCGATGAAGTAAAAGCCTATCATGGTGCACAGGAGAATGAATACTGCCGGTTTGGGATTTGCCTGCGTGACGGGGGCTTCCGTTTTACCTTTGGACTGCAGGTGTTCCGGCTGCTTCTCTCCACCCAACGGTATTAAAATAAGAAGGAAGCCTGCGGCCGCTCCGATCAGAAGCAGAAGGAAGCTCACGCCCTTAAACCCGGGATAGCTGAGCCCATACCGTCCCAGCACAAACTGGCTGCCGCTGGTTCCTATTCCCTGGATAAAGAAGAAAATATTTACCATCAGACCCGCATATCCGCTGAAAACCACCGGCGTTAAAATATTTACTGTGGTATTTAACAGTGTCGATGCTCCCAGCGCAAAAAACATGGAGATCAGAATGCAGATATAGCTGTCGGACACCACGTTTAACAGCATGGACAGCACCCAGATTGCCGTCACCGACAGTACCACCGTTTTCCGCCCGAACGTATCCAGAAGCTTTCCGCCCAGACTCAGAAACAACAGGTTTCCCACATAGCTGATGGTAACAATCAGGGACAGCTGGGTATCGCTGAGCGCATACCGGTTCTGAAACACAGGGGCAAATATGCCTCTGAGCGAATCGCTGGAACCCAGCCCGAACATCAGAACCGCAAAACACAAAAATGGAACTGCTTTTTTCCACGTCTTCATTTATTTATCCATATCCTCCCGCTTTTCGATCTGTCTTATTCTCTATTTCATAGTAGAGTATATAGAAAATACAGGGCAATATCTATTCCCTTCTTGCTCTTTTTATCATTTTTATATTACGTATTTTGCTTTTTTTCCCGATTTATAGTAAAATAGAGTTAGTTTTGAATTGCGCGATTAAAATGCAGCACTAAAGTAAAGGAGAAACTTTATGATGAAACCATACCCTGATTCCGTCTTAAACTACGAAAAGGGGTTTTCAATCATCATCAATGAACTGAAAACCCCGGTGGAAAATTCCATCTGCTACTATTTTGATTACGATGCGCGTTCCTACTCTGTGAACATGTCTTTCCCGCATATGCACATGTTTTACGAGATCATGATTCTCTTAAGTCCGAAGGCGTATCATTTTATCGCAGGAAAACCTTACTCCATCATAAACAATGATATCGTCCTGCTGGCTCCGGCCATCCTGCATCAGACGGAGTACTTACCGGGTCCTCCCAGCGACCGCATCATCATCAATTTCATGGTTCCCAAGCATCTGCTGCTCCACCCGGAAGGATATGACAGAATTCTGTCTATCTTCAATGATCCGGTCCCGATTTTCCGTTTTGACTTAGAGCGCCAGAAAACGCTGTTCCAGCTCATCAACCAGCTTACGGAACTAAGCCACACCGTAGAAGATCCCGCCATCAGAAATATGATGATTAACAACAAATTCACAGAATTTTTGTTCACGCTCTACCAGATGCGGAACGAAAATCTCTATGAATACAATTCCGAGAGAAGCATCAAAGAGAAAATATATACCATCACCAACTACATACAGACGCACTATAACGAGGATCTCTCACTGGCGTACCTGGCCGACAAATTCTTTATCAGCTCCTTCTACCTGTCCCACCAGTTCAAGCTGGTGACCGGCTTCACCGTCGTGCAGTACATCCAGCAGACCCGCGTCAAAAACGCCCAGTACCTGCTGCTAAACACCAGCTTAAAGATCACTGACATCGCGGAAAAGATCGGCTTCTCCAGCTTTTCCCAGTTCAACCGCGTCTTCCACCGATTCTGCAGCATGTCGCCGTCCGATTATAAGACCTTTTATAATGAGAATGCGATGCGGGTGAATGTGCCGATGATGTCTACGAAGAGTAATTTATAGTGGGAAAAGCGTGGGAATACCGTTTGGAGTCGGTATTTCCACGCTTTATTTTAGCGACACAAAATCCATTTTTCGTCCACGCATACGTATTTTATACAAGCTCTGTCCCCCCAGCTCCACGCTGCATGAATCATTTCGTCTCTGCCCTGCATAATCACCGGATATTCATATCTGCGGTTATATATCTCATTTTGAGCACCAATGAATCCTTCTCCCGGTTCTGCAATCCGCTCATACGGCCATGTCTCACCCCCATCCTCTGATACGGCAAATGCCACCGGACACCGAACCGCCGGCCAGACAGTCTTTTCAGGATCGTTGTTAAAATGCACCGGATTAAACGCAGCGGCCAGATGTCCATTCTTAAGCCGGATCACCGATATACTGGAATTATTGTTGGGAAGCGATGTTCTTACCGGTTCCGTCCAGCTTTCACCATGATCATTCGAAACAGAACGGTAGATAAAATCAGCTGACCGGCTTCGGAAAAATGCAGCTAAATGCCCTGGTGACAATTCCACGATATTGGCATGAACACGTCCTCTGCTTCCTGCTACCGGAATCTCTCTCCAGGATTTTCCCTGATCATCGGAAATCTGCATAACCGTCACATCGCTTCCATTGCGCGTATCATCGTCAAAACACAGCCAGTTTCCAAAAATCCACCTGCCATCCGACAAGATCTGTATTTTTTGCCGGCAGAAGGAACCCTTTCTGGAAAACAATACTTCTTCTTTTCCCCATGAGTACCCGCCATCCTTTGATATTTTACATCGAATTTCAGCAGTGTACTGAAGATTGAAGTTACTTTTCATTTCCGTTCTTTTTGCGTCCTGTGCCGTATAAACCAGCCAGATTTCCCCAGAAGGCGTAAGGAACAGAGATGGATTCTGCTCTGATTTCACAACATCATCCGTCACCTTAACCGGATCTGTCCATTTGTTTTCTCCCGCACTCAATCGTGACATTACGATACTTATATCTGCATTTCCTTCCCTGCTTCCGGCAAACCAGCAGCAAAGCAGATCCCCATTATTCAGTTCCAGTAAATCAGCGGCATGACAGCTTCTGTATGGCTCATTGGAGATCAGCGCTTCTGCCATTTCTCTCGCCGGATTCCAATATAAATAACCATCTTCCGTAAGTGTATTTAAACGCAAATACTCTCTCATAGTAATTTCCCTTTCTCTGCTGTATCACACTATAAAGGAATTAAAACCCGTTCCAGCTTCTCTTTCTCTGCCACACTGCGGGAATCGAATTCCACACGGAAATACTCATTTTTCCTATACTCTACAATCAATTCATGACCACGGACAGAAACAGGTCCTCCTTTAAAGTAAGTAAGACCAATATCTACCGGATCGATCGTAATTTCATGCTCCGATACGCCAATTCCCAGAACATGTTCCATAATAAGCTGAATAAAAAAAGAATGGTTATAATCGATCTCATCACTGAGAGGCTCTCCTGTCTCCGGATTATAATGTTCCACAAGACATGGTCTTCTGATGTCCTGATCGCGGAAATGCTGTAATGCATATAAGTGAAGCTGGTCTTTAAACAGCCTGTCCAGAAGATGGTTTCTTTTTTTGCTTTGTTTTCCCAGCATATCAAGAATAATTCCCGTGGTATAAGGCCAGCTGGGACCACACCAGACACAGCCGTCACGTCCCTTGATATACTGCCCCATCCAGCCCCCGGCAGGAGCATATGCCGGACAGTCCGCGGATACCGAAGGCAGTCCTGCCTCCTGTCCAAATTCGTCTTTCCGGTACAGCGATGTAAAGATACCTTCTTTTCCAGCGCCCTCCATCCCTGCCCACAGTGGATAGAATCCAACAATATTCTTAACCAGTGCCTTTTCATCGGTCAGATAATGGAGATCATAATAAAATGATGTCTCTTCATCCCACATCTTTTTATTAATTTCACAACACAGCTTCTCCGCCTTTTCTTCCAGTAAATTTGCCTTTGCTTCTTCACCGCGCAAGCGGTATAAGCCAGCCAGTCCTTTAATATTCAGGTAGTGATAGACACTTCTGTCCACCCGTTTCAGCCACGTATATGTATCCGGATTCTTATAATCCGCCGGATAACCAGAGAAATACCAATAGCTAGGCTGATACTCTTTTCCGGTCCTCTGATGAATTCTCTCTATCTGAAGACCATCCTCTTCTGCCCCATAGAGTCTGTCGTGTGCTTCAATATAGCGTTCCAGACTATCCGTCAGCCTACCATCTGGCCTCGTCTCCCCATGAAGAAGATAAAACTGATAAATAGCCCATGCAGCAAAATTACTGTATGCCGGACCGATTTCATCTACTGCCAGCACCCGGAAGAGATCATCTTCCCCGTTTTCTTCCTGACTGTCTAAAAGACTCTGAATCATTTCCATGACCATTGCAGTATCGTTCTTCCATCTTAAGTCCATGATATGAAGGGGTGTGGAAAGCGGAATCAGCCTGGTAAATTCCCAGCCTTCACACCGGAATGGTGTCTTTCCCATCTTATGAGACCGGCCTTCATACATAACACCGTGATGAATATTTTCATAGTTTGGCTCCGCCCAGGAATTCTTCAGGATATACCAGCGATACTCCCATGTTTTATTCAGCACTGCATCGCTGCATTCAAATTCAGGAACCGTATCGTAAAAATGGCTGTATTCCTCTATCTGACGTTCCAGATATATATTTCCTGTCAATTGTTTGTTTCCGGCGAAATAACACATCAATCGTTTTCTGACATCCTCCGGCCTTTCCGTTTCCGCATTTCCAAAGGCAGCACAGACAGTAAATGACACACGTTCACCCGGAGTCAGAATGAGCGGCCGGCCCGGAGTGATCCCCGCTGCTCTTACGAGACAGAATACCCGGTAACCATGAGGTGTCACCGGAGTCGTTATCTCGATTTCCTCCGCCACGTATCCGGAACCGTCCTCTTCCGAAATTTTCACCTCTCCATATACGGCTTCACACTGTTCCGGATTAACAGCCAGACAGAGTGTGAGGTTTTCATTCCCCCTGTTTTCCCAGGTCTGGCATGAAACAGCCATGTCGTCTTCCGTTACAAACTTTTCTTCTTGAAAGCGAATCAAATCCGTCTCATATGCCATATGAAGATGGGACGGATACCAGACAGACTCCGCGCCGTCAAAACAAATTTCCGGAACGGTTTCCATATGAAACGCTTCCGTTAAATTAACCTTATGAATAAAGTCAATTCTTCCTGAAAAGCCCGGCACTCGATCTAAATAATCCACAAACAGCCTGCGGCCTGCCGGCCCAAGAAGCAGCTTGCCGCTCCTCGTCCGAAGCGCCCTGCCTTCATACCGCAGATTTTCGTACTGGTATTTCATGCTCTGTCACTCCTTCACCGAACCGACCATAAGGCCGCTCGTAAAATATTTCTGTGCGAACGGATAGGCGCATAATATGGGGACAATTGTAATAATAACAATCGCCGCGGTAAGAGTCCTATAGGAAAGCATAATGCCGTCTACATACACATTTTCCAGCGGAGATCCGAGTCCGTTTGTCGTAACAGTAAAATTATAGAGCACCAGCTGCAAAGGTCTTAAAATTTCCTTCTTCAAATAGATAAGAGGTGTCAGGAAATCATTCCACTTCTGTACCAGATAAAACAGTGCGATCGTTGCAATAGCCGGTTTGGATATCGGAAAGTAGATCCGCATCATAATCTGCCAGTCATTCGCGCCATCCATCAGTGCTGCTTCCTCCAAAGAGGAGGGCACCTGGCTTAAGAATGTTCTCATAATAATCAGCAAATAAGTGCTGATAGCTGCCGGAATGATCATGACCAGCGGATTATTGACAAAACCAAGTCCATTTAGGATGATATAGGTAGGAATCAGTCCTGCTTCAAACACATACGTAACCATAAACATCATCATAATCACCTTTCTGGCACGAAATTTCTTTCTTGTCAGAACATAGGCTGTCATGAACGTGACGACTACTGCTACCAGAGTACCAATCGCAGAATACAGAACGGAATTAATCAGACCGCTTAAAACGCCAAGTCTGGAAGCCGTCAAAACATATTTAAAGGAATGGAAGTTAAAACCATTGGGAACAATGGTAACCTTGCCCGCCGCCACTGCTTTTCCGTCGGATAAGGATACTGCCAGCTCATACAGAAAAGGATACACGCACACCACCAGTACGGCAGCCATGATGATATAATTGATACAGTCAAATAAGGTTATTCTCTTTTTCTTCATACATGCCTCCTTAAAACGCGCCTGTATCGGCCACCTTATTGGAAATCCAGTTTGTCGTCATGACAAGTGCAAATGCAATCAGAGACTGAATCAGGCTGAGCGCTGTTCCCAGACTGTACTGGGGAAAACCTGTGCTTCCAAAAGCCATACGGTAAACGTAGGTCTGCAGTACATCGGAAGTCTCATATGTACTCGGATTCTGCATCAAAAGTACTTTATTGATATCCACAGATAGAATAGAACCCAGATTTACGATGAACATTGTAACAATAATGGGAATCAGAGCCGGCATGGTAATATGCAGGATCCTATTAAAACGGCCTGCTCCATCAATGGAAGCCGCCTCATAGAGCCCCGGATCAATACTTGTCATGGCCGAGATATAGACAATCGCAGCATATCCAAAGTTCTGCCATACGTGTAAGAATACATACAAGGGACGAAACCAGCCTGATTCTGCCATAAAATGAATGGAATCAATGCCGAATTTATTCAGCAGAAGATTCAGAATCCCATCAGACGGAGAGGTAAAGCTGGTCAGTATGCTGACCGCCACAGCTACCGAAATAAAATATGGAAAAAAACTGATTGACTGTACCATCTTCTTCAGACGATGCCCCTTCATTTCGTTTAACAGCAGGGCAAATATAATAGGAATGGGAAAGGAAACCACCAGAGTCCAGAAAGCCAGCAAAATAGTATTTTTTACCACCTTCCAGGTATAAGGATCGCTTAAAATCTGTTTGAAATTAGCAAATCCTACCCACTCGCTTTCAAACACACCTTTAAATGTGCTGTATTTTTCAAATGCTATGACAAGGCCAAATAAGGGCGCTATCTTAAACAGCACGAGAACCAGCAGTCCCGGTATCAGGATTGCCCACAGCATGCCGCAGTTTTTTATTTCCTGTCGAATGGCTATATGAGGGGCTGACGTTCCGCTCTTTCCTTTGTTCATAATCTATCCCTCCGCTGATATGAAGCTTTTCGCCGCCCGTTGTTATCCAGGCGGCGATCCGCTCAGTTTTCTCTACTGCATGCTATCGCATGCTTCCTGGTCAATACGATTAATCTGTGAGAATCCGGCTGTCTCCATCTTATCCAGAAATACCTTCCAGTTTTCATCATTCAGTTCCGTATCGCCTTTTACAAAGCTCAGTACGCCGGCTGTAAATTCCGTATTGTACTTCGCCATTAAATTGCTTCTCTCTTCCTGCTGTGCTTCTGTATAAATCAGCTGTTTGGAATAGGAGGCGTATTGATCAAAATAGTCGGTACAGTAAGCCTGTACTCTGCTGTCCAGTGATTCATAATAGGACTTATTGTCTACCGGGTATGGGAATGTCAAACGATCCTGATATACTCCGATATTCGGTTCACCAACCGGTCTGATAGCTTCCACTGCGAAATCTGCAATCCATTTATAGCTTCCATCTGCCTGCTTTTCCGTGTTAATTCCATCTATACCATAATGCATGACCTGCTGCCCATCTTCAGAAAACAGCCAGTCCAAAAACTGCATAACCGAATCTGCATTTTTAGAAGCTTCTGAGATAACAAGGTAACGATCCAGATTTACATAGTTCTGAAAACGATGCGCTGTGTCTCCCGAGTTGGTTTTGAATAAATCCATCACTTCAATATTATAATCAGGGTCATTATCCGGCCCGCCATTACTGATAAACCAGGTAGGTCTTGAGAAGAAATCATCGGAGACACTGCCCTTACCAGTAAGGAATTTAGTCTGCCACTCTTCTTCCGTACCGGTTCCCGCTACCCATTCAGGATCGATCAGTTTTTCACTATAAAGCGTATGATACCATGCTACCAGGTCTTTAAATCCGTCGGCATAGATATCGTAACCATTACCGCCATTATAGACACCATGGACCTTTCCGCTCTCATCGATCGTATCGTTGCACTCAAAGCATTCTGCAAAATGGAGATAGCCTTCTCTTCCAACCCATGGATAGTATCCGGTTCCTGAACCATATTGACTCTTTAAGGTTCTTAAAACTTCTGTAAATTCATCGATAGTCGCAGGCAGCTCCGTAATGCCGGCTTTCTCAAAGTGGTCGCTTCTGTAGAATGTCAGATTCGTATACAGCGGATTCTCTACTGCAAGTCCATATATGGCCCCGCCCTCTGAAGTCACCATCGCCGCATAATCCGGATTAGCTTCAATATACGCCTTGATATTAGGAGCTTTTTCATCGATCAAGGGCCTCAAATCCATAAACGCCCCCTGTGCTCCATAGACAGCAGCCTGGGACTGTCGTACAATAGCTGCATCGCCCAGCGTTCCAGACCCTACTGCCAAGTCAATACTCTGATAATAGCTGTCATCACTTTCACCGCTGTCAACCAGTTCCACCTTCACACCCGACAATTCCTGCATATCTTTCCAGTAATTCAAATCTTCCAGCCACACCTTATACCGGTTTGGCATATTATAACTGAAACTTGCCGAACCACTTTCCGCCTTATCCCCTGACTCCTGCGCTGTCGTACTCTCCGTGCCGCTGTTTCCTCCCGTGCTGTTCGCGGGCTGTTCTGTCTTTGAACCACATCCGGTCAGAGAGCCGAGAAGCATTCCTGTACATAATACTGTAGAAATAATTCGTTTCACCTTCATAATTAATTTCCTCCTCCACTATTCTTTTATTATTTTTTTATCCTGCCTTCCGCAAATCTCACTGCATAATCGATCGCATTCAGCAGGCTAAGTTCATTTGCAGTTCCGGTCCCGGCCTGATCAAAGGCCGTTCCATGGTCCACGCTGGTCCTTATAATCGGAAGTCCCAGAGTGATATTCACCCCTTCCACCGCGTCCCATTTCTGTTCTTCCTGATTGTATACAAATCCGACGACCTTGAGTGGAATGTGGCCCTGATCGTGATACATGGCAACTACCACATCGTACCAGCCCCCCCGGGCTTTTGAAAATATGGTGTCGGCCGGTATCGGGCCCTCTGTATTGATGCCTTCCGCTCTCGCTTCCTCAACAGCCGGAATAATCTCTTCGATTTCTTCCCTTCCAAACAGTCCATTCTCACCGCAGTGGGGATTGAGGCCCGCGACCCCAATGCGCGGATTCCCGATTCCCATGTCCTTACACGCCTGTTCCGCAATCCGGATCACCTCTATAATCCGGTCTTTTTTCACGCGGTCACACGCCTCTCTCAAGGCTACATGGGTGGACACATGTACCACCCGCAGATTCTTATGTGCAAGCATCATCGTATATTTTTCGGTTCCGGTGAACTCCGCATAGATTTCCGTATGTCCGGAATAGTGACGTCCCGCCAGATTAAGCGCTTCCTTATTCAGGGCATTTGTTACTGTCGCATCCACCTCCCCGGCCATAGCCAGCCCGATAGCCTTTTTTACATACTGAAAGGCAGCTTCCCCCGCTACGGCGGACACCTTGCCGATGGCCAGCGTCTCCGGATCCACGTTCTTCATGTCTATGACATCGATACAGCCGGGACGGTACTCTCCTTCAGACGGATTTTCAATTCCATTGATCCGGATCGACCGTCTGCCGACTATCTGTGCCGCATTCTTCAAGACACGGACATCTCCAATCACCAAAGGGCGGCATTTTTCACTGACCGGGTGATCCGCCAGTGCTTTCACTGTTATCTCCGGACCGATTCCAGCCGGATCACCGAGTGTTATGCCAATTAATGGTCTCATAGTTTCGTTCCTTTCTACTCCATCCCAGCTTCCCGGTTTTCATCGATTACACGTCTTATGGCCTCCAGTCCCTCCGGGGAGATTCGGTCAAACGGTGCGCGGCATTTACCGACGGGATACCCCAGCATTGCAACCGCGGTTTTTACAATTGTATTGGGATTTCCGTATTTGAAGCAATCCCGGAAGGAACGAATGGAGTCCTGAGCCTCTCTCGCTCCCTCTAAATCTCCCTGCATGAACCGCTCATAGATTGCCGTCATCGTCCCCGGATAGACATTGGCACAGCCTGCGATGCCTCCGCCGCCTCCTGCAAGCAGGTTCCAGTATATCAGGGAATCGTTGCCGGAAAGCACCGTGAAGTCCTTCCCCCTCGTTCGCTCCAGATACTGGAGCATATTGTCAAAGCTGCCGCTGGAATCCTTGGCTCCTGCAATGCTGTCGACCTCGGACAGCCGCTCTACCAGCGCCGGAGAAAGGCTGTTGCCCGTTCTTGCCGGAATGTTATAGAGGACCACCGGGATTTTTACAGCCTTTGCCACCGCGCAGTAATGTTCATACAGCTCTTCATCGGACGCTTTGGCAAACCACGGCGTGATCACAGACAGGACATCCGCCCCCAGCGACTCCGCCATCCGGCACATCCGGATGGTATCCTTCGTTCCGATGCATCCGCTTCCCGCATAGACAGGAACCCGTCCGTCCGTTTCCTCTATTACAACGGACAGAATCCGCTCTTTTTCCTTTTCAGTCAATATGTAGCCTTCTCCGTTTGTTCCGAACGGAAACAGTCCGTGTACCCCCGCCTCGATCAGGCGGTTCACCTGCCGTCTCAGTTCCGGTTCATTGATGGATTCATCCTCATTCATCGGAGTGATGATGGGAGGAATAATACCTTTCAGGACAGTCATCAAATTTCCCCTCTCTCGTATCAAGTCTGCCGCGCCCCATTCTATCCATGCATTACTTCTAAATACAGTCTGCGGGCATCCTCGTGTGTTATCTCTCTCTTATTATTATTCAGCAGCCGTTTTACATCCATTCCGGCATTCACCAGCTCTTCCAACGCATCCGTCCCAATCCCGAATGCCGACAGAGAGGACGGTATTTCCAGCCGCCGGATAATCTCCTCCATGCGTTCCAGGAGCCTGTCCGCCTTTTCCTCGTCTGTTATCTGCAGCTCTTTTCCAACAACCGTATCATACAGTTCTGCCAATTCCTTCAGACAAGCCGGTTTGTTAAACCGCATAACCGGGAGCAGCAGCATGGCATTGGAAACACCGTGGGGGATATGATACTTTCCTCCCAGTGGATAGGACAGGGCATGTACCGCGGTGGTCCCTGAGGAGGAAATCGCAGCGCCCGCGTAAAATGCGGCAATTAACATATTTGTCTTCGCTTCTTCCGCCTCCGGATCATCACACGCCGCCTCGATATTATCAAAAATCAGTTTTGCAGCCGCCTTCGCAAACAGGTTGCTGAAAGGGTTCGCTTTATTCGAAGTAAAGCATTCCACCGCGTGCGCCATTGCGTCGACTCCCGTAGCTGCCGCGATCTTCCTGGGAAGATTCTTTAAAAGGCTGCCATCCAGAATCACGTAATCCGGGATCATCTCCGGGTTCACGATACCGACCTTCAACTGCTTTTCCGGCACCGCCACAATGCTGTTCATCGTAGCCTCAGAACCGGTTCCCGCTGTCGTTGGAATCATGAGCGTTGGAACACACTTTCTTCCAAGCCCCGGATCTTCCAGCAGCTGTCTGACTGTCAGAGAACCGTCAGCCGTAATGGAAGCCAGTTTTGCCACATCCATGACGCTTCCTCCGCCTGCGGCCACGATTAAATCGGCGCCAGTCCGGCGAAAGCGTTCCATTACCTGCTCCGCCTCGTCACAATTCGGTTCGGCGGGCAGATCTGTGATCACCACCGTCTCTACCCCGGCCTCATTTAAAATTTCCAGCGGAATCTTTAACAGACCGGCCTGTTCCACTCCCTGATCTGTAAACAGGGCTGCTTTCTTAAATCTTCCTTCCGTAATTTCTCTGATCTTACGGAGCGCTCCCCGGCCGCTGTAGACAGCTCCCGGCATTGTAATTGAATATTGATCCGGCATTTTCTTCCTCCCCCCTAAAAACTTGTGCTGTATCACGATTCATTGCGCAACGCAGCACTAAGTTTCACCAGCTGTTCCACTTCCATTAAAAGCTTCCGATCCCCAAAGCCACCCGACTTCGAGATGATCCACTGCTCTTTTCCTTCCGTCCGTATTGAGGACAGGACCGTTCCCTGCTCCAGCTCCTGGTAAATGGTGATCTCGCCGCAGCGCATCTCGGTGATAAATCCTGCCAGCGTGTCTCCGCCAATAATCATGAAGGTGGCGTCCAGCCCCATTTCCAGAAGCTGCTTCAAGATCTCTCCCAGTGTCTTCGAGATGGTCACCCGCGCTTCCTCCAGCGGAATGTGGTTCTCCCTCCGGTATTCCGTCACCTTTTTCGTGTCGGAAATCCCCGTTTCGATCACACAGGTGATTCCTGCTTCACAATCCCGCTTCAGACCGTACAGCCATCTCTTTCCTTCCTCAGAGCTTAAGTATCCTGGAGTAAACTGCTGGTCCGGCGTCATGGTAATCCGCTTCATTCCGTTCTGTTCCGCATACTCAATCTGCCTCTTTGTAATTTCATTTATGCTTCCGCAGATAATGATCATCCTATCTGTTATAACAGGAATTTCCACCTTACGTATTTCCAATTTCAGGAAATCTCCCAGCACCGATGCAAAACCAGCGCAGCCAGCCATGACGCCCAGACACTTCTGTTTCATCAAATCCTCTGTAATCTTTTTTATCTGCGCTTCACTCGACGCGTCAAAGATTCCAATCTCCTTACCCCTGCCTCTCTCGTAGTGTTCGCTTTCCTGATACAATACGGTTTTTACTGATACACCGCAAAACAACGCTTCCACGCTGGGCGATACCACCGGTTCAAAAGGATCGCGTCCGAATACGCTCTCGTGAATAGGAACCCCTTCCACATAATGGACTCCGCCGACTGTAATCCGATCCATGGCCGGCAGCGCCGGGATAAACGTAAGATACTGTTCTCCGCTGGCCAGGAGTGCTGCTTCCAGCTCTTTTCCGATGTTTCCTCTGAGTCCGGAATCCGTTTTCTTATAAATATAAGGAACTCCCGCATCTCCCGCCCTCTTTACCACATCGAAAACCTTCCGGTACGCTTCCTGGCCCTCCAGATGTCTTGTCTGTGCATCGATCACCAGCACTTCCGCCTGTAGCCGTTTCAGTGTCTCCTCGTCCTCAGGAAAATAATTCAGGACTTTCGTCGTCATTCCTTTCCCGGCAAACTGCACTCCGGTATCAAGGGCTCCTGTAAAATCGTCTGCAATTACAAGAAGTTTTATCATTTTGTCTACCCACCTATTATTGTTTCATTTTTGAACATTTCATATTTTACAGTTTCTTTCTTTCCCTCTGTTTGTTTAATAATACCAATTAAATCCGGAATATTCAAGAATTCTGCCGCTATTTTTTCAAGAAATATCGTTTTATTTTGAAACATTGTGGTTATGTATTGTTTTTTATCATTTACTATGCTATATTTGTTTTAAATAGAAACACTTCAAAGAAAAACGCTTCATTTTGGGGAAAGGCAGGAGTTTTTAATGGATAAAAAAACAAAGATACTGGGAATCGCACCGTATGAGGGTATGAAAGCGCTGATGATGCGTCTGGCCGGACAGCGGGATGATATTGATCTGACTGTGTACGTCGGCGATCTGGAGGCCGGGGCCGAGATTGCTTCCAGGCACACCTTTCAGGATTACGATGTTATCTTATCCCGAGGCGGCACCGCCGAAATGATTTCTTCCATTTCCCCAATTCCCGTAGTGGAGATTCAGCTTTCTGTATACGATATCCTCCGCGCCATCAAACTGGCGGAAAACAACAACGACCGCTATGCAATCGTCGGCTTCCCCGGAATCACCAAAAATGCCCGTTTTCTATGTGATTTATTGCAGTATACCATTGACATCTACACCATCCATAATCCGGAAGAAGTCCAGGATACACTCACCCGCCTGACCACAGCCGGATACCGTATGGTTTTATGTGATGTTGTGACGAATTCCCATGCCCAGAGACTGGGGATGCGCTCGATCCTCTTTACTTCCGGTTCGGAAAGTATCGAGGCGGCATTCGATCAGGCCGTCAAGACAGCCGGTACGTACCAGGCCCTGATTTCCAAGGCTGAATTTTTCCGGACGCTTCTGGAGGATTATCCGTATTATGTGTTTGTCTACAGTGAAAAGGAGGAGCTGATCTATACCTCAAAAGAACATAATTTTTCACCGGCCGTGATGACCGCCATGAAAAACTATGTGTCGGAGATTCTTTCCGAGAACAGCAAGAAATTTTACAGAGATGAAGGCGATCTGCTGGTTGCCATCAAGGGAGTCAGAAAACTGATTTACAAGCAGACTTACGTTGTCTATTACGTCAACACCCGGAAAGTCCCTCTGTCTCTCATCAAAAATGGAGTTCGCTATATCGACAGGAGCCAGGCTCTGGAACAGTTTTATTCCAGCTTCTACGGCCTCACCAACCCGTCCGGAACCTATACGCCTTCTCTGGACCAGATGAATCAGACCGGTGCTCCCGTCATGATTCTCGGGGAAGACGGTACGGGGAAAGAAGAGATGGCTGCCTTTATCTATTCCCAGAGCAAATTTCAAAATAAGCCAATGGCGATTATCGACTGTTCCCGTATTACGGATAAGAGCTGGCAGTTTCTCACCGGGCACACCAACTCTCCATTCAGCGATACGGATACCACCATCTATATCCGCGAGCTGGAGTTTCTGTCTGACCAGCAGTTTAAAGAGCTGTTTTCCATTATTCGGGATCTGAATCTGCACCGGCAGAACCACATGATCTTTTCCTGTACCACACGGGAAGGTGAGGAGCTGAATCAGAATTCCCAGCTTCTCATGAATCACTTTAACTGCCTGTCCTTCACCCTCCGGCCGCTCCGGGCTAACAAGGACGAGATCCCGGATCTTGCCAACTTATATATCAGTAATTTAAATATGCAGCTGGCCCGGGAAATCGTCGGTCTGGAACCGGAAGCCGTCTCCCTTTTGAAAGAATACGGCTGGCCCGGCAATTATAATCAGTTCAAACGAATCATGACGGAGCTGTTTGCCATAACAGATACGTCCTATATCAGAGCTGCCTCCGTTTCCAGACTTCTGCTCAGAGAACAGCCCACCATCCTCTCCGGCGACGGCATTCCTCTCGATTTAAACCGGACCCTGGAAGAAATAAATCTGGATATCGTGCGCCACGTTCTCTCCGAAGAAAAAGGCAACCAGAGCCAGGCCGCCAAACGGCTGGGAATCAGCAGAACCACGTTGTGGCGGATGCTGCAGAATATTGTGTGAAATTATTGTTTCTCTATGGAGAGTTGGAGGAAATCGCAGACCGGCGAAATGTGAAAGATAGAGTAACGAATATAGAAAATAAAAAACAAAGAGTAAAAAGCAATGATTTTACCCTTTGTTTTTTATTTGGCTAAAGCAGTAAGCAGGCAGGCCCTGCTTGCAGGGATTGTTCTGTTTGCAGGGATTGTTTTGCTTGTATTTGTATCGGCATTTCGCATCAAAAAGGTATGTGTTAATGCCATAAGAAAGCACGGAATGGCAAGTGCTCATCTGTTGGTGTTGGCATCCTTGTTTATTGTCCTTCTCACAGAGCGAATTGCCGGTTTAAAGTATTTCGGCCAGAATTGTATGGCATTGGGATTAGCAGACTCATAGCTTACATGCATATATGTTTTTCCTTTCTCTTTGCAAAAAGCGAATGCTTTGTCCAACAACGCCGTTCCCATGCCCTTTCCACGATAATCGGGCAGTATATAGGCACCTATGCCTTCTATGCGCGCGCTGTCAACGGTAGTTAAACGTTCAAAGTTGTAACTCTGATTTATTGAAAAACTCAGCACACCTGCAATCTTATCTTTATCCCAAGCCAGTAAAACATAATTTTTATCAATCAATTGCATTATCTCATCTTTTGTATATTTATTTCTTTGTAAAAATATAGGACTATTGATGTAATATTCATTGGAAGAGTTGGCAACCTCAGTTAAGGCCTCAGCATCCGCAGCTGATGCAAACACTATCTTATAATCCTGGTTTATCACATGTCCAGTTGCGCTCGTCAACTGGCATGCATCTATGACATAGGAACCGAAGCCCAAGTCATACAGACTGTTTTTAAGATTATCATCATCGAAATAAGTCATCCATAAATGATTAAATCTATTGTCAGATACCCATTTTTGAGAAGCATAGCAATACATTTCTCTGTAGATATTTAGTTCATCGCTCAATAAAGCGGCATGACCGGCAACAGGCAGAAACGCAGTTCTCTCACCATGAAAATCGAAATACAGCCAGGCAATAAAACCAACAATCGTATTATTCTTTGTTGCTATTATCGCGTTACCCTTATCAATTTGTTCCTTGATATAAGATTTAACCGTTCCCTGACCACCGTCAATAAAATTGGGAAACACATTACAGTAACAATGTCTGTTAAATTGACATATCCATAATGCAACCGCATCGGAAAGATTTTCTTCTTTCATAGCAGAAATATTAATCATCTGGTATCCTCCTGTTAAAACGGTGCCTGTGACAGCTTCTTTGCCAAAGGTATGTTCATTCTATGTTTATCAGTTTAAGCCAGAATGTATTTCTTGTCAAATTGCCTCTGAACCTGTGGTTTCAAAACCGTCAAAACCATTCACCAGCCATATTTTTTTGTAATACCTCACAAATTCACGATACAAATCAAACACAAAGGATAAATATTGACTATAAAAGCAAAATTCCAAATATATCCCCCTGGTACATTTTCCCTTATACTGATTAAGCAAAGATATCACTCCTCCAATTCCGCCAAATACCGGACCAGAGGAAATCAAATTACACGATCAAAGGGAGGCTGTTTATGAGAAAGAACACAAAAGTCAACCGGCATACGGCCAGAGCCGCCGCGGTAGTTTTGGCGGCAGTTATGGCTGTACAGCCCACTGCACCGGCTATGGCGTCGCTGCAGTACGGGAAAATGGTATCCGCCGCATCCACCAGATATTCCGGCAGAGCTGCAAGTCCGTCGGACGCAGACACGGGACGCGGCTCGGGAAAATCAACGCCGTCAAACGCAACACCTTCGAATCCGCATAAGCCGGAGGCATCGGAGAAGGCCACGCTCAGCAATGCGCTGCACAGGGAAGCCACAAACATTCATCCCAACGGCAGCTTTGAGACCACATCAAAAACAACAAATGCAGAGTATCAAAAAGTATGGGTAAACGAAATAATGCCAACCGGCTGGGGCATGTGGCCAAAGCCAACCGGGTCAGAAAAAATGTCATTTGAAATTGCAGAAGACCCAGCTGAGGCCCCGGAAGGCAGCAACTATTTACGTATTCGCTCGGAAACGAAATCTTCCCGGCTCGGTATCAGCTATCCCATAAAAGGCATTGCTGACACTAAATCAACCTATCTCTGTACCTTTTATGTAAAAACCGAGAATGTGCTGGGCACCGGTTTTTACGCCAGATTAACATGGCTGCTGCCAGGCGGATCCGGAGAATACATTGAGACTGAAAGAATCACAGGCACCACCGACGGCTGGACCCAGTACGGTTTTCTATCTCAAAATCCTCCTGCCAGCGCGACAGGCATTCAAATCGAATTTTATGCGGATCAAATGGCTGGAGAAGTATGTCTGGATGACGTTCAGATTTTACCAACCTACTCTCTGCGTTTAAACAAAACAGAAGCCAGTATGTTCACCGGAGATACGCTTGAATTAAAAGCAGCCTGCAGCGACGGATACGAGAGTCAAATCGAATGGTATTCCAAAAATCCAGAGATTGCAGATGTCGATGAAAACGGTATCGTTACCGCCTATTCCATGGGCGCTGCAGAGATCACCGCTAAAACCGATGATTATCATGAGGCCGTATGCAGAATATCCGTAGAAGATGGCAATCTGCGCCCATACTATCAGACAATCCGTGAAAACTGGAAAAACCGTCTGACCGGCAACAACATCGAAGATCCATCCGATGAAGTCTACGCGGCCATGATGGAAGACCTGACAGAGACTGCGGCCAAATACTGGGAAACCATGAAAAAAGGCGGCAGCGACAGACGCATATTATGGGATGATATTGATTTCACGTATCAAAAACAGGACACCACTGCCAATGTAACAGAAGGTCTCGGAACCGGTTTTTCCAGGATAGAGCAGATGGCCACAGCCTACAGTGCCAAAGGAAGCAGTTTATACCAAAAGGAGGAACTGAAGGAAGACATCATCGGTGCTCTTGAGTGGGTATACGCGAACATGTACAACGATACAATGAATGTAAAAAAAGATCTGTACGGGAACTGGTGGCACTGGTTTATCGGAATGCCGCAGAGCTTATGCAATACCGTGATCCTGATGTACGACGATCTGCCCCCGGAATTAATAGAACGGGAAGCCCGGACACTGGAGAACTTTAACGAAGATCCCAATAAACGGTATCATACCACCAGCGGCAGCGAGATCAAAAATACTGCGGCCAATTTAATCGACGCCTCCCTCGTATCTGCACTCCGTTCCTCGATCGGCGAGACCTCCAGGCCGCTCAACATGGCAAAAGAGGCTCTGGATAAATCCATCGGTTTTGTATCCGACGGCAACGGCTATTATGAAGACGGTTCCTATATCGATCACGGCAATCTGGCTTACACCGGAGGCTACGGCTCCACGCTGTTAGGCGGAATTGAGAAACTTCTTTTTATCGTCGACGGCAGCCCATGGGAAGTGGCAGACGATAAGCTGACCAGCATCTTCCAGTGGATCTGGACAGGAATCCGCCCTCTCTATGCAGACGGCGCCATGATGGATATGACCACCGGGCGAGGCATTGCAAGGCCATCGACCAATGACCAGACCGTCGGCCGCGGACTGCTAAAGCCTGTCTCCCATCTGGCAGATATGGCTCCGGCGGATGAAAGGGAAGCCTTCCGCGCTTTTGCAAAAACGGAAATCCAGGCAGGGCTCGAATATAATGAAGACTTCTTTTTAGGTATGACCGTGGCCGATATGACCGCGATGAAAAACCTGCTGGCAGACAGTTCTTTAGACGAAGACCATGAAGTCTACCACAAAAATTTTGGTGTTATGGATAAAGCCGTCTACCACGGAGAAAATTTCGATCTGGGAATCAGTATGTACTCCAGGCGAACCGGCAATTTCGAATACGGCAACAACGAGAACCGGAAAGGCTGGCATATGAGCGACGGCGCCCTCTATTTATACAACGGGGATCAGTCCCAATATGCAGATGTTTACTGGCCTACGGTAGACCCCCACCGGCTGGCCGGCATCACCACCGACCATACCGAGGGCTTTATACCGACTGACGGCACCTGGAATCCCCACGTCAGCTCCAAAGACTGGGTAGGCGGTTCTTCCGTCTTAAGCCAGTACGGAACCGTAGGCATGGATTTTGAAGGGGAAACAAAGAGCGGCGCCATCTCTTCCCTGAAAGCAAAGAAATCCTGGTTCACCTTCCCTGACGCAGTCGCCGCACTGGGCACCGGAATCAGCTCCAGTGAAGGGAAGTCCACAGAAACGATCGTGGACAACCGCAAAGCCATGGAAAATGCAGAAAATACCGTATGGATAGACGGCCTGGAAGCGGATCTGACGACAGGCGAGCCTGCATCTGCCTCCATGAACTGGGCGCTTCTGGAAGGAAATAACGGCGAATCGCAGAATATCGGATACTATTTCCCGGAAGAAACTGAAGTAACCGTTTTAAAAGAAACCAGAACCGGGAACTGGAGGGATATCAACACAGCCGTAGCCGCAGGGAGTGCAAATGATAAAGAAATCATCAGAAGCTACATCAGTTTTGCCGTGGACCACGGAACCGATCCGCAGAACGATACGTACAGCTACGTCCTTCTGCCCGGCAGAACTCCGGACGATATGGCGGAGTTTTCCGAAAATCCGGAAGTAATAATTCTCGCCAACACCCCGGAGGTACAGGCTGTCAAGAATACGAAATACGGAGTCAGCGGCTATAATTTCTGGACCGCCTGTGACCCGGAAGACCTTCCGGTTTCCGCGAAGACGCCCGCCTCTGTTACTCTCGCAGAAGAAAATGGCCTCATCACCGCCGGAATCTCCAATCCGACCCAGAACGGCAAAGATACCATCATCGTCCTGAACAGTCTCTATGAAGCGGTTGAGGCAGAAGAAGGCGTGACCGCAGCCCTGCAAAACGGTAAAACCATTATCACCGTAGAAGGCACAAAAGATTTTGGAAAAACGTATACCATCGTTCTGGAAAGTCTGGACGAGAAACTGGCCCGCTGGCAAAATGAGATTGAAAATGCCACTAGGGCAGAAAAGTCAAATGTAGAAATGATATTAAAGGAAGTACAGGCTCTCGACACCGCACACTTTAACGAGGAACAGACTCTGCTCATCACCGCAGTCATCGAAGCTGCAAAAGAAAAGCTGGCGCTGATGGATTCTGCCGCTGAAATTATGGCTCCAATCACTGGTATTGACGAAGTGACTTATGAAAATGCCGACGCGGTCGAAGAACTTCTGAAAAAATACGAGAATCTGACCGAAGAAGAAAAATCCGTCTTAAGCGAATCCGATCAGGCAAAAATCAGGGAACTCCTGGCAGGCTTCCAGAAGGAAGAGATTCACACAACGGCTGACGGTATAACGGTAAAGGCCGCAAACGGCACAATGGATGTGCGTACCGCCTTCCTCCTGACCGACGAATCCGATTCCATCGGAAGTTTCCAGGAATCACTGTCCGGGACCGCGGTGCTCCTGACCTTATTCAGACCGGAACTCCTTTTAAAAGGCAAAAACTTAAGTCTGAATGACCATCCGGTGCGCGTCACCGCAAAAGCCCCCGCCATAGAATCCGGTCAGAAAGGGACCCTGAAACTGTACCGATTCGTTCCAGCCGCAAAAGCACGGGCTGAGGCCGCTCCGGAGGAGGTCACCTATACCGCAAACCATGACGGCACGATTACTTTTGAAATAAACCGTGATGCCATCTATGGATTTGCGCTGTACAAAGAGACGGCTCCTGAACCGGAACCAGATCCAGATCCGCAACCGGATCCTGCTCCTGATTCCAAACCATCAAATGACCGGAATACTTCTACTTCTCATGTATCCGACGGTACATGGATTCTGGATATAAACGGCTGGTGGTTCAAACAATACAACGGCACCTGGCCGTCGTCTCAGTGGAAATGGATCAAGGGCTGCTGGTACCGTTTCAACGAATCCGGCTACATGCAGACCGGCTGGATTCTGGATCAGAACCTCTGGTACTATCTGAAGCCCGACGGCAGCATGGCCGCCGATGAATGGATTTTTTACAAGGACCGGTGGTACTATTTAAACCGCAACGGCGAAATGGCGGCAAACACCTCCGTGACATGGAAAAACGTCGTTTACCATCTGGGAGCAGATGGTGCAATGGCAGAATAAATCATTATAAGGATCTTTATTCATTTTCTTTTACACAAAAAGACAGATAGAAACGGGTACCGATTGATTTGACATTCATCCGATACCCGTTTCTACACTATCTCATCCATTGGACTTGATACCTCTTTTCTCTCATGTTTTTTTGTACCTGGTACTTTCTCTAACATGATCTATATGAAATTTTCCCTCTCTCCGTTGCTCTTCTTCCTCATCTATGTTTTTCGTTTATTCTCTTACTTTTCATTCTTACTATCTGTTCATCTTTTCGTATTTCAAAATTTTCTTTCATTCCTCATTATACTTTCTCGTCATATAACAAAGATGATTATTCTTTTGTTCTACTTCTTGAAACAATCATAGTTCTTTAAACATTCCATAGATTTTATCTTATTTTTTTGATATCAGCTCTTTGATGTTCCTCTTTTGCTTTTATCTTATAAGATTGGTTTTTTAGCATCGGCAGATCGGTTTTTCCTTTTGCCTAATTTATAATTTTTATTATAAATTAAGCTAAATTACTGCTTCTGGTGGACTGTACCTCCTTCTTCTATATTTTTGATACTTAAGAGTTTGTTTCTTCTCCTTTTTCTTTAGGAGTTTTTGTTTTCTTATCTCTTATCTTGGCTTTATTATAGCGGATGCGTTTTGATTTGTCAATACTTTTTCTTTATTTTTTATATGTTATTTGTTAATTTTCATATTGTATGTAATTATTTCAATTGTTTCTATTTTTATACACGTCATTCGCCGTTTATTCCAGATATCTTCCTTAATTTTCTGATTATTTCTTCTCTTCTTCCTTTTTCAATGCTGAAAAAATACATTGATCGCGCTGTTCCTTTCCTAAAATTTCACCAAATTTAATTACAGACAGCTATAGACGGATTGTCTGCCGCCTGTTATAATGCTTCTAAAATAATTACAGCAGATCCAACCAGAATCATTCCGGAGGTGTGAGAATGGAGAATAAAGATATTGTAACCTATTTCTACGAGACCGTAGTCTCAGAAAACCTGCTTGATCAGGTTTCGCAGTACGTATCTGAAAGCTGTGTTGTAAAAGCCGGAGAAACCATCATTCACGTGGGTGTCGACGGCATGAAGCAGCATCTTATTGATGTAAAAAAGACCTATCCCGACTATACGATGAAAATCATCAAGCAATACGCGGATGGGGACTATGTGATTTCAGAATTCATCATGGAAGGGACCCACGAAGGCGAATGGATTGGAATAAAGCCGACACACAAGAGACTCTCCTTCACCGGTGTTGATATCGACAAGGTCATAGACGGGAAGATCGTCGAGCACGGAGGCGCAGTAAATACCTTTGAAACGTTATATGAGCATCATCTTATTAAACCGGTATAGCAGAATCCAGTCAATGCAAAACCAAGTACTGCTCTCCTGCAGCGATGCGGCTGATCACAAATCTCTGCTGAATTTCCATTTCCCTCTCAAATAAAAGCTGAGTGACAGCGCCGTAGCGATCGTCCAGCCAATGGGCCACGACATCCAGATCCCGTCCGCACCAAACGGTCCGGCAAGCACGAAGGAGATCAGCACGCGGAGAATCAGATCAGCAAATGTAGCGATCATGAAACAGCCCATGGCGCCGGATCCCCGCAGCACGCCGTCCGCCATCAGTTTCGTGGCAACCACCACATAAAACGGAGAGACGATCTTTAAAAATGTAACGCCAGTATTCATAGCCTCTCCGCCTGTCTGCTCCATAAAGATGGTCACCGCCGGACCGCCGAAGAAAAAGAACAGGATTGTAAATGGCACAGCGACGCAGAATGCCATGAACCATCCGGCCTTGAATCCGCTCTTTACCCGTTCCTCCTGCCCTGCGCCGATGTTCTGTGCCGTAAAGCTGGAGAGTCCGTTTGCCAGCGTCGTAAATGAGGTAATCGTGAAGGTATTGAGCTTCACCGCCGCGCTGTAGCCGGCAATCACCGAGGAACCAAAGCTGTTGACCAGTCCCTGAATAAACATGTTGCCTACCGAGATGAAGCTTTGCTGGAGAATGCTGGGGACCGCAACCACACTGATCTTTTTCAGCATATTCCAGGAGAACAGCGGAAAGCTGCCCTCCGTCTTTACCTCCGCAATTCTTTTATGTACAGTCAGAAGCGCCAGCACACAGGCCGCTCCCTGGGCGATAAAGGTCGCCCACGCCACGCCCGCCACACCCCAGTGAAAGACGATGACGAAGATCATATCCAGCAGAATATTTCCCAGAGAGGAACCAATCAGGAAATAGAGCGGCGTCCTGGAATCTCCCAGAGATGTAAAGATGCCTGTACACACATTATAGAGATACAGAAACAGAAATCCGCCGATATAAATTCGTAAATACAGCGCTCCGTCCGAGAAGATATCGGCCGGCGTCTGAATCAGGTTCATCACCGGGCGGCAGAAGAGAAAGCCCAGAGCCATCAGGCCGAGACTCAGCGCGATACAGGCTATCAGCGTCGTGTAGATGGCCGTCTTCATCTCCTTCCACCGTTTTGCCCCGAAGAGCTGGGAAATGACGACCGCACAGCCGATGTTGCTGCCTACCGCCACCGCCATAAAGATCATGGTGATGGGATAAGACGCCCCAACGGCTGCCAGAGCCGCCTCACCTGCAAATTTACCAGCCACCACGCTGTCCGCGATATTATACATCTGTTGAAAAATTACGCTGACAAACATGGGGATGGAGAAACGCCAGAGCACTGACGATGGTTTCCCTACCGTTAAATCCTTTACCATTGTTCTACCTCTTTCCTCACTTTTCCATACAAGGATAGATTATACTACTACTCTCAGGCGATTTTCAATGGAAAATTCATTTTTATACCAGCCTTTATTCCGGTCGGTTACCGTTCACGGCCCCATCCAGCACTGCCATGCCGTACGGTTCCAGTCTCACTGTCTGCCGGCCGGCTTCCATCCGAATCACGGTTTCCCGTTCCTCGCCGCTGTTATTAATCGCCACCAGCTTACCGGAGGCCGGATACCAGGCGCATTCCGTATCGGGGCTGTCCGTCAGATATTTCTGGTTTAAATCCATACCCATTCCGCTTACCATCAGGTTTAAGAGCATCCTGGTATTTTCCGGCGTCACCTGGAAGCTGCTGAGATAGAACGCGGTGCCGCCGCCAAAACGGTGAGACGTGATGGCGGGCAGGCCATCCTTTTCCCCAATCACCTCCGTGTCGGGGCCTGTAAGGCAGATGCCTTTTCTGCCGCGCACGGAAGCTCCCGCCGGTATCAGACCGGGTTTCTCCGCCAGTTCATACTCCCAGCGTCCATGACACACCTTTGCCCCCGTATCCTCGTCCACTCCCAACACAGAAGCCAGACGGAAATACGCGGATGCCCCGGGTGCTGCCGACGGTTCGCCTACTCCGATAAGCACGCCGCCCTCATAGACCCAGCGTGAGACCGCTTCCGTGACACCACTGTCATTCCAGGCCATCCCGCCGCTCCAGGCACTTCCGGCCGCCCCGGCATTGATCAGGACATCGACGCCTTTCAGGCATCCTGCCTTTACATCTTCAAAATTTATGAATTCCACCGAAACCGGAAGCCCTGAGAGAGCCTCGTTGATATGGATCAGGTCGTGCATATACGTTTCGTGAAAATGACCGGACAGTGTCCAGGAACGAAGCTTTCCCCAGGAATGGAGCACCGCAGCCCGAATCGGCAGTGTATACACAGCGCCCTCTTCATGGAAGGACTTAATCCGCCGGAAATCATCCGCGATCGTCTCCATATAGCTGCAAAAGTCGGGGAAGTCTTCCACCAGATGCAGATATCCGCCAAGACCGATCCGGTCAATCTTTTCCCTGAGCAGTGCGCGGCGCACGTGGATCCAGTACTCTTTCGCATCGCGGACCGGGTCTCCTCCCTCGCAGAACGTGGGGGCTCCTCCCAGCCCAACCGGGAATAAGTAAGGATGAAGCCTCAGTTCATGCGTCTCCACCTCTGCCCCGGCGCAGAGCCGGACCTCATAGCCGGAAAAGACGCATTTGATCAGGCCGTCAAAGCCAAATTCCTTAAAATGGTCGTTATACGGCTCCACTCCCACCCAGCTGTCGTCGTAGAACACATACGCCTTCTTTCCGTAGCTGTGCACCAGTTCCACCAGACGTTTCCCGAAGTCCACAACGAAACGGTTTACAAAGGCCATATAATCCAGCTGGTGCCTGGTAGGCGGCATATGGGTGACATGAAATTTTCCCTGGTTGATGAAATCCTCCGCCGTCAGGCCATAGCCGTATTCCGCCTCAAACGCCTTCAGCATCGCGGGGCTGACCGTAAAATCATAGGAGCCCCAGTCTGTAAATAAATTTCTCTTCTTTTCGCTGCTGCCCCACATCCACACAAAATTATAAAACAGGGAGGTAAACCGGACTACCGTCGTCACCGGATGGGTATCGCACCAATTCTTCATCCAGCCATAGAGATATTCTCTGGTCTCCTCGTGGATTGGATCTACCGGCATCAGATGCTCTTTCTCCCAGTTATTTGTCACATGGTTGTACATCGAGATTTCTTCCCAGATCCGGTATGCCAGGAAATTCACCGTATAGTCATGAAATGGATGCGCTCCCTCAAGTACCACCGATCCGCTGTTTCTATCATAATGCCAGCTGGCGCGGGATACCTCGGTCTCCTCCGTGCGGTCAAAGACCTGCCAGTAAGCGAGCGCTTCCGGACTGCCGTTTATAGTAAACTGTTCGGTAAAAAAATCCTCCATCAGGTCAAACGTCAGTTCCCCGCCAAACGCCGTCTTTGGCTCTGTCACGAGAAACGTCTGCTGAAGCTGGTCCGGATGGGCCTCCGCCCACTCATTGTGATCGCGTATGAGGCAGATGGTGGAATAGATTCCATATCCCGCGCCCGTGATCTCCGCCGACAGCTCCGTGCCGTCACTGTCTCTGATCACATCGGCGCCCCAGCGTTCCGCCAGCCTGAGCGTCAGCTCCTCATAGCCGGCTTCCCCCGGCAGTGTAAAACTTCCCTTTGTCTTCTCCATGATAAATCTTCTCCTTCCAAATTATCCTCAGTGCAGTATTCTCTGCCTGCGATGGTTCACTTTATAGATGTCTTTCTTAATTATATAAAAACAGCCGCACTCATTCCAGTTAGAGTGCGGCAAAAACTTTGCATTTTCAATCATTTACGGATATAATGGGATCATAGAAAAAAGGAGGAAGCGCCCATGCCCAGACACAAAAGACCATACATTGAATTCCGTGATTACAACCTGTCCTCCCGTTTTCCGGTTCTCCTCTTATCCGGGGAGGAATGGCGGATCTCCGACGTGGCCTCTCCCCGGCTTCATATCCACAACTGCCTGGAGATTGGGCTCTGTGAATCGGACAGCGGCACCATGATCTTCGAGGACACGAAACGGCCGTTTGGGGCCGGTGATCTGACCGTGATCTCCTGCGATGTTCCCCACACCACTTACAGTTCCCCTGGTACGGCAAGCAAATGGTCGTACCTGTTTGTCGATCTCACGGGGCTCTTAACGCCATTGTTTTCGGGATCGGATCTTCGCATTTTCAACCTTTTAACGATTCTGGAGCACCGGACCAGCCTGATTTTAAACGAACGGGATTACCCGGAGATCCACGCTCTGGCAGCGAAGATTATGAGAGAGCTTGAACGAAAAGAAGACTATTATGAGATCTCAGTGCGCGGTCTCTTCCTTACGCTTCTGACCGATCTTGCCAGGGCATACCGGCAGATTGCTGCATCGGCAGAAAAAAAAGATGACCAGCCGCCTGAAAATGCGCTGGTCATCGCTCCTGCACTGGAATATATCCGCAGTCACTACATGGACGATTTTTCTATGGAGTATCTGGCTGAACTCTGCAGCTTAAGCCCGGCTCATTTCAGAAGAATCTTCTCATCTGTCATGGAGACCAGTCCGCTTAAGTATCTGACAGACACCCGGATCCGCCAGGCCGCCTCCCTGCTTCGCACGACGGAGGCCTCTGTCCTCTCCATCTCAGAGGAGGTGGGCTATCATTCCGTGTCCAGCTTCAACCGGCAGTTTCACGACACCATGGGGCAGACACCACGGGAGTGGCGCCGCCGCATGTCGATCCTGAAAGACCAGTCCGTCATGAAATACCGCGGCTTCCTGGTTCCCGAAACTTTAGTACAGCATTGCATAAATTCCTAAGTAACAGCACCCGCTATCTACGCCAGGAGCACGCCTGCGAAGCTAGTCGTAGGGTCCGCTACGCCGTCGCTTCGCAGACGCACACCTGACGCAGATATCAGGCACTGTTACTCAGTTATTTATGCAATGCTGTACTAAGGATGTCAGTCCACCGTATGAATCAGGGGTTAGATTTCAACGGAATTTTCGCTTGTTTTATGGAAGATATCCATAAATTCTTCGCCGGTAATCGTTTCCTTATCCAGTAAATACTCTGCTATCTCATGCAGCTTTCCTTCGTTCTCTTTTAAGATCTGAAGGGCCTTCTGGTGCTGCTCTCTGACAATCTTTATCACTTCCTCATCGATCAGCTTCGCCGTGTCCGGTGCACAGGCCAGCGACGTATCACCGCCCAGATACTGGTTCGTCACCGTCTCTAAGGCCACCATATCAAACGTCTCACTCATGCCGTACCGGGTCACCATGGCCCGTGCGATCCTTGTTGCCTGCTCGATATCATTGGAAGCTCCGCTGGTCACGGAACGGAAGATCAGCTCTTCCGCCGCACGGCCGCCGGTGAAGGTGGCGATCTTATTAAGCGCCTCATCCTTTGTGAGCAGATACCGCTGCTCCTCATCCACCTGCATGGTGTAGCCCAGCGCACCCGATGTTCTCGGGATAATCGTAATCTTGTGTACCGGCGCGGAATTGCTCTGGCATGCCGCAACCAGTGCGTGTCCCACCTCGTGGTAGGCGATGATCTTCCGCTCGTTGACGCTGACACCGGAATCCTTCTTCTGGTATCCGGCGATGACCACCTCCACGCTCTCCTCTAAATCTTCCTGAGATACGAGCTTTCTTCCCATGCGGACCGCCCGTAAGGCCGCCTCGTTGACGATATTGGCAAGCTCTGCGCCGCTGGCGCCCGCTGTTGCCAGCGCCACATCATGGAAATTCACATCATCGGACAGCTTCACATTCTTTCCGTGTACCTTCAGGATCGCCTCGCGTCCGCCAAGGTCAGGAAGTTCCACCGGAATTCTCCGGTCAAAACGGCCCGGACGAAGCAGCGCCTTATCCAGTGAGTCGGGACGGTTGGTGGCCGCTAAGATAACGACTCCCTTCTTTCCGTCGAATCCGTCCATCTCGGCCAGAAGCTGATTCAACGTCTGCTCCCGCTCATCGTTGCCGCTGAAGCCGCCGCCGTCACGTTTCTTACCGATGGTGTCGATCTCATCGATGAAGACGATACAGGGGGCCTTCTCATTAGCCTGCTTAAACAGATCCCTTACCTTGGAAGCGCCCATGCCGACAAACATCTCTACGAATTCCGAACCGGAGATGGAGAAGAACGGCACGTGTGCCTCACCCGCCACGGCTCTGGCGAGAAGTGTCTTGCCGGTACCAGGAGGGCCAACCAGCAGCGCGCCCTTCGGAAGGCTGGCGCCGATATCCGCGTACTTCTGCGGGTTATGGAGGAAATCCACGATTTCCTTCAGGGCATCCTTCGCCTCTTCCTGGCCCGCCACATCGGCAAAGGTCTTGCCGGTCTCCGACTCCGCGTAAATCTTGGCATTGGATTTTCCAAAGGTCATGGCATTGCCGCCGCCCATGCGCTTCTGCATCTGCTTCGCCATCATATTCCCAAGGAATACGAAAATCAGAATCGGAAGAATCCAGGTTAAGAAAAATGACAGCAGCGGATTCACCGGCTCCACAATTGTCTTCTGGAAATTGATTTCTTTATGAGCCAGAAGCCGTTCGGTCAGCTGTTCATCCGGCCACGGGCCTGTCTTATACGTCGCGTATATCTCTTTTCCGTTCCTGTCCTTCTCGCCCGTGTTCGCAATAAACTGAATTTCCGAGTCCGTTCTGGCGACATCCGTCACCTGCCCGGCGTCCACCTTCTCAAGGAACGTACTGTACGGCACCTCGATCACGGTTCTGGACTGTATCCACGGCACCATCAGCGCGTTGAACAGAATCATGACGATCATGACGATTAAATAGTAGTATATAAATGGTTTTTTTGGGCTTTTATTGTCATCCTCATTTTTGATACCCATGCTTTTTCTCCTTTATCCGCCAGTTACTTATTAAGAGCCTCTTCCACAAATGCTTCCGCATCCCGAAAATCCTGTTCATCGGGATGAAGCATTCCCTCCTCGTACGCGGCTATCATCGTCCGGATCTGGGGGGAATCGTTGATGGCCTGCATCTGTTTGTAACGGTCCAGTACCTGCGGCATCATCTTGCCGCCGCATAGGAAACAGCCCAGATACTCATTATCCTCCGGCACAAAGACGGACACCCGGTTCTCCACCTGTTTAAAATACTCACTGCTTCCGCCCATCCCGCAGGTCCCGAAGAGAGCCACCTTCTTGCCGTGCAGACCGGAAAGGAATTCCATCACACGGCTCCCGCAGGTGCCTCTGTCATTCCAGAAGCCCACGAAGTAGGTATCCGCCTCCTCGTCACGCAGCTCCTCCAGCCTCTGGATATCCTTCGAACGGCCCGGTAATGAATCGAATATTTTCATCGCTACTTTTTCTGTATTGCCTGTATTGCTTGTATAAACAACCAAATAATCCATGATCCTGCCTCCTCGCTATGAGCACCTGGCGGGCGTCCTTTGACCGCTTACGTGCGATGCATGTCATCTCCACCTGATGAGGTCCCTCACGAATCTGGTGGAGTGGCTCGCCACGAACACTCACATTCCTATAGTAATAAAATATACCTAAAATTCACATATATCAAGATCAAATCGGAAATGTTTATCTACTTTATGTTTTTTTAAGATTTTATTGTTTTTATTTTATATCTTTTCAGAATTTTTCTGTGAATTTGCGCACTATAGACAGGTTCCTTTTTCCATCGTTACTCCAGAAGGCGTGAGAATCAGTTTTCGCTTCCCCGGTTCCAGTCCCGGGAGATAGCCTCCGTCATGCCTTCCACCGTGAATCTGGCAGCTGTCACATCTGCCTTTCTTCCGTGCTCCTCCAGCTTTCTGGCCGTAATATCGCCGATACACACCACACGAATCCCGTCCAGAAGCGCGGTCACGTCTTCCCCTGCATTTTCAAAGAAGGCGTCCACTCCGGAACCGCTGGCAAACGTTAAGTAATCCGCTTTTTTGAGGGATTCCGCCATTTCCTTCGCTCCCTTTCTCCGCTCTGCCACGTCGTAAAGGACGATATCATTATACACGATTCCGGCGCTGTCCAGAATCTCAACCAGTTCCGGCGAGCCTTTGAAGGACCTCGGGATCAGGAGGCGTTCCCCCTCCTTCACAACGCTCTTAAGACCCTCGGCAAGAGCGGCCGCGCAGTATTCCTCCGGCGTGTAATCCGTTGTAAATCCGTACCGGAGCAGTTCCTTTGCCGTTCCCTTACCCACGGCAGCAAACTTCACATGGCCGAGCCTGCGGTTATCCCCTCCGCTCTCCAGAAGGCCGAGAAAGAACTCACGCACCGCATTGGCACTGGTAAATACGATCCATCCGTAATCCGCCAGTCTCTCATAGGCGGTCTTCATCGCCTCACCGGACCGGTGGGATTCCAGTTCCATGCTGAGGACACACTCCGTATAGGCTCCCGCCTCCTCCAGACTCTTTCTCAGCTTGGCTGCCAGCAGATCCGTTCCGGTCACCGCCACTCTGACGCCTTCCAGAGGCTCGTGGTACGTGGAAGCGAAGTCCAGCGCAGTCACTTCCCCCACAACGATGATGGCCGGAGTTCCAATCCCTTCCTCCGTCACCCGCTGTTCCATGGTGTCAAGCGTTCCGCGCACGACGCGCTGTCCTGGCAGCGTGCCCTTTTCGATGACCGCCGCTGGCGTGCTTCCCGGCTTTCCGTTCTCCAGAAGCCCTTTTACGATCAGCGGAAGATGAGTCAGCCCCATGAGAAAGATCAGGGTACCTGAAAGCTTTGCAAACTCCGAGAAATCGAGAGGCAGCTTCCCCGCCTCCGTCATGGTATGGCCGGTCATGATATGAAAGCTTCTGCTGACGGCCCGGTGCGTCACCGGAATCCCCGCCGATGCCAGCGCGGCCACCGCCGATGTGACTCCGGATACCACCTCAAAAGGAATGCCTTCCCGGGAAACAGCCATCACCTCTTCCCCGCCGCGTCCAAAGACGAAGGGATCGCCGCCCTTTAACCGGACCACATTCTTTCCCTCCTTTGCCAGATCCACCAAGAGCTGGTTGATCTCCTCCTGCTTCATGTAGTGGCAGCCCGCTTTTTTTCCCACATATATCCTTTGGCTCTCCTCCGGAACCTCGTCTAAAAAGCGCTCAGATGCCAGATGGTCGTAGACCACCACATCACATTCCCGCAGCCTCTTTAACCCTTTTTCCGTAATCAGTCCCGGATCTCCAGGGCCTGCTCCGACCAGAAATACTTTACCCGTTTCCTTCATCTCTATCTCAGTCCTTTCGCCGCGCGTTCCGCAAGAAGATCCAGCTCCCCGGTTCCGCCTGTCAGATACACACGCTTCGTTTCTCCGTCCCGTCTGTTGATTCCAAATACTTCGATCTGTTCGTCCCTGATTCTGGAGTACACGCCGATCGGTTCGTGACAGCCCGCATCCAGCAGCTTTAAGATCTTCCGCTCCAGTATGAGGCACGTCTTCGCCTCCTCGTCCTGAATGCGCACTGCCAGCTCGCAGGTCCTGTCCTCGATCCGCCCCTCCACGGCCAGAATTCCCTGTCCTCCGGCCGGAATAAACGTCTCACAGTCAAAGTAATGAAAATCATACGTCCCATTTGTCTCAAAATACTCCTCCAGGCCGTCAGGCGGAGGATTTACCATCTTCATGCGTTTCAGGCCCGCAGCGGCCAGAATAATCGCGTCATAGAGGCCTTCATCCATCTTTCTGATCCTCGTCTGGATATTTCCCCGGATATCCTCACACCGCACAGCTGAACCGGGCCACAGCGTCTTTCCCAGCGCCTCGATCTGGAGCCTCCGCCGTAAGCTGGAGGTACCGATAACAATCTCCTTTTTCGCGCTTAAGTCGGTTCCTGCAGGCGTCATCAGCACGTCTCTCGGGTCCTCTCTCGGGGGCACGGCCACGATCCCCAGTCCGTCCTCCAAATCCATGGGAAGATCCTTGGCGCTGTGTACCGCAAAGTCAATCTCGCCCTTTAACAGAGCCTGCTCGAATTCCGTCACAAAGACGCCCTTTCCGCCAAACTCCAGCAGGGGCTTATTTAAGATGCGGTCCCCTTCCGTCACTTTCGTCACTGTCTCGACCAAAAGTCCCGGCTGAACGCGTTTCAGCGCTTCCGCCACCAGTTCTGTCTGTACCATCGCCAGAGCGCTCTTTCTCGTCCCGATACGAATCATCTTATTCATGGTCTTTCTCCAATTCCTCTAACTTTCTGTCAATCAACTGCTCCGCCTGTTCCCTGGTAAATGTTCCGCCCTGACGGATTCCTTCCTCAACCATCTCTTTAAAGACCGCGGTTCTGACAGAAAGGATGGGCACCCGCTCCTTCACCAGCTCCCGGTACGTCCCCAGCTCTGCAGCCAGTCTCCCGAAGCCCTCCGGAATCGCTGCACGGAACTTTGCCTTTAAATACTGTGCGATGGTAGGGCTGCTTCCTCCGGTGGAGATTCCCACGGTAATATCCTCGTCCTTGATCAGAGCCGGGAAAATGAAGCTGCATTCTTCCCTGACATCCACCACATTCACCGGAATCCGCCGCTCTCTGCAGACCAGGGAAATCCGCCGGTTCAGTTCTTCATCCGCCGTGGCCGCGACCACAAAATCCACGCCGTCTAAGTCTTCCTCCTGATACTCCCGGCAAAGAAGCGTTACCTTATCGTCCGCAGTTTCGCCGTACCGTACCATACGGTCCGTCATCTCAGGGGACACGACGACGATCTCCGGTCCGTAGTCCAAAAGAACCTCTACTTTCCGGCAGGCAACGATTCCGCCTCCGACGATTAAGCATCGCTGCCCTTCTATATCCATAAAAAATGGGAAATATGCCATTGTTTTCCTCTTCTTTCTGTGTTTTAAGACCTGTCTATTTTATCATAAAATTCTCATTTAGAACAGATGTATAAAACAGGGGTTTTGTAACAGATATATTGAAACGGGAAAATATAACCATAAAAAAAGCGGGAATGATTGAGGGAAAATTGGACTCACTTTTTGGTTAAGGGATGTGAGGGGGAATTTTATACCAATTTTCGGGGTGCGTGCCTGGGAGAAGTCCATGGGGATGTCTCTGAGGAGGCACAGTACGCTCAATTTTCCTGCTTTTTTATCGTAACAAATCGCGCCGGGTATCTTTGCAGCGTGCATCATGTGCAGCAGCTCTGCGTACCCCGGTGTTTCAATGAAACAGGGAGGGCGCGGTGGTCTGATGTAGATGGCGCGCCCTCCCTTTCCATTATTTATTTCTGTGTAAATGTATAGTTTGCTGTTTCAGCCGGGCCGGCATGCTTGTGCTGGGAGATCGGCATAACGTGCATATTGCCTCTCTGCTCGTTCTCAGCCCAGTAAATATCGTCTGCCATCTTTGCTTCCGGATTGAATTCAACACCCTCGAAGATATGTTTTACGAACTCTTTGTATCCGACACGGTCGATTAAGTGACCGCCATGTAAGTACTCCGGCTTGTAGTCTAACGCCCATGCGGAGAACTTCTGCCAGTTTCCGAACATGCCTAAAACAACATCCTCGGTTACCCAGTTTAAGAACAGCTTGCCTGCACGCGGATTCTGCTTGCCGGTACGGCCGCCTAAGGTTACGCGGTAAAGCTTCTTGGTGCCTCTGGTCCATGCGCCTGTCGGGCAGATCAGGGAACATTCGCCGCAGCCTACGCAGCAGCATGCGTCCTTGTCAATCTTTCCGTTGGCATTCAGGCTTAATACGCCTGTTGCATGGTGCTCACACGCCTCCACACAGGAGCCGCATCCGATACAGCGGTCGATATCATAAACCTGCTTGTTGACACCCATAACACCGAAATCGTTAAAGTTTGCCTTAACACAGTCATTTGGACATCCTGCGACAGCTACTTTGATGTGGTAGTGGGACGGGAAGATCAGTTTCTCGATCTTGCGGGCCAGCTCATAGGTGTTGATGTTGCCTTTGATACAGTGTGCGTTGCCGATACAGGACATGATGTTACGGGCGCCGATTGTCGGGTAGCCGTAGTCATCGGATTCCATCTCCACGTTACACATCTCGATATCAACATCGGAGATGTATTTCTTGATGTATTTGTTTACTTCTTCGATATTCTCAAATTTAATTCCAGGAATGTTTAAGGTCTGTCTTGTACCCATGTGGAAGGTGCCGTTGCCCCATTTCTCACAGATTTCCTGAACCATGGTTAAGTGTTTCGCTTCGATTAAAGCGCCCGGAACACGGAGCTGAAGCATGAACTCTCCCGCTACTTTTGACTGTCTGAAACAGTTGATACGTACTTTTTTAATATCAATATCGTGATTCATTCTCTATTCGCTCCTTTCCTTAGTCAACCAGATATTTGGCCTGTGTATAGTTGAATACCGGGCCGTCTAAGCAAACATAAACCTCATCGATACGGCAGTGGCCGCATTTGCCGACAGCACAGGACATCTTACGCTCGAAGGATACCCAGATCTTCTCTTCCGGAACGCCGCATTTAACAGCTTCCAGGCCTGTGAACTTCATCATTGGCGGCGGTCCTACGATTACTACTTCGTAATCGCCGTCAAACTCGGAAAATGGAACCTTGGAAACGAACTCGGTTACGAAACCTGTGTTCCAGCCTTCCTTCTGATCTCTGTCCAGTGTATAGAATGTGGTAAATCTGTCGTGCCACTTATCAAGGTCGTTCTTGAAGATGATGCCTTCCTCGTTCTTGAATCCGCTGATTAAGGTTACGCTCTTTACGTAATCAGGATTGTCATAGAACATGTTTAACATGCTCTTTACAGGAGCCAGACCAGTACCGCCTGTGATAACTACCACATGCTTGCCCTGGAATTTCTCTACCGGCCAGCCTTTTCCGTAAGCGCCGCGAAGGAATAAGGTATCGCCGGCCTGCTTCTCGAAAATCTCATCGGTTACTTTACCAACGGAACGGATCGTGAAATCCATCCAGCCGTCGCCGAAAGAGCTGACGGAGATAGGAGCCTCTCCTACCTTCGGAATGGAGAGCTGTAAGAACTGTCCGTGCTCCGGTTTAATATCGGTTGCAACTTTAAATGTATATTCATGTAAGCTTTCTCTCTTAACTTCAAGAATCTTGCATGCAACAGGTTTTACTATGTTATTCATCTCTTCGTCCACCTCTCCCTATTTATTCTCTTCTGCAACGATTTCATCGATCGCATTCGCCATCTTCTTTACAGTAGCAGCGATGGAAATGTATTCTGGACATCGGTCGATACATCTGCCGCAGCCTACGCACATATGGTAATCCTGGAAACGTTCCTTGTAATCATGGAATTTGTGAAGCACTTTAAAGCGCATTCTGTCTCCGGCTGTGTTGCGGAAGCTCATGCCGCCGGCCATATCGGAGAAGCCCTTAACCTGACAGGAAGCGGTTGTTCTCTTTCTCTCGCCAACGTTGGCATTTTCATTGTAGATGATGTCTGTGGTGGTGAAGCAGGTACAGGTGCTGCAGGCTACGGTACAGGCACCACAGGAGATACAGCGCTTATTGTATTCATTCCACATCGGGTGGTTCTTTAACTTGGTTAATACTTCCTTGTTCGGAATCTCCGGAACATCAACGGTCAGCTGATTCTTCTCTACGTATTCCGGCTTAAATCCTGTCTCGTTCTTACCTTCAAAGTAAGGAGCGAACGCGTCATCCTTCACATCCAGGCTTAACTCGCCTTCGCCGAAGCGGACTGCCATGGAATAATCCTCGGACTTGTTGGTACCCATGCTTACGCAGAAGCAGGTATCCCAGCCTGTGGTACATTCCATCATGACGATTTTCACTTTCTCGTTCATGCGCTTATAGTACATGTCCTCGAAGCCGCCGTTGCTTAAGTAGATCTTCTCCTGATGATGCTGTGCATGAATATCACACGGTCTCATGAAGATTAAAAGCTTCTTGCCTGCGGCCTTGCTCTCAATGTACTCGTCCTCTGTGAAATAGAACAGGGATTCTGTGATCGGGCTTAACACTTCTTTTGCAGGGAAATCGGACTTATCCATGTACTCGATCTCTTCTACAGTGTTAATCTTGTCATACTTGATCATATCGGTGTCGGAATATCTTCCTTTTCCTACAAATCTTTTCGGTGCCCAGATTTCGTATTCATCCTGGAGCGCTGCAAAGATCTTGTTCGCTTCTTCAAAGCTTACTTTGTAACCCATTGAGTGTATCCTCCTTTTTTTGACTCCTTCAGTCTCGTTGGTATGATAAAGAAATTGTTTAGAAGTTTACTGTAACTCCTGTATCATATTTCTTTTCATCGATGGTAACGGTAACTTTATATGTTCCTTCTATTCCCTCACCGCTGACAGGGAATTCCACGGCTCTCTCATCGTGTTCCAGGAATGTGCCTACGCACATGGCCAGGAACGGGCGCTTTGTGGTTGGAACAAAGTAGTGACGTGTCGGGCTTCCGTTTTCGCCCTCTAAATTCAGCATGACCAGCGTGCCCTTTTCAAAGCTTGCCTTAAATACAAGGCGGTCCGCTTCCTTTGCGATCTTCGTCTTATAGGAATCCGGAACCATGCCGCCGTCTTCTGCAGGTACTTCTGTCAGGAATTCCTCAGTCATACCGATACTTCCAAGAATCTCCCCGCGTCCGAAGGACACTGCATCGCCCTCGTCGTATAAGTGGAGCTTCTCCGCACGGTAGTAGTTGGCCGGCAGATGCATCTCATACAGAACGACATCGTCCTTCACCTCTACGGTGATGGAACTGAGTTCAGCCGATCCATCGTCGATGGCCGCCGTCATACCTGCGCCAGGCATGTTCATCCATTCTCCGTTCAGCTTGCCGATACCGCCGGAATGAACGAGATAATGGCCTCTCTCATAGTACTCACAGTTGCATATGTAGCAGGAGAAGAACTCGGCGCCTCTCTCTTTTCCGTACTGCCATACCTGCTCGATCGTCATGTTGTCCGTGTCGATGTGATAGATCACACCGCGGGAGAAGTTATCCTTCGCGTCCACGTAGTGTTCCTTCTCCTTGGAGCGCCAGTGGCCGTTGTCGAAGCACATGATATCGCCGTTTGGAAGCACCATGCAGGCGTGCTGCTCATACTGCCAGTCGAAATCCCCGCCGACCGGTTTGAAGAAATACTTCTGCATGTCTTCCGGCCAGCCGGTCGGATCACCGATGATCCAGTTCAGCTTCCCGGTCTCAAAATCACGGTTGATGATGATATCCTGATGGCGTCCGGAGAAGGTGAGAGAATTCGTCTTCTTGTCGTACCATACCGCATTGTTATGGAACCAGTCGTGTGCATCCTGGCTTCCGGAGCCGCCGACCGGGTAAACAGGAAGCACGTCCTGATGATCCCATTCCTTTAAGATCTCGCCGGTATTTCTGTCTACCATGACACATGCATCTTCTACGGTACCACGGGCCAGATACTGGGTCAAGATCAAAATATCTCCATTTTCCATCTCCCACTCATCATGGTGATAGCCGCCCGGAATACGGAATTCCTTATAGATCTTTCCGATCATTCCCATCTCGTAGATGCCGGTGGTATGGTAAGGCGGAGCCACCAGACGGTCGGTTCCCACAAAAAGGCGTCCGTTGCGGACACGCTTTAAATCAAAGGCCAGATTCAGCGTGTTATACCAGCGCGCGTCCCCCGCATAGTCGTAAGCCGCCGTATAAGCCGGTGAAGTCGGACTTACCATCATGACGTTGTCTTCCATGTACTCCGGCGTGGTTTCGATGGAGGTTGGCTTCTTTAACTGTTCGGAAGCCTTCTCTGTCACGATCTTAAGAGTCGCGGTCTCCCCTGTGCTCAGCTCGATGACTACGGTATTCTCATAGTCCTCATAAAGGCCGTATATCGGAAGAACCATCTTTCTTGCGTCTGATTTCGGGCGGTACATATAATCTCCCGCCGCCTCTTTCCCTTTCACCGTAACCTTGGCGAAAGCCGGTTTTTCACTCTCAAACATGACAAGCGCGGTAAGAGGCGCAATCAGATATGGATTGAGCACAACGAAAGGATTGGCGATGGTATGGCATTCCTTTCCGTACTCCTCCAGAAATTTTGATTCCGCCTCATACTGCTGGTCAATGATATGTTTTACTTCTTTGTATAAAACTCCCATAAACCCTCCTGAAAACCTGCGAAGGGGGGACGTCTTTAAATCGCGGCCCCCTCCTGCAGTCTATATGTGTCTTCTTGCATCCTGTAACAGTGTCAGATCCTGATGATTAACAGCTGATCGTAACGCCTGTCTCATACTTCTTGTCATCGATAATAACGCGAAGATCATAGGTACCTTTTAATCCTGTCTTATTGATGTTGGTTCTCGTATTTCTGTCGTCGGAATCGAGGAATGTACCGCAGCACATCGCCAGGAACGGAACCGCCGTTGTGGAGATGAAGTAGCGGTGAACCTCTTCGCCCTGCTCTAACAGAAGCATAACCAGCTGGCCTTTCTCGAAACGGGAGAAGAATGTGAAACGGTCGATCTCGTCTTCGATTCTCGCGTTGCAGCTCTCCGGAAGCATCTCGCCTGACGGATCTAACGGGATCTCGGTATCGAATTCCTTCGTAACGCCCATCTCGCCTAAAATCTGGCCCTTGCCAAGCTCTAAGTTGATGCCGTCGCTGTATAATTTCAGCTTCTCGCCGCGGTAATAGTTGCCCGGTACGTGTAAATCAAGCATCTTCTTGTTGTCACAGATCTCAACCGTGATACTCTCCAGACGGCCGCCCTGATCCTTTGCAAATGCGCCCAGCGCCTCGGAAGGATTGCCTTCTGTGTCGTATGCGATACCGCCGGAATGAACCATGTAGTGTCCTTCGTTGTAGTACTCTACGTTACAGATGTATGGGGAGAAGAATTCTGCTCCTCTGTCCTTGCCGTACTGCCATACCTGCTCGATGGTCATGTCATCGGTGTTGATTTTGTAACGAACGCCTCTGGAATAGTTATCCTTAGCTGCCAGATATTTCTCCGGGTTCTTGGAACCGTAGTGATGGTTGTCAAAGCACATAACATCGCCGTCAGGTGTGATGACGCAGGCATGCTGCTCATACTGCCATCCGAAGTTATTGCCGACTGGCTTGAAGAAGTACTTCTGCATCTCTTCCGGCCATCCTTCCGGATCGCCGATGATCCAGTTCAGTTCTCCGGTCTCATAATCGATGTTTACCATGGAATCGATATGACGTCCTGAGAAGGTTAAGGAATTGGTATTCTTGTCGTACCATACGGCGTTGTTGTGGAACCAGTCATGGTCAGACCAGCTGCCGGACTTGCTTACCTTCTTTGGATCGAGGAACTTCTTGTAGTCCCAGGTCTTTAAGATCTCGCCTGTATTGCGGTCGATCAGAACGCACATATCTTCTACTGTCTCGCTGGTTAAATCGTCTGTCAGGCTTAAGAGATTGCCGTCCTCCATCTCGAACTCATCGTGATGGTAGCCGCCCGGAAGACGGAATTCCTTGTAGATCTTTCCGCATGGGCTGATCTCGTATAAACCGGACATATAGTAAGGCATCTGGATTACCCGGTGGGAACCCATGATTAAGTTGCCGTTTTTCAGTCTCTTTACATCGAATACACATGGAATCGTCATATGCCATCTTGCATCGCCTGCGTAGTCGAATCCAACTGCCAGATCCTCGCCTGCCGGAGATACTAAGATGATGTTGTCCTGTAAATACTCAGGAGTCGTATCCATGGAATAGATTACTTCCTTGCCGTCAAACACATCCGGTACATCGATGGTGATGATGTTGGACTCGCCGCGGTAAGCTCTGATCTCAACTCTGTTCTGATAATCAGAATACAGACCTACGATCGGAAGCACGTGCTTCTTTGCCTTCGGGAATGTGTGGCTGATATTGCCCTGTGGTGTCTTGCCAAGCACGGTAACGGTGATGGCTGTTTCCTTTTCTGTATGGAAACATACAACCGCGGATAACGGATTGACAAGATAAGCGTTATATTTTACGAGCGGATTGGCAATTGTGTAATTGCCTGCTTCGAATTCCTTTAACATCTCCTGCTCTGCTTCGTACTGTCTGTTTACAATATGATCTTCAAATGAATATTTTACTGACATGATGATACCTCCCCGTATCTGTTCTTATTCGTTAGGTTCTTATTTGTGTTCCTCTACCAGCTTGATGATAACCGGTTTCTGCTGTAAGCCCTGAAGACGTCCTACTTCCTCGCCTTCCTTTAAAAGAACCAGGGTTGGGTATCCTGTCACGCCATATTCTGCTGTCAAATCTTTGTTCTGGTCGAAATCAACCTTTAAAATGGTTAAGTCGTCGCCGAATTCCTTCTCTACATCTTTCAATACAAATCCCAACATCTTACAGGGTCCACAGGTGGTTGAAAAAAAGTCCGCCAGTACCAGGCCTTTTCCGGCCAGTTCCTTAAATTCTTCGCTGTTTACTTCCTTTAACATAATCTTTCTTCCTTTCCTTTTGTATGAACTCCACACTGTTTTCCCATTCTAAACATACTAACTCTATTCTATTGCAAAATAACAATAAAGTAAAATTCTAAATTTTTATCTTACAATAAAATTCCGTTATCGTTCGTCACAGGAAAACAGGCGGGCATGAATCGTTGTTTAATCTTCTAAATTCTGAACGTAGTGGGAAGCTTCCTGAGCTGCGATCGCGCCATCCGCACAGGCAGTGATTACCTGGCGCAGGTTCTTGGTCACACAGTCTCCGGCTCCGTAGATACCGGCTGCCTTTGTGTGCATCTTCTCGTCTACTTCCACATAGCCGAACTGGTTTAACACGCCTAAATCCTTTAAAAATTCTGTGGTTGGTGTGAGTCCGATATATTCGAATACGCCGTCACAGGAAACCGTGTTCTCCTCGCCGGTCTTCGTGGACTTGAAATGAACGCCGGTCAGCTTCGTGTCTCCGGTAAATTCCAGGATATCCTGGTATGGATAAACGGTTACGTGGTCCATGGCGCGAAGCTTGTCGCAGGCCATCGGATCAGCCGTCAAATCAAACATGGTTACAATCGTCAGTGATTTTACGATGCCGGCAAGGAATATGGATTCCTCCACCGCGGAATTGCCTCCGCCGATTACCACAACGTCACGGTCGCGGTACTGGGCTCCGTCACAGATAGCGCACCAGCTGATTCCGTTGCCGCGGAACTTATCTTCTCCCGGGATATCGAGGCATCTCGGTCTCGTTCCGGTAGCAAGGATAATGGCCTTCGCCGTGAATTCCTTGTCATCCTCCTCACAGAGGACTCTCTTTACTTTTCCTTCGTCCGTGATGCTCTTTACCGTGCCGTAGTCGAACGCGATATTGTCAAACTGCTGTGTATGCTCAAACATCTGATACGCAAGCTCTGCTCCGTTGATCGTTCCGACCCCCGGATAGTTCTGAATTTCATTTGTATTGATAATCTGTCCGCCCGGGGCCAGCTTGTCGAGAAGCAGAACATTCATATCCGCTCTCGCCGCGTAGATTGCCGCCGTCATACCGGCAGGACCCGCGCCAACAATAATTACATCATACTGTGCCATGATACATAACTCCTTTCTAAACTTACATTAACAGATTTGCTAACGGGACACCGATCACAAGAACGATAATCAGTTCCAGAATGACGAATGGAATCGTATACTGGTAAACGTACTTGGTCGGAACCCATTCCTTGTTGCTGTGCAGGATCGCCGCAAACGGGGAAGCTGCCGGTGTAATAGCCGCCGATAACAGTACAAAGATAATTAACAGCGTAACGATCGGTGCCGGGTTGGCTCCGGTCTGTGTACAATATGTAACGATAACCGGCTGCAGAATCATACCGATTACCAGGCTGTTGCAGAGGTTGGTTAAAAGAACCGCCATCGCCATTAAAAGAACGGTGAAGACCATCGGTGACATTCCCTGGAAAATCGGGGAAAGTACGACGCTTAAGAAAGCGGAAACACCGGTATTGTCACTGGTCAGCACGCTGCCCAGCAGGATCGCGGCAACGATGATAAAGTATGCGCCCCAGTTAAAGTTGGTGGCCATAACCTGCGGAATCTCTAAAACGCTCTTTCCCTTGATACGGATTGCTCCCAGAATGGCTACCATCAGAAGAGCCAGACCGAGGCTGTTGGAGGAAAGAAATGCCATTCCCGGTAAAGTTGGGAAAAGGCTCGGAAGAAGCATACCCAGAATCAGAATCACAAAGCTTATGCCGATGACCTTCTGTCTCGGTTCCATAGGCGGAAGCGGATTCTTATTCAGCATATCGACATCGTAATTCTTTAACTTTGTCACATCCGGGCGAATAACAAACTTTGCAAACAGAATATTAGCCACGATCATAATGAGACCAAGTATAATGGCCACGGCCATGTAAGCCGCATTATTGACAACAACCGGACCTCCCGGAAGGTTTGCCGTAATGTTGGTAAAGTTTGTGAGCAGCGCCAGACCATTCTGGGCGAACGGTGCCATCGGGAAACCGATCAGAGCTGCGACAACCACCAGGGTCAGCATGACACGAGGCAGCGCATCGCCCTTCTTATAGCCAACTTCCTCAAATACATCGTAGAGGACAGGCCAGAATAAGAAGATCGCAGTAAACGGGCTGATAAAACCACCGAGGAAGTAGCAGCCCAGACAGATGACGAAGGTAAGCAGCCAGGGCTTGCCATTCGTGAATTTTCTCGTTAAAAAGAAACGGCCTATGTAAAGTGTGATCTTATAATATACAAGACCGCCTGCCATGATCAGCAGGAAAAATACCTGAGCCACAACCGGTGCTCCGAATGCTTCCTTAAGCAGGCCCGCCATCGGCATATAATTGGATAAGCCAACCATAGCGATGGACATCAGGCTCCCCCAAAGCGGATCTACGAATGTCCAAAGATAAAGTGTTCCGATAAAGATTCCCAATACTTCCATACCAACCGAAGTAACTTCCGGGAGATTCAGCGGGAGGAAACGGAAAAATACCATAATTCCTACACCGATCAGAGAATGAATTAAAAACATTTTTTCTCTCTTACGCTCATTTTGATTCGCCATGTCTTGAAACCCCTTTTCTACCATATTGTGAAAAATATAACAATAAGGGCACAATAAGACCCGAAAGCATATCTTTTTTACTTTTCCGGCTCATTTACTCCCCTGCATTGTTGATCTAATTTTATCATATATCTGCTCATAGAAAAATAACACAGGTTATAAATCTGGTTATTTTGACAAAATTATGATATACTAAATCCGATCTTTTATTACTATCGCAAGGAACGGAGAAAACATGAAGGAGTCGCTCTTAAAAATCATCACAGACAGCGGAACGCGTATCACAATGCCGAAAGACATTGTTCTCAATAAAAAGTATGACAAGTATATATCAAACTACGTGTATCTATTGGAAGAAGGCATCTGTGCACTCAACAGCATCACGAAGCAGGGAGAGGAAAAAGTATACCTATACTTCCGCCCGTACCGCCTCATCGGCTTTAACCAGTTTGTCGTCAGCGCCGAACGGCTCAATGCCAGCGCGCCGGAATTTTCGGTGGTTACCAAAACCACCTGCACCCTGTACCAGATCCCCTACTGCACCTTTCAGGAGCTGATCTTAAGCAACCGGGAGTTTAACGCGTTTCTCATGGAGACGCTGGCGGACAATTATAATGACGCCCTGATCCATTTCCACTTAATGCAGGAGGAATCGGTCGTGGTCCGGCTGTGTCATCTGCTTTTTGAAGTATCGCAGCTCAGAGGCGGGACGCGGGTCGTCCCCCGCTTTTTTACATACGCTGAGATGGCCAAGTATCTGGGCTGCCACTCCGTAACCGTGTCGCGGATCATGGCGAAGCTGAAACAGCAGGGATTTGTGACGAAGACGCCGTCGGGAATCGCGATTGAACAGGAAGATGCGCTGCAGGAACTGATTAATTCGGAGTCCCGCTTTCAGTATTAAAAAAGACGTTGTTTCCAGACCGGTGAAGCCGATCGGAAACAACGTCTTTTCTATATTATATTTTAACAGATTCCTACATTCCTGTACACTACAGAACCTTGCCTAAAAAGCCCTTAAGCCTCTCATTCTCCGGATGCTCGAAGAATTCCTTCGGTTCATTCTCCTCCAGAAAATATCCGCCGTCCATGAACATGACGCGGGTGGCAACTTCTCTGGCGAAGCCCATCTCATGGGTAACCACCACCATGGTCATCTTCTCGTTCGCCAAATCCCTCATAACGTTTAACACCTCGCCTACCATCTCAGGATCGAGCGCAGACGTCGGTTCGTCAAAGAGCATAACGTCCGGGTTCATACACAGGGCGCGGACAATGGCAATTCGCTGCTTCTGTCCGCCGGATAACTGGTTCGGATATGCATTGCACCGGTCCGCTAAGCCGACCTTGTCGAGGAGCGCCATGGCCTGGTTCTTTGCCTCCTCCTCGCTCCGTCCCTGAAGCTTAACCGGCGCCAGGGTCAGATTCTTTAAGATCGTCATGTGCGGAAACAGGTTGAACTGCTGGAACACCATCCCCATCTTCTGGCGGTGGCGGTCGATATCCGTCTTCTTATCGGTAATATCGGTTCCCTCAAACAGGATATGGCCCGATGTCGGCTCCTCCAGTCTGTTTAAACAGCGGAGAAAGGTACTCTTTCCAGATCCGGAGGGTCCGATTACACACACGACGTCACCTTTGTAGATGTCAACCGTGATGTCCTTTAAGACCTCCATGCTTCCGAATTTCTTGCCTAAGTTCTGTACCTGAATCAGAGGCTCTTCTATACGTTTTTCTCTAGTGCTCACTTCTGCGCAGCCTCCTCTCCAGTAATTTTACAAGGTAAGAAAAGATCATAACCATGCAAAGATAAATCAGAGCCACCGCGATCAGCGGCATGAACGCGGAATACGTACGGCTCTTAATGATATCGCCGCCCTTGGTCAGATCCTGCAGACCGATGTAACCGGCTACGGAAGTCTCCTTCAGCAGCACGATAAACTCGTTGGCCAGCGTCGGAACCACGTTTTTAAACGCCTGCGGCATGATGATATACCACATGGTCTGCGCGTAGTTGAAGCCTAAGCTTCGCCCTGCCTCAAACTGGCCTCTCTCGATGGAGCTGATGCCGCTTCGGAAGATTTCGGCCACGTAGGCGCCGGAGTTGATACCGAAGGCCAAAATCGCCGTCGGAACCATACCCGGATTAACCGTGACAAAGACAACAAAGTATACGATCATCAGCTGAACAACCACCGGCGTTCCGCGGATTACCGTCAGATATACGCTGCAGACTGCATTCAGTATCTTCAGCCTGTGAGTGTTCTCGTAAGTAGAACGGATAATTGCAACCAGAAATCCCAGCACGATTCCGATGAGAACGGCAAAAAATGTAATTTTCAGGGTATTCTGCAGCCCATCCGTAATGTATTTCCAGCGGTTGTCCTCTATAAAATTCTGATAAAAGTCAGCGACTAATTTTTCCCACATGGCACTCTTCCTTTATATTATTCTGCGGTAATATACTTATCTACGATCTTCTGTAACTCGCCGGATTCCTTTAATTCCTTGATCGCGGCATTCATCTTATCAAGCAGTTCGGTGTTGCCCTTCTTTACAGCGATTGCATACTCTTCCTCTGTAAATGCTTCGTCTAAGATCTTTAAGCCTTCGTTCTCTTTCACGAACACCTTCGCAGGCTCACGGTCGATGATAACCGCGTCGATCTTGCCCTGGTTTAACGCCATAACGGCTTCCATGCCCTTGTTAAATCTCTGCACTTCCGCGTTCTCGACGTCGTCCGCGTAGATATCGCCGGTCGTACCGGTCTGAACGCCGATCTTCTTGCCTGTTAAATCATCCGGAGAAGCGATCGGGCTGTCTTTCGTAACAATGATTACCTGTGCAGCCTGTGCGTAGGTATCAGTAAAGTCCACATTCTTTAAACGGTCTTCGTTTACAGTCATACCAGCTGCCGCAAAATCAGCCTTTCCGGACTGGATCGCCGGAATCAGAGAATCGAATGCCATATCCTGGATCTCCAGTTCCATTCCCATCTGCTCAGCAACTGCTCTTGCAATGTCGGCATCGATACCAACAATGGTGTCATTCTCATGGTACTCATATGGCGGGAACTCGGCATTCGTTACCATAACGATCTTGCCGCCGGTGCTTTCTGTCTTCTCGGCCGCTGCCGTTGTGGTATCTGCTGCTCCTGCAGTTGTTGTCTCTGTAGCGGATTTTGAGCTTCCGCAGGCGGTAAGTGCTGCTGCCATGCATACGGCCGCCGCAAGTACTAACACGTTCTTTTTCATAATGAATCCTCCTCATTATATGCACTTTTTTTGCATAAATATAGAAATAAGTATCAGTTATACATTATATAGCATTTTTGAAATTATTCAAGTCTTATTTTATCTTGATTCTCAATGACTTATCCCTTTATAACAGCAATCCGGGACGATTTTTTATAAATCATACAGGTGGCTGTATTTTTCTTTCAGCTATTAAGTATAGTACCGGGGATTAAAATCTTCTCCTGTAATATCTTTTAAGATTTCCCGGCTGGTCTTCAGCCTTCATCTCCTCACCAGCCATAATTCGATAATACTCGCCCGACAGCTCTCCAATCACCCGTTCCGTATAAGGACCGGCTTTCTCCGGCGCCAGGGTTTCGTCATAGTATCTGTCTCCTTTTAATTATTCTGAAAGTTATTGATAGTTTAGCATAAGTTGAATTCGACTGTCAAACACAGCCGCCGCACATCCCCTTGTGAAAGATTAAGCCGCATGCTATAATTTCTCTATAAAAAAGAAATCAGGAAGGAGGAGGACAGCGTGCCGAATCGGGATTATGAGGTTTATAAAGAGACAAAGGATACTGTGCAGAAACGAAGTTATTGGGAAGCTGCGACAGGGCTGCAAAAGGTAGACGGCCTGACTCCAACCAGGTACTTATTTGAACTTGCAGAATCGAATATCAAAGGGGAACTTACTTATGAAGATATAGAAGAGCTTCTCTATGAACGCTATGAAAATGAATCGCCTGAAGACATCATGCAGAGGAATAAAGAAGCGGATATCGTATCAGCCAGAATCGCACAGATTCTGGACAGTCCCGGATTCCCTGTACAAATAAACTCTTTGAAGACGATTCATCGGGAGCTTTTTAAAGATCTTTACGATCATGCCGGACAATTCCGACATGTGAACATCTATAAAAAGGAACCCGTATTAAACGGGGAAACTGTAAAGTACACGAACTATACTGCACTTATCGATACGCTGGAGTATGATTTTGAGACAGAAAAAAGCCGGAGCTACGCTGGTCTGAATATGGACCAGGTAATTAAGCGGATTTCCCGCTTTACTTCTTCGATCTGGCAGGCGCATCCATTTATGGAAGGAAATACGAGGTCAACGGCAGTTTTTATGGAATGTTATTTAAACAGCATGGGGTTTCAAATTGATAACACCTTGTTTAAAGAATACAGCCTTTACTTCCGAAATGCTCTGGTCCGTGCAAATTACGCAAATTACAGCATGGGAATCAGCGAAACCACAGAATACGTCGAAAAATTCTACAGGAACCTGTTGACGAAAGAATCGATTCCATTGAAAAACAGGGATCTGATATTAGAAGAATTGTTTCATAGTTCGGTTCATGGACAGGAATCCGAAAGTTAATGCAAAATAGCGTTCTGCAAGAAAGCAGGGCGTTATTTTTTGCCATAAAACAGATAACTGCCGCTCCAGCCGTTCAGTGTATCCTTCCCGCAAGATTCCCATTGACTTATCCCACCACTGGAATTACACTTTAGAAAGACACAAAAAAGACTGGATGAGCATTCAACTGAGGTAATCACAATGAAAGAATTTATTATAAAAACAGCATGGCCCATGGTTCCGCCCAGGCCGTATTCTGCTTTTCATATCTGTATTATGGCCGCGGGCTTCCTGGCGGCTGTGCTGGCGGCTTACTTTCTTTCCAGAAAAACAGAGAGGAAATTTTTTATACGGCTGCTGTTTTTCTGCGGCGTAATCCTGGCCGCAAGCGAGATTTACAAGCAGCTGTTCCTGTATTACGTGGTAAATCAGGAGCAATACGACTGGTGGTATTTCCCGTTTCAGCTGTGCAGCCTTCCCATGTATTTCTGCCTGCTCCTGCCTCTCGTAAAAAACAGGAGGCTGCAGCTGATTATCCTGACCTTTATGCAGGATTTTAACCTTTTGGGAGGTATTATGGCTCTGGCGGAGCCTTCCGGCCTGCTTCATCCTTACTGGTTTTTGACGCTGCACGGATTGCTGTGGCATATCCTGCTGATCTTTATCGGTCTTTTGATCGGATTTTCCCATGAATCCGATTCCAGTTTTACCGGTTACGTCAGCACACTGCCGCTGTTTCTGATCTGCTGTGGAATCGCTACACTGATTAATGTGACGGCCAAACCTCTCGGTCAGGCGGATATGTTCTACATCTCCCCCTACTATCCCAATAATCAGGCTGTATTTTACACCATTTCACAAAAGCTGGGGGTTCTGCCTGGAAACATCATTTATCTCCTTTCCATCTGCGTAGGCGGCCTCTTATTCCATATGATATTTGCCCGGCTTTTCAGGCATGCAACCAGGAGTTGACAATCTGCAAATTCTCAGGTTCTTGAAAAAAGAAAAAAAACTGATATAGTCAGACCAGAAACGATGGAATCAGGAGGACGAATATATGAGATTTTGTGATAAACTACTGTCTCTGAGAAAAATGAAGAGGTATTCCCAGGAACAGCTTGCTGATCTGCTTGGGATTTCAAGACAGTCTGTCAGTAAATGGGAATCAGGACAGGCCATGCCGGAATTAGGGAAAATCATACAGATTTCTAATTTGTTTTCTGTACCAGTAGATGATCTGGTGCGTGATGAAAGGGAACTTGTCCGTGAATCAGGACAGGATATTGCTTTTGTAAAACCGACATACAGTCAGGAGCCTGTTCTGAAGATGGAAAACGTGGCTTCCGAGGAAGAAATACGTAAAAATATTCTGGAAATGAAGGATACTATTCAACAGATATCGAAAAGCGTCAATGCCCCCGCCGGGTTCGAATATAAAAGCCGTGTTTCGATCTTCGGCATTCCGCTGGTACATATCCATTTTGGCAAGCTTTTTCATGTTGGTGTTTTTCCATACAACAACGCCTGTGTGGCAAAGGGGATCTTTGCTGCCGGTGATCTGGCTGTCGGAGTCGTGAGTTTCGGCGCCGCGAGCTTCGGTATTATTTCTCTGGGCGGCGCTGCCATAGGACTGCTCTCTGTCGGAATAGTGGCTGTTGGGGGACTCGCATTGGGATTTTCCTCAATCGGTATCTATGCCATCGGCTGTGCTGCCATGGGGATACACGCTGCTGTGGGGATTTCCGTTTCTGCAAGGACCGCAGTCGGAACGGAGGAAGCAAAAGGACTCTACCAGATGCTGCTTGGCCACGAAAACAGGAGTATATCAATGGTACAGGACTTCCTTCTCTCCCATAATCCGCAGATGCCCCGGTGGCTCTCCTGGTTTATGGCCTGGTTCGTCCGATGATGAATCATGTATTTCAAAGGAATTGACATTTTCTTTCGTAAGTGTTATCATATTGGTTACAGTTTAATTATTGCTGATTACAGGAGGAACTATTATGTCAGATAAAATAGAAAAAAAAGTACAGGAAGCGCTGGGCAGACATGACCGCGGTTATAACTGCTCTCAGTCTGTTGCATGTACATTCTGTGACGAGCTGGGATTTGATGAGGAAACCATGTTCCGTATAACAGAAGGTATGGGGCTGGGTATGGGCAGCATGGATGGAACCTGCGGGGCTATCGGTGCCGCAGCCGTTCTGGCCGGTATGAAAAACAGTACGGTCCATCTCGATCATCCGGATTCCAAGGCGGTCTCCTACAAAGCCGCCAGACAGTGCTTAAATGAGTTCAAGGATCAGAACGGAAGTGTTATCTGCCGCGAATTAAAGGGCGTGGATACCGGCAGCGTACTCCGCTCCTGCAATGACTGTATTGCCGATGCAGTTCGAATCATTGAGACGGAGCTCTACGGGGAAGACGCCGAATAAATCGTGAAAAAACGATTGACACCTGATTTTTCATGTGTTATTATGCCTTAAGAAGATAAAATTGAATAAGATGTCAAGGCTATGTTGAGTTTGGATTATGGACTTATGGACTCAGAGCATAGATTGTCGTCCCCATTTTAATGAACCATATGGTTTACTGTTTCTGGAACTAAACAGCCCACCATATGGTTTTTTTGTTGCCATTTTTCAGCAGTTTTCAGTCATTGATGATTCAGGGAGGTTATTTTATGCAGAACAAACAGGATTTTATGAAGACAAAGCCGGTATTTCCGCTTTTACTTTCCATGGCGGCGCCTATGGTGCTGTCCATGCTAATCCAGTCACTTTACAACATTGTAGACAGTATTTTCGTGGCCCGGCTGGGAACGGAGGCCCTGACCGCGGTCTCTCTCGTATACCCGCTCCAGAATATTGTCCTGTCTCTTTCCGTCGGCGTCGGCGTGGGAATTAACTCCGTCATCGCCAGAAAACTGGGGGAACAGAAGCCGGAGGAAGCCAATAAAGCCGCCTCCATCGGAATGGGGCTTACCTTTATTCACTGTATCCTGATCATTATCTTCGGTTTACTGGTGACGAAGCCATTCCTTTCCATATTCACCTCCGATCCGCAGACGCTTGCATGGGCCTGCCGCTACTCTTATATCGTCCTGTGTTTCTCTGCGGGAAGCCTGATTCATATTTGCTTTGAGAAGATCTTCCAGTCTGTGGGAGCCATGTTCCTGACCATGATTTCACTGCTGGTGGGATGCATCACCAATATTATTCTCGATCCGATCCTGATTTTCGGGCTGTTCGGCCTTCCTGCAATGGGCGTCACGGGCGCCGCGGTGGCAACCGTGACCGGGCAGTTCTGTTCTCTGCTTGTTTATCTGATCATCTACGGCAGAAAGGATATCGGAATTAAGATCAGCCCGAAATACTTTTCTTTTGATAAGAGTACCATTTTACAGATATACAGCGTTGGAATACCGTCTTCCTTAATGCTGGCCGCGCCTTCCCTCATGTCGGGAATCTTAAATTTCATGCTTGCGGGATTTTCTGATATTTATGTGGCTATCCTCGGTATTTACTTAAAGCTGCAGACGTTCTTATACACGCCTGCTTCCGGCATCGTGCAGGCGCTCAGGCCTATCGCGGGCTATAATTACGGAGCCGGGGAAAAGGAAAGGCTTCATAAAATTATCCGATGCAGTATGCTGCTGGTTGTCGCCATTATGACAGCCGGAACTCTGGCAGCCCTTGTCTTCCCCCAGCAGATCTTCGCTGTCTTTATTGATGATCCGGCACTCATTGGCCCGGGAAGCACGGCTCTGCGTATCATCAGCCTCGGATTTATTGTATCGACGGTCAGCGTCGTCTACGCCGGACTGTTTGAAGCGTTGGGATGCGGGAAGAAATCCCTGCTCATCTCATTGATACGGCAAATTGTCATCATTATACCTTTGGGATTTATCCTGTCACGTATCTGGGGGCCGGTCGGTATCTGGGTATGCTTCCCGATCGCCGAATTCCTGGCGGCCGGAATGGCAAGGAATATGGTGAAAAAACAAAACTTTTAGAATCATTTAATCCTTCAGATCCTGCAGCCTGCTGCCGATCCGCAGGATGGCATCGGCGTCCTCTTTTCCCAGGAATTGTTCCATCTTTTCCTGCATCTGCTGCCAGATGACCGTCGCTGTATCCAGGGCGTGCCGGCCTTTCTCCGACAGGGCGAAGGTCTTTCCATGGCCTTCTGTCCCTTCGATCAGACCGCGGGACTGGAGCGGTTTGATATTCCTGACCATCGTACTCCGATCCAGCCCCACCTGCTCGGACCAGTGCGTGATGTTGGCCTTTCCGAGTCTCGATAAATTGACCAGAAGATAGTACTGCGAGATGGTCAGCTCCGCCTCTTTTAGGGCCGAATCATAGAACTCGGACATCGCGTTGGCACTTCTTCTCAGATTTGTACAGTAGCAGGTACTGTTATACAATTTAGACATAAGCAATCTCTCCTTCTGTCTTTTATTTTACGCGTGAACAACTCCGCGGTCAAAGAAAATATTTTTCCCGGAAATGGATATCGGAATTCCCAGCCACACCGCGTCGTGTCCGTACTCCATCTCGGCGGCTGTCTTTCCCACGGAGTACATGATGCGGCAGTCCGTCTTATCCGATGCGGCGGCCGAAACCGCCGATGAGACTGCTATACCGAGATCGACATAGGTATAAGCACAGTTTCCGCCGGAATCTTTACAGCCGCCGCAGTCTCCAAACCCGCAGTAACCACAGTGAGGGACGCCGCGCTGCTTTCTGTCTGTTCCGATTAAAACAACGGCCTGGGCTGCGCGGACATTGCCGGCGTCGCGGCCATACCATGTGTTCATTCCGTCTCCCATCTCACGTCTGCCGACTTCTTCCATCTTCTTCGCCAGATTCTCTTTCTCCTCTCCAGTCAGCACCAGCGTATGCAGGGTGTCCCTGCCATGGGCTTTGGGCGCCGTTCTCGCAGCCGCACACATTCGGGCAGCCGTCTGGAGAATTGCTTTTTCTTCCATGTAATCGCTTTGGTATAGCATGTCTTTTCCTCCTTGTTTAGTGTGATGTGCTTTAGATGTATGTATATACACCGTGCATATACATATTATAGTCTTTTCTTTACCTGCTGTCAACGAAAAAAAACGGATTCCCATAGAATCCGCTCTCTTCCCTAAACTCTCTCATACAGAATTTCATCAATCCGTCTCAACTCTTCCCCGCAAAACGTCAGCTTCTCCATCGCCTTTAAATTCTCCACGATCTGTTCCGCACGGCTGGCTCCGATTACAACCGAAGTCATTCCCTTTTTCTGAAGAACCCATGCCAGCGCCATCTGAGCCAGGCTCTGACCGCGGCTGTCGGATATCTCTTTTAAATGTTTCGTGATCACCGGGACAGAACCGGTCACATGGTTGGCATTCAGAAACACGCTGGCGCCGGCGGCTCTGGAACCGTCTGGAATGCCATCGATGTATTTGCCAGTCAGAATTCCCTGGGCAAGCGGTGAAAAGGCGATTGCTCCGACGCCATTTTCATTGAGCACATCAAGAACCGCCTCATTTTCACGGTGAATCATCGACAGCTGCATCTGATGAATCAGACAGTGGATACCCATGCCTTCCAGAATTCTCACCGCCTCCGCCGTCTGTTCCGCGTTATAGTTGGAGATTCCCACATAAAGCGCCTTTCCGCTCTTTACGATCCCGGCCAGCGCATCCATCGTCTCTTCCATCGGCGTATCCGGGTCCGGCCTGTGGTGGTAATAAATATCCACATAATCTAAGTTCATGCGCTTCAGGCTCTGATCCAGAGAAGCCACCAGGTTCTTCTTGGACCCCCACTCCCCGTATGGTCCGGGCCACATGTAGTATCCGGCCTTCGTCGAGATAATCATCTCATCCCGGTAAGCCTTTAATTCCTGATGGATCACGCGCCCGAATGTCTCCTCCGCGCTTCCGGCCTCCGGCCCGTAATTATTGGCCAGATCAAAATGTGTAATGCCCCGGTCAAATGATTCCAGCAGCATTTCCCGGCAGTTGGTAAAATCCGATGTATTTCCAAAATTATGCCACAAGCCAAGGGACATGGCCGGAAGAAACAGGCCGCTCTTCCCGCATCGGTTGTATTTCATTGTCTCATATCGTTCCGTTTTCGCAATGTAATTCATATTTTCCCTCCATTCCTGAACCTCCAGGGCGTATTTGAAAATCACTTTCAAACAGGCCCTGGTCTAGAATTCCGCCAGTTCATCAAAATTGCGCTTCAAACCATCGGCCAGCACCCTGGCATCCTGTCCGAATACCACCCACTGAATTCCTTTTCCCATGGCTTTCGCGGCTTCTTCCTTCGTCGCTCCGATAGCTGCCCCCAGCGTTAAGCCTTTGGCTCTGACACGCCGGCAGATGTCATCGTATACCTCTGGAAGCTCATACTTCTTCTCGCCGGTCTGGCCTTTGATCGATCGTCCCAGGTCCGCCGCACCGATGAAGAGAGAATCGATTCCATTTACTTCCATGATTTCATCCAGGTTCTCGTATCCCTCCAGAGTCTCGATCTGCATAACCTTATATACCCGCTCGTAAGCCGTCTGAATATACTCATCTTCGTCAATCAGACCGTAGCGGATCGCTCTGATCGGTCCCTGGCCCCGCACGCCGCCATGATCCGGGTAGGAACAGGAACGGACTGCCTCCTTCGCCACCTCCGCGTTATTGGTAAACGGGAATATAATTCCGTCCGGTCCCATATCGAGGATCGCTTTCATCGCCTTCACATCGACTCCCGGCACCCTGACAAATGCCGCACAGCCTGCTCCCTGCGCCGCTACGATGTGATGAAATATCTCCTGTCTGTCCAGAGGCCCGTGCTCCGCGTCTATCCAAACATAGTCATATCCAATATATCCGGCCATCTCGCTCACCATGGGGTCGGCCATATTTAGGAAAAATCCCTTTACCAGCTTTCCTGCGGCTATCTTCTCTCTTATTCTGTCAACCTTATTCATTCTTTGTCTCCATTTCCGTCCGAATCCTGCGGACATTTCATTTAATATAAAATATGGGCTGCCTTATCCCTTTACTGCCCCAAGTGTCACACTCGATAAGAATTTATCCTGGAACATGAGGAATACGATAATTAAAGGGATTGTGACCAGCGTACAGCCGGAAAGCACCAGCTCCCACGGCACCGAACGGGCGGAATCCGTCTCGTTCAACGTCGGGAGAATAACCATGATCGGCATCAGCTTCTGTTTCGTCAGCATGATCTTAGGGTAGAGAAGCTCATTCCATTTGCTTAAAAACTGCAGAATCGCCAGCGCTCCAATGGAGGGGGAGGAAATTGGAAGGACGATCTTCGAGAAGATTTTCCACTCTCCGGCCCCGTCGATCCTGGCGGCCTCAATCAGGGAATCGGGAATCGACATCATATACTGGCGCATCAGGAACATGGCAAATACATTGGCCGCCCCCGGAATGATCTGAACCCGGTAAGTATTCAGCCATTTCATCTTGGAAAAGATCAGGTACAGCGGCGTGATGTTCAGCTCTGCCGGAATCATCATTGTGATGAGAAGCATGAGAAACAGAACATTTCTTCCGCGGAATTTAAATTTGGCAAAGGCATAGCCTGCCATGGAAGCCAGAAGGCAGGAAAGCGCCGTGTAGCTGGCCGCCACGAAGATGGAGTTTCCAAAGGTCCGCAGAATCAGGCCGGAATTGAAGTTCAGCAGGCGCTTAAAATTCGCCAGTGTCGGATGAACCGGAAATCCGGCCGAATTGCCATACAGCTCCTGGGCTGTCTTTAAGGAGCCGGAAATCATGATAAATACCGGAAATACGGCTGCGAAGCAGGCCATCATGACAATCGCGTTCAGCAGGATTATTTTCCCCTGTCTTTTCGTCATTCCTCGTCACCTCCCAAAACTTTAAGCTGAATCAGCGTCAGCACCAGAATCACAGCTACCAGAATCCATCCGGCCGCCGCTGCCATTCCGAACTGGCCGCCGGACATGCTGTTGATAATTAAGTTAATATAGGGCGCTACCTTCATGGAAGGATCGTAGTTCTGCGCCAGCAGAAGGTTCGGCTCCGTATAGATTTTAAAGGAACCGATGGCATTGGTGATAAACGCCACCATAAAGGTCGGCTTCATCATCGGAAGAATAATGTGCCATAAATTCTGCAGGCCGCTGGCTCCGTCGATGGATGCGGCTTCCGTGATGTCCTCGCCAATGGTCGTCAGGCCGGACAGATAGATGATAAAATACCAGCCGATTCCCCTCCAGGACAGCAGAGTGACCACAGTCCAGCGCATCCAGGCCGGATCGGTCAAAAATGGAATCGTCTTTCCGAGGATCTGATTGATGACACCAACTCTCTCTCCAAAAATAATCTTAAAGCAGAGGGAGCTGGCAACCACCGCACAGATCTGCGGAAGAAAAATAAGTGGTTTATAGACGGAACGCATCCGTCCCACAAACTTTGACTTGACAGCCAGAGCCAGTAAAAATGAGAAGGCCATGGTTGGAATGAAGCTGAAAATAAAGTAAAAGACTGTATTCCCCAGACATTTCCACATCGTATCATAGTTAAAAAGATTTTTATAGTTCTGCAGTCCCACCCACTTTGCCGCACCGTAACCGCTGTATTTGAAAAAGCTTAAGCCCAGAGAATACAGAGCGGGCCAGAGAAAAAACAGCAGGTAAATTACCATAAACGGCAGCAGAAACAGATAGGGGACGGCAGATTTTTTTAATTTATACCGGTTCAAATTGTCGATGCCTCCTTTGTTTTCGCAAGTGACGAGCCAGGCGGATAGTTTCGTATCACTGGCATTTTTCCAACAAGAAAGGCGACGAAATGCATCATCGCCTCTCTTCATACACATGTACCTGATAAATGCTCCCGCTATTTATTCAAACGGATTGCCGATCTGATTGATCATGTCATCCTGCGCGGCCTTCAGCGCTTCATCAAGTGTCATATTATCCTGTAAATACTCGTCAAGATACTGGAGAATAATCTTCTGCTCCTGGGAGGAAGCCGGATTATACGGGAATATCTTTAAATATTCCATGGCTTCGCTGTTCACCTCGCCTAAGCTGCACGCATAATACTCGTTGCCGCCATTATAATACGCATCGTCAGCCGCGGATTTTAATGCAGGAAGTACGCCGGTTACATCGAAAATAATCTTGGCCGCATCTTCGTCAAAGCACATCTTTGTCATCACTTCTGCCGCCAGCTCCTTATTCCTGGCCGCCGCCGGAATTACCCAGATTGCTCCGCCGGCATCAGAACCTTCTCTGATCTCTTCCGGCCACGGTGCCATAGCCCATTTTCCCTTCTGGCTCTCAAGGTTGAAATTCTTAAAATCGGTCTTAAACCAGCCTCCGATGAGCTGAGATACAATTTCACCGTTGTCAAAGGCAGGAGTCCAGTCCGCCGACCATTCAGCCGCGCTGGACATGACGCCGGAATCGTTCAGCTTCTTCATCCGTTCAAAGGTCAGCTTTACGTCCTCGTTGGAAGCCAGATTATAATTGCCGTTTTCATCACAGAAGCCTGCTCCCGTGCCGCTTAACATCATCATAAAATCATAGCTTGTGGTCGGTACATTGTAATTTTCCATGCAGGCGTTGGGATATTTTTCCCGGATCGTCTCACCCGCTGCGATAAATTCGTCGATTGTCTTTACCTGACGCACGTCAATGCCACATTCCTCGAAGATGTCTGCACGGTAAAACCATACCTTTGGCTTTACCTCCCTCGGCAGTGCATAATACGTGCCGTCGTACTTCATAATACTTTTCGCTGCGTCAATGATCTTGTCCTCATATTCCGCAATGTAGTCCCCCAGCGGATAGAGCACGCCGGCCTTGGCAAATTCCGGGAGCTGCGTGTAATTGAGACGGACAATATCGGGAACATTTTCACCGGAGGTTAAAGCCAGTCTCAGCTTGTCCGCCACATCGCCGTCTCCGCTTCCTCCCAGCTGAACCTCAAAATCCACCTTTTCTGCCAGATCGGGATTCTGTTCCAGAAATTTCTCATTGATCGTCTCGTAATTTTCCGTAGAAGGAAATACCATCATGGAGAGAGTCGTCTTTTCCCCCGAAGCCGCGCCCTCTGTCGTCTCCTTCTTCTCCCCCGCCTGGGCCTGTGCCGTGGTTTCTCCTCCGGCAGGAGCCTCACTTCCTGTCCCACAACCTGCAAGCATAGTTCCCACCATCATAAAGCTTAAAGCCAATGCCGCAATTCTTCTCCTTTTCATAACTCATGTCCTTTCTATCGTGATTTGTACCCCTATTATATTGGATTTACAATTTTCTGAACATATGCTAATATTACTATATTCTTTAAAATCCTACGATTTATTTCTGTATTCTGTGCGAAAGACGCAAAAAAGGGGGAAAATCTGTGTTTCATTTATTAATTGTCGAAGATGAAAAACGGACACGGGAGGGGCTGTGCCGCCATATCGACTGGAACGGAATCGGTGTCGATCCCGTAACCGCCGTCGCAGGCGGGATGGAGGCGCTGCTTGCCGTGGATGATATCAAGCCTGATATCCTGCTGTCCGATATCCGGATGCCTCATATGACGGGAATTGAGCTGGCGACCATTATCCGCAAGAAATTTCCCAGATGCAAGATCATTTTCCTGAGCGGTTATGCGGACAAGGAGTATCTGATGTCAGCAATCGAGCTGAAGGTGGTTAATTACATAGAAAAACCGATCGACGTGGTTGAGATACGGAAAGCGGTATCAAAAGCGGTCATGCAGCTGGAATCCGAGCAGAAAGAGGAATTGATTCACGACGGATTTCAGAAGGCCCTTCCGATTATCCATGAGGAGATCGTCTCCGCCCTCGTTTCCCCCGGCCTGGACTGGCAGAGATTCAGCCAGGACTTTATCCCGCTCTATTTTGAGTGGACTAAAATAGGGAATTACTCTCTGTCCTGTATCCGGCCCGTCAAAAAGCTGGCCGGTGATGCCGGAGCCAGAGCCTTTCTCTCTTCGGTCGCCCGAGAACTCGAGCAGGCGCACGGTCTTGCTCCGGACGATTACCTATTAAGCCTTCGTTCTTCGAGAGAGGCCGTACTCATTTACAGGAATCTCCCCTCCTCTGTTATGACGCGCATCCTGGGAGACCTTCAGGCTTCCGCATCAAAATCCCAGCTTCCGGAGACAGCGATCGGAATCAGCTGGCCCTGTCTCTCCCTGACGGAGATTCCCGAACTCTATGCTGCGGTATCACGGATGACCGAATATGAAAGCTTTTACTATGAGAATTATGGGACGATTACTTTTGCGGAACCGCTGCCTTTAAAAGAGGTTCCCAAAAATATCTTTCGTCTGAAGGAACTGACCTTATCCGGTGCGGAAACACTGTTTGACACTCTTGCCCGGGAAAAGTATACGGACATTCCCTATATTCGCGGTGAACTCTACAAGATTTACATGATGACCATAGAAAAAAGCTGGGATGAAAGGGTGGTGTCCTGGGATGCGTTTGAGACGCTTTCGCTGGCGGAATACAGGGAGCTTATCTATTATGAGGTCAATACCATCCAGCTTTTAGGCGGCGACATCTACGATATTAAAATTAAAAATGCGGTACATTACATTCTGTGGAATTACTCCAATCCCGACTTGTCTATCAAGGTCATCGCGGATCACGTAAATTTATCGCAGAATTACTTAAGTACGCTGTTCAAAAAACAGACCGGGGTAACCATCAATGACTTTCTTCTGAATATCCGTGCGGAAAAAGCATGCCGCCTTTTAAGTGATACGGACTTAAAGCTTTATGAAATCGCGGAAAGGATAGGTCTTTTGGACGCCAATTACTTAAGTACTGTCTTTAAGAGGCAGTACGGTGTCACACCGACACAGTACCGCAGGACTACGGCAAAATTTCCGAGAAGGGAGAAAATCCATGAAGGTGATTCATAACATCAAACGCTGTTTTTCTTCTATGAATTATATGAAGAAGCTGTTTTTCTCCTATTTCCTGATTATTTGCCTGATTCTTGTGATCTTCTCCTCGGCCAGCTCCTACTATTCATCAAAATCGGAGACGAAGCAGGCACTGTATACGGCTAAGAACATGCTGCTCCAGACCACGGAATTTCTCGGCTATAAGGTAACCTCCATCAAGAACATCATCAATGTGATCAGTGCAGATGAGACAATCCAGACCCTGATTGCCTCCAGCGATGAATTTAACAGAGAGAGTCAGAACAACTGGATTATATTAAGCACGACGGCAAAGAGCATCATGTACAATGCCAATACGTCTAAAGATATCCATAACATCCGCCTCTTTGCGCTCGACGGCTCCATTTCCTTCGAAAACAGCAAGGAATTCGGCCAGCTCACGGAGGAAGAAAAAGAGCGCTGGTATGAACGCTCCTCCGAAAAAGAAAATATCAGTTCCCTGTGGCTTCCCGCTTCGTTTTTCAGCTCCTCCGATAAGCTCGGGGCCATTACCTACGTGAAGAAAATCCCCGATTCCAAAAATTTAAATCAGTATTTGGGAACCCTGACCGCCACGATCAATAATTCTGCGTTTAAAGACGTAATTGCCCAGGCGGCTACTACGCTGGGTACCTCTGTCCTCCTCTACAATTCATATGGTGAGACAATTATGTATCACGGAAAGGAGGACTTTTTTACGCCGGCGGATGTCGAAGCGCTACATTTGCAGGCCGCTTCGGACACGGATTCGGAGCTGCAGCAGATTAAATTTAATGGCAAAAATCACTTTATTGGAATCCAGCCGATCAGCGGCTGTGACTGGACTCTGGCTATTCTGACTCCTTCCTCCGATATCTTAAGAGCGACGAGACGTTATCAGCAGCAGACCATCATCCTGGTCATCCTGTTGATCGTTCTCCTGATTCCGGTCCTGTACCGGACCTCGAAGCAGTTAAGTTCCCGCATCTACGTGTTGAAGGAGTACATCTCCAGGGCCGTCAGCTCTAACTTTGAGATCGAACCGCTCTGCAACGGTACGGATGAAATCGGTGTTCTGACCGACAGCTTCAATGACATGGTCCGGCAGATCTCCGGTCTCCTGAAGGAACAGTATAAGCTGGGTTATGAAATCAAGGATCTGGAATTTCAGGTTCTCCAGTCACAGATTAATCCCCATTTTCTCTACAACACGCTGGACATGATCTACTGGCTGGGAATCGATAATGAGGCGCCCGATGTGGCGGAGGCAGCAAAAGAACTGGGACGTTTCTACATGCTGAGCCTTGGACATGGGGAGACCATCGTCTCCCTGAAAAATGAGCTGGACCACGTGGCGGCCTACGTCAACGTTCAGAATATGCGGTTTGAAGATCATTTTAAGCTGACCATCGATGTGCCGGAAGAGCTATACGACTATAAGATTATCAAAATTATTCTCCAGCCGCTGGTTGAAAATGCAATCCTTCATGGAATCCGCGAAAAAAGTTCGGAATCTGGAGAAATTACCATCAGGGCTGGGCTGGAAGACGGCGTGATTACCATTTCTATTGAAGACGACGGGATCGGAATTCCAGAGGAGAAGCTGGGGACACTCCTTACCCGCGGGGAAAAGAATTCCGGCTATGGTGTATGGAATATTCATGAAAGAATCCAGCTTTCTTACGGAACGCAGTACGGCCTTCGCTACACGAGCCGGCCGTATATCGGCACAACGGTATTTATTACATTTCCGGCGCTGCTGTAAATGAGAGACACCGTTATTTTTAAGCAGGAAAAAGGAGTGGAACGCATAAAAATGGGTCCACTCCTTTTATAATGATTTGTTATCTAAAATCTTCTGCTGCCGAAAGCACTGTGATTTGCTTAAACTGCATCTCCCTTACTCCGCTTTCATTGTTTCCAGATTACCGGCGTTTTCATTCTGGCCGGTACTTTTCTTGCTGTTATCCGAATTATCACTTTTTAAATTTTCACTTTCGGAATTATCAGTTCCGGTCTTTTGGCTGTCGGGCCTGCCATTCTTATTCAGTTCCTTTAACGCCGCCTTTACATCTTTTAAAAATGCGTTCCACTCGTCTTCGTGGGCCACATAATAACGCGGGCAGTCTTTTCCGGTGGCATCGTAATGGCGGATCACATCTTTTTCTGTCAGATCCAGTTCCCAGCAAAGCCAGGAAGTCAGCTTCACCAGGGAAGCATATGTATCATCGGTAAACTTTCCATCCTCGCCGGGATGGCAGTTCTCAATCGAAACCGAGTCCAGATTCTTTTCCTTCGATGTGGAATAGGCGATTTCATCCAGTGGAATTCCCTGAAGAATCTCCCCGTCAAGCCCTATGATAAAATGGCTGCTGGCCGAGGTCGCCTTATCTCCCTTCTGATCTTTTAAATTATTGAAATAATTCCAGTTCTGCTTTGCAGTCGTTCCCGGATTCGCCACGTAATGAATGATGATCTCATTAACCCGGTTCATCTTTGTTCCCGGCCTGGAATACGGATTCACTTCGAAGAAATCCTGCGTAATCCAGTCAGGAGCGACAAGGGCGCTCAAATCGATAGCTCTGCGTTCTATCCGGCCTTCCATATACAGACTCAGCGCTCCCAGAACGGCTCCGGTCAAAAGAGCCAAAAATGCGGAAAAGAGGCCAAATAAAATCCTCGCTCTCCGGCGCTGCCGTTTCATTCTTTTTTGTCTTCTTATCCTGGAACGTCTCCGCATCTCAAGATCTTCGTATCTTTCATTATCCCGATTCATTTGTACCGGCTCACCTCGCCCCCCATTTTCTCTTACATAAGTGTAAGTCGTGAAGGCCTGAAATGTCAACATTCATACTATTAAGCTTTTATTACAAATTTCACCGGATATTCTTATTGTTTTGTAACATATAAAAACAACAATCCCCTCCTGTGTATATAATGATAGTGTAACTGTATTTTATTTGAAAGGATAATGATCATGAATTCATATAATAAACAATGTCAATGCCGCTGTCCCGGCTGCTGCCACGGCCCCGCTCCGGAGCCATGCCCTTGCCGGGTCGGACCGACTGGGGCTACTGGACCGACCGGAGCTACCGGGGCTGCTGGTCCGACAGGGCCTACGGGGGGTATGGGGGATACTGGACCTGCTGGACCAATTGGGCCCACTGGGGTGACAGGCCCTCAGGGAGTTACTGGGGCGACCGGGCCTACCGGAGTTACTGGGGCGACCGGAGCCACGGGGCTGACAGGAGCTACGGGGCCTACCGGTTCCACTGGAATTACTGGACTTACTGGAGCTACTGGGCCTACTGGGGTCACTGGTGCTACTGGAGCGACTGGTGCTACTGGAGCGACTGGCCCTACTGGAGCGACTGGCCCTACTGGAGCGACTGGCCCTACCGGACTTACTGGTGATCCTGGGGCTACTGGAGTTACTGGGGCGACCGGGGCTGCGGGACCCACTGGACCTACAGGACTTGCCGGGGCTACTGGGCCTACTGGGCCTACTGGGCCTACTGGGGCTACTGGCCCAACAGGGCTTACCGGTAATCCCGGTCCTACTGGCGCCACTGGGGCCACTGGCGCTTTAGGACCCACTGGACCTACAGGACTTACTGGTGATCCTGGGCCTACTGGGCCCGCTGGCGCTACTGGTCCTACTGGCCCAACAGGACTTACTGGTGATCCCGGATCTACAGGACCTACAGGACCTACCGGCGCTACCGGCCTTGTTGGTCCTACTGGAGCTACTGGTCCTACTGGGTCTACTGGATCTACTGGCCCAACTGGACTTACCGGGGATCCTGGACCGACTGGAGTTACTGGGCCTACCGGTCTTACCGGTCCTACTGGTGCTACCGGACCTACTGGAGCTACCGGTCTTACCGGTCCTATTGGTGCTACCGGATCCACTGGCGCTACTGGCCTTATTGGCCCTACCGGACCCACTGGTGCTACTGGCGCTACTGGCCTTATTGGCCCTACTGGCGCTACTGCCCCGTCAATATATGCACAACAAGGAAAATGCCGTAACCATGCGGCTTTCAGCACATTACAGACAATTAAACAACCCCTATAATTACACCTAAAACGCCGTAGCAAGGTTGGACAAGCCTTGATATGGCGTTTTTAAGTGAGTAGGATATGTCGCCGCAGCTTGAAAAGAGTTGCGGTTTTTTTATGCCCGAAAACAGGCGGTAACGTGGAACGTTAGGCGCGAAAAAGCCCTTATAATACAAGGCTTTTCAGACGCAAAAACGGCAAAGGCATACTGCAATACCAAAACCGCCGAAAACGGCTTTCTATTATTCCACGCAGACCGAGAAAGGAAGTGATAAAAAATGGCAGTTTTCCGAGTTGAGAGAAATACGGGCTATACCGTTATGAGCAACCACCACTTGCGCAATAAGGAACTCACCTTAAAGGCAAAAGGCTTGCTTTCGCAAATGCTGTCTTTGCCCGAAGATTGGGATTATACCCTTGCGGGCTTATCCCATATCAACCGGGAGAAGATCGACGCAATCCGCGAAGCGGTAAAGGAACTCGAAAAAGCCGGATATATCGTGCGCAGCCGGGAGCGCGACGAAAAGGGACGCTTGCGGGGCGCAGATTACGTCATATACGAGCAGCCGCAGCCGCGAGAGCCGGAAGCAGCTACCAGCGGCGGACAGCCGCCTATATTGGATTTACCTACATTGGAAAATCCAACATTGGATAATCCAACGTTGGAAAAACCTACGCAGGAAAAACCTACGTTGGAAAATCCAACGCAATTAAATAAAGATATATCAAGTAAAGAACAATCAATTACTGATCTATCAAGTACCCATTCCATTCCTTTCCATTCCCTAAATCCCTTGCCTTATGAGCAGGACGAAGCGGCTACGCCGCCGGAAAGGAAAAGAACGGAAGCGAAAACAAACAGTGCAATAGAGATTTATCGGGAAATCATCAAAGAAAACATCGACTATGACATTCTCATTCAAGACCCCAAAATGGATAAAGACCGTTTGGACGAGATTGTAGAAATCATGCTGGAAACCGTCTGCACAGCGCGAAAGACAATCCGTATTGCCGGGGACGACTACCCCGCCGAACTGGTGAAATCAAAGTTTATGAAGCTGAACAGCAGCCATATTGAGTTTGTTTTGGATTGCATGAGGGAGAACACAACCAAAGTGCGCAACATCAAGCAGTATCTAAAAGCGGTGCTGTTCAACGCGCCGAGTACCATTGACAGCTACTATACCGCCCTTGTCAATCACGACTTTTACGGCAGCAAATGAGCATAGCCGCAGTTTACCGGGAAAGGAGTTGATACCTTGCAGGAGGAAGTAACCCAAAAAACGATTGCCCTATCCGTCAACGTGGGAAAAGGCGCGGCAAGGCTTACCGAACAGGCGTTACAGAAAGCAATCAAGAAGTTTTTGGAGCAGAAAAGCAAAGCACCGCATGGGAAACAGACCATGCGGCAGCTTATGAAGCAAAATGCGGGGGTTTCCAACATCGAGATCACCGACAGCAATATCAAAGCCTTTGAGAGTACCGCGAAGAAATACAACATAGATTTTTCGCTGAAAAAGGTTAAGGGCGAACAGACCCGTTACCTTGTGTTTTTCAAAGGCAGGGACGCGGACGTTATGACCGCAGCGTTTCAAGAGTTTTCCGCAAAGAAGCTGAACAGGGATAAAAAGCCCTCTATCCGCAAAGCCCTTGCCGCAGCAAAGGACAAGGCGAAGCAGCTTAACGCCGCCCGCGACAAGGTAAAGAAAATAGACAGGGGGCGCGAGATATGAAGCAGATAAACTACAAAAAGCTGATAATCCCGAATATCCCGTATGTGTTCTTTGTCTATCTCTTTGATAAGGTGGGACAGGCGGTGCGGCTTGCCCCCGGCGCGGATATTTCCGAAAAGATACTCAATATCACACAGGGATTTTCCGAAGCGTTTTCAAATGCCTTGCCGAGCGTTCACCCGTTGGATTTGCTTATTGGCATTGTCGGCGCGGTGGTTATCCGTCTGATTGTCTATGTCAAAGGGAAAAACGCGAAGAAATACCGCAAGGGCGCAGAATACGGCAGCGCACGTTGGGGCAACGCCGAAGATATAAAGCCCTACATCGACCCAGATTTTCAGAACAACATCATTTTGACGCAGACCGAACGGCTTACCATGAACAGCCGCCCTAAATCACCGAAATACGCGAGAAATAAAAACGTCGTGGTGATCGGCGGCAGCGGCAGCGGAAAAACAAGGTTTTTTGTAAAGCCTAATTTAATGCAGCTTCATTCTTCCTACGTCTTGACCGACCCGAAAGGCACCGTCCTAATCGAGTGCGGAAAGCTGCTGCAACGGGCAGGCTACCGCATTAAGGTACTGAACACGATAAACTTTCGGAAAAGTATGCACTATAACCCCTTTGTCTATATCCGCAGCGAAAAGGACGTGTTAAAGGTTGTCAATACCCTTATCGTGAATACCAAAGGCGAGGGAGAAAAGAGCGCGGAAGATTTTTGGGTGAAAGCCGAGAGGTTACTATATTGCGCGTTGATCGGCTACATTTGGTATGAAGCCCCCGCCGAGGAAATGAACTTTATTACCCTGTTGGAACTTATCAACGCAAGCGAAGCACGCGAGGACGACGAGGAATACCAAAGCCCCGTTGATCTGCTCTTTGCCGATTTGGAAGAACGCAGCCCCGACCATTTCGCGGTGAAGCAATATAAAAAATACAAATTGGCGGCGGGCAAAACGGCAAAGTCAATCCTTATTTCTTGCGGTGCGCGTCTTGCCCCTTTTGATATAGAGGAACTCCGGGAACTCATGTCCTATGATGAATTGGAACTTGATACATTGGGCGACAGGAAAACCGCGCTTTTCCTCATAATGAGCGATACCGACGACACCTTTAATTTTGTTATCGCTATTTTGCAATCGCAACTTTTCAATTTACTTTGTGATAAAGCGGACGACGAATATAACGGCAAATTGCCTGTTCACGTCCGCTTTTTGCTTGACGAGTTTGCCAACATCGGGCAGATACCCCGCTTTGATAAACTAATTGCGACCATTCGCAGCCGGGAAATGTCCGCTTCTATCATTCTGCAATCGCAGAGCCAGCTAAAAGCCATTTACAAGGACGCGGCAGAAATCATACTTGATAATGCCGACAGCACCTTGTTTTTGGGAGGACGTGGGAAAAATGCAAAGGATATTTCGGATAACTTGGGACGGGAAACAATCGACAGTTTCAACACTTCCGAAAATCGCGGCACGCAGGTTTCTCATGGACTTACTTATCAAAAATTAGGAAAGGAGTTGATGACACAGGACGAAATAGCAGTTATGGACGGTGGGAAATGTATTTTGCAGCTACGCGGTGTACGTCCCTTTTTAAGCGACAAATACGATATAACGAAACACCCGAACTACAAATACCTTTCCGACTTCGACAAGAAAAACGCTTTTGACGTTGAACGGTATATGTCTACCCGTCCGGCAATCGTAAAGCCCGATGAAGCCTTTGACATATACGAAATAGATTTGTCCGACGAGGACGCAGCCGCCGAGGAATAACGGCGGCATTTTCATTTTCAACAACATTTTTTGAGCCGCACAACGGCAGAAAGCGAGGTTTATATGGATTTCTTTAACAGCGCAGTTGGTGTATTGCAGACTTTGGTTATCGCGCTTGGCGCAGGTCTTGGCATTTGGGGTGCCATTAACTTAATGGAGGGTTACGGCAACGACAATCCCGGAGCCAATGCTCATGTACGGTAGAGAAGCACAAGACATGGATAGCCAGCCCTGCCACTATTCCGAAGTCAGGGGAACGCAATAGAAAAATTCATAGCTGTATGCTATACTTAATTAGCATTTGAACATATCAAGCTGACACAGCAATCTCTTTGCTTGCCGTTAATGTGCGTCTACCAACAGTCCGCAGAAAGCAAGAGTAGCGTAAAGGTATAAAAATTTCAAACTTCTTTGTAACGAAATTCCGATTTCTCCGTCTAACCTATGAAGCTGAAGGAGGTGATGACAAGTATGGACTATGAAAAGCTCTATAAAGCCTACTATTTACAGGTATACTCGTATACTATTTCTCTTGCCAAAAATCGTGAGATAGCAGAGGAAATCACGCAGAACACATTCTATAAGGCTGTTTCTACAACATCACAATTCAAAGGTAAGTCAGATGAATTGACATGGCTCTGCTCCATAGCAAAAAATCTTTACCATGATGAAATGCGAAGCCGTCAGCGAGTAGCTGATGTGAGTGAAATCAATGACTTGCCATCAAATGAAAATGTTGAGAACTCAGTTGCAGATTCTGACATGGCGTTCCGCATACACCTCGTTCTTCACCGTTTGGAAGAACCATACAAAGAAGTCTTTCAGCTTCGCGTATTCGGGGAACTATCTTTTTCACAAATCGCTGCAATTTTTGGAAAAACAGAATCATGGGCGAGAGTTACTTATCATCGTGCAAAGCTAAAAATTCAAGAAAGGATGGATGAAAAGCATGAGTAAACAATGCGATATTGTTCGAGATATTCTTCCGCTGTATGTTGACGGTGCTTGCAGCGAAGCAAGCGCAGAGATGGTAAAAGAGCATTTGAACGCCTGTGCTGATTGTAACGCAATTTATCAGAAATTGCTTTCTCACACGAGCGAAGATGTTCTTCACGAAGAAAGCGAAAGCGTTATTATGCGCCATGAGGCAAAAGAAAAGCAGAGGGGCAGGAAAAAGATAACGATTGCTGTTCTCGTTTCCATCGCTCTTTGTACCATTGCAATTTTTACAGCTCTCTTTCTGTTACCTATAAACATTGCTTATGAGCCTGTCAAAATCGACTTCCCATTTGAGGTTGAAGATGTCGAAAGCGTTGAAATGTACCACTATGACGGAGTGCCTGCATCAGCAGAAAAGAAAGTAGTTGTTGCTGAAAATGATATAAAGACCCTGTATGATAAGTTCAAGGACTTATCCTTAAAAGACAAAACAACTGAGGAAACTGCCGGAGCAGATGTGACCAGCTTTAGATTTAACCTCTCAGATGGAACAAGCTACGATTTGATTTACGCCTGCTATGGAGTTAAAAACGGCGAATTGAAGTCAGAAGCAGGCGGTTTTAAGTATTTCACAAGTGCGGATATTGGCTCTTATTGGAACAATTTGAATACGGACCTTGAAGCAATTCCTATCAATGAGAGTGAATTGCCGTGAGCAGATAGCAAACCCAGCCGAGCCTGTCAACGGTCAAGATGAACGGCGCAAATGCGCCGCCGTTGACAGCCCCGCCCGTCTTTGCTGTTCGGTAATCAAGAGGGCGACAGCACAAGATGCTGCCGCCCTCTGCCATTATTCAGAAAGGGGGATTTTCCATGACCGAACACGAAAAGTATCAAGAACATATCCGGCATACACACGATGCCTTTTGCAAGACTGTTATTCGCCACGCTGCCATAGACGCAGCCCGGAGCATACGGAGCCGCCGCAAGCGGGAAATCTCGCTTGAATATCTGATAGAAGAAAAACACTATCCATTCAGTACCACAGATAAATACTTTGCGGAGCAATCCGGCATGACCAGCTATCCGCTTTTCGTCTGTGGTCAGATGGTGCTTTTGGAAAGTCCAGAGCTTGCCGCAGCCCTGTCCGCACTATCACAGATGGAACAGGAAATCATTTTCTTGTACTACTTCCAACGATTGACGCATAGGGAGATTGGACGGAGATATGGACGGGCTGGCAACACAACCGGGCGGCGTATTCAGATGATTTTACGGCGGCTACGGGCAGAGTTGGAGGGCTTGTCCTATGAACCAGCTACTTCCCTATGAAACAATCGTTAAGGCAAGCGAGGGCGACCCGGAAGCTGTTGCCGCCGTCCTATCCCATTATGCCGGATATATCCGCTCTTGTGCGAAAATGGACGGACAGATCAACACAGATATGCAGGAACATATCGTCGGGCGGCTGATAGAAAGCCTGTTGAAGTTCCGCTTTGACCGCTAAGCAGAAAAGTTGTATAATTAGAGCCTGACAAATTAAACTTTAATGGGGGTGGAGCAAATGGAACAGATTATCAATTATAGAGACATACCCACAGATAAAAGGCTTGACATATTAAATGCTCTTGAGCGAATAGGTTTTTTTCCTGCATACGGCGGTGTGAAAACCATGCAACAAATTATGGAAAAGTCAGTTCCGGGTTCAGGTCCACAATTCTATTTCGTTTTCCGTGAAAATGAGTTGATAGGGTACAATTTTCTCATTGGTGACACTAAGAAATATAAAGCGTTCCCATGGCTTGCTATTAGCAATATGGATGAGCAGAAGTTGGCTGTTTGCGAAGAACTGATGAAAATACAAATTGCTTTTTTTGAAGAACTCGGAATGCAAAAGATAGCAGATCATTGCGTTAGGATTATGGAAGATTACAGAAAAGGGATTGGAAAGCGAAAAGAAAGCGATTGCAGATAAATTCCATTTGAAAAACGGCTGACAATTTAATACCGCCGCCCATCACAGCGGCATATAAGCAGTAAATCTTGAAAAAGGTTTGCTGCTTTTTTTGCGCCTATTTTCAAAAATCTTTGGCAAACCACACCGCCGGATTGTTGTAGGGAGCAGGACGGGGAAATCAAAAAAATTTCCGCTGCATTTGCCAAAACGCACCTTTTTCACCGTTGTAGTGGTGAACAGCGGGCAGAACACGCCGCCGCAATCGCTATATTGGTGGAGCAAGCCAGTATATCCGCAAACCAGAGCCGCCGAGGAAAGCGGCAGTTTTTTAGAGCAAGATTCTACCGAGGTGCCAAAATTCGCTTTTCACTCATTTTGCCCCTGCGGGAATCTTGTTGGGGAGTGCCTTCCCCAAACCCTGCTATCCCCTGCGGGGAAACAAAAAAACAGCATAAAGCAACGGCAACTTTTTGCTGATTTTTGTACTGACTTATGAGGGGATTTTTTCAAAAACAGTTCCGCTTCACACCCTGTTTTTCTCCTATTAGTGAGAGGACACCATACACAGAAAGGAGGTCTGCCGACCATGAAACGATACAACACACCGCACCGCAGCCGGGTAGTCAAGACACGCATGACCGAGGAAGAATACGCCGAGTTTGCGGAAAGGCTTTCTGCTTACAACATGAGCCAAGCCGAGTTTATTCGGCAAGCCATAACCGGGGCAGCCATACGCCCCATCATAACCGTTTCCCCCGTCAACGACGAGCTGCTTGCCGCTGTCGGGAAGCTGACCGCCGAATACGGCAGGATCGGCGGCAACTTAAACCAGATAGCCCGAACGCTGAACGAGTGGCACAGCCCCTACCCGCAGCTTGTCGGGGAGGTACGGGCAGCGGTTTCCGACCTTGCTGCCCTAAAGTTTGAAGTCTTGCAGAAAGTGGGTGACGCTGTTGGCAACATTCAAACATATCAGCTCTAAAAATGCCGACTATGGCGCAGCGGAAGCCTATCTCACATTTGAGCATGACGAGTTTACCATGAAGCCCACCCTTGATGAAAACGGGCGGCTGATACCGAGGGAGGATTACCGCATTTCTTCCTCAA